>NZ_CP035033.1:0-1200000 GCF_004028275.1 Hydrogenovibrio thermophilus
TGCGTTGCGAAGTTTTGCAAGGTCTAAACATTGCTTCAACTTCACGCCTTGATCTGACAAATTTGGCGTTGCCAGAATCCATCGTCGGTTAGTCGAGATGCCCTGACTTCGAATTTTTTTATTTAATTTTAAAAACCATAAAAAATTGAATTATTTCAATAAAATAATATCACTACAACCCGATTTATCCACACCCTTTCTCAACAAGTTATCCACAGGCAACGACTGTTTTTTAAAGTTATTCACAGGTATAATCGCCGTTAGTTTTTTGGCCGCCGAATGGGCGCGCTTTTGCCGCCGGTTTCGGTAAGGTTTCCAACCGGTCGGCCACACTTTCATGAACAAACGTTTTCCGAGCGTTTTAAATGAATCAACCATAATAATGAATAAAATCCGTCCGAGGAAAGGCTCCCCCTTTTTCCATTTTCCTCGGAACGGGGATGGGTACTCGTTTTGACAACACCGCTTTGGCCACAAGTCTTAAAACAACTGGAAGCTGTTCTGAACGAACAGCAGATGCAAACCTGGATCAGCCCGCTGGAAGCCATGGAAGACGCCCGACGTATTCGTCTGGTCGCGCCGTCCGGCTTCATTCTGGACTGGGTGAATAAAAAACTCTTCGGTGAAATCAAACAGGCCGTCGGCCTGGTCGCACCGGTCAATCCACCGGAAGTGACGCTGGAAGTCGGCGATTACGCCCTCGACAGTTTCGACGAACCGGAAGTGAGCTCGGTTCCACAGGCCCTGCGCGAAACCCCGGAAACCAAGCAAGACGTGGAACCGGCCGCCCAAGCCAAGAGCACCCAAGGCGACAGCGGCACCAAAAAATCCATCAAGCACAACCTCAACACCAATTTCACCTTCGACACTTTCGTAGAAGGTAAAGCCAACCAGCTGGCCGCCGCGGCCGCACGCCAAGTGGCCGACAACCCGGGCGGCAGCTACAACCCGTTTTTCATTTACGGCGGCGTAGGCCTGGGTAAAACCCACTTAATGCACGCCATCGGTAATGAATTGATTCGCCGCAACCCCGACTCCCGCGTGGTATATCTGCACTCCGAGCGTTTCGTGGCCGACATGGTCAATGCCTTGCGCCACAATAAAATCGACGAATTCAAACGCTTTTACCGTTCGCTCGACGCCCTATTGATCGATGACATCCAGTTCTTCGCCAAAAAGGAACAGTCGCAGGAAGAGTTTTTTCATACCTTCAACACCCTGTTGGAAGGCAATAAGCAGGTCATCCTCACCAGTGACCGTTTTCCGAAGGAAGTGGACGGTTTGGAAGACCGCTTGAAATCCCGCTTCGGCTGGGGCTTGACCATCGCCGTCGAACCGCCGGAGTTCGAAATGCGCGTCGCCATCCTCATGAAAAAAGCGGCCGAATTCGGTTTCTTGTTGCCGGACGAAGTGGCGTTTTTCATCGCCAAGCGCTTGCGCGGCAACGTCCGTGATTTGGAAGGCGCTTTGAAACGGGTCGGCGCCTTTGCGCAATTCACCCAGCAGATGGTGACCGTCGATCTGGCGAAAGAAGCCTTGAAAGACTTGTTGGCGCTGCAGCAAAAAATGATTACCCTGGAAAACATCCAGAAAACCGTAGCCGACTATTACAAAATTCGCGTCGCCGATTTATTGTCGAAACGCCGCACCCGTAACATCGCCCGTCCGCGTCAAGTGGCGATGGCGATTTCTAAAGAGCTGACCAGCCACAGCCTGCCGGAAATCGGCGATGCGTTCGGTGGACGTGATCACACCACCGTGTTGCACGCGGTGCGCAAAATCAACGAACTGAAAGAAACCGACCACCGCGTGGAAGAGGACTTCAACAGCCTGGTTCGGATTATTACGAACTGAGGCCGTTCACAGACCGGAACACTCGGTCGGCCGAACGCCGTCAAAACATTGGTAAAAATATTTAAAATTTTTCTTGGGTTTCTATACATAAATGTCGGAAATATTGGCATAATTAGACCCAACGTCAAACTTCATATTGCAAAGGTATTGAGATGAAAATCAGTCTTTCCCGCGAGAATCTTTTAAAAGTTCTTCAAACGGTCGGCGGCGTGGTCGAAAAACGTCAAACGATGCCGATTCTGGCCAACATCCTGTTTCAAGTGAACCAGAATACCTTGACCGTGACCGCATCGGATCTGGAAATCGAAACCCGTGCCACGACCGAGCTGGAAAGCAGCGACGGCGATTTCAGCGTCACCCTGCCGGCGGTGAAACTCATCAGCATCGTCCGCTCACTACCGGACGGCCTGACCATCTTGCTGGAGTTTGAAGAAATGCGCTGCCAATTGTCGGCCGGCCGTTCCCGCTTCAAGCTCTCGACCTTACCAGCGGACGATTTCCCAACCATCGATTTGACGCAAACCGAATTGTCCTTCTCCATGGCGCAGAACCAATTGAAACAACTGATTCACAATACCGCTTTCGCCATGGCCAGCCAGGACGTCCGTTTTTACCTGAACGGCATGTTGTTCGACATCAGCAACCAAACCTTACGCGTCGTCGCCACCGACGGCCACCGCTTGTCGACCTGCTCCACCTTATTGGAAACCGAAGGGCTGACCGCCACCCAAGCGATTTTGCCGCGTAAAGGCGTGCTGGAATTGCAAAAACTGATTGGCGACGACGATAACCTGATTGCCTTCGCACTGGCGAAAAACTACCTGACCGTCCAATTCGAAGAAACCGTGTTCACCTGTAAACTGGTGGACGGTCGCTTCCCGGACTTCAAACGCGTCTTGCCGCAACACAACGACCAACTGGTGCAAACCGACCGCGAACTGTTGCGCAGCCTGTTACAGCGTGCCGCCATCCTGTCGAACGACAAGTTCAAAGGCATCCGCCTGGCCTTGACGCAAAACCTGTTGGCGGTACACGCGCAAAACTCCGATCAGGACGAATCCCACGAAGACATGGCGATTGACTATAACGGTACGGAAATGGAAATCGGCTTCAACGTCAACTATCTGTTGGACGTACTGAATTCGATGCACGAAGAAGCCGTCACCCTGTACATGAAAGACGCCAACAGCAGTTGCATGGTCGACACCCAAAACGAAACCTGCCATTGCCAGCACGTCATCATGCCGATGCGTCTCTAGTCTTCCGACCGGCGTCGCCTCCCGGCGCCGGACAATCGCTCAGTCTTATCTTGTTCCAGCCCCCTTTTTCACGAGCGTGAGTCGTGTCGAAAATCCAGCAATTACAACTTCGTCATTTCCGCAATATCGACCAGGCCTGCCTGGCCTTCGGTGACGGTCTGAATGTGATTGTCGGTGACAACGCCGCCGGGAAAACCGCCTTGATCGAAGCCATCTGGGTGCTGGCCTCCGGGCGCTCTTTCCGCACCGCCAAACCGGAACACCTTATCCAACGAGGCCAAACGGAAACCGTGCTGTTTTGCGAAGTTTCCGACGGCGAGCGCGCCCATAAAATCGGCCTGTCGCGTGCCGCCGATAAAGTAACCCTGAAAGTCGACGGCGAAACCCTGCGCAACCAGGCGGAAATGGCCGCCAAACTACCGGTGCAACTCCTCACCCCCGAAAGCCACCGTCTTTTGGAAGAAGGGCCGAAAGCCCGACGCCAATTCATGGACTGGGGCTGTTTTCACCATGACGCCGATTTCATCCACCTTTGGCGCACCTACCGTCGAGCTCTGAAACAACGCAACCACGCCTTGAAACGGAAACTGCCGGCCAATCAGGCCCGTTTGTGGGACCAACAACTCATCGACACCGCCGAGCGAATCGACCGCATCCGCGCGGCCTACATCACCGATCTGACGCCTTATCTGGTGGAATTCTGCCAAGCGCTGATGCCGGAAATCAGCGTCCAGCCGGCCTGCCATTATCAACCCGGTTGGCCGAAAAGCGCCGACAGTTACACCCAATTGCTGGACGAACACTATCCAAAAGATGCCCTGCAGGGCCACACCCAATACGGCAGCCATCGTGCCGACATCAAATTCCGCTTTGACGGACAGGACGCAATGATGACCTTATCCCGCGGCCAACAAAAACTGTTTGTCTGCGCCCTGTTGTTGGCGCAAGCCAGCCTGTACGAAAAACACAGCGGCAAGCCGGTCATTATGCTCATCGACGACCTTCCGGCCGAACTGGACGCCAAGCACCGTGAAACTCTGTTAAAGCTGCTCGACTTACTGCACATTCAGCACATCCTCACCAGCACCGCCGACGACCTGATTCCCATCCTCAATCCGGAAACCGCCCGCCGCTGGCACATCGACAACGGCGGCATCTCCGCCGAAACCAGAACGTAAATTCACCAGGCCTGGCGATTTTTATTCTTCAGAGTCCCGTCAGACATCCTTCGCCATAACACCTCAAAAAGCTTTAGAATAAAAAAGCACTTTATAAATTTGCCTTGTCGGCATCACCCTGAAAACACGCGAAACACCGTGACGGATATTATGGAAAAACTACTGCTCGTTGAAGATGAAGTCCTGTTGGTCGACCGCCTCAAAACCAACCTCAGCCAAGCGGGTTACATTGTGGACGCCGCACTGGATGGAGAGGAAGGGGCCTATCTGCTGGAGGAATACGACTACGACCTCATTATTCTCGACTTGGGGTTGCCGAAAAAGTCGGGGCTGGCGATACTCGAAACCCTGCGCGACGCCCATAACCCGACACCGGTGCTGATTTTGACCGCCCGCAACACTTGGCAAGAGCGCGTGGAAGGATTGAAAAAGGGCGCCGACGATTATCTCGGCAAACCTTTCCATTTCGAAGAATTGCTGGCACGCATCGAAGTGCTCCTGAAACGCCCGGCGCAAACACGTGACGATAAGCTCAAGGTCAACGGCTTTGAATTGGACTTAAACCGACGTGAACTAAAAACCGAGCACGGCACCTTCGCCCTGACCAAAACCGAGTTCGCCCTGTTGAAAACTTTTTTCAACCAACCTTACCGGGTGTTTTCCAAAGACCAGTTGATGCAACGCCTCGGCGACCACAATCACGAACGCGAAAGCAATGTCATTGAAGTCTACATTCGCAAACTGCGTCAATACCTCGGCAAAGAAGCCATTGAGACCCTGCGCGGCCAGGGGTATCGTTTTGTCGGCCAGGGAGACGCGACATGAAATCCATCGAAAAACAACTCAACCTGTCGCTGGCCGCCAGCATCCTGCTGATTTTCCTGATTTTCTGGTGGCTGTCGGTGTTCACCATTCACCACTTGACCGAAGATTACATCCTGACGCGCTTGGAACACGACACCTTGTCGATTGAAAAACACCTCAACCGCAGCGGTCAAGGCAACCAGATGCCGGCAGTCGATTACGACGCCATCAACCCGATTTACGCGCAACCCGACTCCGGACACTACTTTGTCATCCAGCTCGGCGACCATTTACTCAAATCGCTCTCTTTGACCGATTACCCGCTGTACCTCAAAAAAAGCCCGTACGCCATCAGCCATTATGAAACCAAGGGGCCCGCGGAAAGCACCCTTCTGGTCCGGCGGTTCGTCGGCGACTACCAAGGTCAACCGATGATCCTGTACGTCGCCGAAGACCACAGCCCCATTCAGCGCACTTTAAAAGTCTTCGACATTATGGTCGGCCTGTTTGCTTTGATTACATTGGCTTTACTGTATTTGAGTCAACGACATTTACTGCGCAAAGGCTTCAAACGTCTGGAACCGATTCAGGTGGCTCTCGCCAATCTGCAAAAAGGTGAAGCGACACAATTGGACCCGGCCGATTATCCCTCGGAAGTCAGCGAACTGATCAACAGCCTCAATCAGGCCATTCTCAGCGCCAGCACCCAATTGCAGAAATCGCGACAGTCCAATGCCAATCTGGCGCACAGCCTGAAAACGCCGCTGAACCTCATTTACCAGTTATTGGAAGACCCGGCGCTGACGCCGCACGCCGAACTGAAAGCCACCTTGAAAGATCAGGCACAGAAAATCCACGCCCGAATCGAGAGCGAACTGCAAAAAGCCCGCCTTGCCTCGGACACCCTCTCGGTCCAACCCTTTTCGCTGTCCGAGCATCTACCGGATTTGATGGACTCCTTACAGCAGCTGTACCCGCAAACCCGCTTCCAACTCAAGGGGGCGGACACACCCGACGCACATTTACCGATGGAGAAGGAAGACGGCTTCGAACTGCTGGGCAATTTGCTCGATAACGCCGCCAAGTTCGGTCACGGCGAAGTCTTTATCGACATTCACTCCGACATGCAACCGACCGTCATTATCGAAGACAATGGCGACGGCGTGCCCACCGAACAACTCGACGCCATCCAAACCCGCGGTCACCGCTTGGACGAATCGGTGGACGGTCACGGCATTGGGCTGTCCATCGTCAAACAGATTGCCGAGGCTTATAACATTACGACACAGTTCGATACGTCCAAGCACGGCGGCTTGAAAGTCACTTTGACCTTTTAGAGCCGCTTCCGGGCGGCGGTTGGCAATTTTGCTTTGACAGACCATCGGCTTCGGCTATGATGATGCCAGGTGTTGAGGAGAAGCGACATGAAAATCGAAATGAAGCTCGGGATGGATCAGGCCACCCAACTCATCCAGCAAATCAAAGTGGAAACGGTGCCGCCGGAAATCTACCAGCTCGAAGAACTCATGGGCGCCGAGCAACCCAATGCCAGCGACATCGCCCATTTGATTTCCAAACACCCGGAACTGCTCGGCGATTTCCTCAGCCTGACCAACAAGGTTCTGAACCGGCCGCAGGACGATCTTATTCTCGAACCTCTGGCGGCGGTCAACCTGCTGGGCTTGCAGGAAATCCAACACCTGTTTCTCAGCACCTACCTCAAAAAGCAGCTGCCTACCAGCGACCAAGACCGCAAAATCATTCTCCACAGCATGCGCTCCGGCCTGGCCGCGGCAGAACTGTCTTATTGGGTGAATGAAATCGACCGCACCGAAGCCTATTTAGTTGCTTTTATGCAGGACATCGGCGCCATCTTCATCATGCGTCATGACTTCGACCATTATGCCGAAACCTACCTGAACGCCCAGCTCAACGAACCTTTCAGCGGCTACCAGGCCGAATTCGAACATTATCAAACGGCGCATACCTTTGTCGGCAGCGTCATTGCCCGGCGCTGGCACCTCAGCGATTTGCTCAGCAAATCCTTGCTGCTGCATCACCAGAACGAACTGGAAAGCGTACAAGCCTATGCGCCGAACGTCGCCAAAATGGTCGCCCTCATTCAGGTCGCCAACTACCTGGTGTTCAAAACCTTTTCGGACCATTACATGACCGAAGAGCTGCAACAGAGTTTCGAACACGCCCGCACCTTTCTGGCGCTACCGGACAACGCCATCGACGCCGCCGAAGCCGCTTTGAAAAAATGGGGCAACGACGATCACATGCATTTTTCCAGTCATTAAGTAACCTCTTAAGTAACCCCCGATTGAATCGTCAAAATCACCAGGCCTGGCGATTATCGTGATTAAGCCCTTCTTCACCGGGCCGTTGGCTTTTTTGAACTTTTTTCGTTTTTTCAGCTTCAATTCAGTTTCCTTTTCTAAGATAGCGTCATTCAATCAACCATAGGGTGAACTATGAAAGCGTTTTGGTTACTGGTGGGGCTGAGTGCCTACTCCTCTTTCGGCTGGGCGGTGACGTATGGCGAATTGCTGCCCAACGTCATGGCCAAATTGCCGGAAACACAACAACTGAGCGACTATCAAGCCTTGTCGAACGCCAATCGTCAGGCCGCGGACAGCTGGATTCCCGGAGAAGTCGAACTGAACTTGAAGCACGAAAACGACGGTTTGACCGGCGACCAGGGCTTCCGTTCCTGGGAAGGCGGCGCCACCTTCCCGATTTGGTGGCCCGGTCAGTCCGGTCATCAGTCAGCCATCGGCGACGGCTACCAACAGCAAACCCAAGCCGGGCAGGCGCAATTGGCGTTGATGGCTTCCAAGCAACTCCGTCAAGTGGTGTGGCAAGCCAAAAAAGCCGCCATGCGCCTGAAGTTCGGTCGCAAAAACCTGCAACAAACCCAGGCCCTGGTGGATTTGGTGCAACAAAAAGTCGACGCCGGCGAAAGCCCGAAATTCGATTTGCTGCTGGCGCAGAAATCCCTTTATGACGCGGAAAAACGCCTGACGCAATTACAGGCCGATTATGACGTCGCGCTGCAGCATTACCAATTCTGGACACAACAAACCGAGTTGCCCTCGCCTTTGGCAGAAACCTTGGTGGCGTCTGCACCGGAGCTCGACAGCCATCCGGACGTGCAATCCCTGGCCGCTCGTCAGAAAACCGAACAAGCGCGCCTGGATTTGGTTGAAGCCAGCCGCCACAGCAACCCGAATTTGTATTTGGCGGCGAAAAATGAACGCGACGACCAAACCGCCGACAACAATATTCTCATCGCCGAAATTCGCATTCCCATCGGTAGTAATCCAATGGCTCCGACGCGCATTGCCGAACAACGCCAGCAGCTTTCACAAAGCCAAATGGCGCTGGCCCGCGTGAAGCAGCAGCTGGAAATGGATCAATTCCAGGCACGCCAAAGCCTGCAAGCCGCACAAAAAAACGAAACACTGGCCGCCGAGCAAAATGCCTTAGCGGAAGAAGCCATGCGCTTGGCGCAAACGGCCTATCAAGAAGGGGAAACCTCCATCCAGAACCTCTTGCAGATGAAGCAACAGTATTTTGAAGACAAATTGAATTTTAAACTGGCCCGGCTGAACCGCCTGGAAGCCATCGCCAACCTGAATCAAGCCTTGGGAGTTCGCCTGAAATGAAGCCATCCATCCAATCCCTGACATCCGCTTTTCGTACCCTGAGCCTCGGAGCCGTTTCACTCGGCGCCGTGCTGTTCTGGCAAACCGCCTCGGCCGCGTCCATCGAGGTCAGTGCCGAGAAACAAGCCTCGCTCGGTTTTCAATCCGCCGTGGTCGAACAGGTCAGTGCCTATCCGGGCGTGACTTACCCGGGTGAAGCCATCATTCCACCCAACCAGACGTTTTTGGTGACGGCTCCTTTGTCCGGCCTGGTGACCAAAATCATTCACATCCACGGCCCGATTCAGACCGGGGAGGTCATTGCCGAATTGCAAAGCCCGGAGTTGTTGAACGCCCAGAAAAACTACCTCAACACCCTGTCGGACCTGCAAGCGGCGCAGTCGGAACTGAACCGAGCCGCCAAGCTGATGAAGACCGGCGTGGTCTCCGCCAAGAAATACCAGTTGGCGGAAGCGGACCTGAAAAAAATCCGGCAGATTCAACGCCAGCAACGTCAAGATTTGGCTTTACTTGGCATGGCGCCAAACGCCATCGACGCCTTGGAAAAAAGCCATAAATTGCAGCCCGCCGTGGTGCAAATCACCGCGCCGGTGGATGGCGAACTGTTCGATTTGCAAATCCGAGTGGGGCAACGCCTGACCACCAATCAAGCGATTATCTCCATCGGCCAAATCGAACCGATCGTGGTGGAGTCACGCGTGCCGCTTCAAGCCGCCAACCAACTTTCGCTTAAGCAGAAAGCACAACTGGTCTCTTTGGACTTGGTGGGTGAAATCGAATACATCCCCAATTTCAGCGACCCGATGACGCAAACCATGAACGTCCACATCGAGTTCACGAATGAAAACCATCAGTTGCGTCCCGGCCAGTTGGTGACTTTAAGCTTCCTGTTTGAAGCCGAGCCGAATACGCCGCTGTACGTCATCCCGCGCGGTGCCATCAGCCGTTACGACGGCCAGGACGTGGTTTACCTGCACCAAGGCACCCGCATTCAAGTGCTGCCGATTGAGGTGAAAAACATCACCGGTGATCGCTTGTATTTCACCACCGCCGCACCTTTGCCGGCCAATGCCGAACTCTTGATTGAAAGCACCGCGGCCGTCAAAGGGCTTCTGGAAACGGCCGAAGGAGGCGAATAAATGAATCGCATCGTTCAATTTTTCCTCACTCAGCGCATGCTGGTGGTGTTGCTGATTTTCGGCATCGTCTCCGGCGGCTGGATGGCGTTCCAGAAAACGCCCATCGACGCCTTCCCGGACGTCTCGCCGGTACAGGTGAAAATCATTTTGAAAGCGCCGGGCATGACCCCCAATGAAGTGGAGCAACGCATCATCGCACCGCTGGAAATGGAATTGCTCGGCATTCCGAACCAAACCAGCCTGCGCTCGCTGGCGAAATACGCCATTGCCGACATCACACTGGACTTCGAAGAAGGCACCGATGTCTACTGGGCCCGCCAACAGGTCGCGGAACGACTCGGCAATGTCGATTTACCCGCCGGCGTGTCGGGCGGGATTTCTCCCTTGTCGACTCCGTTAAGTGACGTCTTCATGTTCACCATCGACGGTGACACTCTCAACAACCAGGAAAAACGTGGTTTGCTGGATTGGGTAATTCGTCCCGCACTGCGTTCGGTGCCGGGCGTGGCGGACGTCAACTCGCTGGGCGGTTTCGTCAAAGTGTTCAGCGTGCAACCCAACTTTGAAAAACTGCAAGCCTATGAAATCACACTTTCCGAGCTGGCCGACGCCGTGCGTCAAAATAACCAGAACGACGGGGCCGGTCGTCTGAACCAAGGGGAAGAAGTGCTGTTGGTGCGGACCGAAGGCAACTTGACCTCGGTCGAAGACATCGAAAACATCGTGGTTTCCTATCAGAACGAGGTCTCGGTCACGGTCAAAGACCTTGCCGATGTCAAAATCGATTCCCTGTATCGTAACGGGGCCGTCACCACCAATGGTGAAAGTGAAGCGGTTCAAGGCTTGGTCATCGCTCTGCGCGGTGCCAACGCCAAGGACGTCATTCAGGGCGTAACGGATCGGCTTGAAGAACTGAAACCCGCCCTGCCGCAAGGCATCAGCATCAATCCGTTCTACAGCCGAAGCGCTTTGGTGGATCGTGCGATTTACACCGTTTCCAAAGCCTTGGTGGAAGCGGTGATTCTGGTGGTGCTGGTGTTGCTGTTGTTCCTGGGCAATATCCGCGCCGCCGTCACCGTCGCGTTGATTCTACCGCTGTCGGCATTGATGACGTTTATTCTGATGAACCTGTACGGCCTGTCGGCCAACCTTATGTCGTTGGGCGGCTTGGCCATCGCGGTGGGGATGCTGGTCGATGCCGCCGTGGTGGTGGTGGAAAACATCGTCACCACTCAGGAAAAAGACCGCGCCGGTTTGCCGAAACTGCATCTGATTTACCGCGCCTTGCAGGAAGTGATGGTGCCGGTGGTGTCGGGGATTCTGATCATCATGACCGTCTTCCTGCCATTGCTGACACTGGAAGGCTTGGAAGGCAAACTGTTCGTGCCGGTGGCGTTGACCATCATCTTCGCACTCGGCAGTTCCTTGCTGCTTTCCCTGACGGTGATTCCGACTCTGGCTTCATTCATTTTGGGCAAACCGTCCCATCAAGAGCCTTGGTTGATTCGCAAACTGACCGGCGTCTATCGCCCGGCGTTGATGTGGAGTCTGGCCCACGACAAGCTGGTTATCGGTTTGGCCGTCGGTGCCTTGGCGTTCGCTGGCTTTGTCTATACTCAGGTCGGGAAAACCTTCATGCCGCAAATGGACGAAGGCAACATCATTCTGCAAGTCGAAAAAATCCCGTCGATTGGCCTGAAAGAAACGGTGCGTATGGATTTACGCATCCAGAAAAAACTGATGGCCGAAGTCCCGGAAATCACCCGCATCGTCGCGCGCGTCGGCTCGGATGAACTGGGCTTAGACCCGATGAGTTTGAACGACACCGACACCTTTATGGTCCTGAAACCGAAAGACGAGTGGCGCATGGACACCAAAGAAGAACTGATCGACGCGATTCGTACGGTGATGGAACAGCAATTCCCGGGCATTAATTTCGCCTTTACCCAACCGATTCAAATGCGGGTGGACGAAATGCTGACCGGTGCGCGTGGCGACATCGCCATCAAGATTTTCGGCGAATCGCAGGGCACCCTGAACCAACTGGCCGATACGCTGGTGGAGCGCGTCAAGACTTTACCGGGTGCGGTGGACGTTTACACCCCGCGTAATGAAGGGTCGCGTTACCTGCAATTGAAGGTGAATCGTCTGATGGCCGGGCGTTTAGGCCTGACCGTCGCCGATGTCGAAGAATTGCTGCGCACTCAGGTGGAAGGGTTACCGGTGGGCATCATTTACGAAGGCATTCGTCAAACGCCGCTCATTATCCGCGGCCCCGAAACCACCAAGCAATCCAAAATCGAAATGCTGCAACAACCCATCAGTCTGGCCGACGGGCGCACCGTGCTGTTGAATCAGTTGGTCGACGCGGAAGAAATCTCCGGGCCGGTCTCGGTGAGTCGTGAGCAAGGCAAACGCTACGCCACCGTCATCGCCAACGTCTCGGGACGCGATCTGGTCAGTTTTGTGGAAGACGCCAAACTGGAAGCGGCGGCCATGAACGTGCCGGCCGGCTATTACTTCGAGTGGGGCGGTCAGTTCGAGAACCAGCAACGCGCCGCCGCCAAACTCGGCGTGGTGGTGCCCATCGCACTGGTGCTGATTTTCATTATTCTGTTCAGTACCTTCCAGTCGATGACACAAGCCTTGATGGTGTTGGTCAATATTCCGTTCGCTCTGATCGGCGGCATCCTGGCACTGTGGATCACCGGCGAGTATTTGTCGGTCCCGGCCTCGGTCGGTTTCATCGCCCTGCTCGGCATCGCGGTCTTGAACGGCGTGGTGATGATCAGTTATTTCAACCAATTGATTGCCAACGGTTTGGCCATCTCCGAGGCGGTGGTGGAAGGTGCCTTGCGACGACTGCGCCCGGTTCTGATGACCGCCTCCATCGCCGCGCTGGGGTTGGTACCGCTGGTCCTCGCCACCGGCCCCGGCTCGGAAATTCAGCGCCCCTTGGCCATCGTGGTCATCGGCGGCCTGATGACATCCACCCTGTTGACCCTGATGATTCTGCCGATCATCTATCGCCGATTCGGCTTGGGGTCGCTTGATATGAAACCGGCCAAGGAGGTGACGGAATGAACGCCATGACTCACTCGACTCATGCACAGGACGCGGTTCGTCTGCAATTGATCATCGACCGCAAATGGCACCATGATTTGACGGATCAATTATTGACCTATAATCCGGCGGTGCCGTTTCATCTGTATGAGGTGAAATCCTATCACCAGCAGCAAACCTTGCAGAACACCCATGAAAAGGTCTCCGGTTATCAGGTGAAAATGGTGTTGGACATCCAAACCACCCTGGCCGATTACCCGAGTGTTTTGCAACACTTGAAAGAAGCGGTTCCCAGGGTCAAACTGCGCTATGAAGTCATTCCTTGCCATGCGCGGGGATTGATTTAAGTTCTCTGAAAACGCCCAGGCCTGGGCGTTTTTACCCATCTCTCCTGTCTCGTTCCCTGTCACCACCCTATCTCCATAAGGTTTTCAGACTTTCCAGTTGTGTTTCGTCATCGGGATTCGGATAATACCCATAACTGAATAAGAAACGATTTCATCGTTGAAAGGATACCATCATGCGTCATTTTCTAATTCCATTCGTGTTTTTATTAAGCGCATTGGGCGTTTCTGCCCAGGCCTGGGCAGATGAATACCGCGAAACCGTCAATATGTTCCGCGAAGCCGAAGCGCCGCAACCCTATTTCAAAAGCGCCTATGGCTATGCCGTTTTCCCGACCATCGGTAAAGGCGGCTTTATCGTCGGCGGTGCTTACGGCGAAGGGCGTGTGTACAAACACCACAAATACATGGGCACCACCAGCATGGCGCAGGCTTCCGTCGGCTTTCAGCTGGGCGGTCAAGCTTACAGCCAAATCATCTTCTTTGAAGACCAACGTGCCTATGACGAATTCACCAGCGGCAACTTTGAATTCAGCGCGCAAGCCGCGGTGGTGGCCATCACCGCCGGTGCATCGGCCGAAGCCGGCACCAAAGGCACCGGCGCTTCTGTCAGCGGCGGGCAAAACAATGCTCGCACCTCCGCCGACTATTATCGCGGCATGGCGACCTTCATTATCGCCAAAGGCGGGTTGATGTACGAAGCGTCGCTGGCCGGGCAAAAATTCACCTTTACGCCGAAATAGGGTTTCAATGAGCTTTCGCTCAAACGTCTATTCCCTTTTCGTCCTCACCGGCGCGCTGTTGTTGAGCGCTTGCTCAACGTCGGCGCCCAAACCGTCATCCGAGCCAGACACCACCCTGCCGCCGCTGACAACGCTGTATGACTATCAACTCATCGACAGCGCCCGCGGTCAGCCCATTTCGCTTCAGGCTTTGGTGGAATCTCTAAAAGACGTGGATGTGGTCTTTATCGGCGAATTCCACGGCAATCAGGCCTCGCATCTGCTTGAAGCCCAATTGCAAGCGAAGCTGTATCAGCAACGCTCGAATCAGGTGGTGTCGCTGGAACAGTTCAATCGCGACCAACAAACCATATTAAACCGTTATCTGGACGGCGAAATCGGTGAAAAAACCTTGATTGAAGAAGCCCCAGCCTGGTCGAATTACGCCGGCAGTTATCGGCCGATTATCGAATTCGCCAAACAGTATTTCCTGCCGGTTATCGCCGCCAATGCGCCAGCCCAAACCGTCCGTTGCGTGGGACGACAAGGCCAGGCCTATCTCGCCAAGTTGACCGAGGCGGAACGCCAGCAAATTGCCCAACAAGCCTTTTACAGCGACCCGGCCTATGCGGACAAATTCGCGGCGTTTCTGGCAAAATCCCGCCATGGACAATCCGATCAATCGACTGCCGACCCGGAACATAATCCGGCCTATCTGGCGCAGTTGGTGCGCGACAACACCATGGCGGAATCGATTTTCAACGCCTTGCAGCATAATCCCGGTGCCCAGGTCATCCATTTGAACGGCGCCTTCCACAGCGACGAGTTTCTCGGCACCGCCTCGGCGCTGAAACATCTGGATCCGGCTTTGAAAATCGCCGTTGTCAGCCCGGTGGTGGTGGACGACCCGCAAACA
The DNA here is from genome assembly GCF_004028275.1 of Hydrogenovibrio thermophilus. Classification (NCBI taxonomy): domain Bacteria; kingdom Pseudomonadati; phylum Pseudomonadota; class Gammaproteobacteria; order Thiotrichales; family Piscirickettsiaceae; genus Hydrogenovibrio; species Hydrogenovibrio thermophilus. The sequence goes on from NZ_CP035033.1 coordinate 14,951, forward strand.
CCTCAATTTACCCAAGCGGATCGCGCTAAAGGCAATGCCATTTACCTGATTCAAGCGCAACCGGAAGATTACGTGCAAGCCGCCAAGCGTCGCGCCGCCTTCAAGAAAATGTTCGACAAAGCCGACGCCAAACCCTGTCGTTAAGTTTTAAACCCACGGGCATGTTTCACATGAAACCCGTTAGGCCAAAACGCCCAGGCCTGGGCGTTTTTCACTTTTCACTCCGCTGAATATCCCAACTCAATCCGTTGCCGAAAGTCGTTTTTTTCAGCCTTTTTATTTATCTAATAAATCAACCACTTAAATCGCAAAACGGCCGCCTCTCTTAAGCGCTACAAAAAAACACAATTTGTGGTAAAATTGCTTGGCTAATTTTGCACCTTAACCCCATAAAAACAACAATGTGAAGATACTCATTTATGACTCAAGAAGCTGAAAATCCGATTCAACCAGCAGAATACGATTCTTCCTCGATCAAAGTCCTGAAAGGACTGGATGCGGTTCGTAAGCGTCCGGGGATGTACATCGGCGATACAGACGATGGAACCGGTTTGCACCACATGGTGTTCGAGGTGGTCGACAATGGGATCGATGAGGCCTTGGCCGGACACTGTGACAAGGTCATCGTCACCATCCACACCGACGGCTCGGTCTCCGTATCCGATAACGGACGAGGGATTCCGGTCGGCTTGCACGAAGAAGAAGGTGTTTCAGCGGCCGAAGTCATTATGACCGTGCTTCACGCCGGGGGTAAATTCGACGACAACTCCTATAAGGTTTCCGGTGGTCTGCACGGGGTTGGGGTCTCCGTGGTCAACGCCTTGTCCGAAGAATTGCATTTGACCATCAAACGCGAAGGCCATGTTTGGAAACAGACCTATCGCCACGGGGTGCCGGACGCACCGCTTGAAGCGGTGGAAGATACCAGCGAGACCGGTACCGAAATCCGCTTCCTGCCAAGCAAAGAAACCTTCACTCAAACCGAATTCAGCTTCGATTACCTGTTAAAACGTTTGCGCGAGCTGTCGTTCCTGAACTCCGGCGTTCACATCGAATTGATCGACAAACGTGATGACCGCCATGAAACCTTCCAATTCGACGGCGGCATCCAGGCGTTTGTCGACTACATCAACACCAACAAAACGCCGATCAACGAAAGAGTGTTCTATTTCTCCACCGTCAAAGACGACATCACGGTGGAAGTGGCGATGCAGTGGTCCGAAGCCTATCAGGAAGCCATTTACTGCTTTACCAACAACATTCCGCAACGCGACGGCGGGACGCACTTATCCGGTTTCCGTGCCGCTTTGACTCGGACATTGAACCAATATGCCGAGAAAGAAGGCTTGACCAAGAAATACAAGATGAACGTTTCCGGTGACGATGCCCGTGAAGGCCTGGCCGCGGTGATTTCGGTCAAAGTGCCCGATCCGAAATTCTCATCTCAAACCAAAGATAAGTTGGTGTCTTCCGAAGTGAAGTCCGCGGTGGAAACCGCCATGAATGAGAAGCTGGCCGAATACCTGTTGGAAAACCCGAAAGACGCCCAGTCGGTTTTCGCCAAAATCGTCGACGCGGCCCGCGCCCGTGAAGCGGCGCGTAAAGCCCGTGAAATGACTCGCCGTAAAGGCGCTTTGGACATCGCCGGTCTGCCAGGCAAACTGGCCGACTGTCAGGAAAAAGACCCAGCGAAGTCGGAACTGTATCTGGTGGAGGGTGACTCCGCCGGCGGTTCCGCCAAGCAAGGGCGCGATCGACGCACCCAAGCCATTTTGCCGTTGAAAGGGAAAATCCTCAACGTTGAAAAGGCCCGTTTCGACAAGATGCTGGCCTCCGCTGAGGTCGGCACCTTGATTACCGCTTTGGGCTGCGGGATCGGTCATGAAGACTATAACCCGGACAAACTCCGCTACCATCGCATCATCATCATGACGGATGCCGACGTCGATGGTTCCCACATCCGCACCCTGCTGTTGACGTTTTTCTATCGTCAAATGCCGGAGTTGGTGGAGCGCGGTTACATTTACATCGCCCAGCCGCCCCTCTACAAAGTCAAGAAAGGCAAACAGGAAGCCTACTTGAAAGACGATGCGGAACTGGAAAACTACCTGCTGCAATCGGCATTAGACGGTGCGGCGCTGTACACCGCGAAAGACGCTCCGGGGATTCAAGGACTGGCGCTGGAAAACCTGGCGAAAAGCTTCCTGCAGACCAATCGTATCATCGACCGTTTAGCCAGACGTTTCAGCAAAACCTTCCTGGAATTGATGCTGGATCTGGAGTCGGTCAATGTCGCCATGCTGAACGACCATGCCGCCTGTGAAAAATGGGTAGCCGAAGCCTTGCCGCGCTTGAAAGCCATCGGCGAGAACCAGAAAGTCGAATACCAACTGCAAGTTGAACCGGCTTTACAAGGCGAAACGAAATTTCAATTGAGACTGCAACAACGTGAGCACGGCACACTGAGTTCGCAGATATATGACGAGGACTTCTTTGCCGCGGCGGAATATGAACAGATTGCGAAGGTGGCCACCGAACTGAAAGGGCTACTGAGCGATACGGCTTATATTCAACGCGGCGAAAAACAAGAAGCGGTTTCACACTTCAAAGATGCCATGGATTGGCTACTCGCTGAGGCAAAACGCGGCCAAAGCATTCAACGTTACAAAGGTCTGGGTGAAATGAACCCGGAGCAGCTATGGGAAACGACGATGAATGCCGAAGCACGACGACTCTTGCAAGTGACAATTTCTGATGCGATTCAGGCTGACCAGGTATTTACCACCTTAATGGGGGATGAAGTGGAACCCCGACGTGAATTCATCGAATCCAATGCCCTTCAGGCAGAGAATATCGACGTTTAACCCGATTCTTTGAATGTCACAAAACGGTCAAAATTTCATCTTTAACAAAACGGTATAAATCGTTTTTAATAGCCGAAATTTATTTTTAAACTTTAGAAAGACCCTAAAAAGGGTCGATTTACACGACTGTGTAAATAAAACAATAGGAGACACATCAATGTCAGTAGAGCATCCAATTGTTACAGTGACCGGTTCTTCAGGAGCCGGAACATCATTTGTAAAACGCGCTGTGGAAAAAATCTTTGAGCGTGAAAAATTGAATGTGGCGATTGTGGAAGGCGACAGCTACCACAAATACAACCGTGCCGAGATGAAAGAAAAAGTGGCGGAATCCAAAGCCAATGGCGGTCCGGTCTTGACACACTTTTCCGAAAAAGCCAACGAATTCGGCGAACTGGAAGCTTTGTTCAAAGAATACAAAGAAAACGGTACCGGTAAACGTCGTTACTACATCCACAGCGATGAAGAAGCGGACGAGCACAATGCACGCCTGGGCACCAACTTCTCTTCCGGTGAATTCACCCCTTGGGAACCGATTCCGGAAGGCACAGACATCCTGTTCTACGAAGGCCTGCACGGCATGGTCAAGCGTATGGATCACGGTCCGGAAGAAGGCATGCACAATGTCGCGCAATACGTTGACTTGGGCATCGGTGTGGCACCATCCATCAACATCGAATGGATGCAGAAAATCTACCGTGACACGTCCGAGCGTCCATACTCGGTTGAGCAAGTTCGCAACATCATTTTAGAGCGTATGCCGGATTACATCGAAACCATCGTGCCACAATTCCACCGTACACACATCAACTTCCACCGTGTACCGTTGATCGATACCTCCGATCCGTTCTCCACCATGTCGGACGATGCGCCGATGGGACCGGCTCCTGAAGATTCCTTGATCATCTGCCACGTCAGACACCAAGACGTCGATTTGAATGCCATCAAGGACAAAATCCCGGGCGCGTTCCTACAGAACGACACTACTTTGGTGTGCAACGGTTCTCACATGGTACAAGCCATGGACTTGATGATGTCTCCAATCATCCACAACTTGATTGAGAAAAAGCGTAAAGCCTTGGCCGCCCAAAACGGCTAAGACGTTCGTTTCATCATCCAATAAAAAACCTGCCTCGCGCAGGTTTTTTTATGTCTACTTCACCACCGCCGTAATCGCTTCTAACTGAATTTCCGTGCCCAACCGAGTTTCGATTTCCCGTTTTACCGCTTCGATTTGCGCATCCCGCAATGAATGATCCGACACCAGTTTGGCCGACACCAACATCGGCTCGCCACTGCGAATTTTGACATCTTTCAAGACAATGCCTTCCATCTGAAAATCTTTCAGCGCCGAAGCCACCTGCTGCTCCTGCACCAAACTACTGAAGGCAAACACCAATGGAATACTCACCATCGCCACAAATGCCAGCGACAGCAACAAGCCTTTTTTCGCCAATTGAAACGGACTGAACCCCAACACCAAAAAGGTCGCAGCCGCCGCCAAAACGATACCCGCCAAGTTGGTCATGAACAGTAGGAAAGCACCCCAGAACACCGGCCAATCCCACCAACCGATGCCGATAGACGACACCGCCAACGGCGGCACCAAGGCCACGGCGATGGCCACACCGGCCAAACTTTTCGCCACTTCGGAACGAGCATTGGCATAAGCCGCGGCAATACCGGAAATGATAGCGACACCCAAATCCAACAAGGTCGGGCTCAGACGTGCACTGATTTCATGATTCACGCTACTGAGCGGGGTAATCACCGTCAGCAGCGTGCCGAAAAACAGCGCCAATAAAATCCCCACGCCCAGTGTTTTGGCGCTTTCGGTCACCAAATCGACATTCTGGCGCAGCACGCCCATCGACAGGGAAATAATCGGCGCCATCAACGGCGCCAGAATCATCGCGCCGATGATGACCGGGGCCGAATTCGCGAACAGCCCCACCGTGGCCAGCAAGGTCGCCAGGACCATCAACACTTTATAGGATTCCGAGGCCTGGGCGTTTTCGCGCAAGGTCAAAAAGACCTCCTTAATTTCCTCCTGATCCGCATGGTGGATCAGGGGAAACGGTCGATTCGCAAGGGCTTTGACCGCCTCGCCTTTCGGCAGACGCGCCACCCGCACCGATTCTTTCAAGTCCTTATGGCTGATTTTTTCCGGCAAATGGCTGCTGAGAATCTGCAACGCATCCGGTTCCACCACCACATCCACTTTCTCCGCATTGAAATATTGTCCGTCGATACTGAAATCCAATTGACCGGAACCGGACAGACTGATGCTTTCGGTTTTAATATGCCCCAAATACCCGGCGAGCACACCTTTCGACACCACCCGCTTCGGCAAGACTTTGGTCAGCAGAAAATGCAGTACCTCCGACATGCTACGCGGTGCCAGTATGACCGCATTCAGCGTGGCTTCGTCTTGCTCGGTTTCCCCCACCACCCGTTTGGTGAACTCACTGGCACTCGGCCGGTACACCACGGAAATGCCCAAAGCCGCGGTATTGACCACCGTCTCTTTAGCCGTGACCATCTTATAGGGTAACAGGCACATTTTTTTCAGGCTGAACACCAGCAACAACAAATTTTTGAGCTTACACCAAACGCTTTCATCCACCAGCGCCGCCGGTTTCATCATATCGGGGTTGCCAAGCATCACCGAGTTCAAAACCAGATGGTGGTTGCAATACATCAAATCCGCCGACACCGGCACTTCCACTGACAGAATGTCTTCCACAGCTTCCGCCGGATTTTTCGGAATCGAGAAACTGCGGTGAATGCGGTTCATTTCCGGATGAGGAATGAACCCGATGGTCCAGCCCTGCTTCGAGGCCAAGGGTAATAATTGATAAAGGGCGTCGTCACTCAACCAGAACAACACGGGGGAGTCGGGCTGGTAATCATCCAGTCGTTGACCGTCATAAGCCACAAACTCACAGGATTCAACCGGCAGCAGAGCCTTGATGTCCGATTCGAACAACTCCGCCCGCTCGGCATCGTAAAAAATGACGTATTGGTTCACTCAAGCTTCCTTTGCACGGTTCATATATTGCTCTCGATTCTAATCGACCCCGAAATAAATGCAACTGCCGGATGATTGTCTTTTTTCTTGCCTCGTTTATGGGCATAATAAGCCCATGCTGAAACCGCTTTCCATTCGTCTCCTTGCCTGTGCCTTCCTGAGCGCTTTACTGTTGCCCGTCCACGCACAGCAACAAACCCTGCCCAAATGGGAAATCGGCTTAGGGCCTGGCCTGGTCAGTTATCCGGATTACCCCGGTTCCAAAGAACAAAACAACCTGATTGTGCCGTTTCCGTACATCACCTACCGCAGCGACGCCTTTACCATCGACCAGCGCGAAATCAAAAAACCGTTGTACGAATACCGCAACCTGGAGTTCGACCTGAGTGTTTCCGGCACCATTCCGGTGTCGAGCAAAGACAACAAAGCCCGTGAAGGCATGGATGACCTGGACGGCTCCATTGGTATCGGCCCGGTGGTCAAGGCCCGGTTGTACCGCAATGACCTCAACGAATTCAAATTCGAATGGCCGGTGCGCTGGGTCTTGGCCTCGGACTTTCAGTCCATCCACGAGGAAGGCTTTTTCTCCTCGCCCGGCTTCTATTATTATTTTCGACAAGGCTTCAGCGCACGGGAACGCTTGAAAATCACCCTGGGCGCACGCGCCGACTTCGCCACCGCCCGCAACAACAATTATTTTTACGGCGTGGACGACGATGAAGCCACTGCGGTCCGTCCGGCTTACAAATCCACCGGCGGCTTCGCCGGCCTGGCGTATGTTTTCAGCCTGAACTGGCACGTCAACGACTTCTGGCTGGGCGGTTTTTACCGCCTTCGCGATCTTTCGGGCAGCGTTTACGAAAACAGTCCCTTGATGGAAACCACCCGTTCGGAAACCTTCGGCTTCGCCATTACCTGGAACTTCTATCAATCCGACGAAACGGTTCAAGGACTGGAATAAATGAAAACCCTATTCTTTCCCGCACTGGTACTCACCGCCATCTTGGGCATTTTGCTGTTTGCCGACGGTTGGTTACGGTACAGCGTCCAAACCGCTTCGATTCTGTTGTTCCTGTTCATCTACGGCCTCTTCATCCAAAGCTTACGACCCGGTCAAACGCCGCTGATCACCCGTTACGCCATCCTAATGCAGGCGGAGTTGACCCCACGCGACCGGCACTATACCCGTGGCGTCACCTGGGCTTGGGTGATTTTATTAAGCCTGATTTTGCTCGCCAAGCTGTGGAGTGGGTTATTCGACGGGCGCTGGATACTGCTGGGGCACGACCTCACCGATTACATCGAAGTGGGCTTTTTTCTCGGTTCCACCGCCTTATTCGTTGGCGAACTCTACCTGCGCCGCTGGGTGTTCCCGGAAAAACCGCCGGAAACCCTGTTGCAATTCATCGGCAAAACCTCACAGGTTTCCCTGAAAGACATCTGGCAATTCAAGCCAACAAAATAGCCTCCGAACGGCGTCAACAAGCCCTAAATGATACATGGGTGAGCCATTAAAAACGCCACAAAAACCCCTGAATGCTTTATACTTTTGGCAATTCGTTTTTTGAAAAAGCTCTATGCGTTATCCAATCCAAATTTCCGCTTCAACCCTTGTCTCCGGCATGGGCGTCGGCCTAAAGGCACACCGCCACGCGCTTGAAAATGAGACCACCGGCTTAAAGCTCAACACCCAAACCCTGGAAACCAAACTGGCAACCTACTACGGCGAAGTGACCGACTTACCAGCCTTACCGCCCCATTTAAGCGATTACGACTGCCGCAACAATCGTCTGGCCTGGCAAGCGTTGATCACCGACGGGTTCGCCGAGCAAGTTTCGGAAATGGTTAACCGCTTCGGCGCACATCGCATCGGTTTGGCGCTTGGCACCAGTACTTCGGGTATTTTGGAAACCGAACAGGTATTGGCTTATCGCGAACAGAACGGACAATTCTCCGACGATTATCATTACGAAACCACGCACCGCATGAATTCCCTGGCGGATTTCTGTGCCGACGCCCTGTCGCTGCAAGGCCCTCGCCTGATTATTTCCACGGCCTGTTCTTCCAGCGCTAAAGTGTTCGCGACCGCCTCGCGGTGGCTGGATCACGATTTGGTCGATGCAGTGCTGGTCGGCGGTGTCGACACCTTGTGCCTGACCACCATCCACGGCTTCAATGCGCTGGGCTTGGTGAGTCACGACATCGTGCGACCATTGGACGCGCGCCGTGATGGCATCAATATCGGCGAAGCCGGCGGCTTCATGTTGTTGGAAAAAACCTCGGAAACCGCCAGGCTTAGCGAAAACCCCATTCAACTCACCGGCTTTGGCGAAACCAGCGATGCCTATCACATTTCCACGCCACACCCCGACGGCCAGGGCGCCCACGACGCCATGGCACAAGCGCTGAACATGGCCGGACTCACGCCCGCAGACATTGATTATCTCAACCTACACGGCACCGGCACGCCCAGTAATGACCTCGCCGAGTCCAAGGCCGTCAACACCTTGTTTGGTGACAAGACTCCGCTGCTCAGCTCCACCAAAGGGTTCACCGGCCATACGCTCGGCGCGGCGGGCATCACCGAGGCAATTTTCTGCCAACTGGCGCTTGAATCCCAGCAGGCCTGGGCGAATTTGAACTGCGAACAGCTCGACGACGCCTTATCGCTGACACCGGTTTTAAAGACGCAGTCGGCCGCATTACGCCATTGCATGAGCAATTCCTTCGGTTTCGGCGGCAACAATGCCTGCCTGATTTTCAGCCAAACCGACAACGCCAAAACCGGAGGGCCGGTATGAAAGCGTACATCGAACACATCGGCTTACAAGCGCCCGGCTTGGAAGGCTGGGAAGCCTCTCAAATCATTCTGACCGGCGACACGCCGTATCAATCCGAACCGCTGTCGAAATACAGCCCGCAGTTTTTACCCGCCAATGAACGGCGCCGCACCACGCCAACCATTAAACTGGCGTTACGCACCGCGGAAGAGACGGTTTCCGGCTATGCACCGGAAGCCATCGCCGCCATGCCAACGCTGTTTGCCTGCGTCGACGGCGACACCGAAATTTCCGCGAAAATGACCAGTGCGATTTTGCAGGACGAGCCGATGATTTCGCCGATTCATTTCCACAATTCGGTGCACAATGCCTCCGCCGGTTACTGGATGATCGGTCAGCACAACCAACAAGCGGCCTCCGCCATTTCCGCCGGGGAATACCAAATCGCCAACAGCTTTATCGAAGCCCTATCGCAATTGTCGGATACGCATCCGAAAGTACTGCTGGTTGTGTACGATTTACCGATTGACCCGATTATCGAAAGTTACCAACCGGCGATGCAACCTTTCGCGTTCGGTTTGGTGCTGTCACATCAACCCAACGACCGGACTCTGGCCGAACTGTCTTTGTCACTCGCACCGGGCCAGGTTCAAGCCGTCAAACACAATTGGTTCGGCGACAATGTCGCGGCCGAGGCTCTGCCGCTGTTGCAACGCCTCGCGCAAAAACAAGCCGGGCAATTCGCTTTTCCGGTGTCGTCACAATTGACGGCCAACCTGACGTTAACTCCGGTTCAACGCGATTGAGATGAGACGGATGAACGACGAGCTCTTTGATTTCGACACCCTGCACCGTCTGATTCCGCATTCGGACAAAATGTGCCTGTGGGAAGCCGTCACCGCATTTGACGACGACAGTGTACAATGCCGCACCACCCGTCATCTCGACCTGGACCATCCGCTGAAACGCGACGGTCGATTGTCGAAACTCCACCTGATTGAATTCGGCGCGCAAACCATCGCCATTCACGGCGGTTTAAAGGCGCAAGCCGAAGCCGAAAACACGGCGTCGCCATTCGCGAAAACGCCCAGGCCTGGTTATTTGGCAAGTGTTAAAAACATTACCTTCGGCGACTTCAACCCACAAACCGCCGTACTGACCGGCCAGGCCACACAGCTCATGGCGGATGACGCCTCAAAACTCTATCAATTCGAACTGCAAGACCAGAACGGCCAAACCGTTTGCAGCGGCCGAGCGCTGGTCATACACCCGGAAGACTGATTTATGGACAAACTCAAACGTGCGCTCATCACCGGCGGCAGCGGCGACATCGGTTCCGCCATCGCCAAACAACTCGCCGAAGACGGTTTTCACGTCATCGTGCACGCCAACCACAATCTGGCCAAAGCCGAGTCCATCGTCGCCGATTTAACCGCACAAAACTTGTCGGCTGAAGCCGTCCAGTTCGACATCACTCAGGCCGACGCCGTGGAAACCGCACTGAATGCCCTGTTGGAACTAGGGCCGATTCAAGTCATCGTCAACAACGCCGGGATTCACGACGATGCCGTGATGGCGGGCATGACAGCAGAACAATGGCAGTCGGTCATTGACGTGTCTCTGAACGGCTTTTTCAACGTCACCCAACCGTTGCTGATGCCGATGATTCGAACCCGCTGGGGCCGCATCATCAATATCGCCTCCATTGCCGGCGTGGCCGGGAACCGCGGTCAAACCAATTACGCTGCGGCCAAAGCCGGCTTGATTGGCGCCAGCAAATCGCTGGCATTGGAACTGGCCTCACGCAAAATCACCGTCAATGTCATCGCTCCCGGCATTATCGAAGGCGATATGACACAGGATGTTTTCCCGCCGGACGTCATCAAAAAAGCCGTTCCGATGCAACGCGCCGGGCAACCGGATGACATCGCCCACGCCGTCAGTTACCTCGCCTCCGACAAAGCCGGTTACATCACCCGACAGGTGCTGAATATCAACGGCGGCATGATTTGATATCGACTCTCCAAATGGATGCCAAAGCCAGATCAGATTAAGCAAATATACGAAATTGGCTTTACCAAATCCCCTATTAATGGTACTTTAATGGGGTTTTCCATTTTTAGAAACACACCATTTATTGCGATCGATTCAGGAGGATAAACACAAATGAAATTCATGGTTCAAAAATTGATTTTAGGTCTATCGGTACTAGGCTTAGTCGCCACCTTAACGGCTTGCGGAACAGGCCAGCCAATCCGTAATATGGAATCACAACCGGTTCCATCCAACATCAAAACCGCCGAGCAGGTCAAAAAGGCCATCCGTACAGCCGGTGCCGGCCTGGGCTGGATTATCAGCGACGACGGTGCGGGCAAACTGAAAGGCACTTTGAACTTGAGAACCCACCAAGCGATTATTTCCATTCCATATTCCGCGAAAGAATACAGCTTGATTTATGTCTCCAGCGTCAACCTAGACTATGATTCGACTAAAGGCACCATCCATAAAAACTACAACAGCTGGATTCAGAACCTGAACAACCGCATCCAAGTGCAGTTGATCGGACTTTAAGGCGTTGGCATGCGCTTAACCTCAAGCGCATCCCAGCAAGGGGTCGATTGGGACGGGCTGCTCATGCTCGTCTTGTCGACCTTATTCATCCTCACCACCCTTGGCCTTTCCTGGCTTTGGCTCATCTTCAAAACCTACCGAACCGCACAGCAAGCGCCCACACCGTCCCAAATTCAACGCCCGTTGATCGTGTTTGGCAAACAGCTGCGCCATAACCAAATCGACAACGATTATCGCGCCCGTTTACAGCGTGTGCTCGCCTTGCAGACCGACCAGCCCATTTTTGTGCTCGGCGGCATCACCGCGCCCAATTCGGTGTCCGAAGCCAAGGCCGGCGAAACTTTTTTACGGCAACACCAACCCGATCTGAAACCGCAATTGATATTGGAAGAAGCCTCCCGCAACACCCTGGAAAACCTGAAACAGGCCCGGCTGTTTTTGACCCGACAAGACAACCCGCTCCAAGTCGCTTTATTGTCCAACCGCTATCACCTTTACCGCTGTCAGGCACTGGCGCAGGGGCTGGGGTTCGACGTCACGCTGGTGGCCGCCGAAGACCGTTTTGACGGCCACTGGACAAACTGTTATAAAATTTTCATGGAAGCTTTTTTCAGCCATTGGTATCATACCGGCGCACGGGTCAGCCGATGGCTTAACAACAAACGCATGCTTGCCAAAATTCACTGAGTTCTATGACACCTTCCACTTTCGCCATTTTGATTCCCGCTTACAACGAAGCCTTGACCATCACCGATGTCATTGATTCCGCACTGGCCATCACCCCGAACGTTCTGGTCGTCAACGACGCTTCCCAAGACAATACCGCCGAACTGGTTCGCCAAACCCCGGCTTTGCTGTTGGAGCACGAACACAATCGCGGCAAGGCCAGTGCCTTATTGACCGGCTTTGCCAAAGCGCTTGAACTCGGTGTGGACTGCGTCATTACATTGGACGGCGATGGCCAACATGACCCACAGCAAATCCCGCAACTGCTCGCGGCCTTTGCAGAAACCCCTCAAAACATGGTCATCGCCGCACGTTTACAAAACCGCGAAAATGCGCCCAAAGCGCGCCTGATCGCCAATAAAATCGCCGATTTTTGGGTCGGCTGGGCCGCCTCCAGCCCGATTGCCGACAGCCAATCCGGTTTCCGTCTCTACCCCATCGACTTGATCCGCAACCTGAAGACCAATGCCGTCAATCCTTCCGGCTTTGTCTTTGAAAGTGAAGTGTTGATTGACGCTTCCGCCGCCGGATTTGGGTTCACCTTCGTGCCCATCGCCTCTTGTTACCCGGAAGAACGCCGGGCCAGCCATTTCCGGCCCGGTTTCGACATCACCCAAATCACCTTAATGGTGGCCGGTAAACTGCTCCGTAAAGGCCTGAATCTGCCAGGCCTGGTCAAATCCCTGACAAAACAGCCTCATATCGCCAACGGCAACCCGTAAAATCGGCCTGGTAAAACCTAGGCTGCCCAACTGTTTTTTTCAAAAAAACGTCATTTCAAGGTAAAATAACCCCATTATTAAATTATTTTATAAAAGCCCGCATGCCGAAAAAAATTCTGATTCTGGGATACAGCCAAACCGGCCAACTCAACGCCGTTTTGGACGCTATTGAACAACCGCTTTCCGACAGCAACGCTGTGACTGTTTCACGCCGTACGCTCACGCCGAAACAGCCTTATCCGTTCCCTTGGTCGTTTTTCCGGTTTTTCGATATTTTTCCAGAATGCGTGTACTTGGACGCCCCCGACAATCAACCGCTGGATTTGGACGAGCACTACGATCTGGTGATTCTCGGTTACCAACCCTGGTTTTTATCACCCTCCCTGCCGACCACCGCGTTTCTCAAATCGGAACAGGGCAAAGCCATTTTAAAAGACACTCCGGTCATCACCGTCATTGGTTGCCGCAATATGTGGGGGCAGGCGCAATTAAAAGTCAAAGCCTTGCTGGAAGCCGCCAATGCCAAGCTCATCGATAATGTGGTGCTGACCGACCAGGGGTCATCCCTAGCCACCTTCATCACCACGCCGGTCTGGCTGCTGACCGGTCGCAAAAGCGGCGTTCTCAATTTGCCCGATGCCGGCATTGCCCCCGACGAAATCCGCCAGGCCTGCCGTTTCGGATACGCGATTCGCCAAACACTGGAAAACCAGGACGTCATCACAGACGCGCCCATGCTGACCGGGCTGGAAGCGGTGAAAGCCGATGCCAGCTTGCTGCAGTCGGAAAAAATCGGCGCCCGCAGTTTTCACATCTGGGGCAAACTGTTGCGCGCCGTCGGCCCCGGCGGAAGCTGGCAACGGAAACCCGTTCTGGTGATTTACATTCTGTTTTTGGTGCTGATGATCATCACGGTGGTGCCCCTCACGATGCTGCTGCGCAAGCTGTTCAAACCGTTATTGAAAAATCGCCTGGATCGGCTTGAAGCCGACTTTGAAACGCCGTCTGGCTCCGGCTCCGAGCGCTTGAAGGATTTTCCATGTCCCTAGCGCACCATACATCGAATGCCCGGCCGGAAGCCTACATCACCCTGACCGCCGCCGAAATGCCCAATGCGCCGGTCGATAACGACCACATTGAATCCGTGCTCGGCATGATCAACGGCAAGCCGTCCCGTGCCAAACGTATTATTCTGCGCAACAACGGTATTCAATCGCGTCATTATGTTCTGGATCCGAACACTCAGGAACCGGTTTGCAATAATGCGCAACTCACCGCGCAGGCCGTGCGCAACTTATTTGCATCAAAAAATGAATTGAATCAAATCGATTTACTGGCCTGCGGCACCACCATGCCCGACCAAATCGCGCCCGGTCATGCGGTGATGGTGCACGGCGAGCTAGCTAGCCCGCCGTGTGAAACCGTGTCCACCGCCAGCATCTGCATCAGCGGTCTGATGGCGTTGAAATACGCCTATCTAGCAGTGCGGAACGGCGATAGCCGCAAGGCCGTCGCCACCGGATCGGAAACCGCCTCCATCCTGTTGCGCGCTCGCAATTACGAAGCCGAGACCCAAGCCAAGCTGGAACAGCTTGAAACCCGCCCGGAAATCGGTTTCGACAAAGACTTCCTGCGCTGGATGCTGTCGGATGGAGCCGGTGCGGTCTGCATCGAACCGCAACCGCGCACCGATACCACCAGCCTGAAAATTCACTGGATCAAAACCCTGTCTTATGCCAACGAACTGGAAACCTGTATGTATGCCGGGGCCACCAAGCAAGCTAACGGCGACCTGATTGGTTGGAATCGTTACGAGGGGGCTGCCTTGATGAAAGAAAGCGTGCTGGCCATCAAACAAGACGTCAAGCTCCTCAACGACAATATCGTGCCTTACGCCATCACCAAAACCCTCGACAGGCTGGTCGCGGAAACCGGATTACAGGCCGACGACATCGATTATTTCCTGCCACATATCTCGTCGATGTATTTTTACCACAAGGTCGCCGATGCTTTGGCGGACATGCATTTCGTCATTCCGCAGGAAAAATGGTTCACGAATCTGACCACCAAAGGCAACACCGGCTCGGCCTCGATTTTCATTATGCTGGACGAACTGGTCAAATCCGGCCGCTTGAAAAGCGGCAACAAGCTGCTCTGCTTCGTACCGGAAAGCGGCCGCTTCTCCAGCGGGTTCATGTTGCTGGAAGTCGTCTAACCTCGCAAGGAGCGCCTATGAAAATCGATGAAGTGCCCCAACAAGCCGACGACATCTACGAAGGCGAAACCAAAGTGGTCTACGCCGTCGGCCAGGACGGCAAACTCGCCACCGCCTCCACCCAGGGTTGGGAAGCGGAAATCGAGGCCTTGAAAGATGCGGTCGATGAAATCGAACAGCAGGCTCGTGAGGCCTGGCAGCGCGCCCGAAACGGCGAGACTTCCCCGCTGGAGTACCACATGCTTCACCAACGATTGGATGTGCCGATGCTGGCGCAGGCGATGGGCAAATTCCAATGGCAAATCCGACGTCACTTCAAACCCAACGTCTTTAACCGTCTGTCGGACAAACGCCTGCAACAATATGCCAAAGTCATGGGGTTGTCCGTCGAAACCCTAAAGCGCCTGCCGGACACCCTCGAACCCGGCGAGCCCCAACCTTAACTTTTCCAAACAACCGATTTTCTATGCCTGATTTATCTCAATTCCAACATCAACAAGCCGCCCACTGCGAAACCGGCGCCGCCGCCGGTTTATTCCGCGCCCACGGGCTCGATTTATCCGAAGCGATGGTCTTCGGTCTGGCCAGCGGCTTGACCTATGCGTATCTGCCGTTCGTCAAAATCAACGGTTTGCCGTTGATGGCCTATCGCATGCCGCCACGCATGATTTTGAAGATGTTATCGTGGCGCATCAAAGGCTTGAAGATTCGCTTTAAAACCTTCAAAAACGAAGCCGACGGCCAAGCCTTCCTCGACCAAAAACTGGCCGAAGGCGAATTGGTCGGTTGTCAGACCTCGGTGTTCTTTCTACCCTATTTCCCGAAAGAAATGCGGTTTCATTTCAACGCCCACAACCTATTGGTTTTCGGTAAAGAAACCGTGGACGGCGAATCGCAATACCACATCAGCGACCCGGTGTTTTCACACACCGTCACCACCGATGCCGCCAGCCTGAACGAAGCACGCTTCGCCAAAGGCGCACTGGCACCGAACGGCCGTTTGTATTACTTCGAGTCGGTGCCGGAGAGCATCGATTATGACACCTTGATTCCCAAAGCCATTCGCTTTACCGGCAAGGCCAACGGCAAACGCAACATCACGCCGATTTCCGGCGTGGGCGGCATGAAACTGGTGGCGAAACGCATCGAAAAATTGGAAAAGGACAGCAAACGTTACCGCCAGTTGTTTCTCGGCCACATTGTACGAATGCAGGAAGAAATCGGCACCGGCGGCGCCGGTTTTCGCTATATGTACGCCGCCTTTTTGCAGGAAGCCGCCGAGAAACTCCAGCGTCCGGAACTGCATGAATGGGCCGATGCCTTTGTCGCCATCGGTGATGAGTGGCGCGAGTTTGCCTTATTGTGCGCCCGCATCAGCAAAGGACGCGGAAACCACACCTTAAAAGAAGCCGCCGACTTCCTGCGTCGCATTGCCGACCAGGAACAGGTCCTCTACAATCAAATGGCGAAATTCAAATAACATCCAAGTAAACCGACACCCCACCAGGCCTGGCGGTTTTCAGGGTAAGGTGGGTTCGCCGCGGATAGCACTTTTGGCTTAAAACCGTCATAATGGAAACCTTCCATTTTCGGATCGGGGCTTGGTCATGACATTCCAACTAACGTTCGATATCTGGCTGGCGATGGGCGCGGTATTGCTCATCATGGCGTTGATGCCCAGCCTCAGCGTGCTACTGGTCACCAGTCGCAGCAGCCTGTTCGGGATGCGTCATGGTTTGGCGACGGCCGCCGGCATTGTCAGCGCCGACCTGCTGTTCACACTGGTGGCGCTTTTCGGGTTGAAATGGCTGGCAGACCACTTTGAGCTCGGCTTTAGGTTGTTGACGTATCTCGGCGGCGGCTACCTCATCTGGCTCGGTGTGCAATTGCTGCGCCGTCCCCCGGAACAGAAACCGGTGACGCAAACCACCCACGCCACCCTCACCGCCAGCTTTGGATTAGGCTTATTGTTTACCCTCGGCGACCAAAAAGCCATACTATTCTATTTCGGGTTTTTCCCTGCTTTCGTCCCCATGGAACAACTTGAAACCGGCGATATCTTATTGATTCTATTCCTCACACTGGTGACCGTCGGCGGTGCCAAGGCCTTGTATGCCGTCAGTGCGGCGCGAGCAACGATATTGCTTCGCCCTCGCCGTCAGGATTTGATTCGACGCACCGCCGCCAGCGTGTTTCTCCTCATCGGCGTGTACCTCATTATCGCCACCACATTGGAGTGGCGATGACGGTGTCGCAACGCATTTTGGACGCTTGGGACAACAATGCCCAGGCCTGGGCCAAAACCATACGGGAAAACGCCTTGGCCTCTCGTCGGCTGGTGACCGACGCCGCCATCGTTGAACAATTATTATCGGAACCCGATTGGTCGTCGCTTCTCGATGTGGGCTGCGGCGAAGGTTGGTTGATTCGCGCCCTGAAATCCGAACGCCCCGATGCGCACTTCACCGGCTTCGACGGCTGCGCGGCCTTAATCGACACCGCTCGCGCAGACGATCGCGATGGCGATTACCGACACCTCACCTATCAGCAAATACACCGCGACCGTTTTTCAGGACCTTTCGATCGCATTGTCTGCAATTTTTCATTATTCGAAGACGAATCCGTCGTGGAACTATTGCAGCGATTACGCGATTGCCTCACGCCGCAGAACGGCCGGCTAGCAATTCAAACCCTGTATTCAGACGCGCCAAAAAGCGAATGGGAGGCCGATTCCTGGGCCGGCTTGCCGGACAGCTTCCGGGAACCACACCCCTGGTTCAAACGTTGCGAAGCCGATTGGTTCGAATTATTCACCCGAATGGGGTTGGAAATGGCGTCTGTACATTACCCGGCTTATCCGGACAGCGACCGAATCGCATCGGTGATTTTCGTGTTGAAAACAGGCGATCGCCACCCTCAATGATCCGGCCGGGTCAAGGCAAACACACTTTGAAGTTCCGACGTTCCACGCTTCCAGCTGTCGATTCGGCCGCACAAGCCTTCCAAAGCACACCCCAAACTTACCAAAACAACTTTACAGTATCGCAAGAAGTTGCTATGGTGATTTGATTAGTATTTTTAATGATTTTAAATAAGGAATTTTTTAATGGGTATGTTATCCAACTTAAGCGTTTTCCCGTTGAGTATATTGCTGCTTGCCGCTACTTTGGTTGGATGCGATTTTTCAGACGACGATAACTCCGATCAGACCAAAATTTCGGGTGTTGTGCAAACCGGCTGCGGCTCGACATCACTGAAAACCGGCGCTTTCTCGCAAGTGGAATTGTATAAAAGCACGGGGGAAAATGCGGAATTGATCGGAGCCAGTTCGGCCGATGATCAGGGCCATTTTTGGATCGGATTTGACGATGATGAAAACCCCGGAATTTATTTCCTCAAAGCTCGACTGGATAATCAAATAGACTTGATGGCGGTTTTAGGAACCGAAATGACTTCAAATGTCGTCATCAATGAATTAACAACCGTCGCGGCGGCCTACTCATATGCCCGGTTTTTTGATTTCCAGACAGATTTGATTGCAGGAAGTGGTGACCTTCTGCCTCTTCAAATCGCGGCTGGAATGAATGCCAATCTCGCCGATGCCCAAAGCGGTTGCCCCTCAACGGTCATGCTGAACACTCCGAATGCCGATCAAACCAATTCACTTAGATCTTTACGCAGCTTGGCGAATCTTGCTTCATACTGCGTGGCAGATGCTACGGTATGTTTACCCCAACTTCAAAACTATGTATCGAGTGACAGCAATCAACAACCGACAGGCTTGCTTGATTCTCTGGTACTGCTTGCGCGTAATCCCGCAGGCGACGTGTCCGGAATATATGACTTATCGAGGAAACAGGACGTTTACGAACCTGACCTTGAAAGAATACCGGATGCTTGGACGTTGGCCGTCAAAGTAAATGACACCGGTAGCGCGCAA
This sequence comes from Hydrogenovibrio thermophilus, assembly GCF_004028275.1. Lineage (NCBI taxonomy): Bacteria > Pseudomonadati > Pseudomonadota > Gammaproteobacteria > Thiotrichales > Piscirickettsiaceae > Hydrogenovibrio > Hydrogenovibrio thermophilus. Next base: position 33,800 of record NZ_CP035033.1, read on the forward strand.
TACACCTTTGGGGGGGCTGCCAACACTGTTTTTGACGAACGCGGCTATGCCTGGATCAACAATAATGTTGTGCAGGGAGATACCGTTTCGTCAAATGTCATTGTCGTACTGAAACCGGATGGCTCCCCTTCAGACGGTAAAAATGGAACGCCCCTTTCACCCGTAACGGGTGGCGGTATCCTCGGTCCAGGGCTGGGCATTACCTATAACAAGGTGTCAGACACCATCTGGCTGGGCGATTTTGGATGGGGTGGTGTGAATCCAAGCGACTCCGGGAATGGGTCGGTTTCGGAAATCGCTCTCGATGGCCAACCGATTTCCCCGGACAGTGCCTACGATGGGGGAACCGACCGGGTTCAGGGAATTTTGGTTGATAATCAAGGCAATGTCTGGTCGGCCAATTACGGCAATGACAAGGTGATTGTATTTCCCGGTGGCGATCCACAGCAAGCCGTCGAAATCGGTATTAGCTGTCAGCCATTTGGCCTGGCCCACAATCCGCAGGATGATACGGTTTGGGTAGCGACGGTAGGTTGTCAAGAAGGTGTGGCGGACAGCGTCGTTGCTCACTATTCCTTGCAAAACGGTGTAATCACGCAACTGTCCTCGACAACAGTCGGCGATGTATTAAAAGGATTGGATGTTGATTTCGACGGTTCGGTATGGGTCGCATCGGGTAGCGACAGTTCGGTGTATCACCTGAGTGCTGACGGTGATGTCTTAGACCGCATTACCGGGGTGACCGGATTAGCGTCACCTTGGAATGTGCGGATAGATGATGCGGGAAATGTCTGGGTCTCGAACTTTGGTTCCATGGACCCCTTCGACCTTGACAACATATATTCAAACGCGGCTGTTTCCGTATTGGCAGGTGCACGCTCGGAATCCGGCAAACCGGCTGGTACGCCGCTCTCACCGTCCACGGGGTACACCCTTCCCAGTGCGGGAGAGGAAGTTATATTGTTTGATGGTACGCCTCTCAGCCAGACAGGAACAAATCAACCGAAATTTACGCCAATGATGCGTTCAGTGAGCGCCGTGCCCGATCGAGCCGGCAATCTATGGGTCTCAAATAACTGGAAACCAAACTTCCACACCGATTTAACCCATAATCCTGGAGGAGACGGGATGATCATTTTTGTTGGGCTGGCTGAACCGACCACTCCCGGCCGAACTCAATGATCCGGCTGGGTCAGGCGTTTTTGCAAACGCCAATAGGCCGCTAAAAAGAGCACCAGCGCCAGGCCGAGCAGTTGCAGGATATAGGGCCATACCGATTGAAAATCGCCCTGGCGTAACAGAATTTCCAAAAAGGCTTCCAAGCCCCAGTTCATCGGTGAAAAAGCGGCGAGCTTCTGCATGGCGTCCGGCATCACGAACACCGGCACCATCACCCCGCCCATCGCGCCCATCAGCAAATTACTGACACCGCCAACGGTCGAAGCCTGTTCGTGGGTTTTCACCCAAACCGCAATCAACAACGCAAAACTGATGGCGGTCAAACTCAACGCCAACGACACCGGCAACAATAACCAGGCATTGCTGCTCAATTGCAACGCTTCTCCGCCCAATAACGGCACCAAAAATACGCCCGTGAGAAACATCAGCCCTGTTTGCAGCAAATTAATCAGCATATAAGGCAACAGCTTCCCTAACAGAATCCATTGTTTGGCAATCGGAAAGGTGTTGAGCCGTTCCAGCGTACCGTTATTCAACTCCACCAACAAGGTCGCCGAAAACGGAATCACAATAAAGAACATCGCGAACACCAACCAGGCGGGCACACTTTGTTGCACCGAGGTCGGCGTCACTTGGGTCGTACCATAGGACAAATTATCTTCGCTCAACACGGTCGGCCCCAGGAATTTGCGGATATCCAGCTCCGGAACCTCTTGCTGGCGGCTTGCCGAGCGGGAACCGGCTGCGAAGGTCACGGCAATTTTCTTTTCCACCAGTTTGCGCATCAACGCCGCTTTCAACAAGGAACGGGCATAACTCGGTGCCACCGGAGAATAGTCGATTTGAATCGGTGTCTGAATCGGCTCGCCGCGTTTAAGCTTTTTCACCAGATCCGTCGGCACCTGTATCAAGGCCAAACGCTCCCCGCTCAACGTCGCTTGCCGGGCATCGGCGATGGCTTGCGGACTGTTTTCAATCGGCAGGACATCAAAACTTTCCAGGTTCAGAAAGTCGTTCTGCCAGGCCTGGGAGATTTTATCGTCGAACACCGCAAAGATTTTCAAGCCACCGGATGCGGAAGCGCTCGAATTCTTGGCGTCCGTGGCCTGTTTGTCGGAAAACACTTCCTGCAAACTCATCGACATAATGACCACAAACACCACCGGCATCAAAAACAGCACCAATAAGGCATAGACATCCCGCAAAATCAAACATGCTTCTTTCTGCAACAAGGCCTTAAACATGGTTCACATCCTCAAGCGCCACATCCGACTGCGAAGCATGTTTCAAGGCAGCCAATACGTCCGGTTGCACGGATTCGAAAAACAGCGTCTCCATATCCAGCGGTTGCATCGACAAGCGTTGCAGTTTCGCGCCCGGCAGGTGGTTTAAAAACGCCATCACTTGCCGGTCAATCAACGCCAAATCAGTATCGGACGGCAATCTTCCGGACACCTTATTTCCGTCAACGACAAACCCGTTTTGTTGGCAAAAGTCGTCAAAAGCGGGTAAATGATTTAAATTTGACCAGGCCTGGTCGATTTCAACTTCCAGCTTGACCCCGCTTTCTCGCCGCCAGGCATCCAATTCTCCCTGGAAACGCACTTCACCTTGATGCAACAACGCCACCTGGTCGCACAGCAATTCGATTTCCTGCATGTGGTGCGAGGTATAGACAATCGCGACACCTTGGTCGCGCAATTGACGAATCGCCTTGAGAATGAAATCACGGGAAATGGGGTCGATACCCACCGTCGGCTCGTCGAGAAACAACAATTTCGGACGGTTGACCAAACCGATAGCCAGGTTCAAGCGGCGCTTCAGGCCACCGGACAACCGGTCGGCGGTTTGCTGGCGGTGCGCTTCCAACTGACAAAACGCGATGGCGTCCTCGACACGTTGCGTCCGTTCCCCCAAATCCGCCCGCAAGTCGGCAAAAAACTGCAGGTTTTCCAGCACCGTCAGGGTCGGGTAAAACGCATAGCCTTGCGGTACCAACGCAATCTGTCGCAGGATGTCGGTGCGATGCGTTGCATAATCCAACCCCAACACCGTCAAGTCGCCGGATTGCTTTTTGAGCTGACCGGTCAGCAAACCAATCAAGGTGCTTTTTCCGGCGCCGTTGATACCCAACAGCCCCAAAATTCCGCTTGGTTTCATCTGCAAGTTGAGCGCTTTCAGCACCGGTTGACCCGGTTGGTATTGGTAGGAAAGGTCTTGGATATCGAGGGTGTTCACGAGGTGAAAAGGGTTCCGGTGAAAATTGCACAAACTTTCTCACAAAAGCGCTGGAAACACAACCGATTGGCGGTTTTTTTGATAGACTTAACGCTTCTCGTTCGCTTGCAAAGGAAACAGGTTTGAAACACTGTGATGTCTTCATTATCGGGGGTGGTCCGGCCGGCTCCATCGCCGCCGCGAAATTGGTCCAAGCCGGTTATGACGTCAAGCTGGTGGAGCGCCAGGTCTTCCCGCGTTTTGTCATCGGCGAATCCTTGTTGCCACGCTGCAACCAACTGCTGAACGACGCCAATATGCTCGACAGCATCGAAGCGGCCGGGTTCCAATTCAAAGGCGGTGTCGCCTTCCAGACCGGCCGGGAATTCGAGATTTTCCATTTTGACAACAACCTCGGCGAGCCCTTCAACAGTTCCTTTCAAGTGAAACGCGAGCTCTTCGACCATGAACTGTTGAAAGACGCGGAACGCAAAGGCACGGATGTGGAATTCGAATCCGAAGTCACCGCTTACGATCCGGATGCCAACATCGTCACCGTCAAAACCAAACAGGGCGACATCGAAACCTATCAAGCGAAAAAAGTCATCGACGCCTCCGGCTATGGCCGTGTTTTGCCGCGTTTACTGAATCTGGACGCTAAACCGAAACTGGCCTTGAGACGCGCCACTTTCTGCCGAGTGCAAAATGACGTGCGCCCCACCGACGGCACCGACGGCTACATTTACGTCGACGTTTACGGTGACAACGATGCCTGGATTTGGAACATCCCGTTTAACGACGGCATCACCTCGGTCGGCATTGTCTGTACCGAAGCATTTTTCCAATCGTTCAATATGACCGACGACGCTTTTTGGGATCACATTGTCCACACCCATCCATGCGCCAAAGAACGCTACAAAAACGCCTCCAAAATCAATGACGTCGGTTCTTTGAGCGGTTATTCGGCCGCGGTGAAAAAACTGTACGGCGACAATTTCGTCTTGGTCGGCAACGCCTCCGAATTCCTTGACCCGGTTTTCAGCTCCGGCGTGACCTTGGCCTTGGAATCCGGGTCGGTTGCCGCGGATTTAACGCTGCGAGAATTGCAGGGCGACACCGTGGACTGGCAAACCGAATATGAAGATTACATGATGCGCGGCATCAATGTGTTTCGCGAATTCGTGGAATCCTGGTACGACGGCCGTCTGCAAACGATTTTCTTCACCGAGCACAAAGACGAACGCATCAAACAATCCATCACCTCGGTTCTGAGCGGTTACGTCTGGAACCCGAAAAACTATTTCGTCAAATCGCCCACCGCCGCGGTGAATACGCTGGTGGCCATGATTGAGAGTTCCAAACAACCTGTTTAAAGTACTTCCCCAGACTCGGCTCGACTTCTGAATCAAGCGAGGTTACTTCAAGACCTTTGCGCGAGTCAGGACGCGAGATAAAAAAGCAGGAAAATGGGCGGATTCAAGGCAAAAAAAAGCAGGTAATAGCCTGCACTATTGCCAAGTTTTTTAACGCAGAAGCCGCGCATTTTAACCTTTTTTAGCCGTGTCATTGGCTCGTGCACAGGTCTTATCACACCCGATTCTGCCAACGCGCCAGCAGATACACCCAGATGACGCCGACAACCAAGGTTTGGCCGATGGCGACCAGAATCGGGATGGACGTCCACAGCAAACAACCGAACGTCAGAATCGTGGTCATCAATGCAATCGTGACCGACGACATGGCGTCATCCCGTTGAGGCATTTCCTGCGAAGCTTGGGCCTGCTGACGTGCCTGGCGTGCGAACAGGCTGTAATCCAAACCGATCGCCACCACCAGAAAACCGGCCAGTAAATGGAACACCGTCACCGCTTGCCCGAACACCGACAAGCTCGCCAAACTCAAGCCCAGCCCGAACACCACCGGCAGTAAAATCCGCCAGGCCTGGGCAAAACTGGCGGTGGCCAGCCGGAGCCCCAATACAAACACCCACAGCAAGCCGAACAATCCCCACGCCAGTTCCCAACGTAACTGAGCCACCGACTCCGCCACCAACGACCGCTGATTGAAATATAAAACGTCCTGCGCCTCACTCCAGTCTGCCAAACTCGCTGACCGAGTCACGCCTTGCAATAGAATCTTTCCGACCACACCGTTCGCCGTCTCAGTGACCAGAGTCGGCAACAAAGCCTGCTGCCAATCCAGCGCCAGGGTTTCAAATCGCGGCCAATCCAACGGTGGCAAGGTCGAAGACGCTTGCACACTTTGCGCAAACGACTGGAAATGTTTGGGCTGTAACGGGGTGTCGCTTTTTGCCAAAGCCGAATTCAGCGCATCGGCCGATGGCAAGGCCGAAAGGCGTTGCGCTTGGCACTGCAAACTCGGCAACCAATCGGATAGGCCCAACCAGCCTTGAATGATGCCGTCCGTTTTCAACTGCGCCAAACCGGCCGACAAGGCTTCCTGCCGTTGCAATAAGGTTTGCATGGAGTCGGCTGGCACCAGTAAAAACTGGCTGGCTTCCGGCTGGCGGAACGCTTGGCGTAAATCCCCGTCCTGTTGCAATAAGCTGGGCGGCACCGGACTCAAGCTGGCCAAATCGTCCTGCCACACGATGGGTTTCCACCACAGCAGCGCCAAGACCAAAGCCGTCAACCCCATCCATTTCCAACCATCGCGAACGGTTGGTACCGCTTGGTCGCGGCCGTCCATTTTCACAGCCGTTGGAAGGGACGTCACCGGCGACAGCACCCATAGCATCAAACGCGTCATCCCCAACGCCGTCAAAAGGCCGACGGCGGCAAACAGCCCCATCTGCTGCACGCCGGCAATGCCCAGCCACATCAAACTGCCCAAGCCGACCAGGCTGCTCAAGGCGCCCAAACGAATCACCGGCCAATTTCGCCAGGCCTGCTGCGGCGATTGTCGGAGCGCCGCTAGGGCATGAATCGGGTAATCCACCGCCACACCAATCAAGACCACGCCCAAGGCCAGCGTCATCGCTTCAATAGATCCAAACACGGTTTGCACCGCCAGCGTACCGAGCAAGGTGCCCGCCGCCAAAGGCACAAAACTCAGGAACACCCAAAGCGGACGACGAAACGTCCAAAACAGAAAGCCCAATACCAACAAGGTCGCGATGACGGACAACCATTTGACGTCCTGTTCAATGTCGTGGCGCGCTTGTTGGGCAATCCAGGCCACATTGGACACAGCGATTTTCACGCCCGCCCTATCCATTTCGGGAACACCCGATTTCACTAACGCCGCTCGCAAAACCGGTTCGACCGCTTGCAAATGGCTGGCCAGAGCCGCCGGTTTGAATGTCACCAAAAACAGCAATTGCATGGCGTCCGATTGCGTCGATTCGGACGGCACTTCGGGAGCCTTCACTTCGCCCCAAACACCGGAAAGCGTGGGCACCGCCTGCTGAAAACGGGATTGCCCCAAATAACCGAACCATTGCTGGGTCGGGTCACTGAGGGCGGTGGCTTTATCCAACACCAATCCCATTTGCCAGGCTTGCCACAAATCGTCCAGCCGTGACGGTAAGGTTCCCAGGTCAAAATCGGTCAGAAGGTAACGATATTCCCGTAAAGGCACTTGATTCCAGGCGGAGATGGACGACGGAGCATTCCGAACCCCGGCCACCCAGGACTGATCCCGTAACGCCAAGGCCAACGTCTGACTGATGGCGGCCGCGTCATTTGAGGAGATACTCTCGCTCAACGGCAGTTGAACCGACACCATTAACGGTTGCTGCGAACGGTCTTGATTGAGGGATTGTTTCAGGGAATCGAACAACACCGCTTGGTCGGCGGTTTCGGCCGGCGGGAAGAAGGCGGTCAGTTGATTTTGCAGGGTCAGTTTCGGCAGACTCCAAGCGGCCAGCGCACCGAAGACCAGCACCACGGCCAGCAAAACGCCATAACGCGACCGCTGCGCCATCCGTTATGGCTCCATGCGATAACGCCGCCAGTCACCGTTGGCGAAATTCAATTGGATGGTTTGCACCTGGGCTTTTTGATGCTGCCAAACACCCGATACGATGATGTCATGCGTAGTGAGAATCACATTGGCTTTCGGCTGATAAGTCAGTTGCCAACCGTTTTGAGGTAGGGCTTGATAGCGCACATCATACAAATCTTCCAATGCTTTCGGGCGGCCGGATAACAAGGCTTGCAACGGGTTCAGAAACGCCTGAATGTCCGGCACCTGTGCCAACGGCATCTGCCAATGTTTGTCGGGAAAATCGACCTTGACCGAATCGCCGATCATCGACAAGCGGCCTTGAATCGGCTGGTGATACTGCAATGAAAAATGCTGTGGATTCTGATAATGAAAAGTGCCTTGGTAATCGCTGGTGACATCCAGCAAGGTATCGTGCCGGGCTTCGACAAAATCCTGCGTTTTCGGGGTTTTGGCCCAGGCCTGATAGATTTTGGTCTTTTCCGCTTGGCCCGTTTGAACCGCCGTATCGGCGAACGCATGACTGGCGAACAACAACCCAATCGCCATCATCGAAATAAGCCATTTTAAACCGCTCAAGCCATTCACTTTGAAGCGTCCTCGTCGTCCAGCCAATAATGGTAAAAATTGAACCAATTATACGGCGATTGGCAGCACTGTCGCGCCACTTCATCCATATAGGCTTGTGCCATTTCCTGTAAACTGGCACCCGGCTCAAACGTCAGTGCATCACTGTAGACATGATAACGATTGCCACCTTCAAAGCGGCCAAAGAAAACCGTCACCGGAATATCAAAACGTTTCGCCAGTTTGAAACCGGCAATCGGAATCAGCATCTCATCGTCGAAAAAGCGTACCTTGACCGTGGCTTCCTGCCCGACCGGACGGTCCTTCAAAATCGCCACCGATTGCTCGGATTCAATGGTGTCGTGAATGTCAAAAATGGTTTGCAGGCCATTGTATGGAATTACCATGGTTTCCATTTCCGGGTTCAGCTCGTTCAGGAGTTTGACGATGGTTTCGTTTTGATCCACCTTCAACACCACCTTGATTTTGATGTCGTATAAATCCGACGACAAGGCGCGAATGGCATCCAGGCTGCCGAAATGGGCACCGAAATACAATTGCGCCGGATTCTTTTTCATCGATGCCTGCCAGGCTTCAAGGTTGGTATACTCGACCTCAAAGGGTTCAATGCGATTGGTCAGAAAGTAAACTCGATCCAGAATGGTGGTGGCGAACCAAAGAAAGTGTTTGTAAGTGTCCCAAAATCCGGCGGGACGCCCCAACACCTGATTGAGATAATGGCGCGAAGCGGCCTTCTGCTTGCCGGAAATCGGCATATAAAACAGGATAATCGGATGCAATAACGGCTTGACCAGCCAACGCGGAAACAGCAACGCCAAGCCGCGAATCAACTTCAGCCAAAAGCCGGAAGTACGCTCTTTTTGCTGTGTCCAATCGGTTAGTTTCGGTGACGTCATCGTATCCCGTCCTGCCCCTCTTGTGTTTGAATGGCCGCTCGGTTGCGCAAAACCAATTGACCTGTCGCCGCGGGAATCGCTTCCTCGCTTAATGCCAATTTAAACCGGGCCTTAAGCGTTTCCGCATCGGCGTTACCCGTCCATTCAATCTGCAAATCAACCGCCTGTTCCGGCCGCACCAGATGGGTGAATTTGGCCTGTGGAAGCTTAACGATGTCATATTCCGGATAATGTGAAACCAGCACCTGTTCCACCGCCTCCAGCAACACCACCCCCGGCACCACCGGATTGCCCGGAAAGTGGCCGGGCAGGCTCGGATGATTCGCCGGGATGGTAAAGGTTTCTGAAATCGGTTCAAGCACGGACATTTGGGGATTGGGTTCCTTTTTGCATTGTGTTTTGTTTCGCCAATTCGCTCAACTGTTGAAACTGTATTTTACCTAACTCATTGCGCGGAATCTGCTCGACAAAATGAATCGGTCTGGGCAAAAACACCGCATCCATGTCCTGCGCCAACGCCTGTTTGATGTCGTGCGCGTTCAAATCGGACACCACAAATGCCTGAAGCCGTTCGCCATTCGGTGCTTGCCAAAACAGCCCGTCGGAGACGCCGTCAATGGCTTGCAGCTTCTGGTTCAAATACGCCAGGGAACTGCGTTTCCCCGCCACTTTCACCACATCGGAGCGCCGCCCCAAGAGTCGAAACCGATTCGGCTGGCCCGGAATCAATTCGAACTGGTCGTGCAACGGGTGGCTTTCCGCCAAAGGTGCGATGTTCACCTCACACACCGACAGAGACTCTTCACACAACAGGAAATTGTCATCGTACAGCGTCCAGGCGTCACCCGCCAATGTTTCACGTGAAGCAATGGAAGCGGTTTCCGTACTGCCGAACACCTCGAACACGCGCGCATGGAGCGTATCGCTGACCTGCTGAGCCAAGGCTTGCTCCAACGGAGCGGTGGCCGACAAAACGCGCAACGGCAATTGCGGCCAGTCCACATCAAACGGCATCAGTTTTTTCAAATGCAAGGGCGTGGAAGCCAACAACACCGGTCCAGCTTGCGCGGCCAATACGGCCCGTATGTCTTCGGCGAAAATCGGCCGCCCGACCCAGATGGATTGTTTGGAAAACAACGGCCAGAAAATCGTGGTTTCCAGACCGAACATATGCTGACTCGGCACCGTCGCCACCACGTACCCGGGCTGGTTTAACTCGAAACGGGCAATGGCCTGTTGTGCCAGCAACGCCATTTGACGCCAGGTTTTCACCACCCGCTTCGGTTGGCCGGTGGAACCGGACGTGTACAACCAGATATCACTGTTCAACACCCTGTCCCAAATCGGCTGTAAGACCGCTTCATCGACCCAATTGCTCTTGTCCGCCGATAAAAACGACTCCGGCGTCGGCCCGCTTTCCGGCCCTTCCTGCTCGCTGAACCGTTGTACCGTTTGCGTTTGCGACGCTTCCAACTCGGCGGTTAATTCGGTTAGGGTATTGGCCGCGACATTGGGTGGCAAAACCGTTTTGCCACCCCGCATGGCCACCGCCAGCATCACCATCAAAAATACATCGCGGCGGGCATAAAGATTCAGGACAACCGGCGCGTCCGGAAGAGTTTCACTGAAACGATAGGCGGCCGAAAGCAATTGATGGCGGGAGACATTTCCGCCCTCTGAAAGCAGAAAAGGGTCGCTTGACAGCAACCCTTTTAATGGTAAGTCCACCGAGTGGCCGGCCATGAATCAGGCCTGTTTGTTGGCTTGAACGAACTCGGATAAGGCCGCAATCGAAGCAAACACGTCCCCGACATTCTGATCACCGGATTTGATTTTAATGCCGTAACGCTTATTCAATTCCAACGAGATTTCCAGCGCATCGATGGAATCCAAGCCTAGACCGTCATTGAAAATCGGTTCATTCGGATCGATTTCATCCACGGTCACATCTTCCAGGTTGACGGCCTCAATAATCATTTCTGCAATTTCGGTTTGCTCAGGTGTCATGTGTTTTTCCAATTTTGTCGGTTTTTTAAGCAGCGTTTAACGATATTTTCTGAATTCAAAATCAGCGCAAATTATATCAGCCTTCCTTTTTCAATGGTTATAAAACCCCAGAAAAATCGTCAAAAAACTTACTCTCCAAATGTCATTTGTTCGATTTTACGACGGTCGCGCTTGGTCGGCCGCCCCTTGCCTCTTTCGCGATACCCGGCCAAGGCCATTTGCGGTGGTGGCGTTTTTTGATTCAGCATTTCGTGATCGATACGATACAGCGTTTCCGCCACTTGCGCGGAGCCACGCTTATCCGATACCTGCAGCACCGTCACCTCAACCTTACGATGCGGTTGGGTGATTTTCAGAACATCGCCTTCGGACACCGTTTTGCTGGGTTTGGGCTTACTGCCGTTCAACTCGATCTTGCCGCCTTTTACCGCATCCAGCGCTACGCCGCGTGTTTTGAAAAAGCGTGCCGCCCACAACCACTTATCGACCCGAACCTTTTCCATAATCAGCTGCCTTCAAGGTTCAACCAGTCTCGCGGGGCCAAATAATCATACAACTTAGCTTCTTCCGTGCCTGGCTCCGGGTGATAGTCGTATTTCCAGGTCGCCAACGGCGGCATCGACATCAGAATCGATTCGGTGCGGCCGCCGGTCTGCAAACCGAAAATGGTGCCGCGGTCGAAAGCCAGGTTGAATTCGGCATAACGGCCACGACGGTATAATTGGAAGTCACGTTGACGATCCCCGTACGGCACCGATTTACGACGTGCCACAATGGGACGATAAGCTTCAATGTAATGATTCCCGACCGACTGCATAAAACGGAAGCAGGTCTCGAAATCCCAACCGAAGGTGCTTTCGTTTAAATCGTCATAGAACAACCCGCCGACACCGCGGGTTTCATTACGGTGTTTCAAGAAAAAGTATTCATCACACCAATCTTTATACTTGCTGTAAATCTCATCACCGAACGGATCACAAGCGGCTTTGGACTGTAAATGCCAATGCACAACGTCATCGTCAAATGGATAATACGGCGTCAAATCGAACCCGCCGCCAAACCACCAGACCGGCTCTTCGCCGTCTTTTTCCGCCACAAACAAACGTACATTGGCGTGCGATGTCGGGACATAAGGGTTACGCGGATGAATGACCAGCGACACCCCCAGCGCTTGGAAAGAACGGCCCGCCAGTTCCGGGCGGTGCGCGGTGGCCGAGGCCGGCAAGGTTTTGCCGCGCACATGAGAAAAGTTCACGCCCCCTTTTTCAATGACATCACCGCCTTCCAACACCCGGCTGATACCGCCGCCCGTCAAGCCCATCTCACCTTGATCGGGCTCTCTTTCCCATTGATCGACAATGAAATCCTTGGAACCGTCTTCGGCCGCCAATTGTCGGCAAATATCGGCTTGCAGATCGAGCAGGTAAGCCTTAACGGCTTCGATGTCCACGTGATTGGGTTGTGTGTCTGACATAAACATTCCTTCATTCGTTGGGAGCGATTCAGGCGCTATTTTATAGAAAAAGCCCCATCACTTCTTTAAAATATCCATTTCGTCGGATTGGAAAAAGCGCATGAAAAAACGATATTTTTGGACTATCTCCTTACTGATACTGCCTTTGCTCGCCCTTATCGGTTGTAGCGCTCAGACCACCAAACAGGGGTCGGTCGGCATTGAGCGCCAGCAAATGCTATTGGTTTCCGAGCAGGAAATGCAACAGGGTGCCGACCAAGCCTATCGCGAAGTGCTGGCCGAAGCCGAGAAGAACCATGCGCTCAACACCGACCCTAAAGAGCTGAAGCGTTTACGAACCATTGCAAGCCGCTTGGTTCCACAAACCAAAATCTACCGTGAAGATGCACCCGACTGGCAATGGGAGGTCAATTTGCTGAAATCCGACGAGCTAAACGCCTGGTGTATGCCGGGCGGGAAAATCGCCTTTTACACCGGCATTATTGACACACTGCAACTGACCGATGACGAAATCGCCGCCATTATGGGGCACGAGATGGCCCATGCCTTACGGGAACACAGCCGGGAGCGTGCCTCTCAACAAATGGTCAGCCAAGCCGGTTTGACCGCTTTAAGCATCCTCACCGGCATCCAAGGCCCGGCGTTGGACGCCAGCAATCTGGTCATGCAAACCACCTTCCTGTTACCGAACAGCCGCACCCATGAAACCGAAGCCGACCGCATGGGCGTGGAATTGGCGGCCCGCGCCGGATACGATCCGTATGCGGCCGTTTCCGTTTGGGAAAAAATGGGCAAACTCTCCAAGGATGCGCCGCCGGAATTTCTCAGCACCCACCCATCCAACGCCACCCGAGTGGACGATTTGAAAAAATACGCCGCCATGGTCGAACCGCTGTATCAGCAGGCGAAAAAAAATCCACCCAAACCGGCCAAGATTGTTTCGCAACCGAACCCCTAACAAGCCCAGATCAACGTAAACGGCGACCGGTTTCAGCCTCCCATATTTCGGACGGCGTTGCCGCGCCGCTGACCTGACCGATTAACACCGGCACCTCCGGAAACGCCGCCAAACAAGCCGCTTCACTCCGAATCGGCTCCTCACCGCTGACATTGGCACTGGTGGACACCAGTGGTCCACCCAAGGCATCGCACAAGGTTTGCACCTGCGGGTGTCGTGTCACCCGAATCGCCACGGTTTTCCGGCCACCGGTCACCCAATTCGGCACCATTGATTTGGCCGGCAGCACCCACGTCACCGCACGATCCGCCTGCCAGCTTTGCAACACCGATTCGCTCCAAGGGCATTCATAAAGCTCCGCAAGATCCGCCACCTGCTCCACTTGCGAGGCAATCAGAATAACGCCTTTTTCCAAAGGACGGCCTTTCAGAGCCAACAACCGTTGAAACGCGGTTTCATTGAACGGATCGCAGCCCAGACCATACACCGCCTCAGTCGGATAAGCCAACACCCCGCCGTTACGAACCCAATCGGCCGCTTCCGCCGCATTCAACCGTTTTTCCGTCATCTTGTCGCTCCACATTCACGCATCCGGCCATTTTAGCAAAGCCTCCGACCAAAAACACGACCACCCCGAAAACACCCAGGCCTGATGAAAAGCGCTAGAGCACCTTAATTCGAAAAGACTGGGCAAAGCATGAAGGCCATTTCCGAAACCCGGGTTTTGTGTTAACGTTATTCACATAACAATTCGATTCGACAGGCGCTTGGAGGAAAGGCTGTGACAAACATGAAAAAACGCATTCTATTGGGTGTCGTCATTCTGGTTATCCTGTCGGTTTCCGGCTGGTATTTCCTGCAAAAACCCGCCGCTCAAACACCCGGTCAACTGACACTTTATGGCAATGTCGATTTACGCCAGGTCAATCTCGCTTTTCAGGTCACCGGGCAGATTGAACGCATGCAAGTCACCGAAGGCACCCATGTCAAGCCCGGTCAAGAACTGGCCTGTGTCGATCAAACTCGTTACCAAGCCAAGCTGGAACTGGCCCAAGCCAATGTCGCGGCCCTTCAAGCTCATCTCGACAAACTCATCGCGGGCAATCGCCCTCAGGAAATCGCCCAAGCCAAAAACACCTATCTCGCCACGCAAAGCGAAGCCAAGCAAGCCTATAAAACCTACGAACGCTTGAAAGCCCTGTTACCGAAAAAACTCGCGTCACAGGAAGACGTCGATAACGCCGAAGCCAAGGCCAAGGCCCTGCGTCATCAAGAAAAAGCCACCTATGAAGCTTGGCAGGTCGCCATTCTCGGCGCTCGCGACGAAGACATCGCCCAAGTGCGGGCTCAAATCGCGCAAGCCAAGGCCGAAGTCAAACTGGCGGAAAAAAACCTCACCGATACCCAGCTACTTTCCCCCATTGACGGCATCGTCCGCGACCGGGTACTGGAACCGGGCGATCTCGCTCAGCCGCAACAAACCGTCATGACGCTGGCCCTCAACAGCCCGAAATGGGTGCGCGCTTACGTGTCCGAAACCGCCCTCGGACAACTCAAACTCGGCCAGCCGGCTCGCGTCCGAACCGACAGCTACCCCGACAAAGATTACTCCGGCTGGATCGGTTACATCTCACCGACCGCCGAATTCACCCCGAAAACAGTGCAAACCGAAGAACTGCGCACTCAGTTGGTCTACCAGGTTCGCGTCTTCACCTGCGATCCGGACAGCGAACTCCGCCTCGGGATGCCGGCCACCGTCTCCCTCGACCTCCACACCCGGCCATTGAAGAACCCGCAATGCGACGCGCCATCGGATCACCTGGCGGATAACTAAGCATCATGCTGATGGATTCGGCCACCCCCTTATCGATTGAAAACGTCAGCAAGGCGTTCGTACTACCGAATCGCCGAGTGCAAGCCCTTGACGATGTCACCTTTCACATCGAACCCGGCCAAGTCACCGGTTTGATCGGCGTGGATGCCGCGGGAAAAACCACCCTGATGCGTTTGATTGCCGGGTTGCTGACACTGGATGCCGGACGCATCAACGTCCTCGGTTACGATGTCACCGAATCGCCGCTCGCCATTCAATCCGCCATCGGTTACATGCCGCAACAATTCGGCCTCTATCAAGACCTCACCGTCCTCGAAAACCTCCAACTGTATGCCGACTTGCAAGCCTTACCACCCGACCAACGTGACGCCCGGTTCGACCAACTTCTCAACATGACCGGGATGGCACCTTTTCGGGTCCGTTTGGCTGGCAAACTCTCCGGCGGCATGAAACAGAAGCTCGGTCTGGCCTGCACCCTGTTGAAATCGCCGGATTTACTGTTATTGGACGAACCGACCGTCGGCGTCGACCCGGTTTCGCGCCGTGAGCTCTGGGAAATCGTCTATCGAGCCGTAGAAGAAAACGGCATGAGCGTTCTGCTCAGCACTGCCTATCTCGACGAGGCCGAGCGCTGCCGTGACATCAAACTGTTACACGAAGGTCGCCTGCTGTCGGAAGGACCGCCCGACCAGTTCACCCAACCGCTCCAAAACCGAACCTTTCTGGTCAGCAGCAATTCGGACTGCCCCAAACGGCAATTGAAAAAGCAACTCAGCCACCAACCCGGCGTGCGCGATGCCTTGATTTTCGGCGAGACGGTCCGCATTCTCACCGCCGACGCTCAACCCGAACCGGATACATTGCTTGCACCACTGAATTGCCCGAACGCCGACTTGCGCATCGAGCCGGTTGATCCACGTTTTGAGGATGCCTTTGTCGATCAACTCAGCCAGCAGGACGACACCGTTGCCGAACCCTCGCAACCGATGGAAACCGCCGAGTCGACGCCCGACGATGACAAGGCCCCATCTTCCGATCCCGCCATTGATGTCGAAAACCTGGTGTGTCGCTTCGGCGATTTCGTCGCGGTCGACCACCTGTCGTTTCGAGTGCAACGCGGTGAAATCTTCGGCTTGCTGGGCGCCAACGGGGCCGGAAAGACCACCACCTTCCGCATGCTGTGCGGGCTGCTGCCCGCCACCGAAGGCCATTTACACGTCGCCGGGCTCAACCTGCGCAAAGCCCGCGCTCAAGCTCGGGCCCGGCTGGGGTATATGTCACAGAAGTTCTCGCTTTACGGTGTAATGACCGTGGCCCAAAACCTCAACTTTTACAGCAAAGTTTACGGCTTGAGCGGGCGACGCCGCCGGGAACGCATCGATTGGGCCATCGAAATGTTCGAACTGGAAACCTACCTAAACCAGACCAGCCACGACCTGCCGCTCGGCTTCAAGCAACGCCTGGCCATGGCTTGTGCCCTAATGCACGAGCCGGACATTCTGTTTCTGGACGAACCGACTTCCGGCGTCGACCCGATGGGACGACGGGATTTCTGGAACAAAATCAATGCGCTGGCCGAACAGGGCGTGACCATAATGGTCACCACCCATTTCATGGAAGAAGCGGAATACTGCGACCGGATGGCGATTATGGCCAGCGGCCAAATTCTCGCCATCGGTTCACCGGCCGACATCAAACAAAACGCCGGTCAAACCGATATGGAAGAGGCCTTTATCCACATTATCGAACAGCAAAAAACCGAGCCGACAGCGTCTCGCCAGCCTCAGAATTCGGAGGCCGTCGGATGAGTGCGACAACACGTCAAGCCCGCTGGATGCGTATTCGGGGGTTAATTCGCAAGGAATTTCTACAAATCATCCGCGACCCGAGCAGCATCAGCATCGCCTTTATTCTGCCGATTATCCTGTTGCTGATTTTCGGTTACGGTGTCAACCTTGATGCCAAGCACATCAAGCTCGGCGTCGTCCAACAACAACCCTCGGTGGAGTCCCAGAGTTTCGTCAGCCGCTTCCACCGTTCGGAATATTTCAACACCCGCAATTACCTGACCGTCAACGACGGCCAGAACGCCATGCAGACCGGCGACATCCAAGCCCTGTTGATTCTCAAAAGCAATTTCGCGCGGGAGTTCCACCAAACCGACGCCGCACCGGTGCAATTGCTGGTCAATGGGGTGGATTCCAACACCGCCAACCTCATCAACGGTTATGTGCAGGGCACCTGGGCGGAGTGGCTGATCGCTTACGGCGACGCGCGCGGCATCGAATTCAGCCAGCCGGTGGAACAACTCACCCGTATCTGGTTCAACAGTGAGATTAACAGCCGCTATTTTCTGGTGCCGGGCTTGATTGCCATCATCATGACGCTGATCGGCGCTTTGTTGACCTCGCTGGTCATCGCCCGCGAATGGGAGCGCGGCACCATGGAAGCCTTGCTGGTCACGCCCGTATCGATTCAAGAGCTGTTGCTAAGCAAGGTCATTCCGTATTTCGTGCTGGGCATGGGCGGCATGCTGCTTAGTTTGGTGATGGCGCTGTTCCTGTTCGAAGTACCGTTACGCGGCGCTTTGGCCTGGCTGCTGCTGAGCTCGGCGGTGTTTCTGTGGGTGGCGCTGTCAATGGGCATCCTCATCTCCACCGTCGGTAAAACCCAGTTCGTCGCCGGGCAAATCGCCATCATCGTCACCTTTTTGCCCGCCTTTCTGTTGTCCGGTTTTATTTTCGACATCGGCAGTACCCCCCTGTTCATCCAATGGGTCACGCACATCGTCCCGGCACGTTACTTCGTGGCCTTGCTGCAAACCGAATTCCTCGCCGGGGACATTTTATGGGTGATTCTGCCCAATCTCGCCGCTTTGGTTTTAATGGGATTGGTTTTAACGCTGATTGTGTTGAAAAAATCCTATAAGAGGTTGGACTGATGGCTTGGTTATCCTGGGCCCGCATCTGGGCGTTGTCCCTAAAAGAATTCAGCGTGCTGTTTCAAGACAAACGCACCCGCTTCGTAGTCATTGGACCGCCGCTGATTCAGCTGTTCGTCTTCGGTTACGCCGCCACCTTCGATTTGAAACAGGCGCCGGTGGCCATTTTTAACCAGGACCAAGGTATGGTGTCGCAGGAAATTATCGGTCATCTGGCCGGTTCCGACACCTTTGAAATCGTCGCCCACCTCCACAGCAATCGCGAAGTGCCGGACATTATCGACCGCAAACAAGCCATGATTGTGGTCAGTTTTCCGAGCGATTTTTCTTCCCGCCTGATGAGCACCGGAAAAACGCAAATGCAAGTAATCGTCGATGGCCGAAACTCCAACACCGCCTTGCTGGCCCAAAACGATGTCGCCCAGGTGGTGGAAGCTTTCAACCAAGATTGGGCCGAGCGTCATGATCTGCCCAATCCACCGATTGCTCTGGTGCCCCGCAACTGGTTCAACGAAAACCTGGAAAGCAATTGGTTTTTCGTGCCCGGTATCGTGGGCTTGATTGTATTGGTGGTATCCTTGCTGGTCACCGCCTTGTCGGTGGCACGGGAACGCGAGGAAGGCACCTTCGACCAACTGTTGGTCACCCCCGCCTTGCCGGTGGAAATTCTCATCGGCAAATCCCTGCCCGGTTTGCTCATCGGTCTGTTTGAAAGCAACGTCATCGTCCTGCTCGCCATCTTCTGGTTCGATGTGCCCTTCCGCGGCGATTACCTGCTGTTACAGTTCGCGCTGTTCTTCTTCATCCTGTCGGCCATCGGCATCGGACTGATGATTTCGTCCTTCTCCACCACTCAACAGCAGGCCTTATTGGGCGCCTTTATGTTCATGGTTCCGGCGGTCATTCTGTCCGGATTCGCCACGCCGATCGAAAACATGCCGGACGTGATTCAGTGGCTGACGTACCTCGACCCGATGCGCTATTTCCTCGTCGTGGTGCGCGGTGTTTTCCTGCAGGATATGTCTTTTGACAGCCTCTGGCCGCAAATCTGGCCAATGATGATCATCGCGCTGGTCACGCTGTCGATGGCCGGCTGGTTGTTTAGACATCGCACCGATTGATGTGGTAAATTGGTCTCGATTCCACGGCACTCGAGATAAAAACGAAATAAAAAACCTTCAGGCCAACAGGCAAAACAATAAAAACCGCCAGGCCTGGCAACTTGCGAGTCACAACACAACTAAACGGTGATTGAGGAGTCACATCATGCCAAACCCGCCCCGAAAATCGAAACGCCTTTTATCGCACCCAATCGGGTATGGATTGATGTTATTGGCTGGGGTGATAATCGTCGGCTTAATCACCTGGCCGCCGCAACCGCCGGAAGCCTCCTCAGCGCCGGTGGCGGCCACAGCACCACCAGCACCGGCAGCGGTGGATAACAGCGCGGTAATTCTGATTTACCACCATTTCGGCAAAGATTCCGTGCCCAGCACCAATATCCGTTTGGCGCAATTTGACGACCAACTCGATTATCTGGCGGAAAACGATTTCCATGTCTGGTCACTGTCCCAACTGGTCACGGCGTTCCAAAACCAAACGCCGATTCCCGACAAAACCGTGGTGTTTACCGTAGACGACGCCTGGATCAGCGTTTATCAGGAAGCGATTCCCCGTTTCAAAGCCCGCGGCTGGCCGATGACGGTGTTCGTCAATACCGACGCCATCGACCAAGGCTATCGCTCCAGCATGACTTGGGAACAAATGCGCGAAGTGCAGGGCGACGGCATCGAGTTCGTCAACCATTCCCGTTCCCACGACCCGCTGATTCGTCGAACCGACGAATCCGACCAGGCCTGGCGAAAACGGGTTCGCGAGGAAGTCAGTGGCGCACAACAACGTTTACAGGCCGAACTGGGCGCCGAGACCAACCAGACCCAATTGCTGTCCTATCCCTATGGCGAATTTTCCGAAGCCCTCGCCAATCTGGTCAAAGAAATGGGCTATGTCGGCATCGCCCAAAATTCCGGCGCCGTCAACCGCCACTCCGACTTACGCGCCTTGATGCGTTTTCCGATGAGCGAAGCTTTTGCCGATATGGAAGCCTTTAAACAAAAGGTCAACGCGGTGGTTCTGCCGGTGGAAAACATTGACCCTTTCGACCCGATTATCCGTGATAACCCGCCACACTTGACGCTGTCGTTCACGGAACCGCCCGGCCGCAACATCCAATGCTTCAACCCGCAAGGCGATCGCTTGCAACAGCAATGGCTGGACGACACCACTCTGGAAATCTGGGACGAAAACCCGATTCCACCGCCCCGCAGCCGCTACGCTTGCACCCAACCCACCCAAGACGGACGCTGGCGCTGGTTCAGTCACAGCTGGGTGGTGCCCAAAGCCGCTTCTTCCGGGCTTCAGGACGATTAAACGGTGTTATTTCAAAAAGTTACCCTATTTTTACGTAGATACGCTAAAATGGATTGTTACTGATTTTTACAAACCCGAAACCTCGATAACCCCATGACGCGAAAAAAGTTTTTCAATGCGGACAACCTACTGATCGCCATCGCTTTGACGTCGATTATCGTATTGGTTTTCACACTGGTTTCGGTGTCCAAAAAAATGACCACGGAAACCCTCGATGAGGCGTCCCATGTCATCAACACCCAATATCAAAAACTGCATAACCTGCTCAACCTGCAACTCTACGGCCAGAAACGCAATATCAACCTCAGCCTGATGCTGTTGCTGGACGATGCTTTCGCCAGAGACGAAGCGATGATGGCGTTTTATCAGGACGGCTCCAACTATGTCAAATACCGTGACCAGCTGGCCAAACTCATCGGCCAGAACGAACAGGAATGGTATCAAGGCATTCAATCCCTCGCCCGAGCGGCCGACCCGTTACAGGAATCCATCGCCGAACTGGCGCTGGAAGGGCAAATCGAAAAAGGTAAGGACATTCTCGCCAACGAAGGCATGCAGCAGCTGTCGGAATTCGGCCAACGCATCAATGACTTTTCACGCTTTCAGTCCCAGCAAACCCAAAAACTCATTTCGCAATCGCGCCGCAACATCGACCAAACCATGCACCAAATCGTGCTGGTCGCCACGTTGCTGGTGCTGGTAAGCTTTTTCTTCGCTTACCTGATGGCACGGCGCTTCCATATGATGAACCTGCGCCTCAAAGTGGCCAACGATTCCTTGGAGAAAAAAGTCAAACACCGCACCCAGCGCTTGACCGAAGCTCAATCCGACCTGCTGGAAAAAAACCGGATATTGGAACGTCTCTCCACCACCGATGCCTTGACCCAATTGCATAACCGCCTGAAAATCGAACGCATACTGGAAACCCTGCAAACCCGTTACGAAACCAATCAACGGCTCTACACCATCCTGTTCATCGACATCGATTTTTTCAAAAGCATCAACGACTCCTTCGGCCATCACTCCGGCGATTTGGTGCTGAAAGACATGGCACGCTGCCTGCGCAACACCTTTACCGAAAAAAGCCACATCGGCCGTTGGGGCGGCGAAGAGTTCATCGTCATTCTCGAAGAAATCGATGCCCACCAGGCGGTTCTACTGGCGGAAGAATGCCGTCAAAAAGTCCAGGCCCACGAGTTTCCGGTCAGCCGCCCCATTACGGTCAGCATCGGCCTGGCCACCATCGAACACGGCGAAACCACCTCCGAAGTCATTCACTTGGCGGATATGGCGCTTTATGATTCCAAACACGCCGGTCGCAACCGCGTAACCGTCTATTCCAAAGAGGCCTGACGTGCTTGACCCAAAACGCCCAGGCCTGGTCATTTTTGATTCCACCTGTCGACACTATGCCCGCACTTGATACCTTACTGCCCTTCACCGGTTTGATGATTCTGCTTGCGTTGTCGCCCGGGCCCGACAACCTCTTTGTCTTGATGCAGTCGGTGGTGCACGGCAAAACGGCGGGGCTTTGGGTCACTCTGGGGCTCTGCACCGGGCTGGTCGGTCACACGCTGGCCGTCGCCTTCGGGTTGGCGCTGGTGCTGAAAACCTCCCCTTGGCTGTTTTCCGCCATCCAGACCCTCGGTGCGGTCTATCTGTTGTATTTGGCCTGGCAAAGCTACCGTGCCGCCAATTGCCATGTCAGTCAGCAGTTGCCCAAACTCAGTGCCGGACAACTCTATCGCCGCGGCGTAGTCATGAACATCACCAACCCGAAAGTGACCCTGTTCTTTCTGGCCTTTCTGCCGCAGTTCGTCGCCCGCGAAACCGAACACTTCGCGTCGCAAATACTGGTGCTGGGCGGTCTGGCCATTCTCGCCACTTTGTTGGTGTTCGGAAGCATCGCCCTGTTCGCGGGTGCCTTGAAAATCCTCAATCAATCGGACTCGGCGCAACGGCGCCTCCACCTCATCACCGCCGGCCTACTCGCTCTATTGGGTTTGAAGCTGTTTTTTGATCTGGCGCAATCACTTTATTAAGCGCTTTTTTACGTAATTCCTGTAAAATGAAATCGTCTTTGAGCGATTACCATTCGAGGGGTGCACTATGACACCGATTCAATCCTACGGAGCAGCCGAAACCGTCACCGGTTCCTGCCATTATTTACAACTAAAACAAGGCCCGCAAATCCTGGTGGACTGCGGGATGTTTCAAGGCCGCGCCACCAAACAGGCCAATGACGATTTCGGCTTCAACCCGGCGGACATCGACCTGTTGCTCATCACCCATGCCCACCTCGACCACGTCGGACGCATTCCCAAACTGGTCAATGAAGGTTTCAGCGGTCGCATCGTTTGTCTGCGCGCCACCTACGATCTCATGCAGGTCATCTTGATGGACAGCGCGAAAATCATGCGCGAAGACTATAAGACCGACCTGAAAAAAGCCCAGCGTCGCGGCGAGGAAGACAAAGTCCGTCCACCGCTCTACACCATGGACGATGTCCAAGCAGTGTTCGACTTAAGCATTCAATACGCCGAATACGACCAACCAGCAAAATTAACACAGGGCGTCTCCGCTACTTTCCGCAATGCCGGGCACATTCTCGGTTCCGCCAGCATTCAAATCGACTTTCAGGAAGACGACCAACCGAAAACGGTGGTGTTTTCCGGCGATCTCGGCAACCACAAAGACGTCGCCATGCCGCCGCCAGCCTATGTCGAGCACGCTGATGCCCTGTACATCGAATCCACTTACGGTGATCGCAATCACCGCCCGCTGGAAGGCAGTATTTCCGAATTCAAACAAGCCATCGTCACCACCCTGATGAACCAGGGTAATGTGTTGATTCCGTCGTTCGCCATCGAGCGCTCGCAGGAAATCCTGCTGTTGTTGAAACAGATGTATTACGACAACGAATTGCCGACCTGCAAAGTCTTTCTCGACTCGCCAATGGCGATTCGCGCCACCGAAATTTACAACCAGTATCACACCGATTTGAACGAAAATGCCGAAGCCTTACACGCCAAAGGCGACTCGGTATTCGATTTTCCCTATCTGGAATATTCGATTAAAGGCAGCGATTCCATGCGCATCAATGACGAAGAAAGCGGCTGCATCATCATCGCCGGCAGCGGCATGTGTACCGGCGGACGCATTTTGCACCACTTCAAACACCGCTTGTGGAACGCCCGCAACGCGGTGCTGTTCGTCGGGTACCAGGCCGTCGGCACACTGGGGCGCTTACTGGTGGACGGCGCCGAGGAAATCCGCATTTACCGGGAAAAAATCAAAGTCCGCGCGAAAATCCATATGATCAACGGCTTTTCGGCTCACGCCGATCAGGACGAACTGCTCGATTGGATGGCGCATTTCCACCAACTGGATAAAATCTTTTTGATCCACGGCGAACGCGACAAACAAGAAATCTTCAAAACCGCCATCGAAGAAAAATTCCACCATCGCAAACCGGTGCACATCGTGGAATACGCCGAAGAAGTCTGGATTTAAGAGGAGGACAAGATGCAAAATCTGACATTCAAATCAATTCTTTCCTGGGCACTGATCGCCCTCTCGATTATCTTCATCCTGCAAAACCTGGTGACGGTGGAAGTCAAATTCCTGATGTGGAGCCTCAGTGTGCCGCGCGCCGTTTTGGTAGCGGTGATGATTGGCGTCGGTTTCGTCATCGGCTGGTTTTTTTCACAACATCATCATCAAAAAGACACAGAATCGTCTTAAAAGGTGGCTAGAATTTTCAGAATTTGGTTTGAAAATAGGTCGCCCGATGGAACAAGGATACGATATGGTTCGCTTCACCCCCGAAATGCTCGAACACCACCTCACGAAAGAACACTTCAGCCACCGCATGGGTTGGCTGCGAGCCGCCGTCCTCGGTGCCAATGACGGTATTATTTCCGTGGTCAGCTTGCTGGTGGGGGTCATCGCTTCCGGGGCGGATAAAGAAAGCATTTTACTGGTGGCGGTGGCCGCTCTGGTGGCCGGTGCGCTGTCGATGGCCGCCGGGGAATACGTCTCGGTCAGCTCGCAGGCCGATACCGAAAAGGCCGACCTGGAAAAAGAACGCATCATGCTGGAAGAAAACTGGGAAGTCGAACACGCCGAACTGGCGCTGATTTACCGCCAACGCGGCGTCAGTGACGCCACCGCCATGCAGGTCGCCAAGGAATTGATGGCACACGACGCGCTCGGCGCCCACGCCAAAGACGAACTCGGACTGTCGGAAATCCACACTGCCCGCCCGATGCAAGCCGCGTTTGCTTCCGCCGCCTCCTTTGTTTCCGGTGCCGCGATACCGGTATTGCTGGTGGTTTTGCTGCCAATGGAAAACCTCGGCCTCATCATTGCGGCCTGTTCGCTGGCGCTCTTAGCGGTTCTGGGGGCCATTGCCGCCAAAACCGGCGGCGCGCCGATGCTGAAAGGCGCCATGCGCATGACCACCTGGGGCTTTCTGGCGATGGCACTCACCACCTATGTCGGCCTGATGTTCGATATCCATTAAGCCGATAACGCCCAGGCCTGGTGATTTTTAACCTTTAGAGACCTTTTCACGAAACAATGCCACAACACGACAAATCCCGGCTCGACAAAGCCTACGACCTCATCAATAACGAAGAAGACGCCCGCGTCTGTAAAGACATCCCCGATGCGGCCTGCCACCACCAACCGAAAAATTTCTTCGCGTACCTCATCGCCAATTTTCTCGGTAAAATCGCCGACGAGCTCGCCAGCGCGAAGCTGACGTTGCCTTGGTTGTTGGGCGCTTTGGGTACCCCGGCGGTGTTCACCGGCTTTCTGGTACCGATTCGCGAAGCCGGTGTCTTATTACCGCAACTGTTCGTGGCCGCGGCCGTGCGTCATCTGCCGGTGCGCAAAGGCGTTTGGTTGCTGGGCGCGGCTTTATCGGCCATCGCGCTCGCCGTCATGGCGTTGACCGCAGGCTGGGTCAGTGGTGTCGCAGCCGGTTGGGCCATTATTGTCTCGCTGGTGGTGTTCAGTCTGGCGCGCGGGCTCTGCTCCGTTTCCGCCAAAGACGTCCTCGGCAAAACCATTTCCAAAGGACGGCGCGGAAATCTGATGGGCATCAGCTCCGGCATTGCCGGGGTCGCCACCTTAGGCGTTGGGGTCTATATCGAGTTTTTCAGCCAGAATCCCTCATCGGATTTACTGGCGGGCTTGCTGTGGGTTGGCGCCATTCTCTGGGCCATCGCTTTTGTCGTGTTCGCGCAAATTGAAGAACACCCCGGTGCGACCGAAGGCGGCGGCAATGCGTTTGCCGCGGCGTTTAAAAGCTTCGCGTTGTTGAAGACCGACCGACCTTTCCGCCAATACGTCATCGGCCGGGCTTTGTTACTGAGCACGGCACTCGCACCGCCGTTTTATGTGTTATTGGCCCAACAATACAGCGAAAACGACCTCAGCGGCTTGGGGATGTTGATTATCGCCAGCGGCATTGCCGGTGCCATCAGCGCGCCGGTATGGGGAAAAATGGGCGACCGTTCCAGTCGATTCGTAATGATATTGGCTTCTCTGTCGGCGGGAATATTGGGCATCGTACTGTTCGCGTTGGCGGAAAGCGACAGTCCGTGGCTGTCGAACCCACTGGTGCATGCCGGTTTCTTCCTGCTGTTGACGGTATTTTACAGCGGCGTACGTTTGGGGCGTAAAGTCTATCTGGTGGATTTGGCCAATGCCGACAATCGCGCGACCTACGTCGCCTTGAGCAATACGGTCATCGGCCTGGCCATGCTGGCCGGCGGGGCCATCGGTTTATTGGCCGACATCCTGTCAATTCAGGTGGTGATTCTGGTATTGAGTGTGATTGCGGTGCTGGCGGCCCTTTGGATTGCGCGTTTGCCGGAAGTCAGCGACTAAACACCTTTCACCGCTTTTCGCCAGGCCTGGTGGAATCGTCGCTTCCGTTCACAAACGCCTGGCGCTGGGCCACAAAATCGTCCAACGCCAGCGATAAGCCGTCGAACTGAGACGGTTCCCCTTCCAGCTCACACAACACCGCATGAATCGCTTCCAGCGTCGATAAACTCTGGGCATTCGGTGCTTTACGAATGGCATAGGCAGACCGCCATTCGCCGCTCAACTGCAAACTCGGTAAGGCCTGCAACGCCGGATTGGTCTGCAACAATTTATAGGCTTTGCGCCAGGTACCATCCAGCAGCAATACCTGCATTTCGGATACGGGTGTGTCCAGTGTATCGGCGCTGTACACGACCTTTTTCGACACGCTATCAACGCCCTTATCCTCCGGATCGGGAAACAGCAACAGCGTCGGCTTAGCCTGCAACCAGGCCTGTAATTCCGGCAACGCATCAACCGATTCCCCCACCCAAATCGGACAGTCCTGCAAACACAAATGCGCCAGACGCGCCGTGCCTTTCGCCTGATGCTGCTCGGACGGATGCTGTAAAATACCCAGACCCAAGCGGTGTGCGACCGGTCGCACCGAAGCACAAATGCAACTGCGCGACGGTAAGCCGCAACGCGCGCAATAGGTTCTTTTTGCGGATGGTATGGTCAATGTCTTCTCTACTGTGTGTTAAAGCCGATGCGTCGCATCAAGCGCGTCTGAAACATTTTCACAAGCAAAACCGGCTCAGCCAGCCCTTACAGACTGATACTGTCTGGCTGGCCGAACTGGACGGCCGAATCATCGGCGTCGCGCGCCTGGTGCCGATCGATCAACCCGAAACAACGGAATTTGACCAGGCCTGGTGGTTACGCGGCTTATTCATCCGCCCCGAACACCGCCAACAAGGCTTTGGCCATCATTTGATTCACGCCCTGCAAACCGGCACCGACGGTGCACTTTACGCCTTCGCGTTGCCGCATCTCGACGCATTTTACCATCGGCTGGACTTCCAGCCCATCACAGCCGATGAACTGCCGGAATCGCTGCAAACCCGGCTGACCAACTACCAACAAAGCAAATCCGCTTTGCAGGCTTATCGATATCACCGCTGAATTAGGATGGGAAACCACCAGGCCTGGTGGTTTGTGTGAATGGCTTGATTGCCGAATTAAAGCGTCGGGTGGGTTTGCAATAAGGCTTCAAACTCGGAAGCCGGCATAGGGCGGCTCAATAAAAACCCTTGAAAACGGTCGGCGCCGGAAGCCCGTAAAAAATCCAACTGTTCTTCCCGTTCCACGCCTTCGGCCACCGCGATGAGGTTGAAGCTTTTTGCCAGCGCCAACATCGCTTCGACAATCGCCATGTCGTCTTTGTCTTCCGGAATGTCACGAATAAACGACAGGTCGATTTTCAGGGTATTTAACGGCATCTGTTTGAGATACGACAATGAGGAATATTCAATCCCGAAATCATCAATCGCAAAGGCCACACCACTGCTGTGAATTTCATTCAACACCTGCAGGGTTTGCTCCGGTGAATTCATCACAAACCGTTCGATGATTTCCAGCTCCAGCCATTTGGGTTTGCAGTCGGTTTCCTGCAGCACCCGCTGTACGGTGGCACTGAGGTCGTGCTTGGTGATCTGGCGCCCGGAGACATTCACGGCCACCCGGCCGGATTTCAGGCCCATGCGGTGCCATTTGGCGTTCTGGATACAGGCTTCCCGTAGCACCCATTCGCCGAGTTCGATAATCAAATCGCTTTTTTCGGCTTCGGCAATGAACTGACCGGGCAACAGCATGCCGCGCGTCGGATGTTGCCAGCGAATCAAGGCTTCAGAACCGACAATGCGTTTGCTTTCACACTCGTATTTGGGCTGATAATACACCTCGAATTCATTTTCTTGCAAGGCGCGTCGCAATTCGGATTCGAGTTGAATGTGCTGAAACGCGATCTGCGTGAGTTCGTCGGTGTAAAAAGCGTAGGTGTTGCGGTCATTATCCTTGGCACGATACATGGCGGCGTCGGCATTGCGCAATAAGATATCGGAGGTTTCGCCATTATCGGGGTAAATGCTGATGCCGATACTGGCACCAATATACAACTTATGACTTTCCACCAAAAACGGCTTCTCTAAGGCTTTTAGCACCTTTTGCGCCACCACTTGGGCATCTTCCGGATGTTTGAGGTCACGCATCAAAAAGGCGAACTCGTCGCCACCGAGACGGGCGATGGTATCGGACTTGCGACCGGTGGTTTGCAACTGTTTACCGACTTGCTCCAATACCTGGTCTCCGATTTGGTGGCCCAGGGAATCGTTAATTTGCTTGAAATGATCCAGATCGATGAACAAAATCGCCAGTTTTTCCCGATGGCGCTCACTGTGAGCAACGGCTTGATCCAGCAGGCTGGTAAACAGGTGACGGTTCGCCAGACCGGTCAAATCGTCGTGGTGCGCGAGATAATACAGTTTTTCTTCGGCTTTTTTGCGCGCGGTGATGTCCCGGCTGACCCCGACCAAACCGTACACATTGCCGTCTTCGCCGTAAAACGGTGTTTTTAAGGTATCCACCAATACTTCTTTGCCATCCGGGTAGGTCAACCATTCCTCGTTTTGGCGAGCCTTCCCACTGTCGAACATGGCGTAATCCTGCTGGCGGAAAAAATCGGCCACCTCCCAGTCGAACAAATCGTAATCGGTTTTGCCGATGATTTCCGCTTCGGTTTTATCGGTAAATCGCTCAAAGGCCGGATTACATCCCTGATAAACCCCCATCGCATCCTTGATGAAAATTAAATCGGTGGTGGCATTGATGACCGAACGCAACAGGGTTTTCTGTTTTTCCAATGCCTGCTGCGCCATATATTGGTTGGTGACGTCCTGCAAGGTGCCGACAATACGGGTCGGCGAATGCTCGACATCATAACGGGTAATACCACGCTGTTCGATATAACGGATTTCCCCGGACGACCGCACGATGCGATAGATGGAAACCTGTTCTTCATCGGATGCCAAACTCCGTTCGAATTCAGTTTCAACCGATTCGCGGTCTTCCTCATGCACCAGTGCAATGAAGTCTTCGTAGACGACGTCCATACCCGGCGACAACCCGAGAATGGCATAACACCCATCCGACAGAATGATTTTTTCCGACGTGATTTCATATTCCCAAGAACCAATCTGTGCGATGGTTTCCGCCTCTTTCAGCAGCGCCTGTTTTTCCACCAATTGCTGTTTGGCCATGTGATAAGCGGTGATGTCCTGCACGGTGCCGCTCGACATCAACGCCCGGCCGTCGGTATCAAAGTCGGATACCCCTTCTTCCAGTACATGCTTGACACGGCCGTCCGGCATCAATAATCGATGCTCCACCTGGTAGGGCTTTCGGGTTTCCAGTGAATGATAATAGGCGTTGTTAAGCTTGTCACGATCGGCCGGATGCGTCCGTTCCAACAGCAATTCATAGGAGGGCTTGGTCTGCGTCGGATCCAACTCGAAAATTCGGAAAACTTCCTGGGACCAGTACAATTCCTGAGTACCGAGATTCAATTCCCAACTGCCAACCTTTGCCATGTTTTCGGCTCGCTGGAAACGCTGTGTTTGCAATTCCAATTGCTGCAGAGTCCGTTTATAGTCGGTGATGTCGGTGGCCAAACCGTGGACGGCCACAACTTCATGCCGATCGTTCCGGACACCAAACTCCTGAACCTGCAACCAACGCGTACCACCCTGACTGTGGTGAATCTCCACCGTATAGACCGGCACTTTACGCCCGCTTAAAGCCGTGGCGACATTGCTGTCCACCAAGCTGTTTTTAGGATGATCGGTCAGGAATTGACTGTAATGAACGAGAAACTGCTCGGGCGAATAACCGAGCACTTTGGTGATGGAAGGGCTGACATAGAAGAAAACCCCTTTGGCGTCGCGAGCGTAGAAGAAACTCTTGTCACCCAGGCATTCTTCATACTGTTCAAGCGTCACACTGTCGCGATATTGACTCATCTAATGGAACCTTTAGGAACCTGCCGGCACCCAAACAGACGATGCGGGCGCCAATAACGTTTGGGAGCGTTAGAAATCCTCCCATTCATCGCCGCCACCCAGATTCTGGGTTACCGGCTTCTCTTGTTTTATGTCTTTTTTCTTTTCATTATGCGAAACTTTGTGGGAAACGTCCAGCTTTGGCTGCGATTTGACGACCGTCGGTTGGGTGTCCGAATGATGAATTCTCAAATCCGCTTCGGCCTGCTGCATAAAGTGCCCGGCGATGGTGAACTGACGCATACGATTCACCAACTCTTTGGAACGCCCGGAAATCATTTCCGCACTGTTGGCCGACAACTCCACCAGCCGAGCATTTTCCTGCGTATTCCGATCCAACGAGACGATGGTCTGGTTTAACTGCTCAATCCCTTGCGATTGTTGTAAGGAAGACGTGGCGATTTCACTGACCCGTTCCGTCACCTGACGAATGGACAAGTTAATTTCATCCAAAGACGCACCGGACTGTTCGGCCAGCTGTGTGCCGTTTTCCACTTGCGAAACCGACTGTTCAATCAAGGTTTTGATTTCCCGCGCGGCATCCGCCGACTTACCGGCCAGATTACGGACTTCACCGGCCACCACCGCAAACCCACGGCCATGGTCTCCGGCGCGAGCGGCTTCCACCGCCGCGTTCAAAGCCAGCAGGTTTGTCTGGAATGCAATGGAGTCAATCAGGCCGATAATCTGTTCGATTTGATCACTGGACGCTTTAATGCCCTGCATGGCTTGAATGGTCTGTTGCATGATGTGTGCCCCTTCGGCCATTTTATCGCTGGCTTGAACGGTCAAATCATTGGCTTGCTGCGCGTTTTGGGCGTTGTTACGCACGGCAGCCGTCATCTCTTTCATGGTCGCGGCGGTTTCTTCAATAGACGCCGCCTGTTCCTGCAAGCGTGACGATACGTTGGTGTTACGTTCTGTGGTGGCTTGTATGTCTTCGGCAATTTCCCGAACGGAAACGTTCACTTGCGCCATTATCAACGACAAATTATCCAACGATTGATTAATGGCGGCCTGCATGGCGCCCAGGTCCGCTTCGTAATCGCCTTCCACCCGTGGTGTTAAATCACCTTTGGAAAGGTGAACGATCACATCGGAGATTTTTTTATTGGCGACATGAATGGCATTGGACATGGTGTTGATTTGCTCACCCAAGTCACGGATAAAACCGTCCAGTGCCGAAACATCAATTTGCGCGCCGATGTGGCCTTTGGCAGCTTTTTCCACCATGGTTTTCAGGTTTTGTTCCACGGCTTCCTGCATCTTCTCCAGCTTGACGGTTTCGGTGATGTCTTTCCACTCGGTCACAAAGCCGACCCGTTCCCCGTCCGGCCCCCAAATCGGGTTGACGATGATGTCGAGGTGTAATTCGCCCAATGTCAGTTTCGCCACATAGGTATCGGTCAATTCGGCCAACAACTGACGTTGATGGGATGGCTTCACGTGGAACACATCGATGTTCTGCCCCACCAGGTTTTCAGTGGAAAACTGCGGCAACATCTTTTGAATGTCCTTTTCCACCTTTTTCAAGGTATTGACAATCGATTTGTTCATGTAGGTGATCACCAGGTCTTTATCGGCGAGCATGATGTTGGCGGTGCTTTGGTCCACCACCGTTTTGACCGAGTTCATTTTGGCCACTTCGTTCTGGATGCGTTGCAACATACCGTTGATGTATTGGCCCAAACGCCGGGTTTCGCGTGCCCCTTCCACGCAAATGTCGGCGTGGATATCCAAATCGCCTTCGGCATCACACACTCGGGTCAATTGTTGGTTGATATGTGAAACCGGCTTAACCAGTGCGCGACGCACCAGCCATTCAAACGCCAGCCAAGTCAACAATAAGGAAATTCCGAAAATCACCGCCAACTGTATCAGTTCATTACGGTCCGCTTCCGCGTGCAGTGCAGCAATGCGTTGCGTGGCATCCGCTTTGAGAAATTTTGACCAGGCCTGCAACGCCTCCATTGCCGGACGGTCGTCCACCACGATTTGCTGGTCGATGGCTTCCACACTCAACCCCAGCGATTTCAGCTCGCGTACCTTATCGGCCATCTTCTGATACTGCGCCACCACCGCTTCGATGGCTTTCAAACCGTTGGTTTCCGGCGGTTGCAAATCCGGAAAACGTCGATATGCCTCGATATCGGATCGGATTTGCTTTAAGTTGGTTTGCAACTGTTGGGAATAGCTGCTGGAACGGTAATCACGTTCACCGCGAATCACTAAATTCTTGAAATTATGAATGAACTGACCGTAACCCATTTACGCTTGAATGTCTTCAAACAGGGTCACTTCATGATTGATTTGCTGCTTCAGGTCTTCCAAAGCCAGATTCGACTGGGTTTTGAAATGGGAAAAGGCCGCGAAACCGCCCCCGTAAACCAAAACCAACACAATAAAAAACAAACCGATGTTTTGAACGGTCGTACGACCTTGGGAAGCATTCATCTTAGAATTCGCTCACTGAAACATTTAACAAAAAGAAGGGCGACAACCATACAATAATTTGCGTAAGAAAGCAGGTCGCTTGCATCGGTTGCATATTTGTTCCATTATATCGCTATCGCCGTCGATTAGGCTGTTTACCGCCACTTTTTTCGACCGAAAAAGGAAAAAACTTGATTGAAAAATCCCAACAAATTAAAGGGTTAATCTGGGCCATTCTGTCAGGCCTGGTGGTTTTTGCGGTTTTAACCCCTTTTCTCCCCGGCATTCAAGCGACCTTGCTCGGCATCGTCGTGACCATGGTGTTTTTATGGAGCAATGAAGCCTTGCCATTGGGCTGGGTGGCGTTATTACCCATCGTCCTGTTTCCGCTGTTCGGCATCACCCACACCAATGAAGTGGCGCCCAACTATGCCCAATCGATTATTTTCCTGTTCATTGGCGGCTTTATGCTCGCCATCGCCATTGAAAAAACCGAATTGCATCATGTGATTTCCCAGAAAATGCTGGCCATATTTCCCGCCACACCGAAAGGGATGATTTACGCCCTATCCATCACTTCCGGCGGTTTGAGTGCTTTTTTATCCAACACCACCACGGCCTTGCTGTTAATGCCGTTGGCGCTGTTTTTGACCGAGCGACGCGAACTGCAAATGCGCTTCGCACTCGCCATCGCCTACGGCGCAAGTGTCGGCGGCATTCTCACTCCGATCGGCACCCCGCCGAATCTGATTCTGTTCGGGTTTTTCGACCAACATTTGATTCCGGGCATCAGTTTCGCCCACTGGGTGCTGATGGTGCTGCCGTTGGTGGCGGCGATGTTCGTTGTGGTGGGCTGGGTCCTGGCGCTGGGCACCGTCAACGAAACCCTGAAAACCGACTTCAAACCGCAACCCCTCAACTCCGGCCAGAAAAAAGTGCTTTATTTGGTCTCGGCTTTGGTAGCGATTTTGGTCATCAATGCCTTGGCGACGTCGTTACTCGGCTGGAGCGGGTTCAATGAAAAAGGGCTTTTACTCGGTTTCGGACTTTTGCTGTTTTTACCGCCCTTCGACATTCTCAATTGGCAGGACACCAAAAAAATCCCTTATGAAATCATCTTTCTGTTCGGCGCCGGGTTTGCCATTGCCGGGGCTTTCACCACCACCGGTCTGGCGGATCAACTCGCCTGGCTGTTACAACACATCGCGGTGTTTCCCACCTGGTTGGTCATCGCCATCATTGCCTTTCTGGTGACGTTCAGCACCGTCATCACCAGCAACACCGCTTTGATTGCAATGGTGCTCCCTATTTTACTGGCGGTGTGTGAACAAAGCGGACTCGACAGCCGTTTGTTGATGATGGTCGCCACCGTCTGCGCCAGTTACGCCTTTATGTTACCCATTTCCACGCCCCCAAATGCCATTGCCATGAGCAGCGGCGCCGTGTCGGTGAAAACCATGGCCACTTATGGTTTGGCGTTTAACTTGCTCGGTATCACTTTCGTGACACTCACCGCCAATCTCTTTTGGCAACATTTGTTGTAAGCCATGTCTTGAAAACGCCCAGGCCTGGCGGTTTTCCTCCTTTCCGTTTTACCTTGATTTTGTTAACAATTCCGAACAATTTGTCGGTGATTGAACTGTATTGTCAACCGCATTAAACAAAATTTTGGGTGCATATAAATATAATCTATTGATTTTATTCACTTTGTTTGTGCTGGCACATCCGATGCAATACGGAAGGCTCAGACAAGGAGATCATTATGAAAAAAACGGTTCTATCACGCTCTATCCAGAGCATCCTAGCGAGCTCGGCCATCGCGGTATCCAGCATGGCGGTTTCGCAAACAGCACAAGCAGACCAATTCACCGACGCCCTAACCGGTGGTAAAGTGAATGTCGATGTCCGCGTTCGTTACGAAGGCGTTGAACAAACAGGCAAAAAAGACGCGACCGCCATTACCGAAAGAACCCGTATCGGTTACACAACGGGTGACCTATACGGCTTCAACGGTATGGTCGAAATGTCCGGTACCGAATCATTGGGTAGCCGTAAAGATTACTTCGTAGGCGCGGGACCAGGAGCCGGTGGAGACAGTAACAGAGCCGTTATTTTAGATCCTACCATCACCGTATTGAACCAGGCTTGGGTCGGTTACAAATACAAAGAGACAGCCGCGAAAGTCGGTCAACAACGTATTATTTTCGACAACCGTTTCTTGGGGAACGTGGGTTGGCGTCAAACGGAACAGGTTTACACCGCCGCCAGCTTGAAAACCAAAGCCATTCCATACACCGAAATCGACTATGCGTACCTCATGAACGTTCGCAACCCGGTCGGTGTTAACCAAACCATGACGTCCAATGCGATCCAAGCCAAATTCACCGGCATCCCGTTCGGCACCATCACCGGTTACGGTTACCTTTTGGATTACGATCTGCAAAACTTGACCGACAGTGAAACCTACGGTGCCCGCTTCGCCGGTAAAGCGAAAATGACAGATACCTTAAAACTGTTCTACCACGCTGAATACGCGACTCAGGGCAAATACGCCAACACCAAAGGTGACGTGGGCGGTGATTACACCCGTTTCGAATTGGGTGTCGGCGTCGGTCCCGCTAAGATTTTAGCCGGTCAGGAAAAACTGGGCGGTGACGGCAAGAGTTCCTTCCAAACACCATTGGGTACGGTTCACTCGTTCAACGGTTGGGCGGATATGTTCATCGGACCGGCCGGTGGTACACCAATCAACGGTTTGGTGGATAACTACCTGAGCGTTTCCGGTAAAGCATTGGGCTTGAAACTGGCTGCGATTTACCATGACTTCAGCGCCGACACAGGTGGAGACGACTACGGTTCGGAATACGATTTGTTGGTGGCCAAGAAATTCGCCAAAATCTACACGGTAGGTGTGAAATACGCCAACTATACAGCGAAAGATTCTTCTGCGAACAACAACCTGGTCGACACCACAAAACTGTGGGTCTGGGGTGAAGTTAAGTTTTAACAGAAAACCATTTTGACTGATAAAAATCACTTGGCCCGCTGACGCGGGCCTTTCTTTTTCTGAAAGCCGTTTGAAGCGGACATTTCAGCCATACGCACCAAAAAACAACAAAGTGCTACAAATTGTTAACAATTGTTAACAAACCAATTCATTTTCAGCCGAAGTTTGTCATAAAATTTAATTAAGCTATTGATTTAATTAAACTTATATTTGTTGGCACCACCTAAGCTATACCATTAATAAATTTAATTGATAAAAGAAGATTCGATTATGACAGCAAAAGGCTCCAATGTATGGATTTCAGAATTATCCCATACATTTAAAAAACAAACCAAACCCACTCTGAAGAACATCAACCTGACCATTCCGAAAGGCCAGCTGACGGCGTTGATCGGACGAAGCGGCTGTGGTAAATCCACCCTGTTGCAAATGATTGCCGGTCTGTTGATTCCATCCGACGGTGCGGTGCGTATCAACGCCCACACCGTTACCAAACCCAGCGCAAAATGGAACATGATGTTCCAGAAACCGTCGCTGTACCCTTGGATGACGGTTCGTGAAAACGCCGCTTTGGGTCTGGTGTTCTCCGGCACCTATAACGACAAAAAAGACCGCGTGGAAGAATTGTTGGACATGGTCGGCCTGGCCGAGCACAAAGACAAAAACGTACAGCAATTGTCCGGCGGGCAACAGCAACGTGTCGCACTGGCACGCTCTCTGGCGACGGAGCCGGAAATCCTGCTGTTGGACGAACCTTTTTCCGCATTGGATGCCTTTACCCGCTCCCAATTGCAAAACGAGGTTTCCGAAATCTGCCACAACCAGGGCATCACCATGATTCTGGTCACGCACGATATCGAAGAGGCCGTGGCCATGGCCGACAACGTTGTCATCATGAGCCAAAACCCTGGGGAAATCGTCGGTGAAATGGAAGTCAAGCTCGACTACCCGCGCGACCGCTCATTGGAAGAGTTCAATACCCTGAAAGAAAACCTATTTAACGAATTCGAAAAAATTGACTTGGCCAAGCAGCGAAGTGTCGCCGAATCGAATGCTTAATATTCCATCGCTTTAAAGGAGAACCAACATGTGTCAATACTGCAATTGCGATAACGAATTATCCAAACACGACTATACATTTAATCCGACCAAAGGCCGTCGTGAGTTCATTCTCGACAGCATGGCCGCCACCGGTGGCTTGGCCGCCGCCATGAGTTTACCATCCACACAGGCGTTCGCCAACATGACGCCTCCGGAAGACGAAGTCGTCCGTATCGGTTATTTGCCGATCACCGACGCCAGTGCACTTTTGGTCGCACACGGCATGGGCTTCTTTGAAGAAGAAGGCCTGAAAGTGGAAAAACCGACCTTGATTCGCGGTTGGTCGCCATTGATCGAAGGCTTCGCGGCGCACAAATTCAACCTGGTGCATTTCCTGAAACCGATTCCAATCTGGATGCGTTACAACAACAACTTCCCGGTCAAAATCACCGGTTGGGCACACACCAACGGTTCCGGCCTGGTTGTCGGGAAACACACAGGTGTTGAGTCGTTTGCGGAATTGGGCGGCATGCAAGTGGCCGTGCCTTATTGGTACTCCATGCACAACATCGTATTGCAGATGGCACTGAAAAATGCTGGTTTGGAGCCGGTTATCCAGGATCAGACCGATCCGTTGAAACCAAACCAAGTCAACCTGCAAATCATGCCACCACCGGATATGCCACCGGCTTTGGCGGCGAAGAAAATCGACGCTTACATCGTGGCGGAACCGTTCAACGCGGCGGGTGAAGTCCTGGCTGGCGCGAAAATGTTGCGCTTCACCGGCGACATCTGGGAAAACCATCCTTGCTGCGTTGTCTGTATGCACGATGACGACGTCAACAAGCGTCCGGAATGGTCACAAAAAGTCATGAACGCGGTGGTCCGAGGCGGTCTATACGCTCAGGAAAACAAAGAAGAAGTCGCGAAAATGCTGTCACGTGAAGGTAAGCGTTACCTGCCGATGAAAGCCAAGGTAGTGGAAAAAGCGATGACGGATTATTCGCCTGCGGATTATCAAGATCCAAAAGCGATCAAACACCCGGATTGGGACATCGGTCGTATCGACTTCAACCCTTATCCATATCCATCCGCGACCAAATTCTTGATGGAACAATTGAAAGAAACTTTGGTGACCGGGGACAAAACCTTCCTGGACAACCTGGATATCGACTATGCGCTGAAAGACCTAGTCAATTACGACTACGTCACCAACGCCATGAACAAATACGACGTTTGGGACAAGGTACCGGGTGTCAACCCAGCTGACCCAACGAACCGTAAAGAGGTATTTGAACTATGAGTAACACGGCTGCAACAACAAAGTTGTCGTTCGGCCAAGCATTGGCGGGCTTTAAAAGCCTGCCGGGCTGGATGCAAAGCATCATCAACGCAAGTGTGGGGATGGGAATTCTTCTCTTGGTCTGGTGGGTCGGCGGTCTGTTAATCGCGTCCAATCCGGACACGCAAGCCTTTGCGGATTTCGCACCTGGGCCGACTTTCTCAGCGCTGTGGTATCTGGTTGAAACCGGCACCATCTGGGAAACCATTTATTCCAGCTTGTACCGCATTGTATACGGTCTTTTTTGGGGGATTGTGATTGGGGTGCCGACCGGGATTTTGGTGGGTTACTTTTTAATGGTGCGTCAAATCGCCAATATGCCGTTCCAATTTCTGCGAATGATCAGCCCGCTGGCCTGGATGCCGATTGCTGTACTGGCTTTCGAAACCTGGGATGCGGCCATCATCTTCCTGCTGGCCATGGCAACCATCTGGCCCATCGTATTCGGTACCGCACACGGCGTGCAACGTATCGACCCTAACTGGTTCCAAGTGGCGAGAAACCTGGGCGCCGACGGCTACCAGATGCTGCGCCGCGTGATCATGCCAGCCATCGCACAAGATGTTTTCGCCGGGATTCGTCTCGCCATCGGTGTCGCCTGGGTGGTTCTGGTTCCCGCGGAATACCTTGGGGTGACCTCCGGACTGGGTTATGCCATCAATGATGCGCGTGACACCCTTGACTATGCAGCCTTGGCAGCCATCGTTGTGGTCATCGGGATTATCGGTTACCTACTGGATTTCATTGCCGTGACCTTAATCAAACGTTATTCATGGCATGTTGAGTAATGCAGTGACTTTTTGCAGGGGCGTTCCATTCCCTGCCTTTTTATTTCGTGTCCTTGAGTATCTCAATGGACACCAAACCTTCCAACGGCCATACCGGGTTCTCCCGGTCGCCGTTTTTTGCTTTAAAGAACTCCTCACCGTTGCGGCTGAACAAGTCTGTAATCACCCCTTCGAAAATCGTTTCGGAATGCGGTGGTTCAAACCTCAGTCGCACCTTCTGCTTCCGCATGGCGGCCACTTCCAATTGGTCGTACAGATGGCAGGAAATCGGCATGAGGGTTCTCCATTTTTTGTAACAAAATGCTAATATGAAAGCTCTTGAGCTTTAAGGGTAGGTTCTGTGAAACACGTTGAACATTTAGATATTGCCAACCAGTCGGAATATATTGTCATAAAGGAAGCGGCTGAGCAAATCGAAAAGGCCTACGAGCCTGAAAAAGCGATTCACACCATCCTGAGCCTGATTTCGCGTCAAATGGGGCTGAACCGCGGCCGTGTCCTGTTGCAGGAAAGCAGCTCCGGCTACCTGCACACCGCTTATGCCTATGGCTT
This sequence comes from Hydrogenovibrio thermophilus, assembly GCF_004028275.1. NCBI lineage: Bacteria > Pseudomonadati > Pseudomonadota > Gammaproteobacteria > Thiotrichales > Piscirickettsiaceae > Hydrogenovibrio > Hydrogenovibrio thermophilus. Next base: position 73,385 of record NZ_CP035033.1, read on the forward strand.
GACCAAAGAAGAAATCGCCCAAGGGCGTTTCGCCATCAGCGAAGGGATTTCCGGGAAAGTCATGCACTCCGGCAGCCCCATTATCGTCGCCGACATCGACCGTGAAGACGACTACCTGTTCCGGACCGTCGACCGCTCCACACTTCCGCAGGAAACCGTGGCTTTCATCGCTACGCCGATTGTCCGAAACGGCACCACCGTCGGCGTTTTAGCGGTTAACCGTTTGAGCAAACGCCCCCGTTCGCTGGACCGCGATTTGGGCATTCTCAAACTGATGTCGCTGTTCATCAGTGAAATTCTGGCAGTGAATGCCATGATTGAACAGCAAACCCAATTGCTGAAAGAAGAGAACGAGCAGTTGCGCGCCATGGCGCTTGGCCAAGGCAGCCAATACGGCATCATCGGCGAAAGTGCGGCCTTGCGCGCCGCCTTGAATAAAGTCAGCCGCGCCACCAACACCGCCGTCACCGTCATGCTGAAAGGCGAATCCGGGACGGGGAAAGAGCGCTTTTCACGAATGCTGCATCTGGCGTCGCACCGTCAAGACGGCCCGTTTATTGCCATCAACTGTGCCGCCATTCCGCCGGATCTGCTGGAATCCGAATTGTTCGGGCATGAAAAAGGCGCTTTTACCGGCGCCACCCAAACCAAGCAAGGCAAAATCGAACTCGCCAACAACGGCACCCTATTCCTCGATGAAATCGGGGACTTGGATTTTGGCCTGCAAGCCAAACTGTTACGCGTGCTGGAAGAACGCTGCGTGACCCGCGTCGGCGCCACCAAGCCGATTCATGTCGACACCCGCATCATAGTCGCTTCCCACAAAGATTTGCACGAAGCCGTCAACCAAGGGCGCTTCCGCCTGGATTTGTTCTACCGTTTGAACGTCTTCCCGATCGAACTGCCGGCGCTGCGTGAACGCGAGGGCGATATTCGCCTGTTGGCGCGTCATTTCCTCAACCAGGCCAATCAGGAATACCACACCAGCGCCATTTACGACCAAGGCGCCATGGCGTTTTTGGAAGGCTATGAATGGCCGGGTAACATCCGACAATTGGAAAACGTGGTGAAACGTGCTGTGCTGATGGCCGACAAAGGCCGTCTGATTTCCGCCCGGTTAATTGAAAAAATCATTCAGGAAGAAAGCGCGATTATCCACGGCGGTCATGTCAAACCGCTGGAAAACGAACTTCAACCGGTCAGCCCGAACCTTGAAGCGTTCTCGCAAGAACCGCAAGTGGTGAACGGCCAAGCGACCGCTAACGGGTTCGCGCCCCATGCCAACAACGGCCTGGCGTTTCCGAACGGCCAAACCGCCATGGACGACAAGCGCGCTTACTGGCGGGTGTCGGAAGACGAGTCCGAACAACTCAAACAGGCTCTGGAAATGGCGCGCGGCAACAAAACCCGCGCCGCCCTGCTGCTGAACATGACACCGCGTCAATTCAGTTATCGCTTGAAAAAACTCGGGTTATAAAAGCGACAGAAATCCCCGCACGGAGGATAAAATACGGTTACGATTAACCGTATTGACACCCTCGCGTTAAGGAGCCGCCATGGCCAAGTTCTTCATTCAGTTCGCTACTATCTGTTTGCTTTTATCCGGCATCGGCCATGTGGCCGCTTCAGAACCCGCCCTATGCACCGCCTCGGAAACCCCGGCTCAAAATCTGACGCTCATAATTGCACGGCATGGGGAAAAACCACGCCCCATCGCCAATGACCGCGGCGTCCTCAACTGTCGCGGTGAAAACCGGGCACTGCGCCTTCCGCAAGTCATGCAAAACCGATTCAAAACCATCGATGCGGTCTTTACCCCTTCGCCGCACTTCACCACCAAATACGGTGCCGACGGAAAAGGCGCTTTCTCCTTGAGACCCTTTCAAACCGCTTTACCGACCGCGACCTTCTTTAACACCGGCGTCAACCTGTGTGTGGCCGTGGACAAACCCAAAGCCATCGCCCAGCTCGCCACCTCATCGCAGTACGAAGGCAAAACCGCGCTCATCGTCTGGCAACACACCCGAATTAAAGACATTGCCAAACACGTCAACGACGCCTACGGCGCCAGCTACGATTTCGGCAAATGGCACGGCAGCGACTTTGACACCCTGTATGTTTTTACCGTCAAAAACGGCCAACTGACGTTTGAAAAATCCGCGGAAGGGCTTAACAAGATTCTCTCCGATCAATGCCCGAATATCCAATAACCGCCAGGCCTGGCGGTTTTGGCCACTCAGCCTGTCTTTAGACCGGCAGGCTGGCTATACTAACGCTTTTACATCACTGACATAACCCGTTTTCATGCTTGGAACCCTTTCAATTCTGTTACCCATTTTCGGCCTGATCGCCGCCGGATTCATCAGCCGCAAAACCGGCGTGATGGGTCAAACCGCCGCCAGCGAGCTGAACCGTTTCGTGGTGTGGCTGGCGCTGCCGGCTTTGCTGTTCGACATCATGGCCAACAGCAACTGGTCGGCACTCTATTTGCCCGATTTCATTCTGGTGTATCTCATCGGTTCGGTTGGCCTGTTTGTGTTGGTGCTCATCTGGCGCCTCAAACAAGGCGTGCCGCTGGCCGATGCCAGCATCGACAGTGTTTCCGCCGCTTATTCCAATACCGGTTATGTCGGTTTTCCACTGCTGTTTCTGGTGTTCGGCGCATCCAGTCAGGTACCGACCACCATTGCCAGCATTATCGTGGTCAGTATCGTCTTTGCGATGGCGATTATCCTGATTGAAACCGGCCTGCAAGCGGAAGCCAGTTTGCGCCTTAAAATCAAAAACGTACTCAAAGCCGTGTTTCTCAACCCGCTGATTGTCTCGCCCATCGCCGGGATGTTGTTTGCCCTGAGCTCCTGGCAACTGCCGCAAGGCGTGGAAACCTTTTTAACCCTGTTGGGCGGTGCCGCCAGCCCGGCCGCTCTGATCAGCTTGGGGCTTTTTCTGGCGGATGCGGTGGCGTCTTCCAATGACAACACCACCGCGGCACGCAAAACCGCCTGGCAACTGACCGCCATCAAACTGATTGCCCAACCATTACTGGTGGCATGGTTAGCCTTAAGTGTGTTTGAAATGGATTATGAACTGGCGATGATGGCCATCCTGTTAGCCGCCTTGCCGACCGGCACCGGGCCGTTCATGTTGGCCGAATACTATCGACGCGAAGCGGTCACCACCGCCCAAACGGTACTCTTTTCCACCGTGCTGTCGCTTGTAACCCTGACACTATTACTGAGCTTTATGTAATTCGCTTGGTACACAGAAAGTAAAAAACCACCAGGCCTGGTGGTTTTTGAGATGAACCGTAAAACGGCTTTAAGTTATCGTTGCTTGAGGTGTTTGGCGGATTTGACCATTTTGCTGAAGCGCTTATCTTGCGCGCGTTTTTCCGCCAAAGTCACGGCGTTAAACGCTTGCTCCTTCATCAGCTTGTGATAGTTCACCAAACGGCGTTCCGCCAACTGACCGGATTCAATCGCCGCCCGAACCGCACATCCGGGTTCCGATTGATGCTGACAATCGGAAAACTTACACTGCTCCGCCAAAGTGGCGATGTCCGCAAAGGTTTCCTCCACGCCCTGTTCGCAATCCGCCAATTGCAATTCACGCATCCCCGGCGTATCCAGCAACAACACGCCGGATGCCGTCAAATGCAACGAACGCGCCGTGGTGGTATGGCGCCCTCGGCTGTCGTCTTCGCGAATCCGATTGGTTTCCTGAACGTCACCGCCCAACAGCGTGTTCACCAACGTCGATTTGCCCACGCCGGACGACCCCAAGAAAGCCAGCGTATGGCCGGGCGACAACCAGAGTTCCAACGCCTGTAAAGTCGCCGAATCATGGGCATTGACCGCAAACACCGGCAGCATCTTATCCAGCGCCTGAACCGCTTCCACAAACGATTCGGGCTCATCGCACAAATCGGCTTTGGTGAGCACAACAATCGGCTCCACACCAGCTTCATGCGCCAACGCCAAATAGCGCTCAATGCGGTTCAAATTAAAATCGTTGTTCAAAGAACTGACAATCAAAACCGAGTCCACATTGGCGGAAATCAATTGGCGATCAACCCGTGTGCCCGCCGCCTTTCGCGAAAACAACGACGCTCGATCCAACAAGCGAACAAAGCGATGCTCGGCATCGATTAAAACCCAGTCGCCCACCGCCAGATTAGGAATGGATTGTGTCATCGCCATGGACAACGGACCTTCCGTGGTCAATAGCTGAATAATCGAACGTTCGACGCCGAAGACGCGCGCCGGAATCAAGGTTTCCAACTCATCAAGTGACAGTTGGTGTTGAAAAAAGGGTTTCCACCCTAATTGATGAAGAGAATAATGTGATGTCATCATAAGCCCCATAACGCTTAAGCGTTGTAAGAAATCAAATTCTGGGGCTGAAAAGGCCCCGGTACACTGACCGGGTAGCGAAGAATAAATCTACGAAAAAACTACCCGGAGGCTTTTAACAACAATCATCAATATCCTCCGTTTGAAATAGAAATATAAGTTGGTTTTTATTATAGCAAATTAAAGAGTAGCGCCCAATTTTTCCAGACTGGCAATGGTAAAACTCTATTTGTTAAACACTAAAGTTCCTGATTATTTCAAATAACTTCTAAAGGATTTTAAACTTATAGTAAGCTACTGTTTTTATAATATTTTTTAGTCTAAAACCTTTTATTAAATCATTTTTCAAAATATGGTTCATACAATAAATGTAAGTGTGACTCTAAAGCGTAAGCTAGAGGTTTACTAAAATTATTAAAAACAACATTTATACGGTAAGTGTTGTTTTTTATCCATAATTTTGCATCATTCTGACACATACCAGAATTAAGTAATGATTTCGCTAAATTAGAATTCGCGGAATTTTCATTGTAATGCTGGCTTGAAAACCTGGCTGAACTATTAGGGCCGGCAACTCCAATTTTCAATGCTAAGTCGTTTTCATTAAGCCAAAAAGAGTAAATATGCCATTTTCCAGGCCTAAACTTTTGGATATGATCCATGTCCGTAAAACATTCTATTAACTCAACATCATAGCCTTTAGTTTCCTTGATGAATTTGGCCCATTGCTTAATTGACTCTTCCATTTTCATTTTTATCCCTCATAAAATTGATGATAACTTATATGAGTGACATTACTCAAAATATCGCTTGACCTTATATGCAGCCATATTCCAAGACCCAAACTGAACTAATGCCCTAGCAACTATCCGATTTACAGTGTCTTCACCGTATTGCTCACGATAATACATAACATCCTTTATTCCCTCAATTTCTTGATTTAAACAATGTGCCATCATCCTTGTATCTGAAATTCCTCTCTTAGTCCATTTGTCACGGCAATATGGAAATGCCGTTTCTGAATAAAAGCTTTGATTTGCATATTGATGCAAATATTTGAGTTCTTTATAACCATCCATTTGCCCTTCCATGCAATGTTTGTACATCCTGCTATTAAGTTCACCCCGCTTGTTCCACTTTTGGTAACAAATTTGTTGAGAGTCTTTCTCGTAAGATTCTTTAGACTTCAAATCTATTGAGCCAGCAGATGTTGGCATTGAAATGATATAAAGTAATACAGCAATGAAATATTTTTTCATTCATGCAACTCCTTTTAACGAGGTTATTTCAGTTAAAAGACTACTTTAAAAACAGTTTATTGACCATATTAAATACGTAATTTTATAAATATTAAATTTATTTTTTGAATTAACGGCTTTCACCAGGCCTAGTCGTTTTAGAGATTCCCATTCATTTTTATCAAAGCATAAAAAAAGGCCACCGAAGTGACCTTTTATGACGTTTAACGCTTTTGGGCGTTGTTTTGGGTACAGATTAATGCTGAATTACGCGCTGAACAGCTCTTGGTAAAGAGCGTTGGCGCTGGTGACCAGGTCGCCGCTGAGGGCGAAACCGGAGACATCTTCGCCTTCTTTGTAAAGCAGGCGTTGGTTGTCCCCGACCATCATGGTTTGCTCCCACTGCCCGTGCGTGGCGTGCAATGGCGGGCTGATCATAATGGGCAAGCTTGGTGTTTTGGTTTTGATCAAGCTTGGCAGCACTTGGAACTGGTCGGTGTCTTCGCCTTTCAGGTGCGCGGCAATAGCCTTGGCCTGGCGACGAATCGGTTCCAGATACGCTTGCAACACGCCACCGGCTTCGGCACAGTCGCCAATCGCGAAGATATCCGGGTCGGAGGTTTGGCAAGCGCCGTTAATGCAAATACCGCGATTGGTTTCCAGCTTGGCTTTTTTAGCCAATTCCAAATTCGGTGCCAGGCCGATGGCGGCGACCACGACACCTGTTTCGATGTATTCACCTTGGTCGGTGTTCAGCCTATACCCGTTTTCGGCTTGGTTCATGTCCACCAGTTCGGAATTTTTGTACAGCTTGACGCCTTTGCTTTGCAGCTTTTCTTCCAACGACTGGGAAATGGCTTGCGGCAGAATCTGGCTCATCAAATGCGCACCGCGCACCACCATATTGACTTCGATGTCTTGTGAACTGAGGTCTTCGGCCAGCTCGGTGGCAATCAAACCGCCGCCGATAAGGGTGACGGATTTTTTGCCTTCCAGGGCTTTATGGAAACGTCGGTAATCCGGCAGGTCGTTGATGGTCATGATGTCCTGAGCGGCATTGCCGTCCACGGTTGGCGACAAGGCTTTGGCACCGGTCGCAAGAATCAGTTTGTCGTATTGAAAGCTGCCGGAGGTGGTCATGACCTTTTTACGCTTGGTGTTGATGGACATGACTTTGGTACGGGTTTTAACACCCATATTCAGTTCGGCGGCTTTGGCTTCGGCGGTCATTTCTTTTAAGTCGTCCGGCGTACGCCCTTGGCTTAAGGCCATGGACAGGGACGGTTTCGGATAGACGGTTCCGTCACAGGCGGTGAGCAAGCTGATTTCGGCGTCCGGCATGGCTTGACGAACGTTTTCAGCGGCTTGCCAACCGGCGTAACCGGCGCCGATAATCAAGACGTCGGCATGGGTGCTGGCTTTGCGCTTAGGCGCACCATCCGGTGAAGATTTCGCCTTCGCTTCGTCCAGTGGAATGAAATCCGATTTACTCACCAGGCACAAAGGGCAGTACCAGTCATCCGGGATGTCTTCGAAACGCGTGCCCGGCGCCAATCCGGAATCCGGATCGCCCAGCTCTTCGTCGTAAATCAAACCGCATGTCTTACAAATATACTTTTTAAAATCTTCACTCATCTTGGTCTCCTATGCCGCTTCGATGCGGTCAATTTCCTTACGAAGATGCTTGATGGATGGCGTGACGATAATCACGAAATACGCTTCACGCAGTTTACGTTGCGGTGCGGCATCCACCAGATAGCCTTTGGCTCCGGCGTGCTGCATGACCGAATCGGCCGCGCGTTTACAGATTTCCGCGCCCAGCAAACGGGCTTCCAATACCGACTTGATGTATTCTTGGCCCGGTGTGAAAGGGTCTTCGCACAGCGCTTCGATCAAATCGATGGCATCTTCCAAATCTTCGGTTATTTCTTCCGGCGAATCGTCCAGATATTCGTTGATCTCGGACAAAGTCAGATTCGCTTTTTCCATTTCGTTGACGGCGCCTTTAATGACTCCGGCGGCCATTCCGGTTTGCAATAAGATGAATCCGGCTTTGATTCTTTCCAAATAGGGTTTCAACGGGTCGGCCAACAGGTATTTCTTAGGCAAGAAGGCGTTGTCGAACAACAGGGAATAGGTTCCCGTGCCTTCCATCCCGACGAATTCGGCCATTTGTTTCATGGTCAAGCCTTCCAAATCACATGGAATCAGGGCCATGACATCTTTTTCATAGTTTTTGTCGTGGTCGTGCACACTGAAAATCGAGCCGAAGAAGTGCTTGTCGGAGCCTTCCAACAGGTTGGATACCCAAGGCAAGGTGCCGTTGATGATGTAACCGTCTTCGGTTTCTTCCGCGGACAATTTCAGGTCTTCAATGCCGGCAAAATACTTCATCGGGTTCGACAAAGCCGTGGCACCGAAATATTCGCCATCCACCATTTTCGGCAGGATGTCGGACTTCAACCATTCGTTTTCAGAGTTTTCGATGTACCAGGTACAAACGGACTGCGCCCACATCATAAAACCGGTCGACATACATTCTTCGGACACGGTCGCCATATCCTGAATAGTTCCGAACAGGTTCAAATCGCCATTGTTCAGGGATGGAATGTGGTGACGAAACGCGCCGGCTTGGCCAACTTTCGATAAAATTTCGGTCGTGTACTGTCCATGATCAATGGCCACTGTTAACGGCTTCAGATCTTTTTGAACAATTTGACTAATCATGGTCATTCTCCTTCAAAGTGGGAAAACCTGGCGGAAACCGCCAGGCCTGGACAGTGTGATTAACCGACTAACTTACCGGACAGATCCACCGCATTCATATAGGTGTTGGCTACTGGCGACCATTTGATGGCGTGCGCCACCAAAGCTTCCAAATCTTCTTTTGGTGTACCTGGTGATTCGATGGTGAACATGGCACGCACTTCGGTAACACCCAATTTTTTGTTTGGATCCACGTCACCGGTACCCCAAACAGCGGTGATGTTGATGTCACCTTCCAATTCGATTTCCAATTTGGTTAAACTAATACCACGGGCTGTCGCATTGGCTTGAACCCCAACAGACAAACATGACCCCAAAGACAACAAAGCCATTTCAGATGGGTTTGGGGCCGTGTCTTCACCCAACAAGACAGGTGGCTCGTCCACAACAACCGGGTCCAAGTCACGGATGTAGTTCAAGTTTTTGAACTGACCTTCCAATACGGTTTTGGACTTCAATGTTTTGATGGTATCCGGTGCGGCTTTCCCTGCTTCGGCCAATTTATTCAAACCATCGTTATCGATTGGACGGATACATGAAGGGATATAGACTTCGCTCATTTGAGACTCCTCGTAAATTTTTAAAGTGAATAATTTCGACTTCTTCGAAACTTACCCCTGACATAGCGTGAAGGATGCCACAATTTAACAAAACATTATTTTTCAAATATTTATATAATATTGTTTATAATTTAGATTAATAAATTAACGGAAAATGTCTACAAATTACTTACAAAGTTTTACATTTGGTAATATTTGTTAACAATTGTAGACAAAAAGAAAAGCCCGAAACGCCAAAAAATAGATAATATACAATTAAATCAACTACTTAATAAATTGGCACAAGCCTTGCATTATGGTCATTGCTTTTTAATTAACTTAGGGCACCTTGACTCACTCAGATGGATTCTGGCAACGCCAAATGCGTCATATCGAGGCGTGAACTTTGAACAATGTCTAGGCCTTGTAAAAGTTCACAACAATGAGATGGCGTATTTGGCTAAGCCCTTTAAGTCCCGCAGAATCTCACCTGAGTGAGTCAAGGTGCCCTTTATTGGAGACAAAGACTATGATGTCAAAAGTAGAAATGACCGAAGCAATTATCCTGGCGAAAGCGGAAAAATCCGTCGGGTGGAGTGATATTGCGGCGGCCGCAGGATTGAGTGAAGTCTATACCACATCCGCTTGTTTGGGGATGAACCACTTGGACGCCGAGCCGGCTTCGAAAGTGGCCGCTTTCTTGGGATTGGGCGCGGATATTGAAGCTGCTTTGCAAGCCTACCCGCACAAATCATGGGAAAAAGCTGTGCCAACCGATCCATTGATTTATCGTTTGTACGAAATTGTCGGTGTTTACGGTCCAACCATGAAAGAATTGATCCACGAAAAATTCGGCGACGGCATCATGAGTGCCATCGATTTCTCAATGGACATCGATAAAGAAGAAAACCCGGCCGGCGACCGCGTTGTCGTCACCATGAACGGTAAATTCCTTCCGTACAAAGCCTGGTAATCCAACCGGCTTTCCATTGCTTGGCGACGACATTCGTTCGGCGCCGGCAACCCGCTTTCCCTCCCACTTTCGTTATGTCACCTTAAGCCAATCTTTTCATTGCCAAAATTTCGTTTTCAGCGCATAATTCTTCGTCTTGCCTCTGGAGGCGCTCATGCCGCTGAAACTCACCCCCAATACCCTGAATGAACTGCTGGATGCTTTAGTCGAACAAGGCTGGTACGAATGGCCGAATGCCGTGACCGATTCCTTGTGCGAACAATTGCTGGCCGAAGTCGAAACCTACGATGCCCAAGGCGATTTGCAGAAAGCGGGCATCGGGCGTGGCGACATTCATCAAATCAACGAATCGATTCGGCGAGACCAAATCAAATGGCTCAATGGCGCCACCGATGCCCAACAACTGTATTTGGCGCAAATGGCGGAATTACGCTGCCAATTGAATCGTGCCTTGTTTTTAGGGCTGTTCGAATACGAATGTCATTTCGCGCTTTATAAACGCGGCGATTTCTATAAAAAACACTTCGACAGTTTTCGCGGCCGCGCCAATCGCATGGTGACCACGGTGTTGTACCTGAACCCGAACTGGCAACCGAACTGGGGTGGGGAATTGGTACTCTACGCCGAAGAAGGCGACGAAAAGCTGGCGGTGATTCTGCCGGAAATGGGCAAAATGGCGGTGTTTATGAGTGAATGGATTCCGCACGAAGTGTTGCCCGCGCAACATGAACGCGTCAGCATCGCCGGTTGGTTCCGTTGCAACACCAGTATCGGCGGCTACGTCGACCCGGCGAAATAATACCCGCTGCAAAATCGGCCTTCCGAAAACAAAAAACCGCCAGGCCTGGCGGTTTTTCATTCACTTCAAAACATGATTAAAACATTAAGAATTGCCTTGCGCGGCTTCCTGCGCTTGGCGTTCCGCATGTTTGCGGGCGATTTCGTCCCAGTCGATGTTGTTACAGGCTTCACATTCTTCTTTAAAGATGCCGACTTTCACCAACAGAGCGTGTACTTTACAACCCACACAGAACCCGAGAATCGCTTCCAGCCACATAAAGCCGAAACACACCCAAACCAGAATCAATGGGATCCAGTTGGACATATAGTTTTCCGTGGTCGGTAACAGCTTGCTGCTGAAAATCGCATTCACCCAGTTCGCGAACACATCCGGATTAAAGAAAATCAAACAGACGGTGATGAAAGACGCGCCAATCGTCCAGGCAAACCGTTTCGGCACCAGCGGTTTCCAGTTCGGTTTTTGCGTTTTCGCCAGAAAGGATGCGATGTAGATGGTCGGCGACAAACGCGAGGTGGTGACGAACATCCCGGCAATCATTTCAAACAAGCCATAGAACAATACCCAGGTTTGGATGGTGTAATCATACACCCGCTGAGTGGCCTGAACTTGATAGATGGTGTGCCAGTTCCAATCGGTTTCCAAGGTATCGATCATGGTGGTGTTTTCCATCACCGACCAGCTGGAACCGAACACCACGTCAATCAAGGTGTAGGTCATGTAAATCGGAATGATCAACAACATCCCGGCACGGATTTTCACGGCGTTATCGTTGATGAAAGTCGGTTTTTCCTTTGGGTCTCGAAACCAAAGGTTTTTGAAAACTGAGTGCATACAACCCCCTTCTTTGGACAGCTTGGGCTTTACCCCTGAACGCATCATGGGTATCAATTTATTAGAATATAATGAAGCAGTGATATAGTGTTACATCAATATAACAATTGAGACCGGAAGCGCCAGCAAAAGTTACTGATTTTTCGATAGAATTTTTTAATTCCGGGGAAATAACAGGGTTGGATTTTCAGAAAATTTAGAGAGTTTTGATGCCAAAATCAATGCGAACGATGGGCCAGAAGCAGGCTTTTGAACACGTTAGGGTCTTTGATTTGCGTCATTTCGCCTTCTCTCGGCAGATGCTTGTCTTTCAAACGCGACAGGAAAAAACGCAACGCGCCCATTCGCAACGCGGCCGGCCAGGTTTGCTGCTCCAGTTCGGTCATCGGGCGCACTTGCTGATACGCCGCCAACACCGCCGCGGTTTTCTCCTCGCACAAGGTTAAATCCGGCAGTCGGCACCAATCATTCGCCATCACCGCCAAATCGTACAGCATGGTGGAATTGCACGCATAATACAGGTCGATGATTCCGGACAGTTCATCCCCATTGAATAAGGCATTGTCACAGAAAAGATCGGCGTGGATCACACTTTTCGGCAAGTGCGTCCAATCCTGTTGCGACTGAAAAGCGATTTCGGATTCGATCAAGTCGACCTCGTCCTGCGGCAAATGGGACCGAATCAATTCGAACGTCGATTGCATCCAATCCAAGCCTCGGTCGTTGGCGCGGAAAGCGTCATAATCCTGCCCGGCCAAATGAAACTTGGCCAAATACGTCGCCATCACTTCGCATTGTTTCAAGGTCGGGTGTTCCACGCCGGAACCGGTCAAACGCTCCACCAGCGCCGCCGGCTTGCCTTTCAGTTCCTTGAGATAAGAACCGTCACGCGTCGGTTTAGGGTGCGCGGTGGGAATGGCGTGCTCCGCCATAAACGCCATGATGTCGAGGAAATACGGCAATTCGTCAAAGCTGTGGTGTTCGAAAATGGTGAGGACAAAACGCCCGGCCGTGGTATCGACAAAATAATTGGTGTTCTCGATGCCGGCACTGATGCCTTCAAACGCAACCAGCGTTCCTTGGTCAAAATCCGCCAAAAACGCTTCCAAATCCGCTTGATTAACGACAGTGTAAACAGACATCCCAAACCGCCCTGAGAAAAGGTTAAAATTACGACAACTCAATCTTAACGGAACCCGGTTCCGCTAAACGGCGACATTTTAGCATAATCCTTTAGAGGCAACGCATTCAATGACTCAGATCCTACCCAAATTCAACCCCGACAGCCCTTTCATTCTGGTGGACGGTTCCTCCTACCTGTTTCGTGCTTTCCACGCCATGCCACCGTTGACCAACAGTGAAGGGCATGCCACCGGGGCGATTTTCGGGGTCATCAATATGATTGGGAAACTGCTGGAACAATACCAGCCTGAGCGCATTGCCGTTGTGTTCGACGCCAAAGGCAAGAACTTCCGCCACGACCTCTACAGCGAATACAAGGCGCACCGCCCGCCCATGCCGGACGAATTGCGCATTCAAATCGAACCGATTCACGACATCATCAAAGCGCTGGGCATTCCGTTACTGGTCATTGACGGTGTTGAGGCGGACGATGTGATGGGCACCCTGGCCCACCACGCCACCCAAGCGAAAATGGACGCTTTGCTTTCCACCGGCGATAAAGATATGGCGCAGTTGGTCAACCAGCACATCACGCTGGTCAACACCATGACCGACACCTTGATGACCCCGGAAAAAGTTGAAGAAAAGTTCCACGTGAAACCCGACCAGATTATCGACTATCTGGCGCTGATGGGCGACAGCAGTGACAACATTCCCGGGATTCCGAAATGCGGCCCGAAAACCGCTGCGAAATGGCTGGCGGAATACGGCGACATCGACAATCTCATCGCGCACGCCGACGAGATCAAAGGCAAAATCGGCGAGAACCTACGCGCCAACCTCGACCAATTAAAACTTTCCCGCGAACTGACCACCATCCGCATTGATTGCGATTTGCCGATCGCCTTGGCCGACATCAAACGCCATGAAGCCGATATGGACGCTTTGGAAACCCTGTTCGCGCGCTTTGATTTGCGTAACTGGTTGTCACGGGTGTTGAAGGGCGACCTGCCTTTCAGCCAGAGCAGTGGCCGTAAAGCCCACTCCGAGACCGTTACCAATGGCCATTCCCAAAAATCCGCCGCCACGGAAACCGATGGTGTGACCATTGAATCCGAACCCTATGCCACGATTTTGGACATGGCCGAACTGGACCAATGGCTGAAAAAACTCGAAAGCGCCGAGGTGTTTGCCATCGACACCGAAACCACCTCGCTCAACGCGATGCAGGCCAAAATCGTCGGCATCAGTTTCGCTTATGCAGAACCGGCCGAAAAAGCCGATAACGCCAAAAACAGCCAGGCCTGGCGAAATTTCGCGGCCTATGTGCCTTTAACCCACGATTACGACGGTGCCCCGACACAACTGCCTTACGACGAAGTCATCGCCAAATTGAAGCCGATTCTGGAAAATCCGGCCATTCAAAAAATCGGGCAAAACTTCAAATACGACTGGCACCTCTTTCAAAATGCCGGTATCGACGTGCAAGGCATCGCTTTCGACACCATGCTGGAATCCTACTGTTTCAACAGTGTCGCCACCCGCCACAATATGGACGATTTGGCACTGAAATACCTGAACCATTCCACCATTCATTTCGAAGACATCGCCGGTAAAGGGAAAAAACAGAAAACCTTCAATGAAATCGATATTGAAACCGCCGCGCCTTACGCCGCCGAAGACGCCGACATCACCCTGCAATTGCACCAAACCCTGATGCCGAAACTGCAAGCCGAGCCCAAACTGGAAAGCGTTTTCCGCGACATTGAAATGCCATTAGTGCCGGTATTGGCGAAAATGGAACACACCGGCGTCCGCATCGACCGCCAGATGCTGGCCGATCAATCTTATGAACTGGGTGAAAAACTCACGGCACTGGAACAAAAAGCCCATTTGATTGCCGGCAGCCCTTTCAACTTGAACTCTTCCAAGCAATTGCAGGAAATCTTGTTCGAAAAGCTGGATTTACCGATCATTAAAAAAACCCCGAAAGGCCAACCGTCCACCGCTGAACCGGTGCTGGTGCAACTGGCCGAAGACGGCCATGAAATGCCGAATCTGATTCTGGAATACCGCAGTCTGGCCAAGCTGAAATCCACTTACACCGATTCATTACCCAAGCAAATCAATCCGAACACCGGGCGGGTACACACCTCCTACCAACAGGCTGTGGCCTCGACCGGGCGTTTATCATCCACCGAACCCAACTTGCAGAATATTCCGATTCGCACCCCCGAAGGCCGCCGCATTCGACAAGCCTTCATCGCCGATGACGGGCACCAACTGCTGGCGGCGGATTATTCGCAAATCGAACTGCGGATTATGGCGCATTTATCGGGCGATGCCAGTTTGTTAAAAGCCTTTGCCGAAGGCAAAGACATTCACCAGGCGACCGCGGCGGAAATTTTCAATATGCCGTTGGAAGAAGTGACGTCCGAACAACGCCGTAGCGCCAAGGCCGTCAACTTCGGTTTGATTTACGGTATGTCCGCCTTCGGCTTGGCCAAGCAATTAAACATTTCGCGTGGCCTAGCGCAGGAATACATCAACCTCTATTTTTCTCGTTATCCGGGCGTGGCGGATTATATGGAAAACACCAAACAAAATGCCAAGCAGACGGGTTATGTCGAAACCCTGATGGGCCGTCGCTTATATCTGCCCGACATCAATGCCAAAAACGGGCAATTGCGTCAATACGCCGAGCGCACCGCCATCAACGCGCCTATGCAAGGCACCGCCGCCGACATCATTAAAACCGCGATGGTGAAAATGCAGGCCTGGCTGAATGAGACAAAGCTCGACATCAAAATGCTGATGCAGGTGCACGATGAATTGGTGTTTGAAGTCGCCGAGCAAGATATCGAATCGGCCAAAGCGGAAATCAAAACCATAATGGAATCCGCCTTAGCACTCGACGTGCCGTTGATTGTGGAAATCGGTCAAGGCAAGAATTGGGACGAAGCGCATTAAAACGGACTAAACAAGTGGTTTTTTGGTTTTTTTTCAGTAGAATCCTAACAGAGTAAAGAAAATTAACTGTATATACCAATAAACAAAAATACAGAAAACTTAAAAACTGTCTTTGGAGAATTTTAAACATGATCAAGCGTACCCCTCTGGCCGGCGCCATTCTGATGGCCACGGCGATGTCGGTTCAGGCCGCACCGAGTTCTTATACCCCAATTGCGTCCAATATCGGCTATGGTGATGCCTCCAACCCGAACACCCTTTACAGCCCATTGGCCAACCCGGCCAATAATGCGCTGACCGCGGCGGACATGGAAGGCTCTCGTTTCGGTTTGGGTGCCACGGTTCAAATTCAAGCGGAATTCGACGGCCTTGAAGGTTCCAAGGATTTCCTGGATGACAAGATTAAACCCATCCTGGATAAAGGAACTTATACTCCTCAAGATGCCATCGATCTTCAGAACCTGACCAATGAATTTTTAACCAAATACAACCACGGTAATTTCAGCACCATCGCTGGTGCCACCGTACCCTTAGTGGTCAAACACAGCTTTTTGGGCGGCGGCCTGTCCTTTGACTACACCCGTCAAGTCGGGGCCAAAGGCTACGTCATCAAACAAAATGACGTTTCCGCTTACGATAATGGCGGTAACTTAGCCATCTCCTCAGGCGATGCCGCTTTGGGTGTCGGCTATAAACAACTGGATGAATTCGCTGTCAGTTACGGTTTTGATGTATTGAAATCCGACAGTGGCGCCCTGTCACTCGGTATCACCGCCCGTTATTTGAACTTGATGTCCAATGTGAAACTGGTCGATTTCAGTGAAATTGCCGACGACAACCTGGGTAACAGCAGCAAAAATACCGACGACTACATTAAGGACATCGATTCCGGTTCCAGCGACAGCAACTTCACCGCGGACATCGGACTTAACTGGACCGGGCAGAATTACATGATCGGGGTGGTCGGGATGAACCTGACATCGCCTAAATTCGATATCAACAACAAGTCTGCGGCCGCAACTTCCGCCAGCTTCAGCAGTTACATCGATTCCAAATTCGAATTGAAGCCACAATATCGTATCGGCGCGCAAATTTTCTCCCAGAACCGTAAATGGACCTTGGCCGGGAGTTACGATTTAAACAAAGCCAACGATTTGAATAACGAAGACACCCAATGGTGGACCACCAGTGTCAGCTACGCCACCAATTCCGCCTGGTATATTCCGGATGTCCGTTTGGGTCTGCGCGGTAATATGGTCGGCACCGAATACACTTACGGTACGGCCGGTTTAACCTTTGGCTTCCTGACATTGGACGTGGCCTCAACAACGACCGATTTCAGCGGCATTTCGGATAAACAGAAAGATGCCGGTGCCATGGCGTCAGTAGGCGTTGAATTCGACTTCTAAACATATCGTTTATTAAGAAAGTCTGAACCCCTCTTCAAGATTCCCTTGAATGAGGGGTTTTTTGTTTATAATGCTCGAAAACGGAGTCAGACATATGTTGAAGAAAACCCTACCCTTTCTGTTGGCGATTCCCTCGGTCGGATTCGCTTCCGGCGCCAAAATCGATTTTTTGAATTTCGACAGTCAAACACAATTTCAGGACTTCGCTAAGGATTTGACCGGCGCTTTGTCGACCAAAACCCTCGAACCGGCCGAGCCGCTAGGTTTACCGGGGTTCGACATCGGCATTTCCTATAATATGTCCAATCTGAAAAACGATTCGATGGACCATGTCTCCAATAACGGCGGAAAAAGCATTGACACGATTACACTTCATGCGGTCAAAGGGCTGCCATTTGATTTGAATTTCGGTTTGGATTATTCCCAGGCGCTCAACAGTAATATCCAGGTTTGGGGGGCCAAACTCAGTTACGCGTTGATTGAAGGCGGGACTTTGTATCCAGCCGTTAATATCAGTGCGAATTACACCCAAACCACCGGCATTGATGCCCTAACCTTCAACGGTTATGGTGCTGAAGTCGGGGTTTCCAAAGGCTTTGCTAATTTCACCCCTTATGCCTCTTTGGGCATGGTCACGGGAAATGTTAAAGCGCGGGAAGACAATACCGGCGCGGCCGGACCGGATTTGCAAGACGAAACCGTCTCTATGCCGAAAGCGGCTATCGGGGTGAATATCAATCTATTGGTAATGGATGTCCTGGTGGCCTTCAACCAAATCGGTGAAGTCTCCACCTATTCAATAAAAGCCGGATATCGTTTCTAATCCAAAATATCCATTGAATATTGCCAGGCCTGGGCGTTTTTAAGATTCAGACAGTGAATCTATTAGGACGGCTCGGCCTTGGATTTCACCGGACGTTCGTATTCCATCCATTCATCCAGTTTCGACCAGACCTGCTCCAACCCTTGACGTTTCAAAGACGAAAACAATTGGACCGTGGCATGCGGATACTGTTCTTTCAATAATTGTTTGAATTTCAATAGGCTATTCTGTGCCGGGCCTTTTTTCAACTTATCACTCTTGGTGAGCAACACGTGCACCGGCAATTCCAACGATAAGGTCCAATCCAGCATCGTCAAATCGATTTCCGTCGGGGGCATCCGCGAATCCACCAATAAAATCAGACCTTTCAATGCATGACGGGTTTCAATGTATTCAGACAGGCTCTGTTCCCACGCCCGTTTGGTGTTCACATTCACTTTGGCATAACCATAACCGGGTAAATCCACCAGTTTGCGTTCGTCATCACACCGGAAAAAATTGATGAGCTGAGTCCGCCCCGGCGTTTTACTGGTTTTGGCCAAGCCTCGCTGGGAAGTGATGACATTCAAAGCGCTGGATTTACCGGCATTGGAACGACCGGCAAACGCTACTTCAAAGCCACTGTCTTCCGGGCAATGGTTAACATTCGGTGCAGAAATTAAATAACTGGCTTGTTGGTAAAGTGGGTGCTGCATAAAACTTCGATTATCCGTGCTGTTGGGCGTTCATTCTTTATCAATGGTTTGAATCGGTATATACTTTACAATCTTTTGTCTAACTGCATACAGAATATTGTTTATTATGGCCGATTTATCGAGTAATTCCAGCCCTTCAAGGAAGAAGAACCCCGGGGTTTTCATTCAATTTTTAGGTTCCATGAACCTGGCGGTCACCCTGCTGATGATGTTGGCGATTGCGTCCGTTATCGGGACGGTTCTGCAACAAAACCAAGCCTTTCAGGACTACATCATCAAATTCGGCCCTTTCTGGACCCAGGTGTTCAATCAGCTCGGCCTGTTCCATGTTTACGGTGCCGCCTGGTTTATTTTGGTCCTGTTGTTCTTGCTGGTCTCGACCGCCGTTTGCGTCAGCCGTAACGGGCCTTCGTTCATTAAAGACATGAAGCAATACAGCGAAACGCTGTCGTTAAACGCCTATAAACACCAACCGCATAACCTCACCTATACGCCGGAACATTTTGACACCGAAACCGCAGAAGCGGTCTTGAAAGAACAAGGCTTCAAAACCAAAATCCATCAACGCGACGACGGTGTTACCGTTGCCGGTCTGAAAGGCCGATGGAACCGTCTCGGCTACATTTTCACCCACGTTTCCATCATCATTATCTGTATCGGCGCCCTGTTCGACAGCAACTTGATGTTGAAATACCGTGAACTGACCGGTCAATTGGCTCCGGAAACCCGTTCGGTGCCACTGAGTCAAATTCCGCAGAAATCCTGGGTCGGACCGGAAAACTTCTCGTTCCGCGGCACCGTCAACATCGCCGAAGGCCAAAAATCGGATGTGCTTTTCTTACCGTACGAACGCGGTTTTCTGGTGCAAAAACTGCCTTTCACTCTGGAAGTGAAAGATTTCCGAATTGAATATTACGACACGGGTATGCCGAAATCCTTTGAATCGGATTTAATTTTGACGGCACCGGATCTGGATGAACCGATTGAAAAAACCATTGCCGTCAACCACCCGCTGTTCTATAAAAATTACGCCATCTACCAATCGTCATTTGGCGACGGCGGCAGTCTATTGAAATTGGAAGTCCATCCATTGTTGGCGCCGGAAAACAAACCATTGATTCTGGATACGGCCGTCGACAAAGTGGAACCGTTGAAAACGCCGATCGGCACTTTCCGAGTCGAATTGAACGATTTCAAGATGTTCAATATCGTCCCGGCCACCGAAGAAGAAAAAGCCAAAACCGGCAAGAAAATGCATAACAACGGTCCAAGCATCATTTTCAAAGTCCGTAACGATCAAGGAAAGGCTTGGGAATACGAAAATTACATGCAACCAAGCTTGCAGGATGACCGTTGGTTCTTTATGACCGGCATGCGCACCAGCCAGGCCGAACCTTTCCGTTATCTGTTTATTCCAGCGGACGAAAAACGTGGTAAAGAACGTTTCTTCAACTTCCTGGCGTTAATCAACAACAAAACCGAAACCACCAAGGTATTGGAAAATGCCTTCCCGAAACTGGACGGAATCGACGAACGCACTTATGAATTGCAAATTCGTCTGTTGAATCAGTTGATGGTGCTGTTCCGCCAAAAAGGCTTCAGCGGCATCACCCAATTCGTTCAGCAAAATGTGCCGGAAAAAGACCGGGAAAAAGTCGAAGAATATTACATCAACCAAACCAGTATCGCCCTGCAAACCTTGTATTTGTCAATTCTGGAAAAGGAAGACGTCAAGGAATTGGCCGATATCTCCGATTTCAACAAACAATGGTTTGAAGATGCCATCACCGTCATCAACAGTTTACCGAGCTACGGTCCACCGCTGTTTTTCGACTTGGCATCCTTTAAACAAATCGAGTCGACCGGTCTGCAAATCACCAAATCCCCTGGAAAAGATATCGTTTATTTCGGGAGTGCATTACTTATAATTGGGGTATTCTTTTTATTCTACGTTCGACAAAAACGGATTTGGTTGGTCTATTCGGAAACGGATAAAAAACTGACCATCGCCGGAAAAGATACCAAAGAGCTGCCTGAAGTGGCTAAAGAATTTGAACACGTTGTACAGGCGGTACAATCTAAACTACAGGTGAAATCATGAATACTATGAATTCTTCCGTTAATATGGAAATCTCGAAGCGAACGGTTTCAATCAGCGATTGGGTATGGGCCATCCTGGTCATCGGCGGGTCCTTTTATGCCTGGCAAGTCTTCGGACGACTCATGGATAACTATGAAATCGGCATTCTGATCGGTTCCGCCATCGGTTTGATCGCACTGGGACGTTTTTGGCAAAGTATCAAACCCCTGACCTACTCGGTCGCGGCCTTGAGCTTACTTGCGGTTTGGACTTACCAGACCCACGGTAATCAAATTGCCATTAACGAACAGGCATTTTTCCTGAAATTCCTGGTGTCCAGCCAATCCGCCATTATGTGGATGAGTGCCTTGTTTGTCTTAGCCACCGTCGCCTATTTCCTAGCCTTGTTCTCCAAATCGGATTATGTCGGTAAAGTGGCCTCCTTCCTGGCTTGGGCCGGTTCCACTTTCGGCTTGGTCGGAATGATGGTTCGCTGGCGCGAATCTTATCTCATCAACCCGGACTACGGCCACATTCCAGTCAGCAGTCTATATGAAGTCTTTATCCTATTCGCGGTATTGACGACATTGATTTACCTGTATTACGAGCAAAAGATGCGCACTCGATCCATGGGTGGTTTCGTTATGCTGATCGTCAGTGCATCCGTCGCTTTCCTGCTTTGGTATACGTTTGATCGTCAAGCTCATGTCATCCAACCATTGGTACCAGCCCTGAAAAGTTACTGGATGAAAATCCACGTACCGGCTAACTTCATTGGTTACGGCGCTTTCTCCATCGCGGCCATGGTTGGTTTGGCTTATCTGTTGACCGATAACATCAAACAGAAAAACCCGGATTCGTCCTTCCTTAAAACCATGCCGAGCTTGGAAAAAATGGACGACCTGATGTACAAAACCATTGCACTGGGCTTTGCTTTCTTCACCATCGCCACCGTTTTGGGTGCAATGTGGGCCGCGGAAGCCTGGGGCGGTTACTGGTCTTGGGACCCGAAAGAAACCTGGGCTCTCATCGTCTGGTTGAACTATGCCGCCTGGTTGCACATTCGCATGTCGAAAGGCTGGCGCGGTCGTCCAATGGCCTGGTGGGCTTTAGTCGGCTTGTTGGTCACCACCTTCGCTTTCCTGGGCGTGAATATGTTCCTGTCCGGTCTGCATTCCTACGGTGAGCTGTAAGTGAGGTTTTTCATGACAAAAGGATTCGTCACTTATGCCTTCTTCCTGCTTACCCTGGCGTTTCAGCCAGTGCAAGCCAATACCGACATGGGCATTGTTGAAGGCGTCGAATACAAGAAAGTGCCCAACCCGCAATCCATTGCACCGCATAAAAAATCGGTGGTGGAAGTCTTTTATTACGGTTGTTCGCATTGCTACAATCTGGAACCCAGCCTGCACAAATGGCTGGAAACCAAACCGAAAGACGTTCATTTCGAACGCATGCCGGCGGTGTTGAACAACCCGAATTGGGTCTTTATGGCGCGGGTGTATTACACGGCAAAGCTTCTCGGCATTGAAACGCAATTTCACAATCGGTATTTCGACGCCATCCAGCGCGATCGTAAACCGATTTTCAATGTCGATGCCTTGGCGAAATTCGTCGAACCGATGGGTGTGAAACCGGAGGACTACAAGAAAATGTTCAACAGTTTCCAAGTCAACAGCGCCATCGCCAAAGCGAAACAAAAAACACAGGATTACGGCATTGACGGTGTTCCGGCGGTTATCGTCAACGGAAAATACCTGACCGATGTACCCATGGCGTCTTCCCGTGAAGGGCTTTGGAAAGTGGTCAATACCCTCGTCAACAAATAATCTCTATCCGTTTGGAATGCTCGTAATCGGGCATTCTGCCCCCCCTCTCTTAGCTGAATTTTGCGCTTCTCCTGTTTTTACGTTTATAATCGTTAGAAACACAAAATTATTCAGAAATCACCAGGCCTGGTGATTTTTAACCATTTACAAAACGGAACCGTCAATGAAAGCCTCCAAACTCTTCGTGCAATGTCTTGAAAACGAACAAGTTGAATACGTATTCGGAATTCCCGGCGAAGAGAATATGGACATGATGGATGCCCTGTTGGACTCCAAAATCCGTTTCATTACCTGCCGTCATGAACAGGGTGCGGCTTTTATGGCGGACGTTTACGGCCGTTTAACCGGCAAGGCCGGTGTTTGTCTTTCCACCCTTGGCCCAGGTGCCACCAACCTGGTCACCGGCGTCGCCGATGCCAATATGGACAATTCACCCGTCGTAGCCATTGCCGGTCAGGCCGCCACCACCCGATTGCATAAAGAATCGCATCAGGTCGTGGATTTGGTCAATTTATTCAAACCCATCACCAAATACGCCACTCAGGTATTGGAACCGGAAATTTTGCCGGAAGTGGTTCGTAAAGCCTTTAAATTGGCGCAAGCGGAAAAACCGGGTGCGGCCTTTATCGATTTTCCGGAAAACGTCAGTGAAATGACCACACCAGAAAAACCTCTCCCGGTTGTGGAAACACGACTCAGTTTAGCAGATCATAAACTCATCGATAAAGTCGCCAACATTATTCAAAAAGCATCAAAACCTATGATTCTGGTCGGCAACGGTGCCGTTCGTGCCAAAGCCACTTCACAACTAGAAGCCTTTTCCAATCATTACCAGATTCCATTGGTGAATACTTTTATGGCCAAAGGTGCTGTGCCTCACTACAAAAATCCGTTGTCGGTCGGCACCGCCGGATTGCAAAAAGGCGACTATGAAAACGCCGGTTTTGCCGAATCGGATTTGGTGATTTGTGTGGGGTTTGATATGGTCGAATACCACCCACATCTCTGGAACCCGAACCGCGAACACACGATCATTCACATCGACACTTTCCCCGCAGAAGTCGATTACAGCTACATTCCCGATGTGGAATTAATCGGAAACATCGGTCGAAACCTCAAGGCTTTGACCGAAAGACTGCCGAAAAAAGAATCGGTTCCCACCCCTTTTCCATTACGCGAATCGATGATTCAGGAAATGAATCGCATGGGCGACAGCGATGCTTGGCCCATGAAGCCGCAAAAAATTATCTGGGATCTGCGGACAGCGATGCATAAAGAAGACATTGCCATTTGCGATGTCGGCGCTCATAAAATGTGGATGGCGCGTTTTTTCCGTTCCGAAGTGCCCAATACCTGTATTATTTCCAATGGGTTTGCCAGCATGGGAATCGCCGTTCCCGGAGCCATCGGAGCTAAACTGGCTTTTCCCGAAAAAGCGATTGTCGCTGTCACCGGTGATGCCGGTTTTATGATGAATGCCCAGGAAATCGAAACCGCACTGCGTTGTGAAACCCCAATAGTGGTCCTAATTTGGAATGATAGCCAATATGGTTTGATTAACTGGAAACAAAACCGTCGTTACGGCCGGCCCGCTTACATTGATTTCAAAAATCCGGATTTCGTCAAATACGCTGAATCCTTTGGTGCCACCGGTGTTCGAATCAACGCGGCCAATGAATTGCTCCCTGCGTTAAAAACCGCCTTAAATAACCATACGGTAACCATCATTGACTGCCCGGTGGATTATTCGGAAAACAGCCGTTTAACAGAACTGCTTGGAAATGTCATTTCGGAAATTGAATCTTGATGGCTGAAAAAAGTTAATAAGATTTTTTACTCATGAAAAATCCAAAAGGAACCTCTATACTAGGGTTTTCCATTCCAGTATTGCGGATATTCTATGATTTACATTAAATGCGATGCCCAAAACCAAATCCAAGACATCACCTTTTCCGAAACCGAGGGTTACATCGAATCAAGTGTGTTTGACCCGCAAGTCAAAGCGTTTTTACAAAATACCCAGAACGAAGAACTCATTAAAGAAGTCCTTAACAAGCTCGATTTGGATATGGTTCGTGTCATTGAAGATATGGTCGATTTGATGATTGAAAAACGCTTGATTCTGTTCACGGATCTACCGCAACCGGTTCAGAATAAACTCTTGTTCAAACGCTCCTTACGAGAATCCTTGAACCCGGAAATCAGTCTGATCGACGACGAAGAAACCCTGAATTTCTAAACCATGAAATTTTGGCGTTTTCAATCCAGATATGTTGTCACCTTTTCAACCGGTTTACGGCCGGATTCCCCGACACAAGCCGGTTTACCCATGTACAAAGCCCCAATCAATTCCACCTGATTAGAATCGATTTGTAAGGCATTAAACGTCCTTTCATCCTGAATAACCGGCCCGGTACTCCACTGCACACCCAGGCCTAATTCCCAAGCCGCCAACTGAAAATTTTGAATGGCGCAGCTACAGGCGGCGTAATCCTCTTTGCACATAACCGGATCGGCGTTTAAAACCTGCCCTACCAAAACAATTTTGGGAATGGCTTGAAATTTAAAAACCGCTTTATCATAAATTTCGTTAAAGGCATCGGTTTTTGGATCGGCTCGCTTCTTCGCACGGCTGTCCGCATAGATATGCGCCAAAGTCGCTTGCATGTCGGATCCCAGTACCCAAAAGCGCCAGGGTTCCGTAACTTTATGATTGGGTGCCCAAATAGCGGCTTCCAGGCACTGATCAATCCATTTCGCTTTGACTGGAGCTGAAGTGAACTGATAAACACTGCGACGTGATTTAATTGTCTGTAAGATTGACATAGAATAACTCATGAATAACTATAGTATTTAGACTTGGATAAACTGTAACAAATTGTGAATAAAATCTTGAGTAAAGTTTATTCAAGCGGTTATCCACAATTCTTTCACATCTCATACAGTAAAAAATAGTCCAATTCTTATTAGGGTTATAAACAGGCTAACAAATTGAATTCAAAATCAAAATACAACTTATCCTTGTTATTGGGCCTCACTAAGAGAAATAAAAAGAACAAAACAAAATAAAGAATACATAAATATATACTTAAGTGTGAATAATCAGAATGACATTAAACGAACTGAAATATTTAGTGGAATTGGCAAAAGAAAAACATTTTCGAAAAGCATCGGAAAATTGTTTCGTCAGTCAGCCAACCCTGAGTATCGCCATTAAAAAACTTGAAGACGAATTGAATGTAAATTTGTTTGAAAGACGCAAAAACGATGTCTTAATCACGCCAATTGGCCAGCAAGTGGTCGATTTGGCAGAAGAAATCATTCAAAAAACCAAAACCATCAAGCAAATTACCCAAGATGAACAGTCTCAAACCACTGAATTAAAATTAGGTGTGATTTATACCATTGGGCCTTACCTGTTACCTTACCTGATTTCTGAATTTCATCAGAAAGCGCAAAACATTCGTTTATCCATTGAAGAAAATTACACTCACGAGCTGGCTAAAAAATTGCACAGTGGTGAATTGGACATTATTATTGTCTCCTTGCCCTTTTCGGAACCGAATACCGAAGTGTTTCCACTTTACGAAGAAAATTTTGTCGTGGCCATGCCGAAAGATCATCCATTGGCTGAAAGGAATGAAATTGCTTTAGAAGAAGTGCATAACGAAACCGTTTTGCTATTGGGGGCCGGTCATTGTTTTCGCGATCAAGTGATAGAAGCCTACCCGAGTTTGATGCATTTGAATTATCAAAGTAATCCATTACAAAAAACACTTGAAGGCAGCTCATTGGAAACCATTCGTTATATGGTGGCTTCAGGAGCCGGTATTACCGTGTTACCCTGTACCGCCTGTCAAAATCAGGACGATTTGCTGGTGTACAAGCCGCTTAAAACACCTATTGCAAAACGGGAAGTGGTCATGGCCTGGCGAAAAAGCTTTCCAAGACATAAAGTGTTACAAACCTTTAAAGAAACCTTCGATGGTATTAAGTTACCCTGTACTCTTAAACCGGATTTGAAAGAAGAATAAGTACTGTGATTCAATTAAAAAACACCCTATTTGCTGTCTGTTTAAGTTTGATGACGGTTACAATTCAAGCCGATGACGATATTCTCAAAGATTATGAATTTCCGACTCAACCGGCCATGAACACACAAGACCCTTATGAAAACTATAACCGGGCGGTTTATCAGTTTAATATGGCGTTTAACGATGCCATTGGAGAACCCGTCGCAGGTGCTTATAACCGTTATGTTCCGAGCCCTGCGCGAACCGGTATCGGGAATTTTTTCCGGAATTTAAAAGAACCTTTGAATACCGTTAATGCGTTTTTTCAGGGAAATGTTGAAGCCGGATTAACCAGTTTTATGCGGTTAGCGATCAATTCCACTTTCGGGTTATTTGGGATATTGGACATCGCCACACCGGCCGGGTTGACTTACGAAAAAGAAGATTTAGGACAAACCCTTTATAAATGGGGCGTCTGGTCGGAAGCTTCTTTTTTCATGGTACCGATTCTCGGGCCTTATACCACGCGGGAATTGGTCGGTGGCGGTATCGATGCGGTCTATAACCCGACTTATCCGTATTTGATTGAAACCGATGATGTCGGTCGTATCATGCTCTTCCTGGGCGAGAAATTCGTCGATTACACGCAAGTCGTCACTCTGATGGGTGAAGTCCGTTCACAACCCGATCCATACATTTTCATGCGTGAAAGCTATATGCAATATCGTATGAATTTGATCTATAACGGCAATCCACCGGCACCGAATCTGGATGATTTCAACTTTGAATAGGATTTGAAAAATCATGAAACGTTTACTGATGTTATGTTTATTGCCAGGCCTGGTGCTTTTGGCAGGATGTGAATCTCAACAACAACAGGATTCGGAAACGGAAAACAGCATCAGGCCAGTGAAATACACTATCGTTTCCGAGCCCACCCTCTTGACGCAGCGCGAATTTCCCGGGGTATTGCAAGCCAAAGACCGGGTCGATTTGTCTTTCCAGGTGTCGGGAAAACTCAAAAAACTGCCGATTAAAGAAGGTCAAATCATCCAAAAAGACGATTTGATCGGTCAATTGGATCAACGCGATTACCAAGCCAAATACGATTCGGCGGTGGCCGATTTTGAAAACGCCCAAGCCGACTATGAGCGGGCGAAAAAACTCATCAAAAAAGAGTTTATATCCCAATCGGATTTTGACAAACTCCGCGCCAAAAAGGATATGACCGACGCCAATGTCCGTTTGGCTAAAAAAGCGCTTGAAGACACCGTTTTAAAAGCGCCTTTTTCCGGAACCATTGCCAAGCAATACGTTCGAAATTTCACCGATATCCAGGCCAAGGAACCCATCGCCAGTTTGCAGAATAACGACGAATTGGAAATTGTGGTTTCGGTTCCGGAATATCTGATGGTGATGAATGATGAAGACAAGCGTCAGGGCAGCTTTGACCTTAAAGCGGTGTTTCAGAACATTCCCAAAGAAACCTTCGATTTGAAAGTGAATGAATTCGCCACCGAAGCCGATTCCTCCACCCGAACCTACAAAGTGACCTTAGGCATTCTGGATAAAAAAGGTTACAACCTCTATCCGGGGATGACCGCCAATGTCTATATTTCCGGAAAAGCGGGCAAAAAAGTCAATTTGGTTCCGGTTAATGCCGTGTTCGCCGATCCGGACGGTAAGCGGGCTTCTGTGGTCTGGAAAATCGATTCGGACAACCGGGTGCATCAGCATCCGGTTGAAATCGGCCAGTTGAAAGGTGACCAAATCGAAATCCTCAGCGGTTTGGAAACCGATGACAAAATCGTCACCGCTGGTGTGCATCATCTGGTTGAAAATCAGCCGGTGAAATTGCTTCCGGCTTCTCAAACCCCTTGAGGAGACGGTTATGAATATCGCGGAATACGCCATTCGAAAAAGAACCGTCACCCTTATTTTGACGCTTTTTGTGATTGTTGGCGGTTTATTTTCCTACGAAAACATGGGCCGTTTGGAAGACCCGGAATTCACCATCAAGGAAGCGGTGATCATCACTTTCTATCCTGGCGCGTCGGCTCAACAAGTTGCGGAAGAAGTCTCCGATAAACTGGAAACCAAAATTCAAGAACTGGGCGAAGTCAAAGAAATCCGCTCGCTCAATAAACGCGGTTCCTCGGTGATTACCGTTCAGATGAAAGATAAATACGGTAAACAGGATTTACCGTTAATCTGGCAGAAATTACGTTCCAAAGTGAACGATATCACGCCGAGTTTACCGCCCGGCGTGTCGAAACCCATCGTCAAAGACGATTACGGGGATGTCTACGGTATTTTATTCGCCATGACCGGGGACGGTTTCTCTTACGCGGAAATCAAGGAATACGCCAAACTGTTGCGTAAGGAACTGTTGTTGGTGCCGGACGTTGCCAAAGTGGAAATGACCGGCGTTCAGGATGAAACCATTTACATCCAATTGGATCGCAGCCAAATGGTGTCGTTGGGAATCGGCATTGATGAAATCGTTGATAATCTGCACAACAAAAACACCATTTTGTCGGCCGGGGCGGTAAAGGTCGGGCCGGAATACATTACCTTGAACCCCACCGGTAAAGTCGATGCCATTGAAGACATTAAAAACCTGGTCATCGGTTCTCATTCGAGTGGTTCGGACGGTCGAACCAATCTGATTTACCTCAAAGATATCGCCAATATTTACCGCGGTTATGAAGATCCGCCGAGCGAGATGATTCGCTATAACGGCTTTCCGGCGATTGTTTTGGGAATTTCGACGGTGCAGGGCGGTAATGTCGTCAAGATGGGCGAGGCCATTGAAGCACGCCTGGCGGAAATCGAAACTCAGATTCCGGTCGGTATCGAATTGAACGCCATTTCCATGCAATCCGACAGAGTGACCGAATCCATCAATGCGTTCATTATCAACCTGATTGAAGCGGTCTTGATTGTGGTGGCGGTGCTGGTGATTTTCATGGGCTTCCGCAGCGCTTTGATTATCGGAACCGCCTTGTTTGTGACAGTAATGGCCACCTTTATTCTGATGAAAACCCAGGGCATTCTGCTGGAGCGGATTTCCTTGGGGGCGTTGATCATCGCTTTGGGGATGTTGGTCGATAACGCCATCGTCATCATCGACGGCATGTTGGTGCGAATTCAAAAAGGCCTGGAACGGGTTCAAGCGGCGCGGGAAGTGGTCAAACAAAATCTTTGGCCGTTATTGGGTGCCACCTCGGTGGCGATTCTGGCGTTTGGCGCCATCGGCCTGTCTCAAGACAGCACGGGGGAATACACCCGTTCGTTGTTTTACGTGATTCTGTATTCGTTATTGCTGAGCTGGTTGGTGGCGATTACCGTGGTGCCGTTATTGGGCGTGATGTTCATCAAGGTTTCGGAACAGCAAGGTGACCCTTTCGCGAGCCGCTTTTATCGCGGTTTGAAATCGGTGCTGATTGTCCTTCTCAAACATCGTTGGGTCACCGTGGTGGTGATGCTGGGGCTGCTTTACAGTTCCTTTCTGGCGTTTGCGCAACTCAAGGACAGTTTTTTCCCGTCTTCCACTCGGGATCAGTTCATGTTCCACATGTATTTTCCGGAAGGAACCGATATCCGTGTGGTCAGTGAAGTCAGTCATGAATTTGAACAAGTCTTGCTGAAAGACGACGAAATCAAAGATGTGTCCACCTTCGTCGGCAGTGGCGCGCCGAGATTTCTATTGACCTATTCGCCGGAAAAAGACCCGTCCGCCTATGCTTACATGGTCATCACCGTCAAAGATTATCAGACCATTCCGGCGTTGATGAAAAAATATTACGACTATGTCGAAGCGCATTATCCATCGGTTTTGCCGCGGCCGGAAGCTTTCGCGCTCGGGCCGACCAAGCCGGCGGTGGAAGCGGTGATTTACGGTGAAAATGCCGATACGCTTCGCCACATTGGCCATCAAATCGAAGACATCATGCGTGAAAACGGCGCCACCGCCATCCGTTCCGAATGGCGTGAACGCGTTAAGGAAGTCATTCCGGTGTTTGACGAAGTGCGTGCCCGTGAACTGGGTGTGAGCCGCGAGGATTTCAATCAGACGCTCGACATCACGTTTAAAGGTTTAGCCGTGGGTCATTATCGTGAAAAGGATGAAATGATCCCTATGGTCATCAGAAGCGACGAGAAAGACCGTTCTGATATCGATCAGCTGAACAATATTCAGGTTTGGAGCAGCGGGGCGCGTAAATACGTGCCAATCAATCAGGTGGTCAAAGACATCAAAGTCGAATTCGTGGACGCCGCTTCGCATCGAAAAAACCGAAAACGGATTTATAAAGTGATGTGCGATCCGGCCATCGGCGCCTTGAAAAGTTCCATTTTCAAAAAGGTGCGCGAACCGATTGAAGCACTGCCGTTGCCGGAAGGCTATCATCTGGAATGGGAAGGTGAGTTCAAGTCCTCGAACGATGCACGAGCCGGTCTGATGGCGTCGATTCCGATGTTCCTGATATTGATGATTTTGATTGTCATCGCCTTGTTCAACTCGATTCGTGAACCGTTGATTATCTGGTTGACGGTGCCTTTGGCGTTAGTTGGGGTCGGGTTTGGTTTGTATATCGCCGACCAGCCTTTCGATTTCATGGCCCTGCTGGGTTTCCTCAGTCTGTCGGGGATGTTGATCAAAAACTCGATTGTTCTGATTGATGAAATTAATTTGGAATTGTCGCTAGGGCGTGAAAAATTCGACGCCGTCATCCATTCGGTTTTGTCGAGAACCCGTCCGGTGAGTATGGGCGCTTTGACCACGGTGCTGGGGATGATTCCACTGTTGTCGGATGCGTTTTTCGTTGCCATGGCGGTGGCGATCATGGCCGGTTTGGCGTTCGCGACCGTTCTGACGTTATTGTTCGTACCGGTACTCTATGCGATTTTCCACGGCGTTAAAGTGCCGGAAAACGTTAAATAATGTTATTCAAATACAAAAAACGCCCAGGCCTGGGCGTTTGTTAATTAATGTAATTCCATGAAAAGCGTTTCAATCGATAGAGTTTCGGGTTTTGTCGATCTGTTTGATTTTGATGTGTAAAGCCGCTTTGGCCATCAAATGCGCGCTGACCGGCGCGGTGATGAACAAAAAGAAGGTCACCAGAATTTCGTGCAGGCTCACGCCGTCCTTATCCAGGCTAAAATACAGCGCAGAGGCCAATAAAATCGCGCCCACGCCCAAAGTGGTGGCTTTGGTCGGTCCATGCAGACGCATGAAGAAATCCGGCAGTTTGAACAGCCCGATGGAACCCACCAGCGTGAAGAAAGCGCCGATGAGAATCAGCGCGGCTAAAAGATATTCCAACATGATGCTCACCTTATTCCATGATGTCGCCGCGAAGCAGGTATTTGCTTAAGGCGACGGTGCCGACAAACCCCATCACTGCAATCAAGAGCGCCGCTTCGAAATACAGCGGACTGCCCAGATACAATCCGAACAGAATCAATAAAGCGATGGAATTGATGTACAGCGTGTCCAACGCCAGAATGCGGTCGGGAATGTCCGGCCCTTTCAATAATCGGTAAAAACTCAACACCAACGCCAGACTCACCATGACGAAAGCGATTTCCAAAACGGTTTCTAACATGACTCAAAAATCTCCATTAACGGTCGCTCATAGCGTTGTTTGATTTCCTGAATGGTTTCGGCCGGGTTTTCGACATGCAGCGCGTGTACCAGCAATTGCTTGCGGTCTTCCGACAAATCGCAGGAAACCGTGCCCGGCGTCAGGGAAATGGTATTGGCCAGAAAACTGATCCCAAGCGGATGTTGGATGTCCAGATCGATGGTGATGAACCCAGGTTGCAAATGGTCTTTCGGCCCCAGAATCAGTTTGGCGACCGCCACGTTGGCCACCAAAATATCCCACAGCACAATACCGAAAAACCGTAATTGGGTCCAGGGACGGCTCAAACAGACCTTTTCCTGCCAGAAAACCGCCGTGATCATCGGAATGACCAAAGCCAGCACCAAGCCGAGTACCATGTGTCCGGCGCTGAAATTATTGTTCAATAATAACCAGATCAGCCATAAGAACAGGCTCAATACCGGATGGGGCAATAGTGTCTTTAATCGCATCGTCTCTTCTCCCTATCCTGTCACCGCTGGGGTGCCGAGCACCGTTTCGATATACAGCATCGGCTGCTGCAACTGCTGGGCGATCGAGTCGGTCAAAGCCGTCACCGGCGTGGCGAAAATCACCAGCAGTGGACTGACGGCCAATAAAAATGCGACCGCGACATAAGCGTTGCGGTTACAGCGTTCGCCATCCGATTCAATGTGCGGTTGGGTGTGATAGAACAGCAGGGAACCGGAGCGCGCCAAGGCGATGATCATCAATAAACCGGAAACCAGTACCGTGGCCAGAATCCACCCGAACCAATCGGATGTCAGGGCCGCCGACAGAATCAAGACTTTCCCGAAGAAGCCGGATAACGGTGGCACGCCGGTCATGGCGACGGCGACGAACATGAAAGTACCGCCCAGCAAGACCGCGCGGTGCATCATCGGGCCGGAATCGAAACGGTCATGGAAGTGGCCGCGCCCACGGGCAATCATATCCGCCAGCAAGAAGAAACCACCGGCCATTAGCGTGGAATGAATCAGGTAATACAAGGTCGCGGAAAGTCCGGCTTCGGTGTTTAAACCGATCCCGATCAATAGCGTCGCCACCGAGGTCAACACCAGATAAGCCACTTGTTCGCGCAAACCGCGGGAGGCCATGACGCCCAGGGCGGCGAGCAGCATGGTGACCAGTCCGAAGCCCAATATCCAAGGAATGTAATAGAAAGCCAAATCCTGTGCGGTTTCCCCGAAAACGGTGCCGTGCACGCGGATAATCGCATAAAGCCCGACTTTGGTCATAATCGCAAAAAGTGCGGCGACCGGCGCCGAGGCATTGGCGTAAGCCTGCGGCAACCACAGATACAACGGGAAAATCGCCGCTTTGATGCCGAAAACCAACAAGAGTAATAAACCGGCGGCGGCGACGACCGCGTGCTCGCTTTCCGGTAATTGCGACACTTTCACCGCCATATCGGCAATGTTCAAAGTGCCGAGAATGCCGTAAAGCGCGCCGACCGCGAACAGGAATAAAGTGGAACCGATCAGATTGATGACCACATACTGCAAGCCGGCTTTGGTGCGGAGACGGCCGCTGCCGTGCAACATTAATCCATAGGAAGCCAACAACAAGACTTCAAAGAAGACGAACAGGTTGAAGACGTCGCCGGTCATGAAAGCGCCGTTCAGACCGAACAACTGAATCTGGAACAATACATGGAAATGCGACCCTTTGGCGTCCATTCCCGTGCTCATCGCATACCAAAGCGCGCCGATGGCAAGAACCGACGTCATCAACACCATCAAGGCGGATAATTGATCCAGCACCAGAACGATGCCATAAGGGGCCACCCAGTTTCCTAAAGCATAAACCTGAGGTGAGTTGTCCATGGCGGTCTGCAACAACAAAACCGCAATAAACACCAGGCCTGACGTCAACAGGAAGCTTAAGGCGCGTTGCAATTTGAGGCCGCCGAAACGCGCCAACAGAAGCAGTACGCCGCCAATCAATGGCAACAGCAGCGGATAAATCGTTAAAGGCATCATGGCGTTCCGTCCTCTTGGTTAGGGGAATCGGAACCGTTTTTATGCAGTTTCGGTGGCACGGTATTTTCCAGAGAATCTTCGTCCGGCGCCAAATGCAGACCGTCGACATGGTCGTTGCCCAATTCGGCGCGGGCTTTGAGGGATAAAACAATCAAAAAGGCGGTCATCCCGAAGGCGATAACGATCGCGGTCAGCACCAACGCCTGCGGTAACGGGTCGGTATAACCGCCTTGTTCCGGGTCGATGACGGCTGGTAAACCGATGGTCAAACGGCCCATGGTGAACAGGAAGACATTCACCGCGTAAGACAGCAAAGTGATACCCAATACCACCGGAAAGGTTCGGGCGCGGAGGGTCAAAAAGACGCCGCTCGCGGTCAGAACACCAATGACCAAAGCCACGAGAATTTCCATTATTTCACCTCCTGACTGACGGGATTCGCCGTTGGATCATTCGGATGATGCGAGGCGTAACTGAGTTTACCGAGTTGCACCAGGCTCATGACCGTGGCGCCGACGACGACCAGGAAAACGCCCAGGTCAAACGCAATGGCGCTGGCCACTTCGAATTCACCGACCACCGGCCAATGCAGATGCGTAAAGGCGGATGTCAGGAACGGATAACCCAGTCCCATCGCCACCAGGCCGGTGGAAATGGCAATCAGCAATCCGACGCCGATGGACCAATGCATGTCCACCTTGATGCGCTGGCTGGTCCATTGAATGCCGTTGGCCAGGTATTGGACGATCAGCGCCACCGAGGCAATCAAACCGGCGATAAAGCCGCCGCCCGGCAGGTTGTGGCCGCGCAGGAAGATAAACACCGCCACCAGCAACATCAGCGGCAAGAGCAGGCGGGTCAGGGTTTGCATGATTAATGGATGCTTGTCGCTGTTCCATAAACGGCCCTCGATATCGTTTTTCGGAGCCGGCAGTTTCATGCCTTCCAGCATAGCAAAAACGCCCAGGCCTGCCAGCGCCAATACCACGATTTCACCCAAGGTATCGAAGCCACGGAAATCCACCAGTATGACATTGACGACATTGGTGCCGCCGCCGCCCGGGACACTGTTGGCGAGGAAATATTCGGCGATGGTGCTGTAATCGCGTGTCAATACCGACAAGGTAAAGAGAGTGACACCGATACCGGCAAAAGCCGCCAGCAAACCGTCACGCCACAGACGAATCCGTCCGGCTTGTTTTGGGGTGTATTGCGGCAGGAAATACAGCGCCAGCAATAACAGAACAATGGTGACCACTTCCACCGACAATTGCGTCAACGCCAAATCCGGCGCGGAGAATTTCACAAAGCCGAGTGAAATCACCAGCCCGATGACGCCGATGACTATCAGAGTCAACAGTCGTTGACGGTGCCAGACCATGGTGAGAAGGCTGATAATCATCAAGCCGAGGGCGACCACCAAGGTCACGCCGTCCAGTGGCAGCAAGGCCCGGTCGCCGAGCAAGGCGCCTGGATACGCCAGGAAACCATAGGCGCCAATCACCAGCGAGGCCCCGATAATCCAAGCCGAAGCGTTCTGCAAGGAACCTTTATCGAAGCTTCGGGTAACGCGAATCGACGCATTGAATAATTTCTGTAACCAGAAGTTGAAGTACCGTTTGGCATTGATGCGGCGGAAATAACGTTTGTAGAAGGCAAAGAACCGCTCGCGGCGGAAATACACCAGCACCCCGACGGCCATGGCGATAAAGCTCATCATCAACGGATAGTTAAAGCCGTGCCAGATGGCCAGACTGTACGCCGGGGCCGTTGTCTGTAAGGTGCCCATGACCGCCACCTGCAGAATCGGTGCAACGGTGTAAGCTGGGAAAATACCCACGGCCAGACAAACAATAACCAAAATATCGACGGGAATTTTCATAAAACGCGGCGGTTCGTGCGGCGTTTTGGTCAAACCAATCGGTTCGCCGTTGAAGAAAACATCGTGAATGAATCGAATCGAATAGGCCACCGAGAAAACGCCACCGATGGTGACCAGAACCGGAATCATCCAGGCCATGGAATCGGCATTCGACATTTCCACGGCCTGCTGGAAGAACATTTCCTTACTCAGGAAACCGTTCATCAGCGGCACACCGGCCATGGCGGCCGAAGCGATGATTGCCAGCGCGGCGGTGTGCGGCATGTATTTAATCAGACCGTTGAGTTTACGCATATCGCGGGTGCCGGCTTCGTGGTCAATAATGCCCGCCACCATGA
This sequence comes from Hydrogenovibrio thermophilus, assembly GCF_004028275.1. NCBI lineage: Bacteria > Pseudomonadati > Pseudomonadota > Gammaproteobacteria > Thiotrichales > Piscirickettsiaceae > Hydrogenovibrio > Hydrogenovibrio thermophilus. The sequence continues at coordinate 109,680 of NZ_CP035033.1, forward strand.
ACAATGAGGCCTTAAAGGTGGCGTGGTTGATGATGTGGAAAATCGCCGCGACGGCCGCCAATTGCGTGCCGAAACCGAACAACAGAGTAATCAGGCCCAGATGACTGATGGTGGAATAGGCCAGCAGACCTTTTAAATCGTTCTTGAACAGGGCGGTGTAACCGCCGAGCAGGAAGGTGATTAACCCGGCACCACCGACCAACCAGGACCATTCCGGTGTGCCCGATAAAACCGGGAAAAAACGCGCCAGAAGGAAAATCCCGGCTTTGACCATGGTGGCCGAGTGCAAATAGGCCGATACCGGGGTCGGTGCGGCCATGGCATGCGGCAACCAGAAATGGAATGGAAATTGGGCCGACTTGGTGAAAACACCCAATAGAATCAATATCAAAATCGGCAAATACAAAGGGCTGTTACGAATGACTTCGCCAGCTTGCAACACGTCGGTCAGCTGGTAGCTGCCGACGACGTTCCCCAGCAATAATACGCCCCCGAGCAAGGCCAAGCCGCCGCCGCCGGTGATGGCTAAGGACATGCGCGCGCCCTGACGGGCGTCTTTACGTTGCTGCCAATAACTGATCAGCAGGAAAGAGGTGATGGACGTCAATTCCCAGAATACCACCAATTGAATCAGGTTTTCCGACAGCACTATCCCGAGCATGGAGCCCATGAACATCAGCAGGTAGGAGAAGAAGCGCCCCATGGAGTCTTTGGCGGCGAGGTAATAACGGGCATAAAAGATGACCAGTAACCCGATGATCAGAATCAATAAGGCAAACAGTAGGGCGAGGCCATCGAGGCGGAAAGCGAAGTGCAGTCCGATGGAATCAATCCAAGGCCAACTTTGAATCAGGGTTTCACCTTGAAACGGCAAGGAAGCCGATGGCATCAGAAACGCCAATGAAAGGAGGGCAACACCGCCGCTGGTCCAAGCCGCCGCCAGACGGTTCAGCTTGGAAGCCCACGCCGCCAAAATGGCGCCGAAAAAGGGAAGGAGCACCACGATGGGAAGATTAAAGGCCAATAGATTCATAATAATCGGATTCACTATAAAAGCAGTTTATAACCTGAAAAGGTTACCATAAAGCGCCAGCGAGTCAATGTTTTAGCGGTTTTTCTGCCAATTTTAATCCTGTCAGGAGAAAAAATTTTCAATGGGGTTTCGTAAGTTGGTTTACTTTGCTGAAAATTCGGATAGGATTGGAGTTTTCAAGCCGGAAAACCGCGTCATGAACCCGATTGAACTGTCTTCGAACGCCCGACAACATTTGAAAACCCTGGTTTTGTTTACCCTGTTACTCAGTGTGACCGGTTGGGTTATGGCAGCGGACGATTACGTTGTGAAACTGGACTGGCCGACCATGATCATGTCGTTGCTCGGTGGGTTGGCGTTGTTTCTGTTCGGTTTGGATTTGATGATTAAAGGCTTGTTGGCGGTGGCCGGTGAACGCATGAAACAATTGCTGGAAAAACTCACCGTCAACCGGGTGACCGGCGCGCTTTCCGGAACCTTGGTCACCGCGGTGATTCAATCGTCGTCGGTGACGACGGTTTTGGTGGTGGGGTTTGTTTCCGCCGGATTGATGACGGTGAGTCAGGCCGCTGGGGTCATTATGGGAGCCAACCTCGGGACCACCATCACCGCGCAAATCGTAGCGTTTAAAATCACCAATCTGGCGTTATTGATGATTGCGGTCGGGTTTGTGATTCAGTTCGTCGGCCAGCTGAGTCGAACCCGCCATTTGGGGGAATTGATTCTCGGGCTAGGTTTGATTTTCTTCGGCATGAACGTTATGAGCGATGCCATGTACCCATTGCGCAGCTACGAACCCTTTTTGAATCTGATGGTGGAAATGCAGAATCCGTTTTATGGCATTCTGGTCGGGTTGGTGTTTACCGCGCTGGTGCAATCGTCGTCCGCGACCATCGGGATCGTGATTGTCATGGCCAGTAACGGCTTTTTGACCTTACCGGCGGGCATCGCCTTGTCGATGGGGGCGGATATCGGCACTTGTGTGACCGCGATGTTGGCCGCCATCGGCAAATCGCGGGATGCGGTGCGTTCCGCCATGATTCATGTCGGTTTCAATGTGCTTGGGGTGTTGATCTGGCTGCCGTTCATTTCCGTATTGGCGTATCTTTCGGTATCGATTTCACCGTCGGTGACGCCGGACATCATCACCATGGAAACCTTGGCGGAAAACACCCCGCGTGAAATCGCCAACGCCAACACCATCTTTAAGTTCTCCGCCTTATTGCTGTTTTTGCCGATGGTGCCGTTGTTTGTCTGGGCGGTCTATAAGCTGTATCCGGTGGTGGAAGACGAAACCAACCAGCGTGAAATCAAACCCAAGTTTCTCGACAAAGGGCTTTTGACCGCGCCAACCATGGCTTTGGATGCGGTGGAAATGGAGATCGACAGCTTCCGGCAACGCTTGAACAGTCTTTTCAATCATGCCGTACAGGCCGATTCAATCACGCTGGATAAATTGACCTTTGAAGATAAATACGTGGAACGGTTGAAGAACTATCAGCATCAGATATTGTTGTATCTGGGTAAAATCAGTGAAGCGGACTTGGATGAAGCCTTGCAAAACCGTTATCTGAAATTGATTACGGTGGTGAATATTCTCGAATCTATGGTGGAAACCATCGATAACGGTATTGTGCAGGCCAAGCACAAAGCCTTTGAGAACAAGTTCAAACCGAGCGAAACCATGACCAATCTGCTCGGTAACCTGGCTAAGGAAGTCGGGAAAGGGGTGGATAATGCGTTATTGTCGCTCACCGAAAAAAGTGAAGACAAAGCCATGCTGGTATTGTCGGTTAAATCGACCATCGACCACCTGATTCAGGAAGCCCTGAAGCATCAGGCACGATACCTGAAAGCCGATGCGCAACGGATGATGATTTTCCGCCTAGAAATGCAATTGGTGGATGCGTTCAAACGCATGCATACCTTGTCGAAACGCATCGCACGGTATCAAATGACAACGCCATCCGGAAACGATAAAAGTTGATAATTCATTAAAATAAAAGGGGAATTCTTATGGAGCGTGTAATTTTAATTGGCTTGGCCGCATTGGTACTAAGCGCCTGTGGCAATAAACAGTTTGTGAAAAAGCCCGAGCAGAGCCAAGACCAATTTCGCAATGACATGAATTATTGTAAAGGCGAAGCGCTGGGCGCTTGGGACGACCGAAACGGTGTGTCGCAAATTAACCTGCGCAGTCAGACCTCCGGACAAATGTCCTACGAAGACTGCATGCTGCAAATGGGTTACGAACAGGCCAGATAACGCTGTTTTATAAATCCTGTTTGACGTAATGGATGAGATTTTCCGGTTGCGTCATTTCCGAGTTGGCGTGGTCGCTGGCGTGGATTTCGTATTCGGTGAAATGGCCGTCTTCCTGCTCCAGCAACTGTTCCGCGACTTTTTTCAGATAGTCTTTGTCATTGTGTTTGGTTTTAAACACCAAACCGTGTTTTCCGGTCACTTTCAACACATAATGCGTTGCATTGACGGCGGGTTCCTTAATCATGGTTTTCAATCTCCCTGAAGCGTGACCACCACCTGGCGATTAAAACGCCCGGTACGGTGTTCGTATAAAAAAAGGCCCTGCCAGGTGCCCATATTCAACCGACCGTTGGTGATTGGGATGGTATGGCTGGTTTCCGTTAAAAGAGTGCGGATGTGGCCCGACATGTCGTCGTCGCCTTCGTAATTGTGGCGGTAATTGGCATCGCCGTCGACAATGTGTTTTTGCATCCAGTATTCGATGTCTTCGCGGACCGTCGGGTCGGCGTTTTCGGTGATGATCAACGACGCCGAGGTGTGTTGGCAAAACACATGGCACAAGCCGACATTCAGCCCTGATTTCTCAACCACCTGATTGATGTCCGGGGTGATATTGAAGGTGCCGCGGTTCGGGCTGTTGAAGGTCAAAGTGGTTTGGTAGGTTTTCATAAATCCGTTCTGTGTTCGTGCGTTTTCGATACGTTAAATTTAGCACAGAAGCCGTTTAACGCCTAGGGTAAAAAAATAATGGGGTTTTTCATCGGTTTCGTGGCTTGTATAATTCGGTAAACTATTTTGACTATAAAGAACATCGGACCTGTTATGAACCCATTATTGCAAATCGATCAATTGCCGGACTTTCAAGCGTTTCACGTGGAACACATCCAACCGGCGGTGGAAACCCTTTTGGCGGAAAATTTGGACGCCATCGACGCTTTGGTGCAGGATACCGCCACGCCTACGTGGGAAAATTTCGTGGAGCCTTTGGAAGCCTTAAGCAATCGTCTGGAACGCGTCTGGGGGCCGGTCGGGCACTTGGATGCGGTGAAAAACAGCGATGACTGGCACGCGGCTTACACCGGTTGTCTGGAAAGCATTACCGATTACTACACGCAAGTAGGTCAAAACCAAGGTTTGTTCAAAAAATTCGAGCAGGTCGCCCAGTCCGAAGCATTTGAATCCTATTCATTGGCACAGAAAAAAGTGGTGGAAAACGCCCTGCGCGATTTTCGTTTGTCCGGCATCGACTTGCCGAAAGACAAACAAGCGGAGTACAAACGTTTGTCTCAGGAGTTGTCTCAACTGAGCAGCCAGTTCGGCAACAACGTTTTGAAAAGTACCCAGGCCTGGTCGAAATCGGTGGAAGACGAAGCCGAGTTGGCCGGTTTGCCGGAGAATGCGCTGGGCTTGCTGCAACAATTGGCGCAGCAAAAAGAACAATCCGGTTGGTTGGTGACCTTGGATTTCCCATCGTATCTGGCGGTGATGACCCATGCCGACAACCGTGATTTGCGCGAAGAAGTCTATCGTGCTTTTGCCACACGCGCTTCCGAACAGGCCGCCGATCCGCAATACGACAATTCCGACAATATCCGTAAGATTCTCCAGTTGCGTCACGAAAAAGCCCAGTTATTGGGCTTCAACGATTACGCCGAGCTGTCGCTGGCGACCAAAATGGCCGATTCCAGTGAGCAGGTCATCGGTTTTCTGCGTGACCTGGCGGCCAAATCGAAACCGCAAGCGGAGCAGGAATTGGCCACGCTGGCGGATTTTGCCCGTCGTGAACTCGGACTGGACGACTTGCAGCCTTGGGACGTGACCTATGCGTCGGAAAAATTCAAAAACGCCACTCTGTCCTTATCTCAGGAAAAACTGCGTCCGTATTTTCCGGTCACCAAAGTACTGGACGGTTTGTTCAAAATCACTCAAACCTTGTTCGATGTAAAGGTCGTGGAAAAGCAAACGGTACCGGTCTGGCACGACGATGTGCGTTATTTCGAGATTTTGAATGTCACCGGCGAGCCCATCGCGGCCTTTTATCTGGACTTGTACGCGCGTGAAAACAAGCGCGGCGGGGCCTGGATGGATTCGGCCATCAGCCGTTGGCGCCACCCGAAAGGCGATTTACAGGCACCGGTGGCCTATCTGGTGTGTAATTTCACTCCGCCGGTCGGTGACAAACCGGCCTGCTTGACGCACGACGAAGTCACGACCCTGTTCCACGAATTCGGCCACGGTCTGCATCACATGTTGACGGAAATGGAGCATTTCGATGTGTCCGGCATCAACGGTGTGCCGTGGGACGCGGTGGAGTTACCGTCGCAGTTTATGGAAAACTTCTGTTGGGAGCGGGAAGGCATTGACGAAATCACCGCGCACATCGACAGCGGCGAGACCTTGCCGTCCGATTTGTTCGAGGCCTTGCAGCAAAGCCGTGGTTTCCAGTCGGCGATGATGATGGTGCGCCAGTTGGAATTCGCCCTGTTCGATTTCCTCGCTCATGCCGATTATCAACCGGACGCGCCACAGCCGATTTTAGAATTGGCCAAGCAGGTGCGCGATGAAGTAGCGGTGGTTCAACCGCCGGCGTATCATCGTTTCCCGCAGAGCTTCAGCCATATTTTCGCGGGCGGTTATGCGGCCGGTTACTTCAGTTACAAATGGGCGGAAGTCTTGTCGTCCGATGCGTTCAGCCTGTTTGAGGAAAAAGGCGTGCTGAATCCGGAAATCGGCGTGAAGTTCCGCAACACCATTTTGTCGGCCGGCGGTTCGGTGCATCCGATGACGTTGTTCAAAGCTTTCCGCGGCCGGGAACCGCAAATTGATGCTTTGTTGCGTCATTCCGGTATCAAAGCGGCGTAAGAAAATGTGTGAAAACGCCCAGGCCTGGGCGTTTTCAGATAATCAACTCCGGGGAGGTGCAGATGGTAAAGTGGCTGATTATGGTTGGCGCTTTATTGCTGGTCATCGGCGTGCTGTGGCATTTCGTTCCTGGGTTGTTCAGTTGGTTCGGTAAATTGCCGGGCGACATCGATCACCAAACCGAAAACGGTCGGGTGTTTATTCCCATTACTTCCATGATTCTGATCAGCCTGGTGCTGACCGTTCTATTGAATCTGTTTAACCGTTAATCACGGCTAAACAGTTATTTGGAAGGTCATACCGTTCGATATCAATAAATGTCGCGCAAGTAGCGGTTATGCTCCAAAAGCGTTTGATAATCAGTAGGGGACAAGATGTTTTGCAAGGCATCGTCGACGGCTTTAGCCATGGTATCGGCGCTGCCACACACCAAAATCACCGCACCTTGCTGGACCCAGCTTTTAATCTCTTCCCCGGCCTCGCGCAGCTTATCTTGAACATAACCTTCCTGCTCGCGGGAAAAGGCCGTGGTCAGTTTTTCAAGCTGACCGTTTTTTAGCCAGCCATTCAACTCGTCTTGATAATAGAAATCAGAGGCTTGGTTGCGTTCGCCGAATAATAACCAGTTTCGATAATGGCCGTGCTGGACGCGTTGTTGCAGATGAGCACGCAAACCGGCCAGTCCGGTGCCGTTCCCGATTAAAATCAAAGGGCCGGAATGGTTGGTATCGAGATGAAACGCGCTGTGGGACTGAATGGTCAGATAGGCGGTTTGGCCGAGCGTGAGTGAATCCGTGAGAAAACCGGACCCTTTTCCAAGTGTATTGTTTTCAAAACGCACTTGACGTACCAAAAGCTGTAAGCCGCCGGTTTCCGGAATGGAGGCGATGGAGTACTGACGCGTCGCGGTGGTTTGGTTGTCTTTCAGAGTAAGTTCAACCAAATCGCCCGCTTGCCAATCAACGGTTTTTGCATTGACCGGTTCAAAACACAAATGGTAGGTCGGCATGCCTTGGCTGCCGGGGTTGAGTAAAGTGCGTTCGGTTAAGCGCCATTCATCCGGTTCCGCGATTAAGGATACTTCGCGATTTCCGCCGAGCTGAATCAGCAAATTCTGCCAGGCCTGGAGGTTTTTCGGATTTAATTTATCGACCGTCGTACAAGGTTGAAGGGCGGTTGCCCCGCTTTGGCGCATCCAGTTATCCAAAGCCAAACCAAAGGTACAGAAATGCTCGTAATGGCTGTCACCTAATGCCAGTACGGCAAATTGAAGGTCGGGTTTGAAGTCGACCACGGTTTCAAGGTGTTTGGCAAAACGTCGGGCGCTGTCCGGCGCTTCGCCTTCTCCAAAGGTGGAGGCAATTAATAAAACCAGGGACTTGTCGGCCAGTTGTTCGGGGGTTAATTCCCCCAAACCGGTCAGGGCGGTTGCTCGGTCGGTGCCTTGTAATATTTGCCCGGTCAACCAGGCCAGTCGTTCGGCACTGCCGTTTTGGCTGGCATAGACAATCACCGTGTCCGCCTGTGCCAGTGGGACGGTTTTGAGGTTGGCTTGTTGCTTGGCTTCACGACGCAGTTTGGCGGTTTTTCGACGATCCATATACAGCATGAAGCCGGTAATGCCGAATAACAACAAGGATAAAGAGGCGATGAACAGCAAGATACGCCCGATGATGCCAAAGTATTCACCGGTGTGAAGCGGTAGCATGCTTGACATGAGTTTTTCGTTCAAGGCTTTGTCTTCATAGCGGCTGTGCTCGATGGCTTCGCCGGTTTCGGCGGAAACCGTCATACGGTTTCTGGCCCGAGGGTGTTGTGGGTCAGGGTCGAAATAAGTGAAGGCGTAATCGCCGCCGTTTTTGGGTAATCGCAGAGTGGCGGTGGAATAACCGAATTCCTTGACGTGTTGTTCGAACGCCTGCCATGCATGACCGGCCAAATTAAAACTGGAATCGGTTTCACGTGAAACGGTGTCGGACAGATCATTACTTTGTTTTTGAGGGGCGCGTGGCCCGCCTTTGCGAACGGGTTGCGGTACGCCGCTGATGGCATAAAGCCCGGCGCGATACCAGTCATAAGACCAATATAATCCGGTGAAAGAGACCAAAAGCAAGAAAATCATCATCCAGGTGCCGATAACGGCATGCAGGCTGGACACAAAACTGCGCCCGGTTTTTTGCACGTTGAAGGTAAACCAGGTCTTTAGACTGTGCCAGGTTTTCGGCCATCTTAGATAGAGGCCGGACAAGACCAGGATGATCAGAGCAATTGTCGAAGCGCCGACAATTTGTTTGCCGGGTTGGTCCAACAGCAGTCGTCGGTGCAGATGCAAAACGGTGCGGAAAAAGGACTTTCCTTTTACGTCCTGCCATCGCACATTGCCGGTATAAGGGTCGACATAGCGTGTTTCGCCTTTGCGGGCGCGTTTTCCGGTGCCTTCAAGGGCAAAGTTGACCCTTGCGGCTTCAAAGGGGTTATTCGATAAAGTGAGTGCATTGATTGTTCGTTCCGGGTATTTGGCCTGGATGCGCCTTAGAAGTTTTTCCGGTGCGAGTGCAACAGCATTCTTGGCCGGTTGTACTTCCATTAAATCGGTGTTGATGGCACGGAGGATTTCCCGCTCAAACGATAAGATGCCGCCAGTGGTGCCAACCACCATCAAAACCAACCCGGCGGTGATCCCTAGAATCCAATGGAGCTGGAACCAAATATTTTTAAATGTCATGTTCTTTCCTTCCTACGCGAGGATGTGTGCAAATGGTGCTTGTGGGTTCAGTTCGCGTTATTCCAGGGAATGCCTTGTGACGTTCGAAAAGTGAGCGTCAGATTGTATTCCGTTTGGTCATAGGGTTTTTGGCCGACTTTTCCCGGCCGATTGTCGATGTATTTGGCTTTTAACAGGTAGAAGCCTTTCCAGGGCGTTTGGATGGTGATTTGCCCATTTTGGTCGGTTTTAAAGGATTTTTGCCAGCGGTTGGGTGCCATTACGGTGACACGGCTTTTGGCTAGAGGTTTGCCTTGATAGGTTAAGGTAAAGGTTTGGCTGTCTTTTACGGTAGGTGTTAAGTCAAATTCAAGCCATGATTGAGTGTGATTGCGGCCGGTGCGGGCCAATAAAACATGGCGTACCGAATCGGTACGGTTTTTCTTGATGCGCGGGGATTGGGCCTCGGTGATGGCGAAATCACCCGGTTGTTTGAGGTGTATGGCGATATGATCGTGTTGTCGGTCAATTGATTGAACGTGTGTTGAAGGGGTAATGTTATTGGCCTGAATCCGGGACAGACGCCCGTCTTCGGTTTCCACTTCACCATTATGCCATTCGCCAAAATACAGGTTGGCTTGGTTAGGGCTTTCCGGTTCAATCCAAATATAATGACCGAACGCGGAACAACTGGTCAGGCTCAAGGCCAGTGTGATTAGCATTGTTTTCATTTCTCTCTCCTGGTATTAAATGCTAAGAAACCTCTGAGGTTCGCAGAGGTTTACTCTAAAAATTTACGGTGATTTAAAATGTGCGGGCACAGAAGCTTCGGCTAAAAATCAACGGAAACCCTTAGGTTGAATCGACGACCATCCAATGTTTTGCCATAGGTTTCCGTATTGATTTGTTTGTCGAAAAGGTTATAGACTCCGCCAAAAATGTTGATGTATTTCAAAGCCTGGTAATTCACCCCGGCATCGACAATGGTATAAGACGGTATACGCTGTTCGTCATCGATGGTTTCGCTCTTATAGTTGACCGAGGTCCAAAGATTCCACAGGCTGGTCGGGTCCCAATTGATGGATAAATTGGCCATGTGCTTCGGCAGGTTGTTAAATGGTTCGCCGACCTTTTCCGGTGCCTGCTCCGATTTGGTTATTTCACTTTGTGAGTAGGTGTAGTTGGTTGCGAAATTCACGGTTTTCCCGATCGGCATTTCAAAAGAGGCTTCGACACCATTCAGTTCCGCCGCATCGTTATTGATGTATTGGTTAATGTATTGGCGGGATTCGCCGTTTACCGTACAGTTATAGGCCGGGCGGGAGTCACAGATGATCTTTTTGCCGATTTGGTCTTTGAAATCGGTGTGATAAGCGGTCAAACCGAAATTGATACCGTTGGATCCATTCCAAATGAAGCCGAGTTCGTAGTTGACGCTGGTTTCGGGTTTCAGGTTACTGTTACCTTGGTCGAACGCCCGGCTGCGTGCCGCATTCTCGACGATGTTTTCATCGGACTGTTTCAGGGTCGGAGCCTTAAAGCCTCCGCCCACACCGCCTTTAACGGTGAACTGTTCGGTCAGGTTATAAACACCGTACAAACGGGGTGTGACAAAGCTGCCGAAATCTTCGTTTTCATCAAATCGTACCCCGCCGGTGACGGTGAACTTGTCGGTCAGAAAGTACTCGTCTTCCAGAAAAACGGCGGCCTGCCAGCGAGATAGGTTCAGGTCCCCATTGGGGCCGTAAAAACGATCCTGATCGTGATTGGTTTGTTCTAATTTATAGTCCAGGCCAACGGTGAGGTAGTTGGAATCGAAAGACATAATGGTTTTGGTATTGGCAATGGTCGCCATATATTTCGATAGGTTATCGCCATTTTCAATATCCACATCTTCATAGGTCAGATAAGTCAGGGTTGAGGTTGGAATCTCGGTTTCCCAATCAATGTCGTGTACCAACGCATAATTTTGCCGTTCGTTGTTCATCGAGTTTTCACTGCCGTCCCCACTCTTATCGGCGGTACGTTTGTTATCGTGTCCGGACAGTCCGGCTTCGATTTCAACGGTTTGGTTGTCGGTTGGTGTCCATGTGAATTTTGCGGTGTTGTCGATGCGGTCTTTTTCCGCGAAGCCATCAACGATGTCGTCCTCGTCGCGATGGTATCTGGAACCGTATAGGGTTAAAGACAAGGTATCTTTAATCAAAGGGCCATTTAAATAGTAGCGTGCTTGTTTGGCGGAACCGGATTTAGAGTTGGCTGGAATAACGGTATCGACCGAAATGTTGCCGTTCCATGTATTGGCACCTTTTTTGGTGATGACGTTGATGACGCCGCCCAATGCGCTGGAGCCGTAAAGGGATGACATTGGACCGCGAATCACTTCAATGCGTTCAATGGACGACAGGGGCGGTAGCCAGCCAATCTGAGTCGCTCGACCGTAACCGTTATAGTAAGCTTCACCTGATGCCCCCAGAGGACGACCGTCGACCAGGAAGAGAACATAATCCTCTCCCATGCCGCGGATGGTGACCTCGGTGGATTCAATCTTGCCGCCGCCGCCGCCCTCGATTGAGATGCCGGGCACGTTTTTCAGAACGTCGGTAACGTCACGGTAGCTTTTTCCTTTGAGTTCTTCTTGGGTGATGATTGAGATGGATGCGGAGGCATTGGTTTCGACTTGCTCATAACCGGATGCAGACGTGACCAGAACCGGCGCCGTTTGAGTGGAGCCATGTTGATCGTGTTTTGGAACGGCCACAATTCTAACGCTGTTATCTTTGCCAAATTTTGCCGTCAGCCCGCTGCCTCGTAACAGTTTTTGCAAGGCCTGGGATGTTGAGAAATCGCCTTTAAGCCCCGAAGTGGTTTTGTTTTTGAGAATATCGCCATCAACGCTTAAAAGCACGCCCGATGTATTGGCAAAACGGGTCAGCGCCGTGGATAATTTTCCGGCGGGAATGTGATAGTTTTGAGTGCTTATTGATTCGGCTTGGGCCGGTGTGGTTAACACCGCATTAATCGGCATTTGCAGAATCAGTGCCAGCAAGAGTGGCTTTAAAAGATAGACACCTGTTCGGTTCACAGGTCGGCGATTGGCCGGGAACAACATACAATTTCCTTTTTGAATCTCGTTTAAATTTCGTTTTCACTTTCTATACCGAGCGAAAACGAAAAAAGGGAACCGTTACAGGAAATTTTTTTGATGAATGGTTATGCGGAACCGATAAACCAGTTCTGTTCGTGCCGTTGGTAAACTCGCACGTTTAACGTGTTTTGAATGGCCCGTAGGGTTTGCGGAATGTCTTCAATGGAAAAGGAGCCCACCAGACGGCGTTTCGATAATGTCGGGTCGAGATTGATTTCACCGTCGTAATATCGGCCGAGTTCTTGGATGAACTCATCCAGACGCCAATTGTCCACAAGCAAGATACCGTTCACCCAAGTGGCTCGGAATTTTTCAGCCGCTTGTCGTGGACCGATGGTTTTTGCATTGAATCTGGCCTGTTGACCCTTCTGGATTTGTTGTTTTTGTCCATCCAGAGTTTCGATTTCAACCGTGCCGTCAAATACGGTCAGGAGGGTGTCTTGAAATTGACTTCGTACCGTAAAGCGTGTGCCGCGTGCTGTCATCCTGCCATGGGCGGAGTCGATTAACAAAGGAGGCTGTTGGGAGGTGTGATCTCTTTTGACAAAGATTTCCCCGTTTCTCAAGTAGAGTGTATGGGAGTGTCCGTTTGGGTTAATGTCGAGTGATGAACCGGTATTCACCCATATTTGGTCGGTCGTGGCCATTTCAATATGACGGCGTTCGCCGATTTTGGTTTGGTATTCGGCGGATAACGCGAGTACTTGAAAAGACAGTTGTTTGGCAAAATGTGATTGTGCCAAATAGCCGGCACCAAACAGGCCGAGCAGGCCAACGGACAGCTTTTTCAATGCCGCTCGTCTCCCCATGCCTTTGGGCGCGTTTAATGCGGCTCTGGCCAGGGTTGGGTCGAGACCTGACAGGTGTCTTCCGGCTTGCTCAACCCGTTGCCAAGCTTGGCCGTGCTTTGGGGATTGATTCAACCAATGGTGCCAGTCATTTTTGTCTTTTTCGCTGACCGACTCGTCGTTTAAAATGGCGTACCATTCGCAGGCAGAGGCCAGAACGTGGTGTTCGTGTTCTTTATTCAACGGCTTTCTCCTCGTCCGCAGCGAGAATACAAGCCATCATGGCCTGAGCCATGTATTTCTTGACCATGCGTTCGCTGACGTCCAGCTTGACGGCGATTTCACGGTATTTCAAACCGTCGAACTGCGCCATCATGAAAGCCCGGCGGGGTTTTTCCGCTAAGCTCGATAAGGCTTGATCGATTTTGAGCAGGGTTTCGATGATTTCATTGAGGTGTTCACTTGACGGGGCCGTGGGTTCCGGCATGGCCGAGATGGCATCCAAATAGGCTTTTTCAATTTCCTCACGTCGCCATTTATCGATTAAAAGGCCTTTGGCAATGGCTGTCAGATAGGCCCGGGGTTCTTTGCATTTCAGACACTGGCCGGACTTTCTCAAAATTCGGACGAATGTATCCTGTGTCAGGTCTTCTGCGGTATGTGGGCAACCGGCACGATGGCAAATCCAGCCTTGCAGCCAGCTTTGGTGCTCAGTGTATAACGTGATGACGGGAATGCGGTTCAGTTCTTCGCTCATGGTGGAAAATTCTGGGGTAAATTTTATTTAAAGCAAATGATAACACATATCATTATTATTTTGGTTATTGAAATATTGACGGTTGCATAATTTAAGGAATCTACAATTCAAACAATGACCAGGCCTGGTCAGTTTTGACTTTCATGCTTTGCAATCGGTTGCAGGTGCGACAATTTGTCACATTGTCATTTTCGGCGGGACGCTTAATATTTTGGCCTTTCAAAACGTCACGAAGCAGGAGCGTAATTGTGAGGCCTTCCATTGTCTTTCGTGCCAAAGATTGGCACTTTTCCCCTATATCATTTTTTGTGTTGAGCTCGGCGGTTTGGGCGCCGTTACCGGCTTCCGCCGAAGTCGTTCTGGACGGCATCACCGTCACCGCCTCGAAAGAAGAGCGTCAGGCCTTGGATGTGTCGCAAAGCGTGGACGTGGTGCCGAGAAAAGTGATCGAGGACAAGAATGCGCGCAATATTAACGATGTGGTGAAAACCCTGCCCGGCGTCATCGCGGTGAGCGAAAACGGCGGCTACGATTCGCGTTTGATTATCCGCGGTGCCGGTTTGAAGGCGCGGTATGGGGTGCGTGAAATCATGGTGATGCGCGACGGCGTGCCGATGACCGACCCGGACAGTTTCACCCGTTTCGATTTCGTGGACATCGACGACATCGACTCGGTCGAGGTGTTTAAAGGGCCGGGGTCGATTGAAGCGGCCAATGCCAGCGGCGGGGTGATTTCGGTCCGATCGCAGTCGGTGTTCGATGCATCGCAGGATTACATCAAACTGGGCGGCGGATCGGAAAGCAGCGCCAACGCCGCTTTGCACAAAACCTGGCAGGCGGGGCCGGACGATAACTTTTCGGTGCAATTGTCGCGCCGCCAATCCAACAATAATTGGCGCGAGCACAACCATTTCGACACCACACAATTTTCCGTCAAGCAGGGTCATTTCTTCAGCGACGACAGCACCTTGGAATCGGAGTTGAGCTATCAGGAATCGAACCTGCAATTGCCGGGTTCTTTGAACCAGGACGGTTACGAATATTATAAGCAAACCGGGCGCACCTTGAACGATCCGGCGAATACCGGCTCGGCCTGGACGCAAAGCGCGCGCGACAGTAAAACCTTGTTTTTCAATACCCGCTACAAAACCGATTTGGGCAATGGCGTCAGTTTCAAACCGCAGTTTTACATCAATAAATGGGAGCATTTCCACCCGGTCACCGGTTTCATCAACGATTCCAAGGACAACTATGTGGTGGGAACCGATTTGATGTTCAACCATCGTCATACCTTGTTCGGACTGCCGGCCAGTCAAGTGTTCGGGGTCACGGTACGGGGCGACATTCGCGATAACAGTAAGAAATACACTTACGCCGATACGGTGACGATTCCGTCCGGGCGCATCATTAATGTCACGTCGGACCAGAAAGGCGATTTGGCGCAGGTGGAAGACGCCAACAGCCAGTTGAGTGGAGCCTATTTCCAGCAAACTTTCTCTCCGGCCGAGAAATGGACCTTGGAAGCCGGGTTGCGTTATGACCATTTGAATATGGACATTTCCGGTGACGAATATTACGCCTACAGCTATTCGACCGGGAAGTATGTGTCGGGCGGCGGTAAATATTCCTATAAAGCCAGTTACGATCTGTTTGCACCGAAAGCGTCGGTGAATTATGCGTTGACCGATAACAGCCGGACCTATTTTTCCGTCAGTGGCGCGCAACAGGCCCCCACCGACAGCGAAGTGAGCGCCAACCAATCCTATGACCAGGCCAATGACTTAAAAGCCTCGACAGCGGTGCAGTACGAATTGGGTTATAAATTGGACGGTAGCCGTTTCTCGACCGCGGTGGCGCTTTATCAAATCGATCTGACCGATGAAATCGTCTCGGTGCAAGACAATTACGTGACCTATTACGTCAATGCCGGTAAGACTCGTAAACGCGGCGCGGAATTCAGCGTGTCTTATCGCCTCAATGCCTCGGTGGCCGTCGGCGGAAATCTGGCTTTGCAGGATTATGAATATCTGCAGTATGAAGACGGCGGAAACGATTATTCCGGTAACAAGGTGCGTTTCATTCCGGAGCAGCAGTACAACGTTTTCATCGGTTATCAGGCCAAGGGCTTGCAGGCGCGGATTGAGGCTTTGGGCTTCGGCCGTTATTACATCGACGACGCCAACACCGAGAAATACGACGGTTACCAGATGGTGTCGAACCTGATGATGGGGTACAGCCTCGGGCATCATAAGCTTCAGTTGAACGTCAATAACGTCTTCGACATGCGTTATGCGGAAGAGGTCTCCAAAGACACCCGCGGCAATTACAGCTACACGCCGGGTGCGCCGAGAAACTTCCAGATCAATTACCGTTATAAATTGTAAGGAGGCGAGTGATGACGATGAAAAACATCTTGTCCTGGCCATTGGTCGGCGGTTTGCTGACGCACCCGATGAGTTTGAATGTGTTGCGTTCTCTGGTATTGGTGCTGTTTGCCAGCGCGATTTATTTCGGGCTGACCTATCCGGATGAAATCGATAACCCTTATACGCCGGCGATTTTCTGGTCTCTGTTTTGGCCGTTCTTTCTGGTGGTGTCGATGGTGACCTTCGGACCGGTGTTTTGCACCGTGTGTCCGCACAGTTTCATCGGCAAATACCTCAATAAAATCGGCCCTCAGAAGTTGATGCCAAACTGGCTGCGCAACCGTTGGTGGGGGCTGGGGTTGTTGGTGGTGAGTTACTGGGTGCCGGTGTATGTGTTTCCGGATTTTCTGAAAATACCCTACGTCAGCGCAATGTATTTTCTGGTGTTGACCGCGGTGGCATTTGTCGGTTTTTACCTGTATCGCAATATGGATTATTGTCGTTATGGCTGTCCGATCGGGTCGGTGATTAAGTCCTATGGCAAAGTCAGCTTCACTCAACTGCAAACCGACCGTTCGGCCTGTCAAACCTGCCGCAGTTTCGATTGTGTGAAAGCCTGCCAGTGGAACCTGCGCCCGTATTTGTTCGAGAAGAAGAACAATATGCAGGATTGTACCCTTTGTATGGATTGTGCCCAGGCCTGCGACTCGGTGGAGTGGAAAGTCACGCGCTTTGCGAAACAGGTCATCGAGCCGGTGAAGCAACTGGACCGGATGACGGTGTGGGCTTTCATCACCTTGCTGGCCGTCATCACCATGGCGATGCGCTTTCATCATGCGTTGGGTCACAGTCCGTTGAAGGAATCTTTGCCCTGGTATCAAATCGGTTCCTGGTTGGAGATGGTGATGCCTGCGGTGCCGATGATGGATTGGGTCGGTTTGGTGGCTTTGTTGATGGCGGTGGCCATGACCTTTACATTGACGCTGGGCGGTTTATGGCTGGCGAGCCGTGTTTCCAAAATCGACTTTTGGACGCTGTTCGAAACCGCCGGTCTAGCGTTTGGCGCCTTGATGTTGGTGGGAGCGCTGAGTCACATCGGTAGTTTCTTCTTCCTGCATTATGCGCCGGATTTGGTCAATGCCTATTATTGGTTGATGGACTCGGATTCGGTGATGAAGCCCTTGGCCAGCCATCGTGACGGTTGGATACACTTGTTCAACCTGTTCAATTTCCTGGCGGTCATCATCAGTGCGGCGGTATTGTATC
Organism: Hydrogenovibrio thermophilus; assembly: GCF_004028275.1. Classification (NCBI taxonomy): domain Bacteria; kingdom Pseudomonadati; phylum Pseudomonadota; class Gammaproteobacteria; order Thiotrichales; family Piscirickettsiaceae; genus Hydrogenovibrio; species Hydrogenovibrio thermophilus. Next base: position 126,869 of record NZ_CP035033.1, read on the forward strand.
GCAAGGTGGGGCAGTTAAAGCTGTCTGGCACAGCCTTCTGGCAGACTTATGCGCTATCAGGCCTAGTCATTTGGGTGTATTTGGGCTTGGTGATCCTGACCCTTTGGGCGCGTTTCTAATCGGTTGAGATGAGCCCGTCCAAAAGGTCATTTATGGACCGGCTTCTTTTGCAATTTACGTTGCAGTGTGCGTCGGTGCATGTTGAGGGCGCGGGCGGTGGCGGAAATATTGCCGTCGTGTTCCATCAAGGTGCGTTGAATGTGTTCCCATTCGATGCGTTTGGGTGACATGGTGTCGTAATGGGCCGATGGTATAGGGTCGGCTTCTTCCACTTCGGTTTCCGTTTCGTCACCGTCCAGTTCGAGGGATTTGAGAATATCGGTGAGCGAGGCCGGTTTGCATAGATAATCACAGGCCCCGTGTTTCATGGCTTCCACCGTGGTGGCGATGCTGGCGTAGCCGGTCAGAATCACCACCCGGCACGCCGGTTGCCGCTCTACCAGATACGTCAGCAATTTCAAACCGCTGTCGCCTTGCAGGTTCAGGTCGAGAATCGCGCGTGAGAAACGCGTGGTGTCGATCAAATCTTGAGCCGCACTCACGGTATCGGCGGCATGGATTGGATGGCCCTGGCGCTGCATCATGCGCGTCAGCGTCGTTAAAAAAGCGCTGTCGTCGTCCACAATCAAAATATCGATCGTTTCATTCATGAGTGGGAGCCTCCATGACGCTTTTGGAGAGTCGGATTTCCGCACGGGTCTCGTTTTCGGCGCGTTCGAAATGCAATTGTCCTTGATAACGTTCGACAATCATTTGAGTCAGATACAGCCCGATGCCTTCGCCGTCGGACTGATCAAGCGGACGTTTGCCGAGTTGTGACAGTTCGGTGTCGCGCAGCCCTTGACCATGATCGATGACTTGGAAAACCAAGCCATCGTCATTTGATTCACACCGTAACGCCACGTAATCCGGGCTGTAACGGGCCGCGTTTTCCAGCAGGTTCAACACCGCCAGAGACAGGCTGTTGTCGATGTGCAGGGTGATCGGCGTGTCGGGCAGGGTGATCGGCAATTCGTGCATCGGGTGCAGTAGGGTAAATTCTTCTTTCACCTCGGCGATGAAATCGGACAAGGCACATGAAAAACGCCCAGGCCTGGCGGATTGGTCAGCTTTGCGGCGGATATTGCTCAGCGCTTTCTGACAGACATTGAGCTGGTCCGCCATGATGTCGAGGTCCTGTTGTGCCTGCGATGACGGGCAGGTTTGCCGCAAACTGCTTTCAATCAGGGACAGGGTGTTCAAGGGCGTGCCGAGGCGGTGGGCGGATGAGGCCGCAAACGTCGCCAAGGCCAGCAAGTATTCGTGTTGCAGGGCTTGTTTCTGGTTTTTCAACAAATCCTGTTGCTGGGCGTCCAGTTTTTGGCGCAACGGGAAGACAATCATCATTACCAGCACCGAAATGCCGAGAAAAACCGCGGCGGAACCGCTCAAATGCCAGTCGAAGAACGCATTGAGGCTGGGGATTTTCATGCTCATAATCGGTACATAAAAGCGATTGAGCAGGAAATAAATGGCGGTGGTCAGTAGAATCAGAATGAAAGCGGGCTGGCGCGAGAAAATGACCAGGCCGATGGCGATGGGGGCGATTAAAATGTGAATCAGCGGATTGATCGCCCCGCCGCTGTCGTACAGATAGCCGGCCAACACCAGCAAGGAAAACACAAACAAAGCCAATACCTGGCCTTGGGACAGGCTTTTGAACCTCGGCAAGACGAGATACAGCAAAAAGGTGCCGATCAGTTGCAGCGGCAGCCACAAAAGGTACATGCGGTCGGGCAAATGGATGTGATAGACCCAATGAAACCAGGATAGAGCCAACACCAGCACACAGGACAGGAACAGCATGTAATGGGCGAAAAATTGCAGTTGGTGGGCTTGCATCGGCGTGCGCCACCAGCCGGGCAGTGAAATCGACATGGGTTTCAATCGGGTATTCTTGGAATAGGCTATTGTAGCCACTGCCCCGAATGCGAGCCTGAGGGGAGTTTGACAAAATCCTTAAGAAATAATGGAAAAGCGAAGCTATCGCCGCCTGGTACGGCGGTTTGGGTTTGCAAAAGGTTCAGCGCATGCCCATGCGTTTGGCTAAGGCACTCTTTTCCGTAGTGGCTTTTTTGTAAAAGGCTTTTAAACCGGCGCACAGGTACTGCAAACCGTCTTCGCCGTCTGGGGTTTTCAAAAAGCGGTCTTTCGGGCAGTTGCCCCAGCATAGGTTCAAATAATCGCATTGCTTGCAATAATCTGGCAGCGTTTTGTATTTGTCAAAGCCGAATGCTTGTTGTTGTTCGGAAAACGCCATATCGCCTTCGTGGGTTTCCAGGATATTGCCGAGCCGGTATTCGGGATAGACGAAATGATCGCAGGAAAAGACATCGCCATTATGCTCAACCGCCAGGGCTTTTCCGCAGATTTGTGCCGTCACGCATTTTTGGCTGCCATAGCCGAACATCATCGACACCACGTTTTCGAATTGGTCGATAAACAGGTCGCCGAAGTCTTTTTTAATCCATTCGTCCCACACCCGGTTGAGGAAATAGCCCCAGTCTTCCGGAAGCACCGACCATTCAGTCACAAGGGCACTGTCGCCACTGGCGTCTTGTTTGGGGTTAAATTGGACCGGAATCTGTTGGGTATTCCAGGTGCCGGGCGCCACGGTTGTGAAATCCGCTTTTTCCACGCAGGGAATGAATTGGATTTGTTTGGCTTTGACTTCGTCACGTAAAAATCGATAGACGTCGATGGGGCGGCGAGCATTGTCGCGGTTGACGACGCAGAGAGCGGCAAAGGGAATGTCGTGTTTGTGCAACAGCGAAACCGCTCGCATGACACGTTCGTGTGTCGGCTGACCGCCTTTGCTGACTCGGTGAATATCGTGTAAATTCGCTGGGCCGTCGATGGAAATACCGACAAGAAAATCATGCTTTTTCAAAAAGCGACACCATTCTTCGTTGAGCATAATGCCATTGGTTTGTAAATCGTTACCAATGCGTTGATTTTCTTTTCGATACTTTTGTTGAAAGCTCACGACCTTTTCAAAAAATTCCAGTCCCATAAGCGTGGGTTCACCACCTTGCCAGCTGAAAATGACTTCGTCACCGGTTTGCGCTTCGATGTATTGTCGGATGTGTTCTTCCAGAACTTCATCGCTCATGCGTGGCATTTTCGGTTGGTCTAATAAACCTTCTTTGTGTAAATAAAAACAATAGGAACATTCGATATTACATTGTGAGCCACTGGGTTTCACCATGGTGTGAAAGCGGAAGGTGTCATTTGTTGAATCGATTGGAAACTGCAGTTCGGGGTGATGATGGCTGTCTTGTGAGGGTGTCATAACGTACCTTAAATTAAATGCCAAATGGCGGATTTTCCAGCGTGTTTTTCTAGAGAGTTCAAGCAAACCGTTTTTAGAATAAACCGCTCGTTTAAAAAAGAAAAGCCATCTGGCGAACCAAATGGCTTTTTCAGTTAACCAACAAAAATCGGATTAATTTCCGGTTGGCATTGGCAGTGAAACGCCCTCTTTTTCCAACTGTTCACGGATGTGTTTAAACCGTTGATAACCACTCAGCGTTATCGGCCCAGTGTACACCTCACTTTGCAGTTTGCGTGGTGGGTATTTCACATAGGTTTTAATGAGTTTTTCCATTTCCTCATTGATGGTGACCAGGGTCCAAGTCCGTTCGGTGAAATTATTCATAAAGAGGTCATAACGTTCCTGCGGATCTTGCCAAAGGTCGAAAATTTGCGGCACCGTCGCAACATAACTTTCTGGCCCTTTCCAACCAATGTTGGAATCAACCGCTAAGCCACCGGTTTTGGCGCCGTCACCACCGCGCAAGTTGAATACCGCTTTGTAGTTGCCGGCACGTACCGCACCTGGAGACAGTTCATTTTCGGTGAAGTAGAACCAAGAAGTCCGTTCCGATTTACCTTTGCCGGTTAGAATCGGCGTCATGTCATAACTGTCGAAAATGATCGGCTTGCCTTCGCGGTCTTTTTTCGGCAACTTCACATCGGCCACCGAAGCGAACGTGGCCATTAAGTCCAGACCACCGACAATGTCGTGGTTTTTGGTATTTGGCTTGATTTTACCAGGCCAGACCGCAATCGCCGGAACACGGTTACCGCCTTCACGAACCGTTCCTTTTGTGCCTCGGAAAGGGGTATAACCCGCATCCGGGTAAACGTCCTGCCAAGCCCCGTTATCGGTGGTGTAAACCACCAAGGTATTTTTATCCAGCTTCAACTCTTTCAGCTTGTCCATGATTCGGCCGATTCGGGCATCCAATTCCACCACCGAGTCGGCGTATTTGCTCTTCGACATCGATTTGTGTTTATAGTCCGGGTCCGGCATGTTCGGTTGATGGTTCTTCATGAAGTTGACGTTGATGTAAAACGGCTTGCCTTTTTTATGCTTGGCGGAGTCTTCCAAAAATTCGACCGCGGCTTTTTCAACGTAACGATCGAAATATGGAATCCCGACCACGCCTTTTTCCGGCGTGTTGACGTACTGGCCGTTAATCTTGAAGTCTTCGTGGACTTTTTCACCGGCTTTGCCGGACAAAGAGCCTTTGGTCACCTTCTGGAACATTTTCCGTAATTTCGGATCCATGTCCGGGAACCAGGTCGGATCGGCATAGGTGTAAGCGTTCAGATGGTACAGACCGACGTATTTCATTTCGTCGTAACCCTGGGCATTCGGTAAGGCATAGTCGGCTTCACCCAAGTGCCATTTCCCGGTGAAATAGGTGTTATAACCGCCTTTTTTCAGGACGGAGCCCAGTGTCCATTCCGCTTTCGGCAAGCCGCCACCCTGGCCTTGGAAGGCCACGGTCGTCATACCGCTTCGGTTGGGAATGCGCCCGGTTTGCATGGCTGCACGGCCGGGCGTGCTGCTCGGTTGAGCGTAAAATGAGAAGAAGGTCATCCCTTCTTCGGCCATTTTGTCGATGTTCGGGGTCGGCATACCGCGACCGACACCGCCCCCGTAAGGCCCCAAATCACCGTAGCCGGTATCGTCCGATACAATCAGCAGGATATTGGGCTTATCGGGGTCGGTGGACGCCGCTTGCGCCGACGGCATGGTGGCCGGCAACGCAAGTGCGCCTGCGATGGCCACATTGAGTAGGTTTTTTTTCAACATATTGATGGTCTCCTAGGACGAGATATTATGTAAAACGTCTTGTGTACAATGCCGAACGGAAATGGTTGAAGTGCTCAGAAATCCGGGTAAATGGTTTTCCAATCGCTTTTCATGTCCACAACGGTCCAGCCTTGTTTGGTTGCCATATCCAGCGCTTTGTCCAGATGGCCGAATGTCGATTTTCGGTCGTAAGCCCATTCCCGTTTTGCATCGGTGTGGTGAACGAGCAAGCCGAAACGTTTGCCTTTACCGGAGGTGGTCCATTGCAGCATTTCCAAATCGCCGTCGGAATTCCCGAAGGCCGCAATGGGCTGACGCCCGATGTGTTGGTTGATGCCAATGGGTTTACCGGCTTTATCATCGATGAAGTTAATTCCCGCCTCGCGAACAATGACCGGTTGACCGTTCATGACTTTGTATTGGGTTTTCACGCTGCTGCCCACCACTTGTTCCGGTGGAATGCCATAGACTTGTTCCGTCCAGGGGCGCATGAACGCGATGCCGCCACCCGAAACGATAAAGGTTTTGAAGCCATTGGCACGTAGGTAAGTCAGTAACTCCAGCATGGGTTGATAGACCATTTTGGTGAAGGGACGGCCGGTGGTTGGGTGTTTGGCGGTGGCGATCCATTCTTTGACGATGTTTGAAAAGTCTTCGGAGGTCATGCCGGCATGGGTGGCCATGACCAACTCGATAAGCGCTTTTTTCCCTTCGGCCGTGGTGGCGCCTTTGAGGTCACCGTTTAAAATCGATTTAAAAGGTTCTTTTTGTTTCCATTCCGGATGCTTAGGCGCCAGGGCTTTCAAGCGGTCAATGGCGAAAAATAATTGCGCGTACATCGGTTGTTCGGCCCAGAGAGTGCCATCATTATCAAAAGTGGCGATGCGTTCCGGCACGGGAACGAAGTTGGGGGATTTGGGGTCAGTGATGTCTTCGACAAAGGCGATAATGGCTTGTTTGGTGGGCGTATTTTGCCAGGAAGGTAATGGGCCATCCGCTGTGGATACAGCAGAGTATGAAAATAGGAGCGTGGCCAAGAGGATGGCATTTACGAATTTGTTTAGCCTTAAAGCCTGTCGCATAACGGGTACCTGTTTTTTGTTTTTATTGTGGGGCTGCTGCGCTCAGGCGCGGTATGTTACTTAGATTACCTAGATAAATTACGTAATACAAGCAATTTTTGTAATGTTAAAAAATTTTTACTCCCTTGATTTTATTGAAATTTTTATAAACCTGTTTTTGGAACCAATCGTTTCCGGTTTTGTTCGTCATGCAGTCGATTTGGCTTAACGGTTGGTCCCGGTTATAAATGGCTTCTGGCGGTTGATAACCAGAATTGAATGGGCAAGCCGGATGGGCACCTTTATAATGCGGCGGGTTTTGAAAGAAAACAGCACTGGGTGAAAAGATTGCAATCGGTTGCTGACTTGTGTCAAATGAAACTTTCTGAAACCCAAATGTCGAATCGGTGAAGGCCAAAGGATGACGAGTGAATAACGGATTTTTTCTGACAAGACGGTTTTTTCCGCTGTTTTGGGTGCAGTTTTTAGGCGCCTTTAACGACAATCTGTTCAAAAACGCTTTGGTGATGCTGATTACCTTTCGCCTGGCGGAAAGCCCGGAGCAGGCCGGACTCTTGATTACGCTGGCGGCGGGCATTTTCATTCTGCCGTTTTTCCTGTTCTCGGCGTTTGCCGGGCAGTTGGCGGATAAATACGAGAAGACCGCGCTGATTCGAAAAATCAAGCTGGCGGAAATTCTCATTATGCTACTCGGTGCCATGGCTTTGATGACTCAGAGCGTCGAGCTGTTGTTTGCGGTGCTGTTTTTGATGGGGGTGCAGTCGGCATTTTTCGGCCCGATCAAATACGCCGTCTTACCGGAACATTTGGCCGATCAAGAGTTGTTGGATGGCAACGGTTGGTTCAGCGCCTCCACGTTTGTGGCGATTCTGTTGGGGACGATTGCCGGCGGTTGGGTGGTGTTGACGGACGGTGGAGAAACCGGCATGGCGGCGGCCATTTTGGTGGTGGCGGTGCTGGGCTATGTCGCCAGCCGGTTTGTGCCGACCAGTGCGGCGGGAGACGCATCCTTGACGGTGCAATGGAATCTGTGGCGTAACACCCGTCAGGAAATGGCGTTGCGCCATGATTTCCCACAAGCGTTTTTCGCGGTGTTGGCGATTTCGTGGTTCTGGTTTCTGGGGGCGACCTATTTGAGTCAAATTCCGGTGCTGGTGGCCGACCAGCTTGGTGGCGATGACAAAGTGGTTTTATTGTTTCTGACGGTGTTTTCCGTCGGGATTGCGTTGGGTGCCTGGTTGGCGGGGTGCTACCAAAAGCCGGTGCGCAGTCTGACCAATGTGCGTTGGTTAGTGTGGCTGTTGATGGCGATTTCAGTGGTGATTCTGATTGGAAACCTGGCCATGAACCAGGTGGTGTTGGCGGATGACCTTGTCGGTATTTCGATGTTTTTGACCCAATGGCCGTCGGTGGTGGTGTTATTGACAATGCTGTTGATCGCCACTTTCGGCGGTTTGTTTACGGTGCCGCTTTACACGTTGCTGCAAGTGAAGACACCGCATCATTTCCGTTCGCGAATGGTGGCGGTCAATAACATCACCAATGCGTTGCTGATGGTGGTGTCGTCCGTCTTCATTATGGCGTTGTATGCATTTGAATTCGATTTGACGCAAATTTTATACAGTGTGGCACTGTTGAATCTATTGGTTGCCTTCTGGTATCTGAAACGCGGGCGTGTGTTGACACAACCTTCGTAAGCCGGGCGGATCGGTCGATTTTGTTCATCTTAAAAAAAGGAAAACAATAATGGTGAGCCTGATTATCAAATTTTTATTGAAAGTCTTCTACCGGGTGGAAATCACCGGATTGGAGCATTACCATCGGCTGGATCAATCCGGCGAACCGATGTTGATTGTCGCCAACCATACCTCGCTGTTGGACGGCGTGCTCATCAGTACTTATCTGCCGGGCGACACCGCTTTTATGATTGACGAAACTCACACTCGAAAATGGTATGAACGGTTTTTGCTGAGTTTTGTCGATCACTTTAAAGTCGAATTCCATAACCCTTATGCCACCAAAAAAGTCATTCAAGAGTTGAAGAACGGCAAACACTGCATGATTTTCCCGGAAGGGCGCATCACCACCACCGGCAGTTTGATGAAAATCTACGAAGGCACCGGCTTGGTGGCGCATAAAGCCAAAGCCAAAATTCTGCCGATTTACATTCAAGGGGCGCAAAAAACCCATTTCTCCTATTTGGACGGCATGAAGATGGCGTATATGAAACGCCAGTGGTTGCCGAAAATCACTTTAAAGGTCTTGCCACCGGAAACCATTGAATTGCCAGCCGGTTTGAAAGGGCGTCAAAAACACCAATTTTTTAAAAATCGTGTTTTCACGCTGATGCGCGACAATCAGTTCCACGCTAATTACACACCTAAATCTTTGTATCGGGCCTTGGTGGATTCGGCGCGGGAATATTCCGCGTCCGATATTTGCGTTGAAGACATCAACGAAGTGGCCTTGTCGCGTAAAAAACTGCTGTTGGCGTCGCGTATTCTGGGTAAAAAATTGCACCGGATTTTGAAGGACGAAAAACGGGTGGCGGTGTTATTGCCGAATGTCAGCGGCATGCCGACCACCTTTTTCGCGCTGCAGGCTTACGGCTATGTGCCGGCCATGTTGAATTTCACCGCTGGCTTGGGGCCGATGAAATCGGCCTGTGAAACGGCGGAAATTCAAACCGTGCTGACATCGCGGAAATTTGTGGACGCTTATGAGTTGCATGCCACGGTCGAGGCCTTGTCCGAACAGGTACGCTTCCTGTATCTGGAAGACATTCGCGCCACGGTGGGGCTGGGCGATAAATTGGCCGCTTTACTGAGCCGCGCTTCGGCGGTGCCGGGGTACAGTTTGTCGCCGGATGAAGAAGGTGCGGTGTTATTCACTTCCGGTTCGGAAGGCGCGCCGAAAGGCGTGGTCCTGTCGCATAACAACCTGTACAGCAATGTCGAGCAGATTTCCGCGATGCTGACCTTATTGCCGGGCGAGCAGTTGTTCAATGCCTTACCGACCTTCCACAGCTTCGGCTTGACCGCCGGATTGTTGTGGCCGTTGTTGAAAGGCGGCAAGGTGTTTTTGTATCCGTCGCCGCTGCATTACGGGGTGATTCCGGAATACGTTTACAACTTGAACGTGAAAATTCTGTTCGGTTCCGATACCTTCTTCAGTGGCTACGCCAAGAAAGCCGACCCATACGACTTTTACAGTGTGCGTTATTTGGTGGCGGGGGCGGAAAAACTGCGCCCGGAAACCCGTCGTTTGTATGCCGATGAATTCTTGACGCCGATTCTGGAAGGTTACGGCGTGACCGAAACCTCACCGGTTTTGGCGGTGAACATTCCGCTCAGCTTCAAAAACGGCACCGTCGGACAACTGGTACCGGGCGTCGATTATCGGTTACGTAAAATCGACGGTATTCAAGAGGGTGGCAGTTTGGTGGTGAAAGGCCCGAATATCATGATGGGCTATTTGATGCCGGACCAGCCGGGTGTGCTGCAATCGCCGAAGGACGGCTGGCACGATACCGGTGATGTGGTGGACGTGGACGAAGACGGCTTTATCAGCATTAAAGGGCGCGCCAAACGCTTTGCCAAAATCGGCGGGGAAATGATTTCGTTGGCAGCGGTGGAAAGTTACATTAATAAAGCCAGCCCGGAAGGTCATCACGTGGTGGTGGCCGTGGCGGATGAACGTAAAGGCGAGCAGTTGATTCTGGTCACCAATGACGAGTCCCTGAGCCGCCATACCGTCAAGGAAGCCGCCAAAGCCGCACAGGTGTCGGAAATCATGGTGCCGAGAACTGTGATTCTGGTTGAGGAAATGCCGGTACTGGGTACCGGAAAAACCAATTATCCGGCGGTGCAGAAAATCGCTGACGGTCACTTCAAAAGCGATTGATTCCGACCGACCCGGCGGTTCGTTGTCTTAAGATTCGTTTGGATAAATCGGTTCCAGATTTTGGCCGGAACCGGTTTTGGCAGGCGCGTTTTGCGCTTGGCGTTGCAGATGTTGGATTTCCGCACAAATGTCGGCCAGCGTCTGCGGTGCCAGCGGTTCCTGATGATACAGATGCGCCTTGAGGCGCTGTAAGTCCGTTAACAAACGTTTACTGCTCTCAATGGATGCCTGTTGTTGCCAGGCCAAAACGGCGCGGTACAGTGATTTGGCGTCCAATTCCGTTTCATCACAGACCGTGTCCATTTCCGGCGATTTTGACCAGGCCTGGTCGTTTTTCAGATTCGCGGTTTCCGTTGGTTCTCTCGGTAAATTTTGCAGTGCCCGACGCCATTTCAGCGCATACCAAAGCGTTATCAACCACAGTCCCAGTAGCAGAACGCTGAACCAGGAAACCGACCAAGTGGTTGAATCCGTTGTGGATGTTTCACGTGAAACGGTTTCATGGGTTTCCGGCAAAGTTGCGGTATCAAAGGTGTTGCTTTGAGATGTCAGCGCCGGTAACACCGTCAGGGTTTTGGACGGCAGGGTAATGGTTTCCAAGGTGTTTTGTTCGGTGTTCCACCAGTGCAGAGTCAGTTCCGGCAATACGATGTCACCCGGTTCGGTCGGAACGATGGCGAGCTTTTCCACCTTCTGACTTTGCATGCCGTTTTCGGTGGCTTGATTATTGGTGTGGGGCTGATCCGGATAAATGTGGAAATGGGCCTGCTCTTTGAACTGGAAATCCGGCAGTTGCGAGGCCAGGAGCCCATCCGCTTGCAGGGTCAGGGTTCGGGTAATGGAGTCGCCGACCCGAATCGGATTCGGCGTTTGCCAGTCTTCGGTGAGGCGAACCTCTTTGGCTGGTAACCAGGCGGATTGCACCGGATAGGTGTCCGGTTGCGGTTGTACATTCAACTCAATCGGTTGGGTTTTATCCTGCACCAGTTTCAGCACGCCGCGGTATTGAATCCGGCCATTAAAGCTTTGCGGCGGAATGGTCATGGCACCGCTTTTTTGCGGGTAGAAAGCCCAGGTCCATTCGTAGACTTCGTACAGTTTCCCGCCGATACGCTTTTGGTAATTGAACTGGTTGCGGATGTTCTGGGTGATGGCGTGGTCGAAACTCGGCGGGCGGATATTACCGTTGAGGAACTGACCGAGATGATAAAACCGCAGGGTGAACAGCACTTCTTGCTGCACATAGGGTTCTGTGATGTTCACGCTGGATTCGAGAAAGCTGCTGCCCAGTTCACGAGGGTCGGCTTTCGGCGCTTCCGAAACATGCAGCACGATTGGGTCGCTGAGCTCGCCGTCGACATTGAATGGGGGAATCACCAGGTCGCCGGCTTGTTTCGGCGTAAGGCGCACGTCCCAGCGGGAATAAGCCTGATAGTTACCGTTGACGATTTGAATCTGACTGCTGCGCTGGCTGCCCAGCACTTCGAACTGGTCGTCCAGGCTGTGGAAGTCGGGCGAGTCGAAGGTTTGGAAATCGGTTTTCACCACCAGAGTGATGATGTCGCCCATTTCGGCGTCCTGATGGTCGATTTGCGCGGTTACACCGCGGGCAAACGCCTGGCTGGTCACCAACAGGATGAGAATCAGTGCCAGGGTAATCAGAATCACCCTTTTCAAGTATCGGCGAGTGTGTGCTTGTGTCATCATGCGTTACCGTTTCGTTTTTCAGTCGTGTTGGGCGTTACCACATTTTATCCTCATATTTCGGATTGGACGAGCCGCCTTGTTGCTGGTATTGGTATTCGAATTTGCGTTTCAGGAACAGAGCCGGTTCGTCGGGAATCTGTTTCAGCCAGTTTTGGCGCGCCTGTTCCTCTTCGGATTGTTGGGCGGTCAGCGCTTTGCCGTCGCCGTTGGGGCCGGCGTCGGATTCGGACAGTCCTTGCCCCAATTCCTGGCCGGGTTTTTTGGGTTGCTTCGGTTGTTCGCCGCCTTCTTTCGATTGTAAATCGCCGTCACGCGGTTCCGCATTTTCATCGTTTTCGCCCAGGCCTGGTGATTTTGGCTCCTGTGCCTTTTCCGAAGGCTTGGGTTGATAAGGCTCGTTTAAATCGTTGTTTTGCGACTGACCATTGGGTTGTGTTTGCCCGTTTTCGCCACTTTGGCCGCTTTCGCCGTTTTGATTCGACTGGGCGTTGGACGACGGTTGGTTGTTGTCGGAGGACTGATCACCGTCCTGCGGTTTGGGTTGACCTTGTTGATCCGGTTGCTGTTTATCGGGGCCTTGGCGTTCCTTGTCGCCGGATTCCTGAGCGTTTTGTTGCTTTTGCACCTCGAGAATCTGGTCCATTAAATCGAGATTTTTTTGGGCGTCCGTGAGTTTTGGATCGACTTTCAGCGCCTTTTCATATTGTTCTTTGGCGTCTTCAAACTGGCCGAGTTTGGCCAGTGCATTACCCCGGTTGTAATGCCCTTGGGCGCTTTCGTCCAGACTGAATTGTTTGGCGGCTTCTTTGTATTTGCCTTGTCGATACAAGCTGGCGCCGCGCCAGAGAGGGTCTTCGAATCGGTCCAACGCCGTGTCGTAATCCTGTTTCAGCCATTTTTCATAGCCTTGTTGGTCGGGCGATTTGAATACGTCTAGCAAGGTAACGCTGGTGTTGTCATCGGTTTTGACCTCTTTCGCCCAGGCCGGAGACGGTGAAATGAGGCCGCCGGAAAGCATTAAGCCCAGCAGACCGACGCTTAACCAGGAAAACGCCCAGCCGCGTCGGTACGCCAACGCGCCCAGCGGCACCAGCAACCACAGCAGGTACACGCCTTCGTCCAGCCAGTTCGACAGGGTTTTATCGGATGAGGGTTGATTGTCCGAGTCGAATCCGCTCAAACTGTCCGGCAGCAATTGGGTGGTGTCGACGTCTTGCATGGATAAAGTCGAGAGGGTGGCATCGGTTTGTTGCGCCAAGGATTGGAAGCGTTGGAAAGGCACTTTCGCCATGACGATTTTGCCGTTTTCGTCCTTGATGAGCCCGTAATTCGGCACCTGAATCGGCCCGCCGTTCGGTGTGCCGACCACCAGAATGCTGAGTTGCAAATGGTGTTGTTTGACCTGTTCGGTGATGGCGGCGAGCTCCGACGCTTCGACATCGTCGGTGACCCACAGGATGTGCCCCTGTTTGACATGGGCGCCTTTGAATAAGGTTTGGGCCTGTTCGAAACCGGCCACGGCATTGGCGCCGAAACTTGGCATAATCAAAGGACTGAGATTGGGCGTCAGCGCCAGCAAGGTCTGGTTGTCTTCGGAAATCGGCGCGATGGTGTGCGCGGTGCCGGCATACGCCACCATGCCGACATTCAATTCCGGATGGGCTTTCAGTAGGTCGAGCACTTTATAGCGGGCGCGACTCAAACGGTTGGGTTTGAGGTCGTCCGACAACATCGACAGTGATAAGTCGAACAAAATGACCGTGCCCTGACGGTTCTTTTCCGCCGGGACATCGACTTGTTTCCAGCTCGGGCCGGACAGGGCGATGATAGCGATGCTCCACAGAATCGCCAAACCGAGCACTGGCCAGGGGAAGACGCTTTCTTCGGATTTCTCGCCCAGCAGGACCGGTTTGAAACGCGGTGAGATAATCGCGTTCCAGGCGCCTTGTCGTCCGCTTTGTTTCCAAAGTTTCCAGACCAGCCAGAACGCCGGAATCAAGGCCAACAGCCATTCGGGGCGGAGGAAGTGCAAAGTGGCGTTTTCCATCAGTGACGCCCTCCGGTTTTGGGAGCGGTTGGGCGACGTCGCCAGCGATTCGGATGCCATTGCGGATAGACCCGAAGCATCACCACCAGCAAACTCAGCAGCATCGCCAGCCCCAGTGGCCAATGGAACAGTTCGTCGCGCAGGCGATAGCTGTTGACGTCGTGTTCACTGGATTCCAGTTGGTTGATGAGGGTGTAAATCTCATTGAGTTTGTCGGTATCGGTGGCGAGGAAAAACTGGCCGCCGGTCAGTTTGGCGACTTGTTGCAGCGTGCGGGTGTCCATATTATGACCGCGGCCGAACAGGAAGTCGTCGATGGCGGCGGGGTCTTTTTGGCCGATGCCGATGGTGTAGATTTTCAAACCCATTTTTTCCGCCTGCTTGGCGGCATCCAACGGGCGAACCGCACCGGCGGTGTTGGAGCCGTCGGTGAGCAGAATCAAGACGGCGTTTTCCTGTTTGGCTTTGTGCAGGTGTTTGAGAGCGATGCCGATGGCATCACCAATGGCGGTGTTGTTGCCCGCCATGCCGATTTCGGTTTCCTTGAGCAGGGTTTCCACGGTATTGAGGTCATAGGTCAACGGGCTTTGCAGAAACGCCTGGGAACCGAATACCACCAACCCCATCCGGTCGCCTTGGCGGTTCTGGATGAAATCTTTCACCACGTGTTTGACGGCGGTCAGCCGGTCGACACGGTGGCCACCGAGCATCATATCGTCCTTTTCCATACTGCCGGACAGGTCCACGGCCAGCATCAGGTCTTTACCGCTCGCTTGAAAAGGCGTGGTGTTTAGAAACCACACCGGGCGCATGGCGGCCAGAATCAACAGTATCCATAACAGCAGCGCCCAAGGCGGCAACCGATACGGGTGGGCCTTGTGTTGCAGCAGGGTGCTTTTTCGTGCACTTTCCAGCCGTTGCATTAAATGCGGGGCCAGTAATGGAATCTGTCGTTTCGCGGCCGGTTTCAACACCAGGCGAATCACCCAGGGCAAGGGCAGAAACGCCAGCATCCACGGCCAGAGAAAATCGAATTGTTGCCACAGCGCGGTCCAGTCGTTAAAGGTCATTTGTGGTGTCCTTTAATCCAGTTGCGGGCGTAATCCAGTGTGTCACGGATGGCGGCTTCCGATTGAATCGGGTTGGGCCGATAAGCCGATTCCAGACAGGCTTGCAGGTGTTCCGGCTGGTCGATGTAGAGCGCGGTCTGATGCAGGAAATTCACCCAGGCCTGGCCGCTGAGTTCGGCCACCTGGCGACGGCCATAGTTGGTGATGGCGACCTGTTTGAGCAGTTTATTGGCCAATTGCAGTTGCTGTTGTGGGGTGTCTGCTTGGGTGACTTGCTGGTCGAACAGGTTCAAGGCTTCTTCGCGGTAGCGGTTATTGCGTTTTTGGGTCAGGTAATACCAGGTTAAGCCAATCAGAATCCCACCGATGCCGACGAACAGGCCGATCAGCGTCTGTGACAGCGGCCACCAGCCGACCGGGTCGGGGACGGCGATGTCGTTCATCTGAGCCAGCAATTGTTCGATTTTCGGATCCATTATCGAAGAATTCCTTGTGCCATCAGGCCTTTGACCGGGTCTTCGTCGGTGGCGATGTCCACCAACGGTAAATGCCAGGGCGCGAGCTGTTGATGCAGGGTTTGCCAAGCGCTTTCATACAGTTCGGTGTATTGTTCGCGAAAGGCGTCATCCAGCGTATTGAGGGCCATTTCATGATCGCCGTCGGTCAGCTTCAGTTGCCCTAAGGTCGGCAGATGAATTTCCAGCGGGTCGTAGACATGCAGTAGTGTGATGTCGGCATGGCGCTTCAGTTGGGTCAATTTTTCGATGAAGGCGTCGCTGCTGTTCAGGAAATCGCCAATCAGAAACACGCGGGTGCCGGGCCGCAAATGTTTTTGCAGTTGCGACAGTTGTGTTACCCACTGTTCCGAAGACGAGGTGCCGGGTGAGCTGAGTTGTTGTTGCAGCGCCAGGCTTTGATGCAAAAACTGCATCACCGAAGTTTGATGGTGGCGTGGCTCGACCCATTGATGCCCGAGGTGGTTAAAGGCCAATCCGCCGAAACGGTCGCCTTGTTGCAGAGTGACCCAGCCCAGAGCGGCGAGCAGTTGCAAGGCCATATCGGCTTTGAAGCGCGTGCGGGAACCGAAAAACAGTTTCGGGGTTTGCTCCAGCACGCAGACCACCGGTTTTTCCAGTTCTTCGGTAAAGACTTTGGTGTGGGTTTTCTGGGTGCGGGCGCTGACTTTCCAGTCGATGTGGCGCACGTCGTCTCCGGCGGTGTATTCGCGCACTTCGCTGAATTCCATGCCGCGGCCTTTACGGATGGCCTGGTGGTAACCGCCTTTTTCGGAAATGAGTTTTTGCTGTTGCGCCAGACGTCGCGGTTTCACGTGAAACCGTAAAGCGATCAAATCGTCCATTTGCGTGTAAGGGCTGGCGGCGTGTGACATGGTGAAATCCTTGCGGTGGTTTAAATCACCGGCACCAGTTTCAAAAGGTCGTCGACCAGGCTGTCGCTGGTTTTGCCGTTGGCTTCGGCTTCGAAGCTGACCAGCAAACGGTGGCGGAACACATCGTGCACCACGGCTTGCACTTCTTCCGGTGAAACGAAGTCTTGGCCTTTCAGCCAGGCCAGCGCACGGGCGGTGCGCGACAGTGCGACGGTGGCACGGGGGCTGACACCGTAGTCAATGTAACGCGCCAATTCGGCATCGTATTTTTCCGCCTGACGAGTCGCCATGACCAGTTCGACGATGTAGGTTTTGGTTTCTTCAGACAGGTACAGGTTGAGGATTTCGTCACGCGCGCTGAACAGTTCGTCTTGCGACATCATTTCCGGAGTGGTGGTCATATCATCACGCGCTTCGCGTTCCACCAAATCGAGAATCAATTTTTCCGCCGCCGAATTGGGGTAGTCGATTTTGACGTGCATCATAAACCGGTCAAGTTGCGCTTCCGGCAGCGGATAGGTGCCTTCCTGCTCGATGGGGTTTTGCGTGGCCATGACCATAAATAACCGTTCCAACGGCAGACTGTGTTTGCCGACCGTGACCTGTTCTTCGGCCATGGCTTCCAAAAGCGCGGATTGCACCTTGGCCGGGGCGCGGTTGATTTCGTCGGCGAGAATCAGGTTATGGAAAATCGGGCCTCTTTGCAGTGCGAAGTCACCGGTTTCTTGGCGGTAAATTTCGGTGCCGGTGATGTCGGACGGCAGTAAATCCGGCGTGAACTGGATACGATGGTAGTTGCCTTCGATGAGACTGGCGAGGGTTTTAATCGCTTTGGTTTTCGCCAGGCCTGGCGGCCCTTCCACCAGCAAATGCCCGTCGGCCAGCAGGGCGATGAGCATGCGTTGTGTCAGATGGGATTGACCAATAATCTGCTGATCGAGCGTGTCGAGCAGTTGCTGGGCTTTTTGTTGTAGGGCGGTTGTCGCAGTCGTCATGGCGGTCATTGGGCGTTCCATTTGATAACAGGGTTGTGATTCGGTTTTGTCGCCGTTCCGGTGGGGTTCGCACCCGCGCTTGGTCGGCGTTTCAGTCTTTTATGATTCGCGCGCTTTATTATAGGAGGATAAACGAATTTCTCAATTGAGAAAAGAGTAAAAGCCTAAGCAATCTTGGAGGAATCTTGACCATCGGTTTTGCCCAGGCCTGGCGGTTTTCGGTTTACGGCGTCGTTAGTGTGGGCGGTCACTCTTGGAGAAATTTGCGCAGCACGCGTTTCAGTTCTCGAAGGTTG
This sequence comes from Hydrogenovibrio thermophilus, assembly GCF_004028275.1. NCBI lineage: Bacteria > Pseudomonadati > Pseudomonadota > Gammaproteobacteria > Thiotrichales > Piscirickettsiaceae > Hydrogenovibrio > Hydrogenovibrio thermophilus. The sequence goes on from NZ_CP035033.1 coordinate 144,562, forward strand.
AGCGGTTTGGCCAGGTATTCGTTCATGCCGGCGCGCAGGAAACGCTCACGGTCGCCGGTCATGGCGTTGGCGGTCAAGGCGATAATCGGCAGGGATTCACCGATATAGGCCAATTTTCGGATGTGTCGAGTGGCTTCGATGCCGTTCATATTCGGCATGTTTTCGTCCATCAACACCAAGTCGTATTCTTTGTGCTGAACCGCTTCCACGGCTTCCACACCGTCGCGGGCGATGTCGAATGTCAGCCCTTGTTTCTTGAGGATGGCGGACATCAGCATCTGGTTGGTCTGGTTGTCTTCCACCAGCAGGATATGCCCCTGGAAGGGTTGGGCTTTGTCCGACGGCTCCGGTGTGGATTGATTCAGTTGCACCACTTCGGCTGGAATACTGAAGGAGAAGGTGCTTCCTTTTCCGAGTTCGGATTTCAGTTGCAGGTGACCGCCGAGCATTTCCACCAGTTTGACGCTGATGGTCAAGCCGAGGCCGGTGCCGCCGTATTTGCGGGTGGTGGAGGTTTCCGCCTGGGAAAAGGCTTCGAAAATGCGTTGCTGGGCGTCTTCGGACATGCCGATGCCCTGGTCTTTGACGGCGCAGAACAGAAAGCCGTCCTGATAGTCGATATCCAATGAAATGCTTTTTTCCGGGTCGGTGAATTTCACGGCGTTCGACAACAGGTTGGTGAGCACTTGTTTGACGCGCAGGATGTCGGTTTTCAATCCGGAAGGCAAGTTGGAAGACAGGTTCACGGAAAAGGAAATGTTCTTTTCGCTACAGCGCGCCTTGAAAAGATCGGCGGTGCTGTTGAACTCGACGCGTGGGTCGAATTCGACCGGGTCGTATTCCAGTTTACCGCTTTCGATTTTGCTGAAATCCAGAATGTCGTTGATGATGCCGAGCAGCGAATGGCCGGATTTATCGATGGTGTCTAGGTATTTTTTGGCTTCTTCATCCAACGGCTTGTCTTTCAGCAAGCCGATGAAGCCGAGGATAGCGTTGAGCGGAGTGCGGATTTCATGCGACATATTGGCGAGGAATTCACCCTTCGCCTGGGTGGCGGCGAGGGCTTTGTTTTTCTGCTCTTTCAAGTCTTGGTTGATGCGCTCGTTGTCGGAAATATCGAACATCGAAATGATGAAACGCTGGTATTTATAAGACTTGACCGCGGAGACCTGGAAGATGGTGGTTTTGCCCTTGTAGTCCACTTTCGCTTTATGGGTCAAGTGCGGGTTGTTGATGAGGTATTCAATCCAGTTTTCGTCGTCTTTTTTGTAAATGTAACCCTCTTCCTGTACGAACAGGTCGCAGATGCAGTCGTAGTCTTTGGCGAACGCTTCCAGAGAGTCGTAATCCGGGAAGAACTGATAGAAACCGCCACTGGCGTCAATGATGCGCGTGCCGTCGTTGACGATGATGATATTGGTCTGTGAATCGAGGATGTCCTGAGTGTAGTCCTGGTTGATTTCGATTTGGCGGGTGGTGTTGCTGATGTTGCGGCTCAATGCCCAGAAACCGAGTAAGCCGAGAATCAACGCCGATAACGACAGTAGAATTTGCAGGTTGCGGTATTCTTTTTTCTGTTCGTCGACTTCTTTTTGGATTTGCTGGAAGTTCAACGTATTGCGATAGAAGATGCGGTTGGCGTCTTCTTTGATGCGATGGAAAATCGGTTTGAAGAATTTGACTTCGAGCTTCAGCTCCGTCAGGACCTCGGCCAGTCTCGGGTCGTTGTTCAGGCGCATCTGGTCGAGTCGGTCCAAGTGTTCGGTCAGGTCGTTGAGTTTGTCGTTGATGATTCGGAATTTCGGCAGAATGTCGGCGCGGGCAAAGGAAAAGTGGTCTTTCACGCGGGGTATGTACTGAAAAATTTCGAACTGTTCTTCGGTGTTGGGTAAGTTCAGATCCAGACGGTGCCGGTAAATGCCGCCTTCGTTGAGGATGGTCAGGGAATGTTCGATTTCGCGTTGCTGTTCGAGAATGTCGCGGGTCAGGATTTTGCGGAGGTGTTTGTTCGGAAACGCCGCCATCTGGAAGAAATCGGATTCGATTTTATGGATTTCCAGAATGATTTCCTGGCCGATGAGGTTTTCCACTTCGGAGTTTTTGACTTTCATGTCCAGCTCGTGAATGAAGTTGGACACACTTAAGTTCAAAATGGCCTGGGAGCCGAACCCGAAAATGAACACCATCAGCAACAGGAAGAGATTGCGTGGGGTTTTGTTGAATTTTTGTTTGATGCGATTCATTGGCGAGCCTTATGCGGTTCGATTTCTTCCGCTGGTGGTAAGGCCGCGATGGCGTGTTGTAATTCGTCCGGCGTCAGAAAGCCGTATTGAGCAAAGGTTTCCAAACCGTGTTTCGAGCTGGCAAATGCCATGAATTCTTTGGCGAGTTCCGGTTCGGTGGAAAACGATAGTAAGTTCAGTTCCAGTAGCTTAGGCGGTGCCAGCGATTTGGGCAACAGGATGGCATCGACATACAATTCGGTTTCCGGCCATTTGGTGGTGGCGTACCAGTTCAACGCCAAATCGGCGTGCCCGTCTTTAATGGCGGTGAAAATGCGGTGCGAATCGGTGGTGAAGTAGGTGACGTTGTCATACACCTTGTCGGTGATGCCGACTTTGTCGAGCAGCGCCTTGGCGTTTTTGCCCACCGCTCCGGATTCGGGCGAGGACAGTACCACGGAAATATCCGGGTCGTAGAGTTGATTCAGATTGTCGGTCAGATGTTTGGGGTTGCCTTCCGGCACCACCAGTGCGATGCGGTTGTAGCCCACGAAAACATGGTCTTTCAGCAGGCCTTCGGCTTGGTGTTTGATGCGGTAGGAGTCGGAACCGGGAAAGAAGATATCGCCTTTGCGTTCCACCTTCAAAGTGCGGTACAAATAGCCGCTGGCGCCTTGTTTGATGGTGACGTCGACATCATGAATGGCCTCGAACTCGTAAGCCAGCTGCTGTAAGGGGCGCACCATGGTGATGCCGCTGTAGATGACCAGTTCCGGTTTGTCGCTTTTATCGTCCGAGCCGAGATTCAGCAAAGAGCCATCCTGAGAGTCGCACCCCAATAACAGCAGGCTAAGCAATAGTACGGACACTAGGCGGAAAGGGTTCATCATCAGGTATTTCCGGTCAATCTCGAGTCCTTTCATTCTACCCCAAATCCACCCGGGAAAGCGGGTGAATTTATTTGGGCTTATCTGCCAGCATCACGGCGCGTAATGGCGCAGGATAGCCTTCGACCGTTTTATTATGGTCATTCGGGTCAAGGAAGTCTTCAAGCGATTTCCAATCCATCCATTCGGTGGAGCGCTGTTCTTCCAGTGAGGTTTGGTTGAGGTCCACGCAACGGACGTTTTTGAACCCGCACTTTTCCAACCACAGTTGCAACTCGTCTACCGACGGAATGAACCAAACGTTATTCATCTGCGCATAGCGTTCTCTCGGCACCAGTAATTGACCGAAATCGTCCGGCACCACCAGCGTTTCCAGCACCAATTCGCCGCCTGGGCGCAGCTGACGTTTCAAGTCGAGAATGTGGTCGATGGGCGAACGACGATGGTACAGCACGCCCATGGAAAAGACGGTGTCGAACACATCGGACTGCTGGCTGGCCGGAAGCTGTTCCAGTGTCAGCGGTAGGAAATAGGCCGGTAAGTCCTCTCCGAGGAAATGCTTGATGGCGAGAAACTGGGTCATGAACAGCATACTGGGGTCAACGCCGACCGCCAGAGACGCGCCGTCGCCCAACATGCGCCATAAGTGGTAGCCGCTGCCGCAACCGATGTCCAGTACCTTGCGGCCTTCCAGCGGGGCCAGATGCGGTGCGACGCGATCCCATTTCCAGTCCGAACGCCATTCGGTGTCGATGGCGATGTTTTCAATCTCAAACGGCCCTTTACGCCAAGGGATAAAAGCGCGTAAGGCTTCGGTCAGCTCCACGCAGTCGGCCTCGGAAAACCCTTCCGAACGGGCGGTGATGGCGCTTTGATTCAGCCAGGCCTGGTCGGAAGTGGGGAATTGCATAATGCGGTCCAACGCCGGTAGCCAGCGCGGCAAATTGCCGTTGGCATCGGCGTCCAGCGCCATATCCAACGCCGGTGGCAAGCTGGTCAACCAGTGATTGAGACGAAACTTTTCTAATTGGGGCCAGAAGTTGGCGTAATGTTGGTGATGGTGTTTCACATGGAACCTTTATAGTGTCGATTCAAGTCGTTCAATTATTTGATGGCCAGAAAGGACGCGAAATTATACGCCTGAAACCAGATATTGGCGTGTTCGAAACCGGCTTGTTTCATGCGGTCCAAATGCGTGGCTTCGGTGTCGCTGATGAGCACGTTTTCCAAAGACGCGCGTTTCTGGCCGATTTCCAATTCGGAATAACCGTTGGCGCGTTTGAATTGCAAATGCAGGTGCTCGATGGTCTGTTGCATCGGTTCGGAATTGAAATGGATTTTTTCCGATAAAATCAAAATGCCGCCCGGCCGCAATCCTTGATAAATTCGATTAACCAATAACTGGCGCGCCTCCGGTTCAATGAACTGCAAGGTGAAATTGATGACCACCACCGACGCGTTTTCGATGACGGTCTCGGTCATGTCTTCGCACTGCAAGGTCACCGGAATGTCGGAATGAAACCCTTCAATATGCTCCCGAGCGCGGTCGATCATCGGCTGGGACGTATCCACGGCGATAATGCGGCAACCGGTCAGCGCTTTACGGCGCATGGTCAAGCTGGCCGCACCCAGCGAACAACCCAAATCGTAAAGCTGGGAATCGGGTTGGGCATATTGCGCCGTCAGCTCCCCGATGCCGGTCAAAATGGTTTGATAACCCGGCACCGAGCGCTGAATCATATCCGGAAAGACGGCCACGACCGATTCGTCGAACTGAAATTCGCCGACGGCTTCATGTGGCTGGGCATAAATAGTGTCTTTCACAGTCATCCGGTCCTATGGGTTGCTTTATGGTGGCTTATTATAAAAGATTTGTGGGAAACAGTGATAGTTGTGATGTTGGGTTGGTTTCAGGGAGTGGCGCAATGAATTTACCCAGGCCTGGTCGTTTTGAGTTAAAAATGAAACTGTAAAATAGAGTTTTAAGGATTAATTAAGTTTACTTCCATTGATTAGCGGTGACGAACCGGCTGAAGCGACTGATTATATTTTTCCTTCATATATTTTCTTTGCTTCAATTGCTTTATCAAGACGTCTATGCACAAGCGATACCATAGATAATATATCAAGAGCATCCTGCTCTTCGATTTCCCAAGTTATCTTTGGCGCATGAGCAGTAGTATTTCTAAAGGTACCAAATAAACCCTTAAGTAGATTCATAAAACCTTTTTGCTCGTTTTTCTCACTTTCAGATTGAAGTGAGTTAAAGGCTAAGTGTGGCACTTCTCTGAATGAGAATGCATCATCAACTAGTGCAGCTCCGTCACTAACTAGGCCGGTCTTCATTCTTATTTTCTCAGCAACGCTTTTAGTTGCTTCAAATACAGCATGAAAGTAATTATCTACCACTAGCTCTTCCCGACAAAAAGTGATGATGTCAGGGTGAACATTTCTGGCAAGTAAATGCTCTTTCAGCTTACACGCTTTCGAGGCTGCTTCACTGATAGTTTCCGCTTTTGAAGAGTAATTGGCTTTTCCATTCTCTCCAATTGCCAACCCTTCAAAGCTCAGAATCTTGTTAATTTTGTAACGAGTATCATTAAACCACTCAGGATTGTCGTAATGTCTTGCTGGGCTCAGTGCATGCTGGATGAAGGCAATGACATTATTCGCACAGCCATCAACTTGCTGTTTATTGGCAAGGGCGTTATTTAATCTTTTCCATTTGGTATTACCTGAGTCAATGTCATCAATTCTACATTCATGCAACAGCTTTCCTATCTCAGTTCCGGTTAATCCATCTGTGGTGTTTCCAAGAACTTTAGAGATTGACTCCAAGACGTTTAAATCAAATTGTGTGATTTTACCCATAGCTTCTCAAATATAACATTTAGTTTAAGGCTCTTTTACCTTGTTATTTTATATTGAATTTCTTTTCAGAATTTTTTTGATAATACACTAAATATTTTTGCGTAGCCAGTTGGTGCGTGTTAAACCGTCTTACTCAAACGTAAGCGCGTTTTTTCTGGGTGACTTTATAGAGGTAATTGCGGGCTTCTTCGTATTTGAGGTTTTTGCGCAGGTGGCTGTACACCGCTGAGGCGCTCATGGCGTTGATTTTGGAAAAGGCGCGGTCGCGGTTGGAATCGAAGGCGTTGAGCACATTGCCGCTGCCGGTGTTGTAAGCGGCGATGCAGCAGTATTCGCGTGCTTTGGCGTTTTTGACGTTCGACAGATAACGGGTGAACAAAATGTGCAGATAGGCGGTGCCCATTTCGATGTTGTTGCCCGCTTTGAACAGATAATCCTTGGTGGGGGTGCCGTCTTTTTTGTACAGAAAACGGTAGGCATCGCGCCCGGCGGATTGCGGCACGATTTGCATTAACCCGTAAGCCGGAATGTGGCTCATGGCGTAAGGGTTGAAGGAGCTTTCGGTTTCGATAATGGCGTAAATCAAGGCCGAATCCACGCCGAAGCGTTTGCTTTGGCGGTTGACGTAACTGGCGTAATGTTTCTGTTGGGCCTGATTGTGGTCCTGAATCATGTCGAAGGTGACGTAACGGCGTTTTTTGCCGTTGTAGGTATCGACGTGATAGGTGTGTTTCATCAGGTATTCGGCGTAACGATTGGCGCGCCATTGGGTGCCGACGGGCTTTTTGTCCTGATCGACGACCAGGTCGTATAAAAACGGGGTTTGCCCGGTTTTGACGGCTTTATCGGACAGTAAATCGACCTTGGACGGGTTTTCCGGCGTCAGCAAGGTGCTGATAATGGCGGCTTTCAAGGCAGCATCGGGCTTTTTCTCGTCCACGGTTTCCACGCGGATGCGGCCGGTGTTGAAATTGACGATGGCGCGGCTTTTGTATTGGTCGGTGTATTTGACGTATTCTTTCGGGGTGGCGACCTTTTCATCGCCCCAGGTTTTAGCGAGTTCCTGAATCATGCTTTTCAGTTGCTTGCGCACCAATTGGTCCAGCGGCGCCACGCCGGTGGAGGGAATCTGCGCACTCAGGGCGGACGGTACGTCGCCGTTCGACAACTGCTGAGCGGAGGCCAGGCTGCGCCGGATTTCGTTCCCCGTGCAGCCTGACAGCAAGCCGGTGGCGGTCAGCAGGGTGAGAAATTGGCGGCGTTTCATGGCGTCTCCTCGGTTGGTCGCGTGGACCGGGTCAATATCGGCTCGGCAAATTGGCCACTTGCGATAATGACCAGGCCTGGGGGGTTTGGCTGGATTCCAGCGAATGCTCAATAGCATCGTCCAATTGCCAGAAAAAATCAATCCCGGTTTGCACTTCCACGGCGTCGATGGTGGTGACGTATTTCAGCAAACTGTCTTTCGGTTTCGCGGTTTGCGGTAGGATAAACGCCAGCGCCACCGGGGCTTTGCCATCATCCGACGGGCGGATGAAAATTTTGTAGAAGGCTTTGGGGATGGCGATGGGCGCTTTTTGGAAGCGTTTCGGGTCGGCGTCGAAAATCGGCCCGGTCACCACCCAGAAATCGCCGAATTGTTTGGAAAAGAAATCGGCGCTGACTTCTTCCAGCCGTTGCCAGATCTTCTGATTGAACTGCGGTTTTTGCGGGGTGATGTTGGTCATCAGAAAGGTTTCTTTTTGCGCGGCGAAGCCGTAACGGCTGGCGATGACGTAATTCGGTGCCATGTGGCCGCGGTCGTAACCGCTGCCGGTGTAGTCGGAATGGCGGATGTGCGCCAGCGAGCGCCAGTCGGCTTCAAAGCGCGGCCGTTTGCCGTAAGGCACGGTGTCGGGGGTGACCTTGTAAGTCACCCAAACCGGATTGGCCAGCGCTTCGGAATAGGCCAGCATGAAACCGTCGTTGCGCAGAACGTGGGTTAAGGTCTGCAAATCGTTTTGGGTTTTCGGCACGCCCATATAGGCCATATTCGGCCGCGCGACTTCGACTTCGTAAACGTATTTCAAACCGCCGATGAGCAGTAACAGACCGAAGAGCGTTGGTATCCAGAAAAAACTCAGTTGCAGCAGTTTGGGCTGTTTCGACAGCTCGGAAAACAGGGTGTTGAGCAGGCGTTTTTGCGACGCTTTGTGTGAACGGCTGGAAAATCGGGTCATGAATCGGTGTCCGGTTTGTAAGCTAAAAAGTGAACATAACGCCCCATGTGGCGATAAGTGGCTTGGCGGCAGTAACGGTATTCCAATGCCAGCAGTTCGTCCAGGTCGCTGTCGGCCAGCACTTGCGGCGTGAGGTAATCGTGAAATACGCGGATGCCGGTTTGCTGGCGAATTTCGAAACCGAGCGCTTCGAGTTGTTCGATCATGTCTTCCGGGTATTGCGGATTGGGCGGCGTGAGTTTTTTGCCCTTGCCAATATAGGCGTCGGACAAAATATGCTCCCAGCGCCAGCTGCCTTTGAGCACATTGTTGTAGACGAACGCATTGCGGTTATAGAACAGCAATGACAAATATCCGCCAGGCCTGACCTTGTCGGCCACGGTTTGCAATCCGGTTTTCGGGTCGGCCAGCCATTCGATGACGGCGTGGAACAGCACTAAATCGAAGGCGGGCAATTCCGGTGCCAGGCTTTGTGCCGAACCGTGCAGGAAGGTGGCTTCCAGTTGCTGGTCGGCGAAGTTCTGTTGGGCGCGCGCCAGCATTTTGCGTGACAAGTCGCACAGCGTCAAGTCGTGCCCGGCTTCGGCAAACCATTGGCCCATTTGCGCGAAACCGCACCCGGCATCCCAGATGGATAATGGTGTGGAGAACGGCGTTTGAGCCGAATTACCCAGGCCTGGCGAATTGTGTGAGGCTTCACCATCGCGTAAAAAGCCCAGGTCTTCTTTCAGCAGTTTGAGGCGCCAATCGCCTTTGACGGTGTCGTAAACCCGTTTTTCGAACTTGTCGATCAGACTGTCGAAATTGCGGTCGGTTTGCACGGTTTTCTTGGGCATGGGGCCGTTGGATTCCGGTGGTTTGAAAGTCGATATTATAGGCCATTTCAGTCCACGTCTGAAACGGGATTCAACGCCGATAAGGCGGGCTTATCAAGAAATCGAGTCGCCCATATAAAAAACTTATAAAAAGTAATGATTATTTGTTTTAAGATGGCGTGATTGAGGTTGAACCCATTACCTTTGCGATTAATCACCCTTTTCGGGTGTTCGACACCGGGAGCCGACTCTTGCAGCAAAAAATCATCGATTTGATTAACAACAGTGAAACCGTGGTGTTTTATTGCGAGTATGCGCCCAAATGGCCGGTGCGTTATCTCACCGATAATTTCGCGGCGTTCGGCTACGACCCGGAGGCGTTGTATCGGCAGGAATTGTGTTATCAGGATTTGATTCACCCCAAGGATTTGGCGCCGTTGGAACAGGAAGTCGCGGCCAAGGCGCGTGACGGCGATTCGCATCTGGCGAAAACCATCCGTTTGCGCAAACCGGACGGCGATTATGCCTGGGTGGACATTCGCTTGACCTTCGAGCGGAATGCGGCGGGTGACGTCACCCATTTGCTGGGTAAAATCGTTGATGTGACCGATAAGGTGCAGGCCGAGGAGCGCCTGAAAATTTTCGCTAAGGTCATCGAGCAAACCGCCGATTTCGTCAAAATTACCGACCGGGACGGCCGATTGGTGTTCGTCAATCAGGCGTTGCTCGACAAAACCGGTTACACCGAAGACGAGCTGTTAGGCAAAACGCCGGGCATGTTGAAATCCGAGATGCAGGATCAGACGAAAGCCAAGGCGCTGTGGGATAAGATTCTCTCCGGACAGGTGTACCAGAATCGCATTATGAACCGTTGCAAAGACGGTTCTACCTACCATGAAGACACTACCATCAGCCCGATTTTCAATGCCGACGGCGACATCGAATATTTCGTGTCCACGGGCAAGGATGTTTCCGAACAGGTCAAGATGCAACAGGCGCTGAATGAGATGGCGATGAAGGATGTGTTGACCGGGCTGTGCAATCGGCGTCATTTGACCGGAGTGATTGAAACGGAAATGCGGCAACGGATGCAGAACGGTCAGACGTTCAGCCTGATTTTGTTCGATGTGGATCATTTCAAACAAATCAACGACGATTACGGGCACGATGTCGGTGATGAAATTCTGATTGAAATTGCGCGTTTGGCGAAACGTTTGAGTCCGGACATCGACCATGTCGGCCGTTGGGGCGGTGAAGAGTTTTTATTGTTGGGGTTGGATTTGGAGCTGCCGTCGGCATTGGGATTGGCGGAAGTGTTGCGGGACGAAGTGGCCTGTTTCGATTTTCCGACCGTTGGACGGGTGACCGTGAGTGTCGGCGTGACCTTGTGCCGGGAGGAGGATACCGAAGCGGATTTATTCAAGCGGGCCGATCAGGCGCTGTATCAAGCCAAGCATAATGGGCGTAATCGGGTGGAAGTCTTTTGACATCAAGGTCGGGAGGGTGATAAAAAAGTGGCCGGATAAACCGGCCACAGGGGAAACATCAAGGTTTCTTAACGTTTCAAGGGGGAAGTCGATTATTCGCCTTTGATGAATTCGGCGGCGTTATCGGCCAGGTCTTCGGCGAAGAAGTCGCGGAAGAAGTGTCCGGCTCCGTCTACAACGGTTACGGTGACTTGTTCGCTTTCAACACCGTTCATTTTCTCTTCCAGGTCGGTGACCACCGTGTCGGCGGAACCGATAACGACCAGCGTCGGTTTCTTGGCGTCTTTCAACAAGGTCGGTGTGTCCATGCGCGGCTCGTTTTTGTAGTAACTGACCACGGCATTGGCCGTTGCGGACGTGTCTTTACAGTAAATGAAGTTGATGTTTTTGATCAGCGTATCGCCTTTACCTTCGGCCACCAGCTTCTCGGCTTTGGCCAGAATCGGCTCGATGGATTGACCGTATTTTTTCTTGTAGTCGGCTTTTTCGGCATCATAGTTCCAAGTGGCCGGGGCAATCAGCACAACGCGTTTGACGGCTGGGTCATCCTGTTCAACACTGAACCAGGCGGTTTGGTTGCCGCCGCGTGAGTGGCCCATCAAGGTGATGTCGCTCGCGCCTTGTTTTTTCAGCCAGTTCAACCAGAAACCGATTTCACCGACAGCGTCTTCATGGCGATGACGGTGCGGGGTTTTACAATCGTATTCACCGTGACGGTCGTCAAGGCCCAAACTCAAGTTAATGGCCAGAGAGCTGATGCCGCGGTCGGCCAACAGTTGTTGAAGATTGGCGTAGGTGCTGCGCCCGGCATGCGTCAGCGTGCCGTGGGTCAGTAGAACCATACCGTCCTGATAGCTTTTGCCGTCCGCCATCAGCAAGTTGGCGTTGACGGTCAAGCTGTTGTATTTCTGTTTGATTTCTTTGCTCTCGGCCGCTTGCGCGGTCAAGGTGAATACCGACAACAGCAAGGCGACCAGCATAAGTGGCAGTCGGTTGAAGCGAGTCATTGTGTTCATGGGAGGTATCCTCTTATTATTGAGGCCTTCACACAGGATGGATACACGGATAAAAATGGTTAAAATTTGTCCGTATCTTCGTTGAAAAACTGGCTAATAGCTCGCTATTAGCGGCGTCTTCCGCCTTGATACGAAAAATTTTTCCTCATTTTTCTCTCGCGTCCCACCTGTGTAAAGGTCTCAGTTGATTTTTCGGATTAAAGTTTAATGTGATTCAAACGCTGAAATGTGGATTAATTATGATTTTAGAAGCGGCTGATATGGTGATGCCGGGAAGCGGGTTTATTCGACTTCGCAGCTTTCGTACGGCAGCCCGGCCGCTTTCCATTCCGGGAACCCTTCCGAAAGTCGCCAGGCCAGGCGACCGGCGGCCTGCAACTGTTCCACCATCTGATAAGAGTAAACACAATAAGGCCCGCGGCAATAGGCGACGATGGTGTCGGTTTCGTCCGCTTCCGGCAGTTTCGCCAGGGTGGTGTCGATGTTTTCCGGCAAGACGTTGATGGCGCCTTTAATGTGCCCTTGCTGGAATTCCTTGGCGGGGCGGACATCCAGAATCAGCACCTTTTCCTGATCGAGTTGTTCGGCCAGCGCTTGGCTGGAAATGACCGGCGTTTGGCTTTTACCGGGCATGATGGCGTCCATCAAACGATCCACTTCCGCCAGATGGGTTTCGGCGGTTTGACGGAGATGATGAACCAGTTGCACCACATCCGAACCGGCCAGTTGGTACAAGCGGTTTTTGCCTTGTTTGCGAACCGCGACCAACCCGGCTTGTTTCAGTTGCTGAAGGTGTCGAGAGGTGTTGGCCAGGCTGAGCCCGGTCAATTGACTGAGTTCTTCGACACTGCGTTCCGCCTGCGCCAAATAATCCATCAGCTCGATGCGCTGCGGCGAGGAAAGGCTGCGTCCGATGAGTGCGAGTTGTTCGAAAAGTTGTTTTTTAACGGTCGACACGGTTTGTCTCCGATGGTTAAAAAGGCTTGTTCGGTTCAGTTTAAGATACTTAGAGCCGTTTTCACAATTCTTGTCATATTTTTCCAAGTGACACAGCGTATCTTATCCAAGACAGGGTTCGGCTGTAAAGGCTTTAATTTAACATTCAATTGATTAATTGAATGTTAAGGAGCGACTCGATATAATACGGCGACTATCCGTTGATTAACAATAGGTCGCCTCTTATGGAACCGCGCCATTCACCCAACCGAACAGACATTGAACACGGCATTTTCGTGAATCGCCACCAGTTTGGTTTGCATCTGTTGCAAATCTTTATGGTGGGGCTGACCATCGGCATGATTCGCGTGGTGGTGCCAGGCCTGGCGGAAACCGAGTTTGGGCTGGCCGATCAGGCATTTTTTCTGCTGACGTCGTTTGTGGTGGTGTTCGGCATCATCAAAGCGGTCATGAATTTATTCGCCGGGCGTTTGAGCGAACAGTACGGTCGAAAATCGGTCTTGGTCTGGGGCTGGTTGGTCGCGCTGCCGGTGCCTTTTTTGCTGTTGTACGCCAACAGTTGGGGCTGGGTGATTGCGGCGACCGTTTTGCTCGGCTTTAACCAGGGGTTAGCCTGGTCGATGGCGCTCAACAGTAAACTGGATTTGGCCAAGCCGTCGCAAAAAGGACTGGTCAACGGCGTGAATGAATTTTCCGGCTATGTTGCGGTCGGGCTGGCGGGCGTGATGACGGCGTATTTCGTGGACTGGTTCGGCGCGCGCGAAGGGCTGTTCATTTTCAGTCTGGCGGTGATTTTGTTGGGATTGGTTTTGGCGGAGTGGACGATTGTGGAAACCCTGCCTTGGGCGGCACGTCATCAGGCCTTGGTGGAAAGCCCGGATGCCGAGCCGGACAGTCGCTCGTTCAAACAATTGTTTCGTTTGGCCAGCCGAGACAATACCGCTTTGGTCGCCATCAATCAGGCCGGCTTGGTGGAAAAATTTACCGATGCGTTGGTGTGGATTTTCCTGCCGGTGTATTTTCTGGCGCAAGGGCTGACCTTGGTGGAAGCCGGAGCGATTATCGCGGTGTACGGCCTGGTCTGGGGCGGCGGTCAATTGGTGACCGGGCCTTTGTCGGATAAGATTGGCCGCAAGGGCTTGATTGTCTGGGGCATGTGGTTATGTGGCGCGGGCGTTTTGGCGATTCCGTTGTCGCAGGGTGTGGTCTGGTGGAGCTTGGAAGCGGGGCTGGTCGGGCTGGGCATGGCCATGTTGTATCCGAATCTGGGCGCGGCCGCCGGGGATTTTGCGCCGGTGGCCCACCGTGCCAGTGTCATCGGCATTTACCGTTTTTGGCGCGATTCCGGTTACGCTTTCGGTGCTTTGGCAATGGGCTTGGCGGCGCAAATTTCGCAGGATTTACAAACGCCTTTTTGGTTGGTTGCGGTGTCGATGGGGCTGTCGGGCATTTGGGTCGCACTGAAAGTGCATTATTCGGATGACAAGGACCCGCCAACCACTGCGAGTGAAAAACGGGGTTAATTCGCCGATAAATTTTTTCAAACCGCTTTTGGGGAGATGAAAGAATGCCCATGGCGGTTTTCTTTTATACTGAACATCAAATAAGGATTTTCTGATGGGTTTCGCATTGGGACGTCCGCAACCTCACGGAGCAAAGGAATCATTATGACTGCAACCGCCACGACCTCTCAGGCCGACTTCACTGTTCTGAAAACGCATTTGCAAAAAGTCATCGTCGGGCAGGAGGATTTGCTGGACAGGATGATGATTGCCATGCTCACCGGCGGTCACTTGTTGTTGGAAGGGCCGCCAGGCCTGGCGAAAACCACGGCAGTGAAAACCTTGGCGGATGCGGTGAAAGCCTCTTTTCAACGTATCCAGTTTACCCCGGATTTAATGCCGGGCGATGTCATGGGCTCCGATATCCTTGATCCGAATACCGGGCAACTGACCTTTGTAAAAGGCCCGGTATTCAATGAAATTCTGCTGGCGGACGAAATCAACCGTGCGCCGCCGAAAGTGCAGTCCGCTTTGCTGGAAGCCATGGCGGAGAAACAAGTCACCGCCGGTGGACTGACGCGTGAATTGCCGGAGCTGTTCATTGTGATGGCCACGCAGAACCCGTTGGAACAAAGCGGGACTTATCCGTTGCCGGAAGCCCAGCTCGACCGCTTCATGCTGCACGTGGTATTGGATTACCCGGATGAAGTGGAAGAATTGGAAATTCTGCGCCGTGATCGCGCCCATCATTTCGGTGAGGACAAAGAGAAATTGTCGGCGTTCTTAACGCCGGAAAAAGTCATGGCGGCGCGCCATCAAATTGCCGAACAATATGTCTCCGAAGCGGTGGAAAAATACATGGTGGCGCTGGTCGGCGCCACACGTCGTTTGGCGCAATGGGACGCGGACATGGCCGAGGTATTGGAAATCGGCGCTTCGCCGCGCGCGACCTTATCGTTGTTGCACGCTGCCAGCGCCAAAGCCTGGTTGGAACAGCGCGATTTTGTGACGCCGGACGATGCCATTGCCTTGTTGCCGGATGTATTACGCCACCGTATTCGAGTCAGTTTTGCCGGTCGCGCGCAGCAGTGGACCGAAGACGCTGTTATCGAGCGCATTATCGAATTGGTGCCGGTCCCGGTTGCAACGGAAGCGCAGCCGGGTTAAGGGGACGTCTGTGCTTCGTTGGATGCAATCGGCCTTTGCCAACTGGTTTCCCGGCTTGAAGCCGGGAGCCGGCGTGCCCGAAACCGCTCGTCTGACCGACCCGATTCTGTCGGCGCGCGCCATTCATGCCTTAGCCGATGAGGTGGCGCAATTGGGCGACAAAATCGGCGTCAATCCGAAAGCCAGTGATGCCCGCAAACAGGGCGAACAAACCAGTCGTTATCTGGGTTCGGGCATGGAGTACGAAGAAAGTCGCGCGTATCAACCCGGCGATGATGTCCGTCATCTCAACTGGCGTTTAATGGCACGGACTGGTCAGGCTTATACCAAATTGTTTCAGGAAGAACGTCAGGAAAGTTGGACGGTGATTGTCGATCAGCGCCAGTCGATGCGTTTCGGCACGCAATCACGATTGAAGGTGGTGCAAGCGGCCAGGGCGGCCGGTTTATTCGCCTGGTTGGCGGAACAAAATGCCCGTCCGTTGGAAGGGGTCGCCCTGGCGGAAGGTGCGCGTACGTCGCCGATTTTCGAAGGGCGCGGTACTTTCGAACGGTTTATGGAATTTGTCTCGGTGCCTTGTCCGCCATTGCGAAACGTCACCGAATCACGATTGTCGGATGAACTGTTGGCGTGTTTGAGTCGGTTGCAGTCCGGCTCGCGGTTGGTGATTTTGAGCGATTTTGCCGATCTGGACGACGCCAGTCTGCGGGTGTTGGCCGCGCTCAGTGAAAAAGTGATGGTGCAGGCGGTGTTGTTGGAAGATCCGGTGGAGCGGAATCTGCCAAAACTGCCCGGTTTGAAACTGCAGTCGCTGAACGGCGGGTTTGAATTGGACCATTTGTCGGAACGCCAGCACCACAGTTATCAGCAATGGGCGCAACATTATTTTGACGAAAAAATACACCGGCTGGCAGGCCTGGGCATTTCGGCGGTGTCGTTATCGACAGTCGATTCACTGGCGCATTTGACGGAAGCGTTGGGAGAACAATATGGCTGATACCCAAGCGATGCAAATGGCGGAAAACACCTTAATCGACATTGAAGTGCCCATGCCGCCGGGGATTGACTGGCTAGGCGGTTTGTTGATGTTGGGCTGGGGCTTGCTGGCTGTGTTGGTTGTGCTGTTGTTGGGCACGATGGTCTGGTTTGTTTGGCGCCGGGCTCAGTTGTATTGGCGTTTGGAGCGTCTCAAGCGTGCGCTTGCGAAATCATCTTCTGAACATGGCGCAGTGCAGTTGTATCAAGCGCTGCAAACCGCCAAACGCCATGATTTATTGACTTCTGACGCCGAAGCGCCGCTCAAGCAGGCAATCGATCAGGCCTGCTTCGGGCCGAAAACCGTTTCACGTGAAACCTTGTCTTCTTTGATTCAAACCTTTCAAGCGGAATTGAAAGCCGCAGCGCCTTCAATGGGCGACGCTGTACGCGCCTTGCCGACGATTGTGCGCACCGGTCTGAAGCGGTTAGGCCTTGGGCGCGCAAACGCCGAACAAACCCTGCGAGGCAATCACAAATGACTTGGGAAGCCTTGATTGATGCTTTGAAATCCTGGCACGAAGTGACCTTTCAAATGCCGTGGGCGTTTGCCGCGTTGATTCCGGTCGGTTTGCTATGGGCATGGCATGTCTGGCGGCCAGCGCGTTCCGATTGGGATCAGACGGTGATCGCGCAGTCGTTATTGTTCCGCCATTCGTTGATTGACCGGCTCGGGTACGATGCGGCCAAACCGCGTTCCCATAAAAGCTTGCGTTGGCTGTTGAATGGTTTGCGGGTATTGATTTTTTTAGCGTTGGTGACGGCGCTGGCGCAGCCGGTCAAGAAAGTGCCGTTACCACCGGAACCGCAAACCAAAACCGTGCGCGACATCGTGTTCGTGGTGGAAACCTCGGTCAGTATGGTGTTGGAGGATTATCAGCTCGGCGGTGAATCGAAAAGCCGAATTGAGGTGATTCGAAATGTGCTGGATCGGTTTATTTCCGGTTTGGCCGGGAATCGCTTTGGCTTTATTTTGTATGCCGATGAGGCCTTTACCTTGATGCCGTTGACGTCCGACGGCACGACGGCGCGTTTGATGTTGAAACGATTGGAACCTTATCTGGCGGGCCGTACCGATGAGGGTACCGGTGCGGCTTTGGGCTTGGCGTTGCAACAGGTCGAGCAGGGCACCGACACCACGGAAAACCGGGTCATCGTCTTGATCTCCGACGGTTCGACCCGCGACAGCGCCATCCCGATTTCGGAAGCGATTAATTATGCGCAAGGTTTGAACGTGCCGATTTACACGGTCGGTATCGGTTCGCGCTCCGACGACGCCGACCAGCGCGAATTCCGCGGGTTGTTGTATGAACCGCTGGAATCCGGGTCTTTGAAACAAATCGCGGCGGAAACCGGCGGGCGTTATCATCAAGTGGGCAGCGGCGCCGATTTACAACAGGTGTTGCAGGCGATTGACCAGACCGAAGGCGTGAGCATTGACGTGCCGCGTCCGAAATTTCGTGAAATCGCCCTGTATCCGTATTTCGTCGCCTTGGCGTTGGCGCTGTTTATTGTGTATTTTGCCTCGGTGCAGTTGCTGGCCGGACGTTTGCAGCAGGAGGCCGCGTGATGGATGCCTGGTTGCAATGGGAGTGGCGCGACGCGACGACGCTGTGGTTTTTATTGGCGCCATTGGTGTGGGGACTGGTTTCGACTTGGTTGCGACGCCGCCAAACCGCGCAATACGCCGAAAGCCATTTACTGCCTTGGGTGAAGGTCACGCCGGAGGCGTTATTGGCCGAAGCGGCACAGGTGGAACAGACCACACAAAGACGCAAACTGGCCAGGCCTGGGCGTTTTGTGCGCGGCCTGTGGCGATTTGTAGCTGGGTTATTCCAACCGAAATGGTTGCTGTCGTTGGCGTGGATGTGTTTGATTATCGCCTTGGCGGGGCCGCGCACCTTGGTGCCGTCGCCACAGGAATCGACGCGCGCCGGTGTCGATATTCTGGTGGCGTTGGACACTTCGCGTTCCATGCTGGTTCAAGATGTGGCGCCGAACCGTTTCTTGCAAGCCCGTGCCTTGGTGGAGTCGTTGGCCAATCGTTTGGAACCGGATGACCGTTTGGGACTGATGGTGTTTGCCGGTCGGCCGCATTTGGTGGCGCCTTTGTCATTTGACCGAGCCTTGTTCGAGCATTATCTGAACTTGGTGCGTCCCGGCATTTTGCCGACGCGCGGTTCCGATGAAGAAGCTGCCGTGGCGTTTGGTTTGGAACACCTCCAACAGACAGCCGGCCCCGCCAAGGTGCTGTTGATGTTTACCAATGGTCAGCCGGCTCCGGAGTCGCTGGAAGCGGTTTCCGAGCGATTGAAAGCGGCGGTGGCTTCGGTCAAGGAAAGTCAAACCCAGGTGGTGTTGGTTGGTGTCGGACGTGAAACCCCCAGCCCGATACCGTCAATGAATCACCCCAGTGGCACCGTGTATGTGCATGGTCGTCAGGTGCGTTCCCAGCTGGAAAGCGCGGAATTGAGCAAACTGGCAGCGCAGTTGGGCGGGGATTATGTGACGGCGAACCGTTCCGGTGATTTTTTGGAACAACTGTTGAATTTGGTGGCACAACAGGCGGAAAAACGTACTTTCCAAGCCTCTCAGCCGGTGTGGCAGGATCATGCGGAAGGCTTTCTTTGGGCGGCGTTTTTCGCGTTATTGTGGAGTTTTTTCCCGGTCAAACGACGTTTTGTCGATCAACGCTTTTCAGCAAAAAGCAGCTCGAAAGCCAACCTAACGGTTGGGCTGGCGGTGGTTGGCGTCGCTTTGATGAGCGGGCTTCAACCGAAGCCGGTGTGGGCGGACACTCAGGTGGGCACCGCTCAAAAGGCGTATGAGGCGTTTCAATCACAGGATTACGATACGGCTCAGGAAACTTATAACGAATTATCGACGTATCAAGGCCTGTTCGGCGCCGGTGCGGCTGCTTACCGCAATAAAGACTTCGAATCTTCGGTGGCGTATTTTCGTGACGCCGCGGTGTTGGGGTTAACCGATTCCGAACGGGCTCAAGCCTTGTTCAATTTGGGGAACAGTTATTATCAGGCCGGTCTATTGCCACAGGCGATTGAAGCCTATGAACAGGCGTTGGTGTATCAGTCGGATTACGATAAAGCCAAACATAATTTAGCCTTGGCAAAGCGTCAACGACAACGGCAAAGTGGCCAGCAACAAAATGAAGAACAAGGCGACGGTCAGGGCGAAGGCACCACCAGCCGCGATGCCGATGGCGCGTTTTACGGCGGACAGCGCCCGAACCCGGATGAAGTGGGCGAAGGGGCGTCCGGTGACGCGCCGGAAGGCGAAAAGGATGGTCGGGAATTCATTTTGCCGGATCAGCCGGAAGGCACGGATTTTTCATTGGAGTCAGGGTCTCAAATGCAATTGAACGACACCGCCAATGCGATTTTGGACCAGCAACAGCGGGTGCGCCGTATTGAACAATTTGAGCACGATATGCAGAAAGTGGACGATAATCAGTCGTTATTATTGAAAAACCTGTTTGAGCGAGAGGAAGGCTTCCAGGCCTCGCAGGACGAACCGCATCCATTGCCGGGGGTGAAACCATGGTAAACCTTTGGCGGCGTTTTGGGGTTCTCATCGGGTTCGGGTTATTTTTACCAGGCCTGGTGTTGGCGGACAGCCGTATGTACCCCGAAGAAGTGGTGCTTGGGAATCCGGTGACCTGGATTATCAGTGGCGAGCAGGTAGAAAACGATTTCGAACAGCTTGATTTAAGCGTGTTGAAACAACATTTTGTCATTCATGATATTGAAGGGGGCTCCAGCCGCTTACGCCTTCGACTCTACCCATATGAAGCCGGGGTGTTTCAATTACCGGCCATGCATCATGGCGGGCTCCACGTGAAACCCATCACCATTCATGTGCAGGAAAACCCGGAAGTTTCCGTTACTTGGCAGGCACCACAAAAACAGGCCTATCCGGACGAAGTGCTGTATTGGCGCGCCGATGTTTCGGCCAAAGGGGAGAATATTCCGATCCGTGTTTTAGCGACGGAGAATGACCCGAATCAGGTGTATCAATGGCTGGGGACGGCGGAGCCGAAGGCCGACCACACCTTGTTTGAAAACCATGTGCGTTTAATTTCCGCGGTGCGTTTTCTGAAACCGGGCGCCTATTCCTTGCCGTCACCGGGGGTGCGAGTGGATTCATCGGCATATCGTCATGAATTGTTCTTTGCGCCGCCACAAGCGGTTCAAGTAAGGCCGATGCCCTCCTATTTACCGGCTGTGTTGCCGGTTGGTCAGGTCTCGTTAAGCGCCGATTTCAACCCATTTTGGGTGGTGACAGGGGATTTGTACCACTGGGTTTGGCACTTGAACGGTCAGAATGTCACCGACGAGCAATTGCCGAATCTGGCCTCGCAATTGACCGATACCGACGGGTTTGAATGGTTGATGCCGACGGTGGAGCGGACTCAGGCGGTGACCGAGTCCGGTTTGATGAGCCGGGCGGAAATCGACCAGCCATTTCGGATTTTGGAATACGGCTGGGTGCGTTTGCCGGCGTTGCGTGTGACCTATTTCAATCCGCAAAGCGGTCGTTTGGAGGATGTGGTTTTCCCGGCGCAGTCGATGGTGGCCTTGCCGGGCGCGGTGATCGTGTTCGGGCAATTCTTATTGGCGCTCTTGGCCCTTGTGAGCTTAAGAGTGATTTGGTTGGGGCTGCGGGAAGCGTTTTTGAAGTGGCGTTTGCTGGCCGGTTTGAAGCAAGCCGATAGTGTGCTTCAGGTTTGGCAATCTGTGGATGCTTGGTCGCGTCGCCAGCTGAGTCATCGACAAAATGGCCAGGCCTGGCCGGTTCCGGTTATATCAAAAGACGTTTCCGGTTCGCGGCAACCGAGCCTGGGAAGCTGGTTGCAAGTGTTTGAATCCGAGTACGGTGACAATGCACAGGCGCGGACGCTGGTGGACAGATTGAACGAACAGTTGTATTCAGAACGCCATCCGGCGGTGAAGTTGGCGGCCCTGGACTGGGCCAAGTCGTTACCGCTGTTTAAAGTATCGTTCAGTCGTTTGCGCCGTTTTTGAGGGCGCCGAAGGTCTGGCGGTATTTTTTATAAGCAATCGCTAAGGCGTAAATCAGCGCGATCCAGATAATGGTTTGTCCGGCATAAGATAGACCGATGGAAAAGGTGTTTTCACGGATAAAACTGGGCACCATCAGCAGAACGCCGAGTACCCAGCCCAGAAAAATGGTTTTCAAGGCGATTTTCAAAATGCCTTTCATTAACAGTTGTTTGTGTTCTTTGGAACCGATTTCCATAGTCTTTCCTTGCCGTTGGAAGAAGTGACCCGATTATAGAGCACTTTTGACCCAATTCACAAAACTTCCCAAATCCATCGCACCGGATTGGCGGGTGACTTCCTGGCCATTTTCAAAAATGGCCAAGGTCGGGATGGAACGAATATTGAACTGAGCGGCCACCTGTTGTTCATTTTCGGTATTGATTTTCACCAAGCGGGCATGGGGTTCCAATTGGGCCGCAGCCTGAGAAAAGGTGGGTGCGAACATTTTGCACGGGCCGCACCAGGGCGCCCAGAAATCGACCACCAACGGTTGGTCGGTTTTTTGCAAAGCGCGCAGGAATTGCTGGCCGGTCATTTCCACCGGTTGGCCAGTGAAGACGGGTTGTTTGCATTTTCCGCAATTGGGCGATTCAGAGAGTTTTTCGTCTGGAATGCGGTTAAGTCCGCCGCAGTGTGGGCACATGATAATCATCGTTGGGTTCCTCTAAAAAAGTTCGCTTAAGCGCGCTCGATAAGGTTAATTTCTCATTTAATAGGGACGATGACGCGCCTTTCAAGCGTTTATTTCAACCAGTCCGGTTTGGGACTTTCCCGTTTGCCGGCTTCAAACCCTTCGTCAACAAAACCGTGCAAGGTAAGATCGTGGCTGTGAATCAGCTCGATTAATTTTGGGTCGTCGGCGGTCAGTTTCGCTTCCACACCGTTTTCAATCGCGCGATATTCCATTCGGATCTGATCTTTATATTCGAATAAGGCCGCGAACAGCGGATCCCAGGAGCGGATGGCGCGCCCCATGCCAAAGCGTTTTTCCATGCCTTGAACATGCGCCTGTAATACTTTCGCCAGTTCCGGGTCATCGCTGGTGGTGCGGGCAATAATGCCGTTTTCCAGCCGTTCGGTTTCGCGGGATAAGGCTTGGTGGTGTTCCAAGAGTTTTGAGAAGAGGGCTTGGTCTTGGCGATGTTGTTCATCGGTGCCGTGCCCGTGACGATAAGGTTTTCCGTTAACCGTTTTCATAAGCAATGCCTCGTTGAAAAGGGAGGTGAGGGTTTATTTTAGACAAAAAAAAGCGCGATAGGGTCAATATCGCGCTTCGTTCTATCTGAGGAGCGGATTCAAAAAGCTGAGGAGACCATTTTGAATCACAATTAATTTTGAGGTTTTAAGGGTAAAACCAACTTAACGTCGTCCTTTTCATTAAGCTTGAGTTCAGTGTATTGGTTTCAATGGAGTTGGTCAATTCGATAAGCTTGAAGGAGTATGAAGGACTCTTGAAGGAAGTGTGTCCACTATGAAAAACCGCCAGGCCTGGCGGTTTTCGGTTTGATTTCGGTTAAACCGGAATCTCGTCTTGTGAGGCCATGTAGTTGGCGCGCAATTGTAAGTCGGATGCGGAACTCAAGTTGTTAGTGGCTTGGTTCGCGTCGATTGGCGCGTCTTCGACCGATTGCATATCGTTCACCGTCTGGCTTTTCACCAAATCACGGTAATCGACGGCTTGTGCTTTCGATTGATCCGACAAAGTCACCGTCGTGTTATTGGCGGAAGATGTTTCGGCCGTGGTTTTATCAGTCACTTTCGGCTCTTTCGCCAAAACGTCCGTCAAGCCGTTCGACTGCGTATAAAGCGCTTGAGTCGCCGAGGCGAGTGCGGGGTTGACGTTGTTCATAATGACCTCCTTAAATCCATTAAGGGTGTTCGATAAAGTAACTCTTTGATTTCATTATAGTTAAAAAACAGAAAAAGTCCAGTAAGTATTTGTTTCGTTAGGAAATTAACATATTTGGATAAATATGACCCTAGGTACAGTATGTTTTCCGGCTTAAATCGCTTACTCTATGGTCAGAAAAATATATATAGAAACAAAAATCATCAAGGATTTGCGCTATGGCTGAACAAAATTTGACGAGCATCGTGGGTGTGGTGGAGTCTGTGGAAGGCAACGTTGTCATTCAACAAAGCGACGGTGGGCAGAACACACCTGTGTCAGAAGGGATGCAGCTTGCCGCCAATCAAATTATTCAGACCGGCCCGCAAGGCGCCGTCCTTATCAATCTGGCGAATGGGCAAACCCTGTCGTTAGGGCGTAACACCACGCTGAAACTGGACGAAGACGTCACCGGAATTGCGGCGATTGAAGACGCTCAAGCCACGGATGAAGACGTTCAGCAGGTCATCGAGAAAGTATTGGCCGGCAACTTTGATGACATTGAAGAGACGGCGGCCGGTGAGGAAACCGGCATCAGTTCATCCAGCCAGGAAGCCGACATTGTTCAGCATGAACTGGTGACTGGGGACGTCACATCCGGATTTGATACTCAAACAACCGGTCAGGAAACGACAGGCGTGTCGTTCCGTGAGGCGGCTACCGATAATACTTATGAAGTGCCGGTTATTCTCGATATCGACAGAATTACGTCTGACTCCGTTGTGAATATGACAGAAGCGAGCGGCATTATTACTGTGACAGGGAGCGTTGCTGCACCCAATATCGCATCTGGAAACATCACACTAACCGTCAACGGAAATGAATATTACGGCGTGATTGACGGTAATGGAAACTATGCCATCGATATTCCAGGTTCCGAATTTACCGCCGATAGCGATCACAGAATCGAAGCTTCCGCTACGGTCACCGATAATAATGGTATGCAAGGGACAGCGACTTCTACGGAGTTTTACTTTGTGGATACGCAGGCCGGTTCCGATAACAGTGCGCCGGTGGTCACCATTACAGAAGATGCTGACAATGATGGACGCATTACGACAGCAGAGCTCAGTGGTGATATTAATGTTGCTATTGGTCTGCCAAATGGAGCAGTGGCCGGTGATACCATCTCCGTTTCAGATGGGGTTTCCAGTGCGGATATCGTGTTGACATCCTCCGATATTGCCAATGGTCAGGTCTTGACCAGTTTCGCTAACCCCGGAGAAGGCGAAAATATTACCGTCGAAGCGGTTTTAAAAGATCAGTTTGGAAACGTTTCTAATACGGGGCAAGACAGCGCATTAATCAATGCCGTTCCAGTAGCGGTCGATGACAGCGCCAGCACCACAGAAGACACCGCCTTAACGATCAGTGCGGCGGACATGCTGAGCAACGACAGCGATATCGATGGTGATACGCTGAGCATCGACAGCTTCACCCAGCCAGCGAACGGCACCTTAGTGGACAATGGCGATGGCACCTTCAGCTACACGCCAAATGCGGACTACAACGGAACTGACAGCTTCACCTACACGGTCAGTGACGGCAATGGCGGCACGGATACG
This sequence comes from Hydrogenovibrio thermophilus, assembly GCF_004028275.1. Lineage (NCBI taxonomy): Bacteria > Pseudomonadati > Pseudomonadota > Gammaproteobacteria > Thiotrichales > Piscirickettsiaceae > Hydrogenovibrio > Hydrogenovibrio thermophilus. The sequence goes on from NZ_CP035033.1 coordinate 169,274, forward strand.
GCGACGGTGAACCTGACGGTCACCCCAGACAACGACATGCCGGTAGCGGTCGATGACAGCGCCAGCACCACAGAAGACACCGCCTTAACGATCAGTGCGGCGGACATGCTGAGCAACGACAGCGATATCGATGGTGATACGCTGAGCATCGACAGCTTCACCCAGCCAGCGAACGGCACCTTAGTGGACAATGGCGATGGCACCTTCAGCTACACGCCAAATGCGGACTACAACGGAACTGACAGCTTCACCTACACGGTCAGTGACGGCAATGGCGGCACGGATACGGCGACGGTGAACCTGACGGTCACCCCAGACAACGACATGCCGGTAGCGGTCGATGACAGCGCCAGCACCACAGAAGACACCGCCTTAACGATCAGTGCGGCGGACATGCTGAGCAACGACAGCGATATCGATGGTGATACGCTGAGCATCGACAGCTTCACCCAGCCAGCGAACGGCACCTTAGTGGACAATGGCGATGGCACCTTTCAGCTTACACGCCAAATGCGGACTACAACGGAACTGACAGCTTCACCTACACGGTCAGTGACGGCAATGGCGGCACGGATACGGCGACGGTGAACCTGACGGTCACCCCAGACAACGACATGCCGGTAGCGGTCGATGACAGCGCCAGCACCACAGAAGACACCGCCTTAACGATCAGTGCGGCGGACATGCTGAGCAACGACAGCGATATCGATGGTGATACGCTGAGCATCGACAGCTTCACCCAGCCAGCGAACGGCACCTTAGTGGACAATGGCGATGGCACCTTCAGCTACACGCCAAATGCGGACTACAACGGAACTGACAGCTTCACCTACACGGTCAGTGACGGCAATGGCGGCACGGATACGGCGACGGTGAACCTGACGGTCACCCCAGACAACGACATGCCGGTAGCGGTCGATGACAGCGCCAGCACCACAGAAGACACCGCCTTAACGATCAGTGCGGCGGACATGCTGAGCAACGACAGCGATATCGATGGTGATACGCTGAGCATCGACAGCTTCACCCAGCCAGCGAACGGCACCTTAGTGGACAATGGCGATGGCACCTTCAGCTACACGCCAAATGCGGACTACAACGGAACTGACAGCTTCACCTACACGGTCAGTGACGGCAATGGCGGCACGGATACGGCGACGGTGAACCTGACGGTCACCCCAGACAACGACATGCCGGTAGCGGTCGATGACAGCGCCAGCACCACAGAAGACACCGCCTTAACGATCAGTGCGGCGGACATGCTGAGCAACGACAGCGATATCGATGGTGATACGCTGAGCATCGACAGCTTCACCCAGCCAGCGAACGGCACCTTAGTGGACAATGGCGATGGCACCTTCAGCTACACGCCAAATGCGGACTACAACGGAACTGACAGCTTCACCTACACGGTCAGTGACGGCAATGGCGGCACGGATACGGCGACGGTGAACCTGACGGTCACCCCAGACAACGACATGCCGGTAGCGGTCGATGACAGCGCCAGCACCACAGAAGACACCGCCTTAACGATCAGTGCGGCGGACATGCTGAGCAACGACAGCGATATCGATGGTGATACGCTGAGCATCGACAGCTTCACCCAGCCAGCGAACGGCACCTTAGTGGACAATGGCGATGGCACCTTCAGCTACACGCCAAATGCGGACTACAACGGAACTGACAGCTTCACCTACACGGTCAGTGACGGCAATGGCGGCACGGATACGGCGACGGTGAACCTGACGGTCACCCCAGACAACGACATGCCGGTAGCGGTCGATGACAGCGCCAGCACCACAGAAGACACCGCCTTAACGATCAGTGCGGCGGACATGCTGAGCAACGACAGCGATATCGATGGTGATACGCTGAGCATCGACAGCTTCACCCAGCCAGCGAACGGCACCTTAGTGGACAATGGCGATGGCACCTTCAGCTACACGCCAAATGCGGACTACAACGGAACTGACAGCTTCACCTACACGGTCAGTGACGGCAATGGCGGCACGGATACGGCGACGGTGAACCTGACGGTCACCCCAGACAACGACATGCCGGTAGCGGTCGATGACAGCGCCAGCACCACAGAAGACACCGCCTTAACGATCAGTGCGGCGGACATGCTGAGCAACGACAGCGATATCGATGGTGATACGCTGAGCATCGACAGCTTCACCCAGCCAGCGAACGGCACCTTAGTGGACAATGGCGATGGCACCTTCAGCTACACGCCAAATGCGGACTACAACGGAACTGACAGCTTCACCTACACGGTCAGTGACGGCAATGGCGGCACGGATACGGCGACGGTGAACCTGACGGTCACCCCAGACAACGACATGCCGGTAGCGGTCGATGACAGCGCCAGCACCACAGAAGACACCGCCTTAACGATCAGTGCGGCGGACATGCTGAGCAACGACAGCGATATCGATGGTGATACGCTGAGCATCGACAGCTTCACCCAGCCAGCGAACGGCACCTTAGTGGACAATGGCGATGGCACCTTCAGCTACACGCCAAATGCGGACTACAACGGAACTGACAGCTTCACCTACACGGTCAGTGACGGCAATGGCGGCACGGATACGGCGACGGTGAACCTGACGGTCACCCCAGACAACGACATGCCGGTAGCGGTCGATGACAGCGCCAGCACCACAGAAGACACCGCCTTAACGATCAGTGCGGCGGACATGCTGAGCAACGACAGCGATATCGATGGTGATACGCTGAGCATCGACAGCTTCACCCAGCCAGCGAACGGCACCTTAGTGGACAATGGCGATGGCACCTTCAGCTACACGCCAAATGCGGACTACAACGGAACTGACAGCTTCACCTACACGGTCAGTGACGGCAATGGCGGCACGGATACGGCGACGGTGAACCTGACGGTCACCCCAGACAACGACATGCCGGTAGCGGTCGATGACAGCGCCAGCACCACAGAAGACACCGCCTTAACGATCAGTGCGGCGGACATGCTGAGCAACGACAGCGATATCGATGGTGATACGCTGAGCATCGACAGCTTCACCCAGCCAGCGAACGGCACCTTAGTGGACAATGGCGATGGCACCTTCAGCTACACGCCAAATGCGGACTACAACGGAACTGACAGCTTCACCTACACGGTCAGTGACGGCAATGGCGGCACGGATACGGCGACGGTGAACCTGACGGTCACCCCAGACAACGACATGCCGGTAGCGGTCGATGACAGCGCCAGCACCACAGAAGACACCGCCTTTAACGATCAGTGCGGCGGACATGCTGAGCAACGACAGCGATATCGATGGTGATACGCTGAGCATCGACAGCTTCACCCAGCCAGCGAACGGCACCTTAGTGGACAATGGCGATGGCACCTTCAGCTACACGCCAAATGCGGACTACAACGGAACTGACAGCTTCACCTACACGGTCAGTGACGGCAATGGCGGCACGGATACGGCGACGGTGAACCTGACGGTCACCCCAGACAACGACATGCCGGTAGCGGTCGATGACAGCGCCAGCACCACAGAAGACACCGCCTTAACGATCAGTGCGGCGGACATGCTGAGCAACGACAGCGATATCGATGGTGATACGCTGAGCATCGACAGCTTCACCCAGCCAGCGAACGGCACCTTAGTGGACAATGGCGATGGCACCTTCAGCTACACGCCAAATGCGGACTACAACGGAACTGACAGCTTCACCTACACGGTCAGTGACGGCAATGGCGGCACGGATACGGCGACGGTGAACCTGACGGTCACCCCAGACAACGACATGCCGGTAGCGGTCGATGACAGCGCCAGCACCACAGAAGACACCGCCTTAACGATCAGTGCGGCGGACATGCTGAGCAACGACAGCGATATCGATGGTGATACGCTGAGCATCGACAGCTTCACCCAGCCAGCGAACGGCACCTTAGTGGACAATGGCGATGGCACCTTCAGCTACACGCCAAATGCGGACTACAACGGAACTGACAGCTTCACCTACACGGTCAGTGACGGCAATGGCGGCACGGATACGGCGACGGTGAACCTGACGGTCACCCCAGACAACGACATGCCGGTAGCGGTCGATGACAGCGCCAGCACCACAGAAGACACCGCCTTAACGATCAGTGCGGCGGACATGCTGAGCAACGACAGCGATATCGATGGTGATACGCTGAGCATCGACAGCTTTCACCCAGCCAGCGAACGGCACCTTAGTGGACAATGGCGATGGCACCTTCAGCTACACGCCAAATGCGGACTACAACGGAACTGACAGCTTCACCTACACGGTCAGTGACGGCAATGGCGGCACGGATACGGCGACGGTGAACCTGACGGTCACCCCAGACAACGACATGCCGGTAGCGGTCGATGACAGCGCCAGCACCACAGAAGACACCGCCTTAACGATCAGTGCGGCGGACATGCTGAGCAACGACAGCGATATCGATGGTGATACGCTGAGCATCGACAGCTTCACCCAGCCAGCGAACGGCACCTTAGTGGACAATGGCGATGGCACCTTTCAGCTTACACGCCAAATGCGGACTACAACGGAACTGACAGCTTCACCTACACGGTCAGTGACGGCAATGGCGGCACGGATACGGCGACGGTGAACCTGACGGTCACCCCAGACAACGACATGCCGGTAGCGGTCGATGACAGCGCCAGCACCACAGAAGACACCGCCTTAACGATCAGTGCGGCGGACATGCTGAGCAACGACAGCGATATCGATGGTGATACGCTGAGCATCGACAGCTTCACCCAGCCAGCGAACGGCACCTTAGTGGACAATGGCGATGGCACCTTCAGCTACACGCCAAATGCGGACTACAACGGAACTGACAGCTTCACCTACACGGTCAGTGACGGCAATGGCGGCACGGATACGGCGACGGTGAACCTGACGGTCACCCCAGACAACGACATGCCGGTAGCGGTCGATGACAGCGCCAGCACCACAGAAGACACCGCCTTAACGATCAGTGCGGCGGACATGCTGAGCAACGACAGCGATATCGATGGTGATACGCTGAGCATCGACAGCTTCACCCAGCCAGCGAACGGCACCTTAGTGGACAATGGCGATGGCACCTTCAGCTACACGCCAAATGCGGACTACAACGGAACTGACAGCTTCACCTACACGGTCAGTGACGGCAATGGCGGCACGGATACGGCGACGGTGAACCTGACGGTCACCCCAGACAACGACATGCCGGTAGCGGTCGATGACAGCGCCAGCACCACAGAAGACACCGCCTTAACGATCAGTGCGGCGGACATGCTGAGCAACGACAGCGATATCGATGGTGATACGCTGAGCATCGACAGCTTCACCCAGCCAGCGAACGGCACCTTAGTGGACAATGGCGATGGCACCTTCAGCTACACGCCAAATGCGGACTACAACGGAACTGACAGCTTCACCTACACGGTCAGTGACGGCAATGGCGGCACGGATACGGCGACGGTGAACCTGACGGTCACCCCAGACAACGACATGCCGGTAGCGGTCGATGACAGCGCCAGCACCACAGAAGACACCGCCTTAACGATCAGTGCGGCGGACATGCTGAGCAACGACAGCGATATCGATGGTGATACGCTGAGCATCGACAGCTTCACCCAGCCAGCGAACGGCACCTTAGTGGACAATGGCGATGGCACCTTCAGCTACACGCCAAATGCGGACTACAACGGAACTGACAGCTTCACCTACACGGTCAGTGACGGCAATGGCGGCACGGATACGGCGACGGTGAACCTGACGGTCACCCCAGACAACGACATGCCGGTAGCGGTCGATGACAGCGCCAGCACCACAGAAGACACCGCCTTAACGATCAGTGCGGCGGACATGCTGAGCAACGACAGCGATATCGATGGTGATACGCTGAGCATCGACAGCTTCACCCAGCCAGCGAACGGCACCTTAGTGGACAATGGCGATGGCACCTTCAGCTACACGCCAAATGCGGACTACAACGGAACTGACAGCTTCACCTACACGGTCAGTGACGGCAATGGCGGCACGGATACGGCGACGGTGAACCTGACGGTCACCCCAGACAACGACATGCCGGTAGCGGTCGATGACAGCGCCAGCACCACAGAAGACACCGCCTTAACGATCAGTGCGGCGGACATGCTGAGCAACGACAGCGATATCGATGGTGATACGCTGAGCATCGACAGCTTCACCCAGCCAGCGAACGGCACCTTAGTGGACAATGGCGATGGCACCTTCAGCTACACGCCAAATGCGGACTACAACGGAACTGACAGCTTCACCTACACGGTCAGTGACGGCAATGGCGGCACGGATACGGCGACGGTGAACCTGACGGTCACCCCAGACAACGACATGCCGGTAGCGGTCGATGACAGCGCCAGCACCACAGAAGACACCGCCTTAACGATCAGTGCGGCGGACATGCTGAGCAACGACAGCGATATCGATGGTGATACGCTGAGCATCGACAGCTTCACCCAGCCAGCGAACGGCACCTTAGTGGACAATGGCGATGGCACCTTCAGCTACACGCCAAATGCGGACTACAACGGAACTGACAGCTTCACCTACACGGTCAGTGACGGCAATGGCGGCACGGATACGGCGACGGTGAACCTGACGGTCACCCCAGACAACGACATGCCGGTAGCGGTCGATGACAGCGCCAGCACCACAGAAGACACCGCCTTAACGATCAGTGCGGCGGACATGCTGAGCAACGACAGCGATATCGATGGTGATACGCTGAGCATCGACAGCTTCACCCAGCCAGCGAACGGCACCTTAGTGGACAATGGCGATGGCACCTTCAGCTACACGCCAAATGCGGACTACAACGGAACTGACAGCTTCACCTACACGGTCAGTGACGGCAATGGCGGCACGGATACGGCGACGGTGAACCTGACGGTCACCCCAGACAACGACATGCCGGTAGCGGTCGATGACAGCGCCAGCACCACAGAAGACACCGCCTTAACGATCAGTGCGGCGGACATGCTGAGCAACGACAGCGATATCGATGGTGATACGCTGAGCATCGACAGCTTCACCCAGCCAGCGAACGGCACCTTAGTGGACAATGGCGATGGCACCTTCAGCTACACGCCAAATGCGGACTACAACGGAACTGACAGCTTCACCTACACGGTCAGTGACGGCAATGGCGGCACGGATACGGCGACGGTGAACCTGACGGTCACCCCAGACAACGACATGCCGGTAGCGGTCGATGACAGCGCCAGCACCACAGAAGACACCGCCTTAACGATCAGTGCGGCGGACATGCTGAGCAACGACAGCGATATCGATGGTGATACGCTGAGCATCGACAGCTTCACCCAGCCAGCGAACGGCACCTTAGTGGACAATGGCGATGGCACCTTCAGCTACACGCCAAATGCGGACTACAACGGAACTGACAGCTTCACCTACACGGTCAGTGACGGCAATGGCGGCACGGATACGGCGACGGTGAACCTGACGGTCACCCCAGACAACGACATGCCGGTAGCGGTCGATGACAGCGCCAGCACCACAGAAGACACCGCCTTAACGATCAGTGCGGCGGACATGCTGAGCAACGACAGCGATATCGATGGTGATACGCTGAGCATCGACAGCTTCACCCAGCCAGCGAACGGCACCTTAGTGGACAATGGCGATGGCACCTTCAGCTACACGCCAAATGCGGACTACAACGGAACTGACAGCTTCACCTACACGGTCAGTGACGGCAATGGCGGCACGGATACGGCGACGGTGAACCTGACGGTCACCCCAGACAACGACATGCCGGTAGCGGTCGATGACAGCGCCAGCACCACAGAAGACACCGCCTTAACGATCAGTGCGGCGGACATGCTGAGCAACGACAGCGATATCGATGGTGATACGCTGAGCATCGACAGCTTCACCCAGCCAGCGAACGGCACCTTAGTGGACAATGGCGATGGCACCTTCAGCTACACGCCAAATGCGGACTACAACGGAACTGACAGCTTCACCTACACGGTCAGTGACGGCAATGGCGGCACGGATACGGCGACGGTGAACCTGACGGTCACCCCAGACAACGACATGCCGGTAGCGGTCGATGACACAGTGACGTTAAATGAAGACGCTGTGATTACGGGGCAAATGGATGCGACGGATGTGGATCTACCGCTAGGTGAGAACCTAACATTCAGCACGACTGCCGATGTGGAAGGTTTGACTTTTAATAGTGATGGTTCTTATACCTTTGATGCATCTAGTTATGACGATTTAGATCAGGGTGAAACACAACAGATTATTATTCCTGTGACGGTTACAGACGATCAAGGGGCAACAGCTGATGCAACATTGACCATTAACGTGGAAGGTTTGAACAATGATCTGACCTATGTTTCTGAAGCGGCCAGCTACCATAATGTTGTTGGCTATTTTGAAGTCGATGAAAATGGTCTCCCGGTCGGAGAGGGAACAGTTGTTATTGATAACCAAAATGGCATGACAGGCGGTACTCACTTGGCCGATTTGGACCCAAGTAAAGAGTACGGTTTCTTTATCATTTCGAATGCGGCGAATGACGTTAGCGGAAATAGCACGATTACATTTGATGTATCGGGCGATACCCCTGTATTGCTAATTGATGGTGCTGAAGCGACACAACCTGTTTACTATGATACGCCGTCTTTTAATCCAGATGGAAAAGATCATTTCATCTTGGAAAATGATGGACAGGGCGGAACGACCATATCAATTGAAGATTTGAATTTAGGGGATGCAGACTTTAATGATATTGTTATGCACACAAATTTTGAACTTCAAAATAAAATTGATGTGACAGCGGATTTAGCGGCTTCGAGTGATACAGGTGACAGTTCTACCGACGATTTGACGAAGGATAATACGCCTTTGATTACAGGGATGACCGAATCAGGAGCCTCTGTAGTGATTACAGATTCGTCCGATAATGTTGTCGGTCAGGGTGTGGCAGACCAATATGGAAATTATTCTATAACGACCACTGCGCTACCGGATGGCGAGCAGACGTTAACCGTGACGGCAACCGATGTGAATGGAAATGAAGCCGTAACGACTCAAACCGTCACAATCGATACAGTCGCCGAAGCCGGTGTGGTGACGGTGAACAGCATTACCGACGATGATGTGGTGAATGCAACCGAAAGTGGTCAGATCATCACCGTTTCGGGTACGGCAACGGGTGGTGACATCAGTTCGGGTGACCTGGTCGTCATGACGATTAATGGAACCGATTATTCAACCAGTGTCGATGGCGACGGAAATTGGCATGTCGATGTGAGTGGTGCTGATTTGGCCAGCGATACGGCTTTTGACGTTAATGTGGTATCGAACGATGCGGCCGGTAACAGCGTGACGACCACTGGAAATTCAACGCATACCGTTGATACCCAGGCCTGGGCACATATCGATGTATTGACCATTTCGCCCGACAATGTGATCAGTTCGTCGGAACTTTCACAGAATATTCCAGTAATCGGTTATGTTAAATGGGATGCGAAGCCTGGTGATCCAATCAAATTGTATTTGGATGGAGAAATGATTGCCGAAGGTACGGTTTCCAGTGACACAAATGACCAAGGTTTCTATACCTTTAGCATTGATGTTCCAGGTTCTGTCCTGGCTCAAACCGATCAAATCATACCGGAGTTGACAGCTGTCGTCACTGCGACAGATTCAGCCGGTAATTCTTTCACAGCCAGTACCACGGAAGTATATGGTGTTGATACCGAAGCAACGCCGGGTACGGTCACCATTGATAGCGTGACCGGGGACAACGCAGTGGACACGGATGAAAGTACTCAAATGGTCCCTATTTCAGGAACCGCCAATGGTGGAGACATCCAAGCCGGTGATGAAGTGACCGTTACCGTCAATGATCAGGAATATTCCACAACAGTTGGCAGCGATGGGCGTTGGAGTATTGATGTCAGCGGAAGCGATTTGGTCGCTGATGCCGACTTGACAATCACTGCAAATGTGCTTTCTTCGGATGCATATGGTAACCAAGTGGAGAGCGAAGGCAGTCGAACGTACGATCTAATCGAAAACACCGCTCCGGATGCCCAGGATGACGGTGCGATTTCATCTTCTTTGTTCTTTGGCCTACAGGGTGAATACTTTGGTACCAATACGCAGTTGTCCAATATTTCTCAGTTTAGGGAGTTGGTTGAGAACAACACGCCGGATGCGACCTTTAAAGCCCAAAATATTGATTACCAATATGGTTCGGGCGACGTTGGGCGTGGCACCAACCTGCAAACTTTCCTGGGAAGTGATGCTGATAGCTTGAGCAACGATCCGGGTAATACGTCAGATGCGGGTATCCATTTGTATGGATCGATTTATCTTGAAGCTGGCACCTACAACTTTAAAGTCAATGCCGACGATGGTTATCAGATCATGATTGACGGTAATGCGGTGGCTGAAGTCGACTATAACCAGTCTTCGACAACTCAAACGCACGCCGCCTTCACCATCACGGAAAGCGGTTACCATTCCATTGATATGATTTGGTGGGATCAAGGCGGCAGCTATGTCTTCCAGCCTGAGTTAAGCTCGGATGGTGGTCATACTTATTCGACGTTGGATCCGTCCAGTCTACTGTCTTCAGAAAATGCGTCAGATGGACTGATTGTCGCTGAAGATAATACTTTGGAGATTGCGCCAGAGCAGTTGTTGGCGAATGATACGGACGCCGATGGCGATAGCTTGTCCATTACGGATGTCAGTAATGCCCAAAACGGCCAGGTGGTGTTAAACGGAGATGGTTCCGTGACCTTTACACCGGCACCGGACTTCTTTGGAGCAGCATCGTTTGATTACACCATCAGTGATGGAAATGGCGGGACGGATACCGCGACAGTAACCGTTAATGTCTTGCCGGTTAATGATGTGCCGGTGGCCCATGATGAAACGGTTGAGATGGACTTTGAAGCCGCTTCATCGAACCCCGGTTCTGGAGACGGAAGTACGACAACATCGATTACGACAAATGTCGTGATTGCGTTGGATATCTCCGGCAGTATGGACAGCGATAACCGTCTAGAATTGGCGAAAGATGCACTGGAAAACATGATCAATGCTTATGATGGCCAAGGCAGTGTTAATGTAAAACTGGTGACCTTCAATTCGTCTGGCGAAGTGCAGACCAATACCCAAAGTGAAGTTTGGATGACCGCGGAAGAAGCGATCAATGTCATTGAAAGCTTGGATGCGAATGGTTACACCAACTATGAAGATGCGGTGTACGAGACATATCATAATTATTCCGAACCGCAAGCGGATCAAACCGTCGCCTACTTTATCTCCGATGGCGAACCGACAACTGAACGATCCGGCGATGGCGATTACGATTACTTGAGCTCGTGGGCGCAAGATGGTTGGAATGCTTTCGTCGGCCAGTATGTGGACAGCTTGAATGTCGTGGCCTTAGGTGATGGTATTTCGGACTTGTCTTATCTGGAAACCTTAGCCGGTGCCGGCAACGATGTTTCAGAGGTCATTGAAGTGCGAAACGCATCCGAACTGGATGAGGCATTAACCCCTGCCGGAACAACTTTGTCCGTGACCGGTGACCTGACGGATAATGTCACGGATCAGGAAGGCGATGTGTCCTTTACGTCCATCAGTGTTGGAGGTGTGGCTTACACCGCATCCGACTTTGCGAATGGACAGACCATTGCATTGGATGGCGATGGTCAATTAAGTGTCGATTTTGCAAACGGAACCTATACCTACACTGCTTCGGCTTCCGAATTTGATTCGGATGTTGTCAAAACCTTTACGGTCAATGCGCAGGATGAAGATGGGGCGACGGTCAGCTTTAATGTCAACATTGACGTCAATGTTGACGATCAGGCTTCCGCGCCGAACGTGTCATTGAACATCGGTGATGCGGTTGAAGTTCAGGAGCCGGTTTCGAACCAAAATGTCTGGCAAGGGTTTGATAGCAAATCGGATGTCATTACGAATCCGACTTACTCAACTTACAATTACAACCATTCGAGAAATTTCTCGGACGACAGTGATCAAATCGACATCGGGAATAAATCAAACCAATGGATTGAAACTGAAGGCGGTGACGATGCCGTTTACATCGGCAACGATGACAATGGCGGAATCAACACTGGCGACGGTGATGATCGTGTTCTGATCGGTGACGATGCCAACGCGACCATTGAATTGGAAGGCGGGAACGATCAGCTGGATATCCGCGGGGACGCCGATTACATCAATGCCGGCAGCGGCAACGATCAAGTCCACATTGGAGACGATGCCACGGGTACGATTGAACTTGGTGCGGGCGATGATGAACTGAATATCGGCGATGATTCCGACTACATCAATGCCGGTGAGGGCAATGACCGAGTCTACATCGGTGATGAAGTTAAAGGTACCATCGATATGGGCAGCGGGAACGATTACCTGTTTGTTGGTGGGCGACTGAATGGTTATATCTACGGTCAATCCGGTACCGATTCCTTGGTTCTGGACCATTACTCCTTGGCGGACTATCAAAATAATGTCGATGGCTTACGCTGGAAAGTGAACGGTTTTGAAAACATTCTGTTTGGAGATGGTGAGGTCATCGGTGACAGCAGTGCTTTCGCTTCTGGAGAAGCGACTTCATACCACTATGCATTGGACGTCTCGGCGAGTCTGACCGATCAGGACGGTTCCGAAACCTTATCGGATGTCACCATTAACGGTTTGCCTGCGGACAATTCCGTCAGCTTGCAAGGCACGGGTGTGTTCGATAACGGTGACGGAACCTATCGTATTGAATTGCAAGAAGACGGTTCCATTGCCGATGACGTCACTATGGTGTCTTCGCGTGAATTGACCGAATCGGAACTGTCGGATGTGCATGCCGCGGTCACTGCGACGGAAGCCGCCGGTGGCGATACGGCGACCACTGAGGTCAATGAAGACGAGGTACACTTCCTATACGGTGACGATAATGAAGCCGAGCACTTTGTCATCCATGACGAGGCTCAAAGCGTCGAAATCGAAAACTTCGATATCGAACACGATACCTTGGACTTGAGCGAAGTCATTGACGATACACCGGTGGATGCCGACGACCTAAGCAATTATCTGAATATGATTGATAATGGCGACGGCACCACGACAGTCAATATCGATTCTGATGGTGACGGAGACTCTAGTACCGGTGAGCAGACACAGGTAGTGCTGGATACTTATGTCGACACGAACACCGACTTGAACATTCAAATTGACGATCAGAACATCGATTATCAAAATGAGTGAGATAAGGCACCGTCAGGTGCCTTTTTTATTCGAGTGTCAGGAACTAGGTTGTCAGCAAAAACTTAATTCGTTGTTTCATTTTTTTGATAATATGAATTTTCATAAAACTGCGTAGGTTCGTTTGTTATGTCTCAGACCCGGTCTGTCAAAAATCCGATTTACATTCAGGATGATTTATCGGACATCAAGTTGCTTTGTGAAGAAGGTTCCTTATCGGTATTCACCGCCAAGCAAACTTCTGAAAGCGGAGACAGCAAACAAACCGTGCGGGTGTTGACGGACATTCACAATCACTATGCACTGAAGCGCGAAAAAGACCTGCTGCATTATCTCAACAAATTTTCTGATGATTTTCCCAAGTTCAACGAAATCCGAAAGGAAGGCTTCAGTTACCTGAAGTTTTTCGATTTTGTCGGTAAAAAAAGCTTAAAAGACGTTGTTAAGAAAAAAGGCGTTTTGTCACCGGAAGAAGCCAAAAAACTTCTGGAACACATGGTTTCCGCGCTTGATAAGGTGCACGGCGTCGGGTTTGTGCACACGCGCATCCGCCCGGAAAACATCATCGCCGGAAAAGACCATTATTATCTGGTCGACTGGGGCGGCGCGATTCCCGCCTTGTCGTCGTTTGAAACCGAAGTCCTGCTCGGCGACCAAAAATATTGCCCGCCGGAGCGTTTAAACGGTGAATACGATGCCGCCGGCGACATTTATCTTTTGGGGTGTGTTCTGTATTTTGCCTTGACCGGCAAACACATTTATCGCCTGAATAAGGTGGAGCATTACTTCGACCAATTGTATGCCCATGCGTTCCATACGCCGCGTAAGCTGAATGCGTTGCCGGTGTTTTGGCGACAATTGATTGTCTGGATGACGCAAAAATCGCCCAAAGATCGGCCAGGCCTGGTCGATTTACAACAATGGTTGAAAGATGAAAGTGTGCCGAAAGAAATCCGTCAACAAAAACCGGAAACCGTTAAAGGCTTTCCGGAAGACAGTTTGGCGGTGCTGGCCGACTCGCATTATCTGTACGCGTTGTTCAAAAAGGCCACATTGCACGATGCTTCCGGCGACGTTGAATCGGCCTTTAATCTCTATGAAACCTGCGCTTTCCGAGGCTATACCCGAGCGGAAAACAACCTCGGGCTGATGTATGAAAAAGGTAAGGTTGTGCGTCAGTCTTACATCAAAGCGATGAATATGTTTTATCAGGCTTATGAAAAGGGTAACCCTTATGGCGCTTACAATCTGGGCTATATTTTTGAAAAAGGCTGGGGCGTCGACGTTAATTTAGCCAAAGCGTATCAGCTTTATAAATACGCCGCCATGCGCGGTCATCTTGCGGCGCAGAACCGGTTGGGTGAATGTTACCTGGACGGCAAAGGGGTGGATGTCGACGTGGTTCAGGCCCGTTTCTGGTTCGGTATGGCGGCACACTACGGCAATGAGATGGCCTCTCAAAATATCCGTCGGTTGCTGACCGAAACCCGCCGCGCGGTCTGACATCAAAGGTCGGTGTCGGATGTTGCTTTCGGCTTGTCGCCGGTTTTGAATAAAGCGCTGTTCTCTTTTAAATCCGCCGTCAGACGTTTCAACCATTGATTCAAGACCGGCATTTCGTGATGGGTGATTTCCAACACATCCGCCAAACGGTAAGACGATAATGGATAACCGGCACTCATACAGGCCGCTTTAATCAAAAATAAGCGCTCTTCCTGGCGAAATTCCGAGTTGGGAATGAAGTAGGTGCATTTCGCCAATAAAGTCGCTTTGAGGATGGGTTCCCAGTAGCTGGACGGGACTTTTTTGCGTTGCAGTAATTCTTTATCCGGTTCATTGGTTTGCAGAGCCATCAAGAGTTCGCCCAATGAATAGGTGCCCATGAAGTCCAGCGCAATGTCGCGGGCATGGGGCGGCAACTCATGAAGCAAGGCTTGCTCGAATTCGTTTTCGATTAAAGGCATGGAAAAAGTCTTGTATAATGCAAAAAGTTCAAATCAATAAGCCTATTTTACCAATTCACAACTCGGTAAGATAACTTTAAAAAATAACGTCAAATCAAGCCGAATAGACTGAAAACCAACCTACTGAAGACAGGTCATTATGAGCCAGCACCCTCTTGCACAATACTTAGATGCCGTGCCCGATTTCCCGAAGCAGGGTATCTTGTTTCAAGATATTTCACCGTTGTTGAAAACCCATTTCAAGGAAACCATCGACGCCATGTCCGGCCTTTTTACCGAAGCGGAATGGGCCGAAGTCGATTATCTGGTCGGCATCGAATCCCGCGGGTTTATTTTCGCCTCCGCGCTGGCCTACAAGCACGATAAAGGTTTTATCAAAGTGCGCAAGCCGGGCAAATTGCCGAATGTGCATTCTTCAATGGAGTACGGTTTGGAATACGGCTCCGATAAGCTGGAAATGCAAAAAGGCGATGGCAAAAAAGTGTTTTTATTCGATGACCTGGTCGCGACCGGCGGCTCTTTGCAAGCCACGATGAAACTATGTGAAAAAGTCGGCTATGAAGTGATCGGCATCGGTTGTCTGGTGGACTTGAAAGCCCTGAACAGCTTCGAATACAACGGTATGAAAGCCCGCTCATTGATTCAGTTTGACGACTGACGTTCCTCTATTTCAAGCCATTCTAAATATGAAAAACGCCCAGGCCTGGGCGTTTTTTTGTATGGGACGAAAAGACGTGAAAAGCCGCGACGTGAAAAACCGCTATGGGTGGGCGCATTAGAGTTCGGATTTGGCGCGTGCAATCGCCGCCTTAACCTGTTCCGGTGCCGTGCCGCCCAAATGGCTTCGAGCCGACACCGATCCTTCCAACGTCAATACCTCAAAGACATCATCCGTGATGCTGCCGTGGAAGCCTTGCAAGGTTTCCAGCGACATTTCCGATAAATCCTGCCCGGTTTTCAAACCATGCGCCACGGCCAGCCCGACCACTTCGTGCGCATCGCGGAACGGCAACCCTTTATTGACCAGATAATCCGCCAAATCGGTGGCGGTTGAGAAGCCGCGTTTGGCCGCCTTATAGGTCACGTCACGATTGACGATAATGGCCGGCACCATGTCGGCAAACGCTCGCAAGCTGCCGCGTACGGTATCGACGGTGTCGAACAAGGGTTCCTTATCTTCCTGATTGTCCTTGTTGTACGCCAGCGGTTGGGACTTCATCAGCGTCAGCAAGCTGATCAGGTGGCCGTAAACGCGACCGGTTTTGCCGCGCACCAGCTCCGGTACATCCGGGTTCTTCTTTTGCGGCATGATGGACGAACCGGTACAGAAACGGTCCGGCAAATCGATGAAATTGAATTGCGCAGACGACCACAGCACTAGTTCTTCCGAAAAGCGCGATAAATGCATGAGGAAGGTGGCGGCAAAAGCCGTGAACTCGATGGCGAAATCGCGGTCGGAGACACCGTCCAAGGAATTTTGCGAAATCCGTTCGAAGCCCAGCAATTCGGCGGTCATCTCGCGGTCAATCGGGTAGGTGGTGCCGGCCAGTGCCGCGGAGCCCAGCGGCATGGTGTTGACGCGCTTGCGGCAGTCTTCCAAACGTTCGACGTCGCGCTTGACCATTTCAAACCAAGCCATCATATGGTGGCCGAAAGTGACCGGCTGGGCGGTTTGCAAGTGGGTAAAGCCCGGCATAATGGTGTCGGCTTCTTTTTCCGCCAGAGACAGGATGCCGTGTTGTAAACGCGTCATTTCCGGCAGAATGGCGTCAATCTCGTCTCGGATATAAAGGCGGATGTCGGTGGCGACCTGGTCGTTGCGGGAACGGCCGGTGTGCAATTTCTTACCGGTGATGCCGATCAGGTCGGTCAAACGCGCCTCGATATTCATGTGAATGTCTTCTTGCTTGATCGACCATTCCATTTTGCCGCTTTCGATGTCGGCCTGAACCTGTCCGAGTCCCTGGATAATGTCTTCCCGCTCCTGTTCGGTCAGCAGGCCGACTTTGCATAACATGGTGGCATGAGCAATCGACCCTTGGATGTCCTGACGGTACATGCGTTTGTCGAATTGAATCGAGGCGGTGAACTCTTCGACGAAGGCGTCGGTGGCTTCACTGAAACGGGCACTGGACAGTTTTTCTTGGTTGTGTTGATTGCTCATAGTCTTTTCTTTGTGATATGCGTTTTAAAGGTTCAAATCTCTGAATGTATTTGGCGCCTATTATAAAGATTTCTGAACGCACTTGCGGCACTCAATTTGCCTCACGACGGTCGCTGCCTCTCGTGGTGTGGAGGCGCCCACCGATTTTGCGCGTTTTCGGCGGCTTGGCGGGTGGTATCAGAAGGGCCGAATAGGTCGCTAAAGCGGCTATTGTCCGGGCATGGCGTCCAGGCGTAACGGGTTACCCATCTTTTCATAGGCCTGATTCAGATGTTTATGAATCAAGGTGGTGTAGAGTTCGATATTGGCAATGCCGACGATGTTCGCGGCTACTTTTTGCCCCTGACCGTCAATGAAAATCACCGTCGGCGTCAGGTCGGCCTTGTAACGACGTGCCAGTTCATCTTTGCGAATCGGTTGGCCGTTCATGTCGGGGATCGGTTGGTGTTCGTCGATGCTCAAATAGCGCATGAACACCACTTTGCCGTCATAATCACCGCCCAAGGCCATGGGGTCGAGCACTTCTTCGCGCAGGATGTGGCAGAATTCACACCATTCGGCCCCGACGGTCAGCATAATCGGCAGATTGCGTTCCCGTGCCTCAGCGGCCAGCTCTTGCAGGTTGGTCAGTTCTTTCAGCTTCGAATTCGCGGCGTAACCGGAGGCATTGGCCGCTTTATCGCAGCCGGCCAGAAACAGAATGGCCGTCAGCGCTGTGGCCAGTAATTTCAAATTCAAATTGCTTCTCCTTCCTCGCCAAAGCCAGGCATTTACTCAGACCTCCATTTTATCGAAAAAACGGCCGTCATTTTGAGTAAAATGGGGAACAATCATGCACAAACACAGACTGTTTTCAGGGAAATTAATCGATTGAAAACGTTGTGCGACCATTCATATTCAATTTTCGGAAGGATCCATGAAGAAAACCCTCAGAATCGCAACGCGAAAAAGCCCGCTGGCCATGTGGCAGGCCGAATTTGTCAAAGCCGAACTCGAAAAGGCGCATCCCGGATTGACCGTGGAATTGCTGCCGATGTCGACCAAGGGCGACAAGATTCTCGACGTGCCGTTGGCGAAAATCGGCGGGAAAGGGCTGTTCACCAAGGAACTGGAAGATCGCATGATTGCGGGGGAAGCCGATATCGCCGTGCATTCGATGAAAGACGTGCCGATGGAATTGCCGGAAGGGTTTGCGTTGGGCGCCATTTTGGAGCGTCACGAACCGACCGATGCCTTTGTGTCCAATCATTATGAACGTTTTGACGATTTACCGCAGGGTGCGGTTTTGGGGACGTCCAGCCTGCGTCGCAAAGCGCAGTTGATGGCCGCTCGTCCCGATTTGGTGGTCAAGGATTTGCGCGGCAATGTCGGCACGCGTCTGGGCAAGTTGGATGCCGGTGAATACGATGCCATCGTTTTGGCCACTTCGGGTTTGAAACGTTTGGAACTGGATGAGCGAATTCGTCACGAATTGGCGCCGGAAACCTGTTTGCCGGCCGTGTCGCAAGGCACCTTGGGCATTGAATATTTTGAAAAAGAGGACGATGTTTTGGCCTTGATTCAAGTGCTGAATCATCGTGACACCGAAATCCGCACCCGTGCGGAACGGGCCATGAACCACCGTTTGGAAGGTGGGTGTCAGGTGCCGATCGGTGTGTACGCCGAGTTGGAAGGCGACGAGATTTATTTGCGCGGCCTAGTCGGTGCGTTGGACGGTTCCGAAATTATTCGAGCCGAAGCTACCGGGCCGCAAACCGATCCGGAAACCTTGGGTGTCGGCGTGGCGGAAGATTTGCTGGCACAAGGCGCCGGCGCCATCTTGCAAGAAGTGTATGGTCAAGCCTGATGCGTTGACGCTGCTCAACACCCGGCCTCAGCACCAAGCGGCGCATTTGACGCGTTTGGCGGAACATGCCGGGGTTGAGGTGCTGGCGTGCCCGACCATCGAAATCGAACCGCAAGCTCTTCCTGAGTCCGCGGCCACCTGTTTTAAGCGGTTTGATAAAATCGTATTTGTCAGCCGCAATGCGGTGTCGGTGTTGCAGCAATTGTTTCAAGCGAAAGGCTTGGCGTCGCCGCCGTTTGGCGAATCGGCGCAGTGTTTCGCCATCGGTCAGGCCACGCAACAGGCGTTGCAGGCACAAGGTTGGCCGTTAGCCTCTCTGGACATCAAGCGGTTTGTCAGCGAGGACTTACTGGCCACCGAAGCGTTACAGGATTTGCAGGGGCAACGTTGCCTTATCGTGAAAGGCGAAGGCGGCCGTCCGACATTGAAGGCCGGTTTGGAGAACGCCGGAGCGGATGTTGAAGAATGGTTGATTTATCGTCGTCGCCCGGCCGCATTTTGTGCCCAGGCCTGGTCGAAATTTCAATCGGTCGCGCATCCGGTCGTGCTGGCCAGCAGTTTGCAGGCCTGGTCGAATTTAGTGGCGATGGTCACGGAAACCGAGACCGATTCCCGGGAAACGCATCCGAAAAACGCCCAGGCCTGGTTGTTTTTACAAGATATTATTGTGTTCAGTGAGCGTATTGAAAGTGCGATTCGTGAACAAGGTTGGCGGGGTCGAATTTTTGTGGTGCCCCAACAAAGTGATGACGGCGTACTGAGCGCGCTGAAACAGATCTCAATGCAGAGTTAATGCGGCAAAGCCGTAAAAGGATACGATATGGTAACGTCTGAAGAACCGATTACCCCAAAAGCCGATCAGCGCGTGATTGACGGGGAAGTGGTGAACGGTGGTCACGCCAAATCCGAACAGAAAAATCGCCAAACCTCGTCCGATGACGACAAGCCTTTGAAAGCCAAACGCGATTGGTCTGGCTGGTGGCCGCAAACCTTCATGCAGAAAATGGCGTTATTACTCGTGCTGCTGTTGGTTGGCATCATCACCTATCTGGCGATGAAAACCAATCAGCAGGACTGGCAGATTGAAAAAATCAATCAATTGCAAAGCGAAGTCGGCCAGTTGAAAACCGAAACCAAAACCCTCAAAAGCAGTCAGAACGAATTGAAAGAGGCGTTGACCGCGAAACTGGCTTCACCGGAAAATCAACCGGCCATCAGTCAAGCGGATGTCGACGCGGTGAAAACCGAATTGGAAACCTTTAAGACCAATGTGCAGGACAAGTTGTCCGAGGTAACCGAGCAGTTAAAAGGCATGTCGCAGCAGGCTGGTGAGGCCACCCAAAAGCTGGGCGAAGCCGTCAAGCCGTCACCGGAGTTTCAGGCCAAGGCCGAAGCCTTGGGCGATGAAATGAAAAACCAATTGCAGCAAATGGGGCAACAGTTGTCCGAACTGTTCGATTTCAAACAAGAACAGCAAGAACGTAACGAATGGCAAAAACAACAGGATTCCAAGCTGGAAAACGCCACGGAAACGGCGGCTTCGGCGGTGGAACCGTTGTCGGCGCAGCAAATTCGTCAGTGGGCGTTGGAGGTCAATACTCAATGGCTGTTGACTGGCAATGTCGCGCAAACCCGTCACCACTTGCTGGCGTTGGAAAAAGCGGTTGGCGCCAGTGCCATGGACGGCAAAAACGATTTCATCCGTCGTATCGGTCAGGATTTGGCGCGCATTGATGCCAGACCTCCCCAGTCAAGTGCGGATGCCCAGCCGGTGATGGAGGCACTTCGTGAGCAGATTCGAAACCTGCCGCCCGCGAAAAAGGTTTCACATGAAACACCGATCGAAACACCGGGCACAACGGCTGAAACCTCCGAAACGGCCACCGATTCGGCTTGGCAGAAGTTGCAGACCAAACTGGAAGCCTTGTTTTCGGTGCGCAAACGTGAATCGGCGGAACAGCTGACGCAAGTGGAAAGTCTGATGATGCATGATGTGTTGATTCAGCGTGGATTGCTGTTGGCTGACCGTGTGCAATGGGCGCTGGATTCGGAGTCGAAACCGCTGTTGGATAAAGCGATTCAAGCGCTTAACGACTTTATGGCCGCGCATTTTCCGGAACAGGCCGAGTCGGTGAAAACGACCTTGGCGCCGTTGCAGCAAATCGATTTTGAGCCGAGACAACCACTGGACATTGCGGAAGGGGCATAACCGATGATTTCACGGATTTTGAAATGGTCGATTTTTCTGGTCATTGCCACCGGTTTGACCGCTTTGGCGTTGAACGACAACGGCCAAGTGTCGATGGTGTGGCACGATTGGGTCATCGAAACCAGTCTGACATTCGCTTTGGCGGCCGCCGTCATTGGGTTCAGTGCTTTGTATCTTCTGATGCGCTTGGTCATCAATCTGTGGCATTTTCCGGCCTATTGGCGTAATCGCCGTCAACTGAAGCGTTACAGTAAAGCCGAAAGTTCCATGGCAAAAGGGATGATTGCCTTGGAGTACGGTGATTGGCAGTTGGCGGAAAAACAGTTGGTTAAAATGGCCAAGCATTCCGATTCCGGTTTGGTGCATTATCTGACCGCCGCCAAAATGGCGCATAACCAGCAGGCGTTCAGTCGTCGAGATCAATACCTGGCCGAAGCGCGACAACGTTTCCCGACAGACAGTGTCACCATTGGTTTGGTGGAGGCACGTTTGTTAATGGATTCGGAACCGGATGTGTCGTTGGTGATTTTGAACGAATTGCATCAACAAAGCCCTAAAAACAAGACGATTCTGGCCGAGTACGCGCATTTGTTGGTGAAGCAGGAATATTGGTCGCGCCTGGAAGAGATTCTTGGCGAGGTCAAGCGGTTCAGAGCCCTCGATAAAGCGGAAATTCAGTCCCTGGAAGTGCAACTGCTGGCCGGTAAGGTTGCCCGTGCGGAAAACCCGGAGGCCTTGGAACAACTTTGGCAATCGCTTTCCGGGCGTCAGCAACTGAAACCGGCGATTTTGGCGGAGTTTGTGGAACAGCGCATGGGTTGGGGCAAAGAACAAGGGCTGGCGGAACTCATCGCCAAAAGTCTGTCCAAACAATGGGATGACCGATTGGCCTATCAATATGGCCGCATTGAATTGGGTCCGGCGTATGAACGTCTGAAAAAAGCCGAGAAATGGTTGTCGAACCAACCCGATAATCCGGTTTTATTGCTGACGCTGGGCCGTTTGGCCTGTATGAGCCAGTTGTGGGGGCAAGCGCGGCATTATTTCCAGGAAAGCCTGAAGTTACAGCCGGAATTGGAAACTTTCCACGCACTGGCTAAATGTTATGAGTCGGAAGGGCTGGAAACCCAGGCGGCGTTGACGTATAAAGAAGCCATTCTGCAATTGGAAAAGAAAGGCTGATTAAGCCGTTTCGGAATCGGATGATGCCGGTTTTTCCGGGGTTTCTTCGGCTTCGGTTTGATGCATCCGTTCAATGGCCAACGCCGTCAATTCCTTGATGTTTTGGGTATCGTAATTGTAGGTGGCGTAACCGATTTGCACGTCGAACTTATACCTATCCTCACCGTCTTCGCGGTCCTGTGCGAAGCGCTTCCGCAATACTTGTGACATGACCGGCACTTCTTGTTCGGTCATTTCCGGCATGATAATCAAAAATAAACGTTCGCCGATGCGAAATGGCATGTCAATATTTCGGGTATGTTCATTGATGGTTTCGGCAAATAGATGGATTTGTTCAGCGGTATCGGGGTTTTTTTCGGCTTGCTTGGACTCGACTTTGAGTAGTTTGATGACTAAGATCGAAAAAGGTCGATGATAGCGATCGGAACGGTACACCTCAAATTGCAAGGCTTCCTTGAAACGATCCTGATGGAAAAAGCCGCTTTGGTGTTCCGTGACCATTAAGGCGTCCAGTTTGACGTAAATGGATTTGAGAGTCTGGATGTTCTCGGTAATCAATTGATCAATCAAGTCAATCTCGGCGATTTCCTGCTCTTTGCGCTCCCAGAGGATATCGTCTTCTTCCAGCCGGATATGGTGCATGCGTTCACTGAGGTCTCGTATCGGTTGGATAAAGTCTTTTTCCAGTGCCCGAGTCATCATATAGACGCCGATGATAAAGAAACTCACCATGAAAATAATGAAAAAAGCCCATAAGGTTCCGAAGGTCAGCAGAGGGCTGGTCAATGGAAGCTGGAACAGTAGGGTGCCCATGTAACGGCCTTGTGTCGCCAAAATGTTGCAGGTGTCGCAGCCGGGTTGGAAATAAACCGGCAGTCCGCCATTCACTTCGGCCGATAGAATATCCAGTTGGTGCGTCAATTGGTTGGCCTGCTTGGCCGCCTTGAGGTTTTGTTGTTGGGTGTCCGTTAATGCCAAGGGGGTGTTACGAATGTCGGAAGCCGGAATGAAGTTAAAGTCGTTTTGCAGGTTTTTGCGCTGTATTTGGGCTAAAATGATGTCGGCTTGCTCGACCGGATTCTCGGCGGCGGCCAAACCGGAGAAGGTTTGCTGTAACCGATCCGGCAAGTTCGAAACGGTTTTGTGGTAAACGACCGCGACAAAAGTGCCGCTGACCAGCGTTGTGATGGTCAAAGAGGCCAATAAGGCGAAGATCGAGACCCACATGAACTTTTTGAATGCGAAGACCCGAAAACCCACGGGGTGCGTCTTGCGTTGGTTCATAGACTCATTCCTATATGCTTGATATTTCTATCCTACGCTCTTATATGGGAGCACTCAAGATTTAATTGAGCGATTATTTAAGCAATATAACGAATGAACGATGCCAATCAGACGGATAAAAATGGACATGTTTAACGCTTACATCATACGCCTCGCCATCGCCCTAATTGCGGCGGTTCTCGCTTTGCCTGCCAGTGCACAAACCAGTACGCCAGTGCAAATACAATCGGACCTCCCGGATTATGACGTGGTTAAACCGATTCTCGAAAAACGCTGCATTGTGTGCCATGGTTGTTACGATGCGCCTTGCCAGCTTAAGTTGTCTTCTTACACCGGTACGGCACGGGGAGGCAGCAAGGAAAAAGTGTATGACGGCGAACGCATTACCGCAGCCCAGCCCTCCCGACTGTTCATGGACGCGCAAACCATTCAGGAGTGGCGCGAAAAAGGGTTCTATTCACTGATTACCCAGCAGCAGGACGGCGAACCGTCGGTGCTTTATCGGATGCTACAGCTGAAAGACGAGCACCCGCAACCGGTGACCGGGCGTTTGCCGAGTAGCTATACTTTGGGCTTGAATCGTGAAGACGTTTGCCCGAAAGCCGATGAATTCGATGACTTCGCCTTGAATCACCCGAATTGGGGCATGCCGTATGCCATGCCGAATTTGCCGCGTGATGAATATCTGACGTTGCTGAACTGGGCCAAATACGGCGCGCCGGGAACCTTGGAAAATTTGGATTCGGTGGAACTGTCCGAGCAAGCCAGTTTCTATGAAAAGTATCTCAATATCGATACCTTCAAACACCGTTTGATGGCACGCTATATTTACGAACACCTGTTTTTGGCGCATTTACACTTCGCCGATAATTCACCGCGCACCTTTTACCAGTTGGTGCGTTCCAAAACCCCGCCGGGGGTGCCGATTGAAGTGATTCACACCACGCGCCCGTATGATGACCCGGGCGTGGACCGGGTGTATTACCGGTTGCGTGCAGTCAAATCAAGTATCGTCGACAAAGACCATCTGGTGTATCACGTCGATGGCGATACTTACAAAAAGTACCAGGCCTGGTTTATTTTCCCGGATTATCAAATCAAAAAATTGCCTGGCTACGACCCGAAAACTTCGGCCAACCCGTTTAAAACTTTTGCCGACATGCCGGCAGACGGTCGATATCGTTTCCTGCTCGATCAGGCACAATTCATTATCGAAGGCTTTATTAAAGGGCCGGTGTGTCGTGGGCAAGTGGCTCTCAACGTGATTGAAGAACAATTCTGGGTGATGTTTTTCGACCCGGATGTGGATGTCGTCAGCAACGATACCGAATTTCTCGCCCAGCAAGCCGGTAATCTGGCTTTGCCTTCCGCCGAAGGTGTGGAAACCTTCCGAATGCTGGCCACGGCCACCACGTATCAAAACAAACAGCGTCTCTATCTGGATGCCAAACAGAAACTGTTGCACTCCAAGAAAGAACGGAAGATCAAGCACGGGTTCAATATGATTTGGGACGGCGACGGTCATAACCGTAATGCGTTGTTGACCGTTTTCCGGAATCAGGATTCCGCCACGGTATTGAAAGGCTTCCACGGCAAAGTGCCGAAAACCGCCTGGGTGATTGATTACCCGTTGCTGGAACGTATCCAGTATTTGCTGGTGTCCGGTTTTGATGTCTACGGCAATGTCGGCCATCAGCTGAATACCCGGCTTTACATGGATTTTCTGCGTATGGAAGGGGAAAACAATTTCCTGAGCTTCCTGCCGGAAGACACTCGTGAAAAGCTGCGCAACTACTGGTATCGCAAAACCTCGGAAGAAAGCATTAAAACCGATTTAACACCGACGAAAACCGGCATTGATTATGTGACAAAACACCCGAAACAGGAATTTTTCGATCGTGTGGTGCAGTTGGAGCAGTTCCGTGATGTGTTGAATTCCGATCCGATTAATCGTCCGAAAATGCCGTTCAAAGACGGTGACCCGGATGCCCGAATCCAGAATTTCCTGCAGCAGCTGGCTGACTTGAAAGGCGAGAAAATCGAAGGGTGGCCGGAAGTGTCGTTCCTCAGGGTGACACGATACAACGGTGACGAATCTTGGTACACACTGTTTCTGAATCGCGGTTATTACAATGTGTCGTCCCTGCTGTTCGACAAATACAATCGGGCGCCGAAGGAGAATTCGGTCACGGTGGTGGAAGGTCTGCAGACCAGTTATCCGGGGATGTTTTTCGATTTGGGCGAGCAGGACGTGAATGTTTTCCTGGCGCTGGCGTCCCGCGTGAAGGACAAGTCGCAGTTGCAACGCTGGGTGAAAGCGTATGGCGTGCGCCGTACCGCACCGGCGTTTTGGGATTTCTCCGACGACTTGCTGTTTTATCAACAGAAAGCGGAACCGGTGACTTGGGGCATTTTCGATTTGAACCGTTATCTGAATGATTAAAGTGTTTTAATTCAATGAATACAAAAATTCAATATTTTAAAGATTTTTGGGATGATTTTATGCACTCTTCAAATAGTATTGAAAGAGAGCTTATTCATTCAATTAACTATAGTCCAAGGGTTTTGGTTAAAGAATTCATTGAAGAAATAGATCGTAATTCGCTATCAAATCAAAAAAATAAACGATTTTTTATTGATAGTTTTAATGCTTTTGCTGAGATAGATGTGC
The DNA here is from genome assembly GCF_004028275.1 of Hydrogenovibrio thermophilus. Classification (NCBI taxonomy): domain Bacteria; kingdom Pseudomonadati; phylum Pseudomonadota; class Gammaproteobacteria; order Thiotrichales; family Piscirickettsiaceae; genus Hydrogenovibrio; species Hydrogenovibrio thermophilus. Next base: position 195,917 of record NZ_CP035033.1, read on the forward strand.
AAGCAGTAAAAAATTTATCACCAATTATCACTTTAATCCAACGTCAATTTTCAAATAAACAAAATTATGGTTACTTAATCCATCTTTTAAATTTATTAGTAGCAGATTTATCTGACTTTAAATTGGCTAGGGACTCTATTAAAGAGCTAGCTAAAATACTTACTGACGAGCAATATGCATTAGACAAAGAAAGAGTTAAAAATTTAACAAAACTGATTATTAACGAGTTAATTTATAAAGGCTATTCTTCAACTGGTATCCAAAAAATAATTCATTCTATATTTAAAGGATATCGAGTTTTGGATGCTGGTGCTTTGATAACAGACTTTCCTCATGGATTTGAACTTCCAGATACTGATACAAATAGTCATAAATATAAAGAATACTGCAAGGACGTTACCACCTATATTGATAACTTAACTGATAAACAAAGAATTTTAGTTATTGAGAAGTACTTTGATATTGAATCGGAAAAGCGAAAATTTATTTTTCAAATAAAAGGGTTTAAAGGTGAAGGTATCAATTTTTCATTAGGTGATGTTCAGTTTTATGACCCTTTTAGAGTAAACCTAATAAAAAGTTTGTCTTTAGATTCTCGAGATGATGAAACCTTTGGAGCTAAGGAAGAGCAATATTTCGATAATCACTATTACTGTAATGCAGCAGTATCCGTTGATTTCATTGATTATGAATTTGCTAAAGTTAAAGCTATTGAAAAACTTGAGCAAGTAATCGACCTGCTTACTTCGCGTTATTCATCTTATAAAGTTCCCGTTTCAATTAATACCGAGGAATATTACATAATAGATGATGAAGGTAATGATATCGGTTCGGGTTTTTCTAACTTTGAGTTTCAAGAATGGTCTGATTCTATTGAGTTAAACAATAAGCATGAACATATAGAACTATCGCAATACTTGTTAAACAATCTGTCGAATAAAGAGCTTTTAGTTATAGACAAAAAAATTATCAAGTCAATGCATTGGAATAGAAAAGCGATTGAGTCTAAAGGGCTAAATGAAAAATTATTATGGCATTGGGTGGCATTGGAGAATGTTTTTGAGTTAAAAGGTGAAAGCAGTACAGTTGATTCTATATTGAATATTGTTCCAAAGTTGATGGCTAAAAGACAGTTGTATCGTTTTGCTTGGATGCATTTTTATAAATTTGAAGAAAGTTGTTATAAAAGGAATGTTGATATACCCAGAAAGTTAAAATCGGATATAGGGTTTAATAGGCAAAAAGGTACGAAAATTTTTTTAGGCGATTTTATTAAGAGAATCGATGAGCTTAAAGAGTGTATAGAGCCAGGAACATTGCTAGATGACCAAATGACTTGGCTATCAAAAATATTTCAAAGTAAAAGTGAATGCTTAGAATTGCTTGAAGATTTAGAAAAAATTGCTTATGAAAAGTTACTTTATGTTTATCGAGCTAGAAATAAAGTTGTTCATAATGCTTATGTTGAGACATCAGCAGTAACGAGTTTTTATACAAGATTTATTGGGATTACTACAACTTCTGTTATTAATACGTTTTTGAAAACTAGAAAAGAACAGCAGATTCACACTCTTTCAGAAGCAGTTTTTAATATTAATTATGAATATGATAAGTTAAAGTTAGATTTAAAAAAGAAAGGGACTGGTATCCTTTTAAAAAAATAAAATTATTTAATTTTAGTGCCATAGCTCAAGTTTCATTTTGTTTAGCCGATAACGTTTTTGAACCCATCTATTTTCAAGGAGGCTCGAATGGATGTTTCGGCCAACGGCGCGGTGAACGCGGCGATGCAACAGCAACAGGTTTACGCTCAGCAGGAAGCGCAGATTTCCATGTTGAAGAAAGCGATGGACGTACAAACCCAGGGCGCACTGTCCTTGATTGAATCTTTGCCGACTCCGGCGCCATCCACGCAAGGACTGCCGCCAAATCTAGGCAATAATATCAATGTGACCGCCTGATTCAGATCACGAATTGCCCAAACAAAAAAACCGCCAGGACTGGCGGTTTTTTATTTTCGGGCATTTAAAAACGTCCGTCAGTCAATCGGGAAAATGTAGTTCATCCAAGACGCCATGCGTAACAGCACTTTCCGGATAATGGACAAGTCCTCGAATTTATCCGAGTAAACCGCCGCTTGAGCGTAAGAACCGCCAGGTAGCTGATCGCGGTATTCCGCAAACGCCGGGTCGGTGATTTTCAGTTTGACCGGCACCATGCCGCTGATACGATTGTTATCCGTCAACAAGACACCATTGGGTTGCATCTGGCCTTCCGCCATATAAGGTTGGACCCCGAAGACTTTGGCCTTGAAGACACGGCCGGGAATGGCATCAAACGCGACTTCGGCCTCGAAGCCGGGCTTCACGCGCATCAGGTTGTTTTGTCGGAACCAACCGACGAATAAATCCTGCTGCTGGGTAATGAATACCATCACCGGTCGCAGCGGAATCGGCACCGCAATCATGCCCGGTTTCAGGAAAAGCTGTGTCACGGAACCATCGGTCGGTGCGCGGACAATGGTTTGATCCAAGTCGAACTCAGACTTGGCCAGTTCGGCCTGCAAGGCATCCACCCGTGACTGGGTCTGGTCGACGTCCAATTGGCGGCCCAGGTTTTTACGCATCATTTCCTGATAACGTCCCAGGTTCTTTTTCGCTTCCTTCAGTCTGGCCGTGAGTTCATCCACTTTGTCCTGGAAGGGCTTTGGGTCGATTTTAAACAAAACATCCCCGGCTTTGAGCGGTGTGTTCGGCTCGACCGGCACGTCAATGACACGGCCTCTCACTGTCGGCGAGATGGGCGTGGCGTAAAAATATTCCCGAGCTTGGCTGGAATAAGGATGGCTGTAGTTCATAACACCGTAAATGCCGCCCAGCAAAAAGGCACCACCGAGTGCGGCGGTCGGCACCGTCCATTTGTTGACGGGCACTCTGAAAAGCTTGAAAAGTACGATGCAAATCGCGGTATAGGTCAGGATGAGTAACATGTCCATCAGTCTTGACCTCCGTTGGCGGTGTCGCCTTTCAGGCTACGCACTTCATTTTGCAAGGCGCTGAGTTCAGATTGCAGTTGCGCCAGGCTGGCTTCGTTCGGATTGGAAGCGGGTGTGTTGGACTGAAAGCCCCAGCCGCGTTCTTCCCGGTAAGTCATGGCCCAAATCCATAAAAACGGCCAGAGAACATGCAGCATAAACAGGCTCACCCAGCCGGCGGCTTCGATGGCATCCTGGTGCGGGTGGTTGCGTTTTTTTGCGATTTTATAGGGGATGTCGTGAATGGCGATGATGCCGTAAAAAAGTACGACGACCACGAAAAACAGCAGAAACAGTGAAAAATAATTTAAAAACTCGTGCATGAGGTATCCAAAGTGCTTATTTAAAAACGATTACGATTTATGCTTATTTTATACGAAACCGAAAGGCTGAAAAGAAACTTATTATTGAGTTGTTGAGCCGCATGCATTGAGGTGACATGCGGCTGAGCATTTGACCGTATGCATTCAGGTGTCCGACAGCAACGCCAACGTCTGTTGAGCAATTTCTTTTTCCTCATCGGTGGGAATCACCCAGGCCGGAATCCGGCTGGTTGGTCGGGTGATGCAGCTTTCGCCCTGGGCTTTGACATTGGCGACCGGGTCGATTTCAAACCCAAACGCCTTGGAAAAATCATTGACCACGCGGTAGCGGATTTTATCGGCATGTTCGCCGATGCCGCCGGTAAACACGATGGCATCCAAATCGTCCATAATCGCCATGTAACTGCCCGCCACTTTAATCAAACGGTAGATGAAAATCTTCAGCGCCAGCCCGGCGTTTTCGTCACCGGCGTAGGCCATCTGCATCAATTCACGCATATCGTTCTGCCCGGCCAGCCCCAATAAACCACTTTCTTTATTGAGCAGATGGTCGACCTGCTCGGCGCTGTAACCCAGTTCGCGCATCATATACAGCGGAATCGACGGGTCAAGGTCGCCGCAACGCGTGCCCATGACCAGGCCTTCCAGCGGGGTGAAGCCCATGCTGGTGTCCATGCTTTTGCCGTATTGGATGGCGCAGACGCTGGCGCCGTTGCCGAGGTGCATGGAGATGATATTGAGTTGGTTTAACGGCTTGCCGAGCAGAGTCGCCGCGCGTTTGGCAATGTATTGGTGCGAGGTACCGTGGAAGCCGTAGCGGCGAATCAGATGGTCGTCGTAAAGGTGTTTGGGAATGGCGTAGTGGTATACATAGGCCGGCATGCTCTGGTGAAAGGCGGTGTCGAAGACCGCCGTTTGCACCAGGCCTGGGTGTTTTTCGGCCAATAGCCGCATCGGGGCCAGATTGGCGGGGTTGTGCAACGGTGCCAGTTCCGACAACCGGTCGATGGTGTCCATGACCGATTCGGTAACGATGACCGGTTGTTGGAAATCCTCGCCGCCGTGGACCACGCGGTGGCCGACGGCATCGCAGTCGCCAAGATGTTCAATCAGGCCATGCTGTTGCAGTTCGCTTTCCACCTGGCGTAACGCGAATGCCACGTCGCGTTCCGGTGTTTCGCCGATGTGTTCCACCAAGCCGTGCGCGATTTGGTGAGAGTCTTCGCCGTTGAACAGACTGTATTTCATTGAGGAACTGCCGGCATTCAAAACCAATATCTTCATGATGCCGTCCTCATTGGTCGTTGGCTTGTGCCTGAATCGCGGTAATCGCGACGGTGTTGACGATGTCGGCCACACTGCAGCCCCGACTCAAGTCGTTGACCGGTTTGCGCAATCCTTGCAGTACCGGGCCGATAGCGATGGCACCGGAAGCACGTTGCACCGCTTTATAGGTGTTGTTGCCGGTGTTGAGGTCCGGGAAGATGAACACCGTGGCTTGTCCGGCCACGTCGCTGTCGGGCATTTTCTGTCGGGCGACGGTTGGGTCGATGGCGGCATCGTATTGCAAAGGCCCTTCCAGCAGCAGGTCTGGCCGTTTTTGGTGTGCCAGTTGGGCAGCCTGTCGAACCTTTTCGACCTCGGAACCGTGGCCGGATTCGCCGGTGGAATAGGATAACAGCGCCACTTTCGGGTCGATGCCGAAATGCCGTGCGGTTTCGGCCGAGCCGATGGCGATTTCCGCCAGTTGCTCGGCCGTCGGGTTTTGGTTGACGGCACAGTCGCCGTAGACCAGCACACGGGTGTCGAAACACATGAAAAATACGCTGGAGACCAGCGAGGTATCCGGTTGGGTTTTGATGATTTGCAGGGCGGGGCGCACCGTGTCCGCCGTGGTATGGGTGGCGCCGGAGACCATGCCGTCGGCATAGCCGAGATGCACCATCATGGTGGCGAAATAGCTTACATGGGAGATGGAGTCTTTCGCCAAATCCTGGGTCATGCCTTTGTGTTGGCGCATTTCAAACAGTTGGTCGATGAAATGCGATTTCCAGGGACTGGTTTCCGGGTCGATGATTTGCGCGCCTTCCAGGTTCAGGCCGAGTAAATTGGCTTGATAGAGCACTTCGTCCGGGCGCCCGAGCAGAATCGGGTTAACGACCTTGCGCTGTAACAGCACGTCGCAAGCGCGCAGAATGCGTTCGTCGGACGCTTCGGGTAACACGATGGTTTTGAGGCGCTGGCGTGCTGTTTCGAACAGGCGGTATTCGAACATAATGGGGGTGGTGATGTCGCGGCTGTGGTCGCTGGCGCGTTGCAGGATGCGTTCCATCAGGCCGTCGCGGTCGACATGACGGTCGAACAACCCGAGCGCTAAATGGGTTTTGCGGCTGTTGTTGGCGTTGAGTTTGGCGCGTACGCGGCCCACGTCCATCGCCGACGGATAGGTGTCGGTTTGAACGGAGACAATGGGCAGGTCACGTCCTTCGAAATTGATGATTAGGTCCTGAATCACCGGCTTGGGCACCAGACCGCCGGTGAGCAGGATGCCGGCGATATTGGGCATGTTGCGTGCAAACAGGCTCATGACGGACGCGATGAGAATGTCGCTGCGATCGCCCGGCACCACAATCAAATCGCCTTCATTGACGCGCGGCAGATAGTTCTCGATGGTCATGGCCGCGACAATGGGCGCTTTTACCAAGCGGTTCCAGCCTTGTTTTTTGGGCGTCAGAAATTCGCCGTGTAAGGCGTCGGCGACTTCTTTGATGGTCGGGGTGTTGAGGTCGTCCAGTTCCGGCAGGTAAAACACCGGCAGGCCTGGGTGTTTTTTGAAGTCTTCACTGTCGTCGTGTAAGGCCGGTGCCATGCGGTTGACGAAGAATGCAAACGGGTCGTGGTCGGCACTGGCGTGCAATTCCATCTCGATTTCGGTTTCGATCTCGGAGCGGGTTTTGTCCTGTCCGTTCAGCACCGGCACGTAAGGGCTGTTGAAGTGCTTCGCCAATGCCAAGTTGATGTCGAACTCGATACCGCTGGCGTGGCGGGTCATCTCCATGCCGTGCACCAGCACAAAATCGTATTCCTGTTGCAGGGTCTGGTATTGCGCCACCAGTTGTTCGAAGAGTTCGTGCTTGTGGCCGTCGCTGAGTTTTTGGGTCGCTTCCGCCAAGGTGAGCCCGGTCATTTGCGCCATCGGAATGTCGAGTTGGAAGAAGTCGTGGATAAAACGGCTGTCCGGGTCGTCTGCCTCGCTGACCAGCGGGCGGAAAAAAGCGATTTTTTCAAACCGTTGTCGCAGCAGCGACATCAAACCGAGTGAGACCAGCAAACTGCCAGCGTGACGTTCGCGAGGGGCAATGAAGAGACTGTTGGGTTCCATCACAGTGACCATTTAAATAAGGTGGTTGAATTACATGCAAGCTTAACACTTGCGTATGTAATTTCCATTAAAATAATGGTTTTCCATCGACAGGCGCCGATTATTTTGCAGTTCACCCAACCCGTTCCGCTCAGTTTGTATGTGCATTACCCCTGGTGCATCCAAAAATGCCCTTATTGCGATTTCAATTCGCATACGTTGGGCGCAGACCAAGAAGCCGTTTATCTCGACGCGCTGATTCAACAATTGGAACAGACCCTGCCGATGGTCTGGGGACGACCGATTCAGTCGATTTTCTTTGGCGGCGGCACGCCGAGCTTGATGTCCGAAGCCGGGTTGGACAGTTTCTTGTCTCGCGCCAGAGCCTTGTTGGGGTTTCAACCGGACATTGAAATCACCTTGGAAGCGAACCCCGGCACGGTCGATTTTGAAAAATTCGCCGGGTTTCGCCAGGCCGGCGTGAACCGTTTGTCGATGGGCATTCAAAGTTTTGACGACGAAAAGCTACACGCCCTGGGGCGGATTCATTCGGCCGACGAAGCCTATCGCGCCGTGGAAGCGGCCAAAAGCGCCGGGTTCGACAACTTCAATCTCGATTTGATGTTTGCCCTGCCGAATCAAAATCTGGAGCAGGCTTTGCACGATGTCGACACCGCCATTGAGTTGCGTCCGCCGCATTTATCGCATTATCAGCTCACGCTGGAACCCAACACCCCGTTTTATAAGCAACCGCCGGAATTGCCGGAAGACGACCAGGCCTGGGAGATGCAGCTGGCTTGCCAGCAACGTTTGGCGGAGGCCGGCTATCATCATTATGAAGTGTCGGCCTATGCGCAAAACGGCCAGGCCTGCCGCCACAACCTGAATTACTGGCAATTCGGTGATTACATCGGGCTAGGCGCGGGCGCGCACGGCAAAATCACCGACCCGCCGCAAGGGGTGATTTGGCGCACCCAAATGCCGGCTTCGCCGGGCGGCTATATGAACATGATAGCCGAGGGCAAGCGCGGACGGCTGGAAAAGGTGGGTGACAGCGATGCTGTGTTTGAGTTCATGCTCAATGCCATGCGTTTGCAGGATGGCTTCGAGTTAAGTTTGTTTACTTTGCGTACCGGCCTGCCATTGCATACAATTGAGCCCATCTTGCAGGATTTGGCGGACAAAGGCTGGTTGACGCTTGACGGCGAAACGGTGTGTCTGACCCGCACCGGCCAAACCTATTTAAACGACGTGTTGCAGGCATTTTTATAACGCCGCCCAGGTTGTAACGGAAAAGGAAAGATTATGGAATCCAAAAAAGACCCATTACCGCATGCCACTCCGGAAGATGCCGCCAGCATTGAGGAGGCCTTGAATCCGGAAAAACGGGTGTATTCCGACGACCATGTGTGTCCGATCAAAGAGGCGCGTATGGCGAAAAAACGCCGTCCACCCGCGCATCCGGCCGTGAAATGGACCAGTCGTTTGGTAATGGGCTTGGCGGTGATTCCCATCATTGTAGTGTTGGCCTTCATCGGTGCCATCACCTTTATGGATTTCAACCAGTACAAAACCACCATCGAAAGTGAATTTCAGGCTCGCACCGGTTATCCGTTAAACATCGAAGGCGAGCTGGATGTCTCGGTCTGGCCGTTTGCGTTGGAAGCCAGTCAGGTGGCGATGCAGGACAAAACCGATCCAGAGCGCCCAGACCTGGCGAAAATCGACAGTATTCAGGTGGAGTTCTCCCTGTGGGATTTGTTTGTGAATCGCAAGCTGGACATTCTTGGCGTGGAACTGGAAGGCGCGCATCTGTACCTCGAAACCGACAAGAACGGGCGCAGCAACTGGCACGGCATGCCGATGCTGTCGCATTTTCTGCCGGAACCGAAAGCGACTTTTCGAACCGTCGCTTATCAACCGGTGGTGAACAGTGCGGAAAGCCGCCAGGGCAATCCGCCGAGTTTCCACTGGCGTTTGAACAGTTTCGTGTCGCAAAACGCCGTGCTGGAATGGCGTAATGAAGAAAACGGTCATACCTTCCTGCTGGACGATTTCGACCTGATGGCGTTCGATATCGCGCCGGACGAACCGTTCAAATTACTGACCAATTTCGCCTATCAAACTAATGTGGTCAAAAGCCGTTTCCACGTCAATCTATCGACCGAATTGACGGTGAATGAAGCCTTGAAACAATGGCAATTGGCCGATTGGAACGGCAATATCCGTATGATTCTGCCGAAGGAAACAAAAGTGCCGGAAGTGCGGGTGGAAACCACTGGCAAAGCGTTTAAGCTCGATATGGAGCAGAAGACGTTCCACGTGGAGCAGGTCAAGTTGAGTTCGTTGAAAACCCAAATCGAAACCTCTCTACAGGGCCAGTATGGTGCGCATCCGCAAACCGAAGGCGAAGTGAAGGCCGAGCACATTCGTTTGCGCAAATGGTTCCGCCACTCCGGCATCGAGTACCCGCATTTCGTCAATCGTAAGGTATTGAGGGATGTGTCGGCGGCGTTCCGTTGGAAACAGACGGCACGTCAGTTGAATATCGACGATTTGGAAATGCTGGTGGACGGCGCCAAAATCGCCGGCCATATTCAACGCCAAAAACAGGCGGGCCGACCGGATCAATACCGTTTCGACATTGCGGTATCCGAATTGGACATGGATCAATACGAAGCCTATGTGAATCCGCCACCGAAAAAACGGCGCTCTGCGGAAACGGCGGCTCAGCCCAAGCCAACGGCACCGGTTCAAACCGCCTCGGGTAAAAAGCCGGAAACCTATCTGCCGATTGCCTTGCCGGTCAATACCTTGAAAGAGCTGGATGCCGAAGGGCGCTTGACCATCGGGCAGTTGAAAGCTTGGCAGATGGTGTTCACCCACTTCGATTTGACCCTGGCGGCGAAGGACGGCCAGTTGAATCTGGCGCCGTTAAACGCCGATTTGTACCAAGGCAAGCTGCGTTCCGAGCTGGCTGTGGACGTCACCGGCAAAACTCCGGCATATGACTGGAAGGGCACGATGAACGCGATTCAGCTGAAACCGTTCCTGGCCGACGGTTGGCAGTATCACCAGTTGGACGGCGCTTACAGTGGTGGTTTTGATTTGCAGACGCGTGGCGTCAACAGTTACTTGCTGCGCCAGAATATGAACGGGCGCATCACGGCTAAGGTGAGCGACGGCGCCTTTGTGGGCATGGATTTGAACAAGTTATTGGCCGGGCAGAAAACCCAGCCGCAGGACGCCACGCAGTTCAGTCAATTGAGTCTGACGGGAAATATTCAGAAAGGCATTCTGAAAACCAAGGACTTCAAGGTGAAAAGCCGGCGTTTTTCCGCCACGGGACTGGGGTCATTGGAATTGACCTCGACTTTGCTCGACAGCACTTTGTACACGGTGTATCAGAACCCGCCGAAGTCGTTACGGTCCTTGAAGGGCATGAAAGTGCCGGTCTATTTGAAAGGGCCGCTGGATCAATTGAAATGGTCGGTGGACATGAAGGCTTTATTGAACAATCCGGATAACCAGCAGAAGCTGCTGCAAGGTTTGCAGCAGTTGTTTCAATCCTGATTCGTTGTATTGATAAAAAACCACCAGGCCTGGTGGTTTTTGGGGGTTACGAGTGTTCGTGCCCAATGGGCACTTGTTCGAGTTAAGCCTTGCGCTCGAAAATCAAATCCCATACGCCGTGACCGAGTTTATGACCGCGTTGCTCGAATTTGGTCAAAGGACGATAATCCGGACGCGGTGTAAACTGGCCTTCACCGGCGGTGTTGCTGTAATCCGGCGCCGCACTCATCACGTCCATCATTTGCTCGGCATAATCCTCCCAGTCGGTCGCCATGTGGAAGTGGCCACCGGGTTTGAGGTGTTGGGCAATGGTGTGCGCGAATTCCGCCTGCAGAATACGGCGTTTTTTGTGCTTTTTCTTGTGCCAAGGGTCGGGGAAGAACAGATACACCGCCGACAGGCTGTCTTTGGGAATCTGTTTATTCAATACTTCGATGGCATCGTCGTTGAAAACACGCACATTGGTGAGGCCCTTTTCCTGAACCAGTTTCAACAAGGCGCCGACGCCGGGGCGATGCACTTCGATACCGATGTAATTGTTTTCCGGATGTGCTTCCGCCATGGCTGCCAGACTGGTGCCCATGCCGAAACCGATTTCGACAATGGTCGGCGCATCGCGGCCGAACAGCTCGGTGAGGTCCAAGAGTTTATCTTCCAGTTCCAGTCCATAGCTTGGCCACATGGCGTCCAGCGCGTTTTGTTGTGCCTTGGAAAGGCGTCCTTGGCGCAGAACAAAGCTTTTGATACGACGTTTTTCGGCTGGGATGTCCGCCGGTATTTCCGAGGACGGTTGGGTTTGGGCGGTTTCGGTTGTTTTTTCGGTCATGGGGTCTAGTACAATAGGTGTTCAAATTTTTGACTTATTATAACGGAAAAGCGAATTGGATAAACGACAGGCAATGACCGAACCTTGTTTTTCACAGGCCTTGCTGGATTGGTTCGATGTTTCGGGCCGCCATGATTTGCCTTGGCAGCAGGACAAGACCCCTTATCGCGTTTGGGTGTCGGAAATCATGTTGCAGCAAACTCAGGTGCAGACGGTTATTCCGTATTATGAGCGATTTATGACGTCTTTCCCGACGGTCGAAGCCTTGGCCCAATCTACGGAAGAAGCGGTGTTGGCGCATTGGTCGGGGCTGGGGTATTACGCTCGGGGGCGCAATTTGCTGAAAGCGGCGAAAGTGGTGGTGGATGAATTGGATGGCGCTTTTCCGTCGGATTTGGAAGGCATGATGGCCTTACCGGGCATTGGCCGTTCCACAGCGGGTGCGATTCTGTCGATTGCCTGTGGGCAGCGGCATCCGATTTTGGACGGTAATGTCAAACGGGTGCTGTGCCGTTACGATGCGGTGGAAAGCTGGTCGGGTGAAAAGCAAACCGAAGCCAAACTTTGGCTACGGGCCGAGGCACTGACACCGGAAGCGCGATTTGAGGATTACACCCAGGCGATTATGGATTTGGGGGCGACCTTATGCACCCGCAGCAAGCCGAAGTGTGATGAGTGCCCGGTCAGCGAAAACTGCCAGGCCTGGCAGCAGGGCCGCGTCACCGAGTTTCCATATTCCAAGCCGAAAACCAAAAAGCCGACGCGAGAGGTGGCGATGTTGCTGTTTCGGAAGCCGTCCGGTGATATTTTATTGGAAAAACGTCCTGCAAACGGTATTTGGGGCGGGCTTTGGAGCCTGCCGGAATCGCCGGAACCGGCGGTACAAAACCTGATAAAAAACAAGGTTGAAACCGTCTGTGAGGGCGCAGGGGATTTGGTAAAATGGCCCCTTCTGAAACACACTTTCAGTCATTATCACCTGATGATTCAACCGATTCTGGTGGACCGGGTGCGCTCGACCGATCTGGAGGGCGAATGGCTGCCGGTGGCGGAAGCCTTGACGCGAGGCGTGCCGGCACCGATTCGAAAACTCATCAAACAACTGGAGAGTCACAATGGCGAGAATGGTTAACTGTGTCAAAATGGGCGAAGAAATGGAAGGCTTGGACTTCCCACCTTTTCCGGGCGAATTGGGACAAAAGGTGTTTGATAATGTGTCTAAAGAGGCCTGGAAACAATGGTTGGCGCAACAGACGATTTTGATTAACGAATACCGTTTGTCCAGCCTGGACCCGAAAGCGCAAAATTTTCTGAAAGACGAAATGCAAAAATTCCTGTTCGGCGGTGAAGACATCGAAATGCCGGATGAGTTCAACGCTGTTGATTAATCGATACCTAGCTTTATAACGCCAGTGTAGAGGCCGTGTCCTGTGATGGTTTTTTCGGTATTATCGGAGAAACTTATCATTGGGATAGAGACGATTGATTCGGCCGTAAATCGGGCTGTGCTAAAATGAAAATGGGTGCCGGAAAAGGCCGAAATGGCTTGCCGGGCACCGATTTTCAGCGATTAAAATAGAGATAATCATGTCGCAATTAGTGGATATCTACATCGGCCGCCAGCCGATTTTCGACGCGTCCGTGCGCGTTCATGCCTATGAACTGTTGTTCCGTTCCGGTTCCGAAGACAACCATGCCCGCATTCTCGGTGGCGACCATGCCACGGCTCAGGTGATGATGAACCTGTTCGGTGACATGGGGTTTCAGGAAGTGGTCGGTCGTCATAAAGCTTTTATCAATTTCACAGAAGGGTTGTTGCTGAGTGAGAACAAGCCTTTTTTCCCGCCGAAGCAAATCGCCATCGAAGTACTGGAAAACGTCCATGTAACGCCTAAGATCATCGAGGCCTTGAACGCTTTGCGTGCGAAAGGGTATGAGGTGGCGCTGGATGATTACATTTTCAATCCGAAATTGGCCGAACTGGAAGCCTGTGCGGATATCATCAAGGTCGATATCCTACAAGTCGGGCCCAAGAAAATGCTGGAACATGTGGGCCGCCTGAAAGAAAAAGGCATTCGTTTGTTGGCCGAAAAGGTCGAGACTCGTGAGCAATTCGAATTCTGTCAAAAAATCGGTTTCGATTATTTTCAGGGCTATTTCTTTTCCAAACCCAAGATTCTGCAAGGGCGTAGTCTGCCGTCCAATAAGTTATCGACGATGAAATTGCTGGCCAATGTCTATGATCCGGATATTGATATGGCGATTCTCAGCAACATCATTCGTCAGGATGTGGCACTGAGCCAGAAGTTGTTACGCTTTGTGGCCACGGCGGGCGGCAATCACAAGATTACGTCGATTCACGATGCGGTGTTGCGTTTCGGCCTGAAGCGATTGCAAAGCTGGTCGAGCATGATGGTGCTGTCGGGGGTGGATGATAAGCCGCGTGAGCTATTCCACACGTCTTTGATTCGCGCCAAGTTCTGTGAATTGGTCGGTGAGCAGGTGGGGGATTTTTCCAAGGACAGCTATTTTACCGTGGGGCTTTTCTCGACACTGGATGCGGTGATGGACGCGTCTCTGGAGGAGTTGCTGGCGCAATTGAACTTCGACCCGAAAATCAAACAGGCACTGGTGGCCTCTCACGGTTCTCTAGGCGTCGCATTGGCGGCGGTCAAGGGGATGGAGCAGGGCCGAACCGATTTCGAGCTTCCTGAAGGGCTGACACCGTCAGAGCTGTCGAAACTGTATCTGGAAGCGATGGAGTTCGCCAATAAGGTCGATTTGGGTTAATCGGAAGGGGTTGTTTCGGATTATAAAAAACCGCCACACCCTAAAGAGTATAAAGGCCTGGCGGTTTTTTGGTTTTACAGAACCGGGGCGTCGTAGTCCTCGGGTTCATCCGAATAGACGCAGACATTCCAATCGGCGACCAATCCCGTTTCGGCTTGGCATTGGGTTTCGAAAAACTCGACGATTTCCCGGCGCTGGCAATGCGCTTCGAAACTGGGCATGTCTCGCCAGATTTCGTTAAACGCGATTGGCATGCTTTTTCCGTCGGCAAAGGGGCTTTGAATTTGACGGGTGACACGGTATTGAAGGCAGCCGTCTTCACGTAAAGTATTCGGCTCCAGTGCCTGGAGCACTTTGAACAGCGCAGATGTCTGTCCCGGTTTCGGTTGGAATTGCGCAATGCAATAAACGCGTTGAGACATTTTCGGGTTCCTTTCTGGTGGCCGTGGCGTTTTAACCGTGGTATTTCGGACTCAGCTCGGTGACCGCTTGAATGAAAGCGCCGGCGTGTTCCGGGTTGACTTCCGGGTGGATGCCGTGGCCCAAGTTGAAAACATGCCCTGTGCCATGACCGTATTTTTCTAAAATGGTCGCCACTTCTTCGCGAATGCGCGCCGGTGAGGCGTAAAGAATGCTTGGGTCCATATTGCCTTGCAAAGCGACTTTGTCGCCGACACGGGCGCGAGCGTCGTCGATGTCGGTGGTCCAATCCAGGCCTAGAGCATCACAACCGGTTTCGGCCATTTTCTCCAGCCATTGCCCGCCGCCTTTGGTGAACAGGATGACCGGCACTTTGCGACCATCGTTTTCACGCTTCAAACCGTCGACGATTTTCGCCATATAGCGCAGCGAGAATTCCTGATAGTCGCGTGGCGTCAGAACGCCGCCCCAAGTGTCGAAAATCTGCACCGCTTGGGCACCGGCTTCGATTTGTGCATTCAGGTAAGCGATGACGGAGTCCGCCAACACATCCAGAATGTGATGCAAGGTGGCCGGTTCGTCGTACATCATCGCTTTGATTTTGGAATAGGTTTTACTGGAGCCGCCTTCGACCATGTAAGTAGCCAGCGTCCAAGGGCTGCCGGAGAAGCCAATGAGTGGCACACGACCATCCAAGGCTTTGCGGATGGTGCTGACCGCATCCATGACGTAGCCTAGGTCGGAGTCCATGTCCGGCACAAACAGCTTTTTCGCGTCCGATAAGGAACGCACCGGCTTATCGAAAATTGGCCCTTCGCCGGTGGCAAAACGCAATTCCAACCCCATGGCATCCGGAATGGTGAGGATGTCGGAGAAGAGGATGGCGGCATCCAGCGGGAAACGCTCCAATGGCTGCAAGGTCACTTCACAGGCCAGTTCTTTGTTACGGCATAAGTCCATAAAGGAACCGGCTTCCTTGCGGGTTTCGCGATATTCTGGCAGATAACGACCGGCTTGACGCATCATCCACACGGGGGTGCGATCCACGGGTTCTTTTAAAAGTGCGCGTAAAAAACGGTCGTTTTGTAGTTCCGCCATCGGAAATCCTTTTTGTGTCATTTGAATCGAAAGAGCTATTTTAACGGCGAGACGCCCAAATGTCACAAAAAAACCGGTTTTCAATCCGTTT
This sequence comes from Hydrogenovibrio thermophilus, assembly GCF_004028275.1. Lineage (NCBI taxonomy): Bacteria > Pseudomonadati > Pseudomonadota > Gammaproteobacteria > Thiotrichales > Piscirickettsiaceae > Hydrogenovibrio > Hydrogenovibrio thermophilus. Next base: position 211,433 of record NZ_CP035033.1, read on the forward strand.
AGGAATCAAAGTGTTAGCGAAAGGGTTGGAAAAAGGCTAAGACCCCTAGGGCGAGCGCTCGAAAGCGCCGAGCCGGGGTCATTCGTTAACCGGGTTCAGGCGGTCGATGGCAAAGGGAGAACGCACCTTGACGAACATGGAGCCACCGTACAGGAATCCGAACCCGCGGGCTTCGATTACTTTGCCTTCCAGTGTTTTCAGTCTGTCGTAATCGAAGCGCTCCCAGTCGGCTTTGCGGATGCGGATGCCGGTCGTGTCCATGTTGAGGATGTAATTGTTGGAGCTTTTATCGACCTTGACGATTTTGCCTTTGAAGATGTGATAGCCCTCGTCTTCAGTGTTGATTTCCGAAGAGGGGGCAATCGGATAATGCAGGTCTGGCCGTTTTTCCGCCAAACTCCACAGCGCAATCTTGGCTTCCCGAGCGGTTTTTTCCGCCTGGTAATAGCACTTTTGGTGTTTCATGTTAGGCGGTTCCGATTTCGCCAATACCAGGCCGCTTTCCAGCATCAGTTTTTGCAGATTGACGATGCGGCCGTCCTGCTTGATGTACAGGTGGGCGTAATTACGGTAGAAATCGTCGATTTTCAGTTCATCGTATTCCACGCCGACTTGCAAATCGTGGTTGGCCAGCAGTTGATTGAGTTTGGTTTGCGACTCTTTCGCGAACGGTTGGCCGCGGGTATAGAATTTTTGTTTTTTCTGGATTTGTGGCGCCTCGATGCCAATGAGACGGAACTCATTGTTTTGAATGATGATGGTATCACCACTCAAGGCAAAGCTGGCCTTGACCCAGACATCGATTTTCTGAGGGGCACAGTCGTCGGCCTGAGACGCAAAAGCAATGGGCAGCAGGCAGAGCGGTAGCCATTTAGCACAGGATTTCAAAGCGGCAATCGATAATTTCATCATAGGAGTCGGTGTCTTGGGTTGAACTGGATGAGAAAGATTGTAGCAAAGGCCAAGCCAAGAGCGTGAAGAAAATCGAAGGGACGTCAGGGAATCGTAGAAATAAAAAAGGCCGTTTGAAACGGCCTTTTTCAGGATATTTTGTTTTGCAACAAAATAACAGTGTGAAGTGCTTACTTGCGCATACCGTATTTTTGACGGAATTTTTCAACACGTCCTTCTGTATCGACCAGTGATTGCTTACCAGTGAAGAAAGGATGTGAAGCACTAGAAACTTCGATACGAACTAGTGGGTATTCTTTGCCGTCTAAAGTAATGGTGTCGCCAGAAGTCTTTTCAATCGTAGAACGAGTTAAAAAGGTTTCACCAGTCGAGATGTCCTGGAAAACCACTTCATTGTATTCTGGATGAATGCCTGCTTGCATGATGACGGTCCATTTTATTTATGCAGTGCTCAATTTGTCTTTTTCGTTTGGCCGATTCATTGTCTTTGGCGTGAAACCAAAACAAATTGTCAGGGCACAGACAAAGCTGATACACCACTATGTTTAAAAAAAGAAAGCGAAATTATAGAACTAAAAAACAAAATTGCAAGTAAAAACCGCATTTAATGGATGAAATACTTGCAATTTTTCGGTTTTGGGTCGGCTCGCTCTCCGGATTGTCGGCGGGAAGCGGCTTAGCGCTTCATCGCCGTGAACAGTTCGTCGTTGGTTTTGGTGACCTTCATTTGGTCGATCAACGTCTCGATGGCATCCACCTCGTTGTTGAGGCCTTGCAGGAAGCGACGCAGAATCCAAATGTTCTGATACTCTTCCGGCGTGGTGAGCAACTCTTCCTTACGCGTACCGGACTTCTCGATGTTGATGGCCGGGAAGGTGCGTTTTTCGGCGATGCTGCGTGATAGATGCAGTTCCATGTTACCGGTGCCTTTGAACTCTTCGAAGATGACTTCGTCCATTTTCGAACCGGTGTCCACCAACGCTGTGGCGATGATGGTCAGGGAGCCGCCTTCTTCGATATTACGTGCGGCACCGAAGAAACGTTTCGGGCGGTGCAAGGCGTTGGCGTCCACACCCCCGGTCAAAATCTTGCCGGAAGACGGTACGACCGTGTTGTAAGCACGCGCCAAACGGGTGATGGAGTCCAGCAGAATGACCACGTCGGTTTTATGTTCGACCAAACGCTTGGCTTTTTCGATGACCATTTCCGCAACCTGAACGTGGCGGGTAGCCGGCTCGTCAAAGGTGGAAGAAATGACTTCGCCCTTAACGGTACGCTGCATTTCGGTCACCTCTTCCGGACGTTCGTCGATCAATAGCACGATCAAATAGGCTTCCGGGTGGTTTTCGGCGATGGATTGAGCAATTTGTTGCAGAATCACGGTTTTACCGGATTTCGGTGGTGCCACAATCAAACCACGCTGCCCTTTACCAAACGGTGCGGCAATGTCGATGATACGGGTGGTGATGTCTTCCGTGCTGCCGTTGCCTAGCTCCATTTTCAAACGCTCTTGCGCGTGTAATGGGGTCAGGTTTTCGAAAGCGATTTTCTTACGGGCGACATCCGGGTCTTCGAAGTTGATTTTTTCAACTTTCAGCAAGGCAAAATAGCGTTCGCCGTCTTTCGGTGGGCGAATTTTGCCTTGAATGGTATCCCCTTTACGCAGACCGAAGCGACGAATCTGGCTCGGCGAAACGTAAAGATCGTCCGGTCCGGCCAAGTAAGAACCGTCGCCGGAACGCAGGAAGCCGAAGCCATCCGGTAGGATTTCAAGCACCCCTTCACCGTAAATGTCTTCACCGCTTTTGGCATGCGCTTTCAGAATGGCGAAAATGATGTCTTGTTTTTTCAGACGGGCCAGGTTTTCCAGGCCTTTTTCCGCGGCGATGTCCAGCAAAGCGGCCGCAGACATTTTTTTAAGATCGTTTAAGTTCATATGGTTATAACTGTCTTTGAGTAAGGTTGAACGGGGTAGTTGGAAGTTTAAATGTTTGGGGGATGATCGAGTGATTGTGAATCTAAGCCGCCCATTGACGTCGGGCAGCTTTGAACGGGAAGTCCGTGAAGTTATAGGTTACCGTCTAAGAATGCACACAGTTGAGACTTAGAAAGCGCGCCGACTTGCGTGGCGTCCACTTCACCGTTTTTGAATAGAACCAATGTCGGAATACCGCGCACGCCATATTTTGGCGGCGTCGCTGGGTTTTCGTCGATGTTCAATTTAGCGACTTTGATTTTCCCTGCGTATTCACCGGCAACCTCGTCCAAAATTGGCGCGATCATTTTACAAGGACCACACCATTCGGCCCAGAAATCCACCAAAACAGGAACGTCGGACTGTAGTACTTCACTGTCAAAGTTTGCATCAGAGGTTGCAATCATGTTGTCACTCATTAGGTAACTCCTTACGTTTTAAGTATCTCGATTTTGATGCTTACACGCATCCCCAATTGGTTGTGGAGAAAGTCGTATGGGAAGCTATCGGGGTCGAGATAAGAATTATCATCCAAGTCTTTGTTTGGGTTTTCCGTTGCGGCGGAACCCGTTTATGTATGCGTTGGATGAAGATTGAATTTTTGAAATTTGGATAATTATTACATTGTTTCCGTTTTCAATGCAAGCAAAATCTGAAATGTTTTTCATTTGGCGATTGGCGGGGGTGAATAAAAGATGCTGAAAGCGCCAAAATCCCTTAGGATATGCGCATTACCTGTCCCTTTTCACGATTGATACGATTTTGGTTTTCGACTTTAGTTTTTATGGATATTTCACACATATTAAATGATTTAAATGACGCCCAGCGAGAAGCGGTGACGGTGGATGACCGTCATGCCTTGATTCTCGCCGGCGCCGGCAGTGGTAAAACCCGAGTGCTGGTGCATCGCATCGCTTGGTTGACGGAGGTGATGGGCTTTTCGGCATATAACATTCTCGCCGTGACCTTCACCAATAAAGCCGCCAGTGAAATGCGCGGTCGGGTGGAAGCGTTGATCGGCAATCAGTCGCAAGGCATTACCATGGGCACGTTTCACGGCATTGCCTATCGTTTGCTGCGCACCCATTATCAGGAAGCCGGGTTGCCACAAGCCTTTCAGATTCTGGATGCCGATGACCAGAAACGTGTGATCAAGCGGTTATTGAAAGCGTTGGAACTGGACGAAGCGCAATGGCCGCATAAACAGGTGCAGGCGTTTATCAACGGTGAGAAAGAAGAAGGTCGCCGTCCGCATCACATTGATGCCGGGCACAATCCGTATGTGCGTAAGATGGTGCAGATTTATCAAGCTTACGAGGAACAGTGCAAACGGGCAGGCCTGGTGGATTTTGCCGAATTACTGTTGCGCGCCCACGAACTGTGGCTGAAGAATCCCCAAGTGCTGGCGCATTATCAAAATCGTTACCGTCATATTCTGGTGGACGAATTTCAAGACACCAATACCTTGCAATACGCCTGGTTGCGGGTGTTGGCGGGCGCCACGGGCAAATTGTTTATCGTCGGTGACGACGACCAATCCATTTACGGTTGGCGTGGGGCGAAAATCGAGAACATACGCCGTTTCGACGAGGATTTTTCCGATGTGAAAACCGTTCGTCTGGAGCAGAACTACCGTTCCACCAATGTGATTTTGAAAGCCGCCAATGCGTTGATTGCACACAACCAGGACCGGATGGGGAAAAACCTTTGGAGTGCCGGCGAAGACGGCGAACCGATTCAAATTTACGAAGCCTTCAATGAGCAGGACGAAGCGCGCTACATTTGTAATCAGATTGAAGCCTGGTGCGAACAGGGCGGCAGCCGTTCGGAAATTGCGGTGTTGTATCGTTCCAACGCCCAGTCGCGCGTGATGGAGCAGGCGCTGTTGCAAGCGCAGATTCCGTATCGGGTGTATGGCGGTTTGCGGTTTTACGATCGTGCCGAAATCAAGGATGTGTTGGCTTATCTGCGCCTGTTGATCAGTCGCGAAGACGATGCCGCCTTCGAACGGGTGTATAACCATCCGCCGCGCGGCATCGGCAATAAAACCGCCGATCAAATCCGCGAAGTGGCACGAATGGAGGAAATTTCGCTCTGGCAAGCGGCCAATCAGTTGGTGGAAGCCGGTTTAACGGCGCGTGCCAAAACGTCGGTCAATGGTTTTTTGACCTTGATTGAAGCATTGGATCAAAGCACCGACGGACTCGATTTACAGGATCAGGTCATGCAGGTGGTGTCGCGCTCCGGCTTGCAGCTGCATTTTGAAAAGGACACCTCCGAGCAAGGCCAAAGCCGTTTGGAAAACATCGACGAATTGATTAACGCTGTCAGTCAATTCAAGCCGATGCGCACAAACGAAAGTGTGGCTGATTTGCCGAGTGATGCGTTTGATGAACCGAATTTCGATAATCCTCTGGCGGAGTTTTTGGCGCAGGCGGCGTTGGAGGCCGGTGAGCAACAGGCTGATCATTGGGAGTCGTCGGTGCAGTTGATGACGTTGCACGCCGCCAAAGGGTTGGAGTTTCCGCTGGTGTTTATGATTGGTTTGGAAGAAGGGCTCTTCCCGTCTCAACAATCGCAGGAAGACCCTTATCGATTGGAGGAGGAACGTCGTCTGGCCTATGTCGGGATCACGCGGGCAGAAAAGCAGTTGATGATTTCCTATGCCAATCGCCGCCGGATGCACGGTTCGGAGTTTTATCCGTTGCCGTCGCGCTTTTTAAAAGAAGTGCCTGAGGATTGTGTGCAGCATGTGCGGTTAAAAGGATCGGCACAGGCGACCACGTCGTCGTATGGCGGCGGATTTGGCGCCGGCGCGTCGGCCACCTTGAATGAAAGCGGTTACCAGGCCGGTGAACGGGTGTTTCATCAGAAGTTCGGGGAGGGCATGGTGTTGGCGACCGAAGGTGCCGGTGACCATGCGCGCATTCAGGTGAATTTCAATCATGCCGGCACCAAGTGGCTGGTGGCGGCCTTTGCCAAACTGGAGAAATTGTGATGTTTCGAGTGGAAGAGCTCGCCATTGACGCCTTGCTGGCTCCGGTATCTTTTGCACTGGCCGAGCAGGAGGTCTTGATGGTGTCCGGCGTATCCGGTTCCGGCAAATCGCTTTTGTTGCGTGCTTTAGCGGACTTGGAACCCCATTCCGGCCAGGCCTGGTTGAATGCCGAGAAACAGTCGGCGTTTCCGCCGCCGGTGTGGCGTCGTCAAGTGATGTGGTTTCCGGCCGAAACCGCTTGGTGGGACGATTCGGTTGAAGCGCATTACCCGGATGCTGTGACCGAGAAGGATTCGGATCGGTTGGTTTCCGGTTTGGCCGCGCTGGGATTGCCGAAGTCGATTTTAAAACAACCGGTCACGGCCTTGTCGAGCGGCGAAAAACAGCGATTGGCTTTGTTGCGGGGCTTGGCGTTCCAGCCGAAAGTGTTGTTGTTGGATGAGGTGACGGCGAACCTGGATCCGGACTCCACCTTGGCGGTTGAGGCATTGGTTCAATCTTATTTGGCCGAACAACAAGCCTGCGCGGTGTGGGTCTCGCATGACCCGGCGCAGGCGGAACGACTCGCGTCCCAGCAGTTGGTGTTGTCGAAAGGCTCGACGACGCTCTAAGCTTTAATATGGATTGACGTAAAACGCGAATCGGATTTGACGGAATTATTTGTCGAAGTATTTATCCAGCTCCTCGTACAGAATCTCCATATACATTTTAATTTCGGTCCGCCACCCATGACGACCGCCATCATCGCGGCTTCCAGCATTTCTTCCTTGGTGGCCTTGGCCTCGACGCAATCTTTGGCGTGGACGGCGATACACCAAGCGCACTGGAAGGCGATGGCCAGCGATAACAGAATCAAATGTTTGCTTTTGGCGTCCATCGCGCCGTCCTTCTCGGCGATTTTGATAAAGGCGCTGAACTCTTTGAGTTGGTCCGGCATATCCTGCATCAAGCGACCCATCAATTGTCCGGTTTCTTGCAATCTTTCCATGGCTTCTCTCTCCTCTGGTTGCCGCTTTTTCAGGATGCTGAAAAAGCGGGCAAGTAGTTTTACTTAGACAGACAGTTCAAATCTTACCGCAAAAGCGTTTGGGTGTGTCTCGGTTTTTGGATGAAATTTTTTTGACTCGTCGCTTGCGGCATACAAAGTGTTCAGATGAGGTTCGGAAATAAAAATGGTCAGGGTGTTTGTCCCAATTTTTGGTTTAAAATAATGGCATGACAGACGATAAACGCCTCATTTCAAGCGCACAAATCGAATGGACGCCGGAGCAGGTGCCTAAAGCGACGCATTTCGATGATATCTATTATTCGGTCAGCGATGGCTTGGCCGAATCCGATTACGTGTTTGTGCAGCAAAACCAACTGCCGGAACGGTTTGCCGCTTTGCGGGCAGGCGAGGTCTTCACGGTGGCGGAAACCGGTTTCGGTACCGGGTTGAATTTTTTGCAAACACTGCGTGCCTGGTTTGAATGTGCGCCGAAAAGCGCCGAACTGCAATTTATTTCATTTGAAAAGTTTCCTTTGAGCGGTGAAGACCTTTCAAAAGCCCATGGCGCGTTTGCGGAATTAGGGACGTTGTCACAAGCATTATGTGCGGTTTATCCGCTCCGGTTGCCGGGTTGGCATGAAATGTCGTTATTTGATGGAAAAGTGCGTTTAATTGTTTGGTTCGGCGATCTTTTGCTGGGATTGCCTGAATTTGAGTGCTCGGTGGACGCTTGGTTTTTGGACGGTTTTGCGCCGAGTAAAAACCCGGATATGTGGCAACCGGCTCTCTATACGCAGATGGCGCGTTTGAGTCATGTTCAAACCACGTTTGCCACCTTTACAGCCGTTGGCGAGGTGCGCCGTGGGTTGCAAAAGGCTGGGTTCGCGGTGGAAAAAATGCCCGGTTTTGGACGCAAACGGGAAATGTGTCGGGGGCAATTGTCGCAAGAGCGTGCTTTCTCATCGAAGGCGCCCTGGTTTGCGTCGCCGGATCCGATCAAACCAGTCAAGCAGCGCGCTGTGGTCATTGGCGCCGGGCTGGCCGGCGCAACGGTGGCACGCCAATTGGCGGAGCAGGGCTGGACGGTCAGAGTGTTGGAGGCGGGGGCGCAACCGGGGCAACAGGCATCCGGCAATCTGGCCGGCGCGATTCACCCGTTGGTGACCGCGGATTGGAATCTGCGCAGTCAGTTTTATTTGAGAGGTTTCGAGACCACCTTGAAATGGCTCGAGCCTTGGCTCGACAATCGTCAAATCGTCGGTGAACTCAATGGACTGATGCAGTTGGCGGTGACCGATACGTTGGATAAACGTCTGAAAGACAGTTTGCAACGGGTTGGCTTGCCGCCGGAGTTCGCGGTTTGGTGTGATGCCGAACAGGCCAGTGCGCGAATCGGTCAAACAACGGAATTTGAAGGGTTGTTCTTTCCAAAAGGCGGTTGGGTGCGCCCGTCGACGGTGGTGGACACCTGTTTAGCGCATGAAAACATCGAATTGCGTTTGCATGAGACGGTGACGGATTTGGTGAAAAATGACCGGGCCTGGTCAATTGTGACTAATCAGACCCAGCACGAAGCTGAAGTGGTGGTGGTGGCCACGGGTGCTTTGGATGAAGCGTTGAACCGTCAGTTGGGGTTGCCGATTCGCCCGGTGAAGGGGCAGGTCAGTCATTTGCCAGCCACGGCTATCCAAGCACCGTTGCATTGCACTGTGACGCACCGAGGCTATACGGTCACGGGCAATTTGGGGGAGGATGCACCTTATGAGGGGGTGACTGGAGCCACGTTTGAAGCGCCGGATACAGCTACGGAGCTGTCGGAAGCGGCGCAATCGGAAAACCGTGAGATGGTTTCCGAGGCTTTGCCGAACTGGTGGAATCACGAAGCCGGGTTGCATGGCAAAATCGGTTTTCGCCCGACGACGCCGGATCACCTGCCGTTGATTGGCGCGGTGCCGCCGCCGGAATGGATGGCGGAGGCTTATTTGTCGCAACCGCATAGCCAAGTTCCGCATCGTTATCCGCCGCAGCGGTATCAAACCGGGCTGTTTGTCAGTAACGGTCATGGAGCGCGGGGCTTGATGTCGGTTTTTCTCGGTGCGGAAATCATCGGGCGGATGGTGGCCGGTGAAATGGCCGTCATGCCCCAGCATCTCTACCACGCGGTACACCCTTCGCGCTTTGCGATTCGAGCTTGGCGAAGCGGTAAAAAGTCATACTAATTCACTTCTATCTCTACGTTAAATCGAGTATCATGATGGCCGTCAGTTGCATAAAAAATAATGTTAATAATTTAAAACAAGTGGTTGTTATTATGAAAAAAGCACTCTTTCTATTTGTGTTGTCAGTGTGGGGTTTGTCCGGTTGTACGCAATCGATGGTAAATGAAAATGAAGCGTCTCTAAAAAAGGTCGCGCCATCGTGGATTGTGTCCACTCAGGATGAAGACAGTGAATATTTATACGCCAAAGGCCAAGCGCCTTTGGATGAAGGTCAGGCCGACGCGACGGAGCAGGCCAAAGCCAGTGCCAAACAAAATTTGGCGGCCTTGGTGAATGGCCGGATGCAGACAATGCCGTCCACCAAGCAAATCGCGGTGGAAGAAGAAACGCCGTTTGAAAGCAAGTTGCGGAAAGCCATTCGCGCCGAAGTGAAGGGCTATCAAATTACCGTGCCGGATGCGGACACCGTTTATGTCGATGACGAAGCGAATACGGTATTTGCGTTGGCGAAAATTCCGAAAGCCGCCATTGACGACGCAATGATGGAGCGTTTGCAGGCTTTGGATAATCAATTGACGGATTATCTGCACGTGAGTGGCAAAGGGTCCAAATTGAACCAGTTGCTGTCGATTCTGCCGGCCATGCCGACGATTGAAGCGCGCGCGGACCTGAAAGCGCATTTGGAAAATTTTAAGGGTGAGTCTATTACCTTACCGCACGACCAATTGGCGGAATTACTACAGAAGCGTATGAACACTTTGGTGGATCAAATCGTCATCAATCTGGATGCCAGTACTCAGGAAACGGCGGCTTTTGAAACCGCTTTCCGTAAAGCATTGGCATCGGAAGGCTTCAATATGACGGCGAGAAAGCCGGATTTGACCTTCAAGTATTTCATCGAAGCGAATGAGTCGAAAGAAGAGACCCTGTACAAAGTCAGTTTGATTGGTGATTTGGAAATGATCAATGACTTAGGGGTCACTGTGGCGACGGTGAGTAACGAATATCAAGGTATGAACGAAATGAAACCGGAAGCGACCGGCGCGGCTCTGATGGCGTTTGCTGATGAAGCGACCGATACCATCGTCAAGACATCGGTCGACTATATGAATAAGGTCAATCAACTGAATTACAATCGCTAAGGGTGTGATGACATGAAAAAACTGTGGCTGGTGTTGCTGGTGGTCGTGTTTGCGGTTTTGGCCGTGATGTTCGATTGGTTTGGCAGTCGTGATGTGGCGCAGAGCGGTGTCGAGGCGACACAGGGCGCGGTGGATAAAATTCAGGAGACGGGAGATGCCATCTCCCAGACCATTCAACAATTAAATGAAACGAAAAAGGAAGCGAATTAAATGATGTTATGGAAGCGGTTGCGTAAAAGCATTTTGGTTGCTGGATTGATTGGATTGTCTTCAACGGCGACTGCCGCCATTGATGGAAATGCCGGGTTGGATTTGTCTTTATCCAATGACACCGCTAATGTCGGTCTGTATTCTTTGCGTGAGACACCGCAGGAACTGACCAACCTCGGCATCGATTTCATGTTCAACAATGATGGCGACCGTGTGTTGGACCTGTTCGGCAGCATTGCCCGCAAAGGTTTGATGGGCAACCAAAACCTGGAGTTGGGCCTGAAAGGCAAAGTCTTCTATCTGGATGAAGATAAGGACGGCAACAATGGCTATGGCCTGATGTTGGGGGCCTTGGGGCGCTATTGGTTACCGACGTCTGTACCGTCGGCGATTGCAGCGGAGTATATCTATGCGCCGTCCATCGTCACCTTCGGTGATGCCGACAACGCTTACGAGTTCAATGTCCGTGCCGAAATGCGCATTCTGCCAAGCGCGGTGGCGTACATCGGCTTCCGCCAGTTCCAGGTGAAATTCCCGAAAACCGGCTATCATGAAGTGGATGGCAACGCCCATATCGGTGTGCGCATCGCTTTCTATTAAGCGCATCGTATAAGCATGTTTGGAAAGGGCCTTCGGGCCCTTTTTTGTTGCCCTTAACGATTTTTGACAAAAGGTTTCGGCAAGGGAAAGATCTGGAGGTGTGAAATGGTCGTGCCTCGGGTTCGGAATTGAGTAAAATAATCACATGAAACCTACAAGCGATCTGTTTGCCACGTCTTACTTCTTTCCGCTGTTGGCGCTTTCTCTGCTAACAGGGATTGGCTTCGTCTTCTGGCAGAACTACGAAGAGCATCAACAGGTCAGTCAAGAAATCGCGTTGGAAGATGCACGGAATTTTTCCATTTCCGTGGTCGAGTTCCGAAATTATTACGCGAAAAAAATTCTACCTTCTCTGGTGAAGCGCGGTGTGCCGGTCATGCATGATTTCGAAAATCATCCAGACGGCGCGGCACCCTTGCCAGCCACCTTTGCCAAGGATTTTGGGCGTTATCTATCGTCGGATGGCGACGGTTATAAAGTGAAACTTTACAGCGACCAACCCTTTGTCTGGAGTCAGGACAGTCAGCACTTGGATGCATTCGAGGCCGACGCGATGGCGTATTTACGCCAACACCCCGACCAGCCGTATTGGAAAATTGTGCATCAGGACGGTCGTAAGGTGTTGCGCTATGCTCGCGCGGATGTTTTGAAAGAGAGTTGCGTCGGGTGCCATAATACCTATCCGGGTACCCCGAAAACCGATTGGAAAGCCGGTGATGTACGCGGTGTTTTGGAGGTTCAGCGACCGCTGAGTTATGGGGTGGCGGATGAGAAGCACGCTTGGCGGTCTTTTCTGTTCATGGTCGGTTTGGCGCTGATTACCCTGTTCTTGCTGGCGGTGATGATGCGTCGTTTGAAACTGTCTTTGCGTGAGTCTCGTCAGCTGCTGGAAGAGCAATCCGCTGCCAACGAACAGTTGAATACCGAAGCCGGTCATCGGCGCCAGTTGACCGAAGAACTGGTGATGAGCCAAAACAAAACCCGCGCGGTCATGAACTCCGTGACCGATGTGATTATCGTCATCGATTCCAAGGGGATTGTCATTGAGGTCAATCGCGCGATTGAGAAGATGTTCGGCTATGCAATGGATGACATTCTGGGACAAAATATCAGTGTCTTGATGCCGAATCCGTATCGTGATGCTCATGACGGTTATCTCGAGACCTATTTGAAAACGCGTCAGAAGAACGTTATCGGTCGCACCCGTCGGGTGGAAGGGATGAAGAAGTCCGGCGAGTGTTTTCCGGTTGATTTGTCGGTCAGTGAAGTGCAGCTCAACGACACTGTGGTCTTCACCGGCGTGATTCGGGATATCACCGAACAGGTCGCGGTGGAGGAAACCATGGCGCAAGCACGGGATCAAGCCATTCAGTCGGCTCAGTTGAAATCGGAATTCCTCGCCAATATGAGTCACGAAATTCGAACGCCGATGAATGGCGTGATGGGGATGACCAGTCTCTTGCTGGATACGCCCTTGTCCAAAGAACAACGCGCCTTGGCGGAGACGGTGTCATCCAGCGCCTCGGCATTGTTGCAGATTATCAACGATATCCTCGATTTCTCGAAAATCGAAGCCGGAAAATTAAAGGTGCATGCCGAACCTTGTGCGCTTTTGCCGACCATTGAAGGTGCCATGAGCGTAGTGGCGGATTTGGCCTTCGCTAAAGGGTTGCGGTTCGATTATTTTGTCGATCCGACTTTGCCGGATCAGGTGTTGATGGACGATGTGCGGGTCCGTCAGGTACTGGTCAATTTGTTGGGTAACGCGATTAAGTTCACCGATCTCGGTTATGTGGTCTTACGGGTGTATGCACAGGAACGGAAAAACCAACCGGAATTGGTATTTGAAGTCGAAGATACCGGCATCGGAATTGCCGAAGAGGCTCAGGCCCGTTTGTTCAAGGCGTTTTCGCAAGTGGATGGTTCCACCACCCGTTTGCACGGCGGGACCGGCTTGGGGTTGGCCATTTCACAGCAGTTGGTGAGTTTGATGGGAGGACGTATCCGGCTGAGCAGTCAGGTTGGTCAAGGTTCACATTTCTTTTTCTGTCTGCCCCTGAAACCGGTCGGAAAAGAGGCCTGCCTGGAAGCCTTCGCCAATCCGATGCGGGGCATTTTCCTCTCGGATGCCGATCGAGTGACCGATTTGATCGTTCAGCAAATGGCTGATTTGAATTTCGAATTGACGCCTTTTGATACGTTTGACGCGTTTTACGAGGCGATTGAACGGTCAGCGCCTGAAACCTTGATTGGGGTCGATGTATCGAGGCTGGAAGACGTTTTTCCCGATAAGGCCGTTCGTGTGCAAAAAATGCAGGCCTTGATTGATACGGGGCGGCAACTGATATGGAACGTGACCCGACAGCAGCGTCAGGATTCAGCCTATCACCCATATCTGGAAAACGACCAGGCCTATTGCCTGATGAAACCGGTGAAAATTTCCTTTTTGCATCGTAATGCCCATCTGATTGAATCGGGGGAACTGGATAAAGTGGAGCGTGAAATTTATCACAGCCTCGAACCGGACGACAACAGCGCCGAATCGGACTCATCCGTACCTTCCGGCGAACAACGCATTTTGCTGGTAGAAGACAATGTCGTGAACCAAAAGCTGGCGTTGGCGATTCTGGCGAAAGCCGGTTACGAAGCCGATTTGGCCGCCAATGGTCAGGAAGCACTGGACAGGCTTCAGTCCGCCACTTATGATTTAATATTGATGGATTGCCAAATGCCGGTCAAAGACGGTTATCAAGCCACGCGTGAGATTCGCGCATTGGAAACAACCACCGGCACGCATATCCCGATTATCGCCATGACCGCGAACGCGATGAAAGGCGATGATGAAAAATGTTACGCCGTCGGCATGGACGATTACATGACCAAGCCGATCAATCCGAAAAAGCTGGCGGAAAAAGTGGCGTTTTATTTAAAACCGCACGATTAACTCAACCCCGTAACGTAATAGGTACACGACACCATGGCATCACACAACGCAACACTGAAAAAAATCGGGCTCCTGATTATCGGAGACGAAGTGTTGTCCGGTAAGCGGCAAGATAAGCATCTGGTGCAGGCCAACAGCCTATTGCGCCCGAGAGGCTTGGCGATTTCCTGGGTGCGGATTTTAGGGGATGAGCCGCGATTTCTGACCGAAACCTTAAAGGAAACCTTTGCCAGTGGTGACATCGTGTTTTCGTTCGGCGGAATTGGCGCCACACCGGATGATCGCACCCGTCAGTCGGCCGCCAAAGCGTTGGGGGTACCGATCGAACGCCACCCGGATGCGGTTCGCGAAATTGAAGCCCAATTCGGAGAAGACGCTTATCCGCAGCGTATTCACATGGGCGAATACCCGCAAGGCGCCAGCATTATTCCGAACGCTTATAACCGGGTGCCGGGCTTTTCGATTCAAGACCACCACTTTATGCCCGGGTTCCCGATGATGGCGAAACCCATGATGGAGTGGGTACTGAACACCTATTATGCCGAGATGACATTCGAACCGAAAGTCGAGAAGACCATCCGTTTGATGGACGGTCAGGAATCGGAATGGATTACCTTTATGGAAGATTTCGAGGCGCGTTTTCCCGATTTGCGCCTGTTCAGCCTGCCGAGTATTTCGTCCAGCGGGGAGCGCACCATTGAGTTGGGTGTGGAAGGCTTTGAAGCCCAGGCCGAAGCGGGGTTGCGAGTTTTGATTGCCGAAGCGGAAAAACGTCGCGCGACGTTTGAGGTCCTTTGAAGTCGCGTACCACCGATGTGCTGGTGTTGGGCGCCGGCGCAGCCGGTTTGATGTGCGCGGCCACCGCCGGTTATCGTGGCCGCCGGGTCGAGGTGCTGGATCATGCGCCGAAGGCGGCCGCCAAAATTCGCATTTCCGGCGGCGGAAAGTGCAACTTCACCAATCTGACGGTTCGTCCGGACCATTATCTGTGCGGGAACCCGCATTTCGTTAAAAGTGCTTTGGCGCGTTATCAACCGCAGGATTTCATCGACTTGGTCGACCGCCATGGCTTGGTGTATGAAACGCGCGAGCTGGGCAAATTATTCTGCCAGAATCGCGCGGGGGATTTGATTCAAATCCTGCGCACCGAGTGTGATTGGGCGGGTGTCGAATTTCACTTGAATACGCGAGTCGAACAAGTCGAAGCCTTGGATGAGTCCCATCAGCCATTGCGGTTTCGTGTTGTCACCAATTATGAAGTCATCGAGTGTGAGTCGCTGGTGGTGGCGACGGGTGGCTTATCGTTTCCGAAGTTGAAAGCCAGCGGATTCGGTTATCGTCTGGCAGAACAGTTTGGTTTGGCGGTGATCGAAAAACGCCCAGGCCTGGTGCCTTTGGTGTTTGACGGCAAGCTGCGCGATTTTTGTGCCGCCATGGCCGGAGTATCTCTGGATGTGACCATCCGTAACCAAGACGACACACAATCCTTCTCGGAGGCCTTATTGTTTACCCATCAAGGCATCAGTGGACCGGGTGTTTTGCAGATTTCCAATTACTGGCGGCCGGGCGAGGCGATCCGGGTGAATCTGTTGCCCGACATAGATGTCGTTGAGGCCTTGTTAAAATTGAAGCAAGAAAATGCTGGCCTGAAAAAATGGTTAAACGGTTTCTGGCCTAAGAAATTCACCCAGGCCTGGTTGGAAAAATATCCTTTGTCCGAACCGCTGGCGGAACTGCCCGACGAACGCCTGCGGCAGTATGCCGAACAGCTCACTGCCTGGACGCTTTACCCGTCCGACACCGCCGGTTACGATAAGGCGGAAGTCACACTGGGCGGCATCGACACAAATGCGATTTCCTCGAAAACGCTGGAGGTCAAAACCACGCCGGGGTTGTATTTTATCGGTGAGGTGCTGGACGTCACCGGTCAACTGGGCGGGTATAATTTCCAGTGGGCTTGGGCGTCTGGCTTCGCCGCCGGGCAATCGGCTTGACCAAGAGAAGGGCTCAATGCCGTATAATAGCGTTATTCAGAAACCAAACGAGAGCGAACAACCGTTTTATGAACCTACTTAATCTACCCGAAGACACGCGTGCGCCTTTTTCCAAAACCGTTCAGACGTTGATTCAAAAGCATAAAATCGACCCGAACGAAATTTTTATGAATGTGTTGGAAAGCGAAGAAGCGCCGGAAATGAACTATTGGATGATGAAAGTCCTGATTCAAGAGCATTTCGTGTCGCCACAACAGGAAGTGGCCAAGGACGCGGCGGGCGAAACCGTCAAACCCTTGCAAGCGGCGTGTTTGTTGAATAATGTCGGCGCGCTGGCGGCGTTGTTGGAAGCCAACGCCTTTCAGGGTGGCGTGACGGATCGTGAATTTCAATTGGCGGCGCGGATTGCCTCCCGTCAGGAAGACCAAGGTGCCTTGGGCGTGATTATGAAATACGCACAGGAAGTCGGTAACTTGGAAACCTTTATGCGCGAGTTGCAGGATGCGCCCATTCAATAAACAGAATAAACCAGTCAGTTAAGTTTACTCTTTGCCTGTGGCGTACAAAGCCTTATAGTTAGAGCATACTCCCCAATTTAATGTTCAATTTAACTTAAGGTGAAGCACAATGACGTTACGTTTACCCTTCCTGTTTATTTCCGCCACTTTGATCGCCACCGGTGCGCAGGCGTTTGAAGACATTCCCCATCAACAAAACAACGCTTATGTTTGGGATTCCTACGGCAATATCGTCCGTGATCGAGACGGTAATTGCGTGAGAACCATCCATTGGAAAGAAGATACCGTACCTTGCGGCGGTGAGCCGAAAGCCGTGGTCAATGCCGAAGCGCCGATGCCGAAAAAAGCCGAACCGGTCGCCGAGTCCGCTAAAGCGGTTGAAGAACCGGTTGTCGAAGAAGTGGCCGCTGCGGTTGCGGTGGTGGAAGTCGCCAAGCCGGCGGATTTCAACGGCTTTTTCAAAACCGACAGTTTTGAGCTGACCGACGAAGCCAAATCCAAGCTGGATGGTTATGCCGAATATTTGCAAGCCAACCCGGACACGACTTTGCAAATTCGTGGTTTTACCGACAGTCATGGTTCCGCGGCCTATAACCAGAAGTTATCGCAAAAGCGTGCGGATTCCGTTAAAAACTATCTGGAAAGCAAAGATGTGGATGCAAAACGCATGGAATCGATTGGCGAGGGTGAAAAATATCCAGTGGCCGATAATGCTACGTCCGCTGGACGCGCCAAAAACCGCCGTGTCGAGTTGACGGTCACCGAATAATTCGCAAACGATCTTCCTTTTTAAGCGGCGAAAGCCGCTTTTTTTGTACGTTAATAATAGCTAATTACTATTGTGTTATTAAAAACAATTAATTTTACTTAATTAAAGAATCTTTCTACAATAAGAACCGTATTCAAAAGGAATTCATTTTTTAAGCTGTTGTAGTGCGATAAGATAAGAACTGCAATCACTAAACCAAGGAGAAAAAGATGTCTCAAGCTATGGAAAATCGTGAAGGAAAGACGGTCCCAAGTGTGGTCTGGCCAACGCGTCAGAATAACGAATGGGTAAACATTAACAGTGATGATATTTTCAAAGGTCGTACGGTTGTCGTTTTCTCGCTTCCGGGTGCCTTTACCCCAACATGTTCTTCAACTCACTTGCCTCGCTACAACGAGCTTGCACCGGTATTCTTTGAAAACGGTGTCGACGAAATCGTTTGTCTGTCCGTAAACGATACCTTCGTTATGAACGAATGGGCGAAGGACCAAGAGTCTAACAACGTGACCTTGATTCCAGACGGAAACGGTGAGTTCACCGAAGGCATGGGCATGTTGGTCGATAAAAACGACCTTGGTTTCGGTAAGCGTTCATGGCGTTATTCCATGTTGGTGAAAGACGGTGTCGTTGAGAAAATGTTCATCGAGCCGAATGTACCGGGTGACCCGTTTGAAGTGTCCGATGCCGATACCATGCTGAACTACATCAATCCGAATGCACAAGCGGCGAAAGTGGCGACCATTTTCACCAAGCCGGGCTGTCCTTTCTGTGCCAAAGCGAAAGCGGCAATGGAAGATGCCGGCATCGAGTATGAAGAAATCGGTATTTCCAATCACGGTGTGACGTCGCGTACGCTTCGTGCGGTGGCGAATGCGGATACGGTTCCGCAAATCTTCATCGAAGGTGAATACATCGGTGGTTCCGACGATCTTGAAACCTATTTGGCCAAATAATCCAAACAGGTAGATGGATGCAAAAAACCACCAGGCCTGGTGGTTTTTTGCCTTTTAAGGCCCGGAAAGCCTTATAACAGAATTATAAGAATGCCTATTTATGGATTCGAATAGATAGACATTTTTTCAGGAAGAGGAAAACGCAAGATGCAATATGATTACGATTTGATCGCCATCGGTGGCGGTAGCGGCGGCTTGTCCGTCGTGGAGCGCGCCGTCGAGTACGGTAAGAAATGTGCCGTGGTGGAAGCCAAAAAAATGGGCGGAACCTGTGTGAACATCGGGTGCGTGCCTAAGAAAGTAATGTGGTTTGGTGCTCATATTGCAGAAGCGCTCCGTGACGCGCCGGATTTCGGGTTCCACGTGGAACGCAAAGGGTTCGACTGGGCGGAATTGGTGAAACGTCGTGAAAACTACATTTCCAATATCACCACCTGGTACGGCGGTTACATGAAGGATTTGGGCATTGATGTCCTGGAAGGTTGGGGCAGCTTTGTCGATGCGCACACTGTGTCGGTGGACGGAAAACTTGTTACCGCCGAAACCATTGTGATTGCACCGGGTGGCACGCCGTTGATTCCGAATGAAACCGAGAATGCCGAATTGGGCATTACGTCGGACGGTTTTTTTGCCTTACAGGAGCAGCCGAAAAAAGTGGCGGTCATTGGCAGCGGTTACATCGCCGTGGAAATTGCCGGGGTCTTGCAGGCGCTGGGCACCGACACCACCTTAATCAGCCGTAAGGATTTGGTGTTGCGCGGTTTCGACGACATGGTGCGTGAAACTTTGACCGATGCGATGATCGAAAGCGGCATTCATAAGGAGTACCACTTCAAGGTTAAGAAGCTGATCAAAGCGGACGACGGGACCTTGATTATCGAATCGGAAGACGGTCAGCACTTGGAAGGCTTTGATGAAATCATCTGGGCCGTCGGACGCCAGACCTTGACCGAGCCGTTGGCCTTGGACAAGGTCGGGTTGGAAGTCAACGGACGTGGATTTATCGACGTTAACGACTATCACCAGACCGATGTGCCGAATATCTATGCCATCGGTGATGTCACCGGGCAGGCGCAGTTGACGCCGGTGGCCATCCGTGCCGGGCGTTATCTGGCAGAACGGTTGTACAACAACCAGCCGCAGTTGAAAATGGATTTGTCCAAAGTGCCGACGGTGGTGTTTTCGCATCCGCCGGTCGGGACCATTGGGTTGGCCGAACATGATGCGCGCCGTGAATACGGTCACGACAATGTTCAGGTCTATTCATCGGTGTTTACACCGATGCGTTATGCCTTTACCGGTCATCAGATCAAAACGGCTTTGAAGTTGGTTTGTGTTGGTGAAGAGCAAAAAGTGGTCGGCATTCACATCGTCGGTGACGGCGCGGATGAAATGCTGCAAGGATTCGCGGTGGCCGTGCAAATGGGCGCGACCAAAGCGGATTTGGATGCGACCATCGCCATTCACCCGAGTTCCTCGGAAGAGTTGGTGACCATGCGTCCAATGATTTTGAAGTAGTTTCCCCTTAAGTTAAGTTTTGGGCGTGGTTGCCTCAGTGCCACGCCCTTTTTTCTGCCTGCCTTTCCGGTTCGTTTCCTGAGCCTTGAAATCTCTATTGCGTCTGCCTGCCGGTTTCCGGTAAGCTAAAACGATTCTGTCTATTCTTTGAGGCCTGTTATGTCGACGTCTTCATCCACCTGGGAAACCCAGTGCCCGGTCATCCAGCACACCACTCATCCGCATGACTTCGGTCAGGGGCAATTGCAGCGGGCCGAAAAACGCGCTTGGAGCGTCGCCTTTTTGACCTTGGTGGTGATGGTGGCGGAAGTCGTGGCGGGCTTGTTGACCGGGTCCATGGCGCTGTTGGCGGACGGCATTCACATGGGGGGGCACGCTATTGCATTGGGTTTGGCCGCTGGCGCCTATTTTCTGGCGCGGCGCTATGCGCAAGACCGGCGATTGAGTTTCGGCAGCGGCAAAATCAAAGACTTGGCCGCTTACACCAGTGCACTGCTGTTGGGGGTATCGTCGATTTGGTTGGTGGTGGAGTCGGTGCATCGACTGTTGGCACCGGAACCGCTTTATGCGTTTGAAGCCATGGTGGTTGCGATTATCGGTTTAGTGGTTAATGTGGCATCGATTTTCATGCTGTCCGGCGCGCATGAGCATCATCACGACCACGGTCATGAACACCACCATCACCCTGAAGCTGACAATAATATCAAAGCGGCATTATTTCATGTCATGGCCGATGCGGTCACTTCGGTGGCGGCCATCGCCGGGTTGGCCGCGGCGTGGTTGTGGGGCTGGCAGTGGCTGGATCCGGCCATTGCCTTGCTGGCCGCGGTGTTGATTGTGCGTTGGTCGTGGGGCTTGCTGAAAAACACCGGCGCGATTCTGTTGGATGCCGAAGCACCGACGGAATTGCGGGAGCGTATCCGTCAGCGTTTGGAATCCCTGCCGGAAACCAAAGTGCTGGATCTGCACCTGTGGTCGGTCGGGCAGGGTTCCTGGACGCTGGTCGCATCGGTGGTCAGCCATCATGATGCCTCGCCCAATCAGTACAAAGCCGCTTTGGCCGATATGGACGGCTTGCATCATCCGATTATCGAAGTGCATCTATGTCATTGCTGTGAAGAAAGCCAGGCCTGACGGTGTCGCCTTGACTGCTTAGGAAGGCGGAGGTGCGTCCGGTGAGATGCGTCGCAGCGTGCCGAGATTGGTCACCGCCGTGTCCGGGCCGGTGAGCGTATAGTGCATGGTCATACCTTTGGCTATGCCTTCCAAGTAAGTGACGAGCACGGTTTTGTCGCGGACTTCGTAACGCACTTTTTCCACGATGCCGTTGGCTTCGGTTTCACTGTCCCGAAAGGTGATGACCATGTCGGCATGACCGGTCAGTTGCCAGGTGCCCGCCAAAGGGCCGGGGTTGGAGTGAGACGTGCAGGCGATGAGGCTGAAGACGAATAAGCTCAGGATCAAACCGATGAAAGTCGTACGCATGGGAATGCCTCCATAAACGGTTGCGGTCATACTAATACACCGGCACCAACGAATAACCTTGCGCTTGCCAGCCCATTACCGATAGAAACCCAGAGCGCACCGGCACGATGCCTGGGAGCAAGGTATCGTTGTCCACATTGAAATAGGCCGTCGCGGTCGAGCAGGCTTCCATCTTCACGCCGATGTCTTTCAAGCGGGCAATCTGATTGGCAATGCTTTTCAGGGTGTCGCCGTATTCCATTTCAATGTTGTCGGCCGGTTTGGTGGTAATGAACTGCACCGCCGATGAAATAAAGATAATTCGAAGGTGCGGTTTCACCTTCTCTTTTAGCAGATTGTTGTAATTGGATTCAATCCCCTTTAAGTAAGATAGCATGACATTTGGATTAGCTTTGCGCACATCATAGAGGGTGTAAATCTCGGAAATACCCTTCAGAGCCGCCTGATTGTTGAGGTTGGCGTCTCCGGCCTGGGCCGTCAGGGTATGAAAACTCAGCAAGCTGAGCGCGGAACCGATTAATAGTGTTTTAAGGGTTTGGGTTGGGAATGGCATGGTTTCCTCCTGCAAGGTGGGTTGTGGTTCATTTCATTTTAGAGGGGCTTAGGGTGCCATAATGCGTAAAAATCGTGCAATCAGTGTTTGCTAATTCGATTTTCACCAGGCCTGGTCAAAATTGTAAGTCGGCGATGCTGTGGAGAATGTGGGCGTTTTCGGGTAAAAGAGCTTCATCGCTGGGTTTGTATTTCCCGGTGCGCACCAGGCTGGCTTGCAGCCCGGCATCAATCGCGCCTTGTACGTCGCCGATGACATCGTCGCCAATCATCAAACATTCTTCCGACTGAAACCCGGTGGAAGCCACCACCTGTTCGAAAAAGGCCCGGTCCGGTTTGCCCGTAATAATGGCTTCGACGCCGCTGGCCCATTCCAGCCCATGAATGAATACACCGGCATCAAGTTTGAAGCCTTCGGCATCTTTGTAATATTTGTTCTTGCCGATGCCGATTAACGGAAAACCCGCTTCCACCAAATTGAAAGCTTGGTTGAGGGTGTGATAATTCAGCCCGTCTTGCGCATCGCCCAACAGTACGCAATTAGGGTCGGTTTGGTCGATGTCGGTGAATTCGGTTTTCAGATTCGGGTGAATCAGGCAATAAGGCCGCAGTTGGTGCTGTTGGATATACGCTTTGGCGGCTTTGGGTGCCGTGAACAGTTCCGAGGGCGAAAAGTCGAACCCGAGGGTGTGCAGCTGTTGCAGAATCATCTCCGACGATTGACTGGCGGTGTTGGTGACGAAACGCAGAGTGTAACCTTGTTCGCGTGCTCGGCGGATGGCGTCTACGGCGCCCGGGATGGCTTGGGTGCCGATGTACAGCACGCCGCTGAGGTCGAAAAGAATGGCTTTGAGTGCGGGCGAAAATCGAGCGGTCATAGACACCTCCGGTTGGATGGTTTCTTTAAGTTTTTATGGTACCAAAGTGTCCGCTATAAAAAAGTTTTTTACTGCTATTTCAAGGCATTGTCATAGTTTCCGCTTGAAAAAAATATCATTTTCATTAATCTGTTAAAACTGTTTGTATTGTTTTTTATACGATTGTTTACGTAACTCAAGGCATTTCTCAAAGACGAGAGCACCGATAAAGGTATCCATTGGTTGATAAGCCGTTTTGGCTTTCATAGGAGGCAAGCATGCGTCACTCGACTGTCTTGGCCGACAAGGAAGTTCGTGCTGGTACTTTGGTTTCCGGCCGCTTAGGAAAAGCGGCGGATTTTCTCGAATCTCAACTGGCGAAAGCCGGTCTCACCGTGAACGGTTCCAACCCCTGGGACCCGCAAATCCATAATGCCCAAACCTACTGGCGGGTGTTGCGCGACGGCACGCTCGGGGCCGGGGAAAGTTACATGGATCACTGGTGGGACTGCGAACAACTGGACGAAATGATTACCCGCGCCATGACCGCCAAACTGGACGAATCCTTGACCGGGCGCTGGATCTTCATCAAACATTGGCTGATGGCGCGTTTGACGAATATGCAATCGGAAAAGCGCGCCTATCAAGTTGGTGAGCAACATTATGACGTCGGCAATGACCTCTACGAAGCCATGCTGGACCCGACTATGGCCTATTCCTGCGGTTATTGGAAAAACGCCGACAGCCTGCATCAGGCCCAAGAAGCCAAGTTGGACTTGATTTGCCAGAAACTGGAGTTGCAACCCAATGAAACGGTGCTTGATATTGGGTGTGGTTGGGGCAGTTTCGCCGAATTGGCGGCGCGCAAATATGGGGTGCACGTCACCGGTTTGACCATTTCGCGTGAACAGCAACAGCTCGCCGAACAGCGTTGCAAAGACTTGCCGGTAACCATTGAACTCAAAGACTACCGTAAAATGGAAGGCACGTTCGACAAGCTGGTGTCCATCGGCATGTTCGAGCACGTCGGGCCAAAAAATTACGACACCTACATGCGCACCGCTTACGACTTGATGAAAGACGACGGGATTTTCGTACTGCACACCATCGGCAGCGACAAGTCGTTTTACGTCACCAATCCGTGGATTCACAAATACATTTTCCCGAACGGTTCGATTCCGTCGTTGGCGCAAATCAATAAGGCGGCGGAACCCTATTTTGTGGTGGAAGACGTGCACAATTTCGGGCCGGATTACGACCGCACCTTGATGGCGTGGCAACGCAATTTCGACCAGGCCTGGCCGGATTTGCAAGACCGTTACGACAGCCGTTTTTATCGGATGTGGAATTATTATCTGAAAATTTCCGCCGGGGCTTTCCGAAGCCGTTCCCTACAGTTGTATCAAGTGGTGCTGCGTAAACGTCTGACGCCGCTGGATCCCTATCACAGCAAACGCTGAAGAAGGTTGGAGCCTAATCGGGCCTCAAACATGACGAATGTCGCGAATGTGTATTGGCTCTCGGCGCTTTGCCGTGGATGAGTCATGGTAATGGAAATAAAGGGCCTCGGACTGGCTCAGCCAAGCGGTTAGATAACGCTTGGCGTTGCCGACGGCCTCTTCCAGTGTTCTTCCTTGGGCCAGCTCGGTGGCGATGGCGGATGAAAACACGCAGCCGGTACCGTGGGTGTGGGTGGTGGACACCCGCGGGCTGGAGAAGCGTTTCGGTTCGGACTTAACGCCGCGGGTTGGCTGAATCAAAATGTCGGCTGCCGCATCGGTTTCCCCGCTGTGGCCGCCTTTGAGCACGGCCGCTTGAACGCCCATCTCACACAACGCCTTTTCGATTTCAACCAGATCATCGGCCGGCGTTTCCGGCGCACGGTCCAACAGGTGATTCAACTCCGGTAAATTGGGGGTGATGACGTCGGCCAGCGGAAACAATTTTTCCACTAGAATGCTGACGGCGTCGGCGGCCAACAACGGGTGCCCGCTGGAGCTGACCAGCACCGTATCCAGCACCACGGCACTGGTTGGGTGACGTTGCAACGTCGTGGCGACCACGTCAATCAATTCCGCATTGGCGAGCATGCCGATTTTGACGGCGTCGATTTGCACATCCTCGAACAAGGCCTGCAATTGGTGGTGTAACGTTTCTGCCGCTAAAGCTTCCACCTGTTGTACGCCCTGCGAATTTTGCGCTGTCACCGCGGTAAGGGCGCTGAAACCGTAACCGCCCAAAGCGTGGATGGTTTTCAAATCGGCTTGAATGCCGGCACCGCCGTAAGGGTCGGAACCCGCAATGGTCAAAACGGTTGGTGTGGTGGGGCGCATAAAGGATTTTTCCTTATCGAAAGGTTGTCTCGTCATTGGGCCTTTTCGACCAGGCCTGGTAGTTTTCGGCAAACCGGGTTTGCAGGGTGTTGAGGTGTTCGGCGCCGTCGGCTTGATGCAATTGTAACCCTTGAATCATTGCCACGCCATTGGCGCCGGCGCGCACCACGGCGCCCAGTTGTTCCAATCCAATCCCGCCGATGGCAACCACCGGTATTGGCAGCGAACGGTTCCAATGGCTTAGATTGTCCAGCCCGACCGCTGGATAGTCGAGTTGTTTGCTTTGGGTGCCGAAAATCGGGCCGATGGCGAGATACGACGGTTGCAACGGCAAGGCGGTTTCGATTTCCGACGGATTATGGGTGCTGACGCCAAGCCGTAAACCGGCTTGAAACAGTGATTGGGCATCGGCGGTGTGCAAATCTTCCTGGCCGAGATGCACGCCGTAAGCGCCCAATTCGATGGCGATTTGCCAGTAATCGTTGATGAACAAACGGGCATTGTAGGTTTCCGCCAAGCGCACGGTGGCGGCGAGTTCTTGGCGCAAAGCCTTGCCCTGCAAATCCTTAATGCGGACTTGCAGGGTGGTGATACCGTTTTGGAACAACAAAGCGGCGTCTTCGGCGCGGTTGACCAACGGATAAAGCCCCAGCGGTTGCTCGGGCGTTTGGCAAGATGGAAACTGCATTTTGACCAGACCTGCTTTCATTAGGATGACACTAGAACGACACTAGAACAGCACTAGGTCGAAGAGTTTTCTTGATGCCAGAAAGGCGTGCCGACCACCGGAGTGGACGGCACCGCCAGGTTGCGTTCCGGCATGGTGCCGGCCTGGCGGCCGTAAAAACCAGCTTCCACCGCAGACTTGAAAGCGCGGGCCATCTTTTCCGGTTGCGGCGACAGCGCCACGGCGGAATTGAGTAAAACACCGTCGTAACCCATTTCCAGCGCTTGAACCGCATGGGACGGTTTGCCGATACCGGCGTCCACAATCAGGTTCAACTCCGGAAAGCGTTCCCGCAAAATGCCCAGGTTGTAAGGGTTCATCAGCCCTTTGCCCGACCCGATGGGCGAGCCCCACGGCATGAGAATTCGGCAACCGGCATCGACCAGTTTTTGCGCCAGCACCAAATCGTCAGTGGTGTAAGGGAAGACCTCGAAACCGTCCTTAACCAGCGCTTCCGCCGCTTTGACCAGTTCGAAAGGGTCGGGTTGCAGTGTGTATTGGTCGCCGATGACTTCCAGTTTCACCCAGTGGGTCTGAAAGACTTCGCGTGCCATTTGCGCGGTGGTGATGGCTTCTTTGGCGGAGTGACAACCGGCGGTATTCGGCAGAACCTTGACGTTCAGGGCTTGAATTCGCTGCCAGAAATCCTGACCGGCCGCATCGCCCGCCGCCTGACGGCGCAGCGAGACCGTGACGATTTCCGAACCGGAAGCGTGCACGGAGGCTTGCATCGCCTGAGGTGACGAATACAGGGCGGAGCCGATCAACAAGCGGCTGTTCAGGGTTTCGCCGCCGATGTGCCAAGTCATGTCGTTTTGTGCGGAAGGGGTGTGTGTTGAAGTTGTTTGTGCCGGCATATTCAACCTCCTTGCATCGGCGCGACGATTTCAATGCGGTCGCCGTCTTGTAAAGCCGTTTCCCGGTATTGACCGCGCGGAACGAAGGTTTCGTTGACCGCCACGGCAAACTGGTTCGGTTGGTAGCCGAGTTGTTCCAGTAACGCTTGCAAATTCGGCAAAGTGTCGAAAGCCTGCGGTTGATCGTTAATCAAAAGTGTCATAGTCGTTTCCTATTCTGTGCGTTTTGGCCGTCGATATCATTAAGCGGCATCGGCGGTGGCAAAACCGCTTTCCATCAATGCCTGCTCCACCACCGCGGGCGTCAGTAGATAACCGTGACGATACAGGCCGTTGATTCGAGTGACTTGTGGTTCATGCCGAATCGACGGCAGGTTATCGTCCAATGCCGGGCGGCAGTTGGTCAGGCTGTTGACGATGCGTGCTTCGCCGAAACCGGGGTGCAAACTGTAGGCCGCCGACAGCAGTTCCAGACTGGAACGTACCGACATGGAGCTCATGTCATCGCTTTCGATTTCGGTGGCGCCGATGACGTAACGGTGCGGCGTATCGGCGGACGGGCGCGGTACGATGTAAATGCGGTAACGCGGGTGCATCAAACGCACCGGTCGGGTCAGTTTGACATCGGGAGCATCCAACCAGAAGACTTCGCCGCGTACGCCGCGCAAGTCGGTGACGTCTTTTTTGGCACCGAGCCCTCGGGTGTCGAACGCCCAATCGAATGTGAAGGGATTCGAACCGACGTGAATGCATCCGTCTTTCAGGTCGGTGACTTCGGCGTGGGTGTGCCAAATGACCTCTGGGTGTTCGCGCAGGTAGCTTCGGCTTCGATCCATAAAGCGTTGGGCATTGACCTGACCTTCGCTCGGTAGGAAAAAGCCACGCGAATGATGGCTTAAATCCGGTTCCAGTTGCTGAAGGGCATTTGGGTCCAGCGCTTGAATCGATTCGGCCGCATCGGGCGATTTGGCTTTGGCGCGTAGTTGCGCCATAAACCGTTCCAATTCCGCCATGTCCGCCGGGTGAGCGGTGATGACGCTGCCGGCCTGTTGCAGGGCGTCGGGAATGCCGAGTTGCTCCAGCAGGCCTGGCCAAATTTGGATGGAACGCTGTCCGAGATCGAAAATATCCGATTCGGCGGTTTCCAGTTCCGCAAACGGCGCCAGCATGCCCGCAGCGACCCGTGCAGCCGCGTTTTCCGATTCATCGGAATCCTTTTCGAACAAGGTCACGCGGTGGCCTTGCGCCAACAGTTTCAGCGCCAGCATCCGGCCGACGAGGCCGGCCCCGGCGATGCCGAGGTGTTGCTTGGTGACGTGTTTCATGACGACCTCTGCTTAACTGGACAAAGTGATGTCTTCGACATTCACATAGACTTCGCTGCCGTTTTCCTTGAAGGTCTGCGACATTTCCGCCATGCCTTGTTCCACCGCTTTCTGATGTGAAAGGCCTTGTTGTTCGGCGTAGTCTCGCACTTCCTGCGAAATTTTCATCGAGCAGAATTTCGGCCCGCACATGGAGCAGAAATGCGCCACTTTGGCGGAATCGCGCGGCAGGGTTTCGTCGTGAAAGGCGCGTGCCTTTTCCGGGTCGAGGCCGAGGTTGAACTGGTCTTCCCAGCGGAATTCGAATCGGGCTTTGGAAAGGGCATCATCACGTGCACGCGCTCCGGGGTGCCCCTTGGCGACGTCGGCGGCGTGGGCGGCCAGTTTGTACGTGATGAGGCCTTCCTTGACGTCGTCGCGATTTGGCAAGCCCAGATGCTCTTTCGGGGTGACGTAACACAGCATGGCGGTGCCGAACCAGCCGATCATGGCCGCGCCGATGCCGGACGTGATGTGGTCGTAACCCGGTGCAATGTCGGTGGTCAAAGGCCCCAGCGTGTAGAAAGGCGCTTCGTGGCAATATTCCAATTGCTTGTCCATGTTTTCCTTGATCATGTGCATCGGTACGTGGCCCGGGCCTTCGATAATGACCTGGACATCATGCTTCCAGGCAATTTTCGTCAGTTCCCCGAGGGTTTCGAGTTCCGCCAGTTGCGCTTCATCGTTGGCATCCGCCAGCGAGCCAGGGCGCAAGCCGTCACCCAGTGAGAAGGAAACGTCGTACTGCTTCATGATTTCGCAGATGTCTTCGAAATGGGTGTAAAGGAAGCTTTCCTGATGGTGTGCGATACACCATTTAGCCATAATCGAGCCGCCGCGGGAAACGATGCCGGTGACGCGTTTGGTGGTCATCGGTACGTAACGCAGCAAGACACCGGCGTGGATAGTGAAGTAGTCCACACCTTGCTCGGCCTGTTCGATGAGGGTGTCGCGGAAAATTTCCCAGGTCAGGTCTTCGGCGACACCGTTGACCTTTTCCAGTGCCTGATAAATCGGTACCGTGCCGATGGGCACCGGTGAGTTACGCAGAATCCAGTCGCGGGTGGTGTGGATGTTTTTGCCGGTGGACAAGTCCATGACGGTGTCGGCGCCCCAGCGGGTGGACCAGACCATTTTTTCGACTTCTTCGGCAATCGACGAGGTGGTGGCGGAGTTGCCGATATTAGCGTTGACCTTGACCAGAAAGTTGCGGCCGATAATCATCGGTTCGGATTCCGGGTGGTTGATGTTGCATGGAATCACGGCGCGTCCGGCGGCGACTTCGTCGCGGACGAATTCCGGTGTGATGTCTTCCGGCAAATTGGCGCCGAAATGTTCGCCTTTCAAGCGGTGTTCGCGCTCGGCGTCGTTGAGGTAACGACGGGTGAGTTCACGGCGTTGATTTTCGCGGATGGCGATGAATTCCATTTCCGGTGTGATAATGCCTTGGCGGGCATAATGCAGTTGGGTGACGTTTTGCCCGGTCTTGGCGCGCAGCGGTTGGCGCATCAAGCTGGAGGCACCGGCAATGGCGGTTTCCATTTGGCTGCGGTTGGTGTAACCGTTGTCCTTCGGGTCGATGATGCGGCCGTCATAGGCTTCGGTGTCCTGACGGGCGTCAATCCAAGGTTTGCGGATGGCGGGAATGCCTTGGGCGACGTCAATCTCGATGGTCGGGTCGGTATAAGGGCCGGAGGTATCGTACACGGTGACGGTTTCACCGTTGGTGAGTTGGATGGCTCGCATCGGCACACGGATGTCCGGGTGGATGTCGCCGGGAATATAGGTTTTTTGGGAGGCCGGTAACGGCTCTCGGGTCAGAATGTCATTGGACGCCGGTAGGGCGTGTTTAAATGCAGTCATGTTTTCCTCGCTTTTGTTGCGTTCAAAGGGGGAAAAACACAGCGTAATCAGGCGTGAAACCGTCACAGCAAAAGCCGTTTCAGCAGACACGATTCAACAAGATGTTTTGCTCGGAGTGAGGTCGGAAGCCGGGATCGGCCGGTCGGACAATTGCTTTGGCGACACGGGGACGATTCGGACAGTCCGACGCAGGCTCCAAAGCAATCAAAGGGCGCACGTCCGCCAAGGCGGTCGTTCCCAAAGAAATCTTCTCTTCCCTACGCTGGCTTTAACCAGATCAAGTTCAACGGGCCCGACAGCCGGGAGGGGCGATTTGCCCTTTCCACTCAGTCGTCTCAGCACTTAGGTGTGCACCCCGAGAGATGAAACGCCATTGTATCAGAAGCGAATGCAAATGCGAGTGAAATTAAAAATGCCTGTTTAATCATGTGGTTAAACGTTATTGCACAAAGTCCGGGGGTGTGGATAATGGAGACGTATTATAAAAGTGACTCATAATAAAAAAAGTTTAAGAGGAAGGGTGTAAATGGGGACGATTGTTGCGACCTCGCTGCATACGGTGGCAGCGGTTTTGTGGGTGGGGGGTATTTTCCTGGCTTATCGGGTGCTGCGGCCGGCGGCGATGGCACTGGAGCCGCCACAGCGTTTGACGCTGTGGGCCGATGTGTTCGGACGTTTTTTCCCGTGGGTGTGGGGGTTTATCGTTCTGTTGGTGATTTCCGGTTACTGGGATTGGATGACGCGCTTCGGTGATTTGACCGCCGTGCCGTTGTACTTGCATGCCATGCAGTGGGTGGGTTGGCTGATGATCGGTTTGTTCGCCTGGTTGTATTTCGGCCCCTTCAAAACCTTTCGAAACCATGTAAAGGCGGGGCAGTTTGCCGAAGCCGGACAGGTGATGAACGCTAAAATGCGTCCGGTGATTGCCATCAACCTGTCGTTGGGTGTATTGGAGGCGGTGATTGGCGCTTCCGGGCCTTACTGGGGATAAGCCCGGGTTTAAAGCAAAATGCCCAGGCCTGGGCATTTTTATATCGTTATGATTTTATTGAAACTTTGTAATACCCTTGATAACCGGATAAAAATTTTCTTAAAACAAGCGATTTGAAAAGGCTTGAAAACCCGTTATAGTGTTAGCCAATTGAGATTAATTACGTAGTTTGGAGTCGAAAGATTTATGTCGATTCGTCGTTATCAGAATCATACCCCCAGCCTTGACGAAAGCGCCTGGGTTGATCCCTCCGCGGTGGTCATCGGGCAATGTACCCTGGCCGAGGACGTCGGTATCTGGCCCAATGCAACCTTGCGCGGTGATGTCAACGCCATTGAAATCGGGCCTCGCAGTAATATTCAAGACGGCACCGTTTGCCACACCACGCATGATTCGCCCATCACTAAAGGGTCGCGTTGCATTGTCGGTGCTGATGTGACGGTGGGGCATAATGCGGTCTTGCATGGCTGTATCATCGAGGACGAATGTTTGATTGGCATGGGCGCGGTGGTGCTGGACAATGCCGTGGTGCAAAAGCACGTGCTGGTGGGGGCGAACAGTTTGGTGCCGGCCGGTAAGGTGCTGGAGTCCGGCCATTTGTATGTCGGGTCTCCGGTGAAGAAGCTGCGGCCGTTGACCGATGACGAAAAAGCGTTTTTCAAATATTCCGCCGAACATTATGTGAAGCTGAAAAACGATTTCCAACAGGCGGGCTGCGACGAACTCTGAATCATGAATGCATCCCTGAATGGTAAATTAGGTCATCCGAATGCTTGGCGGGCCGACCTTGGTGTCTATTTCCGTTATATCGTCATGGGATGGCTGGTGGTCATTCTGCTGGCGGCCATTCAGCTCGATTTTCTGTATGAAGCGCCTTTCCGCCCTCGTTTTTTAATCATTCCCAGTTTAGTGGGCATGGTGGCTGGTTTTTTCATCGCCCGTCAACGCATTCTCAGTGACGAAGTGCGCGCCAAGAACATGACGTTCGCATCCCTGGTGGAAATGGCTGAAGAAGCCGCCTATCTTCAAAACCTTGATCGCAGTTATCGCTATATCTCATCCGCCATTACCGATATGACCGGTTATGACGTCAAAACCTTTTACCAAACCCCGAACCTGTTTGCCGACCTGGTGTACGAAGAGGACTTCCCGAAATGGTTGTCTTATGAAAAATCGGTCGCGGCCGGTCGAACGCCGGATGCGATTGAAGTGCGCTTGACCACCAAACATAAAGGGCTGATTTGGGTGCGTCATGTCACCCGCCCGATTTTCGACGGCAAAAAAATCATCGGCTACAGCTCGACCAATGCCGAGATTACCGACCAGGTGAATCAAGCGACGGCCATGAAGGAATTGGCGTTGAAAGATCCTTTGACCGGTTTGCCGAACCGTCGACACCTCAGCTCGGAGGCCGACCGTTTGCTGAAAAAAGGCTCGGATTTCTGTCTGGTGATGATGGATCTCGACCGTTTTAAGACCATCAATGACTCGCTGGGCCATTCGGTTGGCGACTTGATGCTGAAAAAGGTGCGTGACCGTCTGGAGTTGATCGCGCCTTACGGGTCGCTGATTTCCCGATTCGGCGGGGACGAATTTGTGGTGATTCTGCCGGAAGTGGCCGACGAAAAGAAAGTGGAAGGTTTGATTGAAAGCTTCCTGAGTGCGGTGGAAAGGCCGATGAAGTTGAACGGTCTGAATTTGCATGTCTCGGCATCGTTTGGCTGGGTGTTTGCCCCAGAAGACGGCCGGGATGTGGAGACCTTGATTCGTTATGCCGATGCCGCCATGCACATGGCGAAACAGAAACAAGGGGTTTCCTGTTTACGTTACGCCGGGCATGTGGACGATCACCATCAACGTTTGTTGCTTCTGGAAAACCGTTTGCGAAAAGCGGTCGAAGAGCGCCGTATCAAGCCGTTTTATCAGCCATTGTTCTGTGCTCGGTCTGGCCAGCTGATGGGGGTGGAGTGTCTGGCGCGCTGGCATGACGAAGAGTTGGGCTGGGTGTCGCCGGATGAGTTCATTCCATTGGCGGAAACGGCGAACCTGATCGGCAAACTCGGCGACTCCATTTTGGAGCATGCCATTATCGTCGCGCAGGCGTTGCATCAAAATTGCGATCAGAAAGACGTGTATTTTTCGGTCAATGCGTCGCCGTATCAATTATCGGAAATCGGTTTTGTCGACAATATGAAAGCCTTGCTGGAACGGCATCAGCTGCCGCCGAGGTTGTTGAAAATCGAAGTGACCGAGTCACTGTTCATTGGCGGTAACCTGCAAGCCATCAATGTCTTGACGGAGCTGCGTAACCTGGGTGTCGGAGTGGCGTTGGACGACTTCGGGACCGGCTATTCGGCCTTTGCCGTCTTGAAGGAAGGGTGCATCGATATGCTGAAAGTCGATAAATCCTTTGTGCAGAACATCGCTGAAAACGACCAGGAAAAAGCCTTGATGACGGAAATCATCCAGATGGCGCATATCATGAATTTACAAGTAGTGGCCGAAGGGGTGGAAACCGAGGAGCAAAAAGCAGTGTTGGTCGGGGCGGAGTGCGATATCCTGCAGGGTTACCTGCTGGCCAAACCGATGTCGGAAGCGGACTTTTGCCCGTATATGAATTGTAACGGGCTGAAAGAAGAACGCGATTAAGCGTTCATTAAACGCCGCACTTCGTTGATGACGCTGGCGGTTTCCGGGCGGACGCCGCGCCATAGATAAAACGCTTCGGCCGCCTGGCCGACCAGCATGCCCAGTCCGTCTCGTGTCCTGCATTCCGGTTGCAAGTCTTTCGCCCAATCCATAAACACAGTCGGTTCCGTGCCGTACATCATGTCGTACACCAAGCTGTCTGCCCCAACGACGTCTCCGTTTACCGGCGGCAACTTGCCTTCCAAACTGGCCGAGGTGCCGTTGATAATGATGTCGTAACCGCCGGGTGGGCAAGGAATGTCTTCCCAGCCGCTGGCGGTGATGGGAATGTCGGTATCGAAGCGCTGTCCCAGAACTTCGGCTCGCTTGGCGGTGCGATTGGCAATATGCACCAGGCCTGGCCGTTTTTCCAGAATGGGTTGCAGTATGCCTTGCACGGCGCCGCCGGCCCCGAGAATCAAAACCTGCTTGCCTTCAAACGGGCAGGTGGCATTGATTTCAATGTCCATCACCAAGCCGACGCCGTCGGTGTTGTCGCCGAGGGTTTTCCCGTCTTGAAATTGAAAGGTGTTGACCGCATGGGCCACCTGCGCGCGTTCCGTCAGTTCATCGGCGTATTCGAAAGCATCCAGTTTATAGGGCACGGTAATGTTGAGGCCTTTATAGCCTTGTGTTTTCAGATCTGCCATGGCCCACTGAAAAGTGGTGTCTTCGGTATCGACGCGAATGGCTTCGTACACCAAGTCTTGATGGGTTTGCTCGGCAAACAGCCGGTGAATTAATGGGGATTTGGAGTGGGCGATGGGGTCGCCCACCACGGCGTAATAATCGGTCATAAGCAATCGGTCATCCGTTCGGTTCAGTGGCAGTGATTATTTTTCCGCCAGCCATTGCGCGGCCACTTTGGCGTAATAGGTCAAAATGCCGTCGGCACCGGCGCGCTTGCAGCTCAGCAGGGTTTCCAACACGACTTCACGTTCATTGATCCAACCGTTCAATGCGGCGGCTTTCAGCATGGCGTATTCGCCGCTGACGTGATACACGAATGTCGGGGCTTTGAATTCTTGCTTGACGCGGTAAACGATGTCTAAATATGGAACCCCCGGCTTCACCATGACCATGTCGGCCCCTTCATTAATGTCCATTGCCACTTCATGTAACGCTTCGTCGCTGTTGGCCGGATCCATCTGGTAGGTTTTTTTGTCGGCTTTCCCGAGGTTGCCCGCCGAGCCGACAGCATCGCGGAAGGGCCCGTAGTAAGCCGACGCGTATTTGGCGGAATAGGCCATGATGCGGGTGTGGATGTGCCCGTGTTCTTCCAGCAGTTCGCGAATCTCGATGATACGGCCGTCCATCATGTCGGACGGGGCGACAACATCGGCGCCGGCTTCCGCATGGGAAAGCGCCTGTTTCATCAAAACGTCGATGGTGTCGTCATTCAATACGTAACCGTCTTCGTCGATGATGCCGTCTTGGCCATGTGTGGTATAAGGGTCCAGCGCGACGTCCGTCATGACGCCCATTTCCGGTACGGCTTCTTTAACGGCGCGAACCGCGCGTTGCACCAAACCATCTGGGTTATAAGCTTCGGTGGCTTCCAGTGTTTTGGTGTCCGGGTTCGGTACCGGGAAAAGGGCAATCATCGGAATGCCGAGTTCAAATAATGCTTGAGCTTCCAAGATTAAAAGGTCTATACTCAATCGCTCGATATCCGGCATGGATTTGACCGGTTCCCGTTGATTATGGCCTTCAATCACGAACATCGGATAGATAAGATCCTGAGTGGTGAGGACATTTTCACTCATCAGGCGGCGTGAAAAAGCGTCTTTACGCATACGGCGCATACGCGTGATCGGGAACTGACGTTCGATCATGGAGAACTCCTGCTCATTAAAGGGTGACTCGAAATGATACTCCTGTCGGTTGAAAAAATAAAGCCAGCGCCGATTGAGAGGGCGTTCCGGCTGATGGAGTGATAAGGAAACGCCATGTTAGACAATTTTGAATACACCTTTTTCGACGAACTCATTGCCAAACGTTTTTGCGAGGCCGTTGAGGGACAGGGTTTAACCGCTCAAATCGCTCGTGAAGAGGAGGGCAACGGTGAAGTGTCGTTTTCGGTGTCGATTGACGGTGAGTTGAGCGATGCGATGGCCGAAGAATTGGAAACCCTGTATTCCGATTTGCTGTTCGGCGACCAGGCCGCGCAAATTGAAGGCAATGAAGAAGGTGCGGTGGCGGATGCTTGTGGGGTTCAGATCAAACTCGCGTCGGGCGAGTTCACCACCGTCGCGATTCACCCAACCATTATGAATAAGATTCTTTCGGTATTGAGCATCGACGAAGTGCAAAAGTGCCTGGCGCAAGTGGCCGAAGACATTGAAAATCCGAAAGCCGGACCGATTTGTCGACGTGAAAATCTGCCCGGACTTTGAAAAAGCATAGAATTTCGCCAGCGACCCATAAAAAAATTATATAAGCAAATCCTAATTTTTCGGGGGCGAAAAGGTTGCAGTCAAAAGCCATAAAACATATTATTACACGTTAGCAAAACTGTGCTTGGCTATGCTTGTGCAGTCGAGCACATAGATATATAAGCTACTATAAATGGTTAAACTCTTGAATCTGAGGCGTTTTTTACTTAAATGCCAATCAAGGAGCAATAAATGACAGATAAAATCGTTGAAAAGGTTGCAGTTCAGTCTGATGATAGCCGCAACCAAGGCCGTCGTGCCTTCCTAAAGGGAAGTGCGGCTGTTGCAGGGGGCGTTCTGTTTACGAAAGCCGCTTCTGCAGCTGAGGCTGGTAAATATGATCCTGCGAAAGCGGTTGCGCCTTACGCTGGAAAAGAAGAAATTACACAGGTGCTTGAAGATGGCCCGGCCCGTAAGTCTCTAGGGTTTGGTGTTCGTAAGTACCCATACGGGATGCCTTCTCCATACGAGAAAGAAGTTCAGCGTCGTACATTGGAATGGTTGACGCCGGATTCCATGGCTTCCATCACGATGACTCCGCTACAGAGCTTGAACGGTATCATCACGCCTAACGGTCTTCACTTTGAACGTTTCCACGGTGGTGTACCGACCATCGATCCAGCTAACCACCGTTTGGTTATCCACGGTTTGGTTGAGCGCCCATTGATCTTCACGGTTGATGACTTGAAGCGTTTCCCATCCATTTCCCGTATTCACTTCATCGAATGTCCTGCGAACGGCGCGATGGAATGGAAAGGGGTTCAGTTGAACTCGGTTCAATGGACACACGGTATGATGTCTTGTGTGGAATACACAGGTGTTCGTCTGTCTGACCTGTTGAAAGAAGCCGGTATCAAGCCAGAAGGTAAGTGGTTGATTCCTGAAGGGGCTGACGCCGCTGGTTTGACTCGTTCGATTCCAATCGATTTGGCGATGGATGACTGTTTCGTAGCTTACGCTCAGAACGGTGAAGCGCTACGTCGTGAACAAGGTTACCCAATCCGTTTGGTTGTGCCTGGTTGTGAAGCGAACATGTGGGTTAAATACCTACGTCGTATCCAAGTACATGATGTACCAGCTCAACACCGTGAAGAAACCTCTAAATACACTGAATTGATGCCGGATGGTACCGCTCAGCGTTTCTCTTGGTACATGGAAGCCAACTCGGTTATCACTTACCCATCACCTGACTTCAAGATGCAAGGACCTGGTAAATACTTCGTCCGTGGTCTGGCTTGGTCTGGTCGCGGTAAAGTTTCCCACGTTGACGTTTCGTTCGACGGCGGTAAAAACTGGAAAGAAGCACACTTCACTTCACCGGTTCTGGACAAAGCTTGGACTCGTTTCGAAGTTGAGTGGGACTGGGATGGTTCTGAAGCCTTTATGATGAGCCGTGTAACCGATGAAACCGGTTACGTTCAGCCACCTATGCCTCAAATGCGTAAATTGGAAGGTACGAACAACGTTTACCACCGTACAGCGATGGTTACTTGGCGTATTCACGCTTGGGATAACGGCAAAAACGGAGGTATGATTGAAAATGTTCAGTACTAAGAAAACAATCCTAGCCGGTGCGGTTGCATTGGTTGCGGCCAGCACGGCTTATGCAATGAGTGGCAACTCCGGTAGCAACAGCGGTGACGCTGGTAAAATCGACGGTAAATACGCTGCTAACTACGTTGAAATCATCAAAGAAAATGATGGTAAATACCTAGATGCGAAAGTCATCGAAGCGATTTTGGGTAAAGATGCGACTTACGGTCGTGCCGGTTTGGAAGGGAAACTAGACCCGAACAACCCTTACTCGTTTGAAGTTGACGACAGCATCGACGGTGGTAACCACGGTAACGCTCAATGTAAAGTTCCGGCGGCCTTCGTTGAAGTTCACGAAAGTGTTGCGAAAAACTACTATGACGACGGTAGCTTTGTGGCTTATGGATTCGGTACGCCGATTTCCGAAGCGGCTATGTCTAAGTGGAACATCGTTGTAGACGGTGACGGTAACGGCTTGCCGGATCCTTCTGTCGGTATGACAGTTGAAGAAGGTGCGCGTGTTTACGTTCAGTTTTGTGCAATGTGTCACGGTGAATTCGGTGAAGGTGCGAAAGGTTACCTACCGCTAGCGGTAGAGGAAAACCTAGTGACTTCTGACTTCCGTGATCCAGCGCCGATGAAGACTGTTGGTAACTACTGGCCGTATGCGGTAACCTTCTTCGATTATGTTCGTCGTACAATGCCTTTCTGGACGCCAAACGCACCGTTCATCGGTGATGCAGGTTACATGGGTATTACCGGTTACATCATGCAGTCGAACTACATTCCAATCGGTATCGACGAAAACGGTGAAAAAATCGAGCTTGAAGATGATGCTTTCTACAACGCTGATTTGTTGATGAAGCAAAACAAGTTCATGAAGAACCAAGGTAACTTCTTCTGTGACCACCGTCCGGTTGTTCATAACGAACGTTGCATGAAAGACTGTCCTGACTACATGGTTGGTGACGGTAAAGGTAATGTTCAAAACTACGTACAAGCACGTCGCCTACCTGACGGGACGCCTCAGTATAACGTTCCTCAGCGTATGCACGAAGACCCACCAGGTGTTGGTCACGCAGGTATGTAATCTGATGTCGGACTTCGTCTGACACTAAGATAAAAAAGCCCGCTTTTTAGCGGGCTTTTTTATTGCGTCTTTTAGCGCATAAAGCCTTTAAAAACAAAGGGTTTTATGCCTTAAAAAATGCTTTTTCCGCTTGCTATCCCATTAAATTCCAGTAGAATATAGCGTTCTTCCCACAAAGAAATAACGAAGTTTTTATGGCGTTGATTGACCCGTTTAACCGCAAAATCGAATACTTAAGAGTTTCCGTGACCGATAAGTGCAATTATCGGTGCGGTTACTGCATGCCGGAACAGGGTGCGCACCCGGAAGGGCGTCACACCGAATACCTGGATTTCGACGAGCTGGCTCGCATTATCAAAGCCTTTGTTGAATTGGGTGTCACTAAGGTACGCCTGACCGGCGGTGAGCCGTTGGTACGCAAAGGGCTGGCGGATTTCGTTTCCGACATCAGTCCTTATGAGGGTTTGAAAGAGATTGCGCTTTCGACCAACGCACACCATTTGGCCAAGCATGCCGTGGCATTGAAAGAAGCGGGTGTGACACGCGCCAACATTTCCATCGATTCCTTGAAGCCGGATCTCTTTCATCAAATCACCCGAGGCGGAGATTTGCAAAAAGTACTGGCCGGTGTGGATGCTGGGCTGGAAGCCGGGTTGAACCCAATTAAATTCAATATGGTGGTCATGAAAGGCACCAATGACGGTGAAATCGAGTCTATGGTCGATTACGGTATCGAAAAGGGCGTGGAAGTACGCTTTATCGAAACCATGCCGATTGGTGAAGCGGGCATTAGCCTGATGGACCAGCATTATCCGATGGATAAAATCATGGCGCGCATCAAAGCGCATGTCGGCACCGATTTGATTCCGTCCACAGGCAAAAGCCACGACGGCCCCTCCAAAAATTTCTGGATTAAAGGGACCGATACCCGCGTAGGCGTGATTTCGGCGGTCTCCCAGCATTTTTGTGAGTCTTGTAACCGAGTGCGCTTAACGGCGCGTGGCGTACTGGCGCTATGCTTGGGGCAGGAAGATTCGGTCGATTTACGCACACCGATCCGTGACGGCATTTCAGATGACGAACTCAAGCAATTGATTGTTAAAGCCATGGAAAAGAAACCGGAACGTCACTTCTTCAATGAAAACGTTCATAACATCGAATTCAGACAAATGGTCTCGTTAGGCGGCTGAGCCGTCGGCATTTTTAGGAGTCAGATTATGTTAGAGATTTTGTACTTCGCCAGCTTTCGCGAAACGCTTGGTAAAAGTCAGGAACAGCTACCGTTGGAGTCTTATAAGACGGTGGATTGCGTGTTGAATGCACTGGCGGAACGCGGTGAAATTTGGCAACAGGCGTTGAAGGATAACCTTAACCTGCAAATTGCGGTCAATCATGATGTCGCCGACCGTAAAACCGAGTTGAAACCTGGTGACGAAGTGGCGTTTTTCCCACCGGTGACGGGAGGCTGAGTTGAACGACTTTCCGTTTGTTCGAATCCAACAAGAGGATTTCGACCTCACCGAAGAGATTAACACCATTCGTGCCGGGCACAAGGACATCGGTGCCGTGGTGTCCTTTACCGGAACGGTTCGTGACATCAATGAAGGCGATGATATTTCCGTTCTGGAGTTGGAACATTATCCGGGCATGACGGAAAAAGCGCTGGAAAAAATTCGTCTGGAAGCGCACGAACGCTGGCCCTTGCAGAGCAGTTTGATCATTCACCGCATCGGTCAGATGATGCCGTGCGATCAGATCGTGCTGGTAGCGGTGACTTCCCGTCATCGAGAAGCCGCTTTCGAGGCGGCACATTTTATTATGGATTACCTCAAAACCAATGCGCCTTTCTGGAAAAAAGAGACGTTCCCGAATGGCGAAACCCGTTGGGTGGATGCACGGGTTTCCGATAAGGAAGCCGAGCAGCGTTGGTTGCAATAACCTTTTTTAACGAACATACTATCTGTCAGATTTCCCCGCCGACGCGGGGATTTTTTTAAGAGAAAACACCATGAAGACATTTGATGAAGCGCTGTCGTATCTTGTCAGCCAAGCCAAGAAAACCCGTCAAACCGAAACCGTAGCCATTGCCGAGGCCATGGGGCGCGTGCTGGCCGAGCCAGTGGTTTCCAGTGTCATGGTTCCGCCACACGATAACAGTGAAATGGACGGTTATGCCATTGACCGTATGGACTTGACTCACGAAGACACTTTCCGAGTCAGTCAGCGCATTCCGGCCGGCGCCACGCCGGAACCGCTGGAAGTCGGCACGGTCGCGCGCATCTTTACCGGCGCACCGATTCCAAAAGGCGCCAATGCCGTCATCATGCAAGAAGAGACGGAGATGGTTGGTGACAAGGTACGGATTACCGCCAAATCCACCAGGCCTGGTCAAAGTATCCGTAAAACCGGTGAGGACATTGAAGCCGGTACCGCGATTTTGGAAAAAGGTCATCGTTTGCGCTCGCAGGATTTAGGATTGATTGCCTCCATCGGCATTGACGAAGTCACCGTGTACCGACCGCTTAAAATCGCCACCTTCACGACGGGTGACGAACTGTTGGAACCGGGCGAAACACCGCAACCGGGCAAAATTTTCAATGCCAACCGCTATGTGTTGGCGGGTGCCTTGCCGAAACTGGGCTTTGAGCTGATTGATCTTGGACACGTCAAAGACACCCTGGAAGAAACCATTGACGTCATGAAGCAAGCGGCGGAGCTAGCCGATGTGGTGATGACAACCGGCGGCGTCTCCGTTGGGGAAGAAGACCATATCAAACCGGCAATCGAGTCGCTGGGCTCGCTGGAAATGTGGAAAGTGAAAATGAAGCCTGGGAAACCCTTAGCGTTTGGTCAGATTCAAGGCACGCCGTTTATCGGTTTGCCGGGGAATCCGGTGTCGGCCTTTGCCACCTTTAACCTGTTTGCACGGCCGTATTTGATGCAGATGCAGGGTGTAAAAAACATTTGTATCACGCCGATTTGGTTGGAAGCCGATTTCGATTGGCCGAACGCCAATTTCCGCCGTGAGTTTGCTCGTGCCCGGATTACGGTTCCGGAAGGCGAACAGAAAACCGTGGCGCAGGTTTATCCGAAACAAGGTTCCGGTGTATTGACCTCAACGGTCTGGGCGGAAGGCTTTGTGGTGATTCCCGAAGATCAAACGGTCTCCAAAGGCGATCGAGTCAAATTCTATCCGTTCGCGGAAATGGTTTAACAATAACAGGGGACGGAGATGTCGAAAGAACTCGAATTAACGCATTTGGACGCCAAAGGCCAGGCGCGTATGGTGGATGTCAGCGAGAAGGACAATACGGCGCGGGAAGCACGTGCCATGGCGGTCATTAAGATGTTACCGGAAACCTTGCAGATGATTCTGGAAGGCAAGCACAAGAAAGGCGACGTCATGGCCACGGCCCGCATTGCCGGCATTATGGCAGCCAAACGCACGCCGGATTTGATTCCGATGTGCCATCCGTTGATGCTGACCTCGGTAAAGGTGGAACTGATTCCCGACGAAGAGAAGAGTTGCGTGGAAATTTACGCCACGTGCAAGTTGGTCGGTCAGACCGGGGTGGAAATGGAAGCCCTGACCGCGGCTTCGACGGCGGCTTTAACGTTATACGACATGTGTAAAGCCGTCGATAAAGGCATGGTGATCGATCAGGTGCAGTTATTGGAAAAGAAAGGCGGTAAGAGCGGTCATTGGAAAAAAGAAACTTAAGCCGTTCGGCTTAAGTTCTTTCGATTATTACTGGATGCTCGGTCCATATTGCAGTGCATCCGGTCCTTCTTCATCATAAAGCACTTCCAGGCCTTTATCCGGGTAGAACCAGTGCTCGAGGCCATCGGATTGCTTTTCAACGCGCTGAGGCTGACCGAAGCGCATTTCAATCGCACGTTTGGTCAGGTTCTTTCTTGGAATCAGTGTCACCAGCTTAATGGGCTTCGCCATCAATTTTTCGATGTTTTCACTGTTCGGGGTGACCTGGCGATTGCCGGTTTGGGTGACCGTCGTCTGAACGCCTTGTGAGTAATAGCGATTCAGTTCCTCTTTAGATACATCCAAGCTTAAGGCCATGGCACCACGAATGGTGGCGATGTTCATGGATGGGAAATAGACTTCCGCCGCTTTACCGGACTCATCCTTTTTCGAGAAAATTTTCACTTCCACATCGTTACCAAACAGCTTTTTGGCATCGTTGGGCGTACTTTGGTTCAGTACCAAGCCGAGGGCTTCAAGCTGGTTGGCCTGGTTGTAATGGCTGTTCCACGGTAGCAGTTTGTCCGACACTTCTTCACGGTTCGGCGGAATCAGAATGAACACCGCCGTCAGGCCGACGGCGGCCAGCAAGACAATCAGAAAAGTCGGGAAACGGCGTTGTTTGCTTTGACTCATGATTGATCGCTTTCCGAAGAAGACATGTGTTTTTGGCCCTCGTGACGGACTTCATCATCGCCTTCCCCTAACTCGGCGTTGGCGTCGTCCCCGCGCGGCAGAAATTTTTCGATTTTCGGGTCGATAATCCCTTTACCGGCATCGTACACCGAAATTCCGGTTTGCATGAAGGTAATCAATACCGCCACGAAAATCACGACGGCGGCAAAGCGTATGGTGATGATTTCGCCCAGGTTGGTTTGTGAGCCTTCATCCGAAAAGTCATTCATCGAGAAGCCGCCCGGAAAAACCAAATCGATCAGTAGGTAGACCGCGACCATCAAAATGGCAATGGCGTAGCTGAGCAACAGGATACGGCAACGGCGCCAAGCCAGCTCCCAGTGAGCCGAAACGAACCAGGAACCGCGTTCACGTACCTCTTTTCGGTGGCGGTAAATATAGGCAATCACCAGACTCGAAATCACCGGCACCGCGAGGAGCATGGGGGTGCTGCCGATTTCCAAGACAATCATCGAAATGAACAAGTGGGTGATGATGATGTTGATGTTGAAAATGTGGTGTGGGTTTTTGGCTAGATGCGTTTCTTCAGGGGTTACTTGATAATGCATTTTATCGTGTCTCTTAGAGTGTGAAGATCAATCCGCCGGTCGCGTATCGACCGGATTAAAAGGCATCGAGATACTGTTGCAGGAACGCAGATACCTTGTCGTTTTCGGCTTCAACGGCGGACAGGTCCGCCGTCAATCCGTCGGTGATGCCGTCTTTGCCTTTGTCTTCCAGTACCAGGCATAAAGGAGGCAGTTCGGTGGCACCGATGTTCGCGGAACTGCCCTTGAGAGTATGGGCGTGCAGTCTCAAGCCGTCGGCATCGCCGTTCGCAATGGCCTGTTTGATATTCGACAGGGTGGCGGGTGCGACGTCCAGATAGCTTTGCAAAATGTCCTTCAAGTCATCTCCGATGACTTCCTTGAGCATTTCCAAATTGTCGGTATCCACAGGTTGAGACATGCCAATTCCTTTTGCGAAAGCTTTATTATAGCCGATTAAGGGGTGTTGTGACTTTTAAGATATTGTTGAAACTCGTCCGCCGGCATGGGCTTGCCGAACTTAAAGCCCTGGAAAACGTCACAGTTTTTGTTCTGTAAGAAGGAAACATGGAATTCGTCTTCAATCCCTTCGGCCACCACTTTCAACTTCAAGCTTTCCGCCATTGCCAAAACGGTTCGGACAATGGCCTGACCTTCCTGGGTTTCCAGGTTTTTGATAAAGGAGCGGTCGATTTTTATGGCGTCGATCGGAAAGCTGTGCAGATACGCCAGAGAGGAATACCCGGTACCGAAGTCGTCGATGGACAGTGTAACCCCCATGGCTTTCAAGCCTTTGAGAATGCTGATGTTATGGTCGGCGTTGCTCATGGCTAGACTTTCGGTGATTTCCAAATCCAGATACTGCGCCGGTAACGGGGAGTTTTGCAAGACGCTTTGAACGTCTTTCATCAGGTTGGAACTGGAGAACTGCCGGCCGGACAGGTTGATGCCGATGTGAATCTCATAGCCGTCGGCATGCCATTTTTCCGCTTCCTGCACGGCGCTTTGCAGAACGTATTGACCGATTTCGACAATCATCCCGTTGTTTTCCGCGATAGGGATAAAGACCGCGGGTGACACCAGGCCTTCGGACGGATGGTGCCAGCGCACCAGGGCTTCGGCCCCGTAAGGTTTCAGGGTCTGGCCGTCCACTTGCGGTTGGAAATAGACTTCGATTTCATTGCGATCCAAGGCTTTGCGCAAATCGTTTTCCAGCAACAACTGTTCTTTGGATTCCGCATT
The DNA here is from genome assembly GCF_004028275.1 of Hydrogenovibrio thermophilus. NCBI lineage: Bacteria > Pseudomonadati > Pseudomonadota > Gammaproteobacteria > Thiotrichales > Piscirickettsiaceae > Hydrogenovibrio > Hydrogenovibrio thermophilus. Next base: position 256,173 of record NZ_CP035033.1, read on the forward strand.
CATATCGGTTTGGTAGAACAGGAATTGGTTACCGCCTTGCTGCTTGGCTTCGCTGCGGGCGATGTTGGCATGGGCGATCAGTTCGCTGGCTTTGGTGCCGTCCTGACGGATGATACTCACCCCGATGGAGAAGGTGATGAACAGCTCTTGATTGCGGATGGTGAAGGCTTTGGAAATGTCGTGAAAAATTCGGCTCAAGGATAAATTCAGTTCTTGTGCGTCCTCGGCATTTTTAATCAAAATGGCGAATTCGTCACTGCCCAGTCGGGCGACGAAGTCGTCTTCACGCGTGACTTTTTTCAAGCGTTGCGCCACGGTGCGAAGTAAAGCATCGCCGTTTTCCTGACCGAGGTTGTCGTTGATTTTCTTGAAGCGGTCGATGTCGAGGATGACGGTGGCGCTGAATTTTTTCGGATTGGCTTCCTTGATGAAGCTCGCCAGTGTCTTGCTGAAAAAGGAACGGTTCGCCAAATCGGTCAATTTATCGTGACTGGCCTGGTAATCGATCAGGGTTTCGGCTTTGTGTAGGCGACTGATGTCCTGCGCCGAACCGGTGATTTTCAATATCTCGCCGTCCTGGTCGAAGCTGACCTCGCCCAGACAGTCGATGTGCGACATGGAGCCGTCGTGATGCAACACCCGGAAGCTGACTTGAATGTCGTTGTAGCCTTGGGTGGCATCGGCAATCGCCTGTTGAATCAACGGCAGGTCTTTGGGGATGATGTTGGAGAAAAACTGTTCCAGTGTGACATCGGCTTGATTCGGGATGCCGAATAATTCAAACGCCGAACTGGAGCCGGTGACACGGTCCGAGGCGGCATCCCATTCCCAATACCCCAGTTTGGCGAGCTTTTGGGCGTAAATCAATTGCGACTGGCTCATGCGAAGCTGGTCTTCAATCAACGACGATTTGATGGCGTATTTCACGCGCTGGCTCAGCAACGACCAGTTGATGGGTTTGGTGATAAAGTCGGTGGCGCCGATGTCGAAGGCCTGGTCGATGGAGCTGATGTCGTCCAGCGCGGTCAACATCAGAATCGGCACGGCGCGGTCTTTTTCGTAGTTACGAATCGCTTCGGTGGCGGCATAGCCGTCCATGACCGGCATCATCACGTCCATCAGAATCAGGTCTGGCGCTTCTTTGATGAACATTGAAAAACCGTCTTGACCGTTGTTGGCTTCAATCACGCGAAAACCGGATTTCGACAGCACCTTGCTTAAGGTCAGGCGGGTGACATCATCGTCCTCGACCACCAGAATAAGGGCCGATTCCTGTTTGTTCGTTTGTAGGTCCGAGAGCACCATCCGAAGTCCGTTTTCTGGAGTTATTATGAATTCTAGTGTAGCCGCTTTTGGGGGAAATGAAAACCTTTATCCCCTGGATGAAATGCGGTTTTTACGGGATGGGAAAACGCGGGGAAAGTTAATTCTCCAGCCAGAAGGTCACCGGCCCGTCGTTGGTCAGCGAAACCTGCATGTCGGCGCCGAAGCGGCCGGTCTGCGGTGGGCGGTAAGCTTCGGTGATTTCTTGAACGAATTGCTCAAACAGCGCTTCGGCCTGCGCTGGCGGGGCCGACGTGTGGAAGCTGGGGCGTAAGCCTTTACGGGTGTCCGCCGGTAACGTGAATTGCGGCACCAGTAATACGTCGCCGCCTTCGCCTTGCTGGGTTTGCTGCACATTGAGGTTCATCTTGTCGTTGTCGTCGGCAAACACACGATAATGCAGCAGTTTGTGCGCCATGCGTTTCAGGGAATCGGTGTCATCGTGCGGCTGGAATCCGCACAAAACCGCCAGGCCTGGTGAAATCTGCCCAATGACCTCGCCGCCGACACGGACTTCAGCTTGGGTGACGCGTTGCAATAAACAAATCATAGGGGCTTCACGGCAGGGTTACGCATCGAGCTCAATGCTCTGATAGGTTCGGTTGGCCGCTTCCACCAACTGTTCGGCGATTTCCGGCTCGAAAGCGGAATGTCCGGCGTGGTCGCACACAATCAAATCCGCTTTCGGCATGGCTTTCGCCAAGGCATAGGCCTGATTGAACGGGCAGACCATGTCATAGCGTCCTTGCACGATGGTGGTCGGAATCGTTTGAATGTAACCGATGTTATCGAGAATCTGGTTGGGTTCGATAAACGCATGGTGGCGGAAATAGTGGCATTCGATGCGCGCCATGGCCAGCGCGTGGAAAGGGTCTCCGAAGTGGTCGACCAGATCGGCGTCGGTTTTCAAGGTTGAGGTGCGGCCCTCCCAAATCGACCAGGCTTCGGCGGCGCTCATGCGGGCGATTTCGTTTTCGCTGGTCAGCAATTCGTAATAGGCTTCTATCATGTCGTCGCGTTTGTCTTCCGGCACCGGCGCGATGAAATCCCGCCAATAATCCGGGTAAAAACGGTCGGCGCCTTGCTGGTAAAACCAGCGAGTGTCTTCGTCACGGCATAGGAAAATGCCGCGCAGAATCATTGCCAGCACCCGTTCCGGATAGGCTTCCGCATACAACAAGCTCAAGGTCGAGCCCCAGGAGCCGCCGAACAACACCCAGCGGTCGATATTGAGGTGACGGCGAATTTTTTCGATATCCTCAATCAGATGGGCGGTGGTGTTGTTTGTCAGACAGGCGTGCGGTCGGGATTTGCCGCAACCGCGCTGGTCGAACAGAATGATACGGTAATGGTCCGGGTGGAAAAAGCGCCGTTGTGTCGGCGAACAACCGCCACCCGGCCCGCCATGGATAAACAGCACCGGCAAGCCGAGCGGATTCCCGCTTTCTTCAACGTGCAAGGTATGGGTGTTGTCCACCTGCAAGCTGTGTTCGGCGTAAGGTTTGAGGTTCGGGTAGAGTAGATGTTCCAAGTTCATGCTAGTGTCGAGTCCTAGATTTTTTGACATTTTAGCGAGTCAGGAAAATGTTCTCTGCTAGGCGCGGCCCGCAGTGAATGGCGTGCCCTTTACAAGGGACTACACTACTGATTTTAGCGGAACAGGAAAAAAGAGGGAAATAAAAAACGCCCAGGCCTGGGCGTTTTTGGAAAAACGGAGTCGGGCGGGCGGTTAGCCTTTGCCGCGGCCTGCTTTTTTACGTTCGTTTTCCGTCAACAGTTTTTTACGGATACGAACGCTGTTTGGCGTGACTTCGACCAGTTCGTCGTCGTCGATGAATTCCAACGCCTGTTCCAGCGAGAAACGAATCGGCGGCGTCAAGGTCAGAGCTTCGTCGGTCCCGGCGGCACGCATGTTGGTCAACTGCTTACCTTTCAACGGGTTGACCGTCAAGTCGTTGGCGCGGCTGTGCAGACCGATGATCATGCCTTCGTATACTTCTTCACCGTGACCGATGTAGAGACGGCCGCGGTCTTGCAGGTTAAACAAAGCGAAGGCCAAGGCTTTCCCTTGCCCCAGAGAGATCAATACGCCGTTGTTGCGCTCGCCCAGGGTGCCGGCGAATTTCGGTCCGTAATGCGAGAAGCTGGAGAAAATCAAACCGTTCCCTTGGGTGGCGGTCATGAACTCGGTACGGAAGCCGATCAAGCCACGTGATGGGATGATGAAGTCGATACGTACGCGACCGTGCCCGTCCGGAACCATGTCTTGCATTTCGGCTTTACGCTCGCCCAGTTTTTCCATAATGGAACCTTGCGCGTCTTCCGGAATGTCCACCGTCAGGTTTTCATACGGTTCCAAGGTTTCGCCGTTTTCTTCTTTGAAGATAACTTCCGGACGGGAAATCCCCATCTCGAAGCCTTCGCGACGCATGGTTTCGATCAGAACCGACAAGTGCAGTTCACCACGACCGGAAACACGGAATTTGTTGGCGTCTTCGGTGTCTTCGACACGCAAAGCCACGTTGGTCAACAATTCTTTGTCCAAACGCTCGCGGATTTGGCGAGAGGTCAGCAACTTACCGTCCTGACCGACGAATGGCGAGTCGTTGACCTGGAAAGTCATGCTTACGGTCGGCTCGTCCACCGTCAACGGCGGCAGGGCTTCAACGTGGTTCGGATCACACAAGGTGTCGGAAATGTTCAATGGGTCCAACCCGGTAAAGGCCACGATGTCACCGGCGTGGGCTTCGTCCACGCTGACACGCTCCAAGCCGTGATACCCGAAGATTTCACCGACTTTCCCTTTACGCTCTTTGCCTTCGGCGTCGATGATGGTGATGGCCATGCCGACTTCCACGGAACCACGCTTGATACGGCCGGTGCCGATCACGCCTTTATAAGTGTCGTAGTCCAGAGAGATACATTGCAACTGAAAAGGTCCGCCCAAATCAACGTCCGGTGCCGGTACGTTTTGAGTGATGATTTCAAAGACCGGCGTCATGTCGCCTTCACGAACGTCTTCATCCAGTCCGGCGAAACCGTTCAGGCCGGAAGCGTAAATCACGTCGAAGTCCATTTGCTCGTCGGTGGCGCCCAAACGGTCGAACAAGTCGAAGGTTTGATCCAGTACCCAATCCGGACGCGCGCCCGGACGGTCGATTTTGTTGATGACCACAATCGGTTTCAAACCTTGTTTCAAGGCTTTTTCGGTTACGAAACGCGTTTGCGGCATCGGCCCTTCCACAGAGTCCACCAACAACAAGACCGAGTCCACCATCGACAAGATACGTTCCACTTCACCACCGAAGTCGGCGTGACCCGGGGTGTCCACGATGTTGATGCGGTAGTCGTTCCAGTTGACCGCCGTGTTTTTCGACAGGATGGTGATGCCCCGTTCTTTTTCCAGATCATTGGAATCCATGACACGGTCGCCCATGTCTTTACGGATTTCGTCAAACGTGCCGGATTGCCGTAGAAGCTGGTCTACCAGGGTGGTTTTACCGTGGTCAACGTGCGCAATGATGGCAATGTTGCGAATATGATCTGTACTCATGGAGGGACTCTCTTAACTTTCAAAAAAAGCGTATTATACTGAAAAGGCAGGACGAGTTTGTGTAATCTGCTGAAATGATTGGAAAATATCACCAATCGCGGCTGTGAAACCGCTCTCGGGGGAAAAGAGCGGTTGGCAAGTGAAATGCGCGGGCCGAAAAATCGGCCCGAAACGCCCGCATTTGCTGGAAATTCGGTTATTGACCAGGCCTGGTCGAATCCGTTGTTTGGTTCTGACTTTGCGCCTTTTCCAGACGGATGTAACTTTGCAGAATTCCGTACGCCATCGTGCCGAGCAATAGGCCGAGCAGCGCAAAGAGCCCGGCGATTTTGCCTTCGCCGATCATCGCCGGAATGGTACCGGGGCAGGAAGCGGTCATCCCCCAGCCGATGCCGAACAGCATGGCGCCGATCATCAAACCTTTTTGGTAGGGTTTTTTCACGAAATCCACTTCGGCCCCGGTGGCGATGGCACGTACTTTGAAGCGTTTGAGCAAAAACACCCCGATCATCGCAATCGCCACGGCGGTAACAATGACAATCATCAACTGAAAGTCCTCGAACAGGAACATCTTGGCGTGGTAATCGTAAGTGGTCGCCCCGGCGTGGCTCATCAGAAAGCCGAAGGTGATGCCCATCAGAAAACCGAAAATGTTGTTGCGGTACACATACATGAACGAGATGATGTACAGGCGGATGCTTTTCAAAGGTGGCATTTTATGTTCCATCATCGACTCCTCAGGTTCCGAACAGCAGGTGCGTGGTCACGAACGCACTCATAAAGAAAATGACCCCCGCCAACAGGCTCGGCGGGTTCAGCATGGCGCCGCCCACCAGAGCGTGCCCGGTGGTGCAAGCCCCGGCCAAACGTGCGCCGAAGCCCAGCAACGCGCCGCCGAAAATCAGCCAGATGGCTTTCCCAGCCAGCGTTTGCGGCAGGATGTCGTTGTACATCCCCATGTCAAAACTGAAATGCCACGGCTCCGGCGCTTGCAGCGCGCTCAACAGCCCGCCGATGGGAATGCCCAGCAGGAACCACAAACGCGAGTTATTGATGTTTTTGTATTCGCCGGTGCGGAAATATTCCACCCGTTTGAACATCATGCCGCAGAAATTACCGTAACCGGTTGAGCAGCCGGCGGGTTTCCCCATTAACCAGAAGTGGAAAACCACAAACAATCCCATCGAGATGCCGGCAATCCACGCGCTCCAAACAATGACTTCCATCGCTTATCCTAGAATAAATTCGTTTGATTGGACATATTTTCAAAGAATGTTCCAAGCGAGTCAAAGAGAGGTTTTTTGCGTGCGGATAAAATTAATTTATGATGCATTAAGAATGTAAATAGTTGTTGTTTTAATATGGAAAAACGACCAGGCCTGGGCGTTTTCAGGCCTAGAAATTGGATACGTTTGTGGGGGCTTAAAAAAACTCGATGTCGTCGCGGGAACCGGAAACGTTGACGCGGTTACGACCTTGGTTTTTAGCCTCATAGAGTGCTTGGTCGGCCATTTTGTAGAGTTCGTTACTGTCGGCCAAATGGTTTGCGTCGACGAAGGCAACGCCGGAGGAAATGGTCACGACCCGATGCGGGTTCCCGGTGTGAGGAAGTTGCAGGGCTTCGACCTGTTCACGGGTGATGTTGGCCAAAGTTTCGGCATCTTGGGATTGGGTGACATTGCAAATGACGCCAAACTCTTCCCCTCCCAGGCGGAAGACATAATCGCCTTTGCGCCGGAAGCATTCTCGAAGGGTTTTCGCGACCCGCGTTAAGGTGATGTCGCCGGCATGATGTCCGTAAGTGTCGTTGTATTTTTTGAAATTGTCGATGTCGATGATGATGAAGGCAACGATTTCCTGATAACGCACCGCATGGTCGATTTCCCTGGAAAAAATTTCATTAAAATACCGACGGTTGTAGAGCCCGGTCAGGTCATCGGTGATGGAGCGCAGTTCGGCCTTTTTTAAGTCGGTGATGTTTTCGTATAAATGGTATTGGCCGTGTTTTTCGCCCATAAAATCGAAGTTGAACACTTGATTGGAACGAAGCCAGACGGGTGTGCCACTTGGGGAGGCGAATTTGATGACTTTGCCTTTGGTGTCATTTTCGATCAATGCGTGGGGGAAAAGGCGGCTTTCCCGTTCACCAATCACCGTTTGTTTATTGACGCCGAGTTCGTCGGAAAGCGCTTGGCTGACATTGGTGATGTGTCCGTCCGGATCGGTTTCATAGCTGAGCAGATGTTCGTTGATGACGCGTATTTTGCGGTTCAGCCGCTGTTCGTTAATCATGGTGTTTAATTTGAGGCTAACTTCCAATCCGATTTGGGCCAGTTCAACTTGTTTGGCTTGGAGAACTTTTTCCGTAACTTTCTGCAAAGCAATGACACCAATAAGTGAGGTGCCGACCGACAGCGGAATGAAAAGCTGGTCATTATTTAAGCAAAGCTGGCCGATTTTTAAATCGGAAGTCGGCGAAAAACTGGCGTTTTCGGTTACAAAAACTTGCTTCAATGTCTGCGATTCCGTCATTTTCAAAAAAATGCCGCAGGTATTCGCGCTTAACGAGGTTATTAGGTATTGACTAAGGTGATCGCAAAAATCCCGAAGCTGGGTTTCTGCATTGATGAGGGTTTGGATTTCGTTCCAATGAGTGTTCATTGGCAGAATCAAGGTTGAATCCGACATAAAAGTTTTGGCTCGTTTGGTCGCCTATATTTTTTTATATTTCTAAGCGGTTTATTCAGAGTGACGTTTCGGGCGTGCTTACCCGAAATATTTTATTAATATTTTATTTTCTAGGTGTCTTGTTAACCGTCGGTCCCTCAGCCTTTCACCGGGTTAATTGCCAAGCCCTATTTATCACTTCCAGTATAACATTCTTTTTATGGTGGCGACGGGCTCGAAAGGCCTTTCGGGTAACGGTTTTTCGCTAAGGGCGTTGGAAGTTTTTACGGGCCTCGGCGACTTTTGGGCGGGTGATGCAGGTTTCCACATGGTTGTTGATGAGCCCCATGGCTTCCATAAAGGCGTACACGGTGGTGGGCCCCACGAATTTCCAGCCCATTTTCTTCAAGGCTTTCGACAAGGCCACCGATTCCGGTGAGGTGGTGACGCTTTGCGGCGGCGGCAAAGTGGCTTCGTCCGGTTCGTATTGCCAGAAAAACCCCGCCAGTGAACCGTGTTGCACCACCAGTTCCTGCGCGCGCTGGGCATTGTTGATGACCGCTTCGATTTTGCCGCGATGCCGCACGATGCTCGCATCCTGTAACAGGCGTTCCACATCTTGTTCGGTGAACTGGGCCACCTTGCGGAAGTCGAAGTGGTCAAAGGCGCGGCGAAAATTCTCGCGCTTATCGAGAATGGTGCGCCAACTCAAGCCGGATTGAAAACTTTCCAGACACAGTTTTTCAAACAAACGAATGTCATCCGCCACCGGAAAGCCCCATTCCCGGTCGTGGTAATCGAAAAACGCCTCCACCTGGCCGCACCAGGCGCAACGCGGCAGATTGTCCGGGCCGGGAACGGTCTGGCTCATGGAATATCCTTTTTTACATAATTGATTCAAATTGTGCAGCGATTAAATCGATAGTATTTTACCGTACAACATCAGGCTAAGAAAACGAAACAAAACCGCACTTAATTTTGGGAGAGCAAAATGGCATTACGCAACAGTCAAATCGCCTACGGCACGGTAGCGAAAACCCTGCATTGGGCAACGGCGCTTTTATTCCTGCTGGCCTATGTGGCCGTCTATTATCGGCAGTGGTTTACCGAACGGGATACGCCGGAAAACATCATCGCCATTCAACTGCATTTTTCAATCGGTATCAGCATCGGGGTGATTTTGATTTTACGCCTGCTTTGGGTGTTGTATGACCGTAAACCCGATCCGGTTCCCGGTTCCGCTTTTGCACATTTGGCCGCCAAATCCGGGCACTGGCTGTTGTATTTGATGATTGCGGTGATGGTGGTGACCGGCTATATGGGCACCGGCGCCAACACGCAATTCTTCTATTTGTTTGAGATTCCAAAATTTTCCGATACCTGGTTGTATACGAATGTGATTGAAGAATACTGGTTCGGCATCACCTTTAAAGAGTTTGAGAAACCGTTCGATTTTATTCATAAGGATATTGGTGGCGCACTGTTAGTGTGGATGCTGATTCTGGGTCACGCTTTGGCCGCGTTGTATCATCATTACGTGAAAAAAGACGATACGTTGAAGCGTATGACAACGCTGAAAAGTTGAATGAAATCAACTAGAGTATTCGTAAGCGATCATGGCATCGTTAAATCAGAAAAGGCCGCGCGATGAGCGGCTTTTTTACTGGGTTTTTGTGTTGTTGGTTTATTGAGTGAATCCATGAATATCAAAGAATTTTCCCTGCAAGTCGGAGTCTGTCCGCATACCATTCGGTTTTATGAAAAAAACGGCGTGCTGTCCTCGGTGCAACGTTTGGCGAATGGTCACCGTCATTTCACCGACAAAGATGTCCGTTGGATGGAATTTGTACTGCGTCTAAAACACACCGGTATGCCGTTGGATAAAATCCGTCACTATGCGGCGTTGAGGGAGCAAGGTAAAGACACCGTCGCACAGCGTCAGGCCCTGCTTGAAGAGCACGCACAAGACCTGTCCGAAAATATTGAACAGTTGCATACGCATTTGCAAAAACTCAACGACAAAATTGATTTGTACAAGCAAGACCTTGTGGATTGAATTCCAGCTTACCCGCCCAAAAAATACTGTTCTATTAACGTTTTAATCACGCTTTTTTTCGCTTGACTTAGAGTTAACTCTAAGTTGTAGACTGCTTGTGAACCCGACATCAGGAGCTTCACGATGCCAGTCAAACCATCCATTCATGCCGTTACATTCAGTCGGCGTCATTTCATTCAATTGTCTGCGCTGGGCTGCGCATTTAGCGGCCCCGTTTCGTCTGTTTTCGCAGCCGAAAAAACCATTATTTCAAAACCGAAAGGAGAACAAACCATGACAACAACCGATACCGAACGCTTTCAACGCGGGCTTAAAAAACTGAAAGAAATCGACGGCCAAGCCGGCGAAAACGTTATCCGCTCTTTGCAACAGGTAGCGCCCGATTTGGCGCGTTATACGATTGAATATCCCTTCGGAGACGTTTACAGCCGTCCCGGTTTGGATTTGAAATCACGGGAAATCGCCACCGTCGCCGCCTTAACGGCGATGGGAAATGCGGCACCCCAGCTCAAAGTGCACATTCATGCCGCGCTGAACGTGGGGTGTACCGTGACCGAGGTTATGGAAATCATTATCCAAATGTCGGTGTACGCCGGTTTTCCGGCCGCCTTGAATGGTGCCTTTGCGGCCGAAGAAGTGTTTTTGGAGCGAGGGTTGATTGAAAAGCCATCGTCCGAAACGTAAGCCTTAAAAATATTTCAAGCGCAAAGGTTAATCCTGTGGTGGCGATAAAATCACATGCTGGCTTAACACATGCAAATCCCGCCAGGCCAGGCCAAATTCGGAGGTGTCGAACACCGCCATCATTCCGGCGCGGGCTTTCAGGCTGTCGGCGGCGTGCAGGCAATTTTGTACCAGCGTGACGCACTCGGTTTGCACTTGGGTGCGTAACGCTTCGTCAGGCGTCTGGCCGTGCTCGCAGGCTTGCCAAACCGCGTCGGCCAAGTCATACAATTGCGTGCGAGCGTGTTCAATTTGGGTTTGGGCTTGCTCAATGCATTGTTGAATGGCCGGTTGCTCCGCCAGCACGCCGTCTTGGCCGTAGATGGTTTTGTGTTGCGCAAAGGCTTGATAGGCCTCCAGAGCATGTTGGGCGATGCCGACGGCGACACTGCCAAACGTTACGCTGGCGAGGGTTTCCAGCGGACAATGGAAAATCGGGTCATTCAAAATGGGGGTGTCTGCCAGCGAAAAGGTGAAATCGCGTGGTACGGTCACCTTTTCCACGCTGAAATCGTGGCTGCCGGTGGCTTTCATGCCGAAGGCCGACCAGGTGGAATGCACGGCCACCTCGGCGGCGGGAACGGCAATGGCGAGAATGTCTTCGGTGTCGTCCACTTTGCAATTGGCGGTGAACCAACTGGCATGGTGCGCGCCGCTGGCATAAGCCCAGCGGCCGGAGGCTTCAAAACCGTCTTTCATAAAACCGTTTTCTGCGGTTTTCGCCAGGCCTGACGGCATGCCGGAACCGGCGATGACCGCGTTTTCCGGTTCAAAAATTTCCCGCGCCGCCGCTTCCGCCATAAAGCCGGAAAACAAACCGCCGCCCGCGCCGATCATTACCAGCCAACCGGTGGCTCCGTCCGCGTAAGCGATTCGCTCAAACACCTTCAAAGCCGTTGGCAAGTCGGTCGCTTCGCCTTGATAGCATTTGGGAATAAACAAGCGGAAAAGGCGTTGTTTGAATAAGGCGGCCAAAACCGCGTCGGTGAGATGGCCCTGCCGTTCCGCGGTGGGCGCGTCGGCGCGAATCAGCGGCAGAAGCGTTTCAACCTGATTCAATAAGGCTTGAGCGTTTGGGTGTTTGCGCATGTTGGTTTGGCCGGTGTTTGACTCAAATGGAAAAATCACCAGGCCTGGTGATTTTGAAGATTATTTCGGCGCGTCTTCATTGCGGTTGCGCCACAGCTTGGACACCGCTTTGTCGCTGCCGAGAAACGCCACCACCAGGCAAATCAAGCCGATGACGGAAAACAGAATCACCGGAAACATGCCCGCAATTTGGTTGGCGAGAATGGAAAAGTACAAACCGACAACGCCCAGTGTGATAAACAAAAAGCCCATTATCTTTAACACTTTGCGGTGCGATGGACTGTATTCATAATGCCCATCCGCGTTTTCCAATGGATTGAGAATGGGGGAGAAGAGTTTTAGCAATAAATTTTTCATGAGGTTGAGTTTAACGATTCGTGTAAAGCATGTCGATTGATTTTATTCGGCCATGTTCTTTTTTGACTAGGTTTGCCATCAGTCGTAAGCGTTTTATTTTAAAGAATAAGTGGTCTCGCCCTCTTTTTTACGAGCGATGACGACAATATCGTCCACTTCTTGGTAACTGCTTTGAATCCCCTGTTCACTGGTAAAGGTTTCCGTTTTGTAGGCAATACGGTGCCGGACTTCTTGTACGATGTAGTCATCAAAATCAATATTGACAGTGTGATTCACCGAAGGCAAAGCCAGTGCATTTCTAATTTTGATGGTTTTTAGAAGGTGCGGGGGTTCTTGGTTATCAAATGTTTGGATGGTGTAATGGATGGTCATTGAGCATGCCTTGCTTTATCCCAAAGGATTAAGAATAGGAGAGGAGAGTTTTAGGAAGAAATTTTTCATACTATTGAACTTAACTAGTCTGATTTAGCTTGTCATTGTTAATTTAAATATTTAAGGACTTTGTATTTAAGTCCAGTATTAGAAGCATCGATGATTTCAAAAATTGCCCCCTTGTAGCCTATTTTCTTATCAGACGATATGTCATACGTAATTGTTTGGTTAAAGGCTGGACGAATATAATCTTTATTAAACTCTCGATATTCTAGCTGAATAGAACTACCACTTTTCCCAACATATATTAATTCTCGCCTAAAATCATTAGGCACTTTGTTTTTGATAGTTATTTTTTCGTATTTTATTTTTTTACCTATTGGTTCAACGATAGTTTTGGTTGATATAAAAAACAGCGAATCCCCTTTAGATTTGTTTGGAGAAATAACAACTCCACCGTCATATGTGCCTGCGTGTCCACTAGCAGAGACCCATTGGCTTACAGAGTTGTTTCGAATGTAATATATTCCATCTAGCCCGCTACCATAAATTTTGAACTCACCAGGATGAATTGTGTAGTTTTGGACAAAACCGTTGTACCTGCCATTAATATTTATTTTATCGGATAGTTTTATACCTTTGGTTTCTTCAACTTTATAAGAATGTATCAGTGAATCTCCGACACTAATTTGTGTGACCTCGCCTAAATGAGGTAAGTTCACCTTATCAGCTTTATTATTTTTCCCAATCGTATAGCTTATGACAGCTTCTTTGCCGGTGTCTTTTACTCCGGAAAGGCAGCCTGATAAGGAAAAACTCATCACAAGAATTAATAATAGTGGTGATAGGTTCATGTTAATTCCCTTAAAAATAGATAAAAATACTAATATAAAACAAAAATATATCAAATTTTTCCAGTTCTTGGCTAAAGGGTTTTAACCATTCAATATTTCGCTTTCGATTTGATGATAGAGCTTGATATAAAGAGTGTTTAAATCATCTTTTTAATTCGCAAAATCCTCGGGGTCATACCCCAAATTCGGGGCCAACCATTTTTCCGTTTCTTCGATGCTCCAGCCTTTGCGGTGGGCGTAGTCTTCTACTTGGTCGCGGCCGAGTGAGCCGACGCCGAAGTAGCGGCTTTCCGGGTGCGCGAAGTAGGTGCCGGAAACGGCGGCCGTTGGCGTCATGGCAAAGCTTTCGGTAATGTCCAGCCCGATGGTTTCGTCCGGTTTCAGCAGTTCCCAAAGGGTGCCTTTTTCGGTGTGGTCCGGGCAGGCCGGGTAACCGGCGGCGGGGCGAATGCCTTGGTAACGTTCTTTAATCAGGTCTTCGTTGTCGAGGTTTTCGTCCGGCGCGTAGCCCCAATCGTCCTTACGCACGATTTCATGCAGGGTTTCGGCAAAGGCTTCGGCAAAGCGGTCGGCCAGGGCTTTGAGCATAATGGCGTGATAGTCGTCGTGGTCTTTTTCAAAGCGTTCCACGTGTTCGTCAATGCCGATGCCGGCGGTGACGGCGAAGAAGCCGATGTAGTCCGGTACGCGGCTTTCTTTGCTGGCGATGAAGTCCGACAGGCAGTTGTTGGCGCCGCCACGCTTTTTCTCGGCCTGCTGGCGCAGGTGATGGAAAGTGTACAGCACTTGGTTTCGGCTTTCGTCGGCATAGACTTCAATGTCGTCGCCGACGCGGTTGGCCGGATAGAAACCGTACACGGCTTTGGCGGTGAGCCATTTTTCGTCGATGATTTGCTTGAGCATGGTTTGGGCGTCGGCAAACACTTTGCGGGCTTCTTCGCCGACGACTTTGTCGTCGAGAATGCGCGGGTATTTTCCGTGTAATTCCCAGGCCTGGAAGAAAGGCGACCAGTCAAAGCGTTCGACCAGTTTTTCCAGCGGGAAGTTGTCCAGCACTTTAGTGCCGAGGAATTTGGGACGCACCGGAGTGAATTCCTGCCAGGCTTGGTCGGTTAAGGCGGGATTGGTGCGCGCTTGTTTGATTGGGATGCGCTTGACCTGCTGGGCGCGGGCTTTGCGTTCTTCCCGAACCTGTTCGTATTCGGCGCGGATTTTGGCGGCGAAATCGACTTTCAGGTCGTTGGAAATGAGGCTTTGCGCCACGCCGACGGCACGGGAGGCGTCTTTGACGTACACCACCGGATGGTCGTATTGCGGTTCGATTTTCACGGCGGTGTGCGCTTTGGAGGTGGTGGCGCCGCCGATGAGCAACGGCAAGTCCATGCCGCGTTCTTTCATCAGTTTGGCGACATTGACCATTTCTTCCAGTGATGGCGTAATCAGGCCGGACAGCCCGATGACATTGGCCCCTTGTTCGACGGCGGTGTCGAGAATTTTCTCAGCGGGCACCATGACACCCAAATCAATCACTTCGAAATTATTACACTGCAACACCACGCCGACGATGTTTTTGCCGATGTCGTGAACGTCGCCTTTGACCGTGGCCATGACGATTTTGCCCTGTTGCTGACCTTCGGTCTTGGCGGCCAGCAGGTATGGATCCAGATAGGCGACGGCGCGTTTCATGACGCGGGCGGATTTGACCACTTGCGGCAGGAACATTTTGCCGGAGCCGAACAGGTCGCCGACCACGTTCATGCCGTCCATCAGCGGGCCTTCGATGACGTGCAGGCCGGAGCCGAGTTTTTGGTAAGCTTCTTCGGTGTCGGCTTCGATGTAGTCGGTAATGCCTTTGACCAGCGCGTGTTCCAGACGTTTTTCCACGCTTTGTTCGCGCCAGGCGGTGTCGGCGACTTTGCTGGCGGCTTGGCCGTCGCCACGGAATTCTTCGGCCACTTCCAATAAACGTTCGCCGGCTTCCGGGTCTTTATTGAGGATGACGTCTTCCACGGCTTGACGGAGTTTTTCCGGCAGGTCGTCGTAAATCGCCATTTGCCCGGCGTTGACGATGCCCATGTCCATGCCTTCTTTGATGGCGTAATAGAGGAACACGGAGTGGATGGCTTCGCGCACGGGGTTGTTGCCGCGGAAGGAGAAGGAGACGTTGGACACCCCGCCGGAAATCTTGGCGTGTGGCAGGTTGGCTTTAATCCAGGTGACGGCGTTGATGAAATCGAGGCCGTAATTGTTGTGTTCCTCGATACCGGTGGCGACGGCGAAAATGTTCGGGTCGAAAATAATGTCCTGCGGCGGGAAGCCGACTTTTTGGGTCAGGACCTCGTAGGAGCGTTTACAGATTTCGATTTTGCGTTCCAAGGTGTCGGCTTGGCCGGTTTCGTCAAAGGCCATGACAATCGCCGCCGCGCCGTACTGCTTGACCAGTTTGGCCTGGCGGATAAAAGCGTCTTCACCTTCTTTCAGGGAAATGGAGTTGACCACGCCTTTGCCCTGAATGCACTTCAAGCCGGCTTCGATGACCTCCCATTTGGAGGAGTCGATCATGATCGGCACGCGGGAGGCTTCCGGCTCGGAGGCCAGCAAGTTGAGGAATTTGACCATGCAGGCTTTGGCGTCCAGCATGCCTTCGTCCATATTGACGTCGATAATCTGCGCGCCGTCTTCCACTTGTTTGACGGCAATGTCGATGGCTTCGCCGTAGTTTTCTTCGATAATCAGGCGTTTGAATTTGGCGGAACCGGTGACGTTGTTACGTTCGCCGACATTGACGAACAGAGAGTCTTCGTCGATGTTCAGCGGTTCCAGGCCGGACAAACGGCAGGCCGGGGCGATTTCCGGCAAGGCGCGGGTGGCGTGGCGCAAGGCGACATCGGCCATGGCTTTGACGTGGTCCGGCGTGGTGCCGCAGCAACCGCCGATGATATTAATCCAACCTTTTTCCGCCCAGACGGCGATTTCCGCCGCCATTTGTTCCGGGGTTTCGTCGTATTCGCCGAATTCGTTCGGCAGACCGGCGTTGGGGTGAACGGACACGTAGGTCTCGCACACGCGGCTGAGTTCGGCCACGTAAGGGCGCAGCTCTTCCGGCCCCAAGGCGCAGTTCAAGCCGACCGACAGCGGTTGTGCGTGAGCAACGGCGTTATAGAAGGCTTCGGTCGTCTGGCCGGAAAGGGTTCGGCCTGAAGCATCGGTGATGGTGCCGGACAGCATAATCGGCACTTCGTAACCGACAGCGGCTTCCACTTCTTTCACCGCGAAAATGGCGGCCTTGGCGTTCAAGGTATCGAAAATGGTTTCAATCAGAATAACGTCCGCGCCGCCTTCCAACAGGCCGTGCGTGGCTTGTGTGTAAGCGGTGACCAGTTCGTCGAAATCGGTGTTGCGTTTGCCGGGGTCGTTGACGTCCGGCGAGATCGAAGCAGTGCGGTTGGTTGGCCCCAAGACACCGGCGACAAAACGCGGCTGGCCGTCTTTCTGTTCGGCCAGGTCGCAGGCTTCGCGCGCCACTTGCGCGGCGGCGATGTTCAGCTCGGTGACGATGTCCTGCATGTCGTAATCGGCCTGCGCGATGGTGGTGGCGTTGAAGGAATTGGTTTCGACGATATCGACGCCGCGATTGAGGAACGACAAGTGGATGTCACGAATCAGGTGCGGCTGGGTCATGGCCAGAATGTCGTTGTTGCCTTTGATGTCCATGTGGTAATCGGCAAAACGTTCGCCACGGAAGTCGTCTTCACTGAGCTGCAAGGATTGCACCATTGTCCCCATGGCACCGTCGAGGATGACAATGCGTTCCGCCAAAAGCGATTTGAGTTGTGAAATCCGAGTTGCGCGATCCGTCATAGATAAAACCATTCTGTCTGTCAAAAATATAAGAACCGTGTATTTTAACTCAATAAGCCGTTGACATCAGGCGTAATTTTGGCGGGTTAAACCTTGAGTAAAAATGCTCAGGCCTGGTGGTTTTCAGGTTTTTCGAGGGCGGGCGTCACGCGGAACGATAGAACATTCACTTGCCGGGAATCGTCGGTTAAGATAACGGTATGAGTATCGACCCAACTTCCACAACATCGAAATCGCCCACGGCACCGCAAAAAATGCAAAAAGTGGTGGGGCGCTTTGCGCCGACGCCCAGCGGGCCGTTGCATTTCGGTTCTTTGATTGCGGCGACGGCGAGTTATTTGAATGCCAAATCGCAGGGTGGTGAGTGGCGTTTGCGGATTGACGATATCGATGGGCCGCGCGTGGCGCCCGGCGCGTGTGAAAGCATTGTCAAAACACTGGAAGCTTATGGTTTTGAATGGGACGGCCCGGAAGTCTATCAGTCCGAACGGGATGCGATTTACCAGCAGGCATTGGATGCGTTGAACGAATCGGGGCGGTTGTATGTGTGCGGTTGTAGCCGCAAACAGTTGCAGAAACGGCAGCCGGAAACGCCGTGGTTATACGATGCTTATTGTCGCCACGACGCTGTGAAACCGGATGTTGAGGCCATGCAGCCGGAAGCTGCCTGGCGGTTTCAACCGGATGGCGGACGTTTGTGTTTTGACGATGCCGTGCAAGGGCCGCAGTGTTTGGAAGTGGCCGCCGAGTTGGGCGATTTTGTGGTCAAGCGGGCGGATGGCGTGATCGGTTACCATCTGGCCTGCGCGGTGGACGACATTGAAATGGGCATGACCGAAGTGGTGCGGGGAGCGGATTTGCTCACCAGCAGCTTTGCCCAACAATCCATTATGCTGGCGTTAGGGCACGAACCGCCGCATTATGCACATCACCCGTTGGTGACCAATCGCGAAGGCATTAAACTCAGCAAAAAAAGCCGCGCGCCGGCGATCCGAAGAGACGAGGCCGCCGAAACCCTACGCGCCGCCCTGACGTTTTTGAACCATTCCCCACCGAAAGAACTGAACACCCTGATTCCGCTTTGGGATTGGGCGGTGGAGAACTGGCGGTTATTAAAGGTCAAAGACGTCGTGTCACAAAAGAACGGTTTACAAGATTAGATCCAATCATCGGAAATGACCAGGCCTGGCCATTTCCCGTTATGGTCATTTCCTTTAAAACGCCACCGACAGTTTGTTTCGTCCGCTTTCCTTGGATTGGTATAGGGCTTTGTCGGCTTGGCTGATGGCGTCGTCGAGGGTGTCGCCGGAGTAGGTGATGCCTTGGCTGATGGTGAAACGTACGCCGGTTTGGTTTTCGGATTCGGTTTCGATGGTTTGGCGCAGGGTTTCACAGAGGGCTTCGATTTCGCTGGTGTCTTCCACCTGGCCCAGTACACAGAATTCTTCCCCGCCGAAACGGGCGACCAAATAATCGGAGAAGGTGTCTTGGATGCAATTGGCGGTGAAGATAATCGCTTCATCGCCTTTTTGGTGCCCGTAGGTGTCGTTGACGTTTTTGAAGTGATCAATGTCACCCATTAGGGTGAAGAAATATTGGCCTTGGGCTTTGATGTCGGTGAACTGTTGGCCGCCCTTGTGGAAAAAGAAGCGGCGGTTATAGAGCCCGGTTAGGCCGTCGGTTTGGGAGATGTGTTCGATTTCCTTGAAGGTTTCGGCCTGTTCGATGTTCTGGTTGACGCGCACGTAGAATTCTTCGGGGGTGAAGTTGGTGTTGAAGAAGTCGTTGACGCCGTATTTCATCAATTTGATGGCGGAGGAGATGTTTTCGCTGTCTTCGCAGGAAATAATCGGCAACTGGCTTTGCGAATAACGGTTGCGGATGTTTTTGGTGAAGTCGAAGGTGTTGTTGTTGATGACGTTTTGGGCGCTGTCCAGCAGAATCAGACTGGGTAAGGCTTCTTTCAGGTCGGCGTCCATCTCCGAGCAGCTTTCGTAAAGCCGCACTTGAAAGCGGTGGTTGCGAAGCATGCCAAGCAGTTTGGAGCTGTAACGCGATCCGCAGCTAAGCATCCATACCATGCGCTGGGCGTTTTTATACAGCCGGTCGGTAATTTGTACCGCATAGCGGATGGAGGACAAACTGTCTTTGATGACGTAGTCCGCGACCTTGAGGCGGAACATTTCTTCGCGGGTTTCTTCTTTATACGAGGCGGTGAGCACTACGGTGGTGATGTGGTGGTGCTTTAAGTATTCGATGACTTCGCCATTGTAGGAGTCGGGCAATTGCAAATCGCTTAAACAGACGGCGACCTCGATTCCGCTTTCAATCAAGTCTTTGGCTTCCGCCAGCGAGTGGCAGGTGTGGATGGTCAGCGGTGTCAGTTTTTGAAGTTCGGTTTTCAATAAACTCGCCATTGAGGGTTGATCCTCAATGATCAGGAAACATTCGTTCGTCATGGTGGTTGAGTGCAAAAGTTGTTTAATATCATTATTGTATTTGTGCGTATGAAACCTTACATGATTTTTTTGTGACGGGGTAAGTTTTTTTGAATAAATAACCACTTTGAGTGTGACTATTTGATTAAGGCATTGTTTCAGGGCCGCTTTTAAGGGCGATTGGTGATATACTTCGCAAAAAAATCATTTATTAAACACCTTCTACAAAGAAGGGAGTGATTTTGACATTTCTATTTTTGAATGCCCTGGATAACCCTGAATGCTCTGCGATGTTTTTCCCGAACGCTACCAAACGCAGCTGGACGAAAAAGTTGACCGTTTAACGGCGTTATTGCCAAAATCCGAACCGATGACGGTGTTTGCGTCCCGCCCGGCCAATTACCGTGCCCGTGCCGAATTCCGCGTGTGGCATGAAGGCGACCGCACCGATTACATCATGTTCGATCCCGACACCAAGGAAAAGGTGGCGATTGAATCCTGCCCGATGGCGCTGGAAAGCATTGCCAATTTAATGCCGCGCCTGATGGCGGAAATCGTGCGGCAGCCTGCCTTGCGGACCAAGTTGTTTCAAGTCGATTTTCTGGCCACTTTGAGTGGCGAAATGCTGGTGACCTTGATTTACCGCCGGCCGTTACAGCAAAAAAACGGGGGTCAGACGAAAACCGACCAGGCCTGGCTGGAAGCGGCGCAAGCCCTGCGAAAAACCTTGCCGATTACGCATATTATCGGCCGGGCACGGAAGCAAAAGGTGTGCTTGGATCAGGACTTCGTTATCGAACGTTTGCAGGTGGATGAACAGTCGTTTGTTTATCAGCAGGTGGAAAACAGTTTTACTCAGCCGAACGCCGAAATGGCGCAAAATATGTTGCATTGGGGGCGCAAAATGGCCGCGCTGGCCAACCCGGACCAATCCAAAGATTTGATCGAGTTGTATTGCGGTAACGGGCATTTTTCGATTGCGCTGGCGTCGCATTTCAATCAAGTGTTGGCGACGGAGATTTCCAAAACTTCGGTGGCGTCGGCGGAATTCAATATTGACGCGAACCGCACGGACAATGTGCGGGTTGTGAAAATGGCGGCGGAAGAAATTTCCGCCGCACTGGAAGGCCAGCGGGCCTTTTTTCGTCTTAAGGATGTGGATTTGAAGTCGTATGACTTTAATACCATTTTCGTGGACCCGCCGCGATCGGGGCTGGACGATTTGACGCGCAAAATGGTGACGGAGTTTGAGCATATTCTGTATATCTCCTGCAACCCGGAAACCCTGGCGCGGGATTTGGCGGACATTGGCCGTACTCATGACGTGGTCGAAACCGCTCTGTTTGATCAATTCCCTTACACCCATCATATTGAAAGCGGTGTATATCTAAAAAGGAAAGCCAAATGATACTAGCTTGGATAGGTGCATTACTGATTGGTGTGAGTTTGGGGCTGCTCGGTTCGGGTGGTTCGATTTTGACCGTGCCGGTACTGATATATCTGGTGGGGCAGGATCCGAAGGTCGCCATTGCCGGTTCTTTGATGATTGTCGGGATTATCAGTGTCTTCTCCGCCTTGCCTTATGCGCGCCAAGGTTTGGTGAAATGGCGAACCGTAGTGGTGTTTGGTTTGCCGGGGATGTTGGGGGCTTACCTGGGTGCCTATGGTGCACATTATGTTTCCGATGCGGTGCAAATGTTGATTTTCTCTGTGTTGTTATTGACGGCGGCGTATTTGATGTTCCGCCCGGTCAAACTTGAAGACGACACCCCGACACAGGAACGCGCGGTGTATAAAATTGCGATTGACGGTTTGCTGGTCGGCGGAGTGACCGGTCTGGTCGGTGTCGGCGGCGGCTTTTTGATTATTCCGGCATTGGTGCTGCTCGGCGGCTTGTCGATGCGTCTGGCGGTGGGCACCAGTTTGGTGATTATTGCCGCCAAGTCGTTTGTCGGTTTCTACGAATATCTGAATGTGCTAAGTGCGTTGCAGTTAAGCATTGATTGGCACGTCATTGGTTTATTCTCGCTCATCGGGATTGTCGGAGGCTGGTTGGGGCACAAGGTCAGTAGCCGAGTTGACCAGGGATTGCTGAAGCAAATTTTCTCGGTGTTCCTGGTGTTGATCGGGCTGTTTATTCTGTACAAAAATTTACCGAATTTGCTGTAAAGCCATTCCGGTATCGAGGGTGAAAGTCTTTCGGTACTGGAGTAATGGGTGTTACAATTTAGTAACATTTTTTTTATTGGGGGGACGCTTCTCTTGGCTAGGAACGCTCGTCTGGATTATTCGGTGTGTGCATCAAAACGCTGTTTGAAGCGTTTGAGATTCCCTCTGTTCGGTTTTTCAATGTTGATGGCGGCTCTGCCGGTATTGGCTTCGGAGTTATCATTTCAAGCGGATAACGACATTGTCTATGGTACCGATCGGCAATATACCGGCGGCTTGAATGTCCGGTGGACGGATGAAAACGGCATTGGCCTGGTGAACTGGTTGATTGAGCCGATTGAAAAAGCCGCTTTGCCCAAAAAGGATGAACGGCTCTTTCAGCAGACCGATCAACTGGAACTTTCCACTCAAATTTTTACGTTGGAAAAACGCACCGATTCGGGATTGGAAAGCGCGGGGAACACCGCTTGGACCCATTTCGATTGGCGGCGATTTTATCATTACGACCGTCATCAATCTTTGTTGAGCTTCAGTGTCGGCTGGTTGGGCCCGGCCAGTGGCGGACGCGAAATCCAGGACGGCATTCACTCCGTTATCGGTAATTCCAATGCCTCCGGTTGGGATAATCAACTGCCCGATCAGCCGACCTTGCAAATCAGCTTCGATAATCAGCGTTTTTTGTTTGATCCTCAATTGGAACCAGATTTTCAGATGTACCGTTCCTTATCCATCATGGTCGGCTCTCCGGAAACGGCGTTGAATGCCGGTGTGGGAGCCTATTATGGCGATGGTGCTCGGCCGGTGATGAGCTTCAATACTTTTAATCATGTGATGAATACCGGCAAGGGCTTTGGTTGGTTTGTGTTTGCTGATATCTCAGCTCAATATCAAATCTATAATGTTTTGCGTGACGGTCGTTTGTTTACCAAGGATGACACCGGTTTGAAACCGGCCAATGAAGTGATTCCATCCGGACAATACGGCGGGGCCATGACGTGGAATGGTTTCTATGTGCTGTTTGCCGGTTCGGTGTTCGGACAATTTTATCGTGATCAGCCCGAGGAAGCCTTTCGTTTCGCTTCCTTGGTGGTCGGGTTCGAGCTCTAACAGTTTCGATTTATTTCAGCGTTGATTCGTAGCGCTTCAAGCCACCGTTCAATACACCGTCTTGCACAATGAAAATCACCAGGCCTGGCGATTTTGACTGTTTCTGCACCACCAGACCTTCCGGTTTGCCTTTTGGGTTCTCCAGCGTTAACAGCGGCGGCCAGGCCGAAAAATGGGGTTTGCCGTTCCAGGCATGTACTTGATAGCGGTTCGGCACTTCATTGACCGGGCCGGACAGCAGGTAAAGTTGGGTGTCGTCGGCCATCATGTCTCGAATCCCCAGACCGTTTAAATTCACCAGCCGCAATTTCGGGTCGGTCAGCTCAAAGGTGTTTTCGACCAAATCCAACTTCAAGACGGCGGCCAGGTTGCCGCGAAACACCGGGCCGCGAAAGCCGACGTAGAGATGTTTTTTCGTGACGGCGAGGCCTTCAATGTCAATGCCGTTTTCCTTGCTGGGCAGTGTGATGAAGGGGGCGAGCATTTTGTTATGTTGAATAATGGGGATAAGCGAACGTTTTCGGATGGCGGTGACCTGTAACGCCTCGTTGAGCTGAATTTGAAAGAGCACATTGCGGGACGGTTCGTCATGAATGGGGGTGAGGCGTTTCAGGTTCTTTTTGTCCGAGGCGCCGGGTTTGATTTTCTTGCGTTTTTTGGAATGGGAACCGATGGCGTACAGATACGGTTTTCGCCAGGCCAGGCCTTCCAAGTCGAGTTCATCGGGCGTGTCGGTCAAGGTGATTTTGCCGGAGGGTTCGGCGTGGTAGACGCCGTTTCGTTTCGGCAGGATTTGAAGGGCGGTGCCTTCGTCGGTGGCCAAGGCCATAAAGCGGTCGGTGATGACCAAGCCACTGATATTGTCCGGGTCAATCGACAGTTGGCCTTGGATTTGAGGCGTATCCGCCCAGGCTTTTAAACTGATGAGGATAAAGCTGAAGACAACCAGTAATTGACCGATGTGTGTGGTGCGCATTAGCGTAATCCTTTTTTCGCAAGATAACGATGGGTGTTCTGCACGGCGCGTTTTTCATTGCGGTCGTTCCAGGCTTGGCCGACGGTCTTGCGCATCAGGCCTTCGATGCTGCGGGTCCATAAGAGGTTTTTCAGCATGGTGGCGAGGTTTTTCGGACGGCGCGGAAAGGCGCGTAACGCCATGGAAAAACTCAGTTCTTCGTATTCGATGTAATGCCACCAGCCGGGCGGAATATACAGAATGTCGCCGTGGTTCAAGTCGGTTTCATAACCTTCCAGGTATTGCAGCGCCGGGTATTTTTCGAGGTCCGGTGTGCGGTAGTTGACGTCGAACAGGCTGCTGAATGAAAAAGGCACTTTGTACATCAAGGGCGTCTGGTCGGGTGGAAACAGCATGACCTTCTTTTTGCCGCCGAAATGACACAGGAAAATGTCCGCCAAATCGATGTCGTAGTGCATTTGCACTTTCGCGCCGGTCCCGCCCATGAACAGCACCGGCAGTTTGCGGAAAAAAGGCAGGCCAATGTCCGGGTAGTCGAAATCCTGGGTCAGTTCCGGTACTTCTTGCAGGATATTGTAAAAAAACAGGCGCAAATCGTTTTCCCCGGCTTGCAGTCTGTCCAGGTAGTCGGTCAACGGCATCTGTGCGGCGGGCGCATGTTGGTGTTTGCGGTTTTTGGAGGGTTGGCTGTCGTATAACGGCACGATGCGATCACCGGCTACGTCTTTGAAGTAGTTGATGGACCACTTTTTGCGGGCGGGCCAGTCGTCGGTGAGGTGTTCGAATTTAACGGGCATCTCCGGCCGTTTAAAGCGGGTGAGGAAGTCGTTTTTCGACAGGGTATCAACGGTGGTAATCGAACGTAGGCTTTTCATGACGGATCGGATGTTGTTGTCAATGCAGACAGTATAGCGGAAACCGGCGGGGCGGCGTAATGGTGTCGGGCGGAAAATGATGTGGCGCAAAGACAAAAACGGCCAGGCCTGGCCGTTTTGGCGTTAGCTGCGGTTTATTCTTTGATGAAACGCAGATAGTTGTCCATGATGTGCAATTGCTGGCCCGGCTGGCCGGTGAAGCCCAGCATTTCCGCTTTGGACAGGATTTTACCGAACAGGACTTCTTCTTCGTGTTGTTCGGCAATGAACCATTCGATGAAGTTGAAAGTGGTGTAATCCTTGATGTCGAAGGCCGCATTGGCGATGTCGTGAATCATGGCGGTGACTTTCAATTCGTGCTGGTAAGCCGCGTTGATGACGTCCATCAGATTGTCGAAGCTGTTCGGCGGGGCCGGAATGGCTTCCAACGTCACCGGTGCGCTGCACTCGGCCATGTAATCGAAAATCTTATCCATGTGGGTGCGTTCTTCCAGACTGTGGCCGCGGAAAAACTGGGCGGAGCCTTCCAGCCCGTGGTCTTCGCACCAGGCACTTAATTGCAGGTAAATATTGGATGCATAGAATTCGGCATTGACCTGCTTGTTGAGCAGGTTGGCAATTTCAGGTTTTAACATGATGCTCTCTCCCGGTTTTTCGATATTGTTTTGAATGCGTTACGTTTTTCATTCTAGATAAGTGTGGATACGAACGCAAATCGAAAAACATTAACTTATTGATTTTTCAATGATTTAATCTTTTCAAGATTCGTTATCATTCTTTTTACTTTTTCCGTGCCCGCCTTCGCTGAGGTGGGTGACGTCGGAGAGGTCTTCGCCTTCCAGCTTATACGCCTGTGCGAAACCACGCACATACCCGGCGGAAAGCGGGGTCAATTCAAACAGGTGGAAATCTTCCAGCGGCTTAAGCATCTGGATGATCTCACCGAATTTCTCTTCCAATTTATCCATCGTGCTTTCCCACTCGGCGGCCGAGCGTTGAATGTGTTTAGCCGTGGCTTTCAGGGTGGCGCGTTTGCGGGCGAACAGGTGTTTGGCGTCGTTTTCGGGTTCGATGAACAGCAAACTGGCTTGCGGGTCTTCCATCAGGTTAAAGGTGTGGTTGGACAGTTCCGAGATGTAAACGTAAAAACGGCCGTCGTGACGCATGACCGGAGCATAACTGGCTTCCGGTTCCGCCGCTTTATTGATGGTGGCCATGACCACGCTTTGGTGGCTATCGATGAATTGGTTGAATTCATTGTAGATGTTGCTTAACGGTTTCTTTGTTTCTGTGCTCATCGTCTTCTCCGCATTAAATTTTGATTGTCGCTTAGTGACGCGTCAGCCTTGCCTGATGGACATTGTGCAATCAGTCGTCTGAAAAATCACTCAAATTTTTTATCAATTTCATCTTGACAGTTCGCTAATTATAAAGAGAATGAAAATAGTTATCAATAACGACATGGATATTATTTAAGTTTAATTCCAAAACAAGAAGTTTGAAATCCAATGATGAAATTCAATCAATGCACTCGCTCATTTTTCCATAAAACCGCGGTTCGAACCGGCGGTTTGATGTTTCCCGTGATCTGTTTGTCTGCGTTTTCGCAGGCTGTTTGGGCGGAACCGACAAAGTCATCCGATGAAACCAGTCTGGAGACCGTTCAGGTGACAACGGCCACCAAAACACCAAGACGCTTGGACGAGGTGCCGGTTCAAACTACGGTGGTGACGCGGGATGATATCGAGAAAACCCATGCTCAAAATCTGGCGGAAGCCCTGAAGTATGTGCCCGGCGTTCAACTCAAACCCATTCATGGCAAGACGGGCGAGGGTGTTTGGATTCAAGGGTTCGATCCGGACCGGGTTCTGATTCTGGTGGACGGCAATCCGGTGTCTCCTAGCACGGGCTCCACGGTGGATGTCACTCAGGTGGCGATTGGCGACGTGGAGCGCATTGAAATCATTAAAGGCGCGACCTCCGCTTTATACGGCACTTCTGCGATGGGCGGGGTGGTCAATGTCATTACCCGAGAACCGACGGCGAATTTCCGCGTGAGTGCGGATGTGTCCGGCGGCAACTGGGGAGAGCAAAGCGAAAAGGATAATCCGCTTGCGAAAAAACACGGCAATTTTGAAGTGTCGACCAAACAAGACAAATGGTATGGCCAGGTCATTGCCGACTTGACCGAGTCGGACGGTTTTAAAGCGCCCGACACCGCAGGCGAGTCGACTCAAGGCTGGAATGGGCATAAAAACACGGTTTCCGGCAAGTTTCAATACGCTTTTGACAACGATTTGAAAGTGACGTTGATGCCGCGCTATTTCGATGAAGATGCCGCCACTTTGGAAGATGTCGCGGTGCCCGGTTTCGGTAATCGTACCGAAGAGTACCGTGATAAAACCCAAGTGACCAATATCGCCACAGTGGTTGAACAACGTCTGAAAAATGACTGGAATTGGAAGATTCGGGCGATGTGGGAAGGGTTCGACAACGACTCCAATAAAGCCTCTCATCGTAAAACCTTTACCGACCATTCCGAGGCTGCAGCGCAATTGGACATGCCACTTGGGGATTCGCACTTGGTCACCGTCGGGGCCGAGTTTCAATACGACTATATGGACGTCAAAAACCTTTCGACCGGTACTCAGGAAGTTGCAGATGAGACCAAAGAATCGACGTCGGTGTTTGCTCAGGACAGTTGGTTTGTGACCCCGAACCTTGAGGTGTTGCCCGGTGCCCGTTTTCACAATGACTCCCGTGACGGTTCGCATCTCGCGCCGATGTTGAACGCCATGTACAGCCGCCAAGACTGGTTGCCCGGCCGGGTCAATATTCGAGCCGGTGTCGGTAACGGTTACCGCACCCCGAACCTCAAAGAACTCTATTACCTGTTCGACCACAGTCAACTTGGCTATGTCGTACAAGGAAACAAGGATTTAAAACCGGAAAGTTCGATCAGTTATCAATTGGGGCTGGAGTGGGTGTTTCCCGACGACGGTAGTTTAGGGGTCAGTCTGTTCCACAATGATATTGATGATCTGATTGCCGAAGCGCTGAACCCGAATAAGGTCGGCCCGAATGGCGCGGCGGTTTACGAATATCAAAATATCGAAAAAGCCATGACGGAAGGCGTCGAAGTGGTGTTCAGAAAGCCGTTGGGTTCTTACTTCCGCTTGGACGCCAGTTACAACTACCTCAATGCACGCGATGTGGATACGAAGAAAGTGTTGGTTGAGCGCCCCGAGCACGAAGCGAAGCTGGGGTTGGATACCTATTTATGGAAGGTGGTGACGGTGACCGTGAAGATGAATTACGAGTCCGACCAGTATCTGGATGAAGCCAATGACACGGTTTCGCCAGGCTACACAACCTGGGATGCCATTGTGAATTACGACATTAATCAGGATTGGCGGCTGTACGGTGGGGTGAATAACGTTACCGATGTGCAGCGCAAATTCGATGGAACCGACTTCCGACCGGAAGCCGGGCGTTACGTTTATTTAGGGGTCCGTTTTCAGTATGAAGACTGACCGTTCGCGAAAGACAGTGAAATGAAAAAGGAGTTTTAAAA
This sequence comes from Hydrogenovibrio thermophilus, assembly GCF_004028275.1. NCBI lineage: Bacteria > Pseudomonadati > Pseudomonadota > Gammaproteobacteria > Thiotrichales > Piscirickettsiaceae > Hydrogenovibrio > Hydrogenovibrio thermophilus. Next base: position 284,167 of record NZ_CP035033.1, read on the forward strand.
TGCAATATACAAAAACAGGTTTATCCATTCTCGCTACCATGGCGTTGACTTTGACGGGCTGCGGCGGCGGTTCTTCATCCAGCTCCTCGGATGGTGGAACCCCTTCCTCTGCTCCGGATACGGCGACTTATACGACGGTTGACGCGAGCTCCACGAGTGCTTGGGCTCATATGGATTTCTCGTCCGGGTCTTCCAATGCCACAGTCAACGATATCTGGCAAGTTGGGTTCCAGCGCTATAACGGTATGAGTAATAGCGGCATTTCCGCGACTGGGTCGGGGCCGAATGCGGATGATGTCAGCGTGTGTGTGGCCTATAAATTCGATGGGCTGTACGACGGTGACGGCAACCCAGTTTTATCGGAATTTGAAAAACTCAATTTGAATAATACGTTGGAAGCCTTTAATTCGGTGACGAAAGCCTCTTGTGCCAGCGGTGATTATTTGACCGACACACTTTCGACACAGATTAAAAGCGATGACTGGATGGAGGCTTCAACGCCTTATCCAACGATCAGTTATCAAGCGGAGACAACCGACAATAACGGCTGGATTATCCAGTCGGCGGATGGCAACAGTTACGCCCGTGTGAAGGTGTCGGATGTGGACATTACCTATAATGGAGCCACCGATCACAGCATCAGTCCGGCCCGTATCAAGTTGTCGTCCGAAAAGTGGAATGGCACAAGCTGGGACGCGGCGTTGGACTCCGGTTGGCTGGATTTTGAAGCCGGTGCGGTGTACTGGGACTTGGAAACCAACACGACTGTCACGCAAGCGGACCAGTGGGACTTGAATGTTCAGCTTTCCGGCCGTGATTTTCAGATTCGTGTTAATGGCGGTGCGTCCGGTGATGGTAACGGCGGTGTCGGTTTGGTCATTGCCGGTGACGGTTATGCGAAGGATGTCACAGATCCGACGGCCACTGGCTACAGCGCGACCAGTCAAATCAGTTCTTACAATGGCGATGGTGTTTCCGGTGCCTTTACCCAGGTGGATTCGAACTACGGGTTCTTTACCTATAATGGAACCGATCACAAGATGTATCCGCACTTTACGGTTTACTTGGTAAAAGATGGGACGGACGACGCCACGGCTAAATACTATAAGCTTCAAGCCATCAGTTATTACGGCGAAACTGGTACCGGTGACAGTGGCAATGTTTATATCCGTTATGAAGAGGTGCTCGAGTAATGTCTGACTTAGCGGAATTACAACGCAAAAAATCCGAGCTCTTGGCGGGCGATAAACCGCCAAGAGCGCGGGAAGCGGCCAAGCGGCTGGGCGTTAGTGAAGCGGAATATGTGGCGTTATCTTGTGGAGACACTTCGGTGATGTTGGATCGGGATGCGTTCGTCTCGATTTTGCAGGCGTTGCATCGTGCCAGCGAAGTCATGGCGTTGACGCGTAATGACGCAGTGGTGCTGGAGCATCACGGTGTCTATCGCAACCCGGTAATTAAGCACAGTCATGTGATTTTCACCGATCCGGACATGGATTTGCGTTTGAAAGTGACGGCTTGGAAATACGGTTTCGCGGTGTATGAAAACGGGCGTCGGAGTTTTCAATTTTTCGATGCCTACGGCCAAGCGGCCCACAAAATCTACATGACCGACGCGTCCGACCAGACGGTTTACGACGATTTGGTGGCGGAATATCGCACGGAGGACGGTTTTGAGCAGATGACGGTTCGCACCAAACCGTCTTCCGAGCCGTCGGCCATGCCGAAAGTCGAAACAAAAGCGATTCAGAAAGATTGGCAAGCGTTGGAAAACGCCCACCACGTCAATGCCTTGCTGAAAGCCTACGGCCTGACGCGGCCGCAGGCTTATCGCCACTTGGGCGACAGTGCCATGGCCCTGCAGAAGGATGCCTTGAAACCCTTGCTTGAGCAAGCCGCCGAGGAAAGTTGGCCGTTATTGATGTTCGTGCCGAATGGCAGTGCCACGCAAATTCACAATGGTACCGTGCATAAATTGATGGAAATGGGTCCTTGGTTCAATGTACTGGACTCCAAGTTCAATATGCACGCCAATCTGGAACTGGTGACCGAGGCCTGGTTGGTTTACAAGCAAACCGATGCCAAGCCGGTGGCCTCGTTGGAGTTGTTCGATGCCGACGATAAAGCGGTGATGATGGTGTATTTACACCCTGAAGCGCGCTCGGCTCAGATGACCGGACACTGGGAAAGCTTTTTGAAATCCTTGAAACTGGAAGAGGTGGCGGTATGAAACCACAAATGTTCTCACGTGTGGCAATGGCGGAAAACCGCCAGGCCTGGCCGTTTTTGGTATTGGGTGGTGTGTTCGCCGCTTACGCCATGCTGGCCTTGTTGTGGCTGATAAGCGGCACTGCTCATGCGGCCGAAAAGCCGCGTGTGGTGGCGATTGACGGCTCCATTTCCGAAATCGTCTATGCATTGGGAAAAGGGGACTTAATGGTGGGGCGCGACATCACCACCACTTATCCAGAAGAGGCGGCCAAACTGCCGAGTGTCGGTTACATGCGTCAGTTGTCGGCGGAAGGGATTTTGTCGTTGAAGCCGACGCTGGTGTTGGCGACGAAAGATGCCAAACCGCAAAATGTCCTGACCCGCTTGCAAGACGCCGGGGTGCATGTTGAAATCATCGAGAACGTCTATACGCCGGAAGGTGTGGAGGCGAAAATCGAACAGATTGCGAAAGTGCTCGACGCTCAGGACGCTGGCAAGAAATTGGCCGAACAAGTTCGACAATCGGTGAATCAAGCGAAAGTCTTTGCGGAAAACGCCATTCAGCAACAAGGTAAATCGGCCAAAGCGATTTTCGTGCTCAATGTGCGCGGCGGGAACATGATGGTCGCCGGAAAGCACAGCCGGGCGGACAAGATGATGCAATTGGCCGGTATCGAGAACCCGGCAGCCGAACAGTTCAACGGTTACAAGCCGCTGACGGCGGAAGCGGCAATACAGTATAATCCGGATTATCTGCTGACCATGCAACACGGTGTGGGATCGGCCGGTGGCAAGGAAGCCATTCTCAATACCCCGGCGATTCGGATGACTCAAGCCGGCAAAAACGGTCGGTTGCTGGTGATGGACGACAGCTTTTTAACGTTTGGCCCGCGGCTCGGCGAAGCGATTGAATCCTTAGTGAAACAGGTTTATGTGGCGAACTAACGTGAACGAATCCAACAAAACTACAGCACGACCGGACCGGGAGGCGACATGCGGCTAACGCATTCGCCGCTACTGGCGTTGTCGATTCTGGCGCTGATCACCTTATTGGTGAGTCTGTATTCCCTCAGCGTGGGGGCGATTTCGATTGATACGGCCCAAGTCTTGTCGGCTTTGTTTGGCGCGGATGTCGCCATGCAAACCGACTTGGTGGTCAATGAAATCCGTTTGCCGCGTTTGTTGCTGGGCATTCTGGTCGGTGCAGGCCTGGCGGTTTCCGGTGCGGCCATGCAAGGCCTGTTTCGCAACCCATTGGCGGACCCCGGTTTGGTCGGAGTGTCCAGCGGTGCGGCCTTGGCCGCGGTGACGGTGATTGTCCTCGGCAGCTCCTTTCTGAGTCAGTGGGTGGTTTTCTGGGGCTTTTTCGCTTTGCCGTTTGCAGCCTTTCTCGGCGGTCTGTTTGTCACCTGGCTGATTTACCGCGTGGCGACCAAAAACGGTCGCACCGATGTCGGTCTGATGCTGTTAACGGGGATTGCTATCAACGCCATTGCCGGTTCCGCCACCGGCATTCTGACCTACTTCGCAACGGATGAAGAGTTACGCACCCTGACGTTCTGGACCATGGGCTCCATCGCCAGCGCTTCCTGGCAGGATTTGGCGGTCGCCACCGTACCGATTTTGGTGGCGGTGTTTTTGTTGCCGTATTTCGCCCGCCCGCTGAACGCCTTTTTGATGGGCGAAGCGGTGACGTCGCACATGGGCTTCAATGTGAAACAATTGAAGTGGGGCGTCATCGCTCTCACCGCCTTATCAGTCGGCGCGGCGGTGTCGGTCAGTGGCGTGATCGGTTTCGTTGGCCTGGTGGCGCCGCACATCGTACGCTTGATTTTAGGGCCAGATCACCGTTGGGTGTTGCCCGGCAGTGCGTTGGTCGGCGCGATTCTGGTGGTGGCGTCGGACATGTTCGCGCGCACGGTCTTGTCGCCGGCGGAACTGCCGATTGGCATTGTGATGTCCGCCATTGGTGGGCCTTTCTTCCTATGGTTGTTGATTCAGCGCCGCTCGCGCGTCGGGTTTTAAAGGACGATTATGCTGATTACCGAACATTTAAACATTGCTTTGCAAGGACAGTCGATTCTCAAACACATCGATTTGATGATCGAACCCGGCGCCATCGTATCGATTTTGGGGCCGAACGGCGCGGGGAAATCCACCTTGATGAAAAGCCTGAGCGGCGACATCCCGGATGGCTTGCATCAAGTCACGCTGGAAGGGCGCAAACTGAAAGAATATTCGGTACCGGAGCTCGCCAAGTATCGGGCGGTCATGCCGCAATCGGTTCAATTGGACTTTCCGTTTCTGGTGTCGGAAGTCATTGAAATGAGTTTGCTCACCGCGGTGTCGCATTACGAACGCGCCGCTTATGTTGAACGCGCCTTGGCGATGTTCGACGTGAGCCATTTGAAAGACCGCAATTATCTGACGCTGTCCGGCGGTGAGCAGCAACGCGTGCAATTGGCGCGGGTTATTGCTCAGATTACCCATAAAGCCGACGACCGCAATCGTTATCTGTTTCTGGACGAATGCACGTCCAGTCTGGATTTGGCGCATCAGCATCAGGTGTTTGAAGTCGTGACCGAGGTGGTGAAAACGCATCGCATCGCCGCGATTATGGTGTTGCACGATTTGAATCTGGCCTCACAGTATTCGGGCCGTTTGGTGTTGATGAATCAGGGGGAAATCGTTAGTCAGGGAACGGTGGATGAGGTGCTGCAGGAAGAACGCATCACCGATGTCTATGGTTATCCGGTGAAAGTCACGCCCCACCCGAAAGGCTGGCCGATGGTGATCCCGGCTTAACCCGGCAGGCCGTCGGCTCTGGGGTGGGTGAGCCAAGTGTGATAACGCCACCAATAGCCGATAAAGGCGCCAGTCCAAAGTAATCCCGCCAGTACGTACAGCCCGTTTTGCATCTCAGGAAACGCCGGAATCACGAGGCCGCGAATCAGCGTGGCGGCGGTAATCAGTACGACGCCCATTTTCAGCCAACCGAGCCGGGTGAGCGGACGGCCAGTGTGAATGTGGCTGACAACCATTAAAACAATAAAGTAAGCCAGCCCCAACGCGCCCATAGTAAGAAAATGTCGGAAATGAGCGGATATTTGAACGTTTTCTTGCAATGCATCCCATCCCATAAGACCGTATCCGGCACCAAATAACGTCAATAAAATCATAATCGGCCAAACCGTCGGGAATTTGAGAATGAAGGTATCGGTTCGGAAAAAATCATTCAAGGTGTTGAACAGAGCGGCCATGACCGCCAAATTCAGCCAGGCCTGGGCGGAATTGCCGGGAAACAACAGTTCCGTTAAGGTCGCGACCGCGAGGCTGAAAACGGCCAGGTTGTAAGCGGGCGGTCTGGCCAAGAAGCGGGCGTCAATGTGCTCCTGTTCGAACCATTCGTTAATGGATTGGGTGGCGATGCGACGCACGGCGACCAAGACCAAAATCATAAACGCGCCGACGGAGGCTTGCAGGACGGCGAAACTGGACAGCGGAACCCATTCCGCTTCGGCGGCAAAAAACAGGGCCTGACAGAACACGATTAATCCGTAGGCAAGCGCAAGCCCCCATTGGCGTTTCAGAGGGTCTGTGAAAATTGGTTTTCCGACCAGCCAAAGCACAGAGGGTAAAAAAGCCAGATGAATAATGGCGACGCCATAGACACCAATGACATCAATTCCCCAAAAAGCCAGGCGCCCGGCCAGCCAGAGTGCGACGAGTCCGAATAAGGTTCGGCCGTTCACGGGCGGCGTGCCTTCGAAAAACTCCGGCACGGCCGTCATGATGAAAGCGGCCATCATGCCGGAAGTGATGCCGAACAAAAGTTCATAAATATGCCAATTCAGCGGCGAAGACGGAAACGACACCGGCCACCAGCCGGTCCAGAACGCTACCCACAGGAAGACATTGACGGTCAGCACCCAGGGAATCAACCAGAAAAATGGCCGAAAACCGTAGGCGAAAACCGCTTTGGAATGGTTTTTCGGTCCGGTCAGGCTGGTGAGTAAGTCATTGAAAGGGGAAGCGGAAAGCCAGTTCATGCGGTTTGTTTCCCTCGCTGGGTGATGTTGAGTTCAAAGGTGTCGATAATGCACGGATCGGCCAGCAATTGACGCAGTTCGTTGTGGATGTCGTGATCGGTGCGTTCGGTCAAGGGGGTGGTCAGTTCGATTTGGCGGACAATGCGACCTGGTGAATGACCCAGGACCAGTATGCGGTGACTGAGTTTAAGGGCTTCCGTTAAATCGTGAGTGACGAACAGAACCGACAGGTTGTGTTGGGTGACTTGCTCAATCAGAATCGATTGCAGTTCTTGCTTCAAGCCAATGTCGAGCGCGGAAAAGGGTTCGTCCAAGAATAGAATTTCCGGTTTCAGCACCAAGGCGCGGGCAAAGGAGACGCGTTGGCGCATGCCGCCGCTGAGGTCTTTCGGGAATTTGTCCAGGTCGCTGATTTTTAAGCCGAACTCCAATGCGATGCGACGCGCTTTTTCATAACGTTCTTGCCGCGAAACACCGCGGGCTTTCAAACCGAAGGCGATGTTGTCTAAAGTGGTTTTCCAGGGTAGTAGGCGGGCTTCCTGAAAGGCAAAGGCCTGGGAGGAAAATTCATTGTCAATGCGGCCGTTTTCCACTTCCAATAAGCCGCTGCAAAGATGCAATAGAGTGGTTTTGCCGCCACCGCTCGGGCCGACAATCGAAACCACTTCGCCCTGCTGTAACGAGAAGTGGATGTCGGCCAGAATGTCGGTCGGGCCGAAGCGGTGGCTGAGGTGGGATACGTTCAGTTGCGCCATTGTTCCACCTCTCGTTTAATCGGTTCCAGCAACAAATATTCGACGACCAGTAATACCAGCACCATCACGGTAATCAACGCCATGGCATCGGCAGAGTTGAAATGGCTGCGTGCCACCGCCAGGTCCGCACCGATGCCGTCCGGTGTGGTGAGTAGTTCGGCCATGACGACAATTTTCCAACTCATGCCCAAAGCCGAAATCCAAGCCGGAAATACATAGGAAAACAGGTGCGGAAAGACCAGGTCGGTGAGTTTCATCCAAAACGGCGGTTGAAAGCTGTCGCTCATTTCCAATAAATCGCCTTCCAGTGTCCGTGTGCCTTGTAATGCGCCGATGAAGATAATCGGGAAGGCCGCGATGACGACGGTGAAAATGACGCTTTCATCGGTCATGCCGAACCAGAGCATCGCCAAGACAATCCAGGCAATCGGCGGGACGCCCATGATAATGGTAATCAAAGGGCGACTCATCATGGCAGCCGTGACAAAAGTGCCGGCCAGCATCCCGAATGACGTGCCCAGCAATAAGGCGATGCCAAAGCCCCAAAGGGCGCGTTGAACGGTAATCCAGAGCGACTGCCAAAGTTCGGGCGACTGCAGCATTTGCCACAGGGTGAGAAGCGTTTCTTTCGGAGAAGGCAGAATCAGGCTGCCGTTGAATTGATGGCCGATATCCCAAAGTGCCAGAAACAGAAAGATACTTGCCAGTGCGCCCCAACCGCTCCATAGGTAACGGGGAAATTCTTTTAAGATTTGTGCAAATGCGTTCATGATGCGGCTTTCGTAACGGGAATGGCGAAAATATTAGCATACCTGTAAACGTGGGTAGCTGTCATTTAAAAACTAAATAGGTGGAGTATAACAATCTTAATGATAATAATTATTGTTTATAGTTATGTTATATAATAGAATGCTGATATTGGTTCGGCAGCCGATTTTTCGGCGCCATTGACATTCAAACCGAATAAACCCCATTTCAGGCATCGTTCGCGAATTAAAAGGAATTGATGAGGTTGGTCTGCCTGGTGAAAGTTAAATTAGGAAGCAAAATGAAACTGAAAGAACAGACGATTTTACTTTCTTCAGCCATGTGGGCGGCGTATGCGACCCCTGTGTGGGCTGAAGAACGCTCAAAGGCCGAGACAAAGCTTGAAACCGTGGTCATTTCCGCGACGAAAACCGAGAAGTCGATTGATAAAGTCACGGCGTCGGTGGACGTTATTACCCAGGACGACATCGAGAAGATGGGTGCCATTACCTTGAAAGACGTGTTCCAAAATACACCAGGCCTGGTGTTGCAATATGGCACTTTCCCGTCCGGCAGTTCGACATCGAAAAGTTCGGTGAATATTCGCGGCCTAGGCACGACCGGGACGCTTTGGTTGTTGGATGGGCGTCGACTGGCGGGCGAAGTCAGTAACCCATATGATATGGATCGTTTTCCGGCCTCTATGATTGAACGCATTGAAATCGTCAAAGGGCCCATGTCGGCATTGTATGGTGCAGATGCCGTCGGCGGGGTTATCAATATCATCACCAAACGGCCGGATGACAAGTTTGTGGCGGATGTGAGTGTGTCCGGTGGTGCCAATGCGGAAGGTGAAGGCTCCAATAAACAGGTCAGTGCCAATGTGCGCGGCGGTATTGGCGATTTTCGCGGTAAATTCTTTATGTCGGTCACCGATTCCGGCGCGTACTATGAGCAGGAGCAGACCGATACCACCGTTACCGGAAACCAGGTCAAGCCGTCCACACGCCCGGCACCATTGAATAATATTCAGGACAGTTACGACGTTGATGTCAGTTATCGTGAGAATGCGACCGTCAAGACCGTGGGGGGGCGAGGTGAGTATGATATCTCAAACGATTTGACCGTTGGGGCGGAAGTGTATTGGATGGACGAAGAACGCGACGGTTCGTATCGCGGTACCTATCATCCGACGGCATACACCATGATGGGCAACCGGGTGCCGGCTTATGACGTACCGGTGAACTCCAAAGACGAAAACGAACGTTATGATATGGCGGTGGATGCCCAGTATTTCGTCAACGACGATTTGGACATCGATTTCCGTGTTTATCGCTCTTATTACACCAAACGCAATACCACGACGTTGCAGCACTATCAGGATTTCGGTTATGCCAGCAAATCGGCGTCGGCTTCCAATGGGATGAATGCCAATGTGGACGTCACCTCTTATGAATTGAGCTCGAATTGGGCACCGGTGGAGAATCATTTATTGACCGGCGGGGTCGAATATCGTCAGGAAAAGCGTGAAGCGACCGTCTTCACTCAATCCAACGATATGGACACGCGCCGAGTGTCGTCCCAAGCGATTTATCTGCAGGACGATTTTACCCTGGGTGATACCTGGTCTTTGACCATCGGTGGACGCTATGACCAATATGACCAGGCCGCTTACACCGATCAAAATGGTCTGGATCATGACAGTTCAACCGATTCCGAAAGTACTTTCCGCGTTGGCGTTTTGAAAAACTTTCACCCGCTCTTGAATGCACGCGTGAATGTGGCGCAAGGTTTCCGGGTGCCGGATATTCGTGAACTTTACATCCAAAAGCAAACCCCGGGCGGCTTGTTGCTAGGGGCGCAGACGGTGGATACCGCACAAGGCAAGGACGCTTATGACTTGAAGCCGGAAAAAACCTTAAGTTATGAGTTGGGGGTCAACGGTGCCACCAGCGAGTTCTCATACAGCGTCACGGCCTTCCTGAACCAGATAAACGATAAAATCCAGCAGGTGAGTGTGGCTGGAAACATGACGGATTATTATACTTTCCAGAATGTGAGCGATGCCGAAACCAAAGGGATGGAATTGAATCTCGGTTACCAGTTCCTGAACAATTTAAAAGGACGCTTTTTCTGGACCGAGCTGCGTACCGAAAACAAAGATACCGGTAAGCAATTGGAGTTTAACTCGGATCGGGTCGTTGAATTGGGATTGGATTGGGATGTCACCAGCCTTTTCCGATTAGGCGCTTATGCCGTCTATACAGGTGAACAATATTATGTTGAAGACACTCAGGGCCATTACACCGACCCTTATACTTTGACGAATTTGACCGGCGGCTACCGCTTCGGTGAAAACAAACAAATCGATTTGTACGGCGGCATCAACAACGTGTTCGACCAAAAAGTCGATAAAGTCATTGGTTCCAATGTCGGCACCTATTACTTTGCCGGCGTGCGAGTCGGCTTTTAACCTCTGCATTGATGATAAACACGCCGGCGAAGCATATCGCCGGCTTATTGAAAAGGAACAAAGCATATGATGTTCAAAAGCTGGGTACGTTGGCCGCTCACTTTATTGTTGGTGGCAGCTTCCATGATGACGATGGCCGCGGAAAAATTGCCGAAGCTGGTGTTGTCCGGCCCCTTCGCCGGGGTGTCCAACCCTTTGATTCACATGGTGGAAACCGGCGCCTTAAAAGAGTTTGCCGACGTGGTGGAATTTAAACCCTGGAACGGTGCGGATCAGTTGAAGTTGATGGCGTTGGGCAAAGGGAATTTTCAAGCCGATTTCATTGCCATGCCTTCCAATGTGGCCGCTAACCTCTACAACCGTGGGGTGGACCTGAAACTGATGAATATCTCGGTGTGGGGCATTTTATGGATGGTGTCACGTGATGATAGTCTCAAGACCTTGGCCGATTTCAAAGGCAAGGAAATTGCCATGCCGTTTCGCGGTGATATGCCGGATATTCTGTTTGAGCAACTGGTGAAAGCGGAAGGCTTGGACCCTAAAAAAGATTTTAAACTGCGTTATACACCGCACCCATTGGATGCGATGCAGTTGTTGATCATGCGTCGGGTGGATCACGCTCTCTTGCCGGAGCCGGCCATTTCCATGGCGTTACGGAAGACGAAATCGTTTCCCATCAGTGTGATTGCGCCCGATCTGTATCGCAGTGTCGATTTGCAGGCGGAGTGGGGCCGGGTATTTAAGCGCAAAGCGCAGGTTCCCGAAGCCGGGATGACGGCGATGCCAAGTGTGCTTGATAATCCAGCGTTGCTGGAACGGTTTAATGAAGCCTACGCCGAGTCCATGCAATGGTGTCTGGATAATCCGAAAGCGGCGGGTGAGATGGTGGCGAAACACATTGCGCTACTGGCGCCGGAAGCGGTAGCGGATTCAATCGAAATCACGAAGTTTGACGTGGTGCCGGCTTTACAGGCGAAAGCGGAGTTGGAGTTCTTTTACCGGCAGTTGATGCAAAATTTACCAGACCTGGTCGGCGGCAAGTTGCCGGATAACGGCTTCTACTACACGCCTTAACGCCAGTTTTCATTTCATATCTTTTTTGCCATCCAATCAGGATGGCGTCACTTCGATTTCGATGTGCGACAGCTTTTCCTGCAACAGTTGGGGGGAGCTGTTTTCCACGGTTCTCAACGGCTTATTGAATACGGTGCAACTGGAACGCGCGGCGTGACAGAGTGCTTGGTTCGGACAGTCGTCCGGGCAAAAGACTTCGTCGGCTTGCTGAACGGCGTCGCAGACCGCTTCAATCCGGTCGCTTTCGGGGGTGATGAGTTCGCCGTGATAATGTTGCACGATGGCTTTATAAGCTTTGATGAGTTCGGGCGATGCGCCGACATAGGCGATTTTGCGGCCCTTCAGGTTCGGCGGTTGTTGGCTATCCAGCACGTGCAGGTAATCTTCTTCCAAGGCTTGATATTGCGCCTTTAATTCCGCAATGGTGTGTTTCGCGGCCTGCAATTCCTGTTTCAATCGACGGTTTTCGCTCAACAGGTGTTTGGGTTGATTGGGGTGTGTCGGGAAAACGTGCGTGTTTGTCATGGTGAATCACCTCGCTTTTCAATCTGTCATGCGGGCTGGAGATTACGGTCTCAGGCCCAGGTTAGGAATAGATGGATATAGTAGTAGAGCACCACATAAAACAACATGAAGACTCCTTTAAACCATTGTGAAGGTTAAAAAATGAGTAGCGTGAGGAGCGCTACTCTAAGCGGAGGAGCAAGAAAAATTTAAGCCGGCAAAGCTTAGGAGAGAGATAGGTGAATGCCGGCTTAAAAACGGTTGACTCAGATTTATTTGACCTGTGCCATGTATTGTTTTAAACGGCCTTGGTTCATCGCGAACCCGGCTTCCAGGGTGTCGGCTTGTTTCATGGCGTCGTCTTTGTTGACGGCTTGTCCGACCTGAATGACGCCGACCATCGCCATGGATTTATGCGGCAGACAGTAATAAATATTGACGCCTTCCTGTTCGAATTTGACTTTACCGCCATCGAATCCGACTTCCCATTTCGAGCCGTCCGGCGTGACTTCGGAAACCGCATTATGACCGGTGTCCGTGGCAACGAAGTTCACAGTATCGCCCGGTGCGATTTTCAAATAACCCGGTTCAAACACCATAATGCCGTCGGTGCCGGCGTTGAGCATTTTCACTTCGTGTTCGGCGGCGTGCACCATGGAAGCGGTGGTTAAAAGCGCCGTACCGACACAAAGTTTTAAAAAGAGATTGCGTGTCATGTGTCTTCCTCTTGAATCAAAGACGTGGTTGATAAAAGGAGAAAACGGTGTCTCGGATGACTTCGTTTTCGTGATTTGAAATAAATAGTATCATTAATGATAATTGTTATCAATATTATTTAATAAAAAATGACGCTCAATTGTTTGGATGGGTTTTGGATGGGGGTAGAAAACCGGGGTTGGCTATGAAAAAAACCGCCAGGTCTGGCGGTTTTGAAGACTAAAGTTCGGGTGCATCCATTGGGGCCTTGGCGGGTTCACCAATGAAATACCCTTGCGCGAAGTCGATGTCGAGGCGTTTCACGGCGTCGAGAATGTCGGCACTGCTGACGAATTCGGCAATGGTTTGGATGTCTTTTTTCTTGGCGAAGGAGACGATGGACTCGACGATGTCGTAGGCGTCTTGGTTTTCCGCCAGCTGTTTGATGAGTGAGCCGTCGATTTTGATGAAGTCGGCGTGCAGTTTCAGCAGGTTTTCGAAATTGGCGTAACCGGCTCCGAAATCGTCGATGGCGATTTTACAGCCGAGCCCACGCAGTTGATCGATGAATTTCTCCACCTTGACGAAGTCGGTGATTTCTTCGGATTCAAGAATTTCCAGGGTGATACGTTCCGGGTGACTGAATTGCTCAACGTGTTTGAGCAGGTAATCGACGTAATCCGGATTGGTCATGTCGGTGGCGGAAATATTGATGGAAAAAGCTTGTTCCGAGCGCTTGAATGCTTGGAAGGCCTTGGCGACGACCCGTTTCGACAGTATCGGGTATTTTTTGGTCTGCTGGGAGACTTCCAAAAAGAAAAACGGGGAAATCACCTTGTCATCCGGTTCGATCATCCGCACTAGGGCTTCGTGTTTTTCGATGCGGCCGCTGCGCAAGTTCAGAATCGGTTGGAAGAAGGTGGTGATGCGGTCTTCCAGTAAGGCCTGGTTCAGTTTTTCCGACCACATGAGGTTGTCGGCACGCTGTTGATAGGTGTCGATGGCCGACGAATAGACCAAAACGTCCTGATGGGTATTTTTGGCATGGCGCATCGCCACCTCGAGCGAGTTGAGCAGGTTTTCCTTCGGCTCGAAACTCAGGGCCAGGGTTTGGTTGATGTAGATGTCCTGCGACTGCACCGTGATTTTATGGTTCGACAAACGGTTTCGCAGTTGAATCATCTGCTGCTCGAAGCGCTGGGCGTCCGGTTCCTCCGAGGTCAGCACCAATTGGTCGGAACCGAGGTGATAGACGCGGGTGTCGAGTGGTTTGTAGAGGAAAAGGTGCAGCAGCGTGCTGATGAGCATCTGGTCGCCGAACTGGTGGCCGAAATACTCGTTGACCTGCTTGAAGTTGTCCAAATCGAACAACGCCAGTTGCGGGTGTTCCAGGGTCTCAATGGCTTCCAGCAAGGCCACGCGGTTCGGAATGTTGAGCAATCGCGACGTTTTGACGGCGGTTTCCAAGTCCATCTGTTTGGTGATGAGCCCGGTGACTTCGTGGCGGATGGCGAGGTATTCGATGAATCGGCCCTGGTCGTCCACCAGCGGCACCAAGGTCATTTCCACATAGTAGGGTTCGCCGTTTTTCTTCCGGTTTTTCAATGTGCCTTTCCAGACCCGGTTGGACTGGATGGTCTGCCACATTTCTTTGAAAACATTGGTCGGCGTATCCGGATGGCGCAGGATGTTGTGGGGTTGACCGATGAGTTCGTCGCGCGAGTAACCGGTGAGGTTCAACAGGTTATTGTTGACGTAGGTGATGTTGCCGTATTGATCCGAGCGGGAAATGAGGTTGCTCTGATCCAGGGCATTGTTCATCTGGTCGTTGATTTGCTGCGTCGCTTTTGCCTGGGCTTTATAGGCGAGGAAGTCGGTCAGGTCTTCGAGGAAACCGTAGTATTCGATGACGCGGCCTTGGTCGTCTCGGATGATTTGGGTGTAATCCTTGATCCAAATCCAGCGGTCGTCCTGTGTCTTCAGGCGATAAGGTGCGTGGACAATGCTTTCCAAGCCTTTTTCAGCGGCCTCGGTCAGTTCGTCGATGACCAGTTGTTTGTCTTCCGGGTGGACGATGTCGGCGTATTGAACTTTTCCTGTCGTCCAGTCCGAGACGGCGTAACCCAACAGGCGATCTGCGGCTTCCGAAGCATAGATGACCGGCCAGTTTTCGGTGTTCTGCCATCGAAAAAACGCATAGGGCGCTTGATTCAGATAGGCTTCGAAACTCAGTGGTGACATGGAAAGTTCCAGTAAGGGCGGCCTTGTCGTTAAGGCCGCATTCAATTAGCTAATGCTGGCATTTTATCCCATGCCATGGGTAGAGTAAAATAATCCGCTTTAAACATAAGGGTTTGCGGTGTTTTAACGCAGTAAGCCGACGACACCTTGTTGAGTGGAATTCGCGCCAAGTTTAGCCACAGGGTAAAAGTGAGGGTGTAAAATAACCACCAGACTAAATTGTTACTTATTTGCAAAACTTACAGACCGTTTTATCATGTCCGACACCGAAACAACGCCAACCGAATCCGCCCCGAAAAAAGCCAAAAAGGATTGGATTAAGCCGCCCAAGTCCATTTTGAAACTGGTCGGGCGCGCCATTGCGCAATACCAGATGATACGCGAAGGCGACCGCATTTTATTGGGGCTGTCGGGCGGCAAGGATTCATTGGCTTTGTTGGTGATTCTCAAGCATTTGCAGCGCCATTCGCCCATTAAATTCGAGTTGGCGGCCTGCACCATCGACCCGGAAATCCCGGGGTTCGATCCGTCGCCATTGAAAGAGTGGGTCGCGTCGATGGAAATTCCCTATTTTTATGAATCCGAAGATTTGGTGGCTTTAGCCGACGCGCACATGAAAGGCAATTCCTTTTGCAGCTTTTGCGCACGCCAGAAGCGCGGCAAGCTTTATACCGTTTGCCGACGCGAAGGCTATAACGTTTTGGCCTTGGCGCAGCATCTGGACGATTTGGCGGAAAGCCTGTTGATGTCGGCGTTCAATGCCGGAGAGTTGCGCACGATGAAAGCGCATTACCTCAATAACGAAAAAGACATCCGCATTATCCGGCCGCTGGTGCGGGTGCGCGAAAACCAAACACGGGATTTTTCCGAATCCGCCGGCTTGCCGATTATTCCCGACAATTGCCCGGCCTGTTACGCCAAACCGCAGGAGCGACAGCGTATGAAAGAGTTGCTGCTGGAGCAGGAAAAACACAATAAACACCTGTACGCCAACCTTTGGCACGCCATGCAACCGCTGGTGGCGGACGACAACCATGCCGGGTTGGCGCAGTTAATGGATGAAGAAGAGGGCTGACGATGGCGGAGACTCCGAAACAGGACTGGCGTGGCCGGTTGTTTATCGGTCTGTTACGATTTTTCGCTTGGTGGCCATTGCGCGTCAATCATGCGATGGGCACCGCCATCGGTTACCTGCTATGGTGGCTACCGAATTCGCCGAAACGCATTTCGGCCATTAACCTGAAAATCGCTTTTCCGGACGCGTCCGAAACCGAGCACCGCGCCTTGCTGAAGCAAAGTCTCATCGAGTTGGGCAAAACCACCACGGAGCTGGGGCCGCTGTGGCTGTGGTCGAACCAAAAGGTGCTGAACCTGATCCAGGAAGTGGAGGGTGAAGAGCTGGTGCAAGCCGCGTTTGATAAAGGCAAAGGCGTGATTGTGCTGTCGCCGCACATCGGGGCCTGGGAAGCGATGGGCTTTTATTGGTCGAGCAAATACCCGATTACCAGCTTGTATCGTCCGCCGAATTTACCGTCGATTGAAACCTTTATGCGTGAAGTACGGGAAAGAGGCAGTGCCAAGCTGGTACCCACCGATTTGTCGGGCGTGAAGGCGCTGCGCAAAGCCTTGAACCAGAATGAAATGGTCGGTATTCTGCCCGATCAGGATCCGGGTAAAAGCGGCGGTGTCTATGCGCCGTTTTTCGGGAACCCGGCGCGGACCATGGTGTTGGTGTCGCGCTTGGCGGCTAAAGCGCAGTGCGATGTATTGTTTACCTTTGCCGAGCGGTTGCCAAAAGGGCGCGGTTATCGTCTCAATATTCTGCCCGCCGAAGTGGCGGTGGCCGCTCGTGACGAACAAACGGCGGCCGAGGCCTTGAATCGCGGTGTGGAGGTCTGCGCCCGGCGCGTTCCGGCGCAGTATCAGTGGAACTACAAGCGCTACAAGCATCCGCCGGAAGGCGTGGTGGATGTTTACAAAAAATAGCTAGCAGCCTGTCGGACTTAAGCCAACCGGCTGCCAGGCTTGGGCGTTTTGTTGAATGCGGGTGACAGTCAAGAGGAGGATTGGGATGCGACTCTTTTTAGCGATTCCAGTCGATGCAGCCTGTTCGGAACAGCTCAAAACGCGGCTGTCGGCCTTTCAAACCCGCCCGGAAATAGCGGCGATGAAATGGACGCCGTCGCCGAACTGGCATTTAACCTTGTCGTTTCTCGGTGAGGTGTCGGAGGCGGATTATCAAGCGATTCGGGAGTCGATGTCGGATTGGTTCGCGGAAGGGATGAGCTATTTTGAGGCCGACCTGCTGACGCTGGGTGGTTTCCCCAACCTCAAAACCGGCCCTTTCTGGGCGGCGAAGCTGGATGCGACCTTGATGATGCAATCGTTGGTTCGGGAAATCGACGACCATTTGAGACCACTGGGCTTTGCCAAGCGCAAACATGCCTTCCGTCCGCACATCACACTGGGTAAATGGAAAGGCGCGTCCGACGACTTTCCGACAATCGACGAGCCGTTGGAGCCGATTCAATTGCGGGTGGACCGCTTAAACCTTTACCAGAGCGTCTTGACGCCGTCTTCGCCACCGGAATATCGCCTTTTAAATAGCTTACCTTTAGAGACCTATTGAACCTAATTGAACCTAATTGAACCTACTAACGTTGTGATGTCTGTCAGGAGGACGTTTTCTGTCCTTTATTGACCGTCAGCACCAGCACGCCGGCAATCACCAGCGAGATGCCGATGGCGTGATAGATGCTGAAAGGTTCGCCCAGCAACCAAACCGCCAGCCCGATGGTGACGATGGGGCCTAAAGTGCCGATGATGCCGGTTTGCGCCGGCCCGATCAGCGCTATGGCTTCGGCAATCATAAAACTGGGGATGACGGTGCTGAAAATCGCCAGCAGAATCAGCCACAACCAGGCCGTGGGCGTGACATTCAAATGCTCGAAACCGATGAGTCCGGCAAAATACGCCAGCACGAACAGGCTGGAGACACTCATCGCCAAACTGGTAAACCAGAGACTGCCGACCTGATGAATGATCTTTTTGCTGATGAGCACATAGAAGGAGAAGCTGAGCGCTGCCAAGAACACCAGCAAGGTGCCCAGCCACGTATCGTCGCTTCCCAGTTTTTCGGCCAAAGATTGTTCCTGATGAAACACTAGCCAAAGGCCGCCGTAGGTAATCAGCAGTGACAGGAAAATTTTGCGCGTGATGGGCGTCTTGAAAAACAAGGCGCCGAGCACGGCCACCAGAATCGGATAAGTGAATAGCGTGAGGCGCTCCAATTGCGCGGAAATCATTTCCAAACCTTTCAAGTCCAGCCAGGACGACAGAAAATACCCGATAAAGCCAAGAAAGAAAATCCAGCCGAATTTTTCCCAACGGTTGTCCGGGTGACGGCCCGGCGTTCGCGCCAGCCAAACTAGAATGGCTAGGTAAATCGGCAGGGCAATCGCCATGCGTAACATCAACACACTGTCGGTGTTCAGGCCTTCGGCATACGCCAGCTTGATGAGAATGGACTTCAGCGAAAACAGGGCCGTGCCGAAGACGGCGAGAAAAAATCCGAACCAGAGCGGCGACTGGGCAAGCGGCCGCATCATGACGCGGATTTGGTGGCGATCAGCCAGGCATAACGGTGGGATTCATCGCCGTCCGTCAGCCAGCCTTCGCCTTGAATGTCGACCTTGAAATTCGACCAGGCCTGGCCGTTTTCGGTTAACTTGACCAGTTCACCCGGGGCCAGATAAAAATCCGGATTCTGCGGGCCATTGGCTTGCACCGGGCTTAAAAAGGTTTGCACAAACACTTTTCCGCCCGGTTTGAGAGCCTGGGCGATTTGTGGCCAGAGTGAACGGTTCAGGTAACGGCTGAGGATGATGACGTCGTACTGTTGGTACGGAAACAGCATCTGGTCGAAATCGCTGATGGTACAGTGAATCGGCAGGCGATGCACGGCGGCCCAGTTATTGAGGTGCGTCAGAGCCACATCGGAAATGTCCCAGGCATCCACCGTCAAGCCGCACTGTGCCATCAGGCGGGCATTGCCGCCCAAACCGCAGGCCAAATCCAGTGCGCGGCCTTTCAGGGGCAGTTTTTTGAGATGCTGCTGTAATACCCAGGCCGGGCGAACCGGCTGTTTCGGGTCCGATTCGGCGTATTTGCGATCCCATTTTTTGGCGGTTTCCGACATCATTTTCTCCAGAAAGACGCCGTGAACAGCACCAGTAACGTAAAGATTTCCAAACGGCCCAGCAGCATCGCAAAGGTCAGAATCCATTTAGCCGGATCGGATAAGCTTTGGTAGTTGGCCGAGGCCTGACCAAGCGCCGGGCCGAGGTTATTGATGGTGGCCGCCACGGTGGAGAAGGCGGTAATCTGGTCGAGCCCGAGCGCCATCAGCAGCAGCATGATGATAATGAACGACACTACGTACAGCGAAAAGAAGCCCCAGACCGCGGCAATGACCCGATCCGGAATCGCTTTGCCGTGCAGTTTTACCGGCATCAAAGCATTGGGGTGCAGTAACCGGCGAATCTCACGGCTGCCCTGTTTGGCGAGCAGGATGAAACGGATGACTTTCATCCCCCCCGCGGTGGAACCGGCCGAACCGCCGATAAACGTCATCATAATCAGCATTACCGGCACAAACGCGGGCCAGACGGTGAAGTCGGTGTTGGCGAAACCGGTGGTGGTGGCAATCGAGACTGTCTGGAAAGCGCCGTAACGTAGGGCGTCTTCCCAGGATAAATAGACTTCGCGGTACAGCAGATAACCGCTGCTGATCAGGATGCCGATGACAATCAACAGCGCATAGATTTTGAATTCCGGATCGCCGAAATAAGGGCGGGCCGAGAGATTTCGGAAAGCGGAAAAGTGCAGGGCGAAGTTGATGCCCGCCAAGAACATGAACACCATGGCGATCAGCTCGATTTCGACGCTGTCGAAATGGCCGATGCTGGCGTCATGCGTCGAGAAGCCGCCGATGGCGACGGTGGAAAAACTGTGCGCGAAAGCATCGAACCAATCCATGCCCGCCAACCAGTATCCTAAGGCACACGCCAGCGTGAGTCCCAGATAGATGTACCACAGCGCTTTGGCCGTTTCGGAAATGCGCGGTGCGAGTTTGGTGTCCTTCATCGGACCGGGCATTTCGGCACGGTAGAGCTGCATTCCCCCGATGCCGAGCATCGGCAGGATGGCGACGGCCAAGACGATGATCCCCATACCGCCCAGCCATTGCAGTTGCTGGCGATACCAGAGCATGGAGTGTGGTAAGGCGTCGAGGCCATTGATAACCGTGGCTCCGGTGGTGGTCAAGCCGGAAAAGGATTCGAAAATGGCGTCGGTCAGGGAAATGTAGATATTGGACGCGAAATACATCGGAATCGCCCCGGCAAAGCCAAGCACCGTCCAGAACATCACCACAATCAAAAAGCCGTCGCGAATTTTTAAATCATGGCGTTCGCGTCGGTTCGGCAGCCACAGTAACAGGCCAAGTGAAAAAAGTCCCAGGCCTGAGAAAGCGAAGTCCGACGAGCCGCCGTCATGATAAATCAATGAAATGATGAACGGTGGAATCAGCGTCAAGCTGAACACCATCAATAGGATTCCCAGAACTTTTAAAATGATTTTCGTGTGCATAGCCTACTCGAATTCAACCTCGCCTAAAACCAGGTCTTTTTCTCTTTCGGGGTGAAGAGTTCGGTGACTTCCGCCGCCTGACTCGGGTCGTTCAGGAAGAGAATGACGTGGTCTTCCGCCTCGATGGTCAGGTCGCGATGCGAAAAGTGCACGGCGTTTTCGCGCACGATGCAACCGATGGTGATGCTGCTCGGCCATTGAATTTCACCGATGGTTTTGCCGATGAGTTCCGACGAGTTTTCACTGCCGTGGACAATGACTTCCATGGCTTCCGCCGCACCGCGGCGAAGGGTGAAGGCCTTGACCGTATCGCCCTGGCGCATGAAGTGCAGCAGGCGGCTGGTGGTGATTTGGTCGGCGGAGATGGCGACGTCGATGCTGTTGAGTTGAATCAAATCGACGTAGGATTGGTTGTTGACCAGCGCGATGACGCGGCGCACGCCGAGTTTTTTCGCCAACATGCCGGAAATGATATTGGCTTCGTCGGAGTTGGTCAGCGCCAGGAACAAATCGATTTCGTCGATGTTTTCTTCGATCAATAAGGATTTGTCGGCCACGTCGCCGCGGATGACGATGGCGTGTTTCAGTTGTTCCGAAATTTGCCGGGCCTGGGTGATGTTATGGTCGATGATTTTGACCTGATGTTGTTTTTCCAGTTCTTTGGCCAGGTTGAATCCGATGTTGCCCCCGCCGGCAATCATGATGTTGCGCGAGGGTCGCAATTTGTGGCGTCGCAGCTCCTGAACGATTTTGGGGATATTGAAGGGTTCGGCCAGGAAGAACACTTCGTCGCCGACCTGAATGGTGACGTCGCCGGTCGGGATGACGATTTCATCGCGGCGATAGATGGCGACGATGCGATGTTGCACGCCATCCGGCATGTACTGTTTGATTTCGCGGATTTTCTTGCCGACAATCATGCCGCCGGAATAGGCGCGAATCGCCACCAGTCGTACTTTACCATCGGCAAAATCCACCACTTGCAGGGAACCGGGGTACTCAATCAGCTGCAGAATATAGTCTTTTACTAGAGTTTCAGGGCTGATGAGTACATCAATCGGGATGGCGTTAGTGTTCTGATAACGGTCAAACAGTTCGGGGTGGTTCAGGTAGCTGGGGCTGCGAACCCGGGCGATTTTGGTCGGCGTTTTGTACATGATGTGCGCCAACTGACAGGCCACGATGTTGGTGTCGTCCACCTGAGTGGCGGCGATGAGCATATCGGCTTCTTCCAACCCGGCCTGTACCAGAACGTCGGGGTTGGAGGCGTGGCCGTCGACGGTCCGGATGTCGAGACGGTCTTGCAGTCGCTGAAGGTGGGTGCGGTCAAGGTCAACGACCGTGACGTCATTGTTTTCGGTGGCGAGTAGCTCGGCCAGAGAGGTTCCAACTTGTCCTGCGCCAAGAATAATAATGTTCATATGACGTTATCTAAATTGTGCCCGCAGCCTCGTGGGCGGGCTTTGCAATTACACCGCACACTTTTGGCCTGCGGTAGATTTGGGGTGTTTGGTTACTATTCTACGCCGGATTGACGCGGAAATTAACCTTTATTACGCTTTATTCTCCGCCCGATGCGACCAGTCGCATTATTTGGGGTTTTTCGGATCGATGTTCAGAGCTTTGAGCTTGCGATACAGGTTCGTCCGTTCCACGCCCGACAAGCGAGCGGTTTCAGTGACGTTACCACCGGTTTCGCGCAGTAGCTGGCTCAAATAAGCGGCTTCGAAGCGTTCCTTGGCCTGCTTGAGATTGACCGAGGTGTCGATGCCGCTCATCGAGACGTCTTCACTGCGTTTGCTGCTTTCCAGTGCACGGCGGATTTCGTCATCGGTCACTTCGCCTTCGCCGAGAATCAGCAGTCGCTGAATCAGGTTTTGCAATTCGCGATAATTGCCCGGCCAACTGTACTGGCGCAGTACATTGATGGCGCCGACATCGAATTCACGATATTCCAGTCCTTCGTGGGTAAGGAAATAGTCCAGGAAATAATCGATCAAGTCGGGAATGTCTTCGGTGTGTTGTCGTAAGGACGGCACATCCAGCGGCATGACATTGAGGCGTTGTAGCAAATCTTCTCGGAACTGGTTGTTTTTGGCCATGTCTTCCAGCCCGCCTTTGGTCAGGGCGATGATGCGCATGTCGACGGCAATTTTCTTATTGGAACCCGGGCGGATGAATGCGCCGTCGAACATCAGTTGGGCCAGGAAATTCTGGCCTTTGGTGCTGAGTTGTTCCAAGTCGGAAATCATCAGGGTGCCGCCGGTGGCGTGAATCAGTTCGCCCGGAGATGTACCGGTGTCGGTTTCTTCGCCTAAAATCAAGGTTTCCTGGTCGTCGAAATCGGCACCGTGGATTTGGAAGAAGGTGTTTTCCTTGCGATCGCTGAGTTTGTGAATGGCCTCCGCGACGCGATGTTTACCGGTTCCCGGTTCGCCTTTCACCAGGATCGGCATGGAATATTTCGCCAAACGCTTGATGGAGTCGCGCAGCTCGGCGATGAGTTTGCTCTTACCGACCGGCAAAATCTGGTCGGGCAGTTTTTGTTTCAGATGACGGTTTTCATGGTGCAGTTGCAGGTGTTCCATGGCTCGTTCGGCGGTGATGAGCAACTTGGCGAGCGACAGGGGTTTTTCCAGATAATCGTAAGCGCCGAGCTTGGTGGCTTCAATCGCGGTTTCAATGGTGCCGTGCCCTGACATCATAATGACGCAACTGTGTTGCAAGACGTTTTCTTCGATCATTTCCTTCAGCAGGGAAATTCCGTCGATGTCAGGCATCCAGATGTCGAGGAAAATCAAGTCGGGCGCCATGTCCCGCCAGATGGTTTGGGCTTGTTGACCGTTGGCGGCCACCATAACGTCGTAACCTTCTTCGGAAAAGATTTCTTCCATCAGGTTACGGATGTCTTTTTCATCATCAACGATTAAGAGTTTACCGGGTTTCATAGATGTGTTCGATTTCGATCTTTACGTGCTCGTGTCCGTTAAAAGGGCCGATGGTTTCGGTTCGTTCAATTCGTTCAGATTCGGTTGCGGTAACTGTACCAAAAAGCATGTACCTTGTTCAGGTTCTGATTCTACCCGAATTTGTCCCTGGTGTTCATCGACAATTTTCTTGACGATGGCCAAGCCGAGTCCGGTGCCCTTGGGTTTGTCCGTGGAATAAGGCTCGAAAATCCAGTTTCGGGCTTTCTCCGGAATGCCGGGACCGTTGTCGCAAATCGCCAATTCGACCTGCTGGTTTTCATAGTCAGTGCTGACTTTGATCTGGGTGTCGGGCCGGTCTTCACAGGCTTCAATGGCGTTTTTGATGAGATTGTGCAGCAGTTGTCGCAGTTTGGAGGCGTCGGCGGTGATAACCGGGCAATCCGGATCGATATCGTAACTGACTTTCCAGGTGACTTTCGGGGTCTGGTACATGCTGACCACATCTTTCACCAAGGTGTTGAGATTGACTTGATGCAGTTCGATTTCCGGTGTGTCGGCGTATTCGGTGAAGGCTTGCACCAGATTTTGCATGGTCGTGACCTGTTCGATGATCGTGTCGGTCATGCGGTTCAGTAGTTTTTGATCCGCTTTTTCGAGTTTGTCGGACAGTTTGTAGTTCAAACGTTCCGCCGAGAGCTGAATCGGCGTCAGCGGGTTTTTGATTTCATGGGCCAGGCGTTGGGCGACATCGCTCCAGGCAGCATGCAATTGAGCTTGGACCAGCTGGGTGATGTCTTCGATGACGATGACGAATCCGCCGATTTTTTGGTCGAGGCTCGGCAGGGTGGAGCCGTGTACCAGCAGGATTTTCTGACCTTCTTTACAGTCGAAGGTGAATTGTTCGCTCCAGGGTTTCGATTCGCTTTTGAATAACGGGAAAATCGCGTCGAAAAACGGCTTGAGGCGCTGGGTGTCCGGTTGTTTGAGGACTTCGTCCAAGGGTTTGCCGAGTTGACGGAACAAATCGGTGTTGAGAATGCTGTTGGTGGCGTCGTTGATGGTTTTTAGGCGCAGGTTCATGTCGAAGGTGATGACCCCGCTGTTGAGGTTTTTGATAATCGCCTGCAGGTAAAGTTTCTGCATTTCGGTTTGTTGGTGTCCGAACTTGATGTCGTTACGCGCTTTGGCGATTTGCTGAATCATATCGTTGAAAGACTCGATGAGCTGCCCCATTTCGTCGTCTTGAATGACCGGCATCGAAATGGCGTAATCCCCCTTTGCTACCGCCTTGGTGCCTTTTGCCAGGGTTCGAATCGGGCGGGTCATGTTTTGGATGGTTTGGATGGTGAACAGTACCGCGCTGATTAAGGTCAGCAAGAGAACCATGCTCAAAATCACGGTGAAACTGGTTTTCAGCGGGCCTTTCAAATAGGACAGTTCCTGATATTGGCCGGCGGAAACGCGCACGGTATTGGCCAGGGCGGTGAGCTGTTCGGGAATCGGAAAAACGGCTTGCAGGGCATAGAGCTTATTGCTCTGGATGTCGGTGACCGGCAGCATGATACGGATAATCTGATAGGCGCTGTTCAAACCGGCTTTGGTTTCCACGGCGGCGTAACTGATTTTTTTACGGATTTGCTGGAACAGTCGTAATTCCGGTGATTTGGGGAGAATATTGACGTTTTCCTGACTGCTGTAGGCGATAAGCTGGCCGTCGCTGCGATACAGTGAGACTTCGCGGGTGTTGAGCTGTTCGCCGATTTGATTCAAGGTCAGCACCGGGGTGATGAACAGCGTGTCCTGATTCATCGCCAACGCTTTTTGGGTGGCGTTGAGGTTGCGGCGAGTCTGGTCGTCGAGGGTGATCTGCACCAGTTTGACGGCGTTTTCCAGAGCGGTTTCGGTTTTGACGTCAAACCATTGGTCGATGCCCTGGTGGACGAAACTCATCGAGAAATAAAAGATAATGGCGAGTGGGACGCCGAGAATCAAACTGAGGATGCCGGTCAGTCGGGCGGTGATTTTCGAACCGGGCAGGCGGTTGCGGTAATTGTTGCGCAGCTTCAGCAGGGTGCGCACCAGCATGGTCAACAGCCAAACCATCCCGACAAAGGAGACCAACAGCAGAGTGGAATAGGTTTGCGCGAATTGCGCGGCATTTTGCAGAATCTGACTCATCACGATCAAGGCGATGAGCACCAGACTGGAAAGCAGGATCAACCAACCGTATTGTTTGATGAATCTGGAATGTTTCAGCGATAACATGCGCTCGGTTCCGTCCTGGTTTCCTGTTCGAGAGTTCGTTTATAGCCAGCTTTTCGGCGATTGGATTTCGATACTACGCCAGTCGCTGTCCAATTGCCAGTCCGACGACCATAACGTATCAATAATCAAGGGCGTCGGCAATTGCCATTGGTCGAGCGAAATCCGCATTTTGACCGCATAGAGCGTGTCCGGATGTAGGTCCGCCAAATCGGCGATGCGGAAGTTGGATAAGGTGCCGAGTGTTTTCATGGCTTCTTTCAAACTGTCGAAACTCTGAACCTTTTGGTTCCGTTTGTTGGCAATGACATAGGTACGATTGTAGCCGATGTATTGCAACTCGGTCCGGTAGACGATTTGCGTTCGGTTTCGGGAGAAAGGGATGCCCAATAACGTGCGGATCTCGTTCAGCTCGATTTCGGTGGTGAAAGTCAGTGGGATTTCATGGTGGATGGCGCTGAGCACTTTGGGTGGAAAGTGGAATTTGGCACTGGCATCCACCACCAATTGCTGGTCTTCCTGATAGTCGTTGAGATATAGGATGTGAATGCCGGGGGTGTCCGCCGCGACCGAACAAGAGAGGAGAAAGCCCAGGCCGGCAAATCCGAGTGTGGATATGGCGCGTTGCCAAGTTGTCATATCGCTTTACTCCATCTCTATTGTGGTCATTCGGACGAGATTTTTTCAATCAAACAATAATAGAATCCGTCCATTCCGTCCAGGCCTGGCAGAATCTGGCGTCCGGGGGCGCCCTCAATGGTCAGGCCCCAGTCGGCTTCGATGGGGATTTCCCGGGCATCGTCGGTGGCTTGCAAAAAAGCGCTCATCTGGTTGCGGTTTTCATCCGGCAGCACCGAACAGGTGGCATACAGCAAACGCCCGCCCGGTTTGAGTAACGGCCAAAGCGCTTTGAGAATGGCGGCTTGCGTCGTCACCAGAGCGTCGATGTCTTCCGGCGTGCGGTGCCATTTGATGTCCGGGTGGCGGCGGATGATGCCGGTGGCGGAACAAGGCGCGTCCAGCAAAATTTTATCGAACGCGGCGCCATTCCACCAGTCGTCGGGTTGTGCGGCATCCCCGACGTCCAGATCGGCATGTAAATCCAGGCGGAACAGGTTTTCCGATAGGCGTTCCATGCGTTCCGGTTCTTTTTCCAGCGCGAATACGTTGGCCTGGTCGTCGCTCAGCTCCAGTAAATGGGTGGTTTTCCCACCGGGCGCGGCGCAGGCGTCCAAAATATGTTCGCCCGCTTGCGGGGCCAATAAGGTGCCGGCTTGTTGGGCGGCGGCGTCTTGCACGCTGAACCCGCCGTCGTCGTAGCTGGGGAGGTGGGTGACATCCTGGCTTTGGGTGAGCACCACGCCGAACGGTGCCTTCGGGTGGGCGCTGGCGTCAATTTCGTTATCGGCCAGGCTGGCTAGGAAGGCCTCGCGGGTTTGCACGCGTGGGTTCACGCGTAACGTCAAGGGGGCCGGTTCGTTATTGGCGGCGAGAATCTGTTCCCAATGCTCCGGGTAGGCTTTGCGCATGGCTTTGGTGAACCATTGCGGGTGGGCGAAACGATAGGCCGGTTTTTTGTCGACTTCCGCGCAAATCGCGTCTTTTTCACGCAAAAACGATCGCAAAACGCCGTTGATCAGACCGCGCGCCCAAGGTTTTTTCAACGATTTGGTGAGGTTGACGGTTTCCGATACCGCCGCGTGTTCGGGGGTATCCATATACAGAATTTGATAGAGTCCGAGCAAAATCAACTGGTTGACGTCTTCGTCCTTGGCTTTGAGCGGTTTTTTGAGCAAATGGCTGCGAATCGCTTCCAGGCGTTCCTGCCAGCGCAGAGTGCCGAAGACCAGGTTTTGGGCAAAAGCGCGTTCACGCCGGTCGTCGAATTGGGCCAACCCTTCGGCCAGTGCTTGGCTTAAGGAGCGACCTTGTTCAATGACGGTGAGGCAGATTTTCAAGGCGATGTAGCGACTGTTGACGACCATGGCTTATCGCGCCTGTTCCGTGCCCAGCCTCTGCCCGGTGAGTTGGCGTGCTTGGGCAAAATCATAGGCGGCCATGGCTTTTTTGCCGGCCGGTTGTAGTTGTTCTAGGATGAGCGATCCTTTTCCCGTGGCGACCTCAACACCGTCTTTGGTGACGGAAATCACCAGGCCTGGTGGTTTTTCGGAAACCGTTTCCTGGCCCATTTTTGCGCGCCAAAGTCGCAGCGGTTGACCGTCGTATTGGGTAAAGGCCACCGGCCAGGGGTTAAAGGCCTGAATCAGGCGCACCAACGTGTTGGCCGGTTGCGACCAGTCGATTTCCGCTTCGGCTTTATTGAGTTTCTCAGCGTAGGTGGCCTCGGCGTCGTTTTGCTTGACGGGATTCAAGCGCTCGGCCTGTAAATCATCCAAGGTTTGCATCAGCGCGTCGCAGCCGAGTTGGCTGAGGCGGTCGTGCAAGCTTTGGGCGGTGTCGTCCGCCGTAATCGGGGTTTTCAGAATGGTGAGCATGTCGCCGGTGTCCAGACCGACATCCATTTGCATAATGGTCACGCCGGTTTCGGCATCGCCCATTTGAATGGCGCGTTGAATCGGCGCCGCGCCGCGCCAGCGCGGCAATAAGGACGCATGGATATTGAAGCAACCGTAGGTCGGCATGTCCAACACGGCTTTCGGCAAAATCAGGCCATAGGCGACCACCACCATGACGTCGGCGTTCAAAGTGCTGAGTTCGGCTTGTGCGTCGGGGTCTTTGAGCGAGACCGGTTGAAATACCGGCAGGTCGTGTTGTTGTGCCAACTGTTTGACCGGACTGGCGGTCAATTTACGGCCGCGACCGGCCGGGCGGTCCGGTTGGGTGTAAACCGCCACCACCTCATGCGGGGAGTCTAGCAGGCGTTGCAACGGCGGCACGGAAAAATCCGGCGTCCCGGCGAAAATGATTCGAAGCGGTTGTGTCATGCGTCTGCCTGCTGTTGCGCGAGTTCTTTCTTGTATTTTTGCAGGGCGCGGGTGCGCTTCAAGCCGGACAGGTGATCGATGAACAGTTTTCCGTTCAAATGGTCGATTTCATGTTGAATGCACACGGCCAACAACTCGTCGGCTTCGAATTCGATCATTTTGCCGTCACGGTCCATGCCGCGTACCAGTATCTCGGACGGGCGATTGACCTTGGCGTAGACACCTGGAATCGATAAACAGCCTTCTTCCCAGGTGATTTTACCGGCACTTTTGACCACTTCCGGGTTCAAGAGTGCAATCGGCTGATCTTTGGTTTCGGAAATGTCCACGACAATCAAACGTTGTTGTACCGCCACTTGCGGCGCGGCCAGGCCGATGCCCGGGGCGTCGTACATGGTGTAGAACATGTCGTCGATGAGTTTGTCGAGTTCGTCGGTCATTTCCGGAATCGGTTGGCAGACGTCGCGAAGGCCTTCGTCCGGGTAGAGAACAATATCGAGTTTATCCATAATACAAGGTATACTTTTTGAAATTTGAAACGATGACCTTAAATTATAGCGGATTGTAGTCTTTATGTCTGATTTAGACCGTTTAACACCTTGGCTGACATTGCATTTTGCTCGCGTCGGCGCCAAGCAGTTATCGGACGTTGAAGCCGTTTTCGGCAGTTTGGAACAGTCGGTGTCGGCGCCGGAATCGGCCTGGCGAGCGGCTCAGGTGTTGAAAGAGAAACAGTTGGACTTGTTGTTCGACCCAGGCCTGGCCGAAAAGGTCGCTCAGGCGCTGGAGTGGGCCGAGCAGCCGAATCAGCATTTGTTGACGCTGGCGAGTGATGATTATCCGCCGTTATTGAAGCAGATCGCCGACCCGCCGCCGGTGCTGTATGTGCGCGGTCAAGTGGCTTTGTTGTCCGATCCGCAATTGGCGATTGTCGGTAGCCGTAACGCTTCCAAGCAAGGACGATTGATGGCGGAAGATTTCGCCCAGTATCTGGCCGGTGTCGGTTTGACCATTACCAGCGGTTTGGCCTCCGGCATTGATAAGGCCGCACATGAAGGCGCCTTGAAAGCCGAAACCAAAGCCGGCGGACCACAAGGTACGACGGTGGCGGTGGTGGCGACCGGGTTGGATCGGGTGTATCCGGCGGCGAACCGCGAATTGGCGCACCGTATTGTCGATACCGGTGCCATGGTGTCGGAGTACCCGTTGGGGACGCAGCCATTGGCGCACTTTTTTCCGCAGCGAAACCGGATTATTTCCGGGTTGAGTTTGGGCACCTTGGTGGTGGAAGCGGCCTTGAAAAGCGGTTCCCTGATTACGGCGCGCACCGCCTCGGAACAAGGGCGGGAAGTGTTTGCGGTACCCGGTTCCATCAATAATCCGCAGGTGAAAGGGTGTCATCAATTGATACGTCAGGGCGCGAAACTGGTGGAGTCCGGTCAGGATATTCTCGAAGAACTGTCACCCATGTTGCAACCTTCGCTGTTCGCCGAGGAGGCCTTTTCAAGCCTTGCAACGGAATCTTCGGCGCCGAAAAACGATGTTAAAAAAGGCTTGTTGAAGTTCATTGAGTTCGAGCCCATCGGTTTGGACGAGTTGGCGGTGCTGAGTAAATTGCCGGTATCGGATATTCAAAGCCAGTTGTTGATGTTGGAATTGAGCGGCGACATTGAAGCCTTGTCCGCCGGGCGCTGGCGACGTTTGCGTTAAGCCGGGCGCTTGAGTTTTCGGGTCAGGCAACGGACTTGACGCCCGCCGTCGAGGTAGGTGAGTTCATCGAAGCTCAATTTATTGGCCATCATAATGCCTCGGCCGTGGTTGTCCATGGCCCGTTCCAGTGAGAATTCCAGATAGTTTTCAAAATCGAACCCATTCCCCATATCGGTGATGGTGACCACCAGGGTTTCGTCATTATGCCTTAAATCGACGGCCACGAACTTGCAGCGGTTTTCCGGTAACGCCAGCCGCCGGTTGATTTCCTCCGACAGTTGGCTGTCGCGAATCAATTGGGTTTTTTCATCATAGGTGATGCCGAGATTGCCGTGTTCGACCGCATTGACCATCAATTCCAGAAAGCCGATGCCGATGCTGTTGGGGTCGGTGGTCAACAAGGCGATGAAGCTCGACAGGTGTTTGGCTTCATCGATGGTGCGTACCTCGAAACGACCGTCGGTAATCAGGGGGAACGCCTTATGGATGCCTTTGAGGGTGGTGAGGATATCCTTATGATTTTGGAAGTCTTTTAGCGCGGCATTGACAACCGAAATCAAGGTTTCCTTGGTAATTGGTTTGATTAGGTAGTAGAATGCGCCAGCATTAATCCCCCGTTGAATTTCCGCTTCACTATTGGCGGTGGTTTGCAGGATGAAAGGGATTTTTTTGTACTCGGCGTGCTGTTTGAGCTCTTCGAGCAATTGGATGCCGTCTTTATTGGGCATCAGGTAGTCGGAAATGATGCAGTGGAAAAAATCGTGCGGTTTCTGACGGATGAGTTGTGATGCCTCTTCGCCGTCGTTGGCCAGGAATAGGTTGAAGTCCTCGTTTTTGAGAAAACTTTGGAGTAGTTTTTGACTGACCAGGTCGTCTTCAACGATCAGCAGGTTGGCTTTGTTCATGGTACAGGCCTTGAGTCTGAGTCCTTGTCCGGTTGGCGAATATAACTTAAATGGCACTTCAATCGCTTTTAGCTTAACACTTTTCGGGTGAAATCGACCAGCGATAAATCGGTCGTATTTAGACGTAGTGATAAATAAGAGTTTGAGAACATTCAAATAAAAGATTGCAATTATTAGGCTTTTTTTGCACTCTTAAAAAAATAACGTGACTGAAAACAGAGAAAAAATATGACGAATTTGGTGATAGTGGAGTCTCCCGCTAAAGCTAAGACAATTGAGAAATATCTGGGCAAAGGCTTTACCGTCCGCTCCAGTTATGGCCATATCCGTGACATCCAGAAAAAAGGGATGGGCATCGATATCGAGAACGGTTTTCTGCCGAATTATGAAATTTCACCGGACAAGAAAAAAACCGTTACCGAATTGCGCAAATTGACCAAAGACGCGGAAGCGGTCTGGCTGGCGACGGATGAGGACCGCGAGGGGGAGGCGATTGCCTGGCACCTTGCGGAAGCCTTAAAACTGGATGTTAGCAGCACCAAGCGTATCGTGTTTCATGAAATCACCAAGACGGCCATCCAGAAAGCGATTGCCGAACCGCGCACAGTGGATATGGACTTGGTGGAAGCTCAGCAGGCCCGACGTATTCTGGATCGTATCGTGGGCTTTGAGCTCTCGCCGATTTTATGGAAGAAAATTCGGACCGGTTTGTCGGCCGGGCGAGTGCAATCGGTCGCAGTGCGCCTGATTGTCGAACGTGAACGTGAAATCGATGCCTTTGAATCGGATTTCGTTTACCGTCTGGCGGGTGAGTTGACGATTTTGGACGACAACCAACAGGCCGTCGGAACGGTTGAGGTCAAGCGCAGTGCCGCTTTCAAAACCGAGGACGAAGCGAAAGCCTACCTGGAGCAGGTGAAGCTGGCCGCGTTGTCGGTCGGGCAATTGGAAGAAAAACCGGCCAAGAAATCGCCGAAAGCGCCGTTCACCACGTCGACCTTGCAGCAGGAAGCGTCCTCAAAGCTCGGTTTTTCGGTCAAACAGACCATGATGATTGCACAACGCCTGTACGAATCCGGGAAAATCACCTACATGCGTACCGATTCGGTCAACCTGTCCGAAGAGGCGATTTCCAAAGCACAGCAGACGATTACCGGCGACTACGGCGCAGATTATTCCATGCCGCGTCGTTACAAGACCAAAAACGCCGACGCCCAGGAAGCGCATGAGGCGATTCGTCCGACCGATTTTTCCGTGAAAGACGTGACGGGCGAACGTAATGAACAGCGTTTGTATCAGTTGATTTGGCGCCGTGCGATTGCTTCGCAAATGGCGGATGCGCAACTGAAACGGACTAATGTGGATATTCAAATTTCCAACCTGCCGGACGAAAAGCTGACGGCGAAAGGTGAAGTGATTACCTTCGACGGTTTTTTGAAAGTCTATAACCTGGACGATGACGCCAAA
Organism: Hydrogenovibrio thermophilus; assembly: GCF_004028275.1. Lineage (NCBI taxonomy): Bacteria > Pseudomonadati > Pseudomonadota > Gammaproteobacteria > Thiotrichales > Piscirickettsiaceae > Hydrogenovibrio > Hydrogenovibrio thermophilus. Next base: position 316,785 of record NZ_CP035033.1, read on the forward strand.
GAAGGTCAGCTGCCGCCGTTGAGCATCGGCCAGGCGTTGGCGTTGGGACAACTGTCGGTTCGCCAGAGCTTTTCCCGTCCACCAGCGCGTTATAACGAAGCCAGTCTGGTCCGCACCTTGGAAGAAATGGGCATCGGGCGGCCGTCGACTTACGCGCCGACCATTGACACCATCCAGCAGCGTGGTTATGTGGTGAAAGAAGACCGCGAAGGCCGTCAACGCGATTATCGACAATTGACCTTGTCGGCGGATGGCATCGTGGCGGAAAATTTGACTGAAACCACCGGTACCGAGAAAAACAAATTGTTCCCGACCGACATTGCCGGCATTGTCACCGACTTTTTGGTGAAGCATTTCGGCGATGTGCTGGATTACCAGTTCACCGCTTTGGTGGAGTCCGAATTCGATACCATCGCGCAGGGCAAAGAATCCTGGCAGGAAATGCTCACCAAGTTTTACCAGCAGTTCCACCCGCGTGTCGATGCGGCGGAAGACGTGTCGCGTGAAGAGGCCGGGCAATCCCGCGCTTTGGGAACCGATCCGAAAACCGGTAAGCCGATGTTCGTTAAAATCGGTCGTTTCGGGCCTTACGTGCAATTGGGCGATGGCGAGAACGACGAAAAGCCGACGTTTGCCAGTTTGATGCCGGGCCAGAAAATGGACACCTTGAAGCTGGAAGAGGCGTTGGAATTGTTCAAGCTGCCGCGCGAGGTCGGTGAAATGCCGGAATCCTTCTCGGCCAAAGCGGTGGACGGAACCGAATTTTCAGTGCAAAAAGGGCAGATGTTGATTGCCAAGCAAGGGCCTTTCGGTCCCTATTTGGAATACGGCCCGAAACAATATGCGCCCATCAAAGGCTTTGATCCGCTAAGCATTACGTTGGAAGACGCCGCCGCTTTGGTGGAAGCAAAAATCCAGGCTGAAGCGGATAAAATTGTGAAGGTCTTCCCGGACACGGATGTGAAAATCCTGAAAGGTCGCTGGGGGCCGTATATCACCGATGTGTCGACCAAAAAGAACGCCAAGATTCAAAAAGACGAAGATGCGTTGGCATTGACCTTGGAAGAGTGTCAAAAACGTCTGGACGAAGCGCCGGAACCGAAAAAACGGGGCCGTGGCGGTGCGAAAAAAGCACCGGCGAAAAAGGCCGCTGCAAAGAAAGCCACCACCAAGAAAACGGCGACGAAAAAAACCACTGCCAAGAAGGCGCCGGCCAAAAAGACGACCAAGACCACGGCCAAAAAATAGCCGTTCCGAATAGAGCCGTTTCCCACGGTTCCGTTCGGTTCGTTCAAATATCCAAAACCGACCAGGCCTGGTCGGTTTTGGTGTTTTTACGGCCGGGGTTTTCGCGTCCGGATCGCCGATGGCGATGACAGCCGTTAAAACGATTATGGGATGAAACTCTGGAAGAGTGTTAGGAATCTTCCGATTGTGGTGTCGATTACAGTAAAATACTTCCATTAATTTTCAAGCGTAACGAAGAGAATAAAAGAGCATGAAGCAACAGGTTGCAGAAATTTTGTCGAAGGTGATTGAGCAGTTGAAACAGGACGGTGTGCTGGAAGCCGATGCCCAGCCTCGCTTGACGGTCGAAAACACCCGAGACAAATCGCACGGCGATTTTGCGACCAACCTGGCGATGATGCTCACCAAACTGGTCGGCAAGCCGCCGCGAGACGTGGCGCAGATGATTATCGACCGTCTACCGGCATCCGATTTCGTCGAAAAAGTCGAAATCGCCGGACCCGGCTTCATCAATTTCTTCGTGCAGGACGCCGCCAAGTTCGATGTGGTCGAAACCGTGTTGAAAGACGCGGACGCTTATGGGCAATGCAACGTCGGTCAAGGCCGCTCGGTGCTGGTGGAATATGTGTCCGCCAACCCGACCGGGCCGTTGCACGTCGGTCATGGTCGTGGCGCGGCTTACGGGGCTTGCGTGGCGAATTTGCTGTCGGTGGCCGGGTTCAATGTCTCCAAAGAATATTACGTCAACGACGCCGGACGTCAAATGGATATCCTGGCGGCGTCCACCTGGCTGCGGTATTTGCAAGCCTGCGGTGAAGAGTTGACCTTCCCGAGTAATGGTTATCAGGGTGATTACATCAATGAAATCGCCCAGACGGTGAAAGACGCCGACGGTGACCGTTATCGCCGTGCGGCCGAGGAGGCCTTTGCCGGTGTGCCGGCCGATGAAGGCGCGGTGGAAGATGGTGACAAAGAAAAGCACATTGACGGCTTGATCCAAAACGCGAAAATTCTGTTAGGGGAAGACGATTATCGCGCGGTGTTCGAAGTGGCGTTGAATCGTATCCTTGGCGACATTCGCGACGACTTGTCGGAGTTCGGCGTCGAGTTCGATAACTGGTTCTCGGAGCGCTCTTTGATGGATTCCGGCGTGATTGACGCCGCCATCGAAAAATTGCAACAAGCCGGTAAGATTTACGAACAGAACGGCGCCTTGTGGTTCCGTTCCACCGATTACGGTGACGAAAAAGACCGTGTGGTGGTGCGTGAAAACGGGCTGAAAACTTATTTTGCGTCCGACATCGCTTATCACTTCAATAAGCTGGAACGCGGCTTTGATGTGTTGATCGATATTTGGGGCGCGGATCACCACGGTTATGTGCCACGGGTCAAAGCGGCCATGCAGGCGCTGGACACCAATCCGGAAGCGCTGGAAGTCTTGTTGGTACAATTCGCGATTCTGTATCGCGGCGGCGAGAAGTTGGCGATGTCGACCCGTTCTGGTCAGTTTGTGACCTTACGCGAATTGCGTGACGAAGTCGGCTCGGATGCGGCGCGTTTCTTCTATGTGCAGCGTAAGTCGGAACAGCACATGGATTTCGATTTGGACTTGGCAAAATCGCAGTCCAATGAGAACCCGGTGTATTACATTCAGTACGCCCACGCTCGGATTTGTCAGGTCATGGCCTCCTCCGAGGAGCGCGGTTACACTTATGACCAATCCGCAGGCCTGGCCAATTTATCGCAATTGACCTCGGAAGCGGAAGCCGACTTGGCGACGCAATTGGCCAAGTATCCGGAAATCATCGGCCGGGCGGCTCAGGTCTATGAACCACACCAAATCGCCTATTATTTGAAGGATTTGGCGCACGGATTGCATTCTTACTATAACGCCACGCCGTTTATCGTCGAAGAAGCCGACGTTCGAAACGCGCGTTTGACGTTGATTCTGGCGGTGCGCCAGGTATTGCGGAACGGTTTGGCCCTGTTGGGGGTCTCCGCGCCGGAAAAAATGTAAGTAGCATGCCTGCATTTTTGCGAACGACGACAGGATAAACGGTTATGAGGCAATACACCCGGGATTATCGTCATGGTCACAGTCAGCCGCGTCAGACGTATCAACGGAAATCCCAGATGGCCGAACCGGAAACGGAAGCGCCGCAAAGTTCGTCGCGATGGGTGTGGGGCCTGGCCTTGTTGCTGTCCTTGGCGCTGTTTGGCGGATTTTTCGTGGTGCAACATTTCGCGCACCATGGCGTGAAATCCACGCCTCTGGCGGCTGAAACGGCGGAATCCGTGACGGAGACAGTATTGGTTGAAGATGCGGCAAATACCGCCGTGGACGTAGTCGATAACACCACCGAGGACGAGCCGAAAAAACCGCTGGTGGTAGAAAGCCTGCCGATGGCGAAAGCGCAAACCGAGGCGGAAAAACCGCTGCAATATACCTTTTACGATGGCTTGGCGAAAACCGAAGTGGTTGTGGACGTCGAGCCGATTTCCGTGAAGTTGAATGCGCCTTATTTTATTCAGGCCGGCACCTTCGGGTCGCGAGATGTGGCGGAGAAGGAGCAAGCGCGTTTGAAGTCGCACGGTCAGGAATTGACGATTTCCACCGTCACTTGGAAGGGGCGGGTGTATTACCGTCTTCGAGTCGGGCCTTATGACGACCGCTTGGAAATGAACAAAAAACGCAATGAACTGCGTTCGCTCGGTGTCGATACCTTGTTGATTAAATCCCGTCCAAAAAACGATACCGCCGGGTAATTGTAATTCCGGTGGCTTTCAGCAAGATGCTTTTCTTGTCAGTCTTGTGGAGTGCCTTCCAAATCCCGTTCGGTGACCACTTGGTTACGGCCTAGCGTTTTGGCTTTGTAGAGAGCGTCATCGGCGCGTTTGATCCATTCTTCAATCGTTTCCTGTGCTTCTCCGCGATAAGCCGCGACGCCGAATGAGGCGGTGATTTGCCCGAGGTTTTTTTCCGAATCCTTGCGTTTCAGTTTGGCGTTTTCAATGTCGTGACGAATCGTCTCCGCACGTTGTTCGGCCTGTTCGATGTCTGTGTGGGACAGTAGGATGGCGAATTCTTCACCGCCGTAACGGCACAGGGTTTCGGTGTCGCCCTTGGTTTTTTTCATCAGATTGGCGTAGTAACGCAGGACACTGTCGCCCACCAAGTGACCGAAGCTGTCGTTGAAGCGTTTGAAGTGGTCGATGTCGGTGAGAATCAACACCAGCTGTTCCGGGGATTCCTGCATCTCGTCGACCAGGTCGCGGATTGCGTTATTGAACGCTTTTCGGTTGCCGATTTCGGTCAGTTCGTCGGTGAGGGTTTCGGCTCTGGCTTCGATGAGTTCTTGGCGCAGGCGCAGGATTTCATCGTTGCTGTCCATCATTTCACGATGAAATTCCTCGCTGGATTTTTTCATCGATGACGCGGTATTGAGAACCGAGTGGGTCAGTTCTTTCAGTGTCTCGGCGTCCATATCCTGTGTGGACAGGGTGTTGGTGTAATGGTCGAGTTCTTGCGTATGCTGCTCGAGTTTATCGCTCCAGGCATTCATGCGCTTGACGACGAGATTGATCAGGCGCTTGAAAGCTCGGTCGAAATCGTTGCCGCTGTCATCGTCGGCAAAGTATTCGTCGTAAAGGCGACGGCCTAAACGGTCGTTGTAACCGAAAGGATCCTGTAAGGCATTGTCCATTTCCTGACGGAATTTAGGATGGTCCCCTTTGTAGTACTGATACCAGATGAAGTAGTTGAGCGGGGTCGGATTGATGCCTTGTTCTTCGAAGATATCAATGAGCTGAACGAAAATGCGTTGAGCTTTTTCGGGGGCGTCTTTAATGTCTAGCAACATCCTGAAATTCCTACCAATCAACTTTGTGGTTTGAAAAGCGTTTGCTTATGCCTGAAGGGTCATTTTACACCAGAATTCCCGCCGGGTTCATAGAAAAAAAGGGACGGATGGAGTATAGTAATTTTTACATATTTGCGGTCAAAACGCCGAGGAGAAAAGCATGATCAACCCGAAACAAATTGAGTCGCTGGTGGACAGCATTAGCGGCATTTTACCGCCAGGCCTGGGTGAATTGCCCGAAAATGCCAAGCAGAATTTGAAGCAAACGCTGGCGAGTGCGTTTGAGAAAATGGATTTGGTCTCGCGTCAGGAGTTTGAGATTCAAGCGGGCGTCTTGGCGAAAACCCGCGCCAAATTGGAGGCGTTGGAAAAGCAGGTGGCTGAGCTGGAAGCAAAACAATCGGTGGATTCTTAGTCGAATGTCGGTGACGGGCCAATACGCCACATTGTTATCCCGCGGTTTGTCCGGTGTGCAGGCGCCGGAAGTGCAAATCGAGGTGCATGCCACGAATGGCTTGCCGAGTTTATCGATTGTCGGTTTGCCGGAAGCCTCGGTTAAGGAAAGTAAAGACCGTGTGCGCAGCGCCGTGATGAGCGCCGGCTTCCAGTTGCCACCAAAGCGGATGACCATCAACCTGGCGCCGGCCGATATTCCTAAGCAAGGGGGACGTTACGATTTACCGATTGCTTTGGGTATTCTAGTGGCGACGGGCCAATTGATTCCGGTGCGCGATCTGAACCGCATCGAATGGTTTGGCGAGGTGGGATTGAATGGGGCTTTGCGCCCCGTTCCCGGGATTTTGCCGGCCGTGATGCAAGCGGCGCAGGCCGGCCGAACGGTGGTGGTGCCCATGGCGAATCTAGCCGAAGCCAGTTTGGTGACGGGTGCGCAAGTGTTTGGGGCTGAGAACTTGCTGTCGGTGGCCCGTTATTTGGTGGATGAAACCGCGACATTGGTTGAACCGGAAGCGGTGGCCTTTACCGGCGCGTCTTATGCCGAAGACATGGCCGATATCCGTGGTCAGCAGCAGGCGAAACGATTGCTGGAAGTCTGTGCCAGTGGGGGGCATTCCTTGTTGATGGTCGGCCCGCCCGGCTCGGGCAAAAGTATGCTGGCGTCGCGTTTGGTGACCTTGTTACCGGATTTGCCGCTGGAACACGCCATCGAGGTGGCGTCCGTGCATTCGGTTGCCGGTAAGGAGGTGGCCGTCGAGCGTTTCCAGCAGCGGCAACTGGTTCAGCCACATCATACCGCCACGGCCGCAGCGATGGTCGGGGGCGGTTGTCAGTTTTCATTAAATGCGCTACTTTTTCATAAAAAGTGCTACAGATTTGGCCAATCAAAAGTATTATTCTGTACTATTTTATAGAAGTTTTAGAAGTTTTAGAAGTTTTAGAAGTTTTAGAAGTTTTAGAAGTTTTAGAAGTTTTAGAAGTTTTAGAAGTTTTCTTGATCTGCTAAAAGCAAAAAGACTGAATATCATTAACTATATGTGGAGCTTTTATGTTGGTACAACGCACTTTTCATCCTGTTGGGCAAGGAGCTTTTTATACTGAAGAACATCTAAAGCCAAGAACTGATATAGAATTCAGAGTTGTTTATGATTGCGGTGGTTCTTCAGGCAAAATAGTAAAGGATGAAATTGATAGAAAATATAGAAAAAATGAACAAATAGACGCTGTGTTTATTTCTCATTTTCACCAAGATCATATTAATGGCCTTGAGTATTTACTTAGTCGTTGTGATGTTAAAAAAGTCTTCATTCCAAGTTTAACAGATTCTTTGAAGGCACTATATGTGGCCCAGAACGAATTAGAAGGTAGTGCAGGGTTTTACAATACTCTAATTTTATCCCCTGAAGAGGTTTTAGATACTGAAGTTTGTACCGTTGAAGAATTTAATCCTGAAGAAGAATTGACAGAAGAGGAACTCTCTTTAGTTGAAGGGGAGTTTCCTAAAAGCATAAAAAGCGGAGTTAAATTAACCGCAACAACTTGTGGTTGGGTATATGTTCCTTTTCAGATAGCTAACTATAAAGTCGCAGATGAGTTTATGGAACAGCTTAATTTATTAGGGGTTAATGTTGATAATATAGTTAATAAGCTGAAAGAAAAGGATAAGAGGCAGGCAATTATTAGGGCCTATAAAGAGGTATTAAAATTCAACAGAGCGTCCAATCTTAATGCTAATTCTTTGTGTGTTTATTCCGGCCTTGGTGTTGGTGATAAACGTGGCGGCTTGATTTCAATCCAAAATAAAAGCTTTGATATTTCGGATAGGTGCGGTTGTCTATATACTGGTGATTTTGAAGCGAACAATACACAAAATTTGCAATCTTTACTAAAAGGTTATTTGCCTTACTGGGATTTAATTTCCACCGTTCAAATTCCTCATCATGGGTCAAAAGAAAATTATTCTGATCAATTAATCAGCAAAGACGTTATATCATTGGTTTCAGCAGAGCCTGGAGCAAAATATTACCACCCTGATGGTCAAGTGGTAAAGGCATTGGCTGATATGGGTTCGAAGCTTCACTTGGTGACTCTGGATCGAGATACAGAAGTAAAACAATATATTTCATATAATCGACTGCGAGCATTAAGCTCTATATCACTTCGCTACGAAAAAGTATTAGCACGAATGTTTCCAGAATATGTTGTTAGAACTCTTTTAAATAGTTATTTTCTTTTTACAAAGAAGACAATAACTGAAAATTATTAATATCATAACCCTTCTTTAATGCAAGAAAGCAGGTCGCGTGTTGAATTTTTTTGTATAGCTTGAACTTTTATTGTAATAACTTCAGGGCCTGGCTTTTAATAGTTGGGCTTTTTTATTTATAGTGGAAATATCCTATATTTTTTGTAACTTTATTTCGATGTTGACTTTTTCATGTAAGTTGCTACAACTTTATTGAAAAGTTTATGGAGAAGTAGAGTTGAGCAAAGTTTATAGCCTTGAAGGGATACCCGAGGATGGCGTTAAGAGAGTTGTTAGGTCATATGGCCAAATAATTCAAAATACTAGTGATCGATCTAATCCTTTAGTTGAGGTAGCTTTTAGAAAAGTGAATCAGCTAGGTAAAAAAGAGCGATTGGATGAAGGGGTTGAGTACTTTAAGATAGGTGTTAGCTATTTAACCTTAGCTAGAATTGGGTCTATTTGGCATGGAAATAAACATAAAAAAGGTACATATTGGGGGGGAGATCATTTAAAAGAGCAAGATTTCAAGTTTGATTTTTCGCAATCCTCTATAAATTTTCTATCATTATCTGAACTCTTTCCCGAATATCTTCCAGAATCCAAAGTCGGAAAAACAAGAGTTGCTCAACTAACATCTGTAGATGGCCAGGTTGTATACATTCAGTCTTTAGAAATATTGACCACTATCAATACACCTATGCATAAAAAAACTAGGCAAAGATTGCTTCTTGAAGATATTGATTCTGTCGTTGATCATATGATTAGAAGCCCTTCTGAAAAAGGTTTAAGGGACGGTCAATATATTGTTTCTACAAGATATAAAAAAATAACGGCTACATTTTTAGCGTATTTAAAAAATAATGCTATTAGTCGGACTAGACTTCGAACAATTCGAAATCAGATTAATTCTAACCAAACATATATTGATGTTTATCCTTATCATCCTAGATTTTTAGTCTGTAGCATTAAAGGTGTAATGAAAAATGAATGTTTTTTTGCCCATAGAGTTAGTTCTGTTGTTTCTCCTACAGATTATCCACAAATAGAGGTGAAAGAAAAAAGTATCAAAAAAGCTAAGAGTGAGAATAAAAAATATGGAAATAAGCCAAAGGAGGTGCATGGAAGAAAGGAAATTCATGTTGCTCATAGTGGCGCTCCAAGCCAAGGAGCGCAAAGACAGTATGTTCCTTCTGGGGTGAAAGTAATTGATAAGAATTTAGTTACGACCGTAGTGATTGATACAGATTACGAAACAATTAACAACCCCAACCAAAAAGATAGACCGGAGAATTTTTCTTCTGGCAGTGAGTTTTCTGAAAACGAAAATATTGGTTCTCTTATGATTGGTGACGATGATGAAAATGAGGACTCAGAGACTGTAAAAAATTATATAGAAGCCCTCAACGAACTTCTAGATGATGAAAACTCTGATTTGCAAGGATATGAAATATTAGAAAGTGCTAACGGAGCATTGTGTGTTAGTGAATTTTTTTGGGGGTTGGACTTTTTTTCAGAGATTGGGGAAGGGGAATATATTAAGTATAGAAGATGGGAGCATGATTATTTTAAAAGGCCGACTATTAATAATAAATATGCAGAGTATACGTTTAGAAGGGCGGCGCTTATAAAAGTGGACTATTATTACCAGGAACTTTATTTTTTAGAAATAGAAAGTTTAGATTCGAGTCGGTTTAAAGGACTACTGTTTAGTGCAGAACACCTATCTTATGACTTAATAAATAAGATTCTAGCTACAATTAGAGACTCGAAAGGTCGTTTAGGAAAAGCTGAAAGCAAGTTAAATAAATGGGTTCCCGGCGCTAAAGTTTTTAATCATTCTAAAAATATGTCTCAGAGACTTAATTCTGTTTTACAAGAGTTTGTAAATGAGTAGCGCTTTTCTTAATTTCAATTCTGCTTGATTGTTTTGCTAATGCAAATTGATGCAAAAAAATAGAGCCGTCAGATTACGCTAATTATTATATTGCAGAGTCTGCATTGGATTATGTTGTACGCATTTAATGACTGTTTGTCTGGTAGTGTTATAAAAACTATGTGGCATGTATTAATTGTTAAATACAAAATTATTTGATAATTACAAAATTAAATGATAATGAAGTTATGTAACGCCGTATTCGCGGTAAATCCCTCTATTTGAGCTTGAAAACATATTTATACGTTAAATAAAGTCGGTACAAAAATTTGTGTTTTATTAAAATTCAATCTAGACTAAATTAGTTAGACATTTGCACAACTGACGGATTCTTTGGAGTTCGGCAAATGCCCCACCTAGAAATAGGTTCGCAGCTATGCTGGTATAATCAAGCGGAGTAGTGAGGAAAAATTAAAAGCCCTGAAATTCAGGGCTTTTTTATCTGCACTATCATAACTATGGTCGCGCGTCTCTTGCACGTTTACCCTCTTCTCTCAAACCTATTAGTTCAAACGTTTTTAAAGATTATTTTCGTGCAAATATTGCACGTTTTATAATGAGATTAGTTTAGGTTGCGAAAAAACCGCATCAACACAGTTGTGTACAACTTACTGTTCATGTTGTGGTAAAAATAGAAACAATCGTGAGGTAAGTTTATGCAAGTTGTAAGTTATACAGAAGCAAGAAATGGTTTAAAACGTGTTTTAGATGACGTTGTTGATAATGCAGATTTCACCGTCATTACGCGCAGAGACTCTGAAAACGCAGTGGTTATGTCGCAGGATTACTTTAACAGTCTAATGGAAACGGTTCACCTGCTAAAATCTCCTGCAAATGTTGTTCACCTAAATCAGTCAATTGAGCAGTATAGAGCAGGAAAAACTATTAATGCTCCTGATCTTGCAAACCATAGGTCTTGCGCTCCAGAAAAGGCGAAGAAATATGAAAACATTGACCAGACAAAAGCAAGAATCAACAACCAACATTAGGTATTCTTTCCACAATTTTCGGTCTAGCATGATATTTTCAACTCTGTTATGTCATAGTTATATTAAAAATATAGTGGGAAATCGTTAGATTCTTGAGTTAATAATCTAAGTAGTTTTGGGTGTAAAAATAACTTGTCTCTCCCCATGTTTATTTCTTGCAAGACACCAATTTTGCAAAGTTCTTGTAAGTAGTTTGATGCTGTTTGTCTTTGTGCGATTTCGGCATCTATGAGGTTTTGTATTCTGCAATATGGCTGGTTGAACAGAATCTCTAGAAGTTCATAGCTATATTGTTTTGGCATTTGAGCTTTTATATATTTCTTTGTGTGCAACATTAATTTATCGATTGCATTGATTTTTTCTAGAGTCCAATTAGAGGTGTCTTCTACGGCACCAAGCATGAATAAAATCCATTCTTCCCAGTTGTGGTCTTTAGTAACAGATAGTAATAACCTGTAGTAGTCGTCTTTGTGCTCAATTATGTACCTACTTAGGTATAAAATTGGTAAATCAATGAGTTTTTCTTGTAGCAAGAATAAACTGTTTATGACCCTTCCTGAACGACCATTTCCATCACTAAAAGGGTGAATTGCTTCGAACTGGTAGTGCGAAATCGCCAGTTTTATCAATGGATCTAAGTCTATGTCTGAATGTATAAACTTCTCCCAGTTTGATAGTAGCTCTCGTATTACAGCTTCGCCTTCTGGAGGTGTATAAATGGTTTCTCCTGTTCGGTTATTTGCTAAAACCGTACCAGGCAGTTTTCTAACCCCCATGTCTTGATCTTTTATGATGCTACAAATTTTCATTGCAGTATTTGCAGTGAGAGGCCTTTCATTTATATTTTCATAACCCTGAAATAATGCTGTTCTATATCTCAGAGCTTCCTTGGTTGCCGGGTCAGCGCTGTTATAGTTGTCTGAGAATTGGAATAGGCTATCTTTCGTAGTTACAATATTTTCTATTTCAGAAGAGGACTGAGCTTCTAATAGAGGCAGGGTATTGATTAGAACCGGCTGGTTTGGCATTTGTTTAGCGGATTGGTTTAACTGTGCTAAAGCAGTTCTGGCAGACGTTACTTTTTTTAGAATGGCCTTAGTTTCTATATCGTGTGTTACTACAGGCAATGTAGGGATATCGTTATATGGAATTTCAGGGTTCCAAGCCATATTTTGTACCTCAGCATTTAGGTGTTTAGTATATTGGTGAGGTTATTATGTTTATATTTTTATGTTTTGTAAACATATTTTAATTTTATGTTTATAAAATTAAAATATATAAACACATCTGAGCAATATGTTTATATAATCACTATATAGTAAGAATATGTTTACTAAGTTTAGTTTTCTAAACATATTTACACTATATGTTTATACAATCACTACATAGTAAGATATAAGAATGTTAACTAAATCATAATAAAAACAATATATTATGTTGATTTTATGAATTACGGTGTAAGCCTGAACCATTAAAAGAAAATCTCTCTGGCTTTTGGTCAAGACGCATAGACGAATCGAATAGACTTGTTTATGCGGTTGATGATAACCAGATAACGATAATCGCTTGCCGATATCTCTATTAAAAGTAATAGTTCACTTTGGCTAGCTAATAGTTCAGGTATCCCGTTATTGCTTTAAAATTTCTTCAAAGTGAATATCGATTGTTTCCTTTCTGGTCTTCGACCGTTTCTTGATTAATCGACCATGTAATCGCTTTCAACGTATACCTCCAGCCCCTTTGTTTAGAGTATCTTTTCGTTCGAAAAAAATTCTATAGACTCTCTTTTGATCCTTAACTGTTTTTCTTGTGTGCTAATTGATGTGATACATTTTTAGGTGAAGGCCTGTTTATAAAGCGATTTGAAAACAATATCCTGTTATGATTTTTCTAAATACAAGCAATTTACTTGTATTGAATGCAAGCAGTTTGCTTGTATTGAACGCAAGCAATTTACTTGTATTGGCGCAAGCGTTTTGCTTGCGAAACGCTTTTTGCCTGTTGATAAGGGTGTTTTAGGTAAAGGAGAAAGTTTGAGTGGCGGGGGCTTTTACTCTTAAAAATTTTGCAGAACAGTGTCAACCTGACAAGTTTTATCGGCTTGATATTATTAGGGGTGTTTCATTCGAAAAAGCTTACGACCCTACGATGCCCTTCCAGTCAGTCATTGTTAATTTCTCTTGTTATTCCAGTGAATATCAGTCGCTCGACAAAATAAGATCCATTCCAGCTAAAGACATTTTCAAGTCTTGCTACATCGACAAAACAGCCAACCTGGCCATTGATGTTGATGTAACTAATCTGATTTTTTTAAAACCTGGCACCGTCTGGATAAATGGCGCCTCAATGTGGGAGTCGACTGAATTAACCAATGTCTGCATCAATCAATCTGAAGCAAGCATGGTTTCTTCTTATAGTGAAAGTAAACTTGGAACTAAAATGCCCTTCCTCTATGGTAGAAAAAATGTCCAGTTTCTGAAATTTCCCAATTCAAAAGTCAAGGACAAGACGATCACTGTTTTGATCCCTTCGACTGAAATCATCCGTTATTATTTTTCGGGTTCAACCTATTTCACGAGAGAGTTGTTTAATGGTGCGCTGAAAAGCTTTAATAACTCTGGTGAAGCCAATAGACTTTTCTTTAAATATGAGTTCGATGAAGCTGACGAAAGTGTTTATATTTGGTTAAAAAGGAATTGTTTCGATTCGGATGCTTTCATGATTGCCCGCGGTTTGGCTGATGAAGTCGCAATGAATGCAATGAGCTATATCTACGCTTCTCTGGTACATGCAAAAACAAATTTTAAAACTAAGGATGGCGACATAATTCCAGAAGTCTGCCCAAGAACAAGTCTTCCATTCTCCGGAGCAACCAATCTTGAAGTTCTGGGGCAGTGGCTACCACGAAAAGATGGTGAAACGGAATTCACAGAATATATGGTCAGAACTATCGAGGATTGCGATCACCCACTACCTTTCAAGAAAATCAGAATTGAATCGGTTGATTCTTATCAATCCAGTGGAGAGGTTAATGAGGATGAAGATCCGAAGCCATCAAAGCCAAGAAGAAAACGTGATGAAGATAGTGAGCCTAGGCCACCAAACTATACCGAGGGCGAAAGGCCGACCGATGGTATTGCTCCTGAAGAGTTGAAGTTCATGATGCAGCGGTTCAGCCACCTAGAGGATGTTCTGGTTGAAAAGGTCGAGAAGGTATCTGAAAAGGAAAAGCAACGCCATTATCAGCAGGAAAAAGAATCCAATTCAGATGATGGAAGTACTTTGCCTGGCGACTACCGAAAAGATAACGATCTTCAGCCTTGGAATAACAGAGCGATAGATTCTGAACCGATCCCGATTTCAGAAAGGTTAGTCACGGTATCAAATGCAGTGGCAACTGTTCTTGAAAAGGAGACTGGTTGGTTTGCTGAGGCGTTACCTGTCAATTGTGTCGATGATACCTTACCTTTTGGGCTTTACAGTTTTGAGCGGCCGACAGGTAAAAATGCTCGATATGATTGGAATATGGTTGGAGAAAGAAATCGGAGAACCTTGTTTTTAGCAATCTCGAATCAAAGTGGCCAAACGGTTTACTTGTTGGAGATTGAAGGCAAAGGAGGGGTCAGCTTTTCGTTGTTTCTTTTTAGAGCAGATCAATATGAGGGTCTTGATTATTTCGGCGGTGCCAGGTCGTTGATGTTTGAAATAGCAGATTCTTCAGGTTCTAAGATTAAAGATGGGATCCTAGAGGACTTTGTTGTGACTAGTATGAAGCATACCGAAAGCGATAATGATAGCTTTGTGGATCGGTTGCATCGTGCTATTGATGGGGTGTTTAAAGACGATGAGGATGCTTAAAAATGATTAGAGGGTGGTTTGATGCCGGCTAAAGAGATTGCTATCGCAGCTTTGATTGCAACCAGTGGTGTTACGGATGCTGAGTCACCTAAAGAAAAAATCCTATTTGGCGGTGATATGGCTCTAGTCGCTACCGAGCGTTGTGTCGCGGACGGTCGGGATATTTATAAAGGGTTTACTCTTATCTCGGATTATCAGAATGGGTACTTTAAGGTTAATTGTCAGATATTGGAAACAACTACGGGTGATTACTATGCTTCCAAGGGAGTTTATTATGAGAATTCGGAAATGCTTGATCTTCTGATTGATTTATTTGATAGGCGTGTAGATTAATAATTCAAGCAAACGGAAAAGCACACATGTGGCACCCAATAAAGAGGGACATTCGCTAGTCTGGCTCGGAGAGGTTTTCTGCGCATTTTGATACCAAAAAGGAAGCGGAGTTTCATGCTAGAGAAAGCAGCCAAAATCAGGAAACCGAATTGCTGATTCATAACAGGCATGGGAAAAGTGTTGCCTTCAAACTTTAAAATATGGAATTTCTATTGTGTCGAAGTTCCATAGAAGTCATTGGTTGCTGGAAAGAAAGGAGTTGATATGTTTGGATTATTTAGGTATTTCTTTGCTTTGGTTGTTTTGAGCTTGGGAGTATTTGGTATATCTGTTGCCGATGACCGGAATTTCGGCGCTGTTGTTGTAGATGAGGTAACTAGCATTTATGACGGTGATACTTTTCGAGTCAATATCAATGATTGGCTGGCGATTATTGGGTAAAGGATTCCTATTCGGGTTAAAGGTATTGATACACCAGAACTTCGAGGTAAATGTTAGAAAGAAAAAGAGTTGGCAAGAAAAGCTAAACGGCACATTGTTCAGCTGATTCGGGGTGCCAAAATAATTCAATTACAAAATATTGACAGGGGAAAATATTTTCGCATCCTTATGGATGTATCGGTTTGATGGTTTGAGACTTGGGAGAAAGTCTTATTTTGAATGGTTTTGCTGTAAGGTAATGACGGTGGAGCTAAGGTTGATTGGTGCGAATTAGTAATAAATTAGGGTTGAGTATGCAAATAAATCACGCGATTGTTCATAAGTTACAAAAAGAGCTTCATCAAGAGTCAAATGTTCTTCCTCGCCAAACGCCGCTCGAGGTAAACGAAAACCTCGAGCAGTTAGTTGGCTACATTATCACTTTGTATAATGAAAAAACCGGGCGAGGTTATGGCAAGTTTTACAGTGATAATGTCAGCTATCCATTTAGCAAATTACTGTCAGATTTTCAGAGTGAGGAAGTTGACACTGATTTTATTGCGTTTACCTTCTCTGCTATGGATTTATTAAAGTCCAGAATTGATGGTGAGGGCCTAGCGACTGGTGGATATATCTTATTTATTGAATACGAACACCGCCAAAGCAAAATTGTTTTAGTTGTATCACTTAAAGACAAAGACGGGTTTATCTTTGATGATAATCTGGATTTGGATAATCAGCCGCATATTGATTTAGAACATTTGCATGAAATGGCTCGTATTGATACCACTAAGTGGCACTTAGGAAATGAAGGTCGTTATCTTTCATTTGCGAAAAAACGACAAAATGCAGACAGAAGCTTTAGTCGCTATTTTAGAGAGTTTATTGGGTGTGATGAATTCGAAGAGGAAAATCAACTCACTCAAGAAGTCGTGAGCGCATGTAAGGCTTATGCAAAGTTTGGTCCCCTAAGTGAAGAGCGCAAGCTTGAGATATTGGAAATTACGCATAACTATATGGAAGAAATTTATAAATCGAATGGCGTTTTTAAAGTCCATGACCTAGCAACTAGACTAGATCCGGAAACTCCTGATAGGTTTACCTCTTACATGTATGCTCAAGAAATTGAATTATCTGACGGCTTTAAACCTAACAAAAGTGCCTACAGAGGTTTGAAGAGACGTACCATAAGAGATGGAACAATTGCCTTGTCATTTAATGCAAGCGATTTAGGTAAGTCTGTAACTCATACTGAGGGCGAGGAATTTATTCGTGTTAAACTCTCCCCAGAAAAAATCAAAGAACTCACTGAAGCCAACTAAATAAATTATGTCTGAGTCAAGCATACAGGTAACTTGTAAAGATGAAATCAAGGCGATTCTTGATGTTATCGCTTGTATGCAAAACCCAGAATATGAAAACGATTATGTAGAAGGTGAGGTTTCAAATTCGCCCGAAAATGATAAGAAAATCCAGGCGCTCATTGCTATTAATTCGGATCGTTATTCATTTGGTTCACTAAGTCGTTGCCCAGAAATATCTATTCAACTGCCTAAAAGACAGGACTGCTTTTTTGCTCAAAATATTAATGATTTATTGGCTAAAGACTTTTCACAAGAAAAGCAGCCCAGTTGTTGGTATTTACAAGATAAAGGTTTGTTTTTTCCTGATGAAGTAGATCAATGTGGTGATCAACAAGTCAAAAATTATTTGGCGTTAATTGATTTAATTGATGTGCTTAAGAGTATTGCTGACCATACTAGCACTAACTCACTCATTTTTCTTCAGGGTGAAAAGTTAGAAATCACTATTGAATACGATGTTGAAGATTTAACAGAGCTAAGCGAGGTAGATGAATTTAAAAATCACCTTTCGGATAAATTGCATCTAGAGCAGAGAAAAGCAATTTTCAAAAAAGTGTTATTGGATCAATTATCACGAACGCAAAAGAAAGGCCGTTTTAAAAAACTTATAAACCAGTTTGATCAGATTTATGACCGCTATCTTGAAAATTATAAGGTTTATGTATCCGAGTTCTCTGTAGAAAGCGTCATGGATGAGTTGCATGAAAAAAAGATTGAATTCGTCAGTAAGTTTAGCGATACCTTATCAAATATACAAAATCAATTATTAACAATACCTGTTGCGGTAATTCTTATAGCGAGCCAACTTCAAAAAACAGGATTATCCCTTAAGAATGTTGCAGTATTAATTGCCGGACTGATATTTTTTGGCTTCATGCGGATGTTAGTTTCCAATCAACGCTCCATCCTTGAGTATTTGCATACCGAACTGCAACACACCAGAGAGCAGTTTAAAAAGAAGTATGATGATTCACTTTCGAATCAGCTTGATAAGGTTTTTAATGACCTTGAGTGTCGATATATCAAACAAAAAAAATTGCTTAAAATTGTAATGAAATCAATCTGGTTTATTCTTGTCACTGTAATTATTATGTTTACGATTCAGAGCCAAGATATAAGTTTGGATTCTTTCATAGTTTGGTTTACTAGGTTATTTGATCCTTGTGAATAATCCATAATAGATTATGGATTTGGATCGCAACATATTGGGCATACAGCTCTCACTCACTGCTCCTTTCGCAGTGATTTTGTTCGGAATAGATAAATTTGAAACTCTGGTGGGTGTTGAGTTTCAGGGTTTTCCGCAGCTTCTAAGTCTCTCAAGACATATCTTATTAAGGCACGCCGAGTTGTAATACGCCTCCCAACGGTGCCTTTGAACAACTCATCTCGAATCAGTTTTTCTTGTCCCTCGGTCAATGATGGATGTGGTCGAAACTCAAGTTGGACCTTTTCTTCCCATTCGACATCAGTAGGGGTGTCTACACCCTTAGAAGCTGACCCCGCATGCGATATTCGAGCAAGATTGAAATCGCGGTGCTGTTCGGTGAGTTCATCGAACCCCCTTACATGCCATCTTCTCCCAGCGAAGACAAAAGCCTTGGGATGGACGACGCGTTCAATGCCCTCTGGATTATTCATAGACCTGTAGAAAATTCTGGTAGCTGAACACTGATCCATAGCTGAATGAATTACTCGAAATAAGGCGGGATCAACGTTGGTAAAGTCTCTCTGGGTGTCCTCAACTTTGACATGAGTTACTTGGTCCTTCACCGACCGAAAATAGGCTTCGATAGTAAGATCGGCGATTTCAGGCTTGAATCGAGCCGTGGGAACATAGCGCCCACGGCCCTGCCCTTTTAGCGTTTTCGTATTGTACGGGAATGCATCCCGATAGGAAGCCAATACCCGTGAGGCCTGCACGCTGGTTACGCCAAACTTTTCTCTAAGGCGTTGATTAGTTATCTCGCCTTCGTATGCTAGTAACATCTCTATGAACTCAAACTGCAGTCGCGTTCGGTTGCCCAATGTCATAACTCTCTACTGGATTTCTATTAACATAAGTGTTAATTTAACATTAATGTTAACTAATAGTCTAGATGGATTAGGTGAACAATGCCTGAAGAACCGGACAACTTGTTTGATCGTTTACCGGAGCACATTTTCAGACCGCTTGGGGCTCATGAGCACGCGCGTCGCAATTGGTCGCTTCTAAATCACCTGTATAACGATTTTTTTGCCCCTGAGGCTGACCCACCGGAAGGTGAAGGCTGGTCACAAAAACGCGTGGTGGCTTCGATTGAGCGATTTTTAGTTCGATGGGATGATGAGCATGAAACTAATTTTGAGCAACGAGGGGCTCCTGTAAACGTACGCGCACATGATGCTCTTTCAAGCTTTCTGGATAGTGGTTGGCTTACCATTGATCGAGTTGGTTTTACACAATTTGTGATTATGCGCCCAACTGTCCAAAGCCTCTTTGAGTTGCTCAAAACATTTGCTGAGCAAGGACCCGAGTTTATTGGTGGGCGTGTGCAATCGGTCCGGAATAACTTGCTGCAGGTAAAGGCAGACCCTGAAAAGAACGCTGCTGTATTTCAAGTTGCTGCCAAAGAATGCTCTGCGCTTCTTCAAATGTTGAACACCACTCGCATGCGGGTTCGCGAGGCCAGCGAATATTTGCGTACCCAGGAATCAGCAAACCTATTCCTAGAGAAATTCTTTGGAGATTACATCTCTAGTCTCTATATCGGAGATTATTCAGACCTCTTTTCCCGTAATCATCCACTCGCATCACGCTGGGATATCGTTGATCTCGCTTCCCGAATTACCGAAGAACCAGAAAGTCGGGAGCAATTGCGTCGATGGTATCGCAAAAACCTACGTTGCCGCTCTAACGAGGAAGCGGATGCATGGATTGAAAGTGATACTTCTCGCGTATTGGCATTGCGCGAAGTCGACCGATTGCTCGCACGTCTGAAAGATGCAGTAACCCGCGCAAATGACCAAGCCCTTGGCTATCTCCAGTATAAAGTACGTTCTCAGGGTAATTTCGATATTAAGACCGATCAGGTCATAAAAGCAGTTGTGCGGGCTGCTGATTCTTGGCCTAACGACGAACCTTTATCTTTACCGATAGGCTGGTCGCAAGGAAGGCTCTTGAGTGAGGGAGCATTGAAGATGCCGACCAAGAAGCCGAAAAAACGCAAAGGAGCAGTCATCCAGAAACGTCAGTTATCACCAGAGGAAAGAGTTCGACGTTTGGTCCGCCAAATTATGAATGGCAACCGGGAAGTTTCCGAAACGCGGATTATTCAGTACATTGACCATCACGTAGACCCCGGAGGGGTTCTAGAAAGCAGTTCTATGGAAGTGGGTAGCATCAACGATCTATGCATCTTGGCAGCATTCACTCGACTGGGGTTGATAGCTGAACGAACGCAAAGGAATACACGCCAAGGTATTTTACGCCCGAAATTATTTGAGGAACTCAGCGAACATATTGAGATTGAGCTCACAGGTGAACGCTTTGAAAACGAATACTTAGAAGCGCCTGTAGTAAGGATACGCCGCCGGAAAAAAGGGAGTCCAAACAATGCCTATTAGTTGGAAACGTATTGCAGAACAAGACGAAGCTTACACTGTTCGGGATTTTCAAAAAGCGGCGCAACGCCTGATTGTTGACCAAGTATTGTACCAAGCAAACCCGAAGCAGAGAGCAGATTATGATTTGGTGGCGACACATGAAATTGTCTTTGCAGAAGCGCTGGATCTATTTGGCTGCATGCTTGATCTCAATGTTCAAGAGCGATACGCAGCTTGCGTTCCAACGGTCACCGAGGTGAGCAAGATTCCTCTGATGCACACTTTGTTAGCTTTAGTATTGCGAAAACTTTATGACCATCACATGAATAGTGGGTCACTTCACGCAGGCATTGCTGGAGTTAGCTTGCCTGAACTCGAAGCGGCATTCCAGGAATCAACAGGGCGAGAATTGCCAATGAAGCCCCAATCGGAGCTGCTAGGGATGATGGACGCGATGAAGAGGTGGGGGATAGCTCGCTTGGTCAGAACTGAGAACTTAGGAGAGGCAGCATGGTTTGCAGAGATTCTTCCTGGAATTCAGAGCCTGATCAACGAGAGAACTCTCGTCATGCTGAAATCACATGCCGAATTTCTGTATGAGCCTGATGGATTGGATGATAAAGAACAACAAAAGGAGAGCTCTTTATGAAACAGCTCAAACGCATCTCATTGGTTCAATTCTATCTCCATGAAGCAGTTGATATCGAGGTAGAAGGAGCAACTGCCTTCTTGGGACCAAATGGCTCAGGTAAATCGTCGACACTTGATGCTATACAGATCGCTATGCTTGGAGGCAATCAGCAGTATATCCGGTTTAATACTCAGTCAGTATCAGCGAAGCAGCGGCGTAGCTTAGCTGGATACTGCCTTGGTATGCTTCGCAATCCAGAGAAAGATAGTGAAGTGATTGGACGGGCGCGTGACGAGGCTCGGACCTACATCGTTTTAGTCTTTGGCAACGATATGGAGACTGAATGGGTTTCTGCTGGAATCTGCATTGAAGCTGATTCAGAAACTGATGAGCATGAGGTTAAAGGCCTTTTTGTACTTCCGGGGATAGCTCTGAAGGCTGACGACTGTATTGTTTATGATGGTAGTGATCAGCGCCCTATTCCATTTGCAGACTTTCGAGAAAATGCACGCGAGCAAGCTCGGAAGAGCGGGCGAACTCCTATCTTTACGGATAAGTCGAGTGAATATGTCCAGGAGTTGCTATATTCGCTGAATGGCGAAAGAATGCCCAATTCCCGACAGTTTATGTCGTCTTTTGTGAAGTCGATGACTCTGAAGAATGTCGATTCGATTGATCAATTTGTCCGAGATTACGTCGTTGAATCTAATCCAGTTGATATTGCGACGTTTCGCAAGCAGGTCGAGCAATTTATCGCTTTACGTGATCTGATCATGAGAACAAAGGCAAGAATTTCACAGCTTGAAGGTATCATTACTGACTTTGATAGAGCACAGCAGGCAGAATGTCGAATCGCAACTCTTGAAGCCATAAAGGCGGTCTTCAATGTCGAATGGTTAGGAGAGAAGATTGACAATATTGAAACCCAGATTGATACACTCAAATTCCAGATAAAAACTGCAGAAGGCCTTGCAGCTTATGCGAAGGAACAGCGAGATCTCAAACAAGATGAAATTACCCAACTGAAGGTTCGCTTGGAGAGCGACCACAAAGAGCAACTTCGGCAACGTCTTGAAGATCAGATTAGCTCCCAGCGCGAACTAATCACTGCCTACCAACATCCGGAGATATCTCGGGCCAACCGCCTTATCAGTTCGTTAAGAGAATTGATCGACGAACCGAGTTTTTCTGCTATTCGCAGTCTTATGAGTACAGTGGTTGATGCGTTGGTAGAGGCTCGGGGAAGCGAAGACCCGGGAAGCGCGTTGAGCAAATCAATTTGGAAGCACGACGGAAACCTTTCACAAATTCGCATCTTTTCCCAGTCTAATCTGACTACGATCCAAAAAAAGCAAAATGAACTGACCGAGGAACGTGATGCAATTCGACGTCGGATTTCAGCGGCAGCTCAAACAGGACGCTTGTTGAATGATGGTGCAGCGCGGTTACTAGATATACTTAATCACGCCGGTATGGAGGCTAAGCCTCTGTCGGCGTTACTACGTATTTCGGATCCAAGCTGGGCTCCGGCATTGGAGGCTTATTTAGGTGGCGACCGTGATGCTCTGATTATCACGGAAGGAAATACCCGTGAGGCGGTCAAACTCTTACGCCAGGCGAGGCAGAGTGGCATTCAGGTAAGCGGTGCGGCAATCATCCAGCCATTTCATCTCCGCAATATTGACACTTCCGCTAAAGGTGAGGAATTCGCATTGGGTGTTTTTGAGACAGATGACGAAACGGCGCGCCGTTTCGTTTGGCAGAAGTTCGGAAGCATGCGTTTAGTCGATACGGAACTGGAGCTCGAAACTCATCCAAGAGCAATTACCCGTGACGGAATGCTGAGTCAGGGAGGTTTGACCAAATCCATCCGTATCGCACCTATTAGTGATCTTCGTATAGGTAAGGAAGTCCAGGACACATCTCTGTTAACGAGACATGCATCGGAGCTCCAGGGAGAGCTGGAACAGTTTGAAAAGCACAGGAAACGTGTGGAAGGGCTCGAACAAGCTCTTTTTACCAACGCCAACGATGACGGACAAGGTGTCACTGAGAAACTTGCTGAAGCTAATGAGGTGATTAACCTGGCAAACCAGAAACTCAAGAGTCTAGATGTTTCACACCTAGACGAGTTGAAGTCTCTTCTTAATACTGCTGTCTCGAAACATTCAGAGTATGACAAACAATATACGGAGCACGATCGACTTGCAGCAGGATTAAAAGAGCAAATAGGGCAATGTTGGGAACGGAAAAAGCAACAGGAACGACAGTTCCCAGCAATACGCCAAGCTGAACATGAAGCTGTAACCAACGCTTTGGTCAATAAAGAGTGGCTGGACAGTATGAAAGACGAGATTGAGCGCGCCGAAACCAGCTATGATTTGCGACTTAAAGAGGTGGATAGGAAACTTGACTATCACACTCCTCGCTTGAGGAATGCCGAGGAAAAAGCCTCTCTTGAGCTTGCCCGTTATGTTCAGGACGAGCGTCTAGATGTTCAAGTTGCAGATATGGAATGGCATGAACGTTACGACTGGGTTCTAGAGGAGAAAATGAAGCTTTTTGATACGGAATTGCATCGGTACGAAGAGGAAGCTGAGCTAGCCCGTCAGGCGTCTGAGGAAACGCTGCGCTCGGACATCGCCATGTCTCTCCATGATAGATTCAAAGAAATGGAGTTGGAGCGCCGGGAGAGAAACAAAATACTTGAGTCTTGTCCTTCATTCACTGGCGGAGAACGTTACAAGTTTACGGCTAAGGTTGTGCCACAATATGAAGCATTGGTGCGATATATCAACCAAATTGCTCAAGACGACAACAATTTTTCTTTGTTTGCAGAAAATCCCGATGAGATTAATGAAACACTTCGCGATCTCGTAGAAGCCGCAGCTGACTCAGGTAACGCAAGTGGGGTTCTAGATTATCGACAGTTTTATACTTTTGATTTAGACATCCTAGTCGATGGTAAAAGAGTCGATCGAATGAGTAACCGGCAAGGGGCGGGATCCAATGGTGAACATATAGCACCTATGTATGTTGCTGCGGGCGCAGCTCTTGCAAAGGCTTATCGGCTCCACAGTAACAAAGGGAAGCAACGCGGTATTGGACTTATTTGCCTTGATGAGGCTTTTCATGGCATGGACACAATCAACGCTATAGCTACAGCACGTTTCCTACAAAGCATTGGCTTGCAGCTCATTATGGCGGGGCCGGAGCTTGAACGCACTAAGCTGGCACCTGTAACTCAGACTATCTATGACCTGGATCGAGAAGGTTTGGATCTACAAATGGAACGGACCAAGTTCAAGGAGGCAGCCAACAAGCTGATGGTAAGTGATATGCCTGACGAGAACCCTGAAATTATGAAAGGTGCGTATCAGCAACTCGGACTTGAACAGCCAACAGAATATGCACTTTCCAATGATGGTGGACAATGATGTTGGGCTCAGGAGGGGATGCATGTGATAAGAGTATGCGTCGTCTTATCAAAAAGGCTGCGCGTGCTATTTTCGCAGATGGCGCACTGGAACCATCAGTGGAAAAGTTTTCGGTGAGTTTGCCAGCAACGAAATCGAGCTTGCAGGAGTACTATCGTCTTGAGCGCTTTGCAGATAGAGAGGAGTATCACGCGCGACTTCAGATCTACTCAAAGGTAAAAGCGATAGCGGTAGATTGGGACCTCGGTGCAGGAGATAGAGGCCAGCTTGCTAGAGTAACGCTACTCGACCCTAAAGCAGTAGTGAATATCCTTGGTGAAGAATTACCTTGGGAAGTCGCATCGCGGGCCATTGCAAAAATAGAATCTGTCGCTAGAGAAGGGCTTCCTAATGTTGACCGGATTGTTGATGACTGGCGTCGTGGGAAGGCCCCTGCCGGAGTGGCAGCCGAGCGTGCGAATCAACTGGTCGATAGCATGAATATCATTGATGCGGCGCAGAAACTTTCTGAAGGTGGACAAGATGTTTTGCTCCGGAAGCTGAGCGCCAGACTATTCCACGATAGTAAAAGGATAGAAGCGCTCTCTCGTCAGCTTGCTTTTCTTCTTGGAGAACCTACAGAAAGCGAACAAGAGGATGTTTTTGCAAGGTTGGGTTTGGTAAAACATCCTCAACCTATGCTTCTGAGTGGTCCAACGGGTTGCAAAATTCAAATTGATGGGGAGGCCATTCCACTGGCGTACCCTTATCTAGGCGTCAGGCCGGACAATATTAGAGGTCTGATTTGTTCAAGTGATCGTATTCGGCGTGTTCTTACCATTGAGAATCTTGCTAGCTTCAACGAAGCAGCTGACAGCTCAGAAAACGCGAAGGATTTGCTGA
The DNA here is from genome assembly GCF_004028275.1 of Hydrogenovibrio thermophilus. Taxonomy (NCBI): domain Bacteria; kingdom Pseudomonadati; phylum Pseudomonadota; class Gammaproteobacteria; order Thiotrichales; family Piscirickettsiaceae; genus Hydrogenovibrio; species Hydrogenovibrio thermophilus. The sequence goes on from NZ_CP035033.1 coordinate 342,029, forward strand.
TCGTTTATCTTGCTGGTAACCCTACACCATCTTTTCTTGCTGCATACAATCGAATACTTGGATCGTTAGAACCCACGAAAATACTGCACTGGGGCGACATTGACCTAGGAGGGTTTAGGATTGCGGCAAGGTTGGCCGATAGCGTCAAAACTATGGGCTACACTCTTGATCTTTGGCGAATGAATCCCTTAGAGGTAGTTACAGGCCAGCAAAAAACCGCTCCACAAAAGAAAATCGAAGAAGTATCAACAATATGTAAGAACTACGGATGGAGCAAGGAAGCCGAAGGACTGCAGAATTCCCCAGTTTTTCAGGAGCAAGAATTCATCGACTGGGTTTCTCCGAATGATTAAATGGGAGGGTGTGAAGATTCTGAGCACTCTCGATTGATCCCCTTTATATTGTTGTTTCATTCAAGATAGATTGAACAGTAAGAATGTTCAATCCTTCCCAAAAACCAGTTCGGCTGCTTCATGTTTAAACTTAATAGAAAATGTACGTCTTTGTCTTTTCGTGGAATACCTTATTGTTGGTTTCATCTAGATATTTTAATCAAGTGCCCGACTCCTCTCCTCAAAATAATAAGCCAAGTATCGCCGTACCTGCTCCGGCCTGATCTTTTTCTGCAATCGCTTATCGAAAAAATTAACAATATTCGATTTCTCTTTATCACAAGCAGAATATTTGTACTTTTGAATTCGAAAGAATAACGCATCCTCCACCCAATACGGAAACTCCAAATAAGGCGTTTTAATCATATAGCTAAACGTATTAGTGACTTGACAGGCCTTCACAAAGATTTCCGGCCAGCCCTGCAATAAATGATAAAGCATTGTAACCCTCCCTTAAAATAGGGGCATATTAAATTAGAGTTCTCCGGTTTATACTGAGCAAAACGGAGAGCATCATGAAAAAGTCACGTTATAGCGAAACACAGATCGTCAAGATTCTTAAAGAGGTCGAAGCCGGACGGCTGGTCAAAGAGGTTTGTCGGGATTATGGTATCTCGGACGCCACCTACTACAACTGGAAAGCGATTAACTCCAGGTAAAGTATTTTTGAAAAGGCTAAGGTCTTTTCTTCAAAACCAACAACATTCCTTTTTTATTGCTTCCGGAAGTGACGCCAGCATATTAAATCTGTTTAGTGAGTATCACGAACCTTTTTTTAAAGCGGCTATTCAGTTAAAGGTTGATGTTAATGAAGAGCTGAAGCATCTGAATTGCTACTAATTTAGTAAGTTCACTGGAGGAATTGCAAAAATACACCTCCGTTATGAAAATTTTTACTACTCAAAAAAAATGGCGACAATACTCTATTCGGTTATGTCAAAGTTTATTAAAAATTAATAGCTTTGGACATTAGAATTATGTACGAAATAACCTAGTAGAGCCCGGAGAAAAGAAATTAATGCTCCCAAATACTTTTATAATTAAATGGTGCGATTTGAAAAGTTTTGAAGATGAGTGATTTAAAGTCTGGTTTTTTAAAAGGCATATAAGGTTAATTTTATGAGAAGCATCGGAGCCGTAATATTTGATTTAGATGATACTTTAGTAGCTACTAGCACACTGGAGGACTATAGAGTAAAAGGCGATAGGCAGGGCTTAGATGCAAATATACATAAATCTGTATTATTTAAGCCAGTGAAAGGAATGCTTCAAGCAATAAAAGACCGTGGTTTACCTTTAGGACTGGTCACTAACTCTCCTAGATGGTATGCAGAAAAGTTATTAAGGTATCATGAGATTGATATTTTTGATGCAGTGGTTTGCTATGACGATGTTGGTCAGGTTGGCATGAAACCATCACCTAATGGAATTAAGTTAGCTTTAGAAAAATTAGGTTTTGAGCATGGAGATAGGGCTGTCTATATAGGAGACCACGATAATGACTTCGTGGCCGCTTACGAAGCTGGAATAAAACCCCTGGCCCCTTCATGGGCAAAAAGAAATCCAATTTCAAAAATACCGGCGGTGATTATTAGCTCTTCTACTCTCATTGATAATTTAAGCGATTATGAAGAATTAAAGCTGATTGCCGATAGAACAGCGAAGCACAAGGCGTTTGATTTCCCTAAGAAACAAATGAATTTCATGCCGTTAAATGAAGATGGTAATCTTGTGCCAATTGAAAAAAATAAAATCAAGCTTATTACCTTTGGAAGGTACTTCAGCCAAAAATCAGCCTTAACCGCAAAATTACATGAAAGTCATCAGTTATCAAAGGATATTGTTGCAAAGGAAGAAAGTGAGACATATGTTATTCCTCAATATTATGTGAATTTAATTGCAAGGGTGGTAGAGCAATTACCATTGTATTTGTTCAGGGGAACGGGAAAAGTTTTTGATATAGTTACAGTTGTACCAGCCAAAAAAGAAAAGAATCCTAGGCTTGAAAATATGCTCAAAAGGGTTGCTAAATTGAATAGCTCAGAATCGATTTTTATTGAGGATTTATTTGAGTTTTCGAAAGGTGCACCGAGTTTAAAAACTTTGGGAGCAAAAGCAAATCGAGAAAGAGCACTTCACGAAACGCTAAGCATAAAACAAAAGCATATTGGTTTGGTGAATGGAAAATCTATTCTGATTATTGACGATGTTATTACAACTGGCGCTACATTTAGCCATATATTTTCTCTTCTTGAAGGGGCAGGGGTAAGTTTTACCTTCGGAGCATGTTTAGCAAAGACGGTTAGTACATATGAAGACGCTCCTATTTGTCCGAAGTGCGGCAGGCAGATGCGAGTTAGAAAGCGCAAAGATGGATCTGGTATTCATTTTTATGGTTGTACTGGCTATTTTGAAGCAGAAAATAAGTGTAGTCACACAGAGTCCATAAAGGTTAAAGATTGTCCCAGTTGTGGAAGGAAGATGGCCAAACAATATAACTCAAAAGAAAACAAGGTGTTTCTTGGGTGCGAGGGATTTAGGGACAAAACAAACCCGTGTTCATATGTTGAGAGTTATAGGTAAATATGGCTTCAAAAAATACGGAATCCCTCCTCGCATTGCGGTTTTTGAAGGGCGTTGGGAAAAAGTATCTAAATCAGATATCTTTATCGGCTGAGATAGCAGGCATTTCAGTAGAAAGCGCTTTTTTTTCCAGTAAATTGGGGCAAGGTAAATTTGATGCTACTGAAGTGCAAGAGGCTTATGAGAAAGCTAAAGAGCAGATACGTATAGCAGAGGAAATGGGGCACAACATTATATCTAAGCTTGATGATGTGTATCCAGATTCACTGAAAGAGTTGTCAGATGCTCCACCTGTATTATTTTGTGCAGGAAATTTATCTATCCTAAAAGAAAATATTGTCACTGTTATTGGAACGAGGTCTCCTACCGAACATGGGAAATATATTGCAAAAAAAGTGACTGATTGGTTTGTAGAAAATAACTGGGTAATTGCTAGTGGGCTCGCGAAAGGGATAGACACAATTGCGCATAAATCATGCTTAGAACGAGGCGGAAAGACAATTTCAGTGTTAGCTCATGGTTTGGAAAAAATATATCCAGCAGAAAACAGAGCGTTAGCTGAAGAAATTATTTCGTCAAATGGACTTTTAGTAACGGAATACGGGTATAACTCGTATGTTGGCAAATCCAATTTTGTTGAGAGAGATCGTATCCAAGCTGCCCTAGCAAAAGCAGTTCTGCTTGTTCAGTCCGGTTTAAATGGTGGGAGTTTGCATGCCTCAAGATCGATAATTAATTATGGTAGATATTTAGTTGTAGTTGGGCAGTCAAAAACCGATGTTGCTAATCAAGAACCAAATATTATGGCTAATGAATTACTGATAAATGGGGAAAAAAGTCAAAGGTTAAAACTGTTGCAAACTGATGAGTTGGGACTAAAAAAAGTACTTTATTTAAAAGATAAGACACTTTTTGATAAGGTTGATAGCATTATTTTGCGAGGGCCTCTTTATGGTGAGTACGGCGTTGAGTCTCAATATTTGAATAAAGAGCTTTTTTAGGGAATAGAGTTTAGGTTGCGAGGAAGATATTTCAAAGTAAAAACTTATTATTTATTGTTTAAGTTATTGTTTCTTCTATCAAAGACCTGAAATCATGTAGGAGACTATTTTCAGGTGCTCCTCCATAAACAAGCCAACTGAAATGATCATCCAGTATTTCCAAAGCTTCATCTGATAGTTTGTATCCCGTAAATTCATACGACATTGAGTGAGCACCGATTGCTTGGGTGTGATCCAGTCTTAAAATCGATGATTCCCCATTTTTTATCGGAAGGTGATCCCACTGAAACTGTGGATATTCGCAATGCTTAACTCTTTCTACAAATGCTTCTGAATAGCCAGCCCTTGAGTCTTTTTTTGAGGCACCATAATACGGTGAAACTAAAACGGTTGGAGAGGTGGAATGGTTTGGCTTGCCTTGTGTTAGTTTTTTATCAATATCTACTGGATTGGCATTTCCTATAACCAAACAATACCTTCTTTTAGCTCTATATGCAGCCCAAATCTCTGAGTCAGGTTTTGTCATTGCAGCAACAGGTAAAGAGGAAGCTTTAAATTTTTGTCCTACAGATAAGGGCTTAATAACAATGTCAGCCCCACTGTGATCAGTAGCGTTTGTTCTTCCAATGGGTTCAAAGGAGTATGGTCTATGATCTACATGAGGGATGAAAGCCTTGATTAGTGCCCCCCTAACTAAATTTTTCTCTGGGTGATCAATCCACCAGTTGTTTGATAGATTTTGTATACAGTCATCAGGATAAGTCATTGCTTCCCTTTTCTCGTATCTGAACCCCAGACATCTGTAGAAAACTGAGCTTTTAGTCTGCCTGTAGGGAACTCTTCTCCAGCTAAAGTATCTAGCCAGTTTATTCCATCATTATAAATTTCATCATGCCTTGGTATTGTGACCGGAATTAATTTTTTCTTGCCGAATGTTCTAGCTAACTTTAGTGCTTTTATTTTCTGACTAAAAGCTTTCTTTTTTTTATTTGAAATTTGTTCAAATCTTAGCATGACCTTTTCTATAGGAACCTTATCTTGGTCAGTGTAAATGGAAAAGTCGATATAGTCATTTGGAGCAGTGTTTAACATAGGTTCAGTTTGATAAACGAAACCAAGAAGCCCCTCAGTATCAGAAGAATATTTTCTAATATTGTTTTTTAATTTGATGGTAATTTCAGAAGGAACCTCTCTAGACATTCTTTTTAATAAGTCATCGTCGGATATCTCCCAACGGACTACGTCTTCATCTTTAAAGTGAGAATCAAATGAGTGTCTATTAGCTAGTATTGCTGAAGTCGCAGCATCTATTCTATTGTTTACTTGGAATGACCATGGCCCAAAGTGAAAGAATTGCCAATTAATTCCTGTAAATGAGGTTCCATTGTGTTTTTGGGCATAATAAAGGTCTGCAAGATATACATACTTAATTAAATGTATAGGTCCCAGTCTTCGAGAAAGATAATCATCACCCTGCCCAGCAGTTAATAAGGCATATTGGATTATTAAATCTATATTCTTTTCGTTATACGACAAAGTTTTTTAGACCTTTAAAATTAAAAATTTGAAGGATTTTACTTTAACAAAAAACGTACTGCAACTCACTATGTCTTTATCGACTAATTTTCTGTTTTTATTAAAAATTTAAATATTGTTTTGAGCATATTGCACAAATCTTATTGAGTTTTTTTAAATTAAATTTAGAGTTAATCCATAAAGGTAAAAATATCGTTAGGGATGTAAAGCTTTTGGCCTGCGATATGTAAATGTTGGGTCTGAAAAGTTTTTTTACTGCAAGTGATTATTGTGTAGTTTGGCACTTTAATCAGATGAAGATATTCAACTGCTCTTTTTAACAAAGTCTGAATGTATTGCTCGGATTTGGTAGGAAACCTGAGTGTAGAAATAAGTTTTTGTTTTAGGTGTTTGTTACTTTCTAGCGGGCGGGATAGTTTTATTTTTTTGTCGATGCCTTCTAGTTTAATGGAGCAAGAATGATTTTTGTTTAGAAAATGGACAAAGCCGGTTATAGCTGACTTTTGTCCAGGCGAAGCCCACAGGTACCCGTCTAAAATGTCTTGTGTAGGATTTTCAAAGCAGAAGTACTGGCAATTCTTTAAAAGATGAAATGCCGGCGTTAAAGCAAGCCTTAATGATTTTAGGGTGATGTGTTTTTGCTTTAAGAATACATAGTAATCATTGATTAACGAATGCCAAGTTGTTTCGGCCTCGAAGTAGGTTATGTATTTCTCAATGGTATTTAAGTGAGAATATTGTTCTTTGACTTCAGGCTTTAATTTAACGATTTCTAACTCATCTAAGAATTTAGTGACAAGTAAATATTTACGGGTTTTTTTAACACTAAACTGGTGCAGTATTTGTTGATAGCTAGGAAATCTTTTGATTTCAAGAGTAAATTGATCCAGCTGGAAAAAGTACTCAAAGTATCTCTTAATACTAGTAGCAGCAAAGTTAGTACCTCTTCTTTTGACTAGCCACTCTGCAAAATCTAGAAAGTGCTGTTGAAAATAGTCTGACAAGAGCGGTTTGTAGAATTTAACCCGCTTACTTAAAGTACGTCTAAAGCTGCATTTTTCACACACTTTACCTATGCCGGCCGGAATGTTTTTTTTGCAGTCAGTACATTGTCGATTTTTAATTTGAGTGCATTGCTTGCAGTAAGCTCGTTGGTCAAAGTCATAATAAAAAGGGTTACGTTTTTTGTGGCACTTGTTGCAAGTGCAATATGCGATTTTGTTGTAGCAACTACAGCATAGTTGACCAACCTTCTTTCCATTGATTCGACGGTTGGAGACATGGTATTTAAACTGAGAACATGTGTTGCACTGTTTGTATTCTCGAAAGTACTTCGCGCAGGATTTGCATACTGAACCATGCACAGTAAGTTTGCCTGGTAGATAGTCTGTTTTTTTACACCTAATACATGGTTTATTTTGCAAAAGGCATTTCTTACAGATAGGTGGTGAAAGGCCTTTTCGTATTTTCTTGTTATGTCCGCATTTAGAGCATTTTTTGGTACTGAAGAGTCGATCATAACACTTTCGACAATAGTGCCGCCCTTGGTATCGGTAATCCCAGTTTGTGAGTTTATTTGAACAATTTGAGCAATATGTGTTGGGTGTTACAAAAAACATCTAATTTCATCCATGAGTTTTTCGACTTCATCTTTGCTTCTAGGGTGTATTTCTTGAGATGATTTTTGATAGTTGGGCTTTTCGTATGTTTTATATGAAGGTAGCTGTTGCTTTATGGTTTTGATTGTTTGAGATGAGTAGCCGTGAAGAGTAGGTCTTAAACTACTTCGGAACACTTTTGCATCTTTCAGCAATTTGATGAGTTCATCAAGTTGTAGAGAAAACATTCTAAAACAGCATCGCACCGTGAGTTGCCGTTCTTTGAGGCTTGAATTTGAGAAAGATGTTTGGCTATTCAGTATGGAATCGTTGATATCTAAGTACTGGAACAAATGTTTTGATTGCGAAGATCTCGTTTTTTGAATAAAAGAAGTAAGACTGTTTAGTGTTGCAAAGAATTCGGTTTTGCTTTTAATTTTCCATGGATATTCTGGTGTGTTGTCTGATAGGAATCGGTTTAATTGGCCTTGAAAATAAACTATTTCGGGATCCACTTCTTTTTGAACGACTGCGCGCAAATCCAAACCACAATGAACACAGCAACAAAAATCTGGTTTGTCATAAGTGACCAAATGCGGAGAAAATGCGGTATTGCATTTTGGGCATCCAAGCCGAAAATTTAATTCATGATCCGTACAACAGGTGTTCCATGAAATTCTCCAGTCTCGTTTGAAGTAAACATCTTTTTCTCTTAGGCATTCTGGGCAGAAGTGTAATCCGTTCGTGTGAACCCTGTTTCGGTGAGCTAATGGAATTACCCATGGCCAGACGGCATTATTTTTAGACTTGGGGGTAAGAATGCTTGATAGATGGTTTTCCAGAGTGAGTTTGGTTAGGGCAGAGATAGGAATGCCTGATATGTTAGACAGAGCTTTAAGGAATTCAACGTTAAGAGATTTATCAAAATCTCTTGACCAGACTCTTTGGGAAGGAAAAATAGCTCCAGATAGGCTTAATGGGTCAGTACCATTTGCTAAAGCCAGTCGAACAATCCATGAGCTGAGTAGTTCATCCTTGAATGGAGTTACTTTTATAGGACTAAGCATTTTGCATAATTAGTTCTCTAGGTCTTTTTCCATCGGTCGGCTTTAGCCATTTAAAATGATTAATGATGTCTACCGTAATTTCTTCTACATCGTTGTCAATGGCATAGATACAGCACTCGTTCAATAAGCGATGAAGGTTTCCAATATTTCCGCCTGATATAGCTAACAGCAAAGGTGCCTTTTCTTTGCTATGTAAATGGGATGGTTTCTTTAATGGAAGCCGTTTTTCGAAAGCAGCTAATAGTCCCCGAAAGTTCTTATCCATTTCCCATCTAGGAATAACGACTGTGTCAAATCGGCTGGCATGTTGAGGGTCAGTGGTTAATACTAATGCTGCATCATGCGTGCCAACGCCTACGATTGGAATCTTTAACTCGTTGCTAAGGCTTTTGATGATATTCATCATTTTTCGTTGTTTGACAGGTGTTGTGCCTAACAAGTTATGCAGCTCATCAAGGATGAGCATTTTGACATGGCATTCTCTCATCATATGCATGACTTGATGCCTTAGTTTCGCATTGGTATCTGTTGGCCTAAATGCTGTCCAAAACTGTTCAAGGATGGATATGTACAACCCTTTTTCATCTGCTGAGGCTGGAGATTCAGCAATAATGACTGGTTTTACGGCATAACTGATTTGTTGTTCTTCATCATCAACCATGTAGTCGGAATGCATTTTTGCGAATTGGCTAATCAAAGAGGTTTTACCCATGTTGGATTCGGCAATCAGCAGAATGCTTTGCATACGTAGTTTTTGTGGGCGGTTAATCAGATTGTTTAGTAGCTTTAATATTTCATTTGAGACATGGTGGTTAATCCAGAGTGGTTGGTCTAGATATTCTACGCGTTGCTTTTTTGAACCGGTTTTAACTAAAGGCACAATTGGTTCATGTAGGTGATTGTATGCTTCTGCTTCACTCATAAGGGGTGTCCATATTATTAGTTAAAAACGGGAATATCATCATTCCACAGTTCGTCGTCATCTGGCGTTTGTATATGTTGAAATTGTGGAGTGATTTGCTGTAAATTTGTCTTGTTGATTTGTTTCTTTTGTTGATTTCTACGAATCTTTCTAGTTTTTTTAGCGGCTTCCTCCGCCATTTCGTTTAATTCCTGCAAGGTATCTAAAAGCACATGTTCCGAAAAAGTATATCCGTATTCCTGTATTCGTTTTTTAGCCTCCCGGAACTCCCAAATACTCATAGGAGGAATGGTGGTGTTAGCTAATGGAATTTTGAAGTATGTTTGATTGTTTGCTTCATAAAACCAGATGTAGCTTATGTCTCGAGGGTCACGTCGGAAAACAAACTTTTTCTTTTTGTTTGTTTCTTCGTTCATCGCATGAAGAAACGGGCGTAGTACGTTATCGAAGTAATTCAAACCATCAATATTTACACCATTGGATTGAATGGTTCGCTCGATAATAGGGAGAAAGTCTTTATAAATCGTGTCAGGATTATTCGGCTTAGGAGGATATCCAATTCCTTCAGAATGAAGATTCCCAAATATGCCTTGGTGCCATTTGTCTTCAGGGGATACGCCGAGGCTTGAATGACGATTCTTGTGGTAATACTTCGTGATGTAAGTCAGGATATATTTATCAAACTCATCGAAAGTGAAAACGGCATTACCATCAGAATCATACTCTGCTCTTTCCTCTATGTTGGAAAAAGTAGTTCCAGGTAAGTTATGGACCTTTTTCATAACCGTCCCGATTAGACGCTCTATATGGGAGCCATATTGAGGCTGGTTAATGGGACGAAAATCCAAATTAATATCATGTATCAAACATGATCTTTTCAGCGTATCAGACCTGAATTCACCTGCATTATCGACATGGATCGTCTCCATAAAGCCCCATACTGGCCAAGTTGATTCAACTTTGTTTAATAAAAGTAGCTCATCTTTGGGGTTGATTGAATTACCAATACACATAGCAACCGACGTTGTGCTTGGAGCATCTAAGCTTAGCCAGTATCCTACAATCATGCGACTGTAAATGCAGATTGCGAATGTTATATAGGGCCTTCCGATAGGCAGTCTGTATTCATCATCTACTAAAATAAGATCCACGGGCGTATGGTCAATTTGAACAACCTGTAAAGGGTAAGTTGCCTCAAAGGAACCTGGAGCAGGCTCATATTTTTTTGCTTTGTTTTTTTTATTTCTACGTTTGAGGCGCTGATATTCACTAATCGTACTGATTCTTCGTCTGATTGTGCTATCGCTCGGCGCTTCTATGTTTTGGTGTTTACAAGCTATTTTAATGGCATCAAGAGTTGCTTTAATGGTCGGCCGTTGTTTTGAAAGATAGTACTCATCGACAATTTTAGAGATGATATTTTCTACTTGAGATTCTGTTTTTATGGTGCCCTTATTGATTCCCTTCTTCTTTGGGAGCAGGCCAAGCAAACTACCAGTTGCATGATAATGGCGCACCCAGCGGTACAGTGTCGTGAAGTGAGTGCCGTGCTGAGTCGCATGTAGCTCGATTTCTGAGCGTGATGCATTTTTGAGAATAGGTTGTATTAAAGAAAATCTACGCTCAATTTCTTTCCAGTTATCGTCAGAGACATCAGCGAGGTCTCTGTGAATATGTCCGTTGTTTCGCTCAAGGTTATCATCAAGTTTTGCAATCTCAAGTGAGATGATGAGTAAGCGTTCTGAGCGTCCAGTTTTGATGTCAACGCCAATGGCTTCCTCGAAGTTTATCAAATTGGTTAACTGGTATATTTTGTTTTGATGAGAAACAAATTCACCTGTTTTAAAAACTATCTTACGCCTGTCTGCTTTTTGTACATTAGCTCCCATATTGTGAAACTCCCTCATGGTTAGACTCTTCTCTGTTTAGCCAAATAACGCTGCATAGGCTTAGTTTTTTTCCGATGTCGCAACTAATTTTCTTAGTGACAAGCATGTGCCATATCTGTCCTAAGGCAACGCCTTGTTCTTCTTTTGTTACAAATAAGGTACAAAGCAAATGATCAACGGTTGTGTGTCCAATATTGTTTAGGTGCTCAAGGATTCTCATTTCATTTTCAGTATCGTAGTCTCTCTTTTTGTATCTGCTGAGGAACTCTATGTTTTCGAATTCTTGGGTATAAATCCTCGATTCGTCATAAATACGGAAGTTCATGTCATTTTCATTTGCGAACCGGAGTCCTGTTTTAAATTTAGGCTTTAGTTTTTGGAACTCGGTTTGGATTTTATTTCGCGGCTTAACTTCAATAATTAGGGGTTTAGGATAGGGTAGATGTGATATTGTGGAAGGAAGTGCTTTAAAGCGGACTAAAAAATCTGGCGTATAGGTTGTCATCCTGCCTTTTTGGTTTCGATATTCTAGTGTGAATGGCTGTTCTTCTACATCAATAACAGATTCATTGAATTCGAGTATTTGTAGTAAGTTCTTTTCGAGTTTAGACTCAAAAGCGATGCTTTTATCACCACGAAATGAAAATATTCCTGACAAGCTACCGTATGTATAACCTATCTTTCTATTTTTATGAGAGAATTTGATACTCATTCAAATGTTAACCTTGTAGTTCGTTCTATGACTAAACAGTAAGCTTGTAGTACTTATTATGATATTTTTAGCACTTATTTTGAAAAAACACCTCTTTAAGTTATTGTTTTTTTCAGAAAATGTAGCATTTTTTTTGAAATCTGTCAGCGGTTCGGGCTCGAACCCAAAACCGGGTGCTGTGTCGTTGGCGCATCGCTCCATTCTGTTTTTAGACGAATTACCGGAATTTAATCGAACCGTGCTGGAAGCCTTGCGAGAACCGTTGGAAACCGGTCATGTCGAGATTGCCCGGGTGAATCAACAGGTGACCTATCCGGCCCGGGTGCAACTGGTGTGTGCGATGAACCCAACGCCGTCCGGTTTTTTCCCCGATGATGCTCTGGGGCGCTGTTCCGACACGCCAGAACAAATCAGTCGTTATCGCCAGAAAATTTCCGGGCCTTTGCTGGACCGCATTGATTGCCATTTGGAAGTGCCACCGGTGGATTTTGAAGCCTTAAGCGGCAAGCCGGAAGCGGGCGCTGAAACCAGTGCGCGAATTCGGGCAAGAGTCGAGCAATGTCAGGCTTTGCAGTATGACCGTCAAGGTTGCTTAAATACCGCGCTGACCTCTAAGCAGTTGGAGGCGCTGGTAGTATTAGATTCCGATTCCAAGCAGCTTTTGGAACAAGCGATGAATCGTTTGGGGCTTTCAGCACGTGGGTACCACCGAATTTTAAGAGTGGCCAGAACCCTGGCCGACATGATCGGGCAAGAGGCTGTGCAAACGGTCCAGCTGGCTGAAGCGATTTCTTACCGCAGCATGGACAAAACGCAATAAATGACCGAATCGATTTATTTAACGGCGCTAATCGTCGGATTGTTGGGCGGCGTCCATTGCTTAGGCATGTGCGGCGGCGTGGTGGGGGCTTTGACGTTCAACCTGAAGCCGGAAGTGCAACTGAGTTGGTGGCGCATGTTGCCGTATCAAGTGAGCTATAACCTGGGACGTATTAGCAGTTATGTTTTGATTGGCGCCTTGTTCGGCTTTCTCGGCAGTTCCTTGGTGTCGCTGGCGACATTCTTGCCGTTGCAACAAACCCTGCAAGTCGTGGCCGGGGTGTTTATGGTGGTGCTTGGCTTGTATTTAGGCGGCTGGTGGAACGGTCTAGTGGTCATTGAAAAAAGCGGCCAGGGTATTTGGAAGCGGTTGGCGCCGTTGACCCAGAAAATGATGCCGATTCGCACAATTGGCCAGGCCTGGTTGTATGGCATGGTGTGGGGTTGGTTGCCGTGCGGTTTGGTCTACAGTATGTTGATTATGGCATTGAGTGCCGGTGGCGCGTTGGAAGGCGGTTTGGTGATGCTGGCGTTTGGTTTGGGTACTTTGCCGAATCTCTTGCTGATGGGTACCTTTGTGTTTTTCTTCACCCGACTGGCGAGGAATAACCTGGTACGTAAAGTGGCCGGTGGTTTAGTGATGGTGATGGGGTTCGGGCAACTGTATTTAGCCTACAGCGTTCAAGTGGCCTAGCTTTTTGACCAGAAACTGACGCTCATAAAAAAAGCCCCGATTCGGGGCTTTTTTTATGATGTTGTCGGACTATTCGTCGGTATGTTCTTCTTCCGCTTCGATGAAGCTGTACTTAATGCCCAACTCGTCAAGCAGGTGGCCGGTTCCCGCCAGAATACGATATTTGGCGTTTAACTGGTCTGCTTCATTGGTAATCAACGTCCGCATGGCTGAAATGTATTCGTTTTCGGTGTTGAGCAAATCGAGTAGGGAACGGCGCCCTAGGCTGAATTGTTTACGGTAACCGAGCAGGGTTTCATGCGTCAGTTTGATGTGCTGGTTGACGTATTCCAACTGATTGCCGATGTATTCATTGGCGTTCCAGGCGTAGCGAAGGTTTTCAATAATCTGGCGGCGGGTATTGTTACGGATTTCCGTCGCTTGATGGTATTGGCTGGACGTCTGTTTACGGGTGGCGGCATCGCGTCCACCGTTGTAAAGGTTATAAGACATGACGACCATGGCCTGTAGGTTATTGTTTTCGCCCTCAATCCCGTCAATATTATGGTCCAGTCGTTGTCCTACTTCCAAATCAATTTTCGGATAATAGTTTTTTCCGGACGCTTCGTATTGCATGCGTGCCTCGGCGATGTCGGCATTGGCCGATTTCATCGTTGGGTGATCCAATAATGCGGTATTGGTGGCCTCATCGATGTTTTTCGGCATCTTGGCCCGGAAAGAGGGTTTAATCAAATCGTTGTCCGGCTGACGCCCTAAAACGCGACGGAATTTGGCGCGGGCGTCGTAGAAGTTGTTTTCCGCCGCGCCGTAATTTGATTGCGCCAATGCAAGGCGTGCTTGGGCTTGGTCAACTTCCACTTGGTTACCGATGCCGGCTTCGGCACGCTTTTTAATCTGGTCGAAGATTTTCAAGTGGGTGTCCAGGTTGCTTTGCGCCAAGTCCAAAAGCTCTTGCTCTTTCAGAAGATTGACATAGGCCTGAGCCATTTCCAAGGCAATGTCGTTGGCCTTGGCAATGGTTTTGTAAGCCTGAGCATCCAAACGGTATTTCTGACGGGCGACTTCGTCTTGGGTGCCAAAGCCTTCGAAAAGGTTTTGGGTCAGCAAGATTTGCGCTTCGCGCCGCATCAGCCCATCGCCCTGGTTGTTTAGACCCGGTTTGTCGACTTCCTCATATCCGTAGCCGGCGTAAATGTCGAGCTTTGGATAATAACCGCCTTGAGCGCCTCTGACTTCAGCTTCAATCGCACGGTAACCTTTGACTTCCTGACGGAAGTCCGGGTTGTGGATGATGGCGTCTTCAATCGCTTCCTTGATGGTAATCGCTTGAATTTGCGGGGATAGGCTCATGAGTACCACACTGAGAGCCGATATCCGAATAGAGTGTTTATATTTCTGGATCATAGTCGTCATTCTTTATCTTTTTTAAGTTTAAAGTGCATTATTTTTCAATTGGGCCAATTCTGGAGTTTGATCACCAGATTCAAACGGTCCTTGGCTTCTAGTTTTTCAAGAATACTGTGCATATGTGCTTTGACCGTGCGTTCACTGATATGCATAAGCTCGGCAATCTCTTGATTGGTTTTGCCGAGCAGTACCGACTCCGCTGTTTCGATTTCGCGGTCCGACAGTTGCTCTTTCCAAGAGGTGTCTTTCCGGTTTACCGGGTTGGAAACGGCTTGAATCAGGGACTGCATCACGCCTTGCCCCAACCAGATATTACCCGCCAAAACGGTCTCGACTGCTTGGTTGATGCGTTCCGTCTGGGCAAAGGTGTTTAAGTAGCCTTTGATGCCTTTTTGGAACCATTGCACGCCTTCTTGTGGCGACGGCATATTGGAAAACAATATGACGGTAAAGCCATGGCGAATCATGGTTTCAATTTTTTGTTGTTCCGTTTCCGACTCGGGCAACTGCACGAGCAAAAGCGCCGAATCGGTGCTGTATTCCGCTTGGTCAATGTCCAGTGTATACAGAATCTTTTTGGTCAAGTCGGTGGCCTGCGACCAATTCTTTAACGCATGCGGATCTTGTACATAGAGTAGCAACTGCTTCATGAGAGTCTCTGGCCTCATTCATTCTTATATTTTTTAGGTTTCTGACTTCTTAGGATTCTCTTAAAGCCAAATCTTTTGCTTTGATAATCGGTTTCATCAGGTATTCCAAAATCGTATGTTTGCCGACGACAACGTCAACGGTTGCGGTCATGCCCGGTAACAGATAAAGCGGGTCTTTTTCGGTTCCTAAGTAGTTCTTGTCCGTTTTGATTCGTGCGATGTAGAAGCTGTTGCCCTCTTCATCCTGAATGGTATCGGCGGAGATTTTTTCCACTGTGCCTTCCAAGCCGCCGTAAATCGCAAAATCATAGGCCGTGAATTTCACTTTAGCTTTCAGGCCTGGGTAAACAAAGCCGATGTCGGCGGGCAGAATTTTGGTTTCCAGAACCAAAGAATCATCACGTGGAACGATTTTGACGATGTCGCTACCCGGTTGCACCACTTCGCCGATGGTGGTGACCAGCAATTCGCTGATGGTGCCGTTAACCGGTGAAGTGATGTTGGTTCGACGCACCCGGTCTTCCAGCGCGGTTTTCGAGCTTTCCAATTGTGCAAGTTTGGCGAGTACCGTATTCAATTCCTGCTGGGCGTCGTTGCGGAATTTTTGTTCGGCTTCTTTACGCTTATTGATGGATTCCTCGATAATCGACTTGAGTCGGGGAATCGAGTTTTCCGTAGTCTGCAATTTGGAGTAAGCTTCGGTGGCTTCACGTTGTGTTTTAAGTAAGTCGACTTCGGAGGCAATGCCGTCTTTGACCAGCGGCTGCATGATTTCGATTTCTTTTTTCAACAAATCATAGGACTTGGAAAGTTGTGTGAATTGGTTGTAGGCTTCTTGCAAGTCGGAGCGGTTCTGTTTGATTTTTTCCGCCAGGATGTGTTTGGTGGTTTCCAAGTGTTGCAATTGATTTTCATACAGTTGCTGTTCCCGCTCGAACATTTTGATGACCTCTGGGTCGTTCGTTCGAGGTTCCAGTTTGAACTCTTTACCGAATGCCTGGGCAGACAAGCGAGCGGCTTGAGCCTGTAAATCATAGAGTTGCGATTCGGTTTCGTCGTAGGAACTCGAGAACTGGGTATTGTCGAGCTTGAGCAAAATCTGGTCTTTCTGAACAGCATCGCCGGAGTGGACGAAAATATTTTCAACAATGCCGCCTTCCAGGTTCTGCACGACTTGGATTTTAGTGGACGGCACGACTTTGCCTTCGCCACGAACGATTTTGTCGAGTTCGGCATAATTGGCCCAGATAATCAGCCAGATGATGACCAAAAACATCACCCAGACAATCATTTGTGACTTGATGGTCGGCTTTTCCAGCGCGGCCTGACTCAAGCTCGACATGAACGCCAAATCCGCATCGGATACCTGCGGCGGATGATTCTGTGAATGGTTACGTTGCTTTTCTGTCATGTTAATTTTGCTTGTTTATACGCCCTGTTTTCAGAGCCTCCAGTACGCTCGCCTTCGAACCGTCGGCGATGACTTTTCCGTTGTCCATGACGATTAACCGGTCCACCAGTTGCAAGAGACTCATTTTGTGGGTCACGACAATGCTGGTGTTTTTGATGGTGCCTTTCTTCAAACGGTCAATCATGGTTTGTTCGGTTTTGGCATCCATGGCATTAGTCGGTTCGTCGAACAGGTAAATCGGGCTTTGCAGCAATAAAGCTCGAGCCACGCCGATGCTTTGGCGCTGTCCGCCGGACAGTGAACTGCCGCCTTCGTTGATTTTCAAACTGTAACCGGAAGGATGGGTTTTAATGAAATCGTCCACGCCTGCCAGACGGGCGGCTTTCAGAATTTGGTCGTCTTCGACATAGGGAGCGCGATAGGCAATGTTTTCGCGCACATCACCACTGAACAGCGTGACGTCCTGAGGTACGTAATTGATGTTGCGTCGCAGTTCGGCCGGGTCAAGCTGGGTGATGTCAATGCCGTCAATCAGGATGGAACCGGAGTCCGGGTGGTAAAACCCTAAAATCAGTTTTTCGATGGTGGATTTACCCGAGCCGATGCGTCCGATAATGCCGACTTTTTCACCAGGCTCGATTTTAAATGAGACGTTGTTCAGTGCCTGTTTGCTTTCGCCCGGATAAGTGAAGGAGACGTCAACGAACTCGATGCTGCCGTCAAACACCGGGTGTTGGATGAAGCGTTTTTCCAACGGGCGTTCGATTTCTTTTTTCATTAATTCGTTCAGGGAATCCAACGCCGTTTTGGTCTGGTGGTAAGAGGACGTCAAGTTGGCGAACTGTCCCATGGGGCCAATGGCGCGCTGGCTCAGCATCACCGCGGCAATCAGGCCACCCATGGTCATGTCACCGTCTTTGATGAAATACACGCCGGCCAGAATCACCAAAACGGTGCTCATTTGTTGCAGGAATCCGGTCATACGTCCGATGGAGCTTTGCAGCATTTTGGATTTCAAACTGGCACGGGCGATTTCCCCGACGGCTTGTTCCCATTTCCATTGGGAGTGAGCTTCCACCCCTAAGGATTTGATCGTTTCGATTGCGGTCAATGTTTCAATCAGAACCGCGTTTTTTTGTGCGGAGGCTTCATAGGTAGCTTCGACGCTTTTACGAATCGGCCCTTTCATCAACAGGCTGTATATCAGGATGAAAGCGATAATGGCAATCGGCACCAGAACGATGGTACCGGCAATGTAGAAGATGACCAGTAGGAAAATAATCACGAAGGGCAAATCCACCAGAGAGGCGATGGTGCCGGAGGTGAAAAAGTTACGGATGCTGTCGAATTCTTTCAGGTTGTTTGCGAAGGCACCGATGGAACCTTGCCGGTTGGCCATGGTCAGCCCCAGGGTTTGTTCGAAGAGCTTGGACGACATGATGACGTCGCTTTTCTTGCCGGCGATTTCCAGGAAGTACGACCGCAGGAATTTCAGCAAGATGTCGAACATGTAGACCACACTGATCCCGATGGCCAGCACCCATAACGATTCCACGGCATTGTTGGGGACGATGCGGTCGTAGACGTTCATGACGAACAAAGGGTTGGCCAGCACGAACAGGTTGATGATGACCGAGGCAATCAGAACGTCGCGGTAAATGCCTTTGTTTTCCCAGAAGGTGTGCCAGAACCAGTGGCCTTTGTTGGCGTGTACCAGGTTTTCTTTTTTGGAGGCCTGTTGGAATTTTTCGGTGAAATAAACCGCGTAGCCCAGATAATCTTCATTCAGTTTGTCGAGCGCGACGTGGCGACGACCGTCCGGGGCTTCCGATAGAATGATGGTGGCTTGTTCGGTTTCGTAGTCTATCTTTTCCAGCAGGCAGGCCTGGTTGTTTTTCAATGTCAGGATACAGGGCAGTACCAGATTCGGAATGTCCGTCAAGGCGCGTTGTTTGAAACTTGCGATAATGTTGGCGCGTTCCGCGGCACGGATGAACAATTCCGGGGTCAGGCGCTCCTTGTCGGCAATGGGTAAGCCCGACAACAGCGCATCTTTGGAGAAAGGGCGACGGTTGAGTTTGGTGTAAAGCACCAAACACTCCAGTAGCGGGTCTTTGAAATCGACGCCATTCGTTGCTTGCGAGGCCTGGTTTTGCTCCGGGGCCACGCGCGCTTCTTCCGCTGGTGTATTCGTCGTCTGTTGTGAGGTTTTGTCTACCACGTTAATTTAAGGTTCCTGTACCCAAGTCTATTCCGGATTATAGATAAGTTATTCGTTTTGAATAGAGTATAGTTTTTTTACTTAATTTGCCATCAAAATCGTTGATTATAAAGGTTTTGGTGCACCATAGTAATATCCTTGGAAGTGCTGGATTCCCAGTTCGTTGAATGCGGAAATCTGCGCTTCGTTTTCCACCGACATGGCGATGATCTGAATATCCAGACTGTGACACATTTCACACAAGCTGGAAACGTAGTTTTGAGTCTGTTCGTCCCGCTCGATAGCTTTGGTGAAAGCGGCGTCCAGCTTGATGTAGTTTGGCCGCAACTCCTGTAGGTAGTTCATATTGGTGAAGTGACTGCCGAAGTGGTCGATGCCGAAGGAGAAAGACAGGTTTTTCAGTTTTTCGATTAACGGCCAGGTCTGGGCTTTATTGTGACTGATCATGGTTTCGGTCATTTCGAACGCCAGCGTATTCGGGCGCACACCTTTTAGAATGGTCAACAACCATTGCTGGAAAGTGTCGTTTTCAATCACCGATTCGGTCAGGTTGATGGCCAGACAGCCCAAGTCGGATTGAGGACGTTTTTGCAGGTGCTGCAAGGCCAGCTCGATGACCAGGCGGTCAATGCTTTCCATCAGGTTCAATTCCGCGACGGCCGGCATGAAGTAGCCAGCTGAATGGATGTGTCCATTGGTGTCTTTCAAACGAATCAATAATTCCTGATCGTGTACCTGGCGATTGGCATCGTAAGCGGATTGCTGGAAAAGCACAAAACGCTGTTCGTTGATGGCGGACGTTAAAATGTCGTTCCAGGCCTCGCCGTGTTGGTCAACCTCGTTTTCTTCGTGGCCGTAGAAACACACACCGAGTTGCTTATCGTGTCCCTCGGAAATGGCGAAATCGAGCCTGGACAGTAGTTGGCCGCGCTGGTCGCCCGGTTGGTAATCCACCAGGCCTGCCAACAGCGTTACCGGGGCATCATCCGCTTTGAGTTCCGCCAGAATTTCCGGCAAGCTGGCTTGTACCGCTTCCGCTGGGGCTTTAACGTTTTTGCCGGCCAGTGAAGGGAGGACAGCAATCAATTCGGTGCCGTTCAAACGGGCATACAGCGCTTCCTTGCTGTGGAGTTCGGCGCGCATTTTATCGGCCAGCATTTTGACCAGTTTATCCCCGATCAGATAACCGAAACGGTCGTTCAATTCTTTCAAGCCGTCGATGCGCAATAGAAAAATTGCTCCGGCCGTGGCTTCGGTCTGGTCATCCAGCAGGGCATCGACATTCATTTCGAAGTGCAGGCGGTTACTCATGCCGGTCACGCTGTCCTGATACGCCATTTTTTGCAGTTTTTCGGCGTTTTGGGCATCGCGCTCGAACACTTCTTTCATTTTATGGACCATGGCGTTCATCGCGGAAACGACCCGCTTAAATTCGATGGTGGAGGGCAAGGTGTCTTGTAACAGGTATTCTTTTCGGACGATGGCTTCGGCTTGTTTCTCCATTTTCTTCAGCGGTTTCAGCATTACTTTCAGAGCATAAATGGCCAGGCCTGTCGCAATCAGGGTAGCCAAACCGAACCAGATCAATAAATTAATGGCGGTTTTCCACAGTTCGATGTAGGCGTAGCCGGGATGGCTTTGCACGGTCAGGGTGCCCACCGGAATCCAGCCGGATTGAATCAGAGCGGTGGCATCCGGCGCTTTGATGGAAATCAGCTGGATGAACCACTGCGGAATGCCTTCGATTTCTTGCGGGTTGGCGCGTTCGTAAATGAGTTGCTCGTCGACATCAATCAAGGTGATGTGGGAATAGTAACCGCGGTCGAAAACGGCATTGATCATGGTTTCCATGCTGGATGGGTCTTCCGGGTCGGCGACCGAGCTTAAGGATAAGCCGAGTGATGTGGCGGTGTCTTGAGCGTGTGATTGTAGCTGCGCTTCCAAAAAAGAACGGGTGTTGTTCAGGTTGAGTAAGAAGGTACCCAGCAAGACGATCACCAGCATGGAGGCGATAAAAATAATCATCTGTTTACTTAAGCTCATGAATCTTTCCTTTTTTGAAGGCCGTTTGCATTCGGTTTGTTTTTCGGAGAAGGGGATAATAATTTCATCGCATCTTCTCCAGCAGTGAGTTCCAGTTTTTCAATTTATCGGTGCCGCCATCGACGGACTTTCCTTTGCCACGTTGTTTCGACAGCCAGAGGCCGTCACCGTTGAAGCTGTATATCGGAATCAAGTCCCGGCGTTGGCTGGCTTTCATGATGCGGTCGTTGATATTGTCGAGTACCAGCGGTTCCGATTTGGGGGTTTTGAAATAGGTTAACACCATGTGGGCCTGTTTCAGGCGGATGGCTTTAACGTAAGTCAGGTAGAGCTTTTCTTCCGGAACGCCCATCGCCTTGAGCGTGAAGTATTTGGCAATGACGAAATCTTCACAGTCACCGGCATCGGTGCCCAGAAATTCGGTGGGCGTGGCCCAGTAGTCGTCCTGTTTCCAATGTTTTTTATCGGTGGTGAAGGTGGCGCCATTGAAGAAATCGTTCACCCGTTGCAGTTTGAGTCGCTCCGGCTTGTTGATGTTGTTTTCCACCAGTTTTTGCCAGGCCTCAAGGCGGCGGGCGGCCAGAGGGCCGTATTTTTCTTTGGCTTTTTCGATTTCGGCCGGGGTGATGACAGTTGGCGATGTGGAGGGAGCGGCCCAAGACAAGCTCATAATGCCGAAGATAATGGGAATTATCAGCTTGAATCTGGGCAGCATTGCAATCCTATCGTCCGGAAAACGGAAGCTATTGTTGATAGCGGTTATAGTGCTTCATTTTCTCCGGAAGTTCAAGCTTGGCGCCTTTTGGAATCAAGCGCTTATCCATGATCTTGAACTCGATGCGACGGTTTTTCTGGCGACCGGCTGCGGTGGCATTCGAAGCCACTGGACTGGCTTCCCCCTGACCGTCAAGGAGAATCACGTTGTCCGGATAATTGAAGTTTTTCACCAGGTAATGCTTGGTCGAATTGGCACGATTCCAGGACAGCTTGATGTTGCTGGCCGCGCTGCCTTGGCTATCCGTGTAACCGGTAATCAACACGATTTCATTGCTGTCCAGCGCACGCAGACGGCTGATGTCCTTATCGAGAATCGGCTTCTGGTCGGCGCGGATTTCATAAGAACCGGTGTTGAACACGATGTTCGTGACCACCAGCGTTTCCGGTTTACAGCCGTATTTGTTGACGATACTGCCTGGCGGTGAATTCGGGCATTGGTCTTCCTGGTCGATGACGCCATCGCCATCGGCATCGTTGTTCACCTTACAGCCGACTTTGTCGACTTTCGTGCCCAAAGGGGTGCCCGGACACTGATCTTGGCTATCCAGTACCTTGTCCTTATCGGCATCGCCTTCACACCCTAGGAAGTTGACCTTGATGCCTTTCGGTGTATTCGGGCACTGGTCGGTGCGGTCGTAGACACCGTCACCGTCGGAATCCAGTTCACAACCCAGCTCATTGACCTTATAACCGAATTCGGTATTCGGGCATTGGTCGAGTTGGTCCGGTACGCCGTCCTGGTCCAGGTCCTTGTAATAGGTTTTGACTTGCTTGGAGGCGTCTTCATCCTGTTCGATGGTGGTGATGGCGTGCGGTGTTTCATCGGACGATTGAGTGTCTTCGGCCAAAGCATGCGGCATCCAGAATGCCGACGCCAACGTCAGATAAAACGCGGGAGAAAAATGGGATTTCATGGTGTTGTGCAACCTTTAATGAATTTTTATTATTTCGTATTTTCCAAGATTCTATCTTAATGCCTGCGTAAAAAAAAGGGTAAAAGAAGTTCAAAAAAGCCTGGGTTGTTCCAGGTCAATTTTTGGTTAGAGTGCTGTGTTTAACGCTTCTTTCAAAGCTTGGTCCGATAATGTCAGCGGATTGCCCAGCATGCTACCGGAACGGCAGTTTTGTAATATCGGGTCCAGGTTGTCCTTCGTCAGTCCGTAATGGCTTAAACCGTCCGGGCTATAGGTCGCCGCCAGTCGGTTTAAATTGTCGATTAAATCTTGCAGCTGCTCAGGTTGGCTGTCGGCACTGGAACCGTACAGGATCGCAATCGCGGCGTACTTCGCCAAAACGGCTGGGGCATGCGGTTCATTCGACGCTTGCAAGGCTTCAATGTTGGCTTGGGTGATGGGGGCGAGTAGCCGCGCGCAAACCGCGCCGTGCGGGGCTTCGAAGAAAGCGCCGGTCGGTCCCGCCAAACCGTGCACGGCACCGAGCCCGGCATTCGCCAAGGTGATGCCGGACAAGCTGGCGGCCAGCATCAGGTTTCCGTAAGCGGTTTGGCGTTCGGTTTCCGAACCGGTTTCGAGGGCCTCGAAAGCGCCTTTGAACAAGGTCATGCCCTGCCAGGCCAGCGCATCGGTAATGGGGTTGGCTTTCAGCGTGGTGTAGGATTCCAGCAGTTGGGTGAAAGCGTCCAGACCGGTGGTGTACAGAAGGTGTTTGGGGCAGGTTGCCAGAAAGCTCGGATCCAGCCAAACGTCCCGGGCGAGTAGCTTTTCACTGCGAAAGGATTTTTTGAATTCGCCCAGTCGCGACAAGACTGCATTTTTGGTGGTTTCGCTGCCGGTGCCAGCGGTGGTGGGCATGGCGATAAACGGCAGGGTGTCGCCTTCCAAGGGCAGCCCTTGGCCCACGCCTTCCAAGTAATTCATTACCGAGGTACGGCTGGGGATCAACCCGGCCACGGCCTTGGCGGCGTCGAGCACACTGCCGCCGCCCACGCCCAATACCGCTTGCGCATTGCTCGGGCAGGCCTGGACGATTTCATCCACCAGCTCCGGTGAAGGTTCGCCGGAGACCGTGAAGGCCGACACGCGGATGTTTTCGGCTTGCAATTGTCGAATCAAGTCATCCGCATATTCGCCAGGCCTGGTCAAAAACCGCCCGGAAATCAATACCACCGATTGGAAACCCTGTTCGGCGATGGCGGCCGCGAATTGGTCGCGAAGGCCCCAGCCAAAACGAATTTTCGGAAGGTTGGCGATTTGAAAGTCGGCGATCATGGTGTTGTCCTGTTTATCCGGGGTTTAGCATGGCTTTGAGGTTGTCCAAATGGGCGTTGCCGGTGATTTTCTGCTCTTCGGGGGACAGTTCCACACCGGGCTTGCCTTCCCACTGTAACAGTTCCGGCGGCAGTTCTTCCAGGAAACGGCTCGGTTCACACTTGGTTTCCTCGCCGTATTTCTTGCGTTTCTTGGCGTAGGTCATGGTCAGGCTGCGCTTGGCACGGGTAATACCGACGTAGGCCAGACGACGTTCTTCTTCCAAGCCGGGCGATTCCAAATTCTGTTTGTGGGGCAGTAATTCCTCTTCCATGCCGATGAGGAATACATGCGGGAACTCCAGCCCTTTGGAGGCGTGCAGGGTCATTAAGGTGACCATATTGGGTTCGGTGTCTTCCTCGTTGCGCTCCATCATGTCCATCAACGTCATGTGGGTGACGATTTTTTCCAACTTGAGTTCGTCGCCGTCCTCTTCGAATGCCTTGTCGATAATGCGCTCAATCCACAGCAACAGGTCGCGCACGTTTTCAATGCGTTTTTCGGCGGCGCGTGGCGTGTTGCTGGTTTCGTGCAGCCAGTTGTCGTATTCCAGTTTTTCAATCAACTGGCGTACAAAAGAGGTGACTTCCTTGCCTTGCAAGGCATCGGCTTCCTGCGCCCAGGACAGCAACAGGTTGCCGAAATGCTGCACCCGTTGCAACGCTTTGTCGCTCAGGGCCGTGCTGAGGCCGAGTTCTTGAGTGGCGTCAAACAGGCTGACGTCACGCTTGGTGGCGTAACCGGCAAGCTTTTCCAACGTGGAAGCGCCGATTTCGCGGCGCGGCGTATTGACGATGCGCAGGAAGGCGGCATCGTCGTCCGGGTTGACGATGAGTTTCAGGTAACTCATGACGTCCTTGATTTCCGCCTTGTCAAAAAAGGATTGGCCGCCGGATAGCTTGTAGGGAATGTTCTGTTCCCGCAGGGCACGTTCGAACAGGCGCGATTGGAAGTTGCCGCGATAAAGGATGGCGTAATCCTTGAATTGGGTCTTGTGCTTGAATTTGTGCACGATGATTTCGGAAATCACCCGTTCCGCTTCGTGGTTTTCGTCGTTGCAGGCCAGTACGCGCAGCATGTCACCCATGCCCATTTCCGACCACAGCGATTTTTCGAACACGTGCGGGTTGTTGGCAATCAAGGCGTTGGCCGCTTGCAGGATGCGGTTGCTGGAACGGTAGTTCTGTTCCAGCTTGATGACTTCCAGACTCGGGAAGTCTTCTTTCAATAACACCAGGTTTTCCGGCTGGGCACCGCGCCAGGCGTAGATGGATTGGTCGTCGTCGCCCACCACTGTGAATTTGGCGCGCACGCCGACCAGCTGTTTCACCAGCTCGTACTGTGCGGCATTGGTGTCCTGGTATTCGTCCACCAGCAGATAACGCACGCGGTTTTGCCATTTATCGAGAATGTCCGGGTTGTCATTGAATAACCGCACCGGTAGCCCGATCAAGTCGTCGAAATCCACCGAATTATAGGCATGCAATTGCTTTTGGTAATAGTCGTAGAGAATGGCGCGGGCCTGTTGCAGGTTGTCTTCCGCCAACTCCAGCGCCTGTTGCGGATTGATGTGGGCGTTTTTCCAATTGGAAATGTCCCATTGCACGCCGTCCAGTTCCTCTTCGCTGAGCTGCTGTTTTTTCATCAGCTCTTTGAGGATCTGCTTGGTGTCGGTGGCGTCCATAATCGAAAAGTTCGATTTGTACCCCAGCGCCTTGTATTCCTGGCGAATGATATTCAAGCCGAGGTTGTGGAAGGTCGATACGTTCAAGCCTTTGCTCGGGTCGTTTTTCAACAGCTTGCTGACCCGTTCTTTCATCTCTTTCGCGGCCTTGTTGGTGAAGGTCAGGGCGTAGATGTGATGTGGTTGAACGTCGTGCTTGCGAATCAGGTGTGCGATTTTCTCGGTGATGACGCGCGTTTTGCCCGAACCGGCCCCGGCCAACACCAACGCCGGGGTCTCCACATGCATGACGCCTTTCAATTGTCTGTCGTTCAATCCAAACATCGGGGAAAATCGATTCTCTTGCCGTAAAAAAGATACAATATGATACCAGAATGCCGCCGTGTGCTCGGGTGAGAAATGCGCTCGGCGCGGATAATTTTATGCAAAGTGTTTCCGAAAGCCATCGCCGCCGCGACGGCCGGAATCGGGACTGGATGGACAACCGGAATGAGTAGCATCGAACAGCTCAAGCAAGACATTGTTTTTGAAACGGAATTGAAAGGCAAACCCTTGACGTTTCACACCACCTGGGGCATTTTCAGTCCGCGGGAAATTGACGCCGGGACCTTGTTGCTGTTGAAACATCTCGATTTGCAGCCGCAGGAAACCGCGTTGGACATCGGTTGCGGTTACGGCCCGATTGGGTTGGCGATTGCCGCCAATGCCAGCGGTGAGGTGCATATGGTGGACAAGGATTTTGTTGCGGTGGAGTACGCGAATCAAAACGCGCAACGCAACGGTTTAACGCACGCCAAGGCCTATTTGTCGAATGGCTTGAGCGCCGTGCCGAAGGACTTGCAGTTCACCACGGTGGTGTCGAATATTCCGGCCAAGGTCGGTAAGGAAATGCTCAGCATTCTGTTGCACGACGTGCATCGGCAACTGGCGCCGGGCGGCCAATTCGTGGTGGTGACCATCAACGGCTTGCGACAATACATGAAGCGCAATTTCATGGAGGTGTTCGGCAACTACGACAAGGTCAAGCAAGGTAAGGATTACACCATCTCGCGTTGCGTGAAACCGTCATAATTCATCAATACCGCCGGGCGTTTTGCTAATATCCCTTGGTTTGATGGCTTTATTTTTAATGCATTACCGATACAATCAACAGCAGATTCAACGAAAACAGGTTTAGACCATGAAAAAATTCACTCTTTGGTTGTCGATGATGACCTTTTCCTTTTTTGCCACCATGCAAACCGCGGAAGCGAAGCGCTTTGGCGGGGGCGGCAGTTTTGGTTACTCCAAAAAAGTCGCACCTAAGCAATACAATACTGCGCCGAAACCGGCTTCCAAACCGTCGGCGGCCAATACCACGACGGCCGCAGGGGCGAAAACATCCGGCGCTTCGCGCTTTTTGGGGCCTTTGGCGGGCATCGCGGCGGGCGGTTTGTTGGCGGCCATGCTGTTCGGCGACGGCTTCGAGGGAATTCAGTTGCTGGATATTCTGCTGATTGCGTTATTGGTCTTTATGTTGATTAGCCTGTTGCGCCGTCGTGCGGGTGCACACCAAGCCGCCTACTCCGGTCACAGCGGACAAGGACCGTCGTCTTATGACTCGACCCCGTCTCCGTATCAAACCCGTGAAGCTGCTACTATGGACTATTCGTCGCACACTCATCAAACCGGTGAAAGTATCATCGGTTCCGGGCTGTCGGACGATGCCGAACCGGTGTTGGTCAAGCCCGATTGGTTCGACGAAGCCTGTTTTGTGGAAGACGCCAAATCGCATTTCGTCGCGGTGCAAAACGCTTGGGATGCGTTGGACGCTAAAGAGTTACAGGATTACTGTACGCCGGAACTCTATAACGCCTTGAAGGTGGAAATGGCGCAATTGCAAGTGGGCACAAACCATACCGAAGTGGATGAGTTGAATGCCGATATCGCGGATTTGGCCATTGATGGCGATTATTTCATCGTCAGCGTACGCTTCAGCGGCTTTATCAAAGAAGACGCGGACGGCTTTGCCCATGCCTTCAATGAACTCTGGCACATTCGCCGTTTGGCGGAAGGGCGCGGACCTTGGCAAATTGCCGGGATTCAGCAAAACGAGCTGTAAGCCGTGGCTGGGTAAGTCCCTGAAAAATGAAGGGGTTTGCCAAAGTCGGCGGCATTGAGTATAGTGGCACGGAATCTTATTGAGGAGGAAAATAAGGTGTCGGGATGGAATCTTGTAAAACGCCCAGGCCTGGTCGTAATCGGGTTGCTGGTGCTGCTATTGAGCGCTTGCTCCAAACCGCCGGTGGAATTGACCACGGTGAAGATTGTCGATAATCTGGATCGCGGGTCGGGCAACTTCGACCGCATGTTGCAGATTTGCTTTACCGAGCCGTTGCGTGCCGATTATTACCACCATGCGGTGCTGATTTCCAATCAGGGGTTCAAAATCGAGGGTGGCAGTATGCTGCGCCCTCTGGCCTCCGACCCGGACAATAAGTGCCAGCTGCGTAACCTCTATAATTACGTCGGTAAGGATTCGCCGCCGGGCGTGCGTGAAATGATTAAAGAGTTCATGGTGCCGGGTAATGTGAATCAGGTGTTGATTCAGATTTATGACGAGCAGCCGACCGGTAATGAACTGCCGATTGAAGAAAAGTTGTTTCGAAATATTTAACGACCAATGACCTCTCGTTTGCGTTTGGAAGTCTAAGAAGTCTAAGAAGTCTAATTTAAAAAACCGCCAGGCCTGGCGGTTTTTGTTTTTTGAGAGAAGCCCATGTCCGACCCGCTTTACCCGACCGATTTACACGCTTTGGCCTATGTGGATGGCCTGCCACCGGCGCGTGCCGTCCTGAAAGCCGATCCGGCCGATTTTGTGGTCGAAGAGCAACTGGCGTATTCCCTGAGCGGGGAAGGCGAGCACCTGTGGGTGTGGGTGGAAAAAATCGGCCAGAACACGGATTGGGTGGCGAAGCAGCTGGCGAAATGGGCCAGCATTGCGCCGAAAAACGTTGGCGTGGCCGGTAAGAAAGACCGTCAGGCGGTGACCTATCAGTGGATGAGTCTGCACCTGCCGGGGCAAGCCGATCCGGCGGTCGAGACGCTGGCGATTCCGGGCGTCCGCATACTGAAAACACAGCGCCATCATCGTAAGCTGCAAACCGGCGGCTTGTCCGGTAACCGTTTTACACTGACGTTGCGCAAGGTGACGGGGGAGGCCGCTGAATTAGAGACGCGCTTGCAGCGTATTCGTGAGCAGGGCGTGCCGAATTATTTTGGTGAACAACGGTTCGGCAATGGCTTTCAGAACCTGCCAAAAGCGACGCAATTGTTTCAGGGGCAGCTCAAAGCGCCGAAGCGCCATCAAAAAAGCCTGTACATTTCCGCGGCGCGTTCCTGGATATTCAATGAAATTCTCAGCCGTCGAATTGAACAAGGCTGTTGGAATCGCGCCTTGCCGGGCGATGTGTTTCAGTTGCAAGGGTCGCAAAAATGGTTTGCCGATGACGGCGATCCGTCGCTGGCGGAACGCGTTGAAGCCATGGATTTACACCCCACCGGCGCGTTGACCGGACGCGGGGTTTTGCCGACGCAAGGCGAGGCGTTTCAGTTGGAACAAACGGTGATGGCGCGACATCCGATTTGGCAAGCCGGTTTGGAAAAACTCGGTTTGAAACAGGAACGCCGTGCTCTGCGGGTGTGGCCGAAAGCATTGACCTGGCAATGGCCGGATGCCGAAACGCTGGCCGTATCGTTCGAGTTGCCCGCCGGCAGCTACGCGACCATGGTGGTGCGGGAGCTGGTGCAGTTGGAAACCGATTTGGGCAGTTGAACCGGTTCCGCTTTCAATGCGGGCGCTATTTTTTGTTACTTTTTATATAAGTCGTTCGGATCGATGAGCGGATTGGTCAGGATTTCCGCTTCGCCGTCGTGTACGGCGGTGTAGAAACAGCTTTTGCGTCCGGTGTGGCAAGCGGGCCCGGTTTGGTCGACCAACAGCAGGATGGCATCGCCGTCGCAATCGAAACGCAATTCTTTCAAAACCTGAATCTGACCGGATTCTTCGCCCTTGCGCCAATAGGCCTGACGCGAACGCGACCAATAACAGACACGACCGGTTTTCAAGGTTTCCTGTAAAGACGCTTCATTCATCCAAGCCATCATCAACACGTCTTTGGTATCGAACTGTTGAGCAATGGCCGGAATCAGGCCGTCTTCGTTGTATTTGACTTGCTGCTTGACCGCGTCCCAATCGAACGTATCGCCTTGGCGGGCTTTTTCCAATTGCTTAAAGGTGGGCGCGCTGTTCGGTGTTTCGGTCGATTCCATGACGTGTCCTTAACGTTTACGTTTCGCCGCGGCAAAGGCCTGGGCGAACGGGTTGTTGGAAATTTCTTCTTTGACCGGTTCCGGTTTTTTCACTTTTACTTGCGATTTACGGCCGCGCAACAGCATGGCTTTGAACAGCTCGGCGGTCGCCTGGGCATCGGCCAAGGCGTCGTGGGCATCTCCCGGGAACGGCTGGCCCATGATTTTTTCATAAGCGTCGGTCAATTTCGGGGTCTTGTAGAACCAGTACATTTTTTCCGACTGCCAGCGCAGCGCGCCGACCAAATCTTTCGACAGCTCCGCCACATCCAGCCAGTCGTTATAGTCCAGCTCGAACGTCAGCATTTTCTTTTCCGCGCTTTTCTGCAGATAGGCGAAGTCGGATTCGGTGCTGTACGCCAACACCGTGTCGGCTTCCGCTAAGGCCGTATGAATCTGTTCCCAGGCTTCGGTCAGATAAGGCGCATCCTGAACCATCTCGGTACAGATGTTGTGCTTATCGTTTTCCGGAATGTCGTAACCCGGGTTAATCAGTTGGTTCATCACTTCGTTGCCGTCCAAGTCACAGATGGACACCTGGATGATGTCGGCATTGTCTTTGGTGCAAATGTCGGTGGCTTCGATGTCGATGCACACCACTTTGCGGCCTTTGATGGCCTGGTCATGTTCTTTCAGCTTGAACAGGGCGTCGTTACGGCGCTCCTGAATCAGGTTGATGACTTCGGAGCGGGTGAATTCGTTGATGAGGTCGGTCAGTTTGACGCGTAGTTTCTTGACCGATTTGCTTAATGCCTTGCGCACCTCTTCATCGTCGCTGGCTTTTTCAATCAGCTGTTTGACGGTGAGGGTCTCATTGCCCACCACCATTTGGTCGAGAATGACGTCGACGATTTTGGCGGTGTCGAATTGATGATCTTCCAAAGGCGGAATGCGCAACGTCGCGCTGATCAGGGCTTTTTCCCCTTTGGCCGGGGAAGCAATCACTTGGATGCCTTTAATGTCGAGTCCGTCGGAAGCCGCTACGGCGACAATGTATTCTTTAATCGGCTGATTGCGTTTATCGATGAAGATCAGTTGGGCGTTGCTCATAATGAAAAATAGGCGTTTTTTAAAAAATGACCGTCATTTTAGCAGGTTGTGGCTTGGGGTGGATGAAAAGTGGTCGGCTTGGCGGATTTCCGGCCAGAAAAACACACTGACGAAAATTCAGGTTTTTTTGGTGCGATTTGAAACTTTTTGGTGATTTTAATGAAAATTGTCCTCATGGGAGCTGGTGTTGTCGAGGTGATAAATATATTTAATTTGTTGAAAATAAAATATTTATTGTATGTTGGTGTTAATTTCTCTTAGGGTGTCATCATAAGCAATCTTTGAAGAGAGGTTCTTTTTTGGGGCAGATTTCCTGTCTCAAACATCTTGAAGGGAGCGGTTATGACTCGCAGTTGGCAGGACATCCTGACAGGTACCATCGAAACGCGCCACTGGTTGCATCGCAACCCGGAGTTGACCTGGGAGGAAGAAAAGACCGCCGACTTCATTCGAGAACGTCTCTCGTCTTTAAATATCCCTTGGCGCGTCTGCGCCACCCATGGCACGGTCGCCACCTTAGCGCCTCAGGCCAGCGGACCGCATCGTGCGTTCCGCGCCGATATGGATGCCTTGCCCATTGAAGAGGCGTCCGGCGTCGATTATGTTTCCTGTCAAACCGGCAAAATGCATGCCTGCGGTCATGATGGCCACACCGCCGCGCTTTTGGCGTGTGCGGAATGGTTTAAGCAGCACGAAGCGGCCTTACCCGGCCCGGTCTCACTGGTGTTTCAACCGGCTGAAGAAGGCGGGCACGGCGCCAAAAAAATGATTGAAGATGGCGCTTTGGACGGTGTGGAAGAAATTTTTGGCTGGCATAACTGGCCGGCCATCGAATTTGGCCAGGCCTGCTGTCCGGACGGCGCGGTGATGTCCGGCAACGGCACCTTTGAAATTCATTTAAAAGGTCGGGGCGGACATGCCTCCCAGCCCGAAGCCGCCCGAGACCCGGTATTGGCCGCCGCGGCCGTCACCTTGAACCTGCAACAAATCGTCAGCCGCCGTTTGCCGCCGCAAGCGGATGCCGTGGTCAGCGTGACTTCCATTGACGCCATCAGCAATGTCACCGTCATTCCAGAAAACGTCACCTTAGCGGGCAGCATCCGCTTGTCCAGCCCGCAATGGCGCGCCCCTATCAATCAAGCGATTCAAGAAATCGCCGAGCAGACCGCCGCGAGCTACGGCGTTGTCGCCGAGGTCATTACTCGGCCACGTTATGAAGCCACTCTGAATCATCCACCATCCGCCGGCGCGGTGCGACGCACACTTGAAACCGAATTGGGGCCGGCTTACCCGGCCCAAAACATCATGATGCCGCTCATGGCATCGGAAGACTTCAGTTATTACTTGAATGAAATTCCAGGGGCTTTTGCGCTGATCGGCATGGCCGAAGGTGCGGAAGGCGAACGGCGGTTTGATAAGCCGTGTCATAGCCCCGAATATGTGTTTAATGACCGTGTTTTGGAAACGGTTGTTAAAGTGTTCAGTCGTTTGGCGGGCGCCCCCGTCCCCGGTTAAGGCCGGAAGTGTTTTGAGGCCCTTGTGCGGGTCAGGGCTGCTGGTTCGTGCAAAGACCTCTTAGTTATTGAAGGAGAGGAAGATGGATTGGTTTGAACGTTATGAATCGGATATTCGTGCCTATGCACGCGCGTATCCAGCTGTGTTCGTTAAGGCGGAAAACGCCATCCAGACGGATGAAAACGGTAAGGAATACATTGATTTTTACGCCGGGGCGGGGGTATTGAATTTCGGGCATAATCATCCGAAACTCAAGGCCGCGATTTTGAAATACATTGAAGCGGATGGCGTGTTGCACAGTCTGGACATGATGACCGGCGCCAAGCGTGACTTCATTCAAGGGTTTGTGGAAACCATTCTGCAACCGCGTGGCATGGATTACAAATTGCAGTTCATGGGACCGACCGGAACCAATGCGGTGGAAGCAGCACTGAAATTGGCGCGTAAAGTCACCAGCCGCAGTCAGGTGGTGGCCTTTACGCAAGGGTTCCACGGCATGACGTTGGGTGCGTTGGCCTGCACTGCCAATGAAGTGTTCCGCAATGTGTCCGGTGTTTCGTTGGACAACGTCATGCACTGGCCGTTCGAAACCCATGAAGGCGGTGGGCTGGAGAGCTTGGAAACCTTGGCGGCCATGTTCCGCAACACCTCCAGCGGGTTGGATAAACCGGCCGCCTTTATTGTCGAACCGATTCAGGCGGAAGGCGGTGTGAACGTGGCCAGCGAAGCTTGGCTTCAAGCCTTGCAAGCCTTGGCGAAAGAAACCGGCGCCTTGCTGATTCTCGACGACATCCAAGCCGGTTGTGGCCGGACCGGGCAGTATTTCAGTTTCGAAGGCATGGGCCTGGAACCGGACATCGTGACGCTTGCCAAGGGCATCGGCGGTTTGGGCACGCCCATGGCGATGAACTTGGTGAAACCGGAGCACGATAAGCATTGGAAGCCGGGCGAGCACACCGGTACCTTCCGCGGGCAGAACCTGTCTTTTGTCGCCGGGCGTGAAGCTTTGCGCTTTTTCGAAGACGATGCGCTGATGTCGGGAACCCGTGCCAAAGGCGATACCATGCGTCGCGCACTGGAAGCCATTGCGACAAAATACCAAGGTAAAGGGTTCAGTGTTCGCGGCAAAGGCATGATGCAAGCGCTGGACGTTCAGGACGGCGCTTTGGCTAAAGCCATTGCACAGGATTGTTTTGAACACGGTATGTTATTCGGTCCCTGCGGTGTTGGGGGCCAGGTATTGAAACTGATTCCACCTTTGACCATTCCAACGGAGGAGCTGGACGCGGGATTGGACATCTTGACTCAGGCGGTTGACCGCCAAGTGGAGGCGATGCAATGAGAGAACGCGATGACATGACTTTTCCTTTTTCGGAGTACGAGCGCCGGATTCATGAATTGAGACAGCGGATGGAAAAACGCTTGCTGGATGCGGTGATTATTTCCGACCCAGAAAACCTGATGTATTTGACCGATTACCAAACCACCGGTTATTCCTTTTTCCAAGCGCTGGTGGTGCCGTTGGAATCGGAACCCTTTATGGTGACGCGAAAATTGGAGGAATCCAATGTCATCGCCCGGACTTGGGTTGAAGTGACTCGGCCTTATCCCGACACCGGCGACGCGATTCAGATGTTGATTTCGGCCTTGGTCGAGTTCGGGTTGGCGGGCAAATCCATCGGTTATGAACGAAATTCTTATTTCTTCCCCGCCTATCACCAGGATACCTTTCACACCACTTTCACCAAAAGTCGCCTGATGGACTGTTTCGGCATTGTCGAACAAGGGCGGGTGTGTAAATCCAGTTATGAGTTGGACGTGATGCGCAAGGCGGCCTTAGCCACCAAAGCCGGGATGCAAGCCGGGATTGACGCCTGTGCGCCGGGCGTGACCGAGAATGAAATCGGTGCGGCCATCAGCCAAGGCATGTTTGCCGCCGGTGGCGAGATTCCGGCGGTCATGCCGTATGTGACTTCCGGGCCGCGCACCATGATCGGCCACGCCTCCTGGGAAGGGCGTGAAGTCCAGCCGGGCGAGCATGTGTTTTTGGAAGTGGCGGGCTCTTACCGACGTTACCACACCGCCATGATGCGTACGGTGATGTGCGGCGACTTGCCTGACAGCATGTATAAGGCGCAGGAAATCATGAAAACCGCCTTGCTGCACACCCGCAAAATGCTGCGGCCCGGCATGACGGTGTCGGATGTGGATAACATGATTCGAAATATTATTTCCGACAACGAAATCGGGGCCAAGCTGATTACCCGTTCCGGTTATTCCATCGGCATCGCTTTTCCGCCGAGCTGGGATGAGGGCTATATTCTTAGCCTGTTCCAAGGCGACAGTTCGGTGTTGGAGCCGGGCATGACGTTCCACGTCATTCCCTGGATGTGGGGCATCGACGGCGATAAAACCTGCGGGATTTCCGATACCTTCTACATTACTGAAGACGGTTGTGGCTCGTTCTTCGACGACGTGCCGCAGGATTTCACCGTCAAACCGGACCAGGGAAAGGTGCAGGCCGCCAATGAAAAGATTCCGACGCCGCCCGCACCCGTCGGCGGCAAAAAAGATAAGAAAGTCAAAAAACGCAAAGCGTCCGGCGACAGCTAAGGAGAAGGATTATGTTTACTGCAACCAACCCGACGACGGGCGAAGTGATTCACCAATACCCAACGCACACGTCGGAAGAGTTTTCGACGGCGATTGACGATGCTCAATCGGCCTTCCAGGCCTGGCGAAAAACCACCTTTGCCGAACGTGCCGCGCTGATGAATAAAGTGGCCGATTTAATGGCCGAGGACGAAGAACGCCTGGCGCGTTTGATGACCGTGGAAATGGGCAAGCCGATTCGTGAAGCCTACGGCGAAGTGCAAAAAGCCGCTTGGTGTGCGCGCCATTACGCCGAGCAGGCAGAGGGCTATTTGGCACCTCAGGAGCTGGCGTCGGATGCCAGTTTGAGTTATGTGCAACACTTGCCATTGGGACCTTTGTTGGGGATTTTGCCGTGGAACGCGCCCTTTTGGCTGGCGTTCCGTTTTTGCGCCCCGGCCTTGATGGCGGGCAACACCTGCTTGATGAAGCACGATTCGCATGTTCCGGCTTGCGCCGAAGCGATTGGGGAATTGTTCGTCAAGGCGGGCGCGCCGAAAGGGCTGATGCAAAATCTACGGCTGCACAACGACCAGGTGGCGCAAGTCATTACCCATCCGGCGGTGCAGGCGGTGTCCTTGACCGGCTCCAGTTTTGCCGGCAGTCAGGTGGCGTCGTTGGCCGCCCAACACATCAAACCGGCCGTGCTGGAGTTGGGCGGTTCCGACCCGAGTCTGGTATTGGCGGACGCCGACATCGAAAAAGCCGCGGAAGTGCTGGCGTTGTCGCGCATCATCAATGCCGGGCAATCCTGCATCGCCGCGAAGCGAATCATCGTTGAAGCGTCGGTCTATGAAGCGTTTATCGACGCCTTTCATCAGCATCTCGCCAAGCTGAAAATGGGTGATCCGGCCGAGGAAAGCACACAGGTGGGGCCGATTGCGCGGGAAGATTTGCGTGAAGGCTTGCATCGTCAAGTCACCACCACCGTCGAACAGGGCGGGCGCTGTTTGCTGGGCGGTGAAATGCCGGTCGGCAAAGGTTTTTTCTATCCGGTGACCTTGTTGGTGGATGTGACGCCGGAAATGCAGGCGTCCTGTGAAGAAACCTTCGGCCCCATCGCCGTGGTGATGAAGGCCGAATCGGAAGCGGAGGCGATGCGTATCGCCAACGACACCCAATATGGTTTGGCCGCTTCGATCTGGACGGCGGATACCGCTAAAGCGCAACGCATGGCATCGGACATCGAAGCCGGGCAAGTGGCGATCAACGGCATTGTGAAAACCGATCCGCGTTTGCCGAGCGGCGGCATCAAACGTTCCGGTTACGGGCGCGAGTTGGGGCCGCATGGTATCTTGGAGTTCGTCAATGTGCAGCAAGTCTGGGTGGGGCCGGCCAAAACGTAATAATGCGACGCTTTAAAGTTGATGCTTTTCGAACAGCTTTGGTGCCGTTCGATTCACCAAGGCGGCAAATCCCTGCAATAGGCGACGCCGTTTGTTCGGAAGGTGCTCAACGTAAAAGGCGGTGTATTCAAGGTGCGGTTGACCGCCGCGCATGCGTTTGAATTGTGCCGCACCGGAGCTGAGGTTCATCATTTTGCCGCTTTCGTAGGTGTGCTTTAACAGCACCGCCATTAATAAACGGTAGAGCCCGAGCGATTTCGGTAAACGGGTGTCGTAGCCGAGAATCGGCGTGGTGATGATGTCGCGTTGGGTGAATAGGCCGATGGCGGCCACCACTTGACCGGACGAATCCCGAAACGTATGAAAATCCACCAGGCCTGACTTGTGCAGATGGTAGAGAAAATCGGCACTGAACTGCGGATTGTGAATCGAGTGCTTATCGATGAACAGTTGCGTGAAAATCCGTTCGATGTCGGCAAAATCGTCGTATTCCAGCTCCGAAGCCGACGCATATTGCAGAATCGTCTTGCGCAGTAGGCGTTGGTCGTTTTTGCAATTATTGCGTTTCCACCAGTCGGTGTTTTCATTGTCGAACAGATACACCTGCCGGGCCGGAATCAATAACCAGCCTTGGGCTTTCAGTCGGCGCATCATGTCGCCGTCGGTGCGGGCGTTGAGCGAGCGCAGACTCAAACTGTGGTCGGGGTAGCGTTGGGTCAGGTCGGCGACCAGGTTCTGTAAGGTGGCTTCCGACCAATCCGGCACCAAATTGGTGGACACCAACCAGTTGTTCAGCGACACCGTTTGATTGATTTTGGCGTGTTTCAACGCCAGGCTGCCGAGCCCGATGGCGCCCTTCAAGGCTGTTTCCAGAAACACATTGTTCAATAACCCTAATTCGTCCCGGGCATAGGAAATGTAAGCCGTGTAGGGCGAACAGACATAGCTGTTGTCGTATTCCGCCTGGTTGACGGTGACGGGTACCCAATCATCGTCAATCTTTTCCAGCGTCAAACGGGTGGTGACATTGCGAATCGCCTGGTGCACGCCGCCAGCGGCTTGAATGGCTTCGAGATAGCGGTGCGTGGCCGACTGGCCAAAGGCTTTGGCGGCCGGCGGGTATGTTGAACCGTATACGGGGTTATGCGTCAAGGCATCCGTTCCTTGTTGAATCATTATTCGGCGTGGTGGCTGTACACATGCACCCCGCCGTAAATGGCGGAACGGTCCTGGCGCGTCCAGTCGCGATTGGCTTGGGAGTTGGTTTTCCAATGAGCCAAAAGCGCTCCCGGCAATTTATCTTCCAGCGGCGAGGTTTCGCCGGCGGTGCGAAATACCACTTTGGCCCCCGGCATGGCGGTACGGTTTGCTTCTTCCCAGAGTT
Organism: Hydrogenovibrio thermophilus; assembly: GCF_004028275.1. Classification (NCBI taxonomy): domain Bacteria; kingdom Pseudomonadati; phylum Pseudomonadota; class Gammaproteobacteria; order Thiotrichales; family Piscirickettsiaceae; genus Hydrogenovibrio; species Hydrogenovibrio thermophilus. The sequence goes on from NZ_CP035033.1 coordinate 379,999, forward strand.
CGGCCAACTGGGTTTCATTCATCCAATCCTGAGCGTCCAGAAACAGATAAGCGTTCAAACTGTTGGCCGGCATGGCTTTCAAACGTTCGGTCATGGATTGATGGTGTACCTGAATGCGGTCGATGTTCTGCTTCAAACCCTCGAAATAGGTCTGTTTGAGATAACGTGGCACCGCTTGACGATGTTTGATGTCGTATTCGCGATTGAAGGCTTGCCAGGCGAAATAATTGTCTTCCAATGGGAAATCGCAAGCCAGTCGGCGGGCGCGTTCTTTCAGCAGGTCGTGCATGCCATGCTGCGCCTGTTTGGATTCCTTGTCCATTTCGTCGAACTGCGCCGGGGGAATGCCCAAGCTGTACATGACCACGGCACGGTTGCAGAGAAATTTCATCAAACGGGTGTCGAACACCGGTGCAACGTGTTCGTCGAACAAGCGTTGCTGTTCCTCGGGCGTGCGGGCCAGCATGACCTGACGGATGTCGTAACCGAGGCGTTTGCTGACCCAGTGAATCGACCCGATAAAGCGCCCCAGCAACCCGTGGCGGTAAAAGCCGTCGGTGAAGTATTCGATGCGACGCGGTCCCCAGAAGGTTTCGCGGCCTTCCCAGTAGTCGATGGTCTTCTCGTCCAGATGCGGTTTGATGTGGATTTCATAGGCATCCAGGTTTTTGGAACGGTCGGCGCGGCCGAAAAAGTCGAAAAAGGATTCATGATCCGGCAGGTGTTTCAGGGCGGCCTTTTTCAACTTGATGAGCGCGATGTGGGCTTCGTTCAAGTCCACCACTGTAATCGAATTGGGTTCCACGGTCAGGTAATTGAGTGCATTGCAGCCACCGGACGAGATGGTGAACACCCGTGAGTGTTGGTCCAGTTCCAAGGCGCGAATATCGACTTCTGGGTCTTCCCAGATTTGCGGGTAGACCAAGCGGTCGAACCATTTGGTGAACAGGCGGTCGAGAAAGCCTTTGCGGGTGAACAAATGGGTGTTGTTGACGGCGGAGTTGAGTAAATCCTTGGTGGCCGGTTGAGTGGTCGCAGGTGTGGTCATGGTCTCGTGTGCTCATTTTTTGAATATTCCGGCTATGCTAGCCCGAAAAAATGACGCCAGAGTGACCGTAATGTAAAACTTATTTGATGAAAATATGACCGTTTTTCAATGGGTTTCAATCCGCGTTGCTTGTTGAAAAAATGACCAGGCCTGGTGGTTTTTGGCGCGGGGTTGAGACAGGCGCGGAACTCCTATTTTATTGCATAGTGTGGCTGAACCGCTTTGTTAAAATTTACTTAAACGGATCCGTAGAATCCGCTCGAATCAAACGAACTTAAGGAGTCGTTGGAATTTTATGAAACGCAAACCTTCCCTCTGGTTGACGGCCGCTTTGTCGATGGCTGCATCGACCGCTTTCGCGTCAGGCTCGCAGGACGCTTACGTCGCCAGTTTTGAAACCTATGCTAAAGAAGTGCAAGCCTTGCAAGGCGACCATTCGGCCGATAACGCCATTCAAACTTACGCCCAGGAAGTGGCCGCCGTTGAAAAACGGGCCGGTTACATCGGCGATGAACTGCCGATTCCGAAAGCCACCAAAGTCATGGACGGTGTGTATACGGTGGTGGGCAGCTTTATCTGGGGCACGCGCGAGAACTTCGGTTTGAACAACAACCTCAGCGCAATCATCTTCCCGGATGGTGTCTTTGTCTATAATGCCGGGCCGAACGAGGCCGTGGCTTACAGCTTTCATCAACAAATTAAACGGTTGACCGACAAGCCGGTGAAATGGCTAGCCGTGGAAAATGACCAGGGCCATGCCTATTTGGGTGCCAGTTATTGGTGGGATGTGGGCGTGAAAAACCTTTACTCGGAAAAAACCGCCAATGAACGGTGGCATCGAAAATTTGCCGGTAATAAAGAACGCTATGCCGCCGGACGCGGGCGCGTGATTACCGAGCCGGCTTACGATGTCACCGACCATTTCACCACTTTTGAAGGCAAGAAAACCGTGGATGTCGGTGGCGGTGAGACCGTGGAGCTGATTAATTTCGGCGGCGGGCATACGCCGAGCATGACGGGCATGTATGTGCCGTCGAAAAATCTGCTGTTCACCGGCGATTTAGGCTTCAATGAACGTTTGCCGGGACTGCTGCACGACAGTCATTACAAAGACTGGATGGCGTCGTTCGATAAGATGGTGTCGATGGTGCCGGACGATGTGGTGGTGGTGCCCGGTCACGGCACACCGACCGATCTGGCGACGTTAAAACGCCAAACCTACGATTACTTTGCGTATCTGGAAGAACAGGTGCGTGCGATTGTCGACGCGGGCGGTTCTCTGGAAGAGGTGGATGCCATCGACCAATCGCAATATCAGGATCGTCCGGTCTTCGAACAGTTGGCCAAGCCCAATGCCCGTCATATGTATGAAGATATGACATTGGAAAAATCGAAAAACTGAGTCGGTTCGCTGATTTTTTAAAAGTGTTAAAACCGCCAGGCCTGGCGGTTTTTGCGTTTTCAGGGGCAAAAGTTGATGCCGGACAAGTTTTGCGTCGTCCGCACTTTACCTGAGAACGAAAATCCTTAGCATGACATCAAAACCGCTGAGGAGGCGAATGATGAAATCCGCAACACAGGCTCACTTGAAGCCTTATGGCCTGAAACGTTATTGGTTACTTTTCTTTGCGTGTTTGCTGGTGGCTCGTCCGGCCATTGCCGCTGAAAGCATGGGCGACAGTGTGGCGACGAATTACGCCCAGCCGAACCAGCCCATCAGCCCCAACAAGATGGCGTAACGCACGCCTTTTCCCGTCACCACCAACACCACAAACCAAACGAACTTAACCCGCATCACCCCGGCCACCAAGGTCAAGGCATCGCCAAAAATCGGCGCCCAAGCCAGCAACAACGACCAGGTACCATAACGCTGAAACCAGTGCTGGGTTTTGGCTAAGGCCTCGGGTTTGACCGGAAACCAGCGGCGGTCTTGAAAATGCAGCAGGTATCGCCCTAAACCATAATTCACGATGGACCCCAAACTGTTACCGGCGGTGGCCCACACCCAAAGGGTGAACGGGTCTTTTCCGGCGGCGGCCAAACTGACCAACAGCACTTCCGACCCGGCCGGAAACAAGGTTGCGGCCAGAAACGATAAGGCAAAGAGTGATAAATAAGCGTCCATCTGGGCGACGAATGCTATTTCGGACTCAGGCGATAGATTTTGCCCGAGTCCGTCGCCACATACAGGTGGCCTTGTGTATCTTGTGCCAGGCTGCGGATGCGTTGGTTCAAGTCTTTCAATAAGCGGTGTTCGGCGATGGCTTTGCCTTCCGGTGACAGCATCACCTGGTTCAAATGTCGCAGCACCAAGGAACCGGCAAACAGGTTGCCGCGCCATTGCGGAAACGCATCGCCGTCGTACAGTAACAGGCTGCTCGGTGCGATGGACGGAATGTAGACTTTCACCGGCTCTATCATCCCGGCTTGATGCGGTTTGCCCACCGGTTCGCCGCTGTCGTATTCCTTGCCGCGGGAGACAATCGGCCAACCGTAGTTTTGGCCCTTCTGGATGAGGTTGATTTCGTCGCCGCCGCGTGGACCGTGTTCGATTTCCCAAAGGCGTTGATGTTGGACGTCATAGGCTAAGCCTTGCGGGTTGCGGTGGCCGTAACTCCAGATTTCCGGTAAGGTGCCGGGCTGGCCGACAAACGGGTTGTCCTTCGGAATGCCACCATCGAGTGTCAGGCGCAGAATGGAACCGGCGTGATTGTCTTGCTGTTGCGCTTTATGACGACGCCCGCGGTCGCCGACGCTGAAAAACACATGGCCGCGGTGGTCAAAAGCAATGCGGCTGCCGAAATGGATGTTGCGGTAAGATTCGGATTTGGTGACCATCAGGTCTTCCCAGTTCACCAGTTCGTCGCCTTGGATTTTGGCACGGGCCAAGGCGGTGATGGCGGTGGTCGGCAGCGGTTTGCTGTAAGTGAAATAGATCCAACCGGTTTGCTTGAAATTGGGTGACGGTTTGACGTCCAGCAAGCCGCCTTGGCCGGTGTTGTGCACGAATGGCACGCCTTTCAACCAGGTGATGTCACCATTGCGGACATCCAATATGCCCGCCTTGCCGGCGCGTTGGGTGAAAATCAATCGGTTGCCGTCCAGAAATGCCATACCCCACGGAATGCCCAAGCCTTTGATCACTTCGGTGACGTTAAATTCAGTCGAATCGGCCTGCGTGGGCAAACTGCTCCATCCAAGGCAAAGCGCCAGTAAGCTGTTCAGCCATAGTGTCCGTATTTTTCGTAACCTCATCCGCGGCCTCCCACCGTTTTCGTCCGGTCAGTTTAGAACCCTTGTCACGGCTTTGCAACGATTCGAGTCTGTTTCAACATTTTTTGCGCAATCGGTTTGAATGCGCTTTAAACCCAGCGCCGGACGCGTTGTTGGTAACGCCGATAACGCTGCCCGAAGCGTTCTTGAAAATGTGTTTCCAAGGCTTTTAGGTGGCAGCGATCCAGCCACAGCACAAAAGCGGCGACCAGCAACCAAGCGCTCCAGTGGTTTCCGGTCAGCCAGGCTTCGCCGACTAAAATCAAGGTGGCGCCGAGGTGAAACGGATGGCGAACATGTTTGAAGACGCCCAGCGTCACCAGTTCGCCGTCACCTTGGTTGAGCCAGGAGCGGCCGGTGCTTTGTTTGTAAAAACGCGCACCGCACCCCAGCAACCCCAGGCCGAGGATCAGCGGGATGAAACCGAGCCCGGCATAGGCAGACAGGGCGGGGGAGAAATAAACATGCGACACGGCGATTAAGCCGGCCACGGTTGTGAAAGCGGTTAATAGCGTGGTGGGCATATCAGTTCCTTTGGTAATTTCGAATCGCAAACACGGTTTGAAAGCCGAGTTTGCGGTACAGCGGTTCGCCCATCGACGATGCCTGTAACACCATATGACGGTGATTGTGGCGGTGACGTTGCATTAAAAACGCCATCATTTCCCGTGCCAAGCCGCGTCCGCGAAAACAGGGTTGAACGCCCATTTGATGCACGCCGACGGTGGCGCCGGTGCTCAAGGTCAAGGAGGAGGCCGCGGCGTGACGCCCTTGCCAGGCCAGCCAGAGTTCAATTTGGTCATCCCATAGCAGGCGCTGGATGACCGAAAGGTCGATCTCGTATTGAAAGGCCGCGGACGCCACGGTCACCCATTTCTGCGCATCCCGTTCGGAAGTGACTTGCCGGATGACAAGCGTTTCGTCCAAAGTGATTTCAGGCATTTGGGTGAAATCCAGATTCATGGCGGTTTGCGGAAGGCGCATGTCAAAGCCATTCGCAATCAGCGCACTTTCCAATGGCCGAGTTTCCTGATGCGCGACTTCCCAAATCGGGACAATCGGGTTGGGGCTCAGCGCTGCCAGCGATTCAGCGGTGGTATCCGGTGAAAACTCGGTCATGGCACCTTCCGTCCAAGCGCGGTAAGGCCACTGATTGCAAATTTGAAAATCCGCCAGGCCTGGTCGATTGTCGGATTTGGCGCCCATGCGTCGCCATAATTCGGTCAGGTTCTGCAAATTGATTTGTGAAGCGAACACACTGTCGGACATGGTTTATTCCTTGTTGATGAGAATCACGCCAACCAATAAGGCGACGATGCCCAGCCATCGACTGGGCGTTAACGGTTTTTGCGGCATATCGAACCAGCCGAAATGGCTGGCGATGACCGCCATGAGTAATTGGCCGCTCAAGGCGAAGGCCATCATCTGGCCGATGCCCATTTTCGGAATCAAAAAATAGAACATCGAAATCGCAAAGGCGCTCAGCACACCACCGGAAAACCACAAATACCACGGTACGGCGCGGACGGCTTCCCAACTCGGATACTCCCGTGTGGTCACCAACACCGACAGGCCAATCACCATCAAGCTGGCGGCAAACGCCACCACCGTGGCCAGAAACGGGTTCTTCAGCCAGACGCCCAGCTGGGCATTCAAGCCCGCTTGAGCGGCAATGGCGGCGCCGGAAAAAAATGCGATGAGCGATAAACTGTTCATGGGCCAAGCATAAAGGACTTGGCCCACCGGTTTCATTTACATAGGTTGATGAAAACGCAATTAATTCAGTTTTTTGCGGATGCGGCTCAATTGAGTGGGGGTGATGCCTAAATGGGAGGCGATGTGATATTGCGGAATGCGTTCGCTCATGTCGGCAAAATCGGTGAGGAAGCGCTGATAACGCTGAGTGGCGTTTTCCTGGATGATTTCCACTTCGCGGGCGTCTTTGGCCAGCAGCCAGTTTTTTTCCAAATAAGCGATTTGGAAGACCATCAAATCCTGGGATTGGAACAACAGTTGGCGATAGGCGGCGAAATCAATCAACAGCACCTCGGAGGCTTCCAAAGCCTCGAAGGCGAATTGAGACGGCGTCTCGGTCAGTAACGCCGCCATAGAACCGGGGAACATGCCTTCGTCGAAAAAGTTTTTGTTGTATTCCCGGCCGTCGGTATCAAGTGCATAGACCCGAAAGAGTCCTCTGTAGACGAAAGCAAAAGAAGTCGGGCGTTCGCCGGTGGCATAGAGGGTTTCGCCTTTGGCGAGCGTTCGTGTCGTGCAGAGCGCTCGCAACCGCTGCCAGGTCGCTTCTGAAATCGGCGCATAACTTTCCAGCCGGGCTTTTAAAGCGGCCAGTTTGGGTTCGATGTCATTGTGATGTGAGGTCACGATGGGTCCTTTTCTCGTTGTCGCCAAAAGCCAGTCGAATTTATTATACGAACCTCAAATGTAAAAGAATGTTTTTTCATTCGTGGTAGAGTTTATTCTGTAAAAGCCTCTTTATTTGGAGAGATGAACATGAACTATATTACGTTTGATACCGCGGTGGGACGGATGCGTTTGATTGGTGATTCGCAAGGCATTCGAGAATTGCATTTGAAAGCGGACGAAACCCCGTTTGCACCACTGGAAGATTGGCGCGAAAGCGATGAATGGCTAGCGGATGCGGTGCAGCAATTACAGGCTTATGCCGAAGGCAAACTGCAACGATTCGATGTTCGGCTCAATCCGCAGGGAACCGATTTTCAGAAGCGGGTTTGGCAGGCCCTGTCGGAGATTCCGTTCGGTGAAGTACGCTCTTATCAAGACATCGCGGCTGCCATCGGTAACCCGAAAGCGGTTCGAGCCGTCGGTGGTGCCAACGGCAAAAACCCGATTCCGGTGATTGTGCCGTGCCACCGCGTCATCGGCGCCGATGGCTCCCTGACCGGTTTCAGCTCGGGGTTGCCGTTGAAAAAACGGCTGTTGGCACTCGAAGGCATTTGACAGGCTCGAATTGCGTTCCGGTTGGAACCTGGATTCAGGTATTTTTAACCCTTTGCAAGTTCTTTGGCCAGTTCAATCAAGTGGCCGTCCGGGTCTTGCAGAATGGCGACTTCGAAATTCCACGGCTTGACCTCCGGTTCGGCACGAATGGTGGCACCTGCGGCCACCGCCGCCTCGAAAGCGGATTTGACCGAATCCGGTTCCAGAGTAATCTGACTGGCAATGGGCTGGTTTGGGTGAGCGTGCTGATAAGGTTGTCTGATAATTTGTTCGGCAAGCTCATGGGCGCAAAAAGCCAGTGTAGTATCTCCGGTTTCCATTTCGGCATAATCGCCGCCTTCGTGTAAAAAGCGCGGTTCGATACCGAAAGCTTTTTGATAAAAATCCATCGACCGTTTGACGTCTTCGACGTACAAAATGCTATAGCTTAATTTCATGTGTCTCTCCTGTGCTGAGTTCAAATGGAGTGTACGCCATCCCGAAAAGAAAGGATTGTACGTTTGGGACATGTCATCATTTCACGTCTGGTTTAACCAATCTCTTGGTGTGAGTCCGGTCAGCTGCTTGACGTCTCGATTCATGTGAGCTTGATCGTAATAACCGGCTTCCAGCGTTGCTTCAAGTAAAGCATCTCCCTGTTGTAAACGTTCATTCAAACGATTGAAGCGTTGCACCTTGCCATAAAAGCGTGGTGAGTAACCGAAAGCATGTGTGAACAGGCGGTGGAAGTGGCGTCTCGAAATGTGGAGATGGTCAGCGAGCTGTTGAATATTGCCTTCGGCGGCTTGGGCGAAATAGGTCAGCCGACGATGGTTGTCCGAGGTTAAACGAGAAGTGCTGTTTAACAGCGCGGTGGAAAGCCGCTCTGCAAAGGCGGGTAAGTCAAGTTCCGGAGTGGAAAGCTGTGCTTTAAGAGAATTCGAAAATGGGAACAGTTCATTTAAGTCGCAACGCTGGTTGGTGAGCGGCTGCATGGGCATGGCTGTCAATAAACTCAAAGCACCGGGACGGAAGCGGACGCCGAAGAAGGTTTTGCTTCCAATCACTCGAACACTTTGAGCCTCGGTCATGCTGCCGATGAGAAAGGCGTCGGTCGTGTGTTCCGTACGTTCAAAAACCCAGTCTTGGCAACCATCCGGCACAATCAACTGGGCCTGAGTGTGCATTTCCGCTTGCCAGAAGCAATCCACTACTTGAGATAAGGCGAACGGTGGTAGCTGTTCTTGATACATATTTGACGCTTCCGAATCAACGGAAAATCAATCTTTCCACTTGATCGAGCAGCCCATGCTGGGAATTTGTTCGGCGGGGCCTTGTCCGGTTTCGGCGACTTGAATCATCGCGTCCAACAGGTCGCGCTTAACGTCTTCCGGCGCGGTTTCCTTGCGCGAGGCATCCAGGCGACCGCGGTACTGTAAGCCCAGATCGGCGTTGTAACCGAAAAAGTCCGGGGTGCAGACCGCGCCATAGGCTTTGGCCACTTCCTGCGTTTCGTCCATGACATACGGGAACGGAAAATCGAATGTTTCGGCGATGCGTTTCATATTGTCGAAAGAATCCTCAGCGTATTCCGTCGGGTCGTTCGACATAATGGCGATGCTGTTGAGGCCGTAGTCGTCACGCAGAATGCGGGCGTCATTCGCCAAGCGCGTCTGGATGGCTTTGACATAAGGGCAGTGGTTGCAGATGAACATCACCAACAGGCCGTTCGGCCCTTTGGCTTTTTCCAGCGTCCAGTTCTGACCGTCCACGCCGGGCAGGTTGAAATCAATTGCCGGTTGTCCGAAATCGCACACTGGTGTGGTTAAACTGACCATAATATTTCCTTATTTTTTGTCGGATGCAAGTTAAAATGGGGCCTGTGAATCATTATAGGAGAGATTTGCACGAGATGGATACACGGCTAAAAATTTTATCTCATTTTTTCCTCGCGTCTCACTCGTGCAAAGTTCTCATAGAAAACTAAATCTTAAAGAACCATTGGGAGAAAACAATTGAAAAGTTTGATGGATTATATCGAAGCGGCCAAGCAAGTGATTCAAGAAGTGTCTCAGGAAGACGGTCGTGCGTTGGTTGAAAAGGGTGTGAAGGTCCTGGACGTGCGTGAGCCGGGCGAATACCTGGCGGGCGCGATTAACGGCGCGATCAATGTGCCGAGAGGCGTTTTGGAACCGGCGGCGGATTTGAATTACCCGGGCGCGAATCCGGCGTTGCGCGACCACCGTGACGACGCTTGGTTGGTGGTGTGTAAATCCGGCGGGCGCGCGGCGTTGGCCACTCAAACTTTATCCGAAATGGGCTTTAAGAATGTGACCAATCTGGTTGGCGGGATGGACGGTTGGCAAGCGGCCGGTTTCCCGATGGCGATTCCGTCGGACGAGAACATGACGGTGGTTTTGAAAGAACCTTGCCGTATCGACTGAATGACGCTTGAATGCCGATAGTGAAAATCCACCAGGCCTGGTAAGTTTTGATTGGAGTGTTGTTGTATAAGATAGCCTATGCTCAAGCCGATCCTGTCGATGTTTTAAAAGATAAAAAAAGCCGCATTAAAGCGGCTTTTTTAGTGGGTAGAAAAAATGTTTTAAAGTGACTCTATCTCGATGGTGTCGGCTGTGCCATTCGTCGTTACTTTATCCTCGATTTTGACAACGCTTTGACCGAGCGTGACAGCATTGAAAAACTCCGTCTGGATCATGCTGGTACCATCGGTGTTTTCAAAAGACGTTTCAGCCGGGGTGCTTATTTGGAATTCGACCCCCAGCACTTTGATAGTGGTGCCTGATCCTGTCCCAGCTTCAATCACCCCTTGTACAACGATGTCGCTGACTTCCTTGACTTTGACTTCCGTCGCGAACACGTTGCCGTCACCATTGTCATAGCCTTCGATTTCAACAAAATCCGTGGCTGGGTTTAAATCGTTTACGGAGAAACTGTCGGTATCCAACAAATCGTTTTCCATTTCCGTTTCGGTACCGACATGAACGGTAATGGCCGGTTGGCCGGATACCGGCGAGATGGTGAAGGTATTATTGGCGGCATCAACCGCACTGACAGTTGCTTTGATTTTGATTTCACCGCTGCGCAGTTTCAGCTCGCTGGCGATTAAAGTGCCGTTGACAACCTGGCCTTCGGCTTCGACCTGCATGTTGTCTTCCAATGTTAAGCTCGGCGGCGACAAGGTAGCGTTGCTGGCGTCCACTGGAATTTGATTCACTTTAAAGTCGGCGAGCCCTGCATAGCCTGACACATAGCCTTCCACTTCAAATTCATCGGTATCTTCAATGCTGTCGTCTTTTCCTTCCACTTTCGAGGCGATGATAGTGTCAACGCCATTATAAGTCCCTTTGGCTTCGACATAGGCACCTTCCGTTAAACCATTTGGTAAGTCGCTGAGTTCCGCTGCAGAGGCATCGATGTTAACTCCGTTAAGTGTAAAGGCGGTGCCTGTTAAGCCGGTAATGGTGCCTTTCAGTTCTACCTCACTGGTGTTGTCAAAGGTCACGTCTTTGAGCTCAATGCGTGTCGCAATTAATTGATTGCTGGCATTATAGAAGCCGCTGACTTCGACATTGTTATTGTTGGCCAGCGTGGTGAAATCAAAGTTGGTGCCGTCATAAGACGTTGTGTTGATGTCCGCAATGACGGTTGTGCCGAGTACGGTAAAGGATTTTTGGTCAGGGGACAAAGACGTCAATCCCGAGACGGGTCCTTGAATGTCGTCGTCGTAGCTGATGCTGGTTGCCGTCCCGGTGATACCGTCAGCATTGATGCTGCCGTTGACTTTAACGACCATGCCAATCGCTAAATCACCCTGGGTTCCAGAGACGCCTTCAATGTCAAAACTGGACGAATCCGTTTCAAATTCGACCCCATTGACAAAGACACTTCCGAACCCGGTGATGGTGCCGGAGGAAACGTAACCGGTTCCGCCGATGCCCGCAGTGGTCGAACTGCTATCCGATGAGCTGCCACCACCACAGCCGTAAAGAGCCAATGCCAAGGCGGTTGGAAGTGTGGCGAGCATTAATCTTTTTTTCATGGGAGTTCTCCATTCGAATCTTTTTGATAAAAATAAATACCAAGACTGACATATTGACTGTCTTCGTCATGTTTTGCTTCGTGTTGGGATAACCAATGATCAAGCTCTTCAAGCAGTGCTTGAGATTTTTCATTTGCCAACTGTTCAAATTGTGGAAGGGCTTCACTGTCCAGAGCGGCACTCGAAACCTTTCGTTGGAATCGTTTGTTATTGTGTTTAGAGGATAGGTTGTGATTGATTGTTTCAATCAACTCTTGCGTATCGGTGCCCAGAATGCCAATCATCTGTGGCGAATCGCTGCCGGGCACGTAAGCCGGGTTGATTAAGTGAATGGTATCGCCCGTTTGTTTTATGCATTCGGCATCCATCAACAGTTGATACATGGCTTTAGGGGTAATATCGCCACTGTATTTTTTAACTAATCTGTTGAACGAGTGTCCATCTCCATCGATGCTCAAAGGAAGCGGGGTATTACAAGAAGACAAAAATTCTTTGTCATTGGTCCATCCGCTTAACACCCGAATCGCGCGATTGTATTTTTGATTGTTTTCGGAGTAGTTGATGGCTTCGAGTTCATTGAGCCGTTTGACCTCTTTACGAGACAGCCCTGTGATTGCAGAAACCGAGGATACGGTGGCTTTGTTATGGGTCTCTTTCGAAAGTTTAAAGCCTTCGTCCACATAGGCTTTGCGTACGATTTCTTCAAAGCTACCACAAGAAACCCCGTTCCGGAGCATGATGCGAACCAGAGGTCTTAAAATTTTTGAGGCGCTTTTAACCAAAGCTTGTTGTATTGTTGCATTCATAATTTGGGATTATATTCCCAAAAATTAGGAAGACAATAAAAGTAATGTTAAGTTTTTATGACAGGCTGGCGAGAAGGGTTGGTCGAATTAAAGAAAAAACGTTTAGCTTATGAGAGTGATGAGGTGGTGTGTTTTGGGTAGAAGAAAGGTGCAATGACGTGTGTGGCAGAGAATAAAAAGCCCCGCGTTGCGGGGCTTTTTAGAAAGTGCGAGTCGAATTACGCTTTTGCGGCGGTGTACAACTCGGAAACTTTATTCCAGTTCACCACATCCCACCAAGCTTGCATGTAAGCCGGACGCAGGTTTTGGTAACGCAGGTAGTAAGCGTGTTCCCAAACGTCCAAACCTAGGATTGGCGTACCTTTGACTTCGGCAACGTCCATCAACGGGTTGTCTTGGTTTGGTGTGGAAGAGATTTCCAATTTGCCGTCGGCAGACACCGTCAACCAAGCCCAACCGGAGCCGAAGCGCGTAGCACCGGCGGTGTTGAATTTTTCTTTCATGGCGTCCAAGCTGCCGAAAGTGGCGTTGATGTCGTCGGCCAAAGCGCCGTTTGGCGCCCCCATGCTGTCGCCGGTCATTACTTCCCAGAAGAAAGAGTGGTTCCAGTGACCACCACCGTTGTTACGAACCGCAGGTGAAATCGAACCGGCATTGGCGATCAATTCGTCCAATGACTTGTCTTCGTTTTCGGTGCCGGCGATGGCGTTGTTCAGGTTGGTGATGTAAGTGTTATGGTGTTTGGTGTGGTGGATTTCCATGGTACGGGCATCGATGGAAACTTCCAAAGCGTCGTAATCATAAGGTAAATCTGGAAGAGTGAAAGCCATATTTGCATTCCTTTAAGTTTAATCGTTGAAACGGTTTGAAATTCGTACGTGATGTCGGTTCGCCCTGCGAAGAAATGTCGCGAGAGAAACCGAATAGGTTGTGTCGTTCTATTTTAACGAGAAAACCGGAATTATCAATACCCGACTGAAACAATCGGGTATTTAAACGGATGGTCGAGAATTGCGGGGTTGGTTGTCGTGAACCGGTTTAAAAAATATTGTCGAGATGCTCCGGCGGCGCGGGCATGTCACCCATCTTTTCCACTTCGGACGGTGGCATCTGCATGAAATAGCCTTTGCTTTCGATCGACAGGCGCACTTCTTCCGCATCCACCCGAGCCATTTTACGCTCGGCGGTCAGTTCAAAATCGATAACATGGGTGGGTTCGCCAAACATTACCAGCAATTCGTTCGGCAGTTTTTCCAGTCCGTCTTCTTTGGGGACGAACAGATAAAGTTCTTCTTTTTTCGGGCTTTTGAAAGCGGATAAGGTTAATGACATCGGCATGTCCTTTATTGAAAACGGGTGACTGTAAAATCGCGCTATTTTAACAAAATCTTCTTTTAAAGCGAGCTGGATTCTCAGGGAACCTCTGGTTGAGTCCGTTTGGATTCTGGCAACGCCAACTTTTCGCCTTCAAGGCATTATTTTGAAGTGCCATCTGGATACCTCGAAAAATGATAACGCAGAAGTCGGAAATTTGGCTAAGCCCCTTCGGGCGAGGCTTAAAGCCCTCTTCTTCGTTGTTGTGCCTCTTGGCCTTAGAATGACTAAGTTCGGCGAGCCTCGCCTAGAATAAGCGGGCTTTAAGTCACGCAGAATTTCAAACGGACTCAATCAGAGGTTCCGTTGTTAAATTCTTGACCTCAAGGGGGAATTTCTTTATTCTTACCGGCTGTTTTCACTTCCGATCAATTAAAAATGGGAAAGGTTATGACGGGCAATAAAGTAGTTGTACTGGGCGGGACCGGTTTTGTCGGGCGTTCCGTTGTGAACGAATTATCAAAAAACGGCTATGAGATTTCCGTCGTGGTTCGACGTCCGGAGCGTTTCCGTGAGTTTTTGCTTTTTCCAAAGACCCGTTTGGTGCAACTGGATAGTTTGCTACAGACCGATGGTTTAAAAGCCATTCTGAAAGGGGCGGATATTGTGGTCAATCTGACCGCAGACATGACCGCTAAGACCGAGGCCGTGGTCGACAAGGAATTGGTTCAGGTCAATCAGCAAATCAAAAAAGCGGTTGAGTCCGCCGGCGTGAAGCGTGTGCTGTCGCTTTCCCAAATCGGCGCCGATGCAGGGAATGCCCGTCATGACTGGTTGTATAAGCTGGGTGAAGCGGATGCGATTATGCATACGATCGCATCGGCGAAAGTGACCATCTTGCGTGCCGGTCTGTTGCTGGGCGACGGTGATGAAGTCACTAGCCGCTTCAAGGCGCAATTGGAATGGTTGCCGGTGTTGCCGGTCGCCAATGCCGGGCGTGCGGTGCAGCCGCTATCGGTCAAGGATTTTGCCAAGGCGTTGGTCATGTGTATTGATGATAAAGCCGCGTTCGGTGCGAAAATCGAATTGGTCGGTGAAGAGCGCATGACCCTGAAAGATTTGGCGGTTCTGGTGCGAGACATGATGATGAAAGAAGATGCCATTGTTTTGCCGATGTGTTCCTTGAATGCGCGTTTTATGAGCACCTTAGGGCCTTTGGCGCCTTTCCGTTCCGTGTCCAAGGTGCAGTTGCAGCTGATGCAGTCGGATTTAACGTCGGAAAACGATTTCGAAACGCGTTTCGGCTTTATGCCGACCAGTGTCGACCATACGCTGGCGCCTTATATCGCGCCGAGTAACTTGCGTGAACGTTATCACTTTTATCGTCAGGAAGCCGGTCGAGACGCCGACGAATTGTTGTAATCCGGTTCTGAACCCTTTCAAGAAAAGCCGTCATTCGACGGCTTTTTTGTTTTATGATGTGCGCAGGATTGAATGTAATGAGGACACTATGGAAACCTATCTAGTCGGCGGGGCAGTGCGAGATGCGTTACTCGGTATTCCGGTCTATGACCACGATTGGGTGGTGGTGGGCGCGACGCCGTCGGCTATGCTAGCACAAGGTTTCGATCAGGTCGGCAAGGATTTTCCGGTGTTTTTGCACCCCAAAACCAAAGAAGAATATGCTCTGGCCCGAATGGAGCGCAAAGTGGGGCAAGGGTATCACGGTTTTGAGATGTCGTACGACCCGACGGTGACGCTGGATGAAGATTTAATTCGCCGTGATTTGACCATTAATGCGATGGCGCAGGATTCAGACGGGACGATTATCGATCCTTATGGCGGGCAGAAAGATTTAGAGGATAAGGTGTTGCGTCATGTGTCGGATGCCTTTGAAGAAGATCCGTTACGGGTGTTGCGTGTGGCGCGGTTTGCCGCCAAATTGGCACCTTTCGATTTCACACTGGCGCCGGAAACCGCGGAGCTGATGCAACGCATGTCAGCGTCGGGTGAATTGTCTGCTTTGACGCCGGAACGGGTCTGGCAAGAAGTGGTCAAAGCCTTAAACACCGACACGCCGAGTGTGTTTTTCGAAACGTTGGACAGCGTTGACGCGACCGCGGTTTTGTTCCCGGAATTAAACGCCTTGCACGGCGTGACCCAGCCGGAGAAGTACCATCCGGAAGGCGATGTGTGGATTCATACCTTGATGGTGCTGGATGCCTCGGCTCAACTGTCGGACGATTTGTCAGTCCGTCTCGGGGCCTTGCTGCACGACTTGGGCAAAGGCGTGACGCCGCCGGCGCTTTGGCCGAAACACCACGGCCATGAACAGGCTGGCGTGCCGTTGGTGAAAGCTTTTTGTGAACGGTATCGTGTGCCGAAAAAGCAGCAGCAGTTCGCGGAAAAAGTGACCGAATTCCATGGTTTGATTCATAAAGGCCTGGACAGTGACGGTCACCCTGCCTTGAAACCAAAAACCTATTTGAAAGCCTTGACCGCTTGCGGGGCCTTGAAAGATTTGGCGACCTTTGAAAAGCTGTTGACCGCTTGCGAAGCCGATGCCAAAGGACGCTTGGGATTTGAGCAGAAACCGTATCCTCAGAAACCATTTTGGTTGGCGTTGGCGCAGGCCGCCAACCGGGTTGACAATCAAGCCATACTCGCGACCGGTGTGCAAGGCGCCGACATCGGCCGGGCGATTGATGCGGAAAGACACCACTTAATTCAGGATTTTATTTCCGACCAAGATGCGGTAAGCTGATTCCTGTCTGAATTGATAATCATTTTTATTGTTCGTTTTGATTGTTTCAGTTGAATTGTTTCAAAATCACCAGGCCTGGTGGTTTTTCGGTATGAGGATGACTTCTTGAGTGCATTGAGACTCACACGTTACGCGACCTATGTGTCGGTTTTCGTGGCGTTGGTATTGCTGGTGACAAAAGCGTTTGCCTGGTGGGAAACCCGTTCCGTCGGTGTTTTGGCGTCCATGCTGGATTCGGCCGTGGATGTGGTGGCCTCGATGATGATTTTATTCGCGGTGCACGTCGCACAAATGCCGGCCGACAACGAACACCGGCTCGGGCACGGTAAAGCGGAACCCTTGGCGTCTCTGGCGCAAAGTGTGTTCATTGCCGGTTCGGCCTTGTACCTGGTGTTGCACGCGTTGGATCGGTTGTTTTTCCCGGAAGCGGTGCGCGAAGCCGATTTGGGCGTTTGGGTGATGTTGTTTTCCATGGCGCTCACGTTGGCGCTGGTGATGTTCCAGCGTTATGTGATTCGTAAAACCCATTCCACCGCCATTGAGTCCGATTCGCTGCATTATCTGTCCGATTTGGGGGCCAATTTCGCCGTAATGGTGGGCCTGTTGCTGTCGGCCTGGCTGTGGGTGGATGCGACGTTAGGGTTGCTGATCGGGCTTTGGATCGGTTGGCAAGCGGTGAAGCTGGCGGTGGCGTCGGGTAATCAGTTGTTGGACCGCGAGTTGCCGGACAGTATGCGCGACGAAATTCGCGATATTGTGTTGAGTCATCCGCAGGTACGCGGGTTTAATGATTTACGGACTTTCCGTTCGGGGCCGACGGTGTTCATTCAGTTGGATTTGGAGCTGGATGATCATCTTTCGTTATGGATGGGGCATCAAATCGCCGAAGAGGTGACGGAAAAGCTACGCCGCAATTTCGATAATGCCGATGTGATGATTCATCAGGAGCCGGTCAGCTTCCGAAACAAGCCGGGGCATCATCAATGGGAAGTGGAGTCGAAATCGTAAAAAACGGGGTTGAAAGTGAAAACCGACCAGGCCTGGCCGGTTTTGCAATGCCGGTTACAGCGCTTTGGTGAAGCTGAAAGCACCGCGGATTTGGCCTTTTGAGTAGCCGACCGCTTGATCGTCCGGATAGTATTCGCTGATGGCTTTTTTGACGGCCGGTTGTACGTCCGTGCCGTGGCAGTTCAAACAGACCGCCGCCGTCGGGATGGCTTTCATGTAACGGTATTGTTTTTCACCGTTCATGATGATGACTTGTGAAAATTCCATTTCTTTAATCGGCTTGCCTTCCGCTAGTTGGGTGTCAAAACGTTCCAGAACGGTTTTTTCCCAAGCGTCCGGCTTGGCGTTCACGGCACGTGGCTTCAAGCTGACACGGTTGATTTTCCAGCCGCTTTTCTGAGTTAGGTCATGTGCGATTTGTGGCGCTTTGGTGTGGCAGACGTCAATCGAGTTCACCGGGCCGCCTTCTTTCATGCTTTTCATCAGGGCCGGTTTCAACTGGCTCATGTAATCTTTGACCAGGCCGCGCGCTTCGGCTTCGCTAGGCTGGTTGGCTTGAGCGGTCAAAGCCACTCCCGTGAGCAATGCAATGCTGAGTACTGACTTTTTCATACCTATCTCTCCTATAAAAAATAAGGTTATTGAAAATAATAATCTCTTAATAAATTCTATTTATATATAGAGTGGGTGCAAGCCCTGGCGTCGCGATTTTTTGAATGACTAGTGATTAGTATTTTTTATTGAGACGATGTCGCATGGGTTACGTATTTCAAAATGGATACATTATAATCTGGACTCTTGTTTGCTTAAGAAATCCGGCAAGCCCTGTGTGGTGGGCGTGAATGTCGAGGATGAAAGAGGACCCTATGGCGGTATTACAAAAACTGAAAACAATGCGAAAAGGGTTGATGCCGTTATTGATTGTGCTGGGCGCAATCGCCTTATTTGCGATTTTAAAAATGACCAAGCCGGCCCAACCGCCGGTGCAGGTGCAGCAGAAAGTCTGGCCGGTGACGGCGATGACGGTGCAGGCCGAGACGCTGGCGCCGGTGATTTCGTTGTACGGTACCGTGGAATCCAATGCGTTGGTGACGGCGGCGGCACCGGTAGCCGGTGTGGTTGCCAGCTTGCCGGTGAAAGAAGGGCAGGCGTTTCAAAAAGGTGACCCCTTGGTGGCGTTGGCGCAAGCCGATATTGAATTGCCGTATCAAATTGCCAAGGCGGATGTGGCGGATACCGAAGCCGAATTGCGCATTCAGGGGTTGTTGTATGAAGCGAATCGCAAGCGGTTGGATAAGGAAAAGCGCGTTTTGAAAATCAAACAAGATGATGTGAAGCGCAACGGGCAACTGATTAAAAAAGATTTGGTGTCCAAATCGACATTGGATGCTTCCAAAGAGGCGATGGTGCGACAGGAATACACCGTTGTGGGGGCGCAATTGGCGGTGGAAGAAAATAAAGCCAAAGTGGCACAGTTGGAAGCGCGCCTGGAAAAGGCCAAGGCCAATTTGGCGCAGGCCGAAATCAACCGTGAGCGCGGCAACGTTATTGCGCCTTACGATGGCCGGATAGCGAAAGTCTCAGTGGCGGAAGGCGACCGAGTCGCCGCCAATGCCGCAATGGTCACTTTCTACGGTTTGGATTCACTGGAATTGCGGGCCAAGATTCCGGGCTTCCAGTTGGATAAAGTCTACGACGCCATCGAAGACGGCGTTACGTTGGCAGCGGAGCTGAAACTCAATGGTCATGCTTATAAACTGCCGTTGAAACGTTTGGCCGGGGAAGCGACGCCAAGCGGATTGGATGCCTTTTTTGCGGTACCGGCCACGGCCAAAACCGCCAGGCCTGGTGATTTGTGGCAAGTGAATCTGTACGGTCAGCCGGTGCCGAATGTGATGGCGGTGCCTTATTCTGCGTTGTACGGTGCGGACCGTGTCTACATCGTCGTTGACGGGCAGTTGAAAAGCGTGACCATTCAAAACGTCGGCGAAGTCATGGTGGACGGTCAGGTTTGGGCGATGGTGCGCGGCGATTTGCCGGACGGTGCTCAGGTCGCCACCACGCATTTACCGAATGCCGTCAATGGCCTGAAAGTATCGGTGGTGGAATAGATGTCTCACATTGTTCGTCCGGACCAGCACCCGCAAGATTACGAGGGATATCATCCCGAAAAAACGTCGTTTAAATCTCATGGTTTCATCGGGCTTTTCGCCCGCCATAAAGTGGCCCCCAATCTGATGATGATGGTCATGATTCTGTTGGGCTTGGTGGCACTGATGAAGCTCAATGTGCAATTTTTCCCGAATTTCGAACTCGATTACGCCACGGTCAAGGTGGTTTGGCCGGGCGCGAATGCCGAGGATGTGGAAACTTCCATCACCGATCCGATCGAGCGCGTCATTCGCAATATCGACAATCTGGATGAAATGACGTCCACCTCAGCGCTGGGGATTTCGTCGATTACGTTGAAGTTCAAGGAAGGCACCAATATGATCGAGGCGGTCGATCAGGTGAAGCAGAAGATCGATGAATTGCGGAACCTGCCGCAGGACTCCGAAACCCCGATGATCAGTCGGGTGATTCGTTACGAGATGGTGGCGCGTTTGTTGTTGATCAGCGATAACGGCGATTTGAAAGAATTGCGTCACTTGGCACGGCAGTTTGAGCGTCAGTTGCTGGATCAAGGCATTGATAAGGTCGATTACGTCGGCATGCCGGAAGAGGAAATGGCGGTGGAAGTGCCGCAACAGGCGTTGGAGAATTACGGCCTGACGTTGCAGGATGTGTCGAATCAGTTGGCGGGCATGAGTCGTGATTTTCCGGCCGGTTCGGTGGGGGACGACGACAGTGTGCGCGATTTGCGGGCCATCAAACAGGGACGCAATGAAGTGGACTTCGAACGGTTGCCGTTGGTGGTGTCCGATACCCAGAATGTGCTGTTGGGCGACATCGCCAATATCGAGCGCCGCCCGAAAAAGAACGCGCCCATTATTATGGTGGAGGGGCATCCGGCGATTGAGATGAAACTGCAACGCGCCGAATCCGGCGATACGTTGAAGTCCTCGAAAATCATGCAGGACTGGCTGGCGAAAACCGAGCCGACCTTGCCGAGCGGCATTCAATTGAAAGTGTATGACGAAATATGGGCGCTGGTGAACGAGCGGATCATGCTGTTGTTGAACAACGGTGTGGGCGGTTTGATTCTGGTAATCCTGATTCTGTATTTGTTTATGAACGGTCGGGTCGCCTTCTGGGTGGCGGTCGGGATTCCGATTTCCTTTATGGCGACGCTGATGATTATGTATCTGCTGGGCGGCAGCATCAACATGATCAGTCTGTTCGCGTTGATTATGGCCTTGGGGATTATTGTCGATGATGCCATTGTGGTCGGTGAAGACGCGCTGGCCCATTATGAAATGGGCGAGCCGGCGCTGGAAGCGGCTGAAGGCGGCGCGCATCGGATGCTGGCGCCGGTGACGGCGTCGTCCATTACCACGGTGGCGGCGTTTGTGCCTTTGATGTTGATCGGGGCGGAAATCGGGAACATTCTGTTTGCGATTCCGCTGGTCATTATCGCGGTGATTATGGCGTCTTTGTTGGAGAGTTTCGCAGTGTTGCCGGGGCATTTGCGCCATGCATTCAAAAACATCAAGCCGCCGGAAGAGGGGTCGGTTCGTTATCGGCTGGACAACGCCATCGATCATTTCCGGGAAGTGCAGTTCCGTCGTTTGACGCGTTGGGTGTTGTCGCACCGTGCCATTACCTTGGCGTCGACATTGGCGTTGATGATTTTTGCCATCGGTCTTTTGGCCGGAGGGCGAATTGCCTTTGTGTTTTTCCCGTCGCCGGAATCGACTCGTTTGCTGGCGGATGTGCGTTTTGTCGCGGGCACGCCGCCGGAAGTGACGACGCGTTACGTTGATCAGCTTTATCAAGCCTTGCTGGAAACCGAAAAAAACCTTGAGCCGGGCATTGTCAAAACGGCGGTGGTGCATCATAACGAAACCAATAATGGGGAAACCGGGGCCAACTTCGGGGGCATTAATATCGAGCTGGTGGAGTCGGACCAGCGTGAAACCCGAAATGCCGAGTTCATCCAGATGTGGCATGAAAAAGCCGGAAAAGTCCCAGGCCTGGACGTTTTGTCGATTGAAGCGCCACGTAACGGACCGCCTGGCAGCGACATCGATATTCGTTTGTGGGGCGCGGAGCCGGGCGTGTTGAAACAGGCGTCTCTGGATTTACAACAGGTGTTGTCGCAAATTCCCGGTGTATCGGGGGTGAAGGACGATTTGCCGTACGGGCGGGATCAGCTGGTGTATGAATTGACGCCGCAAGGTCAAGCGTTGGGCTTTACCTATGCCTCGCTTGGGCAGCAACTGGCGGATGCGTTTTCCGGGCGGTTGGCACAAATTTTCACCGATGGCGAAGATGAAGTGGAGGTGCGGGTGCAGTATCCGCGCGACGAACAGGCCAAACTGGCCACGCTCGGCAGCATGCAGGTGATGACGCCGGACGGGCAAAGTGTGCCGCTGAGTTCGGTGGCGAAATGGAAAAACCAGCAAGGCTTTGATGCCGTGCGTCATGTGGACGGCCGTTTGACCATTACCGTCAAGGCGGAAGTGGATAAGAGCGTCAATAACGCCAATCGTATTTTGGCCCAGCTTCAGGAAACGACCTTGAAGGCGTTGGTGGCGCAATACGGATTGAGTTATTCACTGGAAGGTCAGAGCGCCAATCAGGCGGAAACCATCGGCGATATGAAAATCGGGCTGCTGATTGGCTTGGCGACCATTTACATTGTGCTGGCCTGGGTGTTTGCGTCCTATGGCTGGCCGTTGGTGGTGATGATGGCGATTCCGTTCGGCTTGATCGGTGCGATTATGGGGCATTGGGTGCTGGGTATCGATATGACAATTCTGTCGTTGTTCGGTTTCTTCGGTTTGTCCGGCATCGTGGTCAACGATTCCATTATCTTGGTGAGTTTCTACAAACGGCTTCGTGAAGAAGGGATGGCGATTAACCAGGCGTTGGAAGAAGCGGTGGTGCAACGGGTGCGCGCGGTATTCTTAACCTCTTTGACCACCATTGCCGGTTTGACGCCGTTGCTGTTTGAAACCTCCTTGCAGGCGCAGTTCCTGATTCCGATGGCGGCGTCCATTGCCTTCGGGTTGATGTTCTCGACCTTATTGATTCTGTTGGTGATTCCGGCGACCTTGTCGCTGTATGAAAATTTCCATGATCGGTTACAGGCCAGAAAGCAGGCCGCTGAAGCGGCCTAAATAACCTCCTTCTAAGGTCAGGGTTACTCGCCTTGGAACCCCGGGTTCCAAGGGTGGTCGCAACGGATCAGGCCGTCTTCGATCGGCGGGGTTTCAATCGGTCCGCCGAAGGCTTTCCAGGCATTGAACCCGCCGGCGAGATTAATCACATTTGTATAGCCCATCTGTTTCATGGTGTAAGCGGCCAGTGCGCCGCGTCCACCGGCCTGGCAGAAAATGATCCAAGGCTGGTTCAGATCCGACAGTTCCGATTCGTGCCCTTCAAAGCACATGTCGCATTTGGGTTCCAGAATGCCTCTGGGGATATGAAGTGACATGGGGATGGTGCCGTCGAGGTATTCCGCCGCTTCGCGGACATCGAGGGTTTTGTAACCTTGCGCCTGGTAGTCTTCCACCTGGTCGCAAGTGATTTCATCAATATTGGCTTTGGCCGTTTTTACGAGGTCTTTCAGTCTAAGTGGCATAGCGAACTCCTTGTCTGGAAAGGGAAAACGTCAAGCCATTCCGATTCTAGCATAGATTTTGAGGAATTTATTTCATCCTGCCGTTGCCTTTCATAAAACCTTCAAATAATGCGTGAAAATGAAAAGCATCATATACCCCGAGCGGCTTGAACCGCTGTTTTCGATTTGATTTTCATCAGGATAATCGCGAAAAAATCCAATTTTTCCCAGTGGTTATTTCACGATAGAAAGATAAGAAAACTTGATGATTTTGTCATTTTGAGAGAAAATGTTCGTCCAATTTTGCACTTGTCACTTTCAAAATGGGTCAAAAAGGCCAAAAAATTAAAGTGGATAAGACACCGAATTTTTATAACTTGAGGGAAGTTGCCAATGTCAACTCGTAGAGAACTAGCCAATGCGATCCGTGTGTTGAGCATGGATGCCGTCCAAAAAGCCAAGTCTGGTCACCCAGGCGCGCCGATGGGGATGGCTGATATCGCCGAAGTCCTGTGGAATGACCACATGAAATTCAACCCGACTAATGCAAACTGGGCCGATCGCGATCGTTTTGTTTTGTCGAACGGTCACGGCTCCATGCTGATTTATTCGTTGTTGCATTTGACTGGGTTCGACCTAGGAATGGAAGACATCAAGCAGTTCCGTCAATTGCATGCGAAAACCGCAGGTCACCCGGAATACGGTTATGCCGACGGTATCGAAACCACGACCGGGCCGTTGGGGCAAGGGATCACCAACGCGGTTGGTATGGCGATTGCCGAGCGTACTTTGGCGGCGCAATTCAACAAACAAAACCACGACATCGTTAACCACTACACTTATGTCTTCATGGGTGACGGTTGTTTGATGGAAGGCCTGTCTCATGAATCAGCGGCCATGGCCGGTACTTTGGGTCTTGGTAAATTGGTCGCTTTCTGGGATGACAACGATATTTCCATCGATGGTCACATCTCCGACTGGATGGAACGTGACGTTGCCGGACGTTTCGAATCGTATGACTGGCACGTCATTCGCGACGTTGACGGTCATGATGCCGACGCGATTGATAAAGCGATCCGTGAAGCCAAGTCCGTTAACGACAAGCCTTCTTTGATTTGTACACGTACGACAATCGGTTTCGGTTCTCCGAACCTGTGCGGTACCCACGATTGTCACGGCGCTCCATTGGGTGACGAAGAAATCAAATTGACGCGTGAAAACCTGGGCTGGGAATACGAGCCGTTTGTGATTCCGGAAGAAGTTTACGAAGGTTGGGATCATAAAGAGCAAGGTGCGAAAGACGAAGCCGAGTGGAACGCTAAGTTTGAAGCTTACCGCGCTGAATACCCAGAGTTGGCGGCGGAATTCGAACGTCGTATGGCGGGTGAATTGCCGGCGAACTTTGAAATGGAAATGGATAAGTTCATTGCGAAAACACAAGACGAAATGCCAAATATCGCCTCTCGTAAAGCGTCTCAAAACGCAATCGAAGCCATGGGGCCATTGTTGCCGGAAATGTTCGGCGGGTCGGCTGACTTGACCGGATCTAACCTGACCAACTGGTCCGGTACGGTGAAAGTGAATCATGCGAATCCAAACGGTAACTACCTGTCTTGGGGTGTGCGTGAATTCGGTATGGCACACATGATGAACGGGATGGTTCTGCACGGCGGCTTCAAAGTCTACGGCGGTACTTTCTTCATGTTCATGGAATTCATGCGTAATGCTTTGCGTATGTCCGCCTTGATGAAAATCGGTACGATTTATGTCTTTACGCACGATTCCATCGGTTTGGGTGAAGATGGTCCGACACACCAACCGGTCGAGCAAATGGCGACCATGCGTGTGATTCCAAACTTCCAAACTTGGCGCGCGTGTGACGCGGTTGAGTCTGCGGTCGCGTGGAAGCTGGCGGTTATGCGCGGTGACGCACCGACAGCTTTGGTCTTCTCTCGTCAAAACTTGACGCCGATGGAACGTACGGCCGAGCAAGTGAAGAACATCGAGAAGGGTGGTTACATCCTGAAAGATTGTGACGGTACGCCGGACATCATCTTCATCGCGACCGGTTCTGAAGTTGGTTTGGCGGTTGAGTCCGCTGAAGCGATGGACGCGAAAGTCCGTGTGGTTTCCATGCCGTCTACCGATGCCTTTGATGAGCAGGATCAAGCCTACCGTGATTCCGTATTGATCCCAGGCGTTAAGCGTGTTGCGATCGAAGCCGGTGTGGCCGAGTCTTGGTACAAGTATGTTGGCTTGGACGGTGATTGCGTTTGCATGAAGTCCTTCGGTGAGTCTGCACCCGCCGGTGAATTGTTCAAGGAGTTCGGCTTCACTGTTGAGAACGTGGTGGCGACGGCGAACAAGGTACTTGGTAAATAACCCATTTCATTTTTTACCAGGCCTGGCCGGTTTACCGGTTGGGTCTGGCGTATTTTAGGAGTAAATAAGAATGACAGTTAAAGTTGGTATTAACGGTTTTGGCCGTATCGGTCGTATGGCGTTTCGTGCGGCTGCAAAAGACTTCAAAAACATTGAAGTAGTTGCCATCAACGATTTGTTGGACCCTGAATATTTGGCATACATGCTGAAGTACGATTCCGTACACGGTCGTTTCGACGGTGACGTCGAAGTGAAAGACGGTAACTTGGTTGTGAACGGTAAAACCATCCGCATCACCGCTGAACGTAACCCGGCTGACCTTAAGTGGGACGAAGTGGGTGCCGACCTGGTCATCGAATGTACTGGTTTCTTCCTGACCGAAGAAACGTGTCAAGCGCACATCGACGCGGGTGCGAAGAAAGTGGTTCAGTCTGCGCCTTCTAAAGATCACACGCCAATGTTCGTTTACGGTGTTAACCATAACGAATACGCGGGTCAAGCGATTGTTTCTGCCGCTTCTTGTACCACAAACGGTTTGGCGCCGGTTGCGAAGGTATTGAACGACAACTTCGGTATCAAGCGTGGTTTGATGTCGACTGTTCACGCGGCGACCGCCACTCAGAAAACCGTTGACGGTCCTTCCATGAAAGACTGGCGCGGTGGTCGCGGTATCCTTGAGAACATCATCCCATCTTCAACCGGTGCGGCGAAAGCGGTTGGTAAAGTATTGCCAGCGTTGAACGGCAAGTTGACGGGTATGGCTTTCCGTGTACCGACATCTGACGTTTCCGTTGTTGACTTGACGGTTGAGTTGGAAAAAGAAGCGTCTTACGACGACATCTGTGCGGCGATGAAAAAAGCGTCTGAAGGTGAGTTGGCAGGCGTTCTGGGTTACACCGAAGAAGCCAATGTTTCGACTGACTTCCGTGGTGACTCTCACCCATCCATCTTCGACGCGAAAGCCGGTATCGCTTTGGATCCGACCTTCGTTAAGATCGTGGCTTGGTATGACAACGAGTATGGTTACACTTGTAACATGATGCGCGTTGTTGAGCACGTTGGAACGCACTAAGCGTTTCCGGTGATCGCAAAGGCCGGGTTGTTTGACCCGGTCTTTGATTGATTTTTCTTGTCGGTATTGGCTCAGTGCCGAAAAGAAAAATGAATTTTTAACAATCGAATGCGCTTTTCCATTGTGAAAAGTGTTTTTAAACTTTAAAAAAAGGACTGAGTATGTCTGTAATTAAAATGTCTGACTTGGACTTGGCTGGAAAGCGAGTATTGATCCGTGAAGATTTGAACGTTCCGGTTAAGGATGGGAAAGTGACCTCAGATGCACGTATCCGTGCCTCTTTGCCAACCATTAAAATGGCGGCGGAAGCCGGTGCGAAAGTCATGTTGATGTCTCACTTGGGGCGTCCGACAGAAGGTGAGTACGCGGAAGAGTTTTCGTTGGCACCGGTCGCGGCCGACTTGTCTGCAAAGCTAGGCAAAGAAGTGCGTTTGGTTAAAGACTACCTGGACGGTGGTTTTGACATTGCGGAAGGCGAAGTCGTATTGTTGGAAAACGTGCGTTTCAATGTCGGTGAAAAGAAAAACGACGAAGCGTTGTCTCAAAAATACGCGGCTTTGTGTGACGTTTACGTCATGGATGCTTTTGGTACGGCTCACCGTGCGCAAGCATCTACACACGGTGCGGGCGCTTTCGCCGGTACCGCATGTGCCGGTCCTTTGTTGGCGGCCGAATTGGACGCCCTTGGTAAGGCTTTGAATAACCCGGCTCGTCCGATGGTGGCGATCGTGGGTGGTTCCAAAGTATCCACTAAGTTGACGGTGTTGGAATCTTTGTCTGAAAAAGTCGACCAATTGGTAGTGGGTGGCGGTATCGCCAATACCTTCATCGAAGCGGCTGGCTACAATGTTGGTAAGTCTTTGTCTGAAAGCGACTTGGTCCCGACCTGTAAAAAATTGAACGAAATCATGGAAGGGCGTGGCGCGGCCATTCCTTTAGCTTCTGACGTGGTTTGCGGGAAAGAATTCTCCGAATCGGCTGCGGCCGAAACCAAAGCGGTTGCGGATGTCGCCGACGACGACATGATTTTCGATATCGGCCCGGATTCAGCGGCTGAATTGGCGAACATCATCAAAAACGCCGGTACGGTTGTTTGGAACGGCCCGGTTGGTGTCTTTGAATTCGATCAGTTCGGTGAAGGCACCAAAGCGATTTCCATGGCGATTGCCGAATCGTCAGCGTTCTCCATCGCGGGTGGTGGTGATACCTTGGCGGCAATCGACAAGTATGACATCGCGGATAAAGTCTCTTATATCTCAACCGGCGGCGGTGCTTTCCTAGAGTTCTTGGAAGGCAAGAAACTACCGGCTGTTGAAATGTTGGAAAAAGCGGCGCAAAAATAAGCCGAAAATCTTTTAGGCCAAGCAAAGCCGCTTGGCCTTTTTATGTTACTTAATATTAACCATTCATTGACGTTTCGTAATTGAAAGGTGAGAGGATGCCTCGGTAAATGAATTTCGATTCGGGAACGATTCCCGATCAGGGAAGTTTATTTCGCGAGTCATCTTGCTTTCTGTCGAACCGCAATGAGACCGTTTGAGGGATGAAAAAGTTTATGGCATCGAGTTTAAGAAGAACAAAAATCGTTGCGACCTTAGGGCCGGCTACGGATCGTGAAGGTGAACTGGAGCGTATGATCCAGTGCGGCGTGGACGTTGTGCGCATCAATATGTCGCACGGCAACGCCGAAGATCACATTCAGCGCGCTAAAAAAGTCCGCGAATTGTCCGCCAAAATGGACCGAGAAGTTGGTGTTTTGGTGGATTTGCAAGGGCCGAAGATTCGTATTGCACGTTTCTCCGAAGGCAGCATTTACCTGGAGCCAGGCGACAAGTTTGCATTGGATAATGATGTGGACCCAATGGCCGGTAACCAGAAAGAAGTCGGCTTGACATACAAAAGCCTGCCATACGACGTCAAAGCCGGCGACCGCTTATTGCTGGACGACGGACGTGTGGTGCTGGACGTGGAAAGCGTCGAAGGCGAACGTGTTAATTGTGTTGTTGTTGTGGGCGGTAAGCTGTCGAACAACAAAGGCATTAACCTATTGGGCGGTGGTTTGTCTGCGTCGGCCCTGACCGAAAAAGATAAAGAAGACATTTTGACGGCCGCTGAAATCCAATGTGATTATTTGGCACTGTCCTTCCCGAGAAGTGCTGAAGATGTCGAGTATTGCCGTTCCCTGGCGGAAAAAGCCGGTTTAGTGTGCAGTATTGTCTCGAAAGTCGAGCGCGCCGAAGCCGTCAATGACGACTTCACCTTGGACAGCATTATTCTGGCTTCCGACGTCATCATGATCGCTCGTGGCGACTTGGGTGTCGAAGTCGGTGACGCTCAATTGCCGGCTCTGCAGAAGAAAATGATCAAGCGCGCCCGTCAGTTGAACCGTATTACCATCACAGCGACGCAGATGATGGAAACCATGATCGAAAACGCGATTCCGACGCGTGCGGAAGTCTTCGACGTCGCGAACGCGGTCATGGACGGAACCGATGCGGTCATGTTGTCGGGTGAGACGGCGACAGGGCATTCGCCAAGTCTGGTCATCAAAACCATGTCGGACATCGCGCATGAAGCCGAGAAATCACGCAGTGCGCGTGAGTCAACGCACCGTATCGATGAATCCTTTACGGCGATTGACGAGACCATCGCCATGGCGGCGATGTATGCGGCGAACCATTTCGGCGTGAAGTGCATCGCGGCCTTGACCGAATCCGGTAATACACCGTTGCTGATGTCTCGCATCAGTTCCGGGATTCCGATCATTGCCTTGACGCCGCACTTGGAAACACGCCGTAAAGTGACGCTTTACCGCGGCGTTTATCCGACCAGTGTCGATTACAGCGACTTGTCGGATGATGAAGTCAAAAACGAAATTCTGGATGAGTTGAAGCAGAAAGGTGTGGCGAAAACGGGTGATTTGATTATCGTGACCCGTGGTCAATCCCGTGGATTGATGGGCGGCACCAACCAGATGGAAATCGTTAAAATTCCATAACATAAAACAATAGAAAACGTTAAAAACCAAAACTTTATTAAGCTTTTTAAAGAAAAGAAAGCTTGTTAGAATACATCGATTGATTTTTTAAACTAATAGAGGAGTCTCGCACATGGCGATGATTACACTTCGTGAACTAATGGACTACGCGGCAGAAAACAACTTCGGTATGCCGGCGTTTAACGTAAACAACATGGAACAAGTACGTGCAATCATGCGTGCGGCGGACAAATGTAACTCGCCAGTTATCCTGCAAGGTTCTGCGGGTGCGCGTAAGTATGCCGGTGAGCCAATGTTGCGCCACCTGATTGAAGGTGCGGTTGAAATGTTCCCGCATATTCCGGTTGTTATGCACCAGGATCACGGTTCTGATGAAGGTGTTTGTTTGCGCGCGATTCAGTCTGGCTTCACTTCCGTTATGATGGACGGTTCTTTGATGTCTGACATGAAGACTCCAGCGTCTTATGAATATAACCGTGACATCACGGCGGCCGTTGTTAAAATGGCTCACGCTGGTGGTGTTACCGTTGAGGGTGAGCTAGGGTGCCTAGGGTCTCTTGAAACCGGTATGATGGGTGAAGAAGACGGTCACGGTTCCGATGAAAAGCTTGACGCAGACGCTTTGTTGACCGATCCGGAAGAAGCGGCACAGTTCGTTAAAGAAACCAATGTTGACTGTCTAGCGGTTGCTGTTGGTACGTCTCACGGTGCTTACAAGTTTACGTCTAAGCCTTCCGATGACGTGCTACGTATCGACCGTATCAAAGAAATCCACGAGCGCATCCCTGACACGCATATCGTTATGCACGGTTCTTCTTCTGTACCGGAAGAGTGGTTGGAAATCATCAACAACTACGGTGGTGACATGGGCCAAACTTACGGTGTACCAGTGGATGCAATCGTTGAAGGCATCAAATACGGTGTGCGTAAAGTAAACATCGATACGGATTTGCGTATGGCTTCTACCGGTGCGGTACGTCGTCACCTGGAAGAAAACAAATCAAACTTCGACCCTCGTAAGTTCTTGAAAGCGGCTGAAGATGCCATGATGGGTATCTGTGAAGCGCGTTTCGAAGCGTTCGGTTGTGCCGGTCACGCCGATAAGATCAAGTCTCTTGGTCTGGAAGAAATGCAAGCTCGCTATGCAAGCGGTTCTTTGGATCAGCGCGTTAAGTAATCGACGCTCTGGATTCAAATCCGAGAAAGCCCGGCCTTGGTCGGGCTTTTTTTATGTCGGTTAAAAAGTGAAAGGAGGTCAACCATGTGTATCGGAATTGGGTTGGCATTGGCGTTTTTGCTGTGGTTCTACAGTGATGCGCTGTTATCGGAATACGGTTTGACGGAACAGATTGGTGCGACGTCTATTGTCGTGGCCGATCATTGGGGAATTGTTTGGGCACTGTGGCCGCTGGCGTTGCTGTTTATGGTGCTCGGCGGGGTAATGGTCTTGCTGTTCTTGAAGGTTCGAAGAAGGCTGACAGAAGGACGTTAAAGCTGTCCTTGGTAGCCATGATAAGGTGTGTGGACGCATGGATAAGGAACCAGCGATTGGAGGTCGGTGAAGTTTTCCGGGTCGGCGTTGTCGGACAGGTCATTGAGTACGATTAAGGCGATCGGCTGCTTGGCCGTTTCCAAGGCTCGGATTGTCAGTAGAGCGTGATTCAGACAGCCAAGCTTGTTGCCAACGACGAGAACAACCGGTAACCCTAGGCGTTGAATCAAATCCAGATTGTCAGCGTCGGGCGTGAGCGGTGAATAAAGCCCTCCTGCACCCTCCACCAGTCGAAACCGGTCTTGTGGTGCCTGGCAAGCTTCGACCAGCTCGTTTAACCGAATATCAGCACCCGCTTGAGCAATGGCGCGAGCCGGTGAAATCGGGAGCTTAAAACGATAAGGGCAAATTGTTTCCAAGTCGTCGGGGGTTTGGCTGGCACTGTGCACCGAGTCAGCGTCTTCCGATAGCAGGCGACCGTCCGGTTGTAGAAGGCAGCCGGACGCAATGGGTTTTCTGGGCGAAATGACCAGGCCTGGTCGTTTTTGCAATAGGTATTCAGCGATGCGGCAGGTGGTGTAAGACTTACCGGTTTCCGTGTCGGTACCGGTGATGAAGAAACCGTTCGGCGTGGCCGAGTCGGTTGCATTCAAAAAGGTATCGACAGTGGGAAGCAGTTCGTCGAACATAAATGAGCCTTTGCGGTTAGGAGTTTTCCATCAGGCGTGCCTGAGCTTCTTGGTATTTTTCCAGGGTCATATCGACGACTTCTTGTGGTAGTTCCGGCCCCGGTGCGGTTTTGTTCCAATCCAGGGATTCCAAGTAATCGCGAATGTATTGCTTATCAAAGCTGTCCGGATTTTTGCCGACTTGATAGGTTTTGGCCGGCCAGAAACGTGAGCTGTCCGGCGTCAGGGCTTCGTCGATCAAATGAATGACGCCGTTTTCGTCTTCCCCGAACTCGAATTTGGTGTCGGCGATGATGATGCCGCGCTCTAAAGCGAATTCCGCCGCCATTTGATACAGCGCCAAACTGTACTGTTTGACTTGGCGGGCTTTGTCTTCTCCGATCAGTTTCACCACTTCTTCGTAAGAGATGTTTTCATCGTGTTCACCGATTTCCGCTTTGGTGGACGGCGTGAATAGCGGTTCCGGTAATTGTTCGGCTTTTTTTAAACCGGCCGGTAATTCGATGCCGCAAACGGTTTGAGTTTTCTTGTATTCCTTCCAGCCGGAGCCGACCAAGTAGCCGCGCACAATGGCTTCCACCGGTAGAGGTTTCAATTTACGCACCACCATGCCGCGGCCGTCCAGTTGTTTCAGTTCCTCGGGTGTGAGGATGTCGGCCAATTGGACGTCGTCCGCCATTTGGTTCGGCAGAATGTCGGTGGCCTTGTTCATCCAGAACTGAGCGGTTTCCGTCAGGATTCGGCCTTTTCCCGGAATCGGCGTTGGCAGCACCACGTCGAAAGCGGAAATGCGGTCGGTGGTGACGATCAGCAGGTGACGGTCGTCCACGTCGTAGAGGTCACGAACTTTCCCTTTGTTGATTAAGGGGAGGCTGGTCAGGTTTGACTCGTAAAGTGGTTGCATAAGCATTCTTCCAGTTTATTTTTTCAAATTCTCTTCCAACTGCTGTCGGTCGGTGTACGGCAGTTTCAAGTGGCCGTAGCGGATGATGATGACGGCAAAGGCGATCATTAGCATGGTCGCGGCCACGGCAATCATCTGCCACTCGGTGAGGTTTTTCATGTCCAGAATCAGGTAACGCGCCAGGGCGATGATGGCGATGTACATCGGAAACCGAATCGGCAGTTTGCCGGAATCCAAATAGATAGCCACCATGGCCAGTACTTCCAGATAAAGGAAAAGCAACAGCAAATCGCCGAGGGTGACCTTCATGTTCTGCACCATGACGATCACTTCCTGAATGCCGGCGATGATGGTGGCCAGCGCAATGATAATCAGCCCGATGACTTCGGTGATGCGAATGCTGCGTTTTAGTGATTTTAAAGCCGGGAAGTGATCCATGACATCTCCTCGTGACGCATGTGGTTGTGTCGTGGTTATCCGTTAAGGGATAACCGTTGTCTTTTGTGGGTGATTTTATCCCAAATCAACGGAATTATCAGAGAGTTTTGCATGGCGGTTTTTTGGCCGTCAAGCGGTTCGACATTTTTCGTAAAATCAAACGATTGGCCAGGCCTGGTAAGATAATGTTTTCTTTTTTAAAATCGGCGAGTCTGGTAAAATGCCCGCAATTTCAATTTCATTCTCAAAAGGATTACGACATGGCTAAGAAAGAAAACTGGATTGCGCCATCGATTTTGTCGGCTGATTTTGCCCAACTTGGAACGGACGTTAAAGACGTTATTGCCTCCGGTGCGGATGTGGTGCACTTCGATGTAATGGATAACCATTATGTGCCAAACCTAACCATTGGGCCGTTGGTGTGCGAGTCTTTGAAAAAATTCATGGACAACGAAGGTGTTAAAGCGCCAATCGACGTGCACTTGATGGTGAAGCCGGTGGATCGCATTATTCCGGACTTCGCCAGCGCCGGTGCGGATTACATCACCTTCCACCCGGAAGCGTCCGAGCACATCGACCGCTCTTTGCAGTTGATCAAAGGGGAAGGCTGTAAAGCCGGTTTGGTTTTTAACCCGGCCACGTCTTTGAGCTACTTGGAGCACGTCATGGACAAAATCGATATGATTTTGATCATGTCGGTGAACCCTGGTTTCGGCGGGCAAGCGTTTATTCCAGAAGCGTTGGAAAAATTGAAAGCTGCACGCAAACTGATCGACGAATCCGGTCGTGATATCCGTTTGGAAATCGACGGTGGTGTGAAAGTGGAAAACATTGCGGAAGTCGCGGCAGCCGGTTGTGATACCTTCGTGTCCGGTTCCGGCATTTTCGGCAAAGCCAACGCGGGCGATGCAAACCGTTATGACACGGTCATCCAACAGATGCGTGATGAATTGGCTAAAGCGTAATTTATTAGCCCAACATCACGGATAGCGCGGTACGGAACGCCAGCTCTGTCTGGCGTTTTGTCGTTTTAAACGGCTGACATAGCCGTCGGGCGAATATATTCTGCGCTGTAAAACAATAACAATTCGAATTATTTGGAAACCTTTAATGAGCCAACAAAAAATTAAACCGGGCTTCATCCTGATCGATTTGGATGGGACTTTGATTGACAGTGTGCCGGATCTGGCCTACTGCGTAGATGAAATGATGAAACAACTGGACATGCCTGTTCGCGGTGAAGACGCGGTGCGTGACTGGGTTGGAAATGGCGTACAGCGTTTGACCGAACGCGCGCTGATTAATTCGGTGGACGGCATGCCGGAACCGGAGTTGATGGAAAAAGCCTATCCGATTTTCCTGGATTTGTATAAAGACAACACTTCCAAGCGTAGCTGTGTGTATGAAGGCGTTGTGGAAGGCATTGAGTGGATGAAGGCACAAGGTTACCGTGTGGCCTGCGTGACCAACAAAGCCGAAGCCTTTACGGTACCGTTGTTGAAAGACAAAGGCCTTTACGATTATTTTGAAGTCGTGGTGTCAGGTGATACCTGTGAAGAGAAAAAACCGCATCCGATGCCGTTGCTGCATGCCGCGGAGCAATTGGGTGTGGCACCGGAAAACGCCTTGATGATCGGTGACTCTAAGTCCGACGTGAAAGCGGCGCGCGCCGCTGGTTTTCACATTTTCTGCATGACTTACGGTTATAATCATGGGGAAGATATTCGAAACTACGAGCCGGATGCGGTGATGGATTCCTTTATGGAATTGCCGAACTATCTGGAAGCCAAATAATCCGAACCGACACGGGTTTGAAACGATGAAGCACCGACTGCTTGAACTGTATCGCTACCTGAAAGCCTTTTTCCTGGTGTTGACCAAGCCGTTCTGGTGCTCGTTTTCCGGACTGTATCGAACCTATTTGTTTAAAAAGCTCGAAAGAGCCGAACGTTCAAATCAAAAAGAGTCAGCTATCAATGAGTGATGCCCACTTCCGCAACTTATCTCAGCAGGGCTATAAAACCGCCCCGGTGATGCGGACGATCTTATCCGATTACGACACGCCCTTGAGTGTCTATCATAAGGTTGCCGCCCAGCCCCAAACCTACCTTCTGGAATCGGTGCAGGGTGGAGATAAGTGGGGTCGCTACTCGATTATCGGGTTGCCGTGCCGCAAGCGATTAGAAGTCAGTGGTCATCAAATCACCCTGTTCGATGGCGATGATGCGGTTGAGCAGCAGGTGTCCGATGATCCGCTGGCGTGGATTGAAGCCTATCAAGCCCGTTATCAGGTGTTCCCGCAGGCCGGTTTGCCGGCGTTCACCGGTGGATTGGTCGGGTATTTCGGCTACGATACGGTGCGTTATGTCGAAGAGCGTTTGCGTGACAGCGAACCGGCGCAGGATGACATTCAGGCACCGGATATTCAATTGTTGGTGTCCGAAGAAATTGTGGTGTTCGATAACCTCAGCGGTCAGGTGCATGTCATTGTGCATGCCGATTTGTCGCAGGACAACGCCTATTCCCAAGCGGAAGCCCGCATCGAAGAAATCGTCACCATGATCAACCAGCCGATGCCGGTGCCGAACGACGTGCCGCGCGATTTCATTCCGGAAGAAGCCGATTTCCAATCCAGCTTCGGCGAAGGGCCTTTCAAAGACGCCGTGGCGAAAATTAAAGAGTACATTTTGTCCGGCGACGCCATGCAGATTGTCATTTCACAGCAGATGTCGATTGATTACGGCGCCGCGCCGATTGATTTGTACCGCGCCTTGCGTTATCTGAATCCGTCGCCGTATATGTTCTTTTTGGATTTCGGTGATCTGCAAGTGGTCGGTTCGTCGCCGGAAATTCTGGTGCGTTTGGAAGACAACACCGTCACGGTGCGGCCGATTGCCGGTACGCGCCGTCGTGGTTTAACGCCCGAAAAAGACAAAGAATTGGAAATCGATTTGCTGTCCGACCCGAAAGAGGTGGCCGAGCATTTGATGTTGATTGATTTGGGTCGTAACGATGTCGGACGGATTTCCGATATCGGTTCGGTGGAATTGACCGAAAAAATGGTGGTGGAACGCTATTCGCACGTCATGCACATCGTCTCTAACGTAAATGGCCGTGCCAAAGCGGGCATGACACCCATTGACGTGTTGCGTGCCACCTTCCCGGCGGGCACTGTGTCCGGCGCGCCGAAAATTCGCGCCATGGAAATCATCGATGAATTGGAACCGGTCAAGCGCGGCATTTATGCCGGTGCGGTCGGTTACCTGGGTTGGCACGGCAATATGGACACCGCCATCGCAATTCGTACGGCGGTGATTAAAGATCAACGTCTGTTCGTGCAGGCTGGTGCCGGTATCGTCGCCGATTCGGTGCCGCAATCCGAATGGGACGAAACCATGAATAAAGGCCGCGCCATCTTTAAGGCGGTGGAATTCGTTTCCAAAGGGCTGAAAACCGACAATCCCGATGTCGGACATCGATAGTGTCGAAGGCAGAATAAATTATGTTGTTGATGATTGATAATTACGATTCGTTTACCTATAACCTGGTGCAATACTTCGGTGAACTCGGCCAGCATGTCGATGTGCATCGCAACGACCAGATCAATTTGGAAACGATCGAGACATTGCACCCGGATTATCTGGTGATTTCTCCAGGCCCGTGTACACCGAACGAAGCCGGTATTTCGGTGGAAGCAATTAAACACTTCGCCGGTAAGGTGCCGATTTTAGGCGTTTGCCTTGGGCACCAAAGTATCGGTCAGGCCTTTGGCGGGAACATCGTTCGCGCTAAGGAAGTGATGCATGGCAAGACCTCGCCGGTGTATCACCATAATATCGGCGTGTTCAATGGATTACCGAATCCGGTGGAAACCACGCGTTACCATTCGCTGGTGATTGATCAAGCCACCTTGCCGGATTGTCTGGAAATCACGGCCTGGACCCAGGACGAACAAGGCCAGATGGATGAAATCATGGGCGTACGTCACAAGACCTTGCCGATTGAAGGGGTACAGTTTCATCCGGAATCGATTTTGACGGAGCAGGGTCATGCGATGTTGAAGAATTTTCTCGAACAAAAGGATCAGAAAACGGCCTGAAAACCAGGACGATGAGGGGTGAGTTATGCAGTTGAAAGAGGCATTAGAACGTTTATTGGATCGTCAGGATCTGTCTTCCGAGCAAATGGTTTCCGTGATGCGGCATATCATGTCCGGCGAAGCCAGCCCCGCTCAAATCGGCGCCTTTTTAATGGCCCTGAGAATGAAAGGCGAATCCATTGATGAAATCGCCGCGGCCGCACAAGTAATGCGCGAGCTAGCGACGCCGGTTCAGGTTCCGGACAAAAATCATCTTGTCGATACCTGCGGTACCGGCGGTGACGGCGCCAACACCTTTAATATCTCAACAGCTTCCGCTTTCGTAGTGGCCGCCGCCGGCGGTAAAGTCGCCAAGCACGGTAACCGTTCCATTTCCAGTAAGTCCGGCAGTGCAGACGTGTTGGAAGCCGCCGAAGCCAATCTGAATCTGAATGCCGAACAAGTCGCTGAATGCGTCGAATCCGTCGGTGTCGGCTTTATGTTTGCGCCGCTGCACCACAGTGCCATGAAGCACATGGTTAATGTCCGTAAAGAAATCGGGGTGCGGACGGTGTTCAATCTGCTGGGGCCGTTGACCAACCCGGCCGAAGCGCCGGCCCAAGTGCTGGGTGTGTACGACAAAGCGTTGTTGAGACCCTTTGCCGAAGTGTTGCAAAAGCTGGGCGCTCACCACGTGATGGTGGTGCACGCCGATGACGGCTTGGATGAAATCAGCATCGCCAGTCTGACCCAGGTAGCCGAATTGAAAAACGGTGAAATCACCGAATGGACCATCGACCCTTACGATTATGATATGGATCATCCGGATTTGGCCGACTTGGCGGTGGATTCGGCACAGGACAGTTTGAACATCATTCATGCGGTGTTCGCCAACGATCACAGTGCGGCGGAAGATATTGTGTGTCTGAACGCCGGCGCAGCCATTTACGTGGCCGGAATGGCGCCGTCCTACCAGGAAGGCGTTGAGCGCGCGAAACTGGTGATTGCCGAAGGCAAAGCCCGTCAGAAACTGAACGAATTCATTCAAAAAACCCAAAGCTTCTTATAAGCGCCTTTAAACGAAAACGCCCAGGCCTGGCCGGTTTTATGATGACCGTTCGCGGCCGATGTGCGGTTCGGATCGCATTGAAGCCGCCAGACAAACCGATAAAAAGAATACAGTAAGAATAGAACCTATGAGCCAGACACCGGACATCCTGAAAAAAATCATTTTACGCAAGCTTGAAGAAATCCAAGCCGGTTGCGACCGCATTCCGCTTCGGGAAATGAAGCAAAAAGCCTTGATGATGACCACTTCGCCGACACGAGGCTTTGCCGATGCGATGCAAGCCAAGTTGGACGCCGGTCAGTCGGCGGTGATTGCCGAAATCAAAAAAGCTTCGCCGAGCAAAGGTGTGTTGCGCGACCCGTTCAACCCGGTGGAGATTGCCCAGAGTTATGCCGAGCACGGCGCGGCCTGTTTGTCGGTGTTGACAGACCAGGATTTTTTCCAGGGGGCGAATGCCTATTTGCAGCAAGTGCATGAAGCGGTGGATTTGCCGATTATCCGTAAAGATTTCATCGTTGACGATTATCAGGTGTACGAAGCACGCGTCATTGGCGCTGACTGTATCTTGTTGATTGCCGCCGCCATCGGCGATGCCCAGATGTATGAACTGACCGAAACCGCGCTGCAACTTGGGTTGGACGTTCTGGTGGAAGTGCACAATGAAGCGGAAATGGAACGGGCGTTGCGTTTGCCGCTGCCGATGATCGGCATCAATAATCGCGACCTGCACACCTTTGATGTGTCGCTGGACACCACCATCCGCATGTTGGAGATGATTCCGGATGATCGCATCGTGATTACCGAAAGCGGAATCTTGGGGCCAGAGGATGTGCAAACCATGCGCGACCATCAGGTCAACAGCTTCTTGGTAGGCGAGGCCTTTATGCGCGCCGAAAATCCGGGCGAAAAACTGGCGGAATTGTTCCGTTGACACCCTTTCAGGCGGTGCCGTCCGGGACCGCCAAATACGTCATGAAAAATTTATGAATTTTCCGATAAAAAGCTTGCAACTTTTTGAAAAAGCGGAATAATACGCTCTTCCTTTTTCACACAGAAACCTTCAGTTCGCTGCGCGAATTTTTAGGCAACAGAAAGAAAAATGGTTATTGCCTCACGTGCGTGTTGCACGTGGCTGGGATTTACTGAACTCAGCCTTTGTTCAGTAAATTATATTTAATCATTCATCCGGGCCGCATGCCTCCTTTGGCCGGGTGTTTTAATAAGGTACTCCTTACATGCCTCATTCAGAAAACGTACTGGTCACAAGTAACGACCATTTTGAAGTGATTGAAAAAACTGCGGTCATCAATGACTCCTGGCCGACACATGACCAGGCCATCGAAGATCAGACGCTGGATCATTTTATTTGCCGTGACGGCAAGACCTTTGCCGGCACACATTTGATTGCCGATTTTTGGGGGGCATCGCGCCTCGACGATTTGGAATTGATGGAAAAAGCCCTGCGTGAAGGGGTTGAAAAAGCCAAAGCGACTTTGCTGCATATTCATTTGCATCACTTTACACCGAACGGCGGCATTTCCGGTGTGGCGGTGTTGGCCGAATCGCACATCAGTGTACACAGCTGGCCGGAGCGTAACTATGCGGCTTTTGACGTCTTTATGTGTGGTGATTCCGAGCCGGAAAAAGCCATCGATGTTTTGAAAGCGGCCTTTACGCCGGAAAGAGTCGGGCTGGAAAATATTCTCAGGGGGGAAGTGACCGATGCCTAAAAGCGCTCAGACCTATTTGGAAACCCTTTATCCGAGTTGGGGACAGCAGTTCGTGATGGATGAAGTGTTGTTTGAAGTCGATACCGGTCACCAGCATTTGGTGATTTTCAACAATGCGCAGTGGGGCACCGTGATGGCGTTGGACGGCGTGATTCAAACCACCGAGAAGGATGAGTTTATTTACCATGAAATGATGACGCACGTGCCGATGTTGGCGCATGGTGCCGCCAAAAAAGTGCTGATCATCGGCGGCGGTGACGGCGGCATCTTGCGTGAAGTGTTGAAGCACGACACGGTCGAGTCGGTCACCCAAGTGGAAATCGATCAACAGGTCATTGATATGTGTGTGCAATATTTGCCGAACCATTCGGCCGGCGCTTTTTCGAACCCGAAAGCGAATATCGTGATTGCCGACGGCGTGGATTTCGTGACCGAGTGTACTGAAAAATTCGATGTCATCATTTCCGATTCCACCGACCCGATTGGGCCGGGTGAAGTGTTGTTCACCTCGCGTTTTTACCAGGGCATCCAAAACTGCCTAAACGATGGTGGGGTGTTTGTGGCGCAGAACGGCGTGAGCTTTATGCAAACCGATGAAGTGACCACCACTTACAAACGCTTGTCGCCGCTGTTTGCCGAAGCGACGTTTTATTCGGCAGCGGTGCCGACCTATGTGGGCGGCATAATGACCTTCGCTTGGGCGACGGATCGTACCGATTTGAACACGCAAAGCGTGGCCGTTTTGCAGCAGCGTTACGACGCCGCCAATTTGAATACCTGTTTTTACACACCGGCGTTACACGCCGGCGCTTTTGCCCTGCCGAAATACGTGCAGGACGCCATGGTTTAACGTTGGTTAAACCGATTTTATGACTCGGCCCGCGGGCCATTAGGAGATAAAACAGACCTTGAACACAGACGCACTTGTCCAACATTTTGCGGAACAAACGCACCCGGATGAACTCGAACAATTCGACCGCTCGACGCTGAGCCAGTTGTTGAAGGAACACGAGACGCCATTTTTGGTGCTGGACTTGCAGGAAGTCGAATACCAGTATCACGCTTTGCAAAACGCTTTGCCGGGCGTGTCGCTTTTTTACGCCATTAAATCCCTGGCGCATCCGGCGGTGATTCGCCGTTTGAAAAAACTCGGCGGCCAGTTCGACCTGGCCACGGCAGGCGAAGTGGATTTGGTAAAAGGTTTGGGCGTGGCCGGCGAACAGTGCATTCACACCCATCCGATTAAAAAGGATAAGGAAATCCGTCACGCGCTGGAATTCGGTTGCCGGCGGTTTGTGGTGGATAACCCGGCCGAAGTGATTAAGTTTGTACCTTATAAAGACGACGTGGAATTGATCATTCGCGTCAGTTTCCGCAGTCAGGACGCCACGGTGGATTTGTCCCGCAAGTTCGGTTGCGCCTTGGAAGAATTGCCAGGCCTGGTGGATTTGGCGATGAGCAATGGCATGACCGTGTCCGGTTTGTCTTTCCATGTGGGGTCGCAATCCCTGTCGCCGTTTGCCCAGGTGAATGCGATTCAGGCGTCGTTGGCGGCGATGAAGGAAATGGCGCATGTGTCCTGGAAGTGGTTGGACATCGGCGGCAGTTTCCCGGTGTCTTATCAAGGGCCGGTGATGCCGATTGACGATTTCTGTGCGCCGATTCGCGAGGCTTTGTTGGACGTGCCGGAGGGGATTGAAGTCTTCGCCGAGCCGGGTCGGTTTATTTCCGCGCCGTCGATGATCGAAGTCCTGCGCATTGTCGGTAAAGCCAAGCGCGGTGCGCGGACTTGGTATTATCTGGATGACGGTGTTTACGGTGCCTTGAGTGGGCAGATGTATGACCATGCGCAATATCCGATTACCCCGTTAAAACCGTTCGACCCGACCGGCGATTTCTTCCCGAGCGTGTTGGCAGGACCGACGTGTGACAGTGTGGACGTCATCGACGAAGACATTGAATTGCCGGATTTGGCGGTGGGCGATGTGCTGGTGGCGAAACAAATGGGGGCTTACACCATTGCGTCCGCCTCGGAATTTAACTATTATCCTAAACCCAAAGTGGTGGTGGTCGAAGATTTGATCGAACACCCGGAAGACGAATCGTAAACATTCCAGGAGGATTTATGGCCACAGTAGTGAAATGGCAGGGCGGCATGGCCTTTAAAGGCACAACCGAAAGCGGGCACGACGTCCTGATGGACGCGGCGCCGGAAGTCGGTGGTGAAAACAAAGGCGCTCGTCCGATGGAAATGGTGCTGCTGGGGCTGGGCGGTTGTACCAGCATCGATGTGATGATGATGTTGCAGAAAAGCCAGCAGGACGTCACCGATTGCGAAGTGGCAATAGAGTCCGAACGCTCCGATTCCATTCCCAAGGTGTTCACCAAGATTCATGTCCACTTCAAGGTGAGCGGACATGGCTTGAACCCGAAGAAGGTCGAGCGGGCCGTGAACCTATCGGCGGAAAAATACTGCTCGGTGTCGAAAATGCTCGAGCATTCCGTTGAGATGAGTCACGACTTCGAAATCATTGAGGTGTAAAGTTGGGGTTGCGCGGCTACCGCGCACCCGAAACGCATAACCGTTCTTTAAAAACGCCCAGGCCTGGGCGTTTTTTCGTTTCAGCTCTCTGACAAAATCAATCCAGTTTCGCCACTTTTTTCAAGACGGTCAAGAACGCCTGGCAGGCTTCGATGGAAGCGGTTTCGTCCATGGTGTGATAACCGGTGGTCGGAATCTGCAAGGTGGTGCCGTGCACCAGGCCGTTGGCATTGGCCGTGATGCGGCCCAGTTCCGTACGCCCAATGCTTTGTTTCGGCTGACCGTTCAACTTGGCCTGCTGATTGAGTTGCTCGATGTATTCGTCCTTGAAGCCGTAAGGAATGTCCAGTTCGTAACAGAGTTGTGCCAGTTGCCGGGTGGCTTCCGCATTGAACTCGGCGTTTTCGTCGCGGTTTCGCAACACCACCAACTGTTTATCGGCTTCAGTTCGGTTTTTGTACGGACTGGTGTCGAGCACATAAAGCTGGTTGGTGGGGTTGCC
Source organism: Hydrogenovibrio thermophilus (assembly GCF_004028275.1). Classification (NCBI taxonomy): domain Bacteria; kingdom Pseudomonadati; phylum Pseudomonadota; class Gammaproteobacteria; order Thiotrichales; family Piscirickettsiaceae; genus Hydrogenovibrio; species Hydrogenovibrio thermophilus. Next base: position 422,854 of record NZ_CP035033.1, read on the forward strand.
GAAACGGCGAAACCATTCCAGTAGGTAGCGCCAGCTCCCGCCGGACTCTTCTTCTGCGGTGAAAAACGCCGTGCCTTGGTACCCCAGACTGAACAGGTGCACCAGCATGGCGGCGGTGAGCACGTTATCGAGCTGACCGGACAGCAGGCCTTGTTGAATTTTCAATTTGTCCTGAAAGCCGACCGGCGTGCCGGCGACCAAATGTTCCAAGCCATTCACTTCAAAAATCAGGTTGTTGCGGAATTCACAGATATAAGCGTTATCGATGGTGCCGGAACCACGGTAGGCGCCCGACCAGGGTTCATACGCGAGTACCGGCGTGTTTTCGAAACGGTTCATCAGCGTCATTTTTAGCTCGTCACTGACATCGTTGCCGTGCAAAGTGGTCATGCGTCCGGCGATAAAAGCGGCGAATTGGAATTCGTTGGGGCCGGTGCAAATCAATCCGTGGCGATCAATGTGGCTGGACAAAAAGGTGCTGTCAGGCCGCTCGCCCTGAGCGACTAATAGGCCTTCATACCAGGTGACTCGTGCACCGCGCTCTTCCAGTTCGCGTTGCAGAACGCGGAAAAAAGAATGTTCGGCGCCGACCACACTGGGTTGTCGAATCAGGGATTTAAGTAGGTCGATAAACTCGTTGAAGCTGTCCATGGGCGGGGTCTCAAATGGAAAATCAGAGGGTTTTTCCAACCATTTTAAGGGAAGTTTTACCCGAACGTCATCGTTTTTGAACGCTTTTTAAACGGGTTCAGCCGCCGTTGAGTTTGAGTCAGCGTTTAGGCGTTTTGGATGGCGGATTGTACGGCGGTTTTGACCGCCTGAGTCAGCCCGTTTGTCAGTTGGTTCAGCTGCGCTTGCGGGATGTTATACGCCGGCATGGTATAAATCAGTTTGCCGAAAGGGCGTACCCAAATACCTTTTTCAATGCCGACGGCTTGGATGTGTGGGCCTAAGTCGCCGCGTTCCAGTTCAATGACGCCGATGGCGCCGAGCACACGGGTGTCGGCGATGCCGTCTTGCGTTTTCAGCGGTAACAAGGTGTCATTGAACTGGTCTTCAATGCGTTGAATGTTGTCTTGCCAAGGTGAATCCAGCAGGACATCGATGTTGGCGATGGCAGCGCGGCAGGCCAGCGGGTTGCCCATAAAGGTCGGACCGTGGGCGAGGATGCCCGGCTGGCCTTGGCTGATGGTGTCGCTGATGTCAGTGGTGGCGAGTGTGGCGGCGAGCGTGATGTGACCGCCGGTGAGGGTTTTGCCGAGCGCCATGATGTCCGGGCGGATGTCGGCCCATTCGCAGGCGAAAAGCTTACCGGTGCGGCCGAAGCCGGTGGCGATTTCGTCGGCAATCAACAGGACGTTGAATTCGTCGCACAAGCTGCGCAGTTGGCGCAGGAAGTCCGGGCGGTAAAAACGCATGCCGCCGGCGCCTTGCACAATCGGTTCGATGGTGACGGCGGCGATGTCGTCATGGTGCTGTTCCAGAAGCTGGCGAACGGCGGCAATGTCGCTGTCGTCGGAATTGATATCGAAGCCCATTTGCGGGGCGGGGGCGAAGAAATGTTGTGGCAACACTTGTGAAAACAAACTGTGCATGCCATTGACCGGGTCGCAGATGGCCATGGTGGCGAAGGTGTCGCCGTGGTAGCCGTGTTCGAAACTGAGCAGTTTGTTTTTATTCGGTTGCTCACGGCTGATCCAATATTGCATGGCCATTTTGATGGCGACTTCCATGGCGACGGAACCGGAATCGACCAGAAAGACTTTTTCCAACCCGTCCGGTGTCAGTTTGACCAGGCGTTTGGCGAGCTCGATGGCGGGTTCGTGGGTGAAGCCGCCGAACATGATGTGCGGCATGGTGTCGATTTGCTCGTGCATGGCTTGCTGGATTTTCGGGTGGTTGTAACCGTGCATGGCGGCCCACCAGGAGCTCATGCCGTCGACCAGTTCGGTGCCGTCCGCCAAGGTGATGATTGCCCCCTGGGTTTTGGCGACGCCGATGGCTGGAATGCCGGCGGGCATTTTGGCGTAAGGATGCCAGATGTGGTTTTGGTCGAAATCCAGGAGTGTTGGCCAGTCCGTCATAAGTGCCCCGTTCGGTTGTGGGTGAAAATTGCAATCGGTCAGACGGGCATTATACAAATCCCGCCGTTGGAAATCGAACTCTGCACGAATATCGAAATTGACCAGGCCTGGCAGCCTGCTAGCCCAAAACCTTAATCGTCCAGGCCTGGCGAGTTTTGCCAGTTCAAGGCGTTGAGCGCCGTTTGAAAAGAGGTTTCCGGTTCGGCCGTCAAATGCAGGTGTTCGCCGGTGACAGGGTGCGTGAAGATGAGGTCGGTGGCGGCGAGGTAGAGTCGGTGCTGTCCCAGCCAGTCGTGAAAGAAATGGTTGTGGTGTCGGTCGCCGTATTGCACGTCGCCGATGATTGGGTGGTTGATGTGGTTGAGGTGACGGCGAAGTTGATGCTTGCGGCCAGTCTGCGGCATGAGTTTCAACAGTGAGTAACGCTGGTGGTCGTAACGGCCCATCCGGTGTGTGACTTCCGCGATGGCGAGGCGCTGAAACCGGGTGACGGCTTCTTGAGGTGGTTTGTCCTGGCGAGCGTGCTTGTCGGCGATTTTATCGAGCTTATGTTTCAGGGCATGATCGATTTCGCCGCTTTCAGGTGTCCAGCCGCGGCAAATGGCTTGGTAATGTTTTGCAATCTGGTGGGCTTCAAATTGTTCGCCCATGCGTTGGGCGGTGTCGCGGTCCAGTGCAAACAGTAACAGACCGGAAGTGGCTTTATCCAAACGATGCAGGGTGTGAACCGGTTGGCCGATGGCATCTCGCGTCATTTGCAAGGCGAAACGGGTTTCGTGTTTATCGATGGGGGAGCGGTGTACCAATAGCCCGGCCGGTTTGTGGATGGCGACCAAATGGTCGTCCTGATAGATAATTTTGAATTGGTCGAGCTGACAGTCGGTATGCATAATAATAAGTGGCGGTGCCATCCGGTTTCGGTTTCACAGTGGTTGCATATTGTAAACAAAACCCTGTGCTGAAATAAGAGGCGATGTATTTGTGCACATAAATAAGGAGCAAAACATGATGGTATTCAAACGATTAGCTGATTTAGGTGGTTGGATTGCGTTGGGATTGTTTGCCGGGATGGCGCCGGTTCAAGCGGCGGATGTGGTGACGACCAAGAACATCGGTTTGGAATTGGCGAACCAGATTGCCATGGCGAGTGTGGAAGCATGCCGTAAAGACGGTTATCAGGTCAGCGCCGTGGTGGTCGATCGCAACGGCAATTTACGTTCCGCCATGCGCGATGATTTGGCGGCGCGATTTACATTGCAAATCGCTCAGGAAAAAGCGAATATGGTGGTGATGTCCGGGTTGAAATCCGGCGAGTTTCGAAAACTGCGAGCGGATATTCGTCCGGAGCTGAATCACATTGATGGTTTGATTGTCATGGAAGGTGGTGTGCCGATTACGGCGGCCGGTGCGCGAATCGGGGCGATTGGCGTCAGCGGTGCACCGGGCGGCGACAAAGATGAGGTCTGCGCCATGAAGGCACTGGAATCGGTTCAGGATCGGTTGGATTTCGCGGAGTAAAACACAGGAGTCATTATGCGGAAGCTGGCTTGTTTAATAGGAGGTTTGGTGATGGCGTTGTCCATGTCGGCGAAGGCCGAGTTGATTGAGGTGCAAAGCGAAAATGATTTTCAACAGACGGTGACGAAGCTGAAAAGCGCCATCGAAGTGGAAGGGATGACGATTTTCGCCACCGTCGATCATGCAGCGGGTGCGCAAAAGGTCGATTTGTTTCTGGCGCCGAATACGATGGTGATGTTTGGTAACCCGAAAGTCGGCACCAAGCTGATGCAATGCGATTCGCAAGTCGGTATTGAGTTGCCGTTGAAAATGCTAGTGACGCAGGACCTGAATCATAAGGTTTGGGTGACCTACGAAAACCCGGAGGCTTTGGCGAAGCGGTTTGACTTGTCGAAATGTCAGCCGACTTTAAGCAAGGTGGCGGATGTGTTGCAATCCTTGGCGTCGGTGGCCGGAAAATCGGAATAAATCTTTCGTAACAAGGACTTGAAATGGTGGGGCAGGTGTTTTTAAATGAAGCCTCGCTTTTATGCGGTTGGGTAAGGGGTGATTTGAATCCGAAATTGTCGCGGTTCATCGTTGAAAAACACAGTCAAAATCGGCAAAAAAAGGCCTTCCGGAGAAAATAGAAAAATTCCGGTTTTTTTCTTGACACCCAGTATTTTTCCTTTAAAATACGCCCATCAATTTGATTGGGAGGGTTTCCCGAGCGGCCAAAGGGGGCAGACTGTAAATCTGCTGGCTATGCCTTCAGTAGTTCGAATCTACTACCCTCCACCATTTTCAATTGAGTTTTACATTATGCGGGTATCGTATATTGGCTATTACCTCGGCCTTCCAAGCCGATGAGGGGGGTTCGATTCCCCCTACCCGCTCCAATTCAAGGCTCTCTTTGTTGGTCTGCATGAAGGTGGATTAATGGCGAGGGCCTTTTTAATATTTGCTCTCATAGCTCAGTAGGTAGAGCGCATCCATGGTAAGGATGAGGTCACCAGTTCGATCCTGGTTGAGAGCTCCATTTTTCATTTAATATAGGCGGGCGTGCCTTTAGAGGTTTGTCGCTGTTTTAACGGAGTTTGCATCATGGCAAAGGAAAAGTTTGAACGTAGTAAGCCGCACGTAAACGTTGGTACGATTGGTCACGTTGACCATGGTAAGACAACTCTTACAGCGGCTCTAACAATCGTACAAGGTAAGAAGTTTGGTGGGGAGTCAAAAGACTATTCCGCTATCGATAACGCACCGGAAGAAAGAGAGCGTGGTATCACGATCTCTACGGCTCACGTAGAGTACGAATCAGAAACGCGTCACTACGCGCACGTAGACTGCCCAGGGCACGCCGACTATGTTAAAAACATGATTACCGGTGCCGCTCAAATGGACGGCGCGATCCTGGTTTGTTCTGCCGCAGATGGCCCAATGCCACAAACACGTGAGCACATCCTTCTATCTCGTCAGGTAGGTGTACCGTACATCGTAGTATTCCTAAACAAAGCCGACATGGTTGACGACGAAGAACTTCTAGAGTTGGTTGAAATGGAAGTGCGTGAACTTCTAGACACCTACGATTTTCCAGGTGATGACACGCCAGTTATCATGGGGTCTGCCCTTAAAGCCATCGAAGGTGACCAATCTGAAATCGGTGAACCAGCGATCGGTCGTTTGGTTGAGGCGTTGGATACTTACATCCCAACACCAGAGCGTGACACTGACAAGCCATTCTTGATGCCAGTAGAAGACATCTTCTCCATCCAAGGTCGTGGTACGGTTGCCACCGGTCGTGTTGAAACAGGTGTTGTAAAAGTTGGTGAAGAAATCGAAATCGTCGGTATTCGCCCAACGACTACTACAACGGTTACTGGTGTTGAAATGTTCCGTAAGCTTCTGGATCAGGGTGAAGCCGGTGACAACGTAGGTATCCTATTGCGTGGTACTAAGCGTGAAGACATTGAGCGTGGTCAAGTATTGGCGCACAAAGGTACGGTTACACCGCATACCAAGTTCGAAGCCGAAGTTTATGTACTATCCAAAGACGAAGGTGGTCGTCACACACCATTCTTCCAAGGTTACCGTCCACAGTTCTACTTCCGTACAACGGACGTAACAGGTGCGTGTGAATTGCCAGCCGGAACTGAAATGGTTATGCCTGGTGATAACGTACAAATGACTGTAGAGTTGATTGCGCCAATCGCAATGAACGAAGGTCTGCGCTTCGCGATTCGTGAAGGTGGACGTACAGTTGGTGCAGGTGTTGTAGCTAAAATTATTGAATAATAATAGCGACTACTTGCTAAACAAAAAAGGGGGATGTATAATCCCCTTTTTTTTCGAAAGCCGAAATTAAATGTTTTCGGTTACAGGGGTATAGCTCCAATTGGTAGAGCACCGGATTCCAAATCCGGGTGTTGGGGGTTCGAATCCCTCTACCCCTGCCATATTTTATAGCGGCTTGTCGGTTGGACAGGTCGTTTTTATTTCAGAATATAGTTAATTATATGAGTCAAAAAGCAGAAAATCACTCAAGTGCCAAGGCGATGGAAACGATGAAGGTACTCGTTTCGCTTGCATTGCTTTTGTTGAGTTTAGCCGGTTATTACATTTATTCGGATGTCCATGCTGTAGTAAGAGTGCTTGGGTTGATTGGTGGTCTTGTTGTCGCCGGTTTGGTTTTTTATCAGTCTGAGAAAGGTAAGGCGTGGTTCAGTTATCTTTCTCATGCGCAGAAAGAAGTGAAGCAAGTAATTTGGCCAACGCGGCAGGAAACGGTTCAGATGACCCTGATTGTTTTTGTGGTGGTGATTCTGATGAGTATTTTCTTGTGGTTGGTGGATATGTTCTTTTTGTGGGCTGTTCAAATCTTAACAGGACAAGGTGGTTAGTATGGCTCAGAGATGGTATGTCGTTCATGCGTATTCAGGGTATGAAAACAAAGTTAAGAAGAGCTTAGCGGAATACGTTGAACGTGCGGGCTTGGAAGATAGCTTTGGGCAGATTCTCGTGCCTTCGGAAGAAGTGGTTGAAATTCGAGAAGGCAAGAAACGTACGTCTGAGCGCAAGTTCTTCCCGGGCTATGTTCTGGTTCAAATGGAAATGAATGAGGAAACCTGGCATTTGGTTAAGAGTGTTCCTCAGGTGATGGGCTTTATTGGTGGAACCTCGGACCGTCCGGCACCAATCACACAAAAAGAAGTCGACCGTATTCTTCAGAAAGTGGAAGACGGTGTGGATAAGCCGAAGCCAAAAGTGATTTACGAACCTGGCGAAATGGTTCGTGTTATCGACGGTCCTTTCAATGACTTTGAAGCGGTTGTTGAAGAAGTGGATTACGATAAAAACAAGCTACAGGTGTCTGTGCTTATTTTCGGGCGTTCCACGCCGGTTGAGCTTGAGTTTACTCAGGTCGAAAAGAATTAATGTCCGGCGCTGGAAGGCGCTGGAGTTTTTAACCCTGGGAAGTCGAAAGACGTTATACCCACAAGGAGAAGAAAATGGCTAAGAAGATTGAAGCCTATATCAAGTTGCAGGTCCCTGCCGGGAATGCAAACCCAAGTCCGCCGGTTGGTCCTGCTCTGGGTCAGCATGGTGTGAACATCATGGAGTTCTGTAAAGCGTTTAACGCACAGACTCAATCCCTTGAGAAAAACTTGCCGGTTCCGGTTGTTATCACTGTGTATAACGATCGTAGCTTTACGTTCATTACCAAAACGCCTCCTGCGTCTATTCTGTTGAAGAAAGCCGCTGGTGTCGCTAAGGGTTCCGGTGTGCCTAACATGGATAAGGTTGGGACGGTAACGCGCGCGCAGTTGGAAGAAATTGCGAACGCTAAAATGGCCGATTTGAATGCGAACGATTTGGATGCTGCAGTGAAAATCATTGCCGGTTCCGCTCGTAGCATGGGCTTGAATGTAGAGGGGTAATCGAACATGGCAAAGTTGACAAAAAAACAAAAGCTTTACGCTGAAAAAGTTGATGCCCTAAAAGCTTATGATGCTTTGGAAGGTTTCTCATTGGTATCCGAGTTGGCGACGTCTAAGTTTGTTGAGTCGGTAGATGTTTCCATTAAGTTGGGTATCGATCCGCGTAAATCCGATCAGGTTGTGCGTGGTGCGACAGTAATGCCAAACGGAACGGGTAAAGATGTGCGTGTCGCAGTCTTTACGGGTGAAGGAAATGCCGAAGCGGCGAAAGGAGCCGGTGCGGATTTCGTTGGTATGGATGAATTGGCGGCTGAAATCAAAGGCGGTATGATGGATTTCGACGTGGTTATCGCGTCCCCTGATGCGATGCGCGTCGTTGGTATGTTGGGTCAGGTTTTGGGGCCAAGAGGCTTGATGCCAAACCCGAAAACCGGAACCGTTACGCCTGATGTTGTGAGTGCAATCAAAAACGCTAAGTCCGGTCAGGTTCGTTTCCGTGCCGACAAAGCCGGTATTGTTCATGCATCCATCGGTAAAGTGGATTTTGCGCCTGAAAAATTGAAAGAAAATTTGAATGCGTTGATTGAAGATCTAAACAAGGCTAAGCCAGCCGCTGCGAAAGGGACTTACATGAAAAAAGTCAGTGTTTCCAGCACAATGGGACCAGGCCTGGTTATTGATCAGTCAACACTGTAAGAATTTCTGCGTAATGCAGAAGTGCGAATTGGGACTCCTTAAGTTAAGCGAGTGCCCATCGCAGACCGTAGGCGAATGTGAAGCACATTCTTAATAGATTTAAGCCTACGTAGATGGAGGAGTTTGGTTTCTGACCAAACTGTTTTGGAGGTTATATGGCACTCAAAATCGAAGATAAAAAAGCCGTTGTTGAAGAAGTTTCCGCGATTGCTGCGGAAGCGGGTTCACTGGTTGCGGCTGAATATCGCGGATTGACTGTTGAGCAATTAACCGAACTTCGTTCTAAAGCGCGCGAAGCCAATGTATCGATCCGAGTTGTGAAAAATACATTGATTCGCCGTGCTGTTGCCGGTACGAAATTTGAAGACATGGCCGAAACCTTTTCCGGCCCGTTGATTTTTGCCTTCTCTGGTGAAGAGCTAGGGAATGCAGCGCGTGTTTTCAAAGATTTTGCTAAGACGAATGAAGCTTTGGTTGTTAAGTCACTATCTATTGGTGATGGTGTTCTGGATGCCAGTCAGTTGTCTGCTATCGCAGCGCTACCGACTTACGACGAAGCCTTGAGCAAATTGTTGTATGTCATGAAAGAGCCTGTGGCTAAATTGGCTCGCGGTCTTGTTGCTGTTAAAGAGCAAAAAGAAGAAGCGGCCTAATCGCTTGATTCGAAATTATTAATTTAAGGAAATAAAAATGGCTATTACAAAAGAAGATATTTTAGAAGCTGTTGCTAACATGTCAGTAATGGAAGTTGTTGAACTTGTTGAAGCAATGGAAGAAAAATTCGGTGTATCTGCAGCAGCGGTTGCAGTTGCTGGTCCAGCAGGTGAAGCTGGTGGTGCGGCAGAAGAGAAAACAGAATTTGATGTTGTTCTTACTGGCGCTGGCGACAACAAAGTTGCAGCAATCAAAGCCGTTCGTGGCGCAACAGGTCTTGGTCTTAAAGAAGCCAAAGAAGCTGTTGAGAACGCTCCGTTCACGCTTAAAGAAGGTGTTTCTAAAGAAGAAGCTGAAACACTGGCTAACGAGCTTAAAGAAGCTGGAATTGAAGTCGAAGTTAAGTAAGACTTTCAATTCCGCTCTTGTAGCATGAAAAATGGCTGGCGCATTGCGTCGGCCTTTTGTTGTTTATAGTAGTGTGTAAAAGTGTAATCAATAGAATGGCTGTTTCAGTCGGCTGTTATTACAGTTTTGTGCATTTTTTGGGAAGAATTCTCTTCCTTTAATTTAGTCGAATGTTGGGGTAATTGATGGCCTATTCTTTAACTGAAAAGAAACGTATTCGTAAAGATTTTGCGACACGACCTTCTATTCTAGAAGTTCCATATCTTCTTTCTTTGCAAAAAGAGTCTTTCAAAGAGTTTTTGCAGATTGATAAGAAGCCACTTGAAAGAGATCCGGTAGGTTTGCATGCTGCCTTTTCTTCTGTCTTTCCGATTAATGGTGTTGCCGGAACGGCGGACTTGGAATACGTCAGTTATACCATGGGTCAGCCTGAGTTTGATGTAAAAGAATGTAAGCAGCGCGGTGTGACTTATTCCTCGCCACTACGCGTTAAGATGCGTTTGGTGCTGTTTGATAAGGATGCACCGGCCGGTAAGCGCCCTGTAAAAGACGTTAAAGAACAAGAAGTGTATCTGGGTGACGTTCCGTTGATGACGGAAAACGGGACTTTTGTTATTAACGGTACCGAGCGTGTTATCGTGACACAATTGCACCGTTCGCCTGGCGTAATTTTCGACAGTGACCGTGGTAAGTCTCACTCCTCCGGTAAAGTCTTGTTCAATGCGCGCATCATTCCGTATCGTGGTTCCTGGTTGGATTTTGAATTCGATCACAACGATTGTGTGTTCGTTCGTATCGACCGTCGTCGTAAATTGCCGGTTTCGGTTATTTTCCGCGCAATGGGCTTCTCGACCGAAGAAGTGTTGGATACCTTCTTTGATCATTCTGAGATTTCTTATAAGTCCGGCAAGTATGTGATGAAGTTTGAACCGGAGCAGTTGAAAGGCCAAACGGCCGCATTCGACATTACTGACGGTAAAGAAGTGTATGTGAAGGCCGGTAAGAAAATCACGGCCCGTACCATCAAGCAGCTGCAGGAAGCGAAAGTTAAAACCATTGTAGTGCCGGACGAGTTCTTGGTCGGTAAGGTATTGTCCGCCGGTATTATGAACCAAGAAACCGGTGAATTGGTTGCGCGTGCGAATGAAGTCATGACGGCAGACCTGGTCGAAAACATCAAAGCGATTAAAGGCTTGTCCTTCAAGGTTCTGTTCATCGATGACTTGGAAAACGGTGCCTATATTTCCGATACGCTGAACTTGGATACAACCACCTCACAGTTGGAAGCGCAGATTGAAATCTATCGTATGATGCGTCCAGGTGAACCGCCTACGAAAGAATCTTCTGAAGCCTTGTTTAACAGCCTGTTCTTCGATGATTCACGTTATGACTTGTCTTCAGTCGGGCGTATGAAGTTGAACCGTCGTTTGGGTCGTAAAGACAACGACGGTAGCCTGGTGCTTGAGAATCAAGACATTGTCGATGTGGTTAAAGAGTTGTTGAACATCCGTAATGGTTTGAGCACCATCGATGATATCGATACGTTGGGTAACCGTCGTATTCGTGCCGTTGGTGAAATGGCTGAAAACGCTTTCCGTGTTGGTTTGGTGCGTGTGGAGCGTGCCGTTAAAGAACGTTTGAACCAAGCGGAAACCGATGGTTTGTTGCCTCAAGATCTTATTAATGCCAAGCCTGTTTCGGCGGCCATTAAAGAGTTTTTCGGTTCCAGCCAGTTGTCTCAGTTTATGGATCAGGTGAACCCATTGTCCGAAGTCACGCATAAGCGTCGTGTTTCGGCATTGGGGCCTGGTGGTCTGACGCGTGAACGTGCCGGCTTTGAGGTTCGTGACGTTCACCCTACTCACTATGGTCGTGTGTGTCCAATTGAAACGCCTGAAGGGCCAAACATCGGTTTGATCAACACCTTGGCGATTTACGCGAAAACCAACAAGTATGGTTTCTTGGAAACGCCATATCGCAAAGTGGTTGACGGTCAAGTCACCGATGAAGTGGAATACGTTTCAGCCATCGACGAAGCGCAATTTGTCATCGCGCAGGCCAGTGCCGCAACCGATGATAAAAACAACTTGATGGATGAGTTGGTTACGGCGAGACATAAGAACGAAACCATTTTGGCGTCATCAAAAGACGTGGATTACATGGACGTTTCGCCGAAGCAAATCGTTTCGGTCGCGGCTTCACTGATTCCATTCCTAGAGCACGATGATGCGAACCGTGCTTTGATGGGCTCGAACATGCAACGTCAGGCCGTGCCGACTTTGCGTGCGGATAAGCCATTAGTTGGAACCGGGATTGAAAAAACCGTTGCGATTGACTCCGGTGTGACTGTGATTGCAAACCGTGGCGGTGAAGTGGTTTCTGCCGATGCGGCGCGTATTGTGGTGCGTGCGAATCAGGACGAAATTGCCGTGGGTGAAACCGGTGTGGATATCTATAATCTGATTAAATATCAGCGCTCCAACCAAAATACCTGTATCAATCAGAAGCCGATTGTGAAAGCGGGTGATACGGTTTCACGCGGTGATGTATTGGCGGATGGTCCTTCCACCGATTTGGGTGAGTTGGCGATTGGTCAAAACATGCGTATCGCATTCATGCCTTGGAACGGGTATAACTTCGAGGATTCCATTCTGGTTTCCGAACGAGTGGTTCAGGAAGATCGTTATACGTCCATTCACATCGAAGAGTTGACCTGTTTAGCGCGTGACACCAAGCTTGGGCCGGAAGAAGTGACGTCGGATATTCCGAATGTTGGTGAAGCCGCACTGTCTCGTCTGGATGAGTCCGGTATCGTGTATGTCGGTGCTGAAGTCAAACAAGGCGATATCCTGGTCGGTAAAGTGACGCCGAAAGGCGAGACGCAGTTGACGCCGGAAGAAAAGCTTCTGCGTGCGATTTTCGGTGAAAAAGCCTCTGATGTTAAAGATACCTCTTTGCGTGTTGGTAAAGGCGTTGAAGGGACGGTTATCGACGTTCAAGTCTTCACACGTGAAGGTGTCAAGAAAGATGCCCGTGCAATGGCGATCCAAGAGGACGAGTTGCAACATGTTCGTAAAGACATCGATGAGCAATATAAGATTCTTGAAGTCGACACTTTGAGCCGTATCGAGCAAATGTTGGTCGGTCAAAAGCTGGTTGACGGTAAAACGGTAACTGCTGAAATGTTGGCGGACTTGCCAAGCCAGAAATGGTTCGGTCTGAACTTGAAAGATGAAGAATTGGTCAACCATTTGGAAGCACTTGAAAAGCAACTGGTGCTGAAAAAAGAAGAATTGAACAATGCATTCGAAGAGAAAAAGAAAAAACTGACGCAAGGCGATGATTTGCAGCCGGGTGTTTCCAAAATGGTGAAAGTGTACGTTGCGGTTAAGCGTCGTATTCAGCCAGGGGATAAAATGGCCGGTCGTCACGGGAACAAGGGTGTTATCTCCCGAATCTGTCCTGTGGAAGATATGCCTTACGATGAAACCGGTCGTCCGGTGGACATCTGCTTGAACCCTCTGGGGGTTCCGTCACGTATGAACGTGGGTCAGATTCTGGAAACTCACCTCGGTTTGGCTGCGGCAGGCCTGGGCGAAAAGATCAATGCCATGTTGGAGCAGCAAGCCGACATTAAGGAATTGAAAGGTTTCTTGCATAAGGTCTATAACGAAACACAAGGTCAAAGCGTGGACTTTGATAGTTTGAGCGATGCTGAAATTATTGAGTTGGCCGGTAACCTGCGTAAAGGTGTGCCAATGGCTTCGCCAGTCTTCGATGGTGCTTCGGAAGATCAAATTAAAGCATTGTTGCGCTTGGCCGATCTGCCGGAGTCCGGTCAGATGACGTTGTTTGACGGAATTTCCGGACAGAAGTTCGATCGCCCGGTTACGGTTGGTTACATGTATTACTTGAAACTGAACCACTTGGTCGACGATAAGATGCATGCGCGTTCAACCGGGCCTTATAGCCTGGTAACTCAGCAACCATTGGGTGGTAAAGCGCAGTTCGGTGGGCAGCGTTTCGGTGAAATGGAAGTATGGGCACTGGAAGCCTACGGTGCCGCCTTTACCTTGCAAGAAATGTTGACGGTGAAATCGGATGACTTGAACGGCCGTACCAAAATGTATAAGAACATTGTCGATGGTAACGAGTATATGGAACCTGGTATTCCAGAGTCGTTTAGCGTATTGCGCAAAGAAATTCGCGCTTTGGGTATTGATATTGAGTTGGAGCAAGAATAATGAAAGATTTGTTAGGATTCCTGAAAAAACAAAATGTATCGAACGAGTTCGATACGATTAAAGTTACACTTGCTTCACCGGAAAAGATTCGTTCTTGGTCTTATGGCGAAGTCAAAAAGCCGGAAACCATCAACTACCGTACATTCAAGCCGGAAAGAGACGGGCTTTTCTGTGCCAAGATTTTTGGCCCGATTCGTGATTACGAATGCTTGTGCGGTAAATATAAGCGTTTGAAGCATCGCGGTGTTATTTGTGAGAAGTGTGGTGTTGAAGTCACGCAATCCAAAGTGCGTCGTGAGCGTATGGGGCACATCGATTTGGCGACTTCCGTTGCTCATATCTGGTTCTTGAAGTCATTGCCATCCCGCATCGGTTTGATGTTGGACATGACATTGAAAGAAATTGAAGCGGTGTTGTATTTTGAAGCATTCATGGTTGTGGATCCTGGTTTGACGCCATTGGAACCATGGCAGCTTTTGAGCGAAGAAGAATACCTGGACGCTATGGATGAGTATGGCGATGAGTTTGAAGCGCAAATGGGTGCGGAAGCCATTAAGAAAATGCTTCAGTCCATCGATTTGGATGCCGAGGCGACTCGCCTGCGTGAAGAAATGGATGCTACCAGCTCTGAAACCAAACAGAAAAAGATTTCGAAGCGTTTGAAGTTGATCGATTCCTTCATTCAATCCGGCAATAAGCCTGAGTGGATGATTCTGGACGTGCTGCCTGTATTGCCGCCAGAGTTGAGACCGTTGGTACCTTTGGACGGTGGTCGTTTCGCGACTTCCGACTTGAATGACTTGTACCGTCGTGTGATTAACCGTAATAACCGTTTGAAGCGTCTGTTGGATTTGATGGCGCCGGACATTATCGTTCGTAACGAAAAACGTATGCTTCAAGAATCGGTTGATTCTATGTTGGATAACGGTCGTCGCGGTCGTGCGGTAACCGGTACGAATAAGCGCCAGTTGAAGTCTTTGGCCGACATGATCAAAGGGAAACAAGGGCGTTTCCGTCAAAACCTGCTTGGTAAGCGTGTTGACTATTCCGGTCGTTCGGTCATCGTTGTTGGGCCGTCTTTGCGTCTGCATCAGTGTGGTCTACCGAAGAAAATGGCGTTGGAACTGTTCAAGCCATTTATTTTCAGTAAATTGCAAAAACGTGGTCTGGCAACGACTATCAAAGCGGCTAAGAAAATGGTGGAACAAGGTTTGCCGGAAGTTTGGGATGTTCTGGACGAAGTCATTCGCGAACACCCGGTTCTGCTGAACCGTGCTCCAACGCTGCATAGATTGGGGATTCAGGCTTTCGAACCGGTTTTGATTGAAGGTAAAGCGATTAACTTGCACCCATTGGTGTGTTCCGCCTTTAACGCCGACTTCGATGGTGACCAAATGGCCGTGCACGTACCATTGTCTTTGGAAGCTCAGTTGGAAGCGCGTACATTGATGATGTCAACGAATAACTTGCTGTCACCTGCCAACGGTGACCCGATTATTGTGCCATCACAGGACGTTGTATTGGGCTTGTATTACATTACCCGTGAAAGCGTGAAT
Organism: Hydrogenovibrio thermophilus; assembly: GCF_004028275.1. Taxonomy (NCBI): domain Bacteria; kingdom Pseudomonadati; phylum Pseudomonadota; class Gammaproteobacteria; order Thiotrichales; family Piscirickettsiaceae; genus Hydrogenovibrio; species Hydrogenovibrio thermophilus. Next base: position 437,931 of record NZ_CP035033.1, read on the forward strand.
GCGATTGGCGAAGGGAAAGCTTTCTCCAACTGGATGGAAGTTCAAAGAGCGCTTGAAGCGGATGCCGTTCACGTGCATACCAAAATCAAACTGAAGGTGGAAGAAACTGTCATTGATGATGCCGGTGTCGAGTCAGTGAAAAAAGGCTTGATTGACACTACGGCGGGCCGTGCGTTGCTGCTCAGCATTCTACCGAAGGGATTAAGTTTTGACTTGTTGAACTTAAACCTGACGAAAAAGAATATCTCGAAAGCACTGAATACTTGCTACCGTTTGTTGGGACCGAAGGAAACCGTTATCTTCGCTGACCAATTGATGTATGCCGGTTTCAAATGGTCAACTTTGGCGGGTCTGTCGTTCTGTTCGGATGATATGTTGATTCCGGATGATAAGGCTTCGATTATCGAACGCGCTGACGATCAGGTCGCGGAAATTCAAAAGCAGTTCGCACAAGGTTTGGTCACCGAAGGTGAACGTTACAACAAGGTTGTTGATATTTGGTCGCATACGAATGAGTTGGTCACCAAGTCGATGATGGATGAGTTGCAGTTCGAAACGGTAAAAGATGCGGAAGGTAAGGATGTTCAGCAAACTTCCTTTAACTCCGTCTATATGATGGCGGACTCCGGGGCGCGTGGTTCCGTTGCTCAGATGCGTCAGTTGGGAGGTATGCGTGGCTTGATGGCGAAGCCGGATGGTTCGATCATCGAAACACCGATTACGGCCAACTTCCGCGAAGGCCTGAACGTTCTGCAATACTTTATTTCGACACACGGTGCACGTAAAGGTTTGGCCGATACCGCTCTGAAAACCGCGAACTCGGGTTATTTGACACGACGCTTGGTGGATGTTGCCCAGGATGTGGTAGTGACCGAAGCGGACTGTGGAACCGAGGCGGGTATCATCATGACGCCGCATGTTGAAGGTGGTGAAGTCGTTGAGGAATTGAAAGAACGTATTCTTGGGCGCGTGGTCGCCGAAGACGTGGTTGGCATGGACGGCAATGTGATTGTCGAGAATGGTACTTTGTTGGATGAACGCCTAGTCAAGTTGATTGACGAGTCAGGTGTGGATTCTGTAAAAGTCCGTTCCCCAATTACCTGTGAAACCAAATTTGGTATTTGTCAAAAATGTTATGGACGTGATTTGGCCAGAGGGCATATGGTGAACCTGGGTGAAGCGGTTGGTGTTATGGCTGCACAGTCCATCGGTGAACCGGGCACTCAGTTGACCATGCGTACTTTCCATATCGGTGGTACCGCATCGGCGTCTACGGCTCAGAGCCAGGTTGAGGTCAAGCACGAAGGTAAGGTGAAGTTTGATAACCTGAAAACCGTGCAAAACTCAGAGAAACAAGTGGTGGTCACGTCACGTTCCGGCGAAATCTCCATTTTGGATTCCATGGGGCGTGAAAAAGAGCGCTATAAAATTCCATATGGTTCTGTACTGAACGTGGAAGATGGTGCAGATGCGTCTTCTGGAAAAGTATTGGCGACTTGGGATGCGCATACGCATCCGGTCATCACGGAAGCAGAAGGTGTGATTCAATTTGGGAACTTTGAAGGCGCCGTTGAAGAGCATACCGACGAGTTGACCGGTTTGACCACGCACGTTGTTAAGAGTGCTAAGGAAAGATCTTCAGCCAGCAAAGAAGTCAGACCGTATATTCAGTTGGTTGATGATGCCGGTGAGGTTGTGCCTTTCCCGGGAACGCAAACCCCAGCTATCTATTATTTGCCAGAAAACTCGATTGTGGTAGTGAATCAAGCGGATAAAGTGGGTGCCGGTGATATTTTGGCCAGAATTCCACAGGAATCCTCCAAGACAAAAGACATCACGGGTGGTCTGCCTCGCGTTGCCGATTTGTTCGAAGCGCGTGTGCCGAAAGAGCCAGCCATTATGGCGGAGGTTTCCGGTGTAGTTGGTTTCGGTAAGGAAACTAAAGGTAAGCAACGCTTGGTCATTACGCAAGACAGTGGCGAGCAGCATGAAACGTTGATTCCGAAATGGCGTTCAGTCGATGTATTTGAAGGTGAGCGTGTTGAAAAAGGTGATGTCATTGTTGACGGTAATCCAAATCCTCACGACATTCTTCGATTACTTGGTGTTGAACAGTTGACGAAGTATATCGTTGATGAAGTGCAGGACGTTTATCGTCTGCAAGGTGTTCGCATCAATGACAAGCATATCGAAACGGTTGTTCGTCAAATGCTGCGCAAAGTTGAGATCAGAACATCGGGTGATACCGGTTTGATCAAAGGTGAGCAGGCTGAGTTTGCAAGAGTGCTCGAGTTGAATGAATCGGCGATGACTGAAGGAAATGTAGAAGCCAGTTTCCAACGTGTATTGTTGGGTATTACGAAGGCTTCTTTGGCGACGGAATCTTTTATTTCGGCCGCTTCTTTCCAAGAGACGACGCGCGTTCTGACCGAGGCCGCTGTCAGCGGTAAGGAAGATAAGCTGGTCGGCTTGAAAGAAAACGTTATTGTTGGTCGATTGATCCCTGCGGGTACGGGCTTTGCCTATCACCAGGCTCGAAGAGCGGCTAATGAAAAAACGCAACAAGAGTTGACGGCTTTCATGGATGCCCAGGATGATGAAGCGGTGCAACCAGAGATGGTTGACGAAGAATCGTCTGTAACAGAAGTGTCGGAATAAGTTTGAAATTCATTGAATAAATTCATGAACTTATACTTGACAATGTAACGTGGGGTCTCTAAAATCCCACAACCTTATTCGTGGCGTTTTTATGCTGCGATAATTTTTGATAATTTAAGATGTTTTAAAAGTCTTAATATGGAGTGAGAAGTAATGGCTACTATTAACCAGTTGGTGCGTAAGCCGCGTAAGGATAAAGCGAAAAAATCAAACGTCCCTGCGTTGGAGGCCTGTCCTCAGCGTCGTGGTGTCTGTACGCGTGTTTATACAACAACCCCTAAAAAGCCTAACTCTGCCCTACGTAAAGTTGCACGTGTGCGCTTGACTAACGGATATGAAGTTTCTAGTTATATCGGTGGTGAAGGTCACAATCTGCAAGAACACTCCGTGATTCTAATTCGCGGTGGTCGTGTAAAAGACTTACCTGGTGTGCGTTATCATACCGTTCGTGGTTCCCTGGACTGCGCGGGCGTTGATGGTCGTAAACAAGGTCGTTCTAAGTACGGTGCGAAGCGTCCTAAGGGGTAAGCCCTTAAACATACGTTTTGCAATTGTTTAGTGTAAATTTATACCGGAAGAGTAAGAATGGCAAGAAGAAGAGAAATACCTAAAAGACAAGTATTACCAGATCCAAAGTTTGGTGATACCACTTTGACCAAGTTTGTAAACATGATTATGGTGAGCGGTAAAAAAGCCGTTGCTGAAAAGATTGTTTATGACGCACTGGATGTTGTGGTCGATCGAAAAAAAGGCGGAGAGCATGCCGGGCTTTTAAGAGAAGCATTGGAGAATGTTGGGCCAATGGTTGAAGTAAAGTCACGCCGAGTAGGTGGTGCTACCTACCAAGTTCCAGTTGAAGTAAGACCGGAACGTAAGACGGCTTTGGCAATGAGATGGATTGTTGAAGCGGCCAGAAAGCGCAGTGAGAAAGGCATGATGTTGCGCCTGGCGGGTGAGTTATCGGACGCTTTGGAAAATCGCGGCTCAGCGATTAAGAAGAAAGAGGATACCCATCGAATGGCGGAAGCAAACAAAGCTTTCTCGCATTTCCGCTGGTAATCTAAATTGGGCCCGTAAGTGGGCCTTTATTATTTATATTCAAACAAAAGGTTTATTAAAGTGGCACGTAAAACCCCCTTAGACAGATACCGTAACATTGGTATCATGGCGCATATTGATGCTGGTAAAACAACAACGACAGAACGTATTTTGTTTTACACAGGTGTTTCTCATAAGATTGGTGAAGTCCATGACGGTGGTGCGGCCATGGACTGGATGGAACAAGAGCAGGAAAGAGGGATTACAATCACTTCCGCTGCCACGACCACTTTCTGGAGTGGTATGGCTCAACAGTACCCTGAACACCGTGTTAATATTATCGATACTCCGGGGCACGTTGACTTCACAATCGAAGTCGAACGTTCCTTGCGTGTATTGGATGGTGCGGTAACCTGTTTCTGTTCAGTTGGTGGGGTTGAACCTCAGTCTGAAACAGTTTGGCGTCAAGCGGATAAGTATGGCGTGCCACGTATGGGCTTTGTCAATAAAATGGACCGTTCCGGAGCAAACTTTTTCAACGTTGTTGAGCAAGTTAAGACTCGCTTGGGAGCAATGCCGGTTCCGATGCAATTGCCTATCGGTGCAGAAGACGAGTTTAAGGGCGTTATTGATCTGGTCAAAATGAAAGCGATTTACTGGAAAGAAGAAAACATGGGGATGGAATTTACCTATGAAGACATTCCAGCAGAGTTGCAGGATCAAGCAGAAGAATACCGTGAAGCCATGATTGAAGCTGCGGCAGAGTCTTCTGAAGAATTGATGGATAAATACCTGGAAGAAGGTGAGCTGTCTGAAGAAGAAATTAAGGCCGGTATTCGTCAGCGTTGTATTGATGTCGAAATCGTTCCAATGTTCTGTGGGACGGCCTTTAAAAACAAAGGGGTTCAAGCCCTTTTGGATGCGGTTATCGATTATATGCCTGCACCATCTGATGTGCCTGCGATTGAAGGTGAGTTGGAAAATGGCGAAAAAGCGACTCGTAAGTCTTCCGATGATGAGCCGTTCGCAGCTCTTGCCTTTAAAATTATGACAGACCCTTATGTAGGGACTTTGACGTTCTTCCGTGTTTATTCTGGTGTTTTGGCAGCTGGTAGTCCGGTTTTCAACACTGTTAAGACCAAGCGCGAACGTGTGGGTCGTATCTTGCAAATGCATGCGAACTCTCGTGAAGAAATCAAAGAAGTGCGTGCTGGCGATATCGCTTGTGCCGTTGGTTTGAAAGATACAACGACTGGTGACACTTTGTGTGATCCGGATAATAAGATTATCCTTGAGCGTATGGAGTTTCCAGAGCCTGTTATTTCGATCGCTGTTGAGCCGAAAACCAAAGCAGACCAAGAGAAAATGGGTATTGCTTTGCAGAAGTTGGCGGCAGAAGATCCATCTTTCCGCGTGCATACAGACGAGGAAACTGGTCAGACAATTATGGCTGGTATGGGTGAGTTGCACTTGGATATCCTGGTCGATCGTATGAAACGAGAGTTTAATGTAGAAGCGAATGTTGGTGCGCCGCAGGTTTCTTATCGTGAGACGATTAAATCATCGGTTGAAGCTGAAGGTAAATTTGTGCGTCAGTCTGGTGGTCGTGGTCAATACGGTCATGTCGTATTGAGAATCGAGCCTCAGGAAGCCGGCGAAGGTTTCGAATTCGTCAACGAAATCGTTGGTGGTGTGGTTCCAAGAGAATACATTCCTGCGGTTGAAAAAGGTTGTCAGGAACAGCTTGAGAACGGTGTTATTGCAGGTTACCCAATGGTTGATGTTAAGGTTAGCCTGTTTGACGGTTCTTACCATGATGTTGACTCGAATGAAACTGCCTTCCGTGTTGCGGCCAGTATGGGGATTAAAAACGGGGTGGTTAAAGCCAATCCTGTGATTCTTGAGCCAATGATGGCGGTTGAAGTGACCACTCCTGAAGAGTATATGGGCGATGTTATGGGTGATTTGAACCGCCGCCGTGGCTTGGTTCAAAGCATGGAAGATATTCCAACTGGTAAAAAGTTGAAGGCGGAAGTGCCTTTGGCGGAAATGTTTGGTTATGCGACTCAGTTGCGTTCTTTGACGCAAGGGCGTGCTTCTTATAGCATGGTGTTTGATAAGTACTCTGATGCGCCTGCCAATATTCAGGAAGAGATCATTGCTAAGGCCAAAAAAGGCGAATAATTTAACGTATTTAATTTAATAGGACTTTAAAAATGGCAAAGGAAAAGTTTGAACGTAGTAAGCCGCACGTAAACGTTGGTACGATTGGTCACGTTGACCATGGTAAGACAACTCTTACAGCGGCTCTAACAATCGTACAAGGTAAGAAGTTTGGTGGGGAGTCAAAAGACTATTCCGCTATCGATAACGCACCGGAAGAAAGAGAGCGTGGTATCACGATCTCTACGGCTCACGTAGAGTACGAATCAGAAACGCGTCACTACGCGCACGTAGACTGCCCAGGGCACGCCGACTATGTTAAAAACATGATTACCGGTGCCGCTCAAATGGACGGCGCGATCCTGGTTTGTTCTGCCGCAGATGGCCCAATGCCACAAACACGTGAGCACATCCTTCTATCTCGTCAGGTAGGTGTACCGTACATCGTAGTATTCCTAAACAAAGCCGACATGGTTGACGACGAAGAACTTCTAGAGTTGGTTGAAATGGAAGTGCGTGAACTTCTAGACACCTACGATTTTCCAGGTGATGACACGCCAGTTATCATGGGGTCTGCCCTTAAAGCCATCGAAGGTGACCAATCTGAAATCGGTGAACCAGCGATCGGTCGTTTGGTTGAGGCGTTGGATACTTACATCCCAACACCAGAGCGTGACACTGACAAGCCATTCTTGATGCCAGTAGAAGACATCTTCTCCATCCAAGGTCGTGGTACGGTTGCCACCGGTCGTGTTGAAACAGGTGTTGTAAAAGTTGGTGAAGAAATCGAAATCGTCGGTATTCGCCCAACGACTACTACAACGGTTACTGGTGTTGAAATGTTCCGTAAGCTTCTGGATCAGGGTGAAGCCGGTGACAACGTAGGTATCCTATTGCGTGGTACTAAGCGTGAAGACATTGAGCGTGGTCAAGTATTGGCGCACAAAGGTACGGTTACACCGCATACCAAGTTCGAAGCCGAAGTTTATGTACTATCCAAAGACGAAGGTGGTCGTCACACACCATTCTTCCAAGGTTACCGTCCACAGTTCTACTTCCGTACAACGGACGTAACAGGTGCGTGTGAATTGCCAGCCGGAACTGAAATGGTTATGCCTGGTGATAACGTACAAATGACTGTAGAGTTGATTGCGCCAATCGCAATGAACGAAGGTCTGCGCTTCGCGATTCGTGAAGGTGGACGTACAGTTGGTGCGGGTGTTGTAGCTAAAATTATTGAATAATAAAATTTAATTCAGGCAGTTGAATAATTGCTTGATATTAAATTGGATTATTGTTACAATCCGCATCCTTAGTGAGCAGTGGCCTGTTTATTACACCACTGCTTTTCTTTTTTTGTAATATGAGAAAAAGATGTTATGGCGACTCAAAATATTCGAATTCGCTTGAAGGCATTTGACCATCGTTTGATTGATCAGTCTGCCCGTGAAATCACGGAAACTGCAAAAAGAACCGGTGCTCAAGTTAAGGGTCCAATTCCTATGCCTACTCGAAAAGAGCGTTTTACAGTACTGATTTCTCCGCATGTTAATAAAGATGCCAGGGATCAATATGAAATTCGTACGCACAAGCGTTTGCTAGACATTGTCGATCCAACGGATAAAACCGTTGACGCATTGATGAAGTTGGATTTGGCAGCAGGTGTGGACGTTCAGCTGGAGCTAAGATAAGGCTTTATCTTGGTTGGCATTAGCCATCAATCGTAATGGTTAATGAGTAAATAATAATGAGGTAACGATATGGGTATTGGTGTTGTAGGTACCAAAATTGGTATGACTCGTATTTTTAACGAGGATGGTGTATCGACTCCAGTGACGGTTGTTGAGGTAACTCCAAACCGTGTTACACAGATCAAAAATGACTTGTCTGACGGTTATGATGCTGTTCAGGTAACATTTGGTTCTAAGCACGCAGGTCGTGTGAATAAGCCAACGGCAGGGCATTTTGCAAAAGCCGGTGTTGAAGCTGGTGTTGGTCTGTGGGAGTTTAGATTGGAAGATGTTTCAGAAGCGGAAGGTCTTGAGCCTGGTTCTGAAATCACAGTAGAGAAATTTTCAGAAGTCTCTTTGGTGGACGTTACCGGCACAACAAAAGGTAAAGGTTTCCAAGGTGGTGTAAAGCGTCATAACTTTAGAATGCAAGACGCGACTCACGGTAACTCTATTTCTCACCGCGCTCCTGGTTCGATTGGTCAAAACCAGACTCCTGGACGAGTCTTTAAAGGTAAGAAAATGGCTGGTCACATGGGTAATGTCAAGCAAACTACTCAGAATTTAGAGTTGGTGAAGGTTGATGTTGAAAATTCATTGCTAATGATTAAAGGTGCTTTGCCAGGTGCAAAAGGCAGCACAGTAATTGTTCGCAAGGCAATTAAGTAAGGTGGGCACGATGGATTTGAAATTAATAGAGTTAGCCAGTGGAAAAGAAGCAGGGGCCGTCAAGGTTTCTGATGACGTTTTCGGTGTTGAATTTAATGAATCTCTTGTTCACCAGGTTGTAAATGCTTATATGGCTGGTGCCCGTTCAGGCACAAAAGGTCAGAAGAACCGTTCAGCCGTAAGTGGTGGTGGTGCGAAGCCGTGGGCTCAAAAAGGCTCCGGTCGCGCTCGTGCCGGTACAACTCGCAGCCCAGTGTGGGTTGGTGGCGGTCGTGCCTTCCCGGGACACAATCGCGATTTTTCACAAAAAGTGAACAAGAAAATGTATCGCGGTGCCATGAAATCAATTTTTTCTGAGTTGGTTCGCACAGATCGATTGGTTGTTGTGGATGACTTTAAAGTTGAAGCACCAAAGACAAAAGAATTTGTTGCTAAGTTGGCCACGCTTGATTTGAAAGATGCTTTGGTTATCACGGAAGGTTTTGATGAGTACCTATATCTTTCTGCACGTAATTTGTATCATGCAGATGTTTGTGATGTGGCTTCCATTGACCCGGTCAGCTTGGTTGGATTTAAGTCAATTGTCGTAACGCAAGGTGCCGTTAAGCAGCTTGAGGAGAAGTTAGGATGAGTAAAGAACGTTTGCTGAAAGTATTAGTGGCTCCTCATGTTTCAGAAAAATCTGCGTTGATGGCGGATTCTTCTGAGCAATATGTGTTTAAAGTCATGCCAGGTGCGACAAAGCCTGAAGTTAAACAAGCCGTAGAAGAATTGTTTGATGTTAAGGTTCAGTCGGTCAATGTGATCAATATTAAAGGCAAGACAAAAGTCTTTAGAGGCCGGGTAGGGAAACGTAATGGTTTGCGTAAAGCGATCGTTCGTTTGGTGCCGGGTCAAGAAATTGACTTTGTTGGCGCAGAATAAGAGAGGTTGTCATGGCAATTATTAAGAAATCAAAACCTACTTCGCCTGGCCGTCGTTTTGTTGTAAGTGTTGTTGAGCCGGATTTGCATAAAGGCAAGCCGCATGCAGCCCTGCTTGAAAAGAAATCGAAATCAGGTGGTAGAAACTCGAATGGACGAATTACTGTAAGACACCAAGGTGGTGGTCACAAGCAGCATTATCGTCAAGTAGACTTTAAGCGTAACAAAGATGGTGTTGCAGCTGTTGTTGAGCGTTTGGAATATGATCCAAACCGTACAGCGCACATTGCTTTGTTGAAGTACGCGGATGGTGAGAGACGTTATATTCTAGCGCCTAGACATGTTAAAGCGGGTGATGCAATTGAATCTGGTGAGCATGTTTCAATTAAAGCGGGTAATGCGCTGCCATTGAGAAATATTCCGGTCGGTACCATTGTGCATGCCCTAGAAATGAGACCTGGTAAAGGTGCTCAAATTGCACGTAGTGCGGGTGCCTATGCACAGATCGCAGGTCGAGATGGTGCTTATGTTTTGGTTAAACTTCGTTCCGGTGAGATGCGTAAGATTCTGGCAGACTGCCGCGCAACAATCGGCGAGGTTGGAAACCAAGAGCACTCCCTGAGAAAGCTTGGTAAAGCGGGTGCAAAACGTTGGAAAGGTGTTAGACCGACGGTTCGTGGTGTGGCCATGAACCCAGTAGATCACCCTCATGGTGGTGGTGAAGGTCGTACTTCTGGTGGTCGTAACCCTGTTACGCCATGGGGTGTTCCGACGAAAGGTAAGAAAACTCGTAGTAATAAGCGTACAGATAAAATGATCGTACGCCGTAGAAACAAATAAGGAAGGACCCTATGCCACGTTCAGTTAAAAAAGGACCTTTTGTAGATCATCACTTGTTGAAGAAAGTGATCGAGGCACAAGAATCTGGTAATAAACGTCCAATAAAAACATGGTCAAGAAGATCAATGATTCTTCCTGATATGATTGGTTTGACGATTGCAGTTCATAACGGTAAAGAGCATATCCCGGTTTATGTTTCAGAAAACATGGTCGGTCATAAGCTTGGTGAATTTTCGATGACGCGTACTTATCGCGGTCATGCAGCAGACAAGAAATCTAGATAAGGAGAAATATTATGCAAGTAAGTGCTACTCATAGATTTGCCCGCATTTCTCCTCAGAAAGCGCGTCTGGTTGCAGATCTGATTCGCGGTAAAGATGTTGAAACCGCTGTAAATATTTTGGCTTTCAGCGACAAAAAAGCTTCTCAATTGATTGGGAAGGTTTTGAACTCGGCGATTGCAAATGCTGAAAACAATGAAGGTGCGGATATTGACGAGTTGAAGGTGACGGAAGCTTATGTCAATGAAGGTCCTATCATGAAGCGTATGCGCGCACGAGCAAAAGGTCGTGGAAATCGAATCTTAAAACGCATCAGTCATATCACTGTGACTGTTGGCGATAAGTAAGGAGAGTCAGAATGGGACAAAAAGTTCATCCGGTTGGAATCCGTCTAGGGATTACAAGAGATTGGAACGCACGCTGGTACGCAGATAGCAAAAACTACTCTGATTTCCTTATCAGTGATGTAGAAATTCGTAAAGAATTGCATGAAAAATTGAAGCACGCTTCAGTTAGCCAAATCAACATCGAGCGTGTGGCTAACGGTGTGCGTGTTACGGTACATACGGCCAGACCTGGTGTTGTTATCGGTAAGAAAGGTGAAGATATTGAGAAGCTTAAGCAAGCATTGATTGCGAAAACAGGCTTACCGGTCAATATCAATATCGAAGAAATCAAGAAGCCGGAATTGGATGCAAAATTGGTTGCGGAGAGTATTGCTCAGCAACTTGAAAAACGTATTCAGTTCCGTCGCGCGATGAAGCGTGCGGTCAGCAATGCAATGCGTTTGGGTGCCGAAGGTATCAAGGTAAACGTTTCCGGACGTTTGAATGGCGCTGAAATTGCACGTGCCGAATGGTACCGCGAAGGTCGTGTGCCATTGCATACATTGCGTGCGGACATCGACTATGCCACTTTCGAAGCGGACACCACTTACGGAAAAATTGGGGTAAAAGTTTGGATCTTTAAAGGTGAAAAACTGGAAAAAATCTCAATGGTAAATGATGACAAGAAGCAGTCGAAAGGCAAGAAAGGCCGTAAATAAGAGGAATAGTTGTTATGTTAATGCCAAAACGTACAAAATTCAGAAAAGTACATAAAGGACGTAACCGCGGTCTTGCAAATGTCGGTAACAAAATCAGCTTTGGTGAGTTTGGTCTGAAAGCGATGGAACGTGGACGTATGACTTCGCGTCAAATCGAGGCTGCTCGTCGAGTGATGACGCGTAAAGTAAAGCGTGGTGCAAAGATTTGGATTCGTGTTTTCCCGGATAAGCCAATTACCAATAAGCCACTTGAAGTGCGTATGGGTAAAGGTAAGGGTAGTGTTGAATACTGGGTTGCTCAGGTTCAGCCAGGACGTGTCCTTTATGAAATGCAAGGTGTGGATGAAGCTGTTGCGCGCGAAGCCTTCGAATTGGCTGCGGCAAAGCTACCATTTAAAACACAATTTGTTACAAGAACGGTGATGTGATTATGACTGCAGAATTGAAAGAAAAGTCTGTAGAAGAACTGAGAAAAGATTTGTTGGATCTTCTGCAAGAACAGTTTAACTTGAGAATGCAACATGCAACAGGCCAGTTGTCAAATACTGCTCAACTACGTACTGTGCGTCGTTCCGTTGCTCGAGTTAAAACCATCATTCGTCAAAAAGTGAGTAAATAAGAATGGCTGGTATGGAAAAGAAAGCACGTACAATGCAAGGTGTAGTGGTCAGCAATGGCATGGATAAGTCAATCGTTGTGTTGACGGATCGTTATATCAAGCACCCTAAGTATAAAAAATTCGTGAGAAAGTCCACAAAGGTTATGGCGCATGACGCAGATAATGCTTGTGGTGTTGGGGATCGAGTCACTATTTCTGAGTGCACTCCAATTTCCAAAAGAAAGTCTTGGTCTTTGGTATCAGTAGACGAAAAAGCGAAGCTGTAATTAACAGTAGACTTTTGAGTATTATTTGATATAATTGCCCAAATTTTTTACCGTCTTAACAACCAAGCCTGTGATGGGAACTAGTTGTTTTGGCGGTTTTTGTGTTATTTAAATTTTATGGATGGAGTTCCATCATGATTCAAATGCAAACTGTGCTTGATGTTGCTGACAACAGTGGCGCGCGTAAAGTTCAATGTATCAAAGTGTTGGGCGGTTCCAAGCGTCGTTACGCAAGTGTTGGTGATGTTATTAAAGTAGCTGTGAAAGAAGCGGCTCCGCGTGGAAAGGTCAAAAAAGGTGACGTTTTTGATGCGGTTGTAGTGCGTACGGCGCAAGGTGTAAGACGTCCAGATGGTTCTAAGATCAAATTCGACGGGAATGCGGCAGTAATCCTGAACTCGAAACTTGAGCCGATTGGCACGCGTATTTTTGGCCCAGTAACACGTGAGCTTCGTAACGATAAATTTATGAAAATCGTTTCGTTGGCTCCAGAAGTTTTATAAGGAACGGATAATGAATCGTCTAAAAAAAGGTGATGAGGTTATCGTTATTGCTGGTAAAGATAAGGGTAAACGTGGCTCTGTTTCCCTTGTTATGCAAAATGGTAAGCTAATAGTAGATGGAATTAATTTGGCAAAGAAGCACGTTAAGCCTAACCCTATGACGGGAGAGCAAGGTGGTATCGTTTCAAAAGAAATGCCAATTGATGCTTCTAATGTTGCTTTATACAATCCTGAAACAAAGAAAGCAGACCGAGTCGGTGTTCGAGAAGAAGACGGTGTTAAAAAACGTTTCTTCAAGTCTAACGGCAATTTGGTAGACGCTTAAGTAGGTTGAGATATGGCAAGATTACAAAAAATTTATAACGACCAAGTTGTCCCTGCCCTGGTGGAGAAATTTGGTTATAAGTCTGTAATGCAGGCTCCTAAGTTGTCGAAGATTACGATTAATATGGGTGTTGGTGAAGCGATTGCTGACAAAAAAGTATTGGATAATGCTGTGTCAGACATGGAAGCTATTACCGGCCAAAAAGCAGTTCGTACATTGGCTCGTCGTTCAGTTGCAAGCTTTAAAGTGCGTGACGGTTATCCGTTGGGCTGTAAAGTAACGTTGCGTGGCGCCAGAATGTATGAGTTTTTGGATCGACTGATTAATGTTGCTTTACCTCGAGTCAGAGACTTTCAAGGTGTGAAAGCGAACGCTTTTGACGGTCGTGGTAACTACAATCTAGGTATCAAAGAGCAGATCATTTTCCCAGAGATTGAGTTTGAGAAGGTTGATAAGATCCGAGGTATGGATATCAGCTTTACGACGACTGCGTCGACGAATGATGAAGCGAAAGCTCTTTTAGAAGCCTTTAATTTCCCATTTAAGAAGTAAGGTAGAGGTTTCCCATGGCAAAGCAATCAATGATTGAAAGAGAAAAGAAAAGAGCAAAGACAGTTGCTAAGTATGCAGCCAAAAGAGCGGAGTTGAAAAAAGCTTCGGTTGATATGTCTTTGAGCTTTGAAGAACGTATGGATGCAATGGAAAAACTGGCGAAGCTACCACGAAATGCATCGCCTGTAAGACAGCAAAATCGTTGTCGTTTGACAGGGCGCCCGCACGGTGTTTATAGAAAGTTTGGATTGTCACGTAACATGCTAAGAGAATTAGCCATGCAAGGTGATGTACCTGGTTTAAGAAAAGCAAGTTGGTAAGGATAAATATTTATGAGTATGTCTGATCCAATAGCTGATATGCTAACTCGTATTCGCAATGGCCAAATTGCTGGTCATGCAAATGTTGTTATGCCTTCTTCCAAAGTTAAGGTTGCAGTTGCAAAAGTTTTGGCTGGTGAAGGGTATGTTAGCGCATACAGCGTAAGTGATAAGAACGGTAAGTCAGAATTGTCGGTCGATTTGAAGTATTTCGAAGGTAAGCCGGTTATTGAAATGTTGAAGCGTGTAAGCCGACCAGGTTTGCGTGTTTATAAAAACAAAAATGAGTTGCCGAAAGTAATTGGTGGTTTAGGGGTGGCCGTTGTGTCGACTTCTAAAGGAATTATGTCTGATCGTGATGCCCGCACAGCTGGTATCGGCGGTGAGATTATTTGTTACGTAGCGTAAGGGGAGATCACAATGTCTAGAATTGCAAAGTCTCCTATCACAGTACCATCAGGTGTGGAAGTCTCTGTTCAGGGTTCCGATGTGTCGGTCAAGGGTTCGAAAGGTGCACTTTCAAACACGTTCAACCCAATGGTGGCAATCTCACTGGAAGATGGTGTGGTGACCGTTGCTCCTAAGAGCAACAGTAAAAATGCATGGGCTCAAGCTGGAACGGTAAGATCCATTATCAATAACATGGTTGTCGGTGTTTCTGAAGGTTTTGAGAAAAAATTGCAACTGGTTGGTGTTGGTTACCGTGCTCAAGCTCAAGGAAAAGTTTTGAACCTGACGCTTGGTTTTTCTCATCCGGTCAATCATGAGTTGCCAGAAGGCATTACTGTTGAGACGCCAAGCCAAACGGAAATCGTAGTGAAAGGTGCAGATAAGCAAGTTGTTGGACAAGTTGCTGCTGAAATCCGTGGTTATCGTCCGCCAGAGCCTTATAAAGGCAAAGGTGTTAAGTACGCGGATGAATATATCTTGCGCAAAGAAGCTAAGAAAAAATAAAGGTTGGGATTATACATGGATAAGAAAGCTACCCGACTACGTAGAGCGAAAAAAACGCGAGCAAAATTGGCTTCACAGGATAAAGCACGTCTTTGTGTGCACAGAACTCCTAAGCACATTTATGCTCAGATTATCTCATCAGATGGTTCATCTGTTGTTGCTTCAAGCTCTACAGTCCAAGCAGAAATTAAAAAGCAAGTTGCCTTTGGTGGAAACAAAGAAGCAGCGAAGCTTGTTGGTAAGTCAATAGCGGAAAAAGCTAAGGCTGCGGGCATTGAGTCTGTTGCATTTGACCGTTCTGGTTTTAAATATCATGGTCGTGTTCAAGTTCTAGCAGATTCTGCTCGAGAAAACGGTCTTCAGTTTTAAAAGAAGGGATAACAATGTCTTCAAAAGAATTACAAGAAGGTCAAGACGGACTTATTGAAAAATTGGTTTCAGTTCGCCGAGTTGCAAAAGTTGTGAAAGGTGGACGTGTCTTCGGTTTTTCAGCACTAACCGTTGTTGGTGATGGTGAGGGTCGTGTTGGCTACGGAAGTGGTAAGGCAAACGAAGTTCCAGTTGCGATTAAGAAGGCAATGGAAAAAGCGCGCCGTAACATGAAAGATGTCCACCTGAATGGCGGTACATTGCAATATCCGATCAATTTCAAGCAAGGTGCAGCCAACATCGTATTGCTACCGGCTTCTGACGGTACTGGAATCATCGCCGGTGGTGCGATGCGTGCCGTACTGGAAGCTGCGGGCGTTAAAGATGTCTTGGCAAAGTGTGTTGGAACAACACGTCCAGTAAACGTGGTTCGTTCAACTGTTAACGCTTTGACTGGAATGAGTAGCCCGGAATCAATTGCGGCCAAGCGCGGTAAGTCCGTCGAAGAAATTTTAGGTGAATAAAATGTCAGATAAGAAATTAGTCAATGTTACTTTGGTTAAAAGCACAATCGGACGACTGCCTGCTCATAAAGCGTGTGTTGCAGGACTTGGGTTACGAAAAATGCACCAAACTGTAGCGGTTGTTGATACTCCTGAAAACAGAGGGATGATCAATAAAGTTTCCTATTTGCTTAAAGTAGAGGAAGCATAATATGCATTTAAATACTTTAAAGCCAGCTGAAGGCGCAAAGAAACTTGCTAAACGTAAAGGTCGCGGTCAAGGTTCCGGCAACGGTAAAATGGCTGGACGCGGGCATAAAGGTCAAAAATCACGTTCCGGCGGTATGCCAAAAATCGGTTTTGAAGGTGGTCAAATGCCTTTGCAACGTCGCTTGCCAAAGGTTGGTTTTACCTCTCGCAAGGCTGCGTTTACAGCTGAAATCCGTTTGGATACACTGTCTTCAATGGATTCAGATGTCATTGATCTGCAAGCATTGAAAGCCGCGGATTTGGTTTCAGATAAAATCAAAACCGTTAAAGTGATTAATAGTGGTGAATTGACAAAAGCTGTCAAACTGTCTGGTTTGAAGGTTACAGCTGGCGCCAAGGCTGCTATTGAAGCTGCTGGTGGATCCGTAGAAGCTTGATTATGAAAAGTCAGTCAATTGAAAATTCAGGTACAAGTGGTCTAAGTCAAAAAATCTTTTTTGTCTTAGGAGCCCTAATCGTTTATCGACTAGGGACTCATATTCCGGTCCCTTTGATTGATCCAGTTGCGCTGGCTGCGATGTTTGAGCAGCAGAAGGGCACAATCCTGGACATGTTCAACATGTTCTCAGGTGGCGCTTTGGAGCGACTGTCCATTCTGGCTCTCGGAATCATGCCTTATATTTCGGCTTCGATCATTATGCAATTGCTGACGGTTGTTTCTCCGACGCTTGAGCAGTTGAAGAAAGACGGTGAGGCTGGTCGGCGCAAAATTACTCAATACACTCGCTATGGGACGGTGGTTTTGGCTACCTTCCAAGCATTGGGTGTTGCCATCGCCTTGGAGTCCCAAAATATCAATGGGATGTCCGTCGTGGTAGAACCAGGTTTCTTGTTTAAGGTCATTGCAGTCACAACGCTGGTCAGCGGCACCATTTTCTTGATGTGGTTGGGTGAGCAAATTACTGAACGAGGTATCGGGAACGGTATTTCCTTGATCATTTTTGCAGGTATCGTTGCAGGATTGCCATCGGCACTTGGTGGAACGTTTGAACAAGTCAATACCGGTGCCATGCATGCGATTACCGCATTTGTCCTTTTGGGGCTGGTGTTTTTGGTCATTGCATTCGTTGTCTTCGTCGAGAGAGGCCAAAGACGCATTCCGATTCATTATGCGCAGCGCATGAGAGGTCGAAAGCTGTATGGCGGTCAAGAAGGGCATTTGCCATTGAAATTAAACATGGCGGGTGTGATTCCACCGATTTTTGCATCAAGCATTATTCTATTTCCTGCAACCCTAGGCGGTTGGTTTGGAACAGCTGAAAATATGGGGTGGTTGAAAGATATTGCAACGACAATGTCGCCTGGCCAGCCTTTGTATATTTTATTTTATGCAATGGCCATTATTTTCTTCTGTTTCTTCTATACAGCCATCGTTTTTAATCCAAACGAAACGGCGGATAACCTGAGAAAATCAGGGGCTTATATCCCAGGAATCAGACCAGGTCAACAAACGGCTCGTCGCATTGACACGATTATGAGTCGACTAACTTTGGCAGGTGCGATTTACATCACGCTTGTATGTTTGTTGCCTGAATTTTTAATTTTGTATTGGAATGTTCCTTTTTATTTTGGTGGAACATCATTGCTGATTATCGTTATCGTGGTTATGGATTTTATGACAAACATCCAGGCCCATATGCAATCAGGTCAATACGAAAGTATGATGAGAAAAGCTAACTTAAAAGGGCGGTAATTTTAATTGACTAAAAATTAAGATTGCTACTAGTAATTAATCCTAGAAATGAGTATAATCGCTCGTTTTTCGGTAGATGGATAGTTAAGGAGCGCAAAATGGCTCGTATTGCCGGCGTAAACATTCCAGTTAACAAACATATCGTTATTGGATTGAGATCGATCTACGGTGTTGGACAGACAACAGCGCAAAATATTTGTGCGAGCACAAAAATTGATCCAACAACGAAAGTTCGTGAACTAACTGAAGAACAGTTAGAAGCACTTCGTTCCGAAGTGACTAAGTACAAAATCGAAGGTGATCTTCGTCGTGATGTGACCATGAACATCAAACGTTTGATGGATATGGGTTGCTACAGAGGAATTCGTCACCGTAGAAGTCTTCCGTTGCGAGGACAACGTACCAAAAATAATGCTCGCACTCGTAAAGGGCCTAAAAAGCCTATTAAGCGTTAAGCATAAATTTAGAGATTAGATATGGCAAAAGCAAATTCACGTGTTAAGAAGAAAGCAAAACAAGTCGTAACGGACGCCGTTGCGCATGTTCACGCTACTTTTAATAACACCATCGTGACGATTACGGATCGCCAAGGTAATGCACTTTGCTGGGCCACTTCCGGTGGAAGTGGTTTCCGCGGTTCTCGTAAGAGTACACCTTTCGCAGCCCAGGTCGCCGCAGAGCGCGCTGGCCAAATGGCTACGGAATATGGTGTTAAAAATATGGATGTTATGGTTAAAGGTCCTGGACCCGGCCGTGATTCAGCTGTTAGAGGATTGAACAGTGTTGGTTTTAAAATTACATCGATCTCCGATGTGACACCAATCCCGCATAACGGTTGCCGTCCGCCTAAAAAACGTCGCGTTTAATATTCAGAGGTAGAAGATGGCTAGATATATTGGTCCAAAATGTAAACTATCACGTCGTGAAGGAACTGATCTATTTTTGAAGAGCGGTGTTCGTAGCATCGAATCAAAATGTAAAATTGATCAGTTGCCAGGTCAGCATGGAGCCGGCCGCAAACGTGTGACTGAATATGGTTTACAGTTAAGAGAAAAACAAAAAGTACGTCGTATTTACGGAGTTCTAGAGAAGAAATTCCGTTTGTACTATAAAGAAGCCGACCGTCGTAAAGGGTCAACCGGTGTAAACCTTCTGCAATTGCTTGAAAGCAGATTGGATAACGTCGTTTACCGTATGGGGTTTGCCTCGACTCGTGCAGAAGCAAGACAATTGGTTTCGCATAAAGCGATTCATGTTAACGGTCAATCAGTAAACATCCCTTCTTATGAAGTGTCTGCTGGTGACGTTGTGAGCATTAGAGAGAAGTCTCGTAGCCAATCTCGTATTGCAACTGCACTTGAGTTGAGTAATCAAGCTGGCAATGTAAGCTGGGTAGAAGTTGATCCTTCTAAATTTGAAGGTGTATTCAAATCTGTACCGGATCGTTCAGACTTATCTGCGGATATTTCAGAAAACCTAATTGTCGAGCTTTACTCTAAGTAACCCTTTGAAACGGAGATAACTTCTAATGCAAGAGATGTTAGAGCAGCTACTAACTCCACGTTTAGTAGATATTAAAACGGTTGGCGGTTTTAATAGCCGTGTAACTCTTGAGCCTCTAGAGCGTGGTTTTGGGCATACTCTAGGGAATGCTTTAAGAAGAATCTTATTATCTTCAATGCCGGGTGCGGCGATTGTTGAAGCTCAGATTGACGGTGTGTTGCACGAGTATTCGGCAATCGAAGGGGTTCGCGAAGATGTTTTGGAAATCTTGCTGAACTTGAAAGAGGTTGCCATTAAATTGAATGAAACCTCGGAAGCCGAATTGACCTTGTCGAAAAAAGGGCCAGCGGTCGTAACAGCAGGTGACATTCAGTTGAATCATGATACTGAAATCATGAACCCAGACTTGATCATCGCTCACTTGAGCGAAGGCGCCGAACTTTCCATGAAACTGAAAGTGGAAAAAGGCATCGGGTACCGTGCAGCGGTTCAAACGGATGAATCCGAATCAGCGAATATCGGTGTTCTGAAATTGGATGCCAGTTTCAGCCCTGTTAAAACCGTTAGCTATGAAGTTCAAAACGCTCGTGTTGAGCAAAGAACGGACTTGGATAAGCTGATTTTGAATGTCGTGACTGATGGAACTTTGGATCCGGAAGATGCGATCAAACAAGCGGCAACGGTGTTGCATTATCAACTGATTGCGTTTGTGGATTTGAAGCACAAAGAGATTGTGGTTCAGGAAGAAGAAGAGAACGAATTCGATCCAATCTTCTTGCAGCCGGTAGACGATTTGGAGTTAACGGTTCGTTCTGCAAACTGCTTGAAAGCCGAACAAATCTACTATATTGGTGATTTGGTTCAGCGCGCCGAGTCCAGCTTGTTGAAGACACCGAACTTAGGTAAAAAATCGTTACAAGAAATCAAAGACGTTCTTGCGCAAAGAGGTCTTGGTTTGGGTACAAAACTTGAAAACTGGCCGCCATCAAGCCTGGTGAGTAAAGAGTCAGCATAATTTAAAGGAAAGCTACCATGCGTCATCGTAAAAGTGGTCGTAAATTAAATCGTAATAGCTCACATCGTAAAGCGATGTTCAGAAACATGTCAGCATCTTTGATCGAACATGAAGTGATCAAAACGACTGTGGCTAAAGCGAAAGAATTGCGTGGTGTTGCCGAACCGCTAATCACATTAGCGAAGCAAGACAGCGTTCACAACCGTCGTGTCGCTTTTTCACGTTTACGTGATAAAGCTGCAGTCGGTAAACTTTTTTCGGAATTAGGTCCTCGTTATGAGTCTCGTCCGGGTGGGTACATTCGCATTTTGAAATGCGGATTCCGTCCGGGAGACAATGCGCCGATGGCCTATGTTGAGTTGGTTGACCGCCCTCAAGCGGAAGCAGCCGAGTCTTCTGAAGACTAAGTTCTAAGCCAGCGAAAGCTGGCTTTTTTATGTCCTGCTTTTTTGATACACATTGTCATTTAGCGGATGCTAATTTTTCGTCCGACTTCCTTAGCCAGTGTCTGGCATCTCAATCACGCCCATCATCAGCTCAAAAACACTATTATCTCGCGGTTTCGACTTCACCTGAAGACTGGTTGAAAACCGTCGAACTAGGCCGTCAATATCCACACGTTTTTCCAGCCATTGGATTGCATCCATGGTTTGTCCAGGACGGTTATCTTCAGCAACTGTCTGCCCTAGATGATTTTTTGTCCGTACACCGTGATGCGATTTTTGCCATCGGTGAAATCGGATTGGATAAAGGGGCCGGTCGGCCTTCCATGGTGTGGCAAGAAGTGGTTTTTGAGCATCAGATTCAACTGGCGGAGCGTTATGATTTACCGGTTTCAATTCATTGCACCAAAGCGTTTAATCCAATGTTGACGCATTTACGTGATTCAAACGTGGCGGGCGTCATGCATGGATTTACGGGCGGTGCAGTGATGGCCAAGCAATTTGTTGAAGCCGGAATGCTGATAGGTGTCAATTCGGTGTTATTGAATGAAAATGCTCGTCGGTATCATGAGCTCGTTCAGACCATTGGGTTGGACGCGTTGGTCTTGGAGTCGGATGCCCCTTTTGGTCAGAATCTTCCGGTTTCAAACCCGCTGTCAGGTCTGGGCGATTTATCGGTTAAAATAGCCGCATTATTGCAGGTGAGTGAAGAAACGGTGTTGGAGCACAGCTGCGAGAATGCAAAACGATTATTTTTAAAGGGCAGAGATGGAAGCATTATTTGAACGAAGCCGTCTGGTGTTTGACGATGAGGGGATTGAACGCTTGAAAGGCAGTCATGTACTGGTGGCCGGTGTGGGCGGTGTTGGCGGGTTTGTTATTGAAGCCTTAGCGAGAGCAGGGGTTGGACGGCTGACGATTGTCGATCACGACCAGGTCTCACCGTCGAATTTGAACCGTCAGATCATCGCGCTGGAATCAACCTTAGGGAAAAATAAGGCACTGGTCATGCAGGCGCGTATTCAAGATATTAATCCGGAGTGTGAGGTGGTGACGATTCAGCGTTTTTTAAAGCCGGACGATATGGACGAATTACTGCAGAGTGATTTTGATTATGTGGTCGATGCCATCGATAGCCTGAATTGTAAAGTGGCGTTGGTGGCAACGGCTTTCCAAAAAGGTTTCAAAGTAGTTTCGAGTATGGGGGCCGGGCGGCGGATTGACCCGTCAAAAATTCAGATTACCGATGTGTCGAAGACCCATACATGCGGTCTAGCGCGTAATATGCGGCAGCGCTTGAAAAAACAACGTATTCATAAAGGAATCACGGTGGTCTTTTCGACCGAACTTCCAAAAGATCCAGGTCCAATGGAAGAAATTGAAGGCGCACGCGGGCGAGTGGTGAATGGGACAGCCAGTTACATGCCTGGCCTTTTCGGTTTAATGCTGGCCGGGGTGGTGATTAAGGATTTGGCCGGTTAATTCAGCAGCGGATACAGCCCGGCTTTATTGACGAGGTGTCCTGCCTTACGTATCAGGCCATTGCGCTGATAAAATTGCAGTTCGCGGCGAACAATCGGTTGGATGTCGTTTTGATTCATGCCGGCTTTGACGTCGGGTGAATATAGTAGCTTCAACATGATGTAATCCAAGCCGGTCAGTAGGTCGATGCGACTTTTATCGTTGGCGATGCTGGGATTGACCCAGTCCGAATCATTCGGCAGTCCCATGACTTGTGTAATTTCCTCCACGATGCAGGCCGGTAGCAGGCCTCGGCTCATGGCATGGTCTACCGGAATGATGATGGCGGCGTGAACGATTTCGTGTTGTTTGTTCAGGTGGTAAGTTCCCATACAATGACTTTCCCGGGACAAGTTTTTCACATCCGAAGGGGCGAAGGTATCAATGGCCATTTGGTAGTAACGGTCCTTGGTGAAAATGATTTTGAAGTTTGCCGGGTGGACAGTATTGCTGTTTTGGATCGGATGTTTTGTGATGTTTTTCAGTTGTGCGAGATGGGCGTCGGTCAGGCGAGTGACCAAATCGTTTTTCGGAAGAAAGTAATACTGGTATTGATAGTAGATGGGCTGTTGCCATTTGATGACTCGGCCATCCGTTTGACGGTATTCATTTTTCAGCGCGATTTCCGAAAAGGCTTTTTCAATGTAAGCGGGGGACTGCCAGTCGTTTGTCAGGCTATTGGCCCAAGTGGCGGCCGTGATAGACGTTAGCGTGATCACGAGCCAGATGGATCGAAGCGGTGTACTCAACATGATGTTGCCCTCCCTGGACAAAGTTAAAAACCACCAGGCCTGGTGGTTTTAGCCGCTTCTACGCCGGCCGGCGTCAAGAATTTTTTTCAAATAATGGCCGGTGTAGGAGTGTTTGTTTTTCGCCACGTCTTCCGGTGTCCCGGTGGCGATGATCTCACCGCCTCCAGACCCGCCTTCGGGTCCGAGGTCCACAATCCAATCCGCTGTTTTGATCACGTCCAGATTGTGTTCGATAATGACGATGGTATTGCCTTGGTCGCGCAGATTTTGAATGACTTTCAATAATAGCTCAATGTCGTGGAAATGCAAGCCGGTTGTCGGTTCATCCAAAATGTAAAGGGTGTTGCCGGTATCGCGTTTTGACAGTTCTTTTGCCAGTTTGACGCGCTGGGCTTCACCGCCGGAGAGAGTGGTCGCGCTCTGTCCGAGTTTGATGTAACCGAGCCCGACTTCCATCAGCATTTGTAATTTACGGGCAATCACCGGAATGGCATCGAAAAACGCCCGGGCATCTTCCACCGTCATTTCCAGAATTTCATGAATGTTTTTGCCTTTGTAATCCACTTGCAGGGTTTCACGGTTATAGCGCGCGCCGTGACAGACGTCGCACGCCACGTACACATCCGGCAGAAAGTGCATTTCCACTTTCAAAACGCCGTCACCCTGGCAGGCTTCACAGCGACCGCCCTTGACGTTGAAGCTGAAACGACCGGGCGTGTAGCCACGGGTTCTCGATTCCGGCGTGGCGGCTAACAATTCACGGATCGGTGTAAACAATCCGGTGTAAGTCGCCGGGTTGGAGCGAGGCGTCCGCCCAATCGGGCTTTGGTCGATGTTGACGACCTTGTCAAAATGTTCCAGTCCGGAAACCTTGTCATAAGCGGCCGGTTCCAATGCCACTTTATTCAGTTGGTTGGCCGTGATCTTATAGAGAGTCTCGTTAATCAGTGTCGACTTGCCGGAACCGGATACACCGGTGATGCAGGTCAGCAAACCGGCCGGGATTTCCAAATCCACGTTTTTCAGGTTGTTGCCTGAGGCACCTTGGATTTTCAAGGTTTTGTTCTTGGTGCGCGGCAGGCGTTGCTCCGGAATGTGAATGGCGCGTTCGCCGGTCAGGTATTGACCGGTCAGCGACGCTTTGGTGGCCATGATTTCATCCGGTGAGCCTTGCGCCATGATGCGCCCGCCGTGGACGCCGGCGCCCGGACCGATGTCCAATACGTAATCGGCGGCGCGGATGGCATCTTCGTCGTGTTCGACCACGATGACGGTATTGCCCAAGTCACGAAGGTGGTTCAGGGTATTCAACAGACGGTCGTTGTCGCGCTGGTGCAGCCCGATGGAGGGCTCGTCCAGCACGTACATGACGCCAACCAGTCCGGCGCCGATCTGACTGGCCAGGCGGATACGTTGCGCTTCGCCGCCGGATAAGGTGTCGGCACTTCGGTTCAGGGTCAGGTAGTTGAGGCCGACGTTGACCAAAAAGGACAAGCGGTCATGCACTTCTTTGATGATTTTTTCGGCAATCTGCCCTTTGGTGCCGTCCAGCTTCAGGTCTGTGAAAAAGGTGTGGAGTTCGCCAATCGGCTGTTCGGTCAATTCCGGCAGGGTTTTTTCGGCGACGAATACATTCCGCGCCGCCTCGTTAAGCCGGGTGCCGTGGCAACTGCTGCACAAATGCGACACACGGAATTTTTCCAGTTCGTCACGCACCGCTTTGCTGTCGGTCTCGGCATAGCGACGCTCCATGTTCGGAATGACACCTTCAAAGCGACGGGTGTCGGAATAGCGGCCATGCGGCAACGGCAGTTTTTCTTTGCCGGAGCCGTAAAGCACGATGTCTTGGTGTTTTTTATCCAGTTCGGTCCAAGGCGTTTCCATATCGAATGCATAGTGGTCGGCCACTGCTTTGAGAATGTCATAGTAGTATTTATGGCGGCGGTCCCAGCCCCGGATAGCGCCACCCGCCAAGCTTAAATCCGGGTGCATAATGACGCGTGCCGGATCGAAGGTTTGCTTAACGCCGAGACCGTCACAGGTCGGGCAGGCGCCGTGTGGATTGTTGAATGAGAAGATGCGTGGTTCCAATTCCGGCACCGAGTAGCCGCAGTGCGGGCAGGAAAAGCGTTCTGAAAACAGCAATTGGAAATCATCGTCTTCATCCATCGGCAGTACTTGGGCAATACCATCGGCCAGGTGCAGCGCGGTTTCAAAAGATTCGGCCAGACGTTGCTTGATGTCCGAGCGGATTTTGAAGCGATCGACGACGACTTCGATGTCGTGTTTGAATTTTTTATCCAGCTCGATGCCGCCGTCCAATTCCAGTAGTTTACCGTCAATGCGGGCGCGCACATAGCCCTGCGCTTGCAGCTCGTCCAGCAGGTTTTGGTGGGAACCTTTCTTGCCGCGCACTACCGGCGCGACCAGTAAACACTTCGTGCCTTCCGGCAGTTCCAACGTGTGGTCGACCATCTGGCTGACGGTTTGCGCCACCAAGTCACAATGGTGTGTCGGGCAACGCGGCGTGCCGGCCCGTGCATACAACAAACGCAGATAGTCATAGATTTCGGTGACGGTGCCGACGGTGGAGCGGGGGTTGTGGGAGGTGGATTTTTGCTCGATGGAAATCGCTGGCGACAGCCCTTCGATGTGGTCGATGTCGGGTTTTTCCATGACCGACAAAAATTGACGGGCATAGGCGGACAGCGATTCCACATAACGACGTTGCCCTTCGGCGTAAATGGTGTCGAAGGCTAGAGAGGATTTTCCGGAACCGGACAGGCCGGTGATGACAATCAGCTTGTCGCGGGGAAGCGCAATGTCGATGTTTTTCAAATTGTGCGTGCGTGCGCCACGAACGATAATCTCTTCTAGCATGTAAAATCCGCCTGCGGTTGAATCAAAGCAAAAGGATTATTATAGCAAATTTCACATGGCCGCACCCCTTTGCGGGGTTGGAAAAAACCTTTTAAAACGTATCGTTACGAATCGTGACCACGCCGGAAATGGTCAGTCGAAGATCGGTTTGTCCGGCTTCCATGACCGGAGCCGATTCCGCTTTCATGGCGGAAAGGGCTAGGGTACGGGGTTGGCGATAAATAGTGGGTGGCATCGGGTTGTCGATGTGGGTTTCGGTGATGTTGAACGCTTCTTTGCCAAAGGCGCGAGCGATTTGTTTGGCTTTGTCCCGATAAGCCTGAATGCCTTGTTTCAGCAGGCGTTCCATGACGCGTTTCTGTTGCTGGCGGGAAACCGAGAACTGCATGCCGTTGTAGCTGAGCAGGCTTTGCAGCTCCGTCAGGATTTTCGCCAGGCCTGGCGAATTCTGGGTTTCGATGCTCAGCGTTTGTTGGCCGCGCCAGGTTTGGATGTTTTGGTCTTTGTCATAGACCGGGTGAATTCGGTAACCGCCGGTCTGTACGCGTAAGCCCTGTGCGCGGTCAATCAGTTGTTTGGCGTGTTGCATTTGTTGGTTGACCTCACGAGCGACGGTCTCCGGGTCGCTGTCTTGAGCGCGGGCGATGAACTGCACGGTGACTTGATCGTTGCTGACGGTTTCCGAAACGGTTTCGGCAAAGCTGATGCGGTTGAAGCGGTTGGCATCTTCATCGGCCCAGGCCTGGCCGAAAGCGAACAGGGAAAGGGTCACGGCAAGCAGGATCGAAAGTATTGAGTTCATCTTGAGGCTCCTTTTTCCGCCAAGCGGAACAATGCTATAATGCGTGCTATTTTTGAAAAACCATGGAACGGCCGGGCTGGCCGCCAACAACGATAAATGACAGGATACCATAAATGTCTGAAATGAGCCGTCGCATGAGCCCGACGGAAAGGCGCGCCGCTTTTTCCGTTGCCGGAATCTTCTCCACCCGAATGCTGGGTCTGTTTATGATTTTCCCGGTGTTCGCCTTGTTCGCGCACGAAGAGTTCGAAGGGGTGACCGCAACCCAAATCGGGATTGCGATGGGGATTTACGGTTTAACGCAGGCTTTTTTGCAGATTCCGTACGGCATGTTGTCGGACCGGTTCGGCCGGAAGCCGCTGATCATTCTGGGCATGTTGGTGTTTATGGTCGGTTCGATCGTGTGTGCGTTGGCCGATTCCATCGAAATGATGATTGTCGGGCGGGCGTTGCAAGGCATGGGCGCTGTGGCCGCGGTTCTGATGGCGACGGTGGCGGATTTGGTGTCGGAACAATTCCGGTTGCGCGCCATGTCGATTGTCGGCATGACCATCGGCCTGTCGTTTACGGTTTCGTTGGTGGCGGGGCCAATGTTGGGCGAGCTGTTTGGTGTGCGGGGCATTTTTTGGGCCATAGCAGGCCTGGCTGTTTTGGGGGTTCTGTTGGTCATTTTTATGGTGCCGAAAATTTCCAATCAGACGTTTCAGCGTGAGGCCGAAGCCGACCCGAGTCAATTCAAGGATGTGATTAAAAACCCACAGTTGCTGCGTTTGGACATCGGGGTGTTTGTTCTGCATGCCATCTTGACGGCGATGTTTATCGCCGTGCCGTTCTTGATTCGCGATACTGCCGGCTTGGATTCGTTGCACCACTGGGAGTTGTATTTGCCGGTGATGCTGCTGTCATTTGCCTTGATGGTGCCGTTCATTATCCAGGCGGAGTCGAAAGGCCGGATGAAGCCGATTTTCGTCGGTGCGGTGCTGACGGTGAGCTTGATGCAATTGGCGTTGTTGTATGGCGCGGAAGGTTTCTGGTCGATGTTCGTGATTCTGCTGGTGTTTTTCACGGCGTTTAACTTACTGGAAGCGAGTCTTCCGTCTTTGGTGGTGAAATTGTCGCCGGCGGATAAGAAAGGCACGGCCAGTGGTGTCTATTCCAGCAGCCAGTTTTTAGGCGCGGCCTGCGGCGGTGCCTTGGGTGGCTGGTTCTACCAATTGTATGGTATGGATGGCCTGTTTTTGTTTACCGCCGGAATGGGATTGGTTTGGTTTGCCGTCGCCGCGACGATGGTGAAGCCGTTGCCGTTGAGCATCGCGTCGGTTCCGTTTACCGGTGTGTTGAGTGAGGCGGATCGCGACGCTTATACCGCCAAGCTGTTGTCTTACGATGGTGTGCATGAGGTGGTGTTCATGCCGGACGACCAGCGGGTCTACTTTAAGGTGGACCGCACTCGAATTGATGAAGCGGGCCTGATTGACTACCTTGAAAAAGGCCTTGCGTAAGTTATATCTTTTTTACGTCAAACAGGGTATGATTTCCCGATTAAAGGATGAAAGAATTTTTTGGAGTAAAGTATGGCGCGTGGAGTAAATAAAGTCATTTTGGTTGGTACCCTGGGGCGTGACCCTGAGGTGAAATACGCTGCAAACGGTAATGCGATTGCCAACCTGAATGTCGCCACTTCCGAGCAATGGACGGATAAGGCGTCCGGTCAAAAACAGGAAAAAACCGAATGGCACCGTGTGGTGATTTTCGGTAAATTGGCGGAAATTGCCGGGCAATATCTGACCAAAGGCTCACAAGTGTATTTGGAAGGCAAATTGCAAACGCGTAAATGGCAGGACCAAAATACCGGGCAAGATCGTTACTCCACGGAAGTTGTCATCGACTTTAACGGGCAAATGCAGATGTTGGGCGGCGGGAGCCGTCAGTCGGATGCCCCTTACGATAACGGCTTCGGTGCACAAGGCGCGCCACAGATGACACAACCGAATGCCATGGGCGGTAACCCAATGGGTGGTGCACCGCAACAGCAAGCCGCACAGCCGAACTACGGGCAACAGACGCCTCAACAGGGTTTTGGTGGTGGTCAGCAGCCAAATAACCCGGCTCCGGCGCAACAGGTTCCGGCTTATACTGCCAATGACTTCGACGATGATGATGTGCCATTTTGACCTTTACAATAAAGTAAAGTGTAGACAAAAAAAGATGGAGTATGTCGTAAAGCCCCTAAAAAGGGGTTTTTTTATATCTGAAGGTTTTTAAGTTGTCGAAAAATGTTGATAAAAAGCATTGCAGAGTTATTTGTAATTTGATACAACTGAGAAAGTTTATGAAAAGTTAGGCTGTTGCGATGAAAGTCGAAAACGTTATCTTTGAATCAGGGGAACGGTTTCCAATGCTCATTGATGAGGATGGCGTGCCTGATTTCTGGACAACGCTTTACACAAGCCAGCGGCTTCGTCTTTCTCATACTCAGAGCTCTATCATTGCTTTTCTCCGAAGCATGATCCATTTCCAGAAATGGCAGCAAATCCAGCAGCGAGATGTGATTGCTGAATTCAGGCA
This sequence comes from Hydrogenovibrio thermophilus, assembly GCF_004028275.1. Classification (NCBI taxonomy): domain Bacteria; kingdom Pseudomonadati; phylum Pseudomonadota; class Gammaproteobacteria; order Thiotrichales; family Piscirickettsiaceae; genus Hydrogenovibrio; species Hydrogenovibrio thermophilus. The sequence goes on from NZ_CP035033.1 coordinate 467,136, forward strand.
GCAGCGACTTGTGAGTTTGAATGACATCGAAAGCCTGAAAGAATTTTGCAGTCTGTCTGATGAATATGTCAGCAAAGCGCTTCACGCTAAGCCAAAGCGTAAAGTGGTGAAGATGAACGATTTCAGGCTCCCTTCTTCGCCACTAAGCATAGTAGGCAATGATCTTCAGAAACGACGCTTACATGACATTGCTGTGTTTTTGAATTTTGTGGGGCGAGAAATTTTAAAGCGTAAGAACAACGCTGCCACCTTGCTTGAGTTTAATGAAAGCATGCTCAAGTCCTTCAAATCCTTCTACCCCAGAAGCCGCAACAAGTCATACAGAGCAAGACTTGAGCAGGCAAGCAAAGAATCCTTCGAAGCGTTTATCAAGGTTTTTGATCCTGAGTCAAAGGACAATCCTTTTAAAGGGTATGACAATAAGCTGAGAAACTACCTGCTCGTACAGTTGCTCTACTGGACAGGAGCCCGTTCAGGCGAAATCATTTCTTTGACAGTCGATGACGTCGATTATGACATTGAGCACCCATCAGTCACCATCAACAGGCGTCATGATGATCCGTATGATTCCAGAAAGCTTCAGCCTGTCACCAAAACAAAAAGCCGAAAAGTTCAGATTCCACCTGCGCTGGTGGATGACCTTGATTACTACATCAACAAGGTCAGAAGCCGCTATCGCCAATCAAAAAAACACCCCTACATCTTTGTCAGCCATAAGGGTAAAACCAGTGGCCAGCCGATTTCAGATGTGACCTTCAATAACCGAGTGATCGGCACCGTCAAATCAATCAATCCAGAGCTGTTTAAGCTGGTCAGGCGTCATGGTTTTCGTCATTACTTTAATGAAAGATTGTCTGACCAGATTGATGCTCACAATAAACGCATCGATGGTGAGATTGCCGAGGCAGAGGCGCAAGGGCTGACCGAGCAGGTCAAACAGCTCAAGTCGAGGAAAATTTCGCATCAGCAGGAAGTGGATATGCGAGCGGACCTGATGGGACATGTCAGTAAAGACTCTGCTCGCCCTTATCTTGAAAGGCATGTGAAGAGAAAAGCCAACCAGGTTCATAAAGAAATGATGGAACAAATGAGTCGTACCGTTAGAGAGCAAGGAGAGCGCCCGTGAAGCCATTAGCCAGTCAACCAGGCCAGCCAGGAAAGGTCGATATTCGAATATCCAAGATGGGGTATGAGTTTGATGTATACAACGATTTTTGGGAATTAGATAACTCAAAAAAAATTAATTGGCGATTGGTGAAAAAGCTGAACTTGGATAAAGATCTTGAAGAAGGCTTTAGAAGGGAGTTAGCCGTTTTTGCCTCTGAGCATTCAGCTTATTACACAGTCAACACTTTCGATTGGTTTAAAAGGATTTTTGTTGTTACTGAAGATAGCAAGTTAAAGGTATCAACGATTCAAAACTATCTTTCTGAGGTTGGTGCAGATGAATACAAGCTTGGGTCAGTAAAAGCTTTTGTTTTGGACTGCTACGACAAGGGCTATCCAGGCATATCGAGCGATGTCGCAAAATTTCTCGAATCACTTCACCTAAAAGGGAATGAAAAGGGTAAAGCGGTATCGAAGGGCTGTCCACATAGTGGTGCTTATACCATGCAAGAACAGCAGAGCATTCTTGAGTGGGCGGTCAACGCATTCACTGATGATGAACTTAGTCTGGAGGAGTATGCTTGGTTGATCCTAAGTATGTATACCGGAGCACGTCCTGTGCAATTAAGAGCGCTTGCTAGAGAAGATTTGTTATTTGATAAAGCGATCAGTGGAGAAAATCAATATCAACTTCGCATTCCCGTTGCAAAGCAGCGTTCTACGAAGTTCCGAGAAGAGTTTAAACAGATTGAGATCGATGAAGATTTAGCGCTTTTGCTTTTTAATCAATTTGAAAAAACAAAAGCCGAGATCAAGAAGCAAGTGAATAAAGACCTACCCAAAGAGCTGGAGAAAAACATTCCAGTTTTCCCAAGCCAACAGGCAATTAAAAGCATTCGCTCTTATGAAGAAGCTAAAGCCACGCTTTTAGGTCAAAACAGACCGGATGTGTTATTTATGACTTCATCAGGTGCTCGGAATCTGATGAATGCGGTTTCCAAAAAATGCATGGCTAGAACCGAACGACTAGAAGGTGAGTTCATTAAGCTGACCTCTCGAAGGTTCCGCTATACGCTCGGCACAAATGCTTTCAGGAGAGGGCTAGGTGCTTACCATATTGCAGAAATTCTGGGCCACAAGGACATTCAAAACGTGAAGGTTTACACCGAGAACACGCATGAGGTGGTCGACCTAATTGACGAGGCAATGGCACCAGTGTTGGCTCCCTTGGCCCAGGCATTTGCTGGAACATTAATTGAAAGTGAAAGAGATGCCATTCGAGCTAACGATCCAAGAAGCCGAATAAAAGCCGGAGATGGTTCTGGCGTGGGTAACTGCGGAGAGTTTGGTTTTTGCGCCTCAGGAGGCCGTCAGTGCTATTTATGTACAAAATTTCAACCCTGGGTACATGGCCAACATGAAAAAGTATTGCAATCGGTTTTGGATGAGCGGGAAACACTGCGAAAACGAGGGGCAAGCGAATTTGTGGTCCAGTCTACTGACCGGCTTGTTATGGCGGTGACACAAGTGGTTCAACTTTGCCAGGAAGCCAAGGAAGAAGAGTCCGTCTTGGAGGTGAGTGATGAGTAATGTTGTTTCCATTTGGCAGCCAAGTCATGAAAGAGAGGGTCGTAAAAACTTGCTAGAGTTTGTCCGGTTCGCAAAAAATGAACTGACGCTCTATTCAGACCAGGAAGATGATTTTGGAAAAGGTTGGGATGCTGTAAAGTGGCGTACAAGGCATGCCAGGCCTGTGGCAATGGTTTTTGGGTTTGGCTCCAGTTACTACACTGTTGATGAGCCATTCGAGCAGCCATTTATGGACTTTGCCAAGGCGTTTGTGAGGCAAGAGCAGTCAATCGATGAAAAGGTAAGCGTTTCAAGCTGGATCTATGTCTTAAGGTTGGTATACAGGTCTTTACAGGCTCAATACCCAGGGAAAAATACAGATATCTTAGATTTCAATGCAGACACACAAGTGTCAGTTGAACATGCAATCAGAACAGCCTCAGTGGCGGACAAGAAGAAATACCACTACGGCGGTAAGTTTGCTAAATTTAACCAGTGGTTGTTTGACAAAAAAATCATTTTAACTCTTCCAGAATGGCAAAACCCTTTCAAAAGAGGGGTAGATAAAATAGAGCAACTGGATGAGAGCTCTAAGAAGTGGAGAGACGAACGTTGCCCCTCTCAGCATGTAATGTTCACTTTGGCAGACTGTTTTGCGAAAGCAGAGACAGTCAAAGATCGCTATTACACGAGCATAATGGTGCTGTTATGTTTTGCCCCTGGCAGGGCCAGTGAAATTGCCAGTCTGACTGTCAACTCCCTTCAAGAGGAAGAAGGCCGATTTTATGTCTCCTGGTTTAGTGAAAAAGGGTTTGGTGATACCAAAAAGTGGGTTCCAACGGCAATGGTTGATGTTGTCAAAGAAGCGTTCAATCGGTTGATTGAGATAGGCGAACCTGCCAGAAAAGCCGCAAAACATGCTTATGATTATCCAGATAAATTCATGATTCACTCAGAATGTACAACTCCTAAGGACTATCCTCAAAATAAACCGCTCGGAGCCATTGATTTTGCGAATGCATCAGGCATCCAAAGTCCTTCACCTAGAAATAAGAACGTAACGACAAAGGTATTTCGGCAACAGTGGGTTAAACAGCTTTTAGAAAAAGGCGAACCGACTTACCACGATCTGAATAAGCTGGTTCATAAAAAATATAAAAAAAAGGACTGGCCAGACAACCCAATGTCTGGCAGACCCGTTTGGGAAAATCTATGCTTGATTCGTGAGTATGAAGCCCATGCGTCTGCCCCCACTAAGCTATATAGCTGGGTCATGCCATCGGTTAATGAAATCAATTCTCAAATAAAGAAACGAACGGAAGCAGTATCAACCCTCTGGGAACGCTTTGGCGTGAAGGATGAGGACGGTTCAGAAATTAGTTTGACCTCACACCAGTTGAGGGTGTGGTTGAACACGCACGCCCATGATGGCGGCATGAGTGATTACCTGTTGGCACAATGGTCAGGTCGAGCTGATATTGAACAAAACAAAGCCTATGACGCTCGAACTGAGGGAGAAAAAGCAAGATTAAAAAATGAAATCATGAATGCAGATCAAAGCAATGGGCCATCGGCTCTGACGATACATCGTTCAAAAAGCCCGGTACCTTTGTCGAAGTTCGGCATTAATCGCACAGGGGTTGCGGACTTTACCGGACTGGGCTTTTGTGTTCATAATTTTGCTCAAAGCCCATGTACCAAGGCAGGAGAGTGCGTGACCTGTAAAGACCACGTTTGCATGAAAGGGCTGCCTGATACTCTGGAAAATTTGGAGGAGCTGGAAAAGCTTGTCGCTGAGCAATTGGATGTAGCCAAAGCTGCCGCAGATGACCATACTTTTGGGGCTGATAGGTGGGTCACTCATCTTGGGTGGAAGTTGGCGCACCTTAGAACTATCATTGCAGGAATGAAGGATGAAAGTGTCAAAGATGGAACCTTGATACGAATCCCGGTTGAACATGATCCGAGTCCTACAAGGCGAGCGCTTGAGGCAAAAGGCGAGACCACTGAGCTGCAAGAGGAAGACGAAAAAGCTTCTTTGGACCTTAAAAAGCAAATGCTGGGAATTTTCTGATGCCGAAAATAATCATCGGAGATGAAGAAAAAAGGCAGATTCTGTCCATCATAGACGCCTGGTCAGGAAGATTAACCTGGGACGCTTTGTGCGAGCGAATTACACGGGAAATGAAACTCGATGCACCACTGTCCAGGCACACCTTGTTTCGATATGATGAAATCAAGCTGGCGTTCAAAGAAAAAAAGAAATCCCTCAAGGGGCAACCACTCTCAGAGCCCGAGATCGAAGAAAGAGACCTTGCCAAAGCATATGAGCGAATCAAGTCTCTTGAGAGCCAGAACAGACGTTTAATTAAGCAGGTGGAGGCATTTCAAGAGCAGTTCGTGAGGTGGCAGAATAACCTCTATCGCATGGGGGTTGATATGGATAAGCTTTCAAGTGAGCTTGATAGACCCTTGGTTGATAATAATCGGAGTGGGCAGAAATGAATTTTCTCTGAAAAGGTTAAACCGCTGATATAGACGCTTGCCGCAAGAACTTCCTACGAACTCCTGAAATTAAATGCGGAAAAATATGCACATTTAAGTCAAATTTTCTAACTTTTTTGTGCCAAACTATTTAGCAAAAAGAGAGTTTTCGTGTCACAAATAAAATCCTGGATTCAAGTATTAACTGCAACACCCAGCTTTAATTTCTCAGCTTTCAGCATTTCCAGCGGAGACTGAAACCCGTGTCGCTTTCTGGGCCGATGGTTGAGCTTGTCTTCAACCCTTTGTATTTCTTCGTCTGTCACATCTTCAAAGGCCGTACCTTTGGGGAAGTACTGGCGAATCAGACCGTTGGTATTCTCATTCGTGCCACGCTCCCAGCTATGATACGGGCGTGCAAAAAAGAATGAACAATCCATGGCCTGGCTGACCTTGTGGTGATGCGAGAATTCTTTACCGTTATCTGAAGTGGTGCTCTTGACCACCATGCCCGAGAACGCATCAATCATCGCACTGGCAGTCAGCTCTGCCGTAGAGCGCATGACTTTCCGAATGCGGCTCAATCCGGTTTTTCGCTCAACCAACGTAACGAGCGTAGCCAGGCGTTTTCCCTGCACTGAGTCGGCCTCCCAGTCGCCCAGACGTTGGCGAGTATCAACAACGTCAGGCCGCTGCTCAATGCCGACCCGACCGATGATCCGGCCACGCCGATCCTGACTGCCATAGCGCCGCCGGGTTTTACGAACCTTGTGGCGAAGGTGCTTGTAAAGTTCGCCACCCTGAGCCTTGTCACGCAGCAGATACTGGTAAATCCATTCATGGCTGACTGTGACCGAATGCATTCTTGCCAGGTACCCCGATATCTGCTCAGGCGACCACTGATACTGCGTCAGATAATAATGCACCTGCTCAATGAGCCAGGCGTCTGTTATTCGTTGTTTATCAGCGTTCTTGCGCCGATCGTCTGCCTTATCCTGTGCCATCGGTGCCCAGTATTTACAGGGCGATTGCCGATTGCGTCTGAGCTCTCGGCTAATGGTTGAGGCGGCTCTGTTTAAGGCTTTGGCAATCTGCCTTAAGCTCAATCCCAGTTCAAAATGAAACTGAATATGGTATCGTTCTTCAATGGTCAACTGTCTGAACCGTGTCATCTTTGGCACCTGAATGTTTTGTGTGGGAACAACCATTCTAGGGCAGTTGGCCTCCACATCATTATTTTTCAGGTGTTGCGGTTATTATCTGAATTCAGGATTTTAAATCCTTTTTGAATTTATTTTATTGGATGTTTAAAATCTTTTTAAAAAAGATATGAAATTTGAATTATTTTTATTTAAACATTATTGTTTTTTGTATGATGTTAACTATCAATAGAATAGTTTGCGTGGGATTTGGGGTGTCCTGAGCTAGAGAAGAGGGTTGCTTTCTGGGTGAGTTGCGAATGTTGATAAAAACCTCAGGTTTGCCGAAAAAGCTGGTTTTTGTGAACATTCTCAGAGATTTTGTTGATCAAGGCTTATGTTAACCGGTTGAAGAGAAAGATAATTTCACGAAAGAGCGGTCAGGTTTTGTAAAAATAACCATTTTAAAGGTTGATGCTTGTCTAACCGGTTGTTATAAAAGGGCCTTTTTAGGCCCTTTTTTGTTTCTGCAGGAATGATGGTGTTTTTTGTTTAATGCTTTGGTGGATTGGCCGATACCTTCTATAGAGGTGTCTAGGATGAATAAAATGGAAATTAGCCCAGCGTTAAGATATTTCTTTAAGAAGTTGGAGCGTAAGTCGGAAGAGTTGCGCCAGGTTCACCTTCTGGAGAAAGACTTGAAAAAAACCGTGCCGTTCGACGAGGTGGAGCGGTTTGCGCGCTCGATTATGACTCAGAATATTTTCATTTACACCGTCGGTGTGAATGGCAAGCGGGAATCGACCATTTTGACGAAGGCGATGTTCAGTATCAATAAAGTGGTGCGTATCTATTACAGTACCAGCTTTGATGAGAGTCAGCAGGGGTTCTTGCGGTTGAGCCCGGATGTCGATCAGCAGTTGATTCTGGTGGAGCGTTTGCATGGCTTCCGGCCAAAGCCGGAATTGCTGTACGCCAGTAAAGACGAGTGTCACGTGATTCGATTTTTCGTTAACTGGCTGTTACGCCGAATCGATTGGGATAAAACCAAAATCGATAATCTGGACCTGTATAAACGGTTTGTGGATATTGAACGCAAGGAACTGGAAGAAGCGATAGCCGCGGAAGAAGCCGAGCGCGAGCACCACGAATTGCAGCGGACCCTAGACAAACATTTTGGCAGCAACAATAAGCATAAAATGCCGTCGCGTTTGCGTCAGTAATTCAGTGGTTGCGGTTAACGGCTAAGTCGGCCAGTGACAATAAAGCGGTTTTTAGTGGTGAATCCGCCAAGTCATTCAAAGCCGCTTTGGCTTTGTCCGCTTCGGATTGCGCTACGCTTTGAGTAAATGCTAAAGCGCCGGAATTTTGAATAATGTCGGTGACTTCCTGAAGCAACGCAATGCCGTCGGTTTCGATGGCGCGGCGAACCAGCGCTTTTTCATCCTCGGAGCCGTTTTCCAGAATGTAAATCAACGGTAAGGTTGGCTTGCCTTCGGCTAAATCGTCCCCCAGGTTCTTCCCCAACTCATCGGCATCCGCCATGTAATCCAGTGCATCATCGATTAATTGGAAAGCGGCTCCCAAGTGGCGCCCATAAGCGGCAAAGCCTTCTTCCAGATTCGGTTTGTTTGCCAGAACCGGCCCGAGCAGGGTGGCGGCTTCAAAGAGTTTGGCCGTTTTGCGGTGGATGACTTCCATATAGCGTTCAGTGGTGGTGTCGGCGTCGTGGCAGTTCAGCAATTGCAATACCTCGCCTTCGGCGATGACGTTGGTGGTTTCCGACATGATTTCCATGACACGCATCAGACCGGGTTCCACCATCATTTCGAACGAGCGTGAATAAAGAAAATCCCCCACCAATACGCTGGCGGCATTGCCCCAGACTTCATTGGCGGTCTTGTTGCCGCGACGGGTTTCGGATTCGTCCACCACGTCGTCGTGCAGTAGCGTGGAAGTGTGAATGAATTCGATGACGGCGGCCAAGGTCAAGTGATCTTGTCCGTCGTAGTCGCAGGCGCGGGCGGACAATAATACCAATAACGGCCTTAAACGCTTTCCGCCACTGTTGACGATGTAATGGCCAATTTGGTTGATAAGCACGACATCGGAAGCCAGGCGAGACAGAATCAATTGGTCGGTGGCCTGGATGTCGGACTGGATAAGTTGTCGGATTTCAGAAAGCGTCATGTATTTTGTTGTATGTGTTACTTGTTAGTCTCAGAGAGGCAAAGTTTAGTATGAAACGGACGGGAAGCAAAGTTATAAATCGGTTTTTTCGGTAATCCGTAGGCCAGCCGGGATATTTAAAAAGTGTTTGAAATTATTTTATAAATTATTTCCGATATGGGGTTTGACCTCTAATATAAAAGGTTATATAATCCCGCCTTTGCCGTTACTGACGGCGTGAATAACAGAATAAATGAATATTTGAAACCGGGAGTTTCCAAGAATGTATGCGGTAATTAAAACCGGTGGTAAGCAATATCGTGTTCGTGAAGGTCAGGTTCTACGTGTTGAATCCCTAAATGCAAACGAAGGGGATAAAGTAGAATTCGATCAGGTCATGATGGTTGGTGAAGGTGCAGACGTTAAAGTAGGTGCGCCTCTTGTTGAAGGTGCCAAAGTTGCGGCAACCGTTACAGCAAACGGTCGTGGTAAGAAAGTGACAATCATCAAGTTCCGTCGTCGTAAGAACAGATCACGTTCTAAGCAAGGCCATCGTCAAAATTATACGGAAGTTGAAATCACAGGAATTTCAGCGTAATTTCGGACTGATTCAGTCAGTTTTGAATTAGATTAATACAATCTGAGTTGTTTCTGAGTAGGGAGCAGACAGATTAACAGGAGATGTCACCATGGCTCATAAAAAGGCTGCAGGTAGTACTAAAAACGGTCGCGACTCTAATGCTCAGCGACTAGGCGTTAAGCGTTTTGGTGGTGAGCAAGTTCTAGCGGGAAGCATTATCGTTCGTCAACGTGGTACTAAGTTCCACGCCGGTGATAATGTTGGTCGCGGTAAGGATGACACTTTGTTTGCAAAAGCGACGGGTGAAGTTGCTTTCGTTACCAAAGGTAAGCCTCAACGTACTTACGTAACAATTAAAGCCGACTGATTCCAGTCTGCCAAAATTGTTGACAGAAAGCCCCGCGAGTCGGGGCTTTTTTATTTCTAGGTTAAGGTGATTGGCTGGGCTAAAATAAACAGCATTATCTCGCTCGGTGCGCCTTAGGACAGACACATTAGGATTTCAAATCATGCAATTTGTTGATGAAGCCAATATTCGGGTAGTGGCCGGTCGCGGTGGAAACGGCGTGGCCAGTTTTCGGCGTGAAAAATACATTCCGTTCGGCGGGCCGAACGGTGGTGACGGCGGAGATGGCGGCAGTATTTACTTGATTGCCGATCGCAACATCAACACCTTGATTGATTTCCGTTATACCCGAGACTATAAAGCCCAGAACGGCCAGGCCGGAATGGGGCAGCAAAAGACCGGTCGAGCCGGGGAAGACCTGATTATTCCGGTCCCGGTCGGCACCATCGTGCGCGATTTGGATACGCAAGAAGTGATTGGCGACCTGGTTGAGCACGATCAGGTGTTGCTGGTGGCCAAGGGTGGCCGCCACGGTCTAGGGAATGTGCATTTCAAAAGCAGTACCAACCGTACGCCGCGTCAATGTACCCCGGGTGAACCGGGTGATGAGCGTAACCTTGGGCTGGAGTTGTCGGTGTTGGCGGATGTCGGTTTGCTGGGGTTGCCGAATGCGGGTAAGTCCAGTCTGATTACCGCGGTCTCCGCCGCACGTCCGAAGGTCGCGAATTATCCGTTTACCACGCTTTACCCGAATTTGGGGGTGGTGCGGGTCTCGCCGGAGTCGAGTTTTGTCATTGCCGATATCCCGGGGCTGATTGAAGGCGCATCGGAAGGCGCGGGGTTGGGTGTGCAGTTCTTGAAGCATCTGTCGCGAACCGGTTTGTTGTTGCATGTGGTCGATATCGCCCCGATTGATGATTCCGATCCGGTTGAATCGGTGCGCGTCATCGAAAAAGAGCTGGAAAAGTACAGTGAGGCTTTGGCTGGAAAAGAGCGTTGGTTGGTGCTGAATAAAACCGATCTGCTGCTCGAAGAAGACGCCAGCGAACTGTGCAACGATATTATCGAGCAGCTGGGGTGGCAAGGACCGGTGTATGCGATTTCGGCCGTGAATCGAACCGGCACCGAAGCGTTGATGAAAGAGATTGCCTACGGGTTGGAGCAAAATCGTTTGAAAGCCTTGGAAGAAGAAGGCGACGAAGAGTCATAGAAAATGGTCACACGTTCAAACATTCACACAAAATCGCGCCGCTGGGTGGTGAAAATCGGCAGCGCTTTGCTGACCAACGACGGTAAAGGCCTGAATCAGGCCGCGTTGGCGAATTGGGTGTCGCAGATGGTGCAGCTGAAAGAGCAGGGTATCGAGCTGGTGATTGTGTCTTCCGGTGCGGTTGCGGAAGGGATGCAGCGTTTGGGTTGGACCAAGCGGCCGTCCGAAATCAATGAGTTGCAGGCCGCCGCCGCAGTCGGGCAGATGGGGTTGGTGCAGGCTTATGAATCCGAGTTTGCGAAAAATGGTATCCGCACCGCGCAGATTCTGATGACGCACGATGACCTGTCGAATCGTGCCCGTTACCTCAATGCCTCCAATACCATTCAAACTCTGTTGGAGCACCATGTGGTGCCGATTATCAACGAAAACGATACTGTCGTGACCGATGAGATTCGTTTTGGCGATAACGATACCTTGGCCGCTCTGACCGCGAACCTGGTGTCGGCAGATGTGTTGGTGATTCTGACCGACCAAAACGGATTGTATAACGATAATCCGCGCACCAATCCGCACGCTACGCTGATTTCGGAAGCGGAAGTCAGCCGTAAAGATATCGAAGCCATGGCCAGTCCGGAAGGCGGAAGTCTTGGCAAAGGCGGGATGTACACCAAAGTGATGGCGGCGAAACGCGCGGCGCGTTCGGGAACGGCGACGTTTATTGCGTCCGGTCGGGAAGAGAATATTTTGCCGCGGTTGCAGGCCGGAGAGAATCTTGGCACCTTGTTGATTCCGGATTTAGAGCCTTTAACCGCGCGTAAGCGCTGGTTGGCCGGGCATCTTCAGGCCAAAGGGCAGTTGGTGTTGGACGACGGCGCGGTAAAAGCGTTGCAATCTTCCGGCCGAAGCTTGTTGCCGATCGGTGTCAAAGCGATCGACGGCGAATTTCAGCGCGGTGAGATGGTGATTTGCGTCAATGAAAAAAACCAGGAAGTGGCGCGGGGGTTGGTCAATTATCCTTATCATGAGGCCGAGAAAATCATCGGTCATCCCTCTTCGGACATTGCCGGTTTGCTTGGCTATTCGGAAGGCGAGTTTTTGATTCATTGCGATAATCTGGTTTTGGTGGATTAAGCCGCCATTCACATTCGGTCGAAATATCTCTTCTCATAAAAACGCCCAGGCCTGGGCGTTTTTGGTTTTTTACGGAAATTTTCCGCTCCATTCCTTGAAAAAAAAATAACTGCCCCCATAAGGCTTGACAGTGACAAACCGATTTATAAAATAATTAGCACTCTATGTGGTAGAGTGCTAATTATTGAAAACTTAGTAATCTAGTACCCTCATTTATCAAATGTTTAGGAGAATCCTATGAAAATTAAACCGTTGCATGACCGTGTGGTCGTTCGTCAAGTTGAAGAGCAAAAAGAAACGGCCGGTGGCATTCTGCTACCTGGTTCCGCTCAAGAAAAAGAAAACATGGGCGAAGTGGTCGCTGTTGGGCCTGGTAAGGCCGCCGATAATGGTTCCATTATCGCGATGACGGTCAAGGTTGGCGACAAAGTGATGTTCGGTCAATATTCCGGTCAGGAAGTGAAAGACGAAGACGGGCAAGCTTTGAAAGTGATGCGTGAAGACGACATCATCGCAATCGTTGAGTAATTTAAGCATTATTGAAACGTTTTAATAGAAGGATTTGAAAGATGGCAAAAGACGTAAGATTGGGCCTAGACGCCCGCGAAAAAATGGTAGAAGGGATCAATGTCCTGGCGGATGCGGTTAAAGTAACCTTGGGGCCAAAAGGCCGTAACGTGGTTCTTGAAAAATCATTCGGTGCCCCAACCGTCACCAAAGATGGTGTCTCCGTTGCACGTGAAATCGAATTGGAAGACAAGTTCATGAACATGGGCGCGCAAATGGTGAAGGAAGTTTCTTCTCAAACCAACGACGTGGCCGGTGACGGTACCACCACGGCGACCGTTTTGGCACAATCCATCGTTCGTGAAGGGATGAAATCGGTTGCGGCCGGTATGAACCCGATGGATTTGAACCGTGGTATCCACAAAGCGGTGGAAGCGGTTGTTGAAGAAATTCAAAAAATGTCCGTACCGTGTACCACAACCGATTCGATTGCTCAGGTTGGGACTATCTCGGCCAACTCCGATGCGTCGGTTGGTAAGATGATCGCCGATGCCATGGAAAAAGTATCGACCGAAGGTGTGATCACCGTTGAAGAAGGTTCTTCATTGCACGACGAACTGGTTGTGGTTGAAGGGATGGAATTCGATCGCGGTTACCTATCACCTTACTTCGTGACCAATCAGGAAAAAATGGTTGCGGAGCTGGAAAACCCATACATCCTGCTACACGACAAAAAAATCTCCAACATCCGTGATTTGTTGCCTACCTTGGAAGCGGTTTCCAAAGCCGGCCGTCCATTGTTGATTATTGCGGAAGATGTTGACGGTGAAGCCTTGGCGACATTGGTTATCAACAACATGCGCGGCATCGTGAAAGCCACGGCCATCAAAGCGCCTGGCTTCGGTGAGCGTCGTAAGGCGATGCTTCAGGATATGGCGGTCTTGACTGGTGGTACCGTGATTTCCGAAGAAGTTGGTTTGACCTTAGACAACGTGACCTTGGACATGTTGGGTGAAACCAAGTCTGCGGTCGTTGGTAAAGACAGCACGAAGTTGATCGACGGTGCCGGTTCAAAAGAAGACATCGATGCACGTTGTGCGCAAATCCGCTCTCAAGTGGAAAACACCACATCCGATTACGATAAAGAGAAGCTGCAAGAACGTTTGGCGAAATTGTCCGGCGGTGTTGCGGTGATCAAGCTGGGTGCCGCGACCGAAGTCGAAATGAAAGAGAAGAAAGATCGTGTTGACGATGCGCTTCACGCGACTCGTGCCGCGGTTCAAGAAGGGATCGTAGCCGGTGGTGGTGTGGCCTTGGTTCGCGCCCGTTCTAAAGTGAAAGTGAAAGGTGATAACGACGAGCAACAAGTCGGTATCGAAATCGCTTTGCGTGCTATGGAAGAACCAATGCGTCAAATCGCGGCCAACTGTGGTCTGGAAGGTTCCGTTATCGTCAATAAAGTAATGGAATCCGACGGAAATATGGGCTTCGATGCCGCTTCTGAAACCTATGTCGATATGCTGGAAGCCGGTATCATCGATCCGGCGAAAGTCACGCGTTCGGCCTTGCAAAACGCCGCTTCCGTCGCTGGTTTGGTCTTGACGACCGGCGCGGCGATTGCCGATCTGCCTGCGAAAGACGGTGGTGCGGCCGATGCGGCAGCAGCAGCGGCCGGAATGGGAGGCATGGGCGGCATGATGTAATTTTTCGCCTAGGGCGTTCAAATTTCAGCGATAACCGCGTTGGGTTTGAACTTCCAGTGCTCATGGACTTAAATGTCCACGGTGCGCTGGTTTCAAATCCGCCTTGTTCTCATCTAAAATTTGTACCGCCTAGGCTGAAAAATCATTTCAGCTCATTCTCAAAGGTCAGCTTATGCTGGCCTTTTTTATTGGGGGCGCATCGATAAGTCGTTTAGGCGCGTCGAATCCCCCAAGTTTTCGCCAAAAAAATTTAAGAGCCCGCTTTGTGCGGGCTTTTTTGTGCCTGCCATTTGGCTCGGGTTTTTGAAGAATTGGCTAGGCCTAGGGTTTTGTTTGAAAGGGCGTTATGCTTTGAAAGCGAAAATGCTAAAATATTGATCTAATCACTTTGTAACAAAATAAACCGGCATCTGTGCCGAATGGTTGAAACATGGAAAACGCAACAGTCAAAATAGGAATCGTTGGTGGAACCGGGTATACCGGGGTGGAATTATTGCGCTTGCTGGCCAGTCACCCGAATGCGGAGGTGGTGGCGATCACCTCACGAAGCGAAGCGGGCATGCCGGTAGCGGAGTTGTTTCCGAATCTGCGCGGTCACTATGATTTGGCGTTTTCCGAGCCGTCGCCGGAAGTTTTGAAAGGTTGTGACGTCGTGTTCTTCGCGACCCCGCACGGCGTGGCAATGAGTATGGCCAAGGAGTTGATGGCGGCCGGTGTGAAAATCATCGATTTGGCGGCGGACTTCCGGATTGAAGACATGCAGGCCTGGTCAAAATGGTATGGCATGGAACATGCCTGCCCGGATGTGATGCCGCAAGTGGCCTACGGTTTGCCGGAGCTGTTCCGGACCGATATTCAGCAAGCCAAGGTAATTGCCAACCCGGGTTGCTACCCGACCAGTATTTTGCTGGGTGCCGTTCCGTTTTTGAAAGCAGGTTTGGTCAAGCTGGACGGAATCGTCGCCGATGGTAAGTCCGGCGTCAGTGGTGCCGGGCGGGGAGCGAACGTCGCCATGCTGGGGGCGGAAATGAGCGAAAGCTTCAAAGCCTATGGTGTGGCCGGGCACCGTCACTTGCCGGAAATGTTGGAAAAATTACATCAGCAAGCCGGCGCCCCGGTGGATTTGACCTTTGTACCGCATTTGGTGCCGATGGTGCGCGGGATGGAGTCCAGTATTTACATGACCTTAGCGCAAGACGTGTCTCAAGCCGAGCTGCAATCGGTGTTGGAAGCGGCTTACGCCGATGAGCCTTTTGTGGATGTGATGCCGGCGGGGAGTTTGCCGGAAACACGGATGGTGAAAGGCTCAAATATGTGCCGTTTGGCGGTGTATCGTCCGGAAGGCGGAAATAAAGTGGTGGTGTCTTCCGTGATCGACAATCTGGTGAAAGGTGCGGCCGGGCAAGCGGTTCAGAATATGAATGTGCTGTGTCATTTGCCGGAAATCACCGGATTGCAACAGGTAGCATTGATGCCTTGAATCCGGCTCTTCGCGGCGGCGATGATTTACTGACGATGCCGCGGGCTTTTGTTACAATTAAACTTTGCGATAAAGTAGGAGGCGATCATGTCTGAAATGCCTACCCCGGTTAACTTCACCGAAGCGGCTGCGTCAAAAGTCAGTGGCCTGATTGAGGATGAAGGCAACCCGGATTTGAAATTACGAGTTTACATCACCGGCGGCGGTTGCTCCGGTTTCCAGTACGGTTTTACGTTTGACGAATCTCAAGCGGAAGACGACACGGTGGTTGAGAAAGAGGGTGTCAAATTAATGATTGACCCGATGAGTTTTCAGTACCTTGTCGGCGCGAAAATCGATTACCTTGAAGATCTTCAAGGCGCACGATTTGTCATCGAGAACCCGAATGCCACCACAACCTGTGGCTGCGGTTCATCGTTCAGTGTTTAAAATTCGATAAACACTTTATTTAACGGCACGATTATTCTCCGGTCATCCCGGCTTGTGGTTGTGTCCGAAATCATTTTCTAGGGTAAATTATGGAATACATTCCTGGTCTGGCAGGCGTGCCTGCAACAGAGTCTGAAATTTCTTATATCGACGGTCAAAAGGGCATTCTGACCTACCGTGGTTACAACATCATGGAACTGGCGGAATACTCTTCCTTCGAGGAAACCACGCTTTTGTTGCTGTTTGGCAATCTGCCGACGGCCGGTGAATTGGCGGATTTCGAAAACCAGCTCCGTAATGCCCGCCGCGTGAAATACAATCTGCGCGAGATTATGAAAAACCTGCCGGCTACGACGCATCCGATGCACATGCTGCAAGTCGCGGTGGCCAGTTTGGCCAGTTTTTACCCCAGTACCGAGTACATGAAGGGCGGGACGGAAAACCAGGCTTATATCAATGAAGTGACGGTGAACATCATTTCCCACATGGGCACCCTGGTCGCGATGTGGGAGCACATGCGCAACGGTTACGATCCAATTGAGCCGCGTAAGGATTTGACCTACGCGGAAAACTTCCTGTACATGGTGACGGGCGAAGAGCCGGATAAGGATTGGGCGCGGTTGCTGGATGCTTGTTTGATTTTGCACGCCGAGCACACCATCAATGCGTCGACCTTTACCACCATGGTAACCGGTTCGACCTTGGCGAATCCGTGCTCGGTTATTTCCTCGGCGATTGCGTCTTTGTCCGGTCCGTTGCACGGTGGTGCCAATCAGAAAGTCATCGAAATGCTGGATGAAATCGGTTCGCCGGAAAACGCGCGTCCTTACATTGAAAACCGTCTGGCGGAAAAGAAAGTGATTTGGGGCATGGGGCACCGTGAATACAAAACCAAGGACCCGCGGGCTACGATTCTGCAAAAATTGTCTTCCGAATTGTTGCAGAAGAAGAACGATGCCGGTTCCCTGAGCCAGGCGTTTGCCACGGCGATGGAGGTGGAAAAGGTCTGTGAAGAGTTATTAAGCCATAAAGGTGTTTACCCGAACGTCGATTTTTATTCCGGCATTCTGTACAAGGAAATGGGCTTTGACGCCGGTTTGTTCACACCGATTTTTGCAGTGGCGCGTTCTGCTGGCTGGATGGCGCACTGGCGTGAGCAGCTGCAGAACAACAAAATCTTCCGTCCGACACAGATTTACACCGGTGCCGGCAATTCCTGCTACTTGCCGATGGAAAAACGCGGCGAATCCCATGCGCGGGAAGCCGCTGAGTAATCCGAAACGTGTTTCCGTTTACGTTTAAAAAAGCCGCTCATTGAGCGGCTTTTTTATTGGTCAAAATCACCAGGCCTGGTGATATTTATACTTAACAACGCATGTGATGTTAAGCGTGCCAGATACCGCCCAATATCGAATCGCGTTTGGCGCCGGTAATGCTGGCCAGCGGAATGGGCCGGTTCAATAAGCGCTGTTGAGCGAGCCAGGCGCACATCATCGCTTCCATAGCATGGGGGTGAATGCCATAATCGGCGGTGGTTTTAACCGGATATCTCAGGCTGTGTTGCAAGCGGTTCAGTAAGGTTTGGTTTTCGGCACCGCCGCCGCAAATCAGCACTTCTGTCGGGGGCTCGGGCAAGGTTTTCAGCCCTTGAATCAGTGTCTCGACGGTGAGTTGGTTGAGTGTCGATAACAGGGCTTTCGGGGTTGGTTGTTCGGAACTGAAAGAGGTCAATTGCCGATTCAACCAGGCCTGGTTGAAATAGTCCTTTCCGGTGGTTTTGGGAGCCGGCTGGGCAAAGTAGTCGTCCGTCAAAAGCTGCGCCAGTAATCGGTTGTCCGGTTCGGTTTGTGCCGCCAATTGCCCATTGGCATCGTAGTCGCATCCAAAATGCTGGCGGCAGATGTCATCCATTAAGCCATTACCTGGCCCGGTGTCGAAACCAAGGGTGTCACTTGGCGACAGGTAGCTGATATTGGCGATGCCGCCGATATTGATGACCGCCAGACGTTCAGTGTGCGCAAACAGTGTGCGGTGGAACGCTGGGGCCAGTGGCGCACCTTGGCCGCCGTTGGCGAGGTCGTCGATGCGAAAATCGGCCACGGTGGTCACAGCGGTTTGTTTGGCAATAAAGGCCGGGTGGCCGATTTGCAAGCTCATCGGAATGTCCGGCGCATGGAAAACAGTTTGGCCGTGGCTGCCGATGGCGGTCACGGTTTTCGATGCTGTGCCGGTTTGTTCCAGTAGCGCTTGGGTGGCTTGGGTGAACTGCATGGCCACATCGTGTTCCAGTTGGCACAGGCTTTTTAAACTGGCTTGCGGTTGTTCGTTGAGTTGATTTAAGGCTTGTTGTAAGGCTTGCGGGTAAGGATAGGTCAGAAAGCCTTTTAGGGCGATGTTGCCGTCTGAGAATTCGACCAAGGCCGCATCGATGCCATCGAGACTGGTGCCGGACATCAGTCCGATGTAGAGACCATCCACCGGACGGTCACTGGCGTTATTCAAAATTGGACACCAACTGGGTGTGCGGGTTGAGGCGGTCCATCTGGGCCGTCATCAAACCGGCGTATTGATCGAAACGGGCGCGGTACTGTTTCGGTACTGGGCCGGCGTCCGGGAATTTGACTTTCAATGGATCCACGTGACGGCCGCTTTTGCGGAATTCATAGTGCAAATGCGGGCCCGAAGCCAAGCCGGTTTGACCGATGTAGCCGATGGTATCGCCCTGACGTACCCAGTCGCCTTTTTTGTATTTGCCGAATTTGGACATGTGGGCATAAACAGTGGTGTATTTTCCGGCATGCTTGACGAAAATCACGCGGCCATAACTGCGGCTCCAAGCCCGTTTGACGATTTGGCCGTCACCAGTGACGTGAATCGGAGTGCCGATCGGTCCGCCGTAATCCACACCGCGGTGAGCACGCCATTTTTTCAAAACAGGGTGGTAGCGCTTTGGTTTGTAGCGGGAGGTGATGCGTACATAGTCCACCGGATTACGTAAAAAAGCTTTACGTAAATTGCGACGGTTTTCATCGTAATAGCCCACTTTTTCATCGTTGGCGTCTCGTAATAAAAAGGCGGTATGGCGTTCGTTACCGGCGGTGGTGATTTCGGCGGCGAGAATGTCGCCGTCACCGATGTATTGACCGTTGATGAAATGTTTTTCGTAGATGACTTTGAACGGGTCGCCTGGGCGTAGCTGGCGAATGAAGTCGATTTCCCACGAAAAGATATCCGCCAGGTTCATAATGGTTTTGGCGCTGAGTCCGGCTTCGGTGCCGCTCAGGTAAAACGAATGTTGGATGGTGCCGGCGGCGGTTTCCACTTTGGTTTCCACCGGATGTTCGATTTTTTGAATCAAAAAATCATCGTTGTCTTGGCGGATTAACTGGTAGTGGGTGGCATCGTGTTTCGGGTAGAGGATTTTCTGCAACTGGTTCTGCTGGTCGGTCCAGATATCCAAGGCATCGCCGACGCGCAATTGCGTCAACCATTCACCGTGTTGAGTGGTAGCGATTTTAAAACTGGTGCCGGCCGGAATGCCGAGGGCGTCGAGTGCTTGCGACAGGCTGCCGTTTTTCTGAATGGTGATATGGTGTTTATGCCAGCCGTTATCGGGCGTTTTGTCGGTGAGGTGAGCGGTATCCGTGAGCGGCGGAAGAGGGAGTCGCTGCTTCTCCGCCGGTTGGGAGGCGGTGGCGAACTGCACGACAAACAAGAAAATCAGTGTCAGTAACAGTATAAAATGTAAGCTTGCTTTTAACTGGTTCACTAGTCTTTCTAAGTGTTTGTAAATCGGTTGAAAAACCGATTCAATACCTGCTCTAAAAATGCGTTAAGCCTGATTATACCTGAACAAAAACCGGAAATACCAGTCTTAATCGTGAAGATATTCTACCTGTTTGCGGTTTTTGACGAGGTTTCAAGCCGAAATCAGCCGACTTCGACTTCAATGTCGCAGCCGTAATCCGTTGGGTTTGCGCCAATGAACGGGTGCTTGTTGACCTTACACCAGCTACGTATGTCCTTTTCGGCGCCCGGGTCGGTGCATTCGATAATCAGGCGTTCGCCGGATGATGACTGGCGAACGCTTTGCTGCAATTTAATCACCGGCATTGGGCATTTGAGGCCTTTTGCGTCAATCCGCTGTGCTTCGGGCATTTTTTTGTCCAATAAGTTGTTATAATTAGCGGTATTTTACGTCAGAAAGGCCGGGGTTTTGCGTAAATTGTGATGCGGTGGCTAGGTGCCATCAAAACACGGACGTGGCCTCGGTGATTCAAACCCATTCACAGTATCAAACAGACAGGGAAACAAAGTGTCTAACAACGCGGCAACGGATATTTCAACTTTTCAAGGGTTGATCCAAACCCTTCAAGCCTTCTGGGCAGAGCAAGGTTGCGTCATTATGCAACCGTACGACAACGAAATGGGAGCGGGAACCTTCCATCCATCCACCTTTCTAAAAGCCGTCGGCCCGGAGCCATGGCGTGCGGCCTATGTTCAGCCATGCCGCCGTCCAACCGACGGTCGCTACGGTGAAAACCCGAACCGTTTGCAGCATTATTATCAGTTCCAAGTCATGCTGAAGCCGTCGCCGGATAACATTCAGGAATTGTATCTGGAATCGTTGAAAACCCTTGGCATCGACCCGTTGGAACATGATATTCGTTTTGTGGAAGACAACTGGGAGTCGCCCACCTTGGGCGCCTGGGGCTTGGGCTGGGAAGTTTGGATGAACGGGATGGAAGTGACCCAGTTCACCTATTTCCAACAAGTCGGCGGCTTGGAATGCCGTCCGGTGACCGGTGAAATCACTTACGGTCTGGAGCGCATCGCCATGTACCTGCAAGGCGTCAACAGCGTGTACGACCTGACTTGGGTGAATGGGCCGGAAGGCAAAGTCACTTATGGGGATGTGTTCCATCAAAACGAAGTGGAAATGTCGACCTATAACTTCGAAAAAGCCGATACCGAAATTTTGTTCCGTACCTTTGACGAATGCGAGACCGTGTTCGGAAAACTGGTGGCGGACAAGCTGCCGTTGCCGGCTTACGAGCAGGTATTGAAAGCATCGCATGCCTTTAACCTATTGGATGCGCGTCATGCCATCAGTGTGACGGAGCGTGCCCGCTTTATCGGGCGAGTGCGTAACATGGCGAAGCAAATCGCCGAAGCCTATTATGAAGGACGAGAAGCCCTCGGCTTCCCTCTGGTGAAAGAGGGAGGACGATAAGATGACCATGGATATGAATACAACGGATTTTTTAGTTGAAATCGGAACCGAAGAACTGCCGCCGAAGGCCTTGAAAACCCTTTCGAAAGCGTTTGTGGACGGTGTCAAAGCTGGTTTGGATGAAGCGGAACTGCGTTATGAATCCGCGCTCGGCTACGCGGCACCACGCCGTTTGGCGGTGAGGGTGCAAGGTTTGCAGGCCCGTCAGGAAGATAAGACCGTCGAACGCAAAGGGCCGGCCAAGAAAGCGGCCTTTGATGCGGACGGAAATCCGACCAAAGCGCTGCAAGGCTTTGCGCGCGGCTGCGGTGCCGATGTTGCCGACTTATCGGAAATGGAAACCGATAAGGGTGTCTGGATGGTTTACTATCTGGAGCAAAAAGGCCAAGCGGCCGCCGATTTATTGCCGGAGATTGTGAACCAAGCTTTGGCGAAATTGCCGATTCCGAAGCGCATGCGCTGGGGCAGTTCCGATGTGGAATTCGTTCGTCCGGTGCACTGGGTGATGATGTTGCTGGATGGCGCGGTGGTGCCGGCCACGGTGTTGGGGCACGAAACCTCGAACGTGACGCACGGTCATCGTTTTCATGCGCCGCAAGCGATTGAAATCGCCAGGCCTGGTGATTATTTGACTGTGCTGCGTGAACAAGGCTATGTCGAGGCCGATTTCGACGCGCGCCAGGAGCGCATTCGTCAACAAGTCATCGCTGCGGCCGAGTCGGTCAATGGCGTAGCGGAAATTGATGAAAGCCTGTTGGAAGAAGTCGCGGCCCTGAATGAATGGCCGACCGCGGTGGTGGGCGACTTTGACGAAAGTTTCCTGAATGTACCGTCGGAAGCCTTGATCTCGGCGATGAAAGGGCACCAGAAATATTTCCATATTCTCGATGCAAACGGTCGTTTGATGGCGAAATTCATTACCTTGTCGAACATCGAAAGTTCCAATCCGGAGTCGGTGAAAAAAGGGAATGAGCGGGTGATTCGTCCGCGTTTGTCGGACGCCAAATTCTTCTGGGATCAAGACCGCAAGCAGCCGTTGGACGACTTCCTGCCGCGTTTGAAAACCGTGGTGTTCCAGCAAAAACTGGGCACCTTGTACGACAAGGTCGAGCGTTTGGAAACGCTGGCGGTGAAAATCGGCAAGCCGTTGGGTGAGGCGTCTCAGATTCTGGAACGCGCGGCGCGTTTGTCGAAATGCGACTTGATGAGCGAAATGGTGGGCGAATTCCCGGACTTGCAAGGGGTGATGGGGCGTTATTACGCTCAGGCGCAAAACGAAAACGCTTTGGTTTCGGAAGCGATTGATGGCCAGTATCAGCCGCGCTTTGCCGGGGATGCTTTGCCGGCATCGACGGTGTCTCAAGCCTTGGCGATTGCTGATAAGCTGGATACGATTACCGGTATTTACGGCATCGGTCAGGTGCCGACCGGGGATAAGGACCCGTTCGCTTTGCGTCGTTCCGCTTTAGGCTTGATGCGCATCATTATCGAAAAAGAGCTCGATTTGGATTTGCGTTTGTTGATTCAATTCAGCTTGGATTTGCATTCCGAAATTACCGCTTCCGAGACATTGGTGGATGAAATTTACGATTTCATCGTCAGCCGTTTGAAAGCCTATTACGCGGCCAAAGGTGTGTCCGCTGAACAATTTGAAGCGGTCCGTGTTTGTGCGCCGGCCCATCCGTTGGATTTCGGCAAGCGTATTGATGCGGTCTGTCAGTTCAGCGATATGGAAGGTGCGGAGAGTTTGAGTGCGGCCAACAAACGTATCGCCAACATTCTCAAAAAATACGACGGCGATTTGCCGGAGGAAGTCGATACCACGCTGTTTGAAGAAGCGGCTGAAAAGGCGTTGTTCGAGGCGTTGGATGCGTTGCGTGAAACCGTCAGCAGTCAGATTGCCGGGCGCGATTATGCGGCGGCCATGGCCTTGCTAGCGACCATTCGTCAACCGGTGGACGCTTTCTTCGATCAGGTCATGGTGATGGCCGATTCAGAGGCCGTTAAACAAAACCGTTTGGCGCTGTTGAATCAAATTTATCAACTGTTTTTGCAGGTGGCGGATATCTCGCGTCTGTAAGTTTGGTGTGTATTGAAAAACGGGCTCGCGGTCTTTGGCTGTCGGGTCCGTTTTGTTTTAAGGCGTCTGAAAAGACGAATGAAAATAACCAGGCCTGGTCATTGTTATGATTGGGTGTTTGTTAGGAAAATCGCATGAAATTGATTGTATTGGATCGCGATGGCGTGGTGAACGAGGATTCGGATGCCTACATCAAACATCCGGATGAATGGCATCCGGTGCCAGGCAGCTTGGAAGCCATTGCAAAACTGAAGCAAGCGGGCTGGACGGTGGCGGTGGCCACCAATCAGTCCGGGGTTCGGCGCGGTTATTATTCACGCGAGACGCTTCACGCCATGCATATGAAATTTGTGGCGTTGCTGGCGGAGCAGGGCGCGGAAGTGGACTGGATCAGCTATTCGCCTTATGTCGCGGAAGACGACTCGCCGTGCCGTAAACCGGGAACGGGCATGTTGCAGGCCATTGAAAACCGTTTTGGCGTGTCCTTGGCGGGGCAACCGATGGTAGGCGATACCTTGGCAGATATTGCCGTGGCGAAGGCCAAAGGCATGACGCCCTATCTGGTGAAAACCGGAAAAGGCCCACGAACCTTGGCGACACAAGACCCTTTGTTGTCGGGTGTTCCGGTTTACGACAATTTATTGACGGTGGTGGAGGTTTTGCTATGAGCGCGCTGAAAAAGGGATTCTACGGATTTCGTTCGATTTTGTTCGCAATCGGGCAAGTGGTGTCGGTCATCCTGTTTTCAGTAGTGGGCCAGCTGTTGCGGCCCTTCTCGAACCGCGCCCGTTACCAGTTTATCCACTACTGGGCTCGATTCTGTATTTGGTGGTTGAAGGTGACTTGTGGTGTCGCCTATCGACTGCACGGTCGCGAGCATCTGGACTTCTCAAAAACTGGTTTGGTTCTTGCTAGACATGAGTCGACATGGGAAACCTTGGCTTTTCAGGAAATTTTCCCACGACAAACATTCGTATTGAAAAAAGAACTGTTACGGATTCCGTTCTTTGGGTGGGGACTGGCTTTGCTGGACCCGATTTCGATTGACCGGAATGCCGGAAGACAGGCGATCAAACAAGTGGTGAGCGATGGTGTGGCGCGCCTCCACAATGATGTTTGGGTGGTGATTTTTCCGGAAGGGACCCGTATGACATCCGGCCAGCCCGGCAAGATCAAGCCGGGCGGCGCTTTATTGGCGCAGAAGGCCGATGCGCCAGTGTATTTGGTGGCGCATAATGCGGGGCGCTTTTGGCCCAAAAACAGCTTTGTCAAATATCCCGGTATTGTGGATATTCATATCAGCCCGCCGTTGGAGACTGCAGATCTGACGGTGGCCGAAATCAACCAGAAAATAGAGGAATGGTTTTTAGCGCACTCTGACATTCAGCACGACAACTCAACCGATAAGAAGAGTGATAAGAGTGAGGTGCGCTGAAACGAAACGATAAATGAGTAAACTGGCAACCTTTATTGGCGTCTTTTTCGGAAGTCTGATCGTACTTCTGAGCATGGTCGATTTTGAAAAAGGCCAGTTGCTGTCTGCTTTCTTCAATTTCCAAGGGTTGTTGGTCGTTCTGGGCGGCACCTTTGCTGCTACGCTCATAAACTATCCCCTCTCTCAAATGGGCTGCTTCTTCCGAGGTATCGGCAAGGTGTTCGCATCCGAACCGGAGTCGGAAAACGAAGCCATCGAACAAATCGTTTACCTCAGTCACATTGCGCAAAGCAAAGGCGTGTTGGCGCTGGAAAAGGAAATTGAATTGATCTCGGATTCGTTTCTGCGTTTTGCGCTGTCGGAAATGATGGTCTATCGGGATAAAGAACACCTCGCCACCAGTTTGGAAAACCATTTGAACGCCATGCGACTGCGACACCTCAATTGTCAGGATGTGTTCAACAATATGGCGTCTTACGCGCCCGCCTTCGGGATGATGGGAACGGTGATGGGGCTGATTATGATGATGACCTCGCAAGTGGGCGGCGATGCCGGCACCTATACGCCCGGGCAGTCGGACGACATGTTGAATAACTTGTTGCAAGGCATGGGCTTGGCGCTGGTGACAACCTTCTACGGTGTCTTGTTCGCCAATTTTGTGTTTATTCCGATTGCCGGTAAGCTGAAGGTGTTGTCAGACGCGGAAGCACTGAAAAACGAAATTCTGATGTACGGTGTGTTGGGGTTGAAAAACGAACAGCCACCGCTGCTGTTACGTGAAAGTCTGACCGCGTTCGTGAATGAGAAAAACAAAGAGCGGTTGGAATTGACGCTCAGGTAACGGAGGCGGGTCATGAAATCGGAAGCCATCGTTCAAGCGGAGGAAGTGCGCGCGACTCAGCGTATGAAACGCAACCAGGCCTGGCAGATTGTGTTCATCGCTCTGTTTACCTCTCTGCTGGCGTTTTTTGTGTTGATTATTACCATGGTGGAATTGGAAGGTTCCAAGCCCAAACGTGATTATCAACGCCTGGTCAATAATCTCTATCAGGATTCCGTGCATTTGAAAAAACAATTGGGTCTGGAATGGCTGCACGTTGAAAACACCCTATCGAAAGGGGTTCGCTTTACCCTGGACGAATCGGATTTGGCCAAGCAAGACCTGTTCGCGCCCGCACGGGCCAGAGTGAATCCGCGTTACCTCCCTTACATTAATCGTTTTGTGTTGTTTTTGGATGAGTTGGATTTACCCACCTATGGGCAACGTCATCAAAAACTGGTCAATAGTATTTTACGACCGGATGAAAAATTCCAAGTCACTATTCGAGTAGAGGGGCATACCGATGCCAGCCCCTTGGCGAAAACTGCTTTGTATCGCAGTAACTTTGAGCTGAGCACGTTTCGGGCCTATGCCATTATGAGTTTGTTGAAGCTGTATACCGGCCTGCCCGACCATTTTTTCGCCATCGCCGGTTACGGCAGTTTTCGGCCAGTGACGAACAACCCGTTGGAGCCGGCAAACCGGCGGGTGGAAATCTATCTGGTGCCGCAATTGGTTCCGGTTGAGGAGGGACCATGAGTGCGCAGGCGTTGAAAGCTCGCAGCTCCTGGCTGTTTTCGTTCGGGGATGTGATTACCTTGTTAATCACCTTCTTCATTATGATGATTGTCCTGAATAAAGGCGAAATCACGCGGGTGCAAAAATGGACCGAGATGCAGTTGGATTTGGCTTATGCCGACTTGAAGGAACAGATGGCCGGTGCACAAGGCATTACCCTAGCGCGTAAAACCAACGGCATCTTGATCAATATCGATCAGAACGGCGCTTATGTGAAAGGTGGTTTTGAGCCTTCCGAGTCTTTGAAAGATGAACTGACCCGTTTAGGCCAGGCGTTGGGCGGTTTGCCGCTTTTTAAACTCAGTCTCGCGGATATGCCGAAAAAGGTGGTGGAGTACGCCGAGGCGGATCACATGAAATGGCGGGCCGAAATTTCAGTGGAAGGGCATTCCGATAACGATAAGATCGATCCAAATTCGGCCTTGCGCAATAATTGGTTTTTGAGCACCATGCGGGCGCAGAATGTGATGCGTTTGCTGTACGAAAACAGTGATTTGTCACCGAGGTTGTTCGGCATCGCCGGTTATGGAGAGTTTCGCCCGATTGCTTCCAATGACACGCCGGCAGGCAAGGCCATGAATCGTCGAGTACAGATTTTGGTGGCCGCCAATTTTGAAAAGGATGATTGGACGGACGAATGAGGCCGGCGAAGGCTTATGCCTTTGGTGGCAGTTGCCAATCAATCGGGGCTTGCCGGTGTTGCGTTAAATAGTGGTTGGCACGGGAAAAAGGCCGACTGCCGAAAAAGCCGCGATACGCCGACAAAGGTGACGGATGCGGGCTTTTTAAAATCAAATGGCGTTGTGGGTCGATGAAGCGTCCTTTCTTTTGCGCGTAAGCGCCCCACAAGATAAACACCAAATGTTCGCGTTGCGTCGCCAGAGCATGAATGATGGCATCGGTAAACTGCTCCCAGCCGCGATTTTGGTGAGCATTGGGTTGGCCGGCTTCCACGGTGAGGACGGCATTCAGCAATAAGACGCCCTGGTCGGCCCAGGGTTGTAAATAGCCGCAATGCTGGTTGTCGACATTGAGGTCGTCTTGCAACTCTTTATTAATGTTCAGCAGCGATTTTGGCAAGGGCTGGACGTCTGGCAAGACCGAAAAACTTAAACCGTGGGCGTGGCCGATGGTCGGGTAAGGGTCTTGTCCGAGAATCACGACTTTGACTTTGTCAAACGGCGTGCTGTTCAAGGCGTTGAACCACTGACTGCCTTTTGGAAGAATGCGTTTTCCTTGGGCTTTTTCGGCGGTCAAAAACGCCTTTAACTCTTGCATATAGGGTTGGTCGAATTCCTGACCGACCACGGCCAGCCAAGATGGGTCGAGTTGGATGTTCTGCTGCGGCATTGAGCTTCTCTGGTTTAAAACGGGTTAAGCGAATGAGTTGAACAGCCTGAATCGCACCGGCTAAGGTGATAAGCGGGCAATGTGCCAGGCCTGGTCGTTTTCGTCGGAGTGCGCGAAACGAAAACGGTCATGCAAACGGCTTGGGCGGCCTTGCCAGAATTCGAAATAGGTCGGTGTCAGACGATAGCCGCCCCAGTGCTCGGGGCAGGGAATTTCGCCTAAATGTTCTTCGGCCGCGATTTCCATGTTCTGTTCCAACGTTTTGCGGCCCGGCACTTCGGTACTCTGCTGCGAAATCAGCGCGGCCAGTTGACTGTCTCGCGGGCGGGATTTGAAATAGGCTTCCGACGCCTCACGGGGAATTTTTTCCATGCAGCCTTCAATGCGTACCTGGCGATCGAGTTCCGGCCAGAAAAACAACAGCGCGCCTTTCGGATTGTCGGCGATTTGCTGGCCTTTGTCGCTTTCATAATGAGTGTAAAAAACCAAACCGTCTTTCCCAAAGGCTTTCAATAGTACGATGCGGCTATGCGGCTGGCCGGTTTTATCCACTGTAGACAGGCTCATGGCGGTGGGGTCTTGCGCCATGCGTTCGTAGGCGAAATCCATCCACTCGGAAAACTGTTGGAAAGGGTCGAGATGCAAATCGGCGTGGTTGAGTGTGGCAAACTCATATTGACGGCGTTCGTCGTGATAGTCTCGATTGGGCATTGGTTCGGTTCTCGTTTGAATCCATAGAATATTAGGGTTAATATAACTCAACTGAAAAATACTTACCACATGACTTACCACTTAGGAGTTCCCTTACGTGAGCGAAAATTACAATGCGTCCGAAATCGAGGTTTTAACAGGTCTGGATCCGGTCCGGAAACGACCGGGGATGTATACCGACACCACGCGCCCCAACCACTTGGCGCAGGAGGTAATCGATAATAGTGTGGACGAGGCTTTGGCCGGCCATGCTTCGGAAATCACGGTGACGCATTTCGCGGACGGTTCCATTATGGTGGAAGACAACGGGCGGGGGATGCCGGTGGATATTCACCCCGAAGAGGGCGTGCCGGGCGTGGAAGTGATTCTGACCAAGCTGCATGCCGGCGGCAAATTTTCCAATAAGGCCTATCAATTTTCCGGCGGGTTGCACGGGGTTGGGGTTTCGGTGGTGAACGCCCTGTCGAAACGGGTGGAAATCCAAATTAAACGCGGTGGTCAGCAGCACCAGATTGCGTTTGAAAACGGCGAGTTAGTTGAACCGCTGGAAGTCATCGGTAAGGTCGGTAAGAAAAACACCGGCACCGCCTTGCGTTTTTGGCCGGACGCGGCGTTTTTCGACACGCCGAAGTATGCCTTGACCAAATTGAAGCATTTACTGCGTGCCAAAGCGGTTCTCAGTCCGGGGTTGAAAGTGACTTTCGTCGATGAACCGAGTCAGGAAAAAACCGAATGGCAATATGACGACGGTTTGCGAGATTACTTGAATCAAGCGCTGGATGGGGTGGAACGCCTGCCGTTGGAAGGGTTTGTCGGTGAGTCGCATAACGAGAATGAGGGGGTCGCTTGGGCCATTACCTGGTTGGCGGAGCCGTCCGAAAACTTGTTGGAAAGTTACGTGAACTTGATCCCCACGCCGCAGGGCGGAACGCACGTGAATGGACTGCGTGCCGGTGC
Source organism: Hydrogenovibrio thermophilus (assembly GCF_004028275.1). Classification (NCBI taxonomy): domain Bacteria; kingdom Pseudomonadati; phylum Pseudomonadota; class Gammaproteobacteria; order Thiotrichales; family Piscirickettsiaceae; genus Hydrogenovibrio; species Hydrogenovibrio thermophilus. The sequence continues at coordinate 496,377 of NZ_CP035033.1, forward strand.
GACGGATGCGATTCGCGAGTTTTGCGAATTCCGAAATTTGCTACCGCGCGGGGTGAAATTGACACCGGAAGATGTTTGGCAGAATGTGGCGTTTGTACTGTCAGCCAAAGTGCGCGAACCGCAGTTTGCCGGGCAGACCAAAGAGCGTTTGTCGTCGCGTGAATGCGTGCCGTTTATTTCCGGCGTGGTGAAAGACAGCTTGAGTTTATGGCTGAACCAGCACACCGATGTGGCGGAAAAGATTGCCGAAATTGTCATCAATAATGCCAATAACCGCAATAAGAAAGCCAAGAAAATCACCCGTAAGAAAATTACCTCCGGCCCTGCGCTCCCGGGTAAATTGGCCGATTGTACCGAGTCGGACTTGAACCGCACCGAATTGTTTTTGGTGGAGGGGGATTCCGCTGGCGGCTCGGCCAAGCAGGCGCGTGATAAGAATTTTCAGGCTATTATGCCGTTGCGTGGCAAGATTCTGAATACCTGGGAGGTCGATTCGGGGCAGGTGTTGGCCTCGGCGGAAATTCATGACATCAGTGTCGCGATCGGTGTGGACCCGGGGACGGAAGATTTGACCAGCCTGCGTTATGGGAAAATTTGTATTCTGGCGGATGCCGACTCGGATGGGGCTCATATTGCGACCTTGATTTGTGCGTTGTTTGTCAAACACTTCCCGAAACTGGTGGAAAACGGCCATGTCTACGTGGCCATGCCGCCGTTGTATCGGGTGGATGTCGGCAAGCAGGTGTTTTATGCGTTGGACGAAGCCGAAAAAATCGGCATTCTGGATCGTGTCGAATCGGAAAGAATCCCTGGCAAAGTACAGGTGACCCGTTTCAAAGGCTTGGGCGAAATGAATCCGAAGCAGCTGCGGGAAACCACGATGATGCCGGAGACACGTCGTTTGATTCAGTTGAGCCTGGATGCAGAGACTTCCGTGTCGGTCATGGATAAGTTGTTGGCCAAAAAACGCTCCTCGGACCGTAAGGCGTGGCTGGAAGAAAAGGGTGATTTGGCGGAAGTGGTGTAATTTCCCTGTATTCGACAGGTAAATTATTTTTACATTCGAAAAGCTTTTTAATATCATGGGGCTTACACAATAATAAGGTGGTAAGCATTCTGTGAAAACGCCTATCCAGTCATCTCTCGTTCATCGTCTGTTCGCAGAGTTGGAAACACTCTTTTCGTCGAATGGCATCATTCTGATTTTGGTGATTTTGCTCACCATCACGATGAATGCGGTCAGCTTTGTCAGCATTAAGTGGCTGCAAACCGAATGGGCGGATGAGTACAGCCTGTACGAAGCCAAAGATAAGCTGTATTTCGACCTTTATCGTGAGTCGGGTTACGGCGGATTTATCCATCACTTCAAAAACACCGTTCTCAGAAACGATGAGGTTCCCCTCAAGCACCTTTCCAATAATTATCAAGCGATTACCCAAAACCTGACGGCACTGCAAAACATGGCGACGTCGCCGGAAGAAAAACGCTTGATTCGCCAAATCGAAGAAACGTTTCAGGAGTATTGGGAAAAGCTGCCGATTCTGGAACAAGCGGTGCGCGAAAACTGGTCGGCGAAGAAAACCGATCGTCTGGTGAAGGTCAGTGACCGAGCTGCATTACAGGCGCTGGACGAGCTGGTAAAGGTGAATCAGAAGTTGTTTAATGCCTCTTTTGATAAGAATCAGGCCTTGATCGACAATGTCCGTTTTTACCAAACGCTTTCCTTGACGGTGCTGTTATTGCTGAGTTTGCTGTTGCTGTTGTTCTTAAAGCGTAAAGCAGGCCTGGTCAAAAAAGTGCAATCCCTGCAAAAAGAAATTCTCTGCTATGAAAATCTGTACGAGGGCACCTTGGACAGTATGGTCGACGCCTGCATTATCACGGATGCGACCGGTATTATCGAGAACTTCAATGAAATCACGCTGCAAACGTTCGGGTATGAGTCCCATGAGTTGATGGGGCAGCGAATTGAGATTCTGATTCCGGAAGGCGAGCATAAACAGCACCATGCCGACTATATGAAGTCGGCTTCCATGCGTAAAAAAGTGTTGTTCAAGGGGCGGGAGTTGAAGGCGCAGAAGAAAGACGGTTCGGAAATCTCGGTTGAAATTACGGTGACGCCGCTCAGCGTGAACGGGCAGTTGAAGTTTGTTGGCATCATTCACGACATCACGGACCGAATGAAGTTGATGGAGCAGTTGGGTGCTGTGCTGCTACAGTTGCGTAATGAAGCCACCAAGGATTACCTGACGGGGCTGATGAATCGCAAAGCGTTTTTCGAGCATGCCGAAAAAGTCTGGAGTTTGGCCAAGCGGAATCATGAACCCTTGTGTATGTTGATGTTGGACATCGATTTATTCAAGGAAATCAACGATACCTATGGGCATAATTCCGGTGATCGTGTGTTGAAGGGCTTGGCGGAGCTGTTCGAACATGAGTGTCGCAAGGAAGATTTGATTTGCCGTTACGGTGGCGAAGAGTTTTTGATTTTGCTGGAAAGCCAGCCCGCTAAAGGTGCGATGGAATTCGCCAATCGGATCCGCCAAGCGGTGGAAGTGGCGGAAATGGACATTGGAGAAGGCGTTAAGATTCAAATTACGGTCAGCATCGGTTTGGTGGCGGTGGAATGTGACGAAATTCCGTCCATGGAAGAAATGATTTCCTTGGCGGATAAAGTGTTGTATCAAGCCAAAACCAACGGTCGTAACCAAGTGGCGGAAAATATCTTGCACAACTGATTGTCTTTTTCATCAGAAGTCGCCAAAATAAAATTTTCGTAATCGATTCGTTGTCGTAGGGCTTATGTCGGATTTACTGTCTTATTCTCCCATTTCATTAACACCGTTGATTTTAACGGGGTTGATTCTGCTGAGTTACTTTGTCCTGAACTGGTTTTTGAAACGGGTGATCACGTCGCTGGGGCACTTAAAGAACGTGCCGCCCGCCCGCCACGCACAAGTGTATAAATATTTTCGGGTGGTGCTGATTATCCTGACGGCGGTAATGCTGTTGCTGGCCTGGGGGATTGATTATCGTGGTTTGGTGGTAGTGGCCTCGTCGATTCTGGCGATGCTGGCGGTCGCGTTGGTCGCGCAATGGTCGATTTTGAGTAACATCACCGCGGGTGTGTTGATTTTCTTCAGCTTTCCGGTGCGCATCGGCGATAAAATGGAAATTATCGATGGCGCTTCGACCGTTATCGGTGAGATAGTGGAGATCAATTTGTTTCAAATCATTTTGCGTGACGATGACGGCAAGATGGTGTCCTATCCTAATAACCTGTTACTGCAAAAAGCGGTGCGCAAGCTTCAAAAGGACGATGTGTCGCCCGGTGCCAAGCCGGTGCGAATGAAAGAACGTTTGAAATCCGATTGAGGTTTAGCTGTTGGCTTTGCGGTGCAGTTGCCGCCCGAGTTCTTTCAGGCGTTCCTTGTAGGCAAGGAAGTCTTCGATAATGTCGAAATCCCGTTTGGCCAATTCTTCAAATTCAATCGTTAAAAAATAGCCGTTAGCAGTATTGTGGCTGCTGCGTACGTGCCCGAATAGCGTCATTTGGTTGAAACGTTCCAATGCCGGCAGTTCAAAAATGACTTCCAAACGTGTACCGACGGAGGCATTTTTGGAAGATTCAACCGCCACGCCTTTGATGGAAATCTCCTTTAAGCGCCCTTGAACGGTTACCGTATGCCCTTTGATGGTGGCGTTGCGGTCCGCCGAAGCGGACAGCGAATTAAATAGCATTTGGTTTGTATCTCCCTAATCCAAACGGTGGTGATAATTGATGTATTCCGTAATCACCGATTGCATGTAATCTGAAATATCGGTGAATTCGACACCGATTAAATATTGCTGTCCACGAATGTGCGTGCTGTGAGCGGTGACGCCTTCCAGTTTGATTTCAGAGCGCCCGATACTCGGCAGCTGGAACTGAACGGAAACCTTATCGCCTTCGTTTAGTTCTTCATTGGACAGGATGCCGACACCCAAAATCGATAAGTCCAACATTTTTGCGTCCGAGCTTCCGGACTCGGTGGTCAATTTTACAGGCCTTTCCGTCGAAATACGTTCGGCTCTTCGTTGTTCAGCAGTATACAGCATAGCGTTCCATCAGGGTTTCGGGTTGGTTTTAGTTTTATCGTTATATTAACTATGATAAATTAACTTCTATTGAATGGAAAACTTAAAATGTGGAGCGAATATGCTTTTTTCCGTGGAAGTGGATAATATCAAGTGCGGCGGTTGTGCGCACTCAATCGAATCGAAGCTGTCTGAAATGGATGGTATTTCTCAGGTAACCGTAGAGGTTGAAGCAGGCCTGGTCACTTTCGAGTCGGAAGACGACACTCCCGTGGAAGCCGTCAAGGGTAAGTTATCGAGTATGGGCTACCCGGAAAAAGGCTCAATGGAAGGCGTGGGTGCGATGGGTGCGAAAGCCAAATCCTATGTTTCCTGTGCCATCGGCAAAATGTCTCAGGAGTGAATCATCACTTTCCCACCCTGCATGAATTCAACCCAAATCCATAAAACCAATAAAAGAGGCACGGATGAGCCAACAGATGATTAACTATGAAGGCATCGAGCAACAGTCGGTTGCTCAGTTTACGGAAAAGGCGTATTTGGATTACGCCATGTATGTCATTCTGGACAGAGCCTTGCCGCATATCGGTGACGGCTTGAAACCGGTGCAACGACGAATCATCTACGCCATGTCGGAATTGGGTTTGAAAGCGTCCGCCAAGTACAAAAAATCGGCGAGAACGGTCGGGGACGTGCTGGGTAAATTCCACCCGCATGGCGATTCCGCTTGTTATGAAGCCATGGTGCTGATGGCGCAAGATTTTTCCTTTCGTTACCCGTTGGTGGACGGTCAAGGGAACTGGGGGTCGGTCGACGACCCGAAATCCTTTGCCGCCATGCGTTATACCGAAGCCAAATTGTCGAAGTTCAGTCAGTTGCTGCTGGAGGAGACGGGGCAAGGCACGGTGGATTGGGTTCCGAACTTCGATGGGAGTATGGACGAGCCGAGTGTCCTGCCGTCTCGTGTGCCGCATGTGTTGTTGAACGGGACGTCCGGTATTGCCGTGGGGATGGCGACCGACATCCCGCCGCATAACCTGCGTGAAGTCGTCAATGCCTGTGTGGCCTTGCTGGAAGATAAAAGTCTCACGCATGAGGCCTTATGTGAGATCTTGCCGGGACCGGATTATCCGAACCGCGCGTTGATCATCACGCCGAAGGCGGAGCGACTGCGCTTATATGAAACCGGCAGTGGCTCGATTCGTCAGCGCGCGCATTTTTATGTTGAAGACGGCGTGAATGTCGTCGTCGATGCCTTGCCGTTCCAGGTTTCCGGCGCCAAAGTGCTGGAACAAATCGCTTCGCAGATGCGTGCCAAAAAACTGCCGATGGTGGTCGATTTACGGGACGAGTCGGACCACGAAAACCCGATTCGTCTGGTCATCGAGTTGCGCTCCAAGCGTATTGATGTCGATGCGGCCATGTTGCATTTGTTCGCGACGACCGATTTGGAAAGAAGCTATCGTGTCAATTTGAATGTCATCGGTTTGAATGGCCGTCCGCAGGTCAAAAGTTTGAAAGACATGTTGTCGGAATGGTTGGTGTTCCGGACGGAAACGGTTCGCCGACGTTTGCAGTATCGTCTTGATAAGGTCTTGGCCCGCTTGCACATTCTGGAAGGTCTGTTGGTGGCTTTCCTGAACATCGACGAAGTCATCGCTATTATCCGTGAAGAAGACAAACCCAAGCCGGTGTTGATGGAACGTTTCGGTTTGACCGATTTGCAGGCCGAAGCGGTGCTGGAATTGAAATTACGGCATTTGGCGCGTTTGGAAGAAATGAAAATTCGCGGCGAGCAGGAAGAACTGGAAGCCGAACGCCAAAAAATCGAAAAAACTCTTGGCAGTGCGGCACGCATGAAAACGTTGGTCAAAAAAGAACTGTTGGCCGATGCTGAAACCTATGGCGACGACCGTCGTTCACCACTGGAAGAAGCGTCTCAGGCACAAGCCATGAGCGAGCAGGATTTACTGCCGTCCGAGGCCATTACCGTGGTGTTGTCGGAAAACGGTTGGGTTCGTGCTGCTAAAGGACATGATATTGAAGGTGAGTCCTTAGGGTATAAATCGGGGGACAGCTTCTGTTCGCAAGCCAGCGGCCAAAGCCGCCAAATGGCGGTGTTTATGGACAGTACCGGCCGAGCTTACAGTTTAGCGGCGCACAGTTTGCCGTCGGCCAGAAGTCATGGTGAACCTTTGACGGGGCGCTTGAACCCTTCCGCCGGTGCCAGTTTCAAACAGGTATTGCTCGGTCAGCCGAAGGAACAGTATATTTTGGCCAGTTCGTCCGGTTACGGTTTCATCACGGAGTTGGAGAACCTTTATTCGAAAAACAAAGCCGGTAAAGCGGCCATTAGTTTGCCGAAGGGCAGTGAGTTGTTGAAACCGGCGAAAGTATCGGAGTCTGATTGGGTCGTGGTGGTGACCGATGAACCGCGAATGCTGGTGTTTGATATGTCGGAGCTGCCGGTATTGGCGAAAGGGAAAGGGAATAAACTGATTCAAATGCCGAAAGGCACGTCGGTACAGGCGGTTTTTGCCTTCCAGTCCGGTCAAAAAATTGAAATCGTTGCCGGTAAGTACGCGAAAGAGTTCGGCCCGACGGCGATTGAAGAAGCATTTTCAAATCGTGCGAAGCGCGGCGTGACGCTGCCTCGCACCCTGAAAAAGGTAACGGCGATTCGCTTAGCGGAATAAGTTTGACAGTTTTTGGTATCCTTGTTGCTTAAACGAGTTTAGATTAATTTAAGACTGTCAAAAAAGTAGCCATTATGATTTCAAAACCTTTTTCAATACTTGTCATCCTGGGTAGCATGATCGGGGGCTTCCTGATGGCGGGCGGCTCGTTGATTTCGCTGTGGCACCCGGCGGAATTGGTGATTATCCTCGGCTTGGGCTTGGGGGTCTTTTTCGGTTCTACGCCGGTGTATGTCTGGTTGAAGACGTTTACCTATATCGGTCGCTACTTTGGTGGTGGGCGCGTCAATAAAAAAATCTATATTGAAGTGTTGGGCCTATTGGACGAACTGTCGCGTTTGGCGCGTTCCCAAGGCCTGCTGGCTTTGGAAAATCATGTGGTTTCGCCGGAAAACAGCTCGATTTTCGCCAAGTATCCATTGGTGCTGAAGCACAAGGAATTGAAAAAATTTGTGGTCGACAATTTCAGTTATCTGCTGTTGAATCCACCGCAATCGTTGAATTTTGAAAATTACCTGCACGACCAAATCGAAGACATTATGCAGTCGATGATGGAAGTGCCGAAAGCCACCGGCAAAATTGCCAATTTGATGCCCGGTTTCGGGATTATCGCCGCCGTTATGGGGGTGATTTTGACGATGAACCTGTTGGGGGGCGACATGGATGTGGCCGCCATCGGTAACTCCATTGGGGCGGCGTTGGTCGGTACCCTGACAGGGATTTTCGTGGCGTTTGCCGCGATTGCTCCGTTTACGCATTCGGTCGAGGTGATGATTCGCCAAGATAAGGCGATTTTCATTGTCGTGGCCTCGTATTTGACGGCCTTTGCCCATGGCGTTTCACCGAGTATGGCGATGGAGATCGGTCGTCAGCGTGTGCCGCCGGAATTTGAAGTGCCGCGTGAAGGGTAAGTTCGATGTCTAAACGCAAACGTCACGAAGAGTGTCCGGAAGAGGGCGGGGCCTGGGAAATCGCCCTGGCCGATTTGATGACCACCTTGATGGTTTTCTTCTTGGTGATGTGGCTGACGTCGATTGTCGACCCAAGCAAACGAAAGGCATTTGTCGATGCTTTGATTGGCGAAGGGGCCGGCGGGGAAAATATTTCCGCCGAAGAAACCAATATGCAGAGTGTGACGCCGATCGAAAGCCTGAAACCGCCAATCAGTACTCAGGAAATTGAAGAAGCGATGTCCAAGGTCGACCCGAAAGACATTGATGTCGAAGACACGCCGGAATACACCAAAATCACCTTGAGATCGGATAGCTTCTTTGAAAGTGGGCGTGCCACCATCAATGACAAAACGCGCGAGCAATTGGAAAAGCTGGGGGAGACCTTGGCGGGTCGCGGTCAGAAGTTGAGCATTACCGGTTATACCGACAGTATTCCGATTGAGAACCTGCAATTCCCATCCAACTGGGAACTTTCTGCCGCTCGGGCGGCGACGGTTGCCAGGACCTTCATCTATATGGGGGTGGATCCGGCCTTGATTACCATTGAAGGGAAAGCCGATAACGATCCGGTCGCGCCGAATTCAACCCCTTACGGCCGTTCCTTGAATCGTCGCGTCATTATTCTGGTGAACAAGCAGGCGGAAAAACAAGATACGCCGACCAATAAACCGGCATTCGATTTACGTAATCGACAGTGATGGCGGTTAATCGCGGCAGGTTTTGCAGTCCGGATCCTTAGGGAGATTAAGGGTTCGGAACTGCATGGTGTGTGCGTCCATAATCATCAGTTTGCCCATTAAAGTGGGCAACGTCAGCAGTACCTTAATTGCTTCAATGGCTTGCATGGAGCCCACCATGCCCACCACGGGTGCCAAAACGCCGTTCTGACTGCAGGTCAATTCCTGACCTTGCTCTTCCTTATATAAACACTGATAACAGGGTGTCTCCGCTTGGCGAAAATCGTAGGTGGTGAGTTGACCCTCCCAGCGGATGGCCGCGCCGGATACCAACGGCACGCCGTGGCGCCGGCATTGACGATTCAAGGCGAAACGGCTTTCAAAATTGTCGGTGCAATCGAGCACCACGTCCGCCATTGCGACCAAATCGGCCAGTTCGGCTTCCGTGAGTTTGGTGGCAACGGTCGAAATTTCAATGTGATGATTCAGCGCTTGAAGGTTGGTTTTGGCCGACGCCACCTTGTCCTGGCCGATATTGGCTTCACGATGAATCACCTGACGTTGCAGGTTGGAGTCATCGACTTGATCGAAATCCACAAGTGTCAGTTTTCCGACGCCGGCTGAAGCCAAATAAAGTGCCGCCGGCGAACCTAAACCGCCTAGGCCGAAAATGACGGCATGCGATTGAGTCAGGGTCAGTTGACCGTCATAATCGACATCCGATAACAAAATCTGACGGCTGTAGCGGGACAATTCCGCATCGTTGAGTTCGGTTTTATCGGAGGTCATAGTCGTGCTTCCTGTTTCGATTTCGGTTTATTTTAACAAGTTTCGTTGGCGGCTGTTTTCGGCCATTGACCGAAGGTCACGCGCGGTTGACCGCCGTAGTCGCGGCGGGTTTCGATGGATTCAAAACCATATTGGCGGAATAAGGTCTGTACGGCATCGGCCTGGTCGTAACCGTGTTCAAACATGAGCCAGCCGTTTGGCTTCAGGTGCCGGCCCGCCTGTTGCAGAATCTGGGTGATGTCGTCCAGTCCAGTCTCCCCGGAGGTGAGCGCCGTCAAGGGTTCGAAACGCACATCGCCTTGGGAAAGATGCGGGTCGTCCTCACGAATGTAAGGCGGGTTGGAAACGATTAGTTCAAAGCGTTCCCCGGCCAGAGGTTCGAACCAGCTGCCTGAGCAAAAACGAATGTCAAGGTCGAGACGTTGAGCATTTTCTTTGGCGACGGCCAAGGCCTGGGGGCTGAAGTCAACGGCGGTGACGCGACAATTCGGGCCGCTGGAAGCCAGGGCGCAGGCGATTGCGCCGGAACCGGTGCCCAAATCCAAAACCGACCAGGCCTGGTCGGTTTCCGGGGTCCCTGCCGTTAATTTTTCCAAAGCGGTTTCGACCAGTATCTCGGTGTCGGGGCGGGGAATTAAGGTGGCTTCGGTGACTTTGAAAGGCAGTCCCCAGAATTCGCGGGTTTGCAGAATGTGGGCGACTGGCGTGCCCGCTTGACGTTGGGTCACGTCGTCGAAAAATTGTTGGCTTTGAGTCTCGGTCAGAAGCGCTTCCGGCCAGGTGTATAGATAGGTGCGGTTACGGCCGATGGCATTCGCCAGCAGCAGTTCCGCATCCAGGTCGATGGAGTCGGAACCGCTGGTGCTGAGCATTTGTTTGGCGTTTGACAGGGCTTGTGCAATGGTCAGGGCCGTCATTCCGAATCCTTTTCGCGGTTAGGCGTCGTCGCTGAGCGCGGCGAGCTGTTCCGCCTGATATTCATTAATCAGCGGGTCGATGACCTGTTCCAAACCGCCTTGCATGACTTCGTCCAGTTTATACAGCGTGAGGTTGACGCGGTGATCCGTCACTCGGCCTTGCGGGTAGTTGTAGGTGCGGATACGCTCGGAACGGTCGCCGCTGCCGACCAGGCTTTTACGTTCCTGGGCGATTTCCTTGTCGTGGGCGCGCTGACGTTCGTCCATGATGCGCGCGGCCAGTAACGACATGGCTCGGGCGCGGTTTTTATGTTGCGAGCGTTCGTCCTGGCACTCCACCACCGTGCCGGTGGGCAAGTGGGTGATGCGGATGGCGGAGTCGGTTTTGTTGACGTGCTGACCACCTGCGCCGGAGGCGCGGAAGGTATCCACTTTCAAGTCGGCCGGGTTCAGTTCGATTTGTTCCACGTCCGGTGCTTCGGCCATGATGACCACGGTGGCAGCGGAGGTGTGGACGCGCCCCTGGGTTTCGGTCGCGGGTACCCGTTGCACGCGGTGAGCGCCGGACTCGAACTTCAGGCGCGAATAGGCGCCGTCGCCGATGATGCGGGCGATGATTTCCTTATAACCGCCGTGCTCGCCTTCCTGGGCATTGATGATTTCCACTTGCCAGCGCATGTTTTCGGCATAACGGCTGTACATGCGGAAGAGGTCGCCGGCGAAAATCGCCGCTTCGTCACCGCCGGTGCCGGCTCGGATTTCCAAAAAGATATTGGCGTCGTCGTTCGGGTCCTTCGGCAGCAGCATTTTTTGCAGTTCGGTTTCCAGGGTTTCCTGAGTTTTCTCCAGGCCTGGCAGTTCTTCCTGTCCCATTTCTTTCAGGTCGGGATCGCCGGACTTGATCATGTCTTTGGCTTCTTGCAAGTCGGCATCGTTTTCGATGAACCGGTTGAAGGTTTCGACCACGGGAGTGAGTTGGGAATGTTCTTTGGTCAGCTGGCGGAACTTATCCTGGTTGCCGATGATTTCCGGGTCGGACAACAGGTGGTTGACTTCGTCGAGGCGTTCAACCAGGTTTTCGAGTTTGCTGCGTATGGAATCTTTCATGGGTTCGAGTGTCTCGTTTGCAATTTGGAAAGGGGTGTCGAATCGAGCGGGCGACGCTAAGCGCGGGTGCTGGAGTTGGAATCGTCGGATTGTTCGGACAACAGGATTTGAGCCGCAGCGTCCACCACTTCTTTTTGGCCGTTCAGGCCGGCTTGGTGTAAGTTGCTGGTGGGCGTGTGCAGAATTTTGTTGGTCAATTGGTTGGCCAATTTGGTCATCAGTTCTTTCGGGTCGCCGCCGTGTTCCAAGTGGTGCAGGGCTTCGGACAGGACTTGGTCTTTCAAACCGTGGGCATGGTTGCGATAGGATTGGATAATCGGGCTGACCTGTTGGGTGGCCTGATATTGCATCATGAAGCTTTCGGCTTGCAGTTCGACGATTTCTTCCGCTTCCAGTGCGGCGTCTTTACGGGAACGTTTGTTCTCTTCGATGATTTCTTGCAGGTCGTCGACCGTATACAGATAGGTGTCGCTGAAGTCGCCCACGGAAGGTTCGATGTCGCGTGGAACGGCAATGTCGACCATGAAAATCGGTTTGTTGCGGCGCTGTTTGAGGGCGGCACCGACCATGTCCTTCTTCAAAATCGGTTCCGGGCTGGCGGTGGAGGTGATGATCATGTCGGCTTCATGCAAGTGGTCGGTGATTTCCGACAGGCTGATGGCGTAACCGCCTAGGCTTTCGGTCAACTGATGCGCTTTGCTAAGCGTGCGGTTGGCGATGATCAGTTTGCCGATGCGGCTTTCCTTGAGGTGGCGCGCCACCAGTTCGGTGGTTTCACCGGCGCCGATCAATAACGCGGTTTGCTGCGACAAGTCGCCGAAGAATTGTTTCGACAGTGCCACCGCGGAAAAGGCAACCGAGACCGGGCTGGAACCGATGGCGGTGTCGGTGCGCACTTGTTTGGCGGTTTTGAATACATACTGGAACAGACTGTCGAGTGTCTGATGCACGGTTTCGGATTTGTGCGCCAGATTATAGGCGTCTTTGATTTGGCCGAGAATCTGCGGCTCGCCGAGAACCAGTGAATTCAGCCCGCTGGAAACACGCATCATGTGTTTGATGGCATCCAGGTCGGCGTATTCGTAAAGGAAGTCGTCGATGCTTTGCGGCTCGAGTTGGAAGTAGTTGTGTAACCAGTCGCGCAGGCATTGAGGCGTGTCGGCTTTTAACGTGGTGTAGATCTCGGTGCGATTGCAGGTCGAAAGAATCACGCTTTCATTGGCAAGACCCTCGGCTCTCAACTCAGCCAGTGCGTCCTGCACTTCGTCGGGTGAAAAAGAGACTTTTTCACGAATATCAACAGGCGCCGTTTCATGGTTCACGCCTAAGACTAATAGTTTCATAGGGAGTCGATTTAGCCAACAGGGAAAATAATGCAATCAAAGAGGCGTAATTTTGCTAAATTATGGGTCTAATTGCAAGTTTTGAAAGCGTTTTCCGCGATTAAGCCGAAAAGCCAGGCTCGTTTCATCGTTAAAACGGTGAGATTGTGTTATAAATAGAGCTTCCAATGCGTAGAAACGCGGTTCAATTTTCTTTTCAAACGGAGATCAGGTGCCAAGTTTGATTCATAAAACAATACGAAAAAGCTGGGTGTGGGGCGTGTGTTTGGCTGGGGTTTTCCAGTTGACAGCTTGCAGTCAGTTCCCGAAAGAAGAGGCGACGACGCCTGAGAGTACGCCGGTTGAACAACCCACGGAAGAGACGGCCCAAACACCTGAGGCCGAGACGGAAGTCCCGCCGGTTAAGGTGCCGTCCGCCGAGATGGAACCGGAAACCATGTATAAGATCATGGTAGGGGAAATGCTTGTTCAGAAAGGGCAACGGGCGAGCGCCTTCGGAGTCTTGTATCCGGTGGCGAAGAAAACCCGTGACCCAGGCCTGGCGGAAAGGGTCTTTCAATTGTCGATGGCAACTTATGACCTGAATGCCATTCAGGAAGCGGCGAAACTGTGGCGCGATGTCTCGCCGGACAAGGTCATGGCCTGGAAGGCGTCGTATCTGATTTCGGTGCGGGAAGGCAAAGTGGGCGAGGCGCTGGAGTTCTGGCAACGTTATCGCACCTTATCGGACGTGAGCTTGGAGCAGGACTTGATTGCAACGGCGATTCGAGTGACCCAAGCAGCGCAACCGACCTACGGTCTGGAATTTCTATCCGGCTTGAAAGACTTGTACCCGGATGAACCGGCCGCGGTGTTCGGCTTGGGGTCGGCGGCGGAAGGCTATCGGGTCTACGATGTGGCGATTTCCAATCTGGAAGACGCCAGCGAACGTTATAAAAAGCGTTGGAAACAGAACGAGGACGACTTCACGGCGGAAAAATTGTATCGCGAGTCCAACCATTTGTTGGCCAATGCCTATTTGAAATCCAATCAAGCCTTGCTGGGCTTGAAACGTCTGTCGCCGTATATTAACGAAAACACCGATGACTGGCTGATGCAGGAACGCTTTGCGCGCTTGGAAGTGAAGGCCGGGTATTTTGATGAGGCGGAAAAACGCTATCTGCGCATTGTCGAAAACGAACCGAAAGCCTATACCTCGAAATTGTCGGTGGCTTTGTTGCGTTTGGAGCGTGATGATTATGCCGGTGCGGACACTCTGTTGAAGGATTTGCAAGGAATCCCGCAATATCGTTCAACGGCCAACTATTACCTTGGGTTGTCGGCACAGGAACAAGGACAACTTGAAGACGCCATTTCGTATTATAAGCGCATCAACACCTCCGATTACTTGGTGGATGCCAAGCTGCACATCGCCGAGATTGAGTTTTCCAAAATCGGTCTGGAGCGCACCATCGAGAATCTGGAAGCGATTCAGTCCGACCAGCCGGAAGATCAGGTGAAGATCCTGCGCGGCAAAGCGATTTTCTACAACATTGCCGGTGAAAAGCAGAAAGCGATTGACGAATATCAACAAGCCATCGATATTGACGATCAGAGAGCCGATCTTTATTTGATGCAGTCGATGTTATATTACGATCTCAAACAGTTCGATGCTTATGAAGAGAATTTGGAAAAAGCCCTGGCCATCAACCCGAATGATGTTGATGCCTTGAATGCGCTGGGTTACTTCTTTGTGGAGCAGGGGCGTGATTTGGATCGCGCCCAGCAATTGCTGGATAAGGCTTTGGCGCTGGCACCAAACCGTTTTTATGTGCTTGACAGCCGGGGCTGGCTTGCCTATCAGCAAGGCGATTATGAAACCGCCGAGGCCTATTTGAAGCAGGCGTTGTCGATTCAGATGGATGGCGAAGTTCTATTACACTTGATTCAGACCGAATGGAAGCTCGGCAAAAAAGATGTCGCCGCCGAGCTTTGGAATGCACATCATGAGAAGTTTCCGGAGAACGAAGCCCTGCAACAGATTTTGCAGAAGTTGTCCTCCGAATAAACGGGGCGCGAATCGCGCTTCGCTCGGAAAAGTCGTTTTACAGTTTTGTGAAACTTTTTCTGAAAAAGGGCTTGATTTGCGGTAGGGAACATGGATAATACGCACCTGTCTTTTATGACAGCGATAAACAGTTGGGCTATCGCCAAGCGGTAAGGCAACGGGTTTTGATCCCGTCATGCGCAGGTTCGAATCCTGCTAGCCCAGCCATTATCCTATCCCGAATTCTTCAAATCATTTTTTTCCTGGTTTTTCGCCATAGGAGTCGCCTTTCAATGGCTTACAAAAATGTCCGATTATTTGCCGGAAACGCAAATGTTAGCCTAGCCGAGAACATCTCCTCCTCTATCGACATTCCCCTTGGAAAAGCAGACGTTGGTCGTTTCAGCGACGGCGAAATCATGGTTCAAATCAATGAATCCGTGCGCGGTAAAGATGTCTATGTCTTGCAACCGACTTGCACGCCGGAGCCTGCCGTCAACCTGATGGAGCTGCTGGTGATGATCGATGCCCTGAAACGCGCCTCCGCCAAACGTATCACTGCTGTGGTGCCGTATTACGGTTTTGCGCGTCAGGATCGTCGTCCGCACTCGGCCCGTGTTCCGATTACCGCGCGTTTGGCGGCGGACATGATTACCGTGGCGGGCGCCGACCGTTTGATTACGGTCGACTTGCATGCTGACCAGATTCAAGGCTTTTTCGACATTCCGGTGGACAACATTTACGGTTCGCCAACGTTGGTCGACGATATGCGCGCTTCCGGACACATCGCCGCCGACAATATGATGGTGGTGTCGCCGGACATGGGCGGTGTGGTTCGTGCCCGTGCCGTGGCGAAAGCGTTGGGCTGCGACATGGCGATTATCGATAAACGTCGCCCGAAAGCCAATGTCGCGCAAATCATGAACATCATCGGTGACGTCGAAGGGCGTGACTGTATTCTGGTGGACGACATGGTCGATACCGCCGGTACCTTGTGTAAAGCCGCGCAGGCTTTGAAAGATCACGGGGCCAAGAGTGTGACCGCTTATGTGGTGCATGCGGTTTTGTCCGGCCCGGCGGTTGAAAACATCAATAACTCCTGCCTGACCGAGTTGGTGGTGACGGATACCATTCCGTTGTCCGCCGCCGGCATGGCGTCTGAAAAGGTCCGCCGCGTCAGTATCGCTCCGGTGCTGGGTGAAACCATCCGACGCGTGCATCAGGAAGAATCTGTTTCTGAATTGATGCCGATTCGCTAAAAACCACCAGGCCTGGTGGTTTTTCCATCTAATACTTTGTTTTTTCTCAGTTTCCGCTTTAAGTTTCAACAAAATTCAGTATAATACCGCTCTTTGTTTCTGTGCTTGGTCGCGAGCATGGAGTGTTTGAGGCGTTTGTCCTCTTAAATAACGGGCTAAATGCCCGATTGAATGGAGTAATGAAAATGAGTCAAGTATGGACTGCAGAACTTCGTACTGAAGAAGGGAAAGGTGCGAGCCGCCGCCTTCGTCATGCGGGGAAAGTACCTGCCATCATTTATGGTGGGGAACAGGAAGCGAAGTCAATCGCATTGGAAAGCCGTGTTGTTGAACACGCTTTGAACGACATTGATTTGTACAACACGGTTTTGACCATCGAAGGTGCCGGTGACGCTGAAAGTTGCGTTATCAAAGACCTGCAACGTCATCCTGCGACTGGATTTGTCTCTCACATCGACTTTCAACGTGCGTCGGATTCTTCTCGCATCGTTAAGCGTGTACCATTGAAGTTTGTTGGTCAAGCGTCTGCACCGGGTGTGAAAATGGGTGGTTTGATGTCATTCATGCAATCCAGCGTTGAAGTGTCTTGTTTGACAAAAGATCTTCCTACGGCCATCGAAGTCGACGTTTCCGGTTTGGAAGCCGGGACAAACTTGCGTTTGTCTCAATTGGCGTTGCCTGAAGGTGTGAAGCTAACCGCTTTGGCACACGGTAACACGGACTATGACCAAGCGGTTGTTGGTATCGGTAAAGTAAAACGTTAATTTTTAACGTTATTTGTTCGAAAGCCCGCATATGTCATCTGTAAAGCTCATTGTTGGTCTTGGTAATCCGGGACAGCAGTACGTACAGACCCGACATAATGCGGGTTTTTGGTTTGTGGAGGACGTTGCCCGTCAATACGGTGTGCAATTTCGTCCAGAAACCAAATTTTTAGGCGAAGCGGCTCGTGTGCAATCGTCCGGATTCGATGTCTGGTTGTTGAAACCGATGACCTACATGAATCGCAGTGGTCAATCCATTCAGGCCCTGGCCAAGTTCTACAAAATCGCTCCGGAAGAAATTCTGGTGGTGCATGACGAG
Source organism: Hydrogenovibrio thermophilus (assembly GCF_004028275.1). Classification (NCBI taxonomy): domain Bacteria; kingdom Pseudomonadati; phylum Pseudomonadota; class Gammaproteobacteria; order Thiotrichales; family Piscirickettsiaceae; genus Hydrogenovibrio; species Hydrogenovibrio thermophilus. Next base: position 513,304 of record NZ_CP035033.1, read on the forward strand.
TTGGATTTGGAACCGGGCGTGGCGCGCTTGAAAAAAGGTGGCGGCCACGGTGGGCATAACGGCTTGCGCGACACCATTGCCGCGCTGGGCACAAAAGAGTTTCAGCGTTTGCGCTTGGGAATCGGCCACCCCGGAGACAGCAAACAAGTCGTGGATTACGTGCTCAAGGCACCGTCGAAATCCGAGCAGGCCGCTATCGAAACGGCCATTGACGAAGCCGGGCGGGTCCTGCCGGAAGTGTTGGGCGGTGAGATGGAAAAAGCCATGAATCGGTTGCACACCGCAACCTGATTCAACAGGCAACCTCATTCAAATCAGATCAATTACAGTTAACTTTGGGTTCAGGAGACAAACATGGGAATTAAGTGCGGAATTGTGGGGTTACCGAATGTCGGAAAATCTACCTTATTTAATGCGCTGACCAACGCCGGTATCGAATCGGCCAACTATCCGTTCTGTACGATTGAGCCCAATGTCGGCGTGGTGCCGGTGCCGGATGAGCGTGAACAGGCGCTGGCCGAAATCGTCAACCCGGAACGCGTTTTGTCCGCCACCGTCGACTTTATGGACATCGCCGGCCTGGTGGAAGGGGCTTCCAAAGGGGAAGGTCTGGGGAATAAATTCCTGGCCAATATCCGTGAAACCGATGCTATTGTGCAAGTGGTGCGTTGTTTCGAAAACGATGACATCGTGCATGTGGCCGGTAAGGTTAATCCATTGGCCGATATCGAAATCATCAATATGGAATTGACGCTGGCGGACATGGAGTCGCTGGAAAAAGCCGCCGAAAAACAGAAGAAACTGGGGAAAAGCGGTAATAAAGAAGCGCAAACCAAACAAGCACTGTTCGAGCGCGTTTTGGCGGAAATTGAAGACGGTAAACTGGTGCGTTTGGTGGAGACTACCGACGATGAAAAAGCCATGTTGCGCGATCTACACCTGCTGACCATCAAGCCGATGATGTACATTGCCAACGTCAATGAAGACGGTTTTGAGAACAACACCATGTTGGATGAAGTTCGTGCTTTGGCGGCCGAGCAAGGCGCCATTGTGGTGCCAGTGTGTGCGGAAATCGAATCCGAAATCGCCGAACTGGACGACGATGAAAAAGCCGACTTCCTGCAAGAAATGGGCTTGGAAGAACCCGGCCTGAACCGTGTGATTCGTGCCGCCTATGAGCTGTTGGGCTTGCAAACCTATTTCACCGCCGGTGTGAAAGAAGTACGTGCCTGGACCGTCAAAAAAGGCGCCACCGCGCCGCAGGCGGCAGGCGTTATTCACACCGATTTCGAAAAAGGCTTTATCCGTGCCGAAGTCACCGCCTACAACGATTTTATCGAATACAAAGGTGATTCCGGTGCCAAGGCGGCGGGCAAGCAACGCTTGGAAGGAAAAGAGTACATCGTCCAGGATGGCGATGTCATGCACTTCCGTTTCAACGTCTAAAATCGCCAGGCCTGGCGATTTTGGCAAAAGCTTCATAAAAGTGTCAACTGGCGGTTGACATGGCGTCTAAAAATTCTATAATACGCCAATCTTTTTTGGCTACATAGCTCAGCTGGTTAGAGCACATCACTCATAATGATGGGGTCCCAGGTTCAAATCCCGGTGTAGCCACCATATTCAAAAGCTCACTTGATTTCAAGTGGGCTTTTTTTATGTCTGAAATCCCGTCTTATAAGGCTTTCAGCTTGTTGTTACACTTTTTACTTGTCTCTTTTGATTTCAATTAATTCCAACAAATTGACATCACAGTGGTATGCAAAGTGGTATGTAAATTTTTATATATCCACTTATTGGTATGCAAAAAGCAGTCTTGCATACCACTAAGGAGAAAAGAAATGTTAACAGTCTTACAAATAAAGAACTTCAAGCCAGAGAGTATTGTCTATCGAAAATCAGATATGAACGGACTTTACCTGACTATTTATCCTAATGGGCATAAGAAATGGGATTTTCGCTACACCTCACCTGCCTCAAATAAAAGACGAACATTTAGAGTTGGTGACCAAGCTTTTATGAGCTTATCGGACGCTCGTTCTGAAGTGATACGCTTGCACCAGATGATCAGCCAAGGAATTGATCCGGTTGATCAGAAGCGGGAAGTCGAGTTTCAAAATCAACAACAATTACAACGTCAACAGAAGTTCGATAACCGTATAAAGTTCTTTCAACTTTATCATGAGTTTGCAGGCTTTTGTACAACTTCATTTGGTGGGGCAGGGGCTAGATGGACGGATTATACAAGGCAAAAACACGATGAGAGGTTTGTTAACCATGTTTTACCTGAGATTGGAGAGTTACCAGTAGAGGAGGTGACAGAAAATCATATTGTTTCTGTTCTGTTGGCTATCCAAGAGCGAGGGACTTTGTCGATCCGGGACAAAGTCAAACAGGTGCTTAATGCTTTGTTTCAATATGCTTTTGATAAACAATACTGCAACAAAAATGTGATGAAGTTTTTGCCAGAATCAATATTTGTTAAATCGGCAGTTAATCATTTCAAACATCTCACCACGGATAAAGAATTAGGCCTCTTCTTGAGGCAGCTGTCAAACGTCCACGCTTCTTTTGAGATTTTGTCAGCAATTTATTTGGGCATTATGTTTTTTTTACGACCAGGTGAACTGGTTGGTATGGGATGGGACGAGGTGGACTTCACTGAAGGTGTTGTCACTGTATTTTCATCGAAAATAAAAAAGGAACATATTGTTCCTATGTCTAATCAGGCAAAGCAGTTATTAATGAGTTTAAATCATTTTACTGGCCATTCTCCTTACGTGTTTTTGTCTTCATACGGTAGTGGACGTTATCGTCATATTAGCCGTGATAGCCTTGGTAATACTTTAAGGCGAAGTGGTATCGATTATATCCAGCCACATGGATTCAGGCATACAGCAAGTACCATGTTAAATGAGATGGGGTTTGATTCGGATGTGATTGAGCTTCAATTAAGTCATAAAATTTCTGGGGTTAGGGGAGTTTATAATAAAGCTCAAAGGTTAAAAGACCGAAAGGCTTTAATGCAGGCATGGTCGGATCATTTAGAGCAGTTAGGGATGAGTGGTTCAGTTTTGTCGGGTTTGTAAATAAATTTTCAGAAAAAATTAAAAGATAAGTTATAAACCAGTACCGCCATTGCGGTACTGGTTATGTTGGTTCATTGGATAATGGGTCGACGATTACTCTCAATTACTTGGTTCATCCAAGCAATAATTTCACTTTCTATCCAACGAGAGCTGGTACTGGAAATTTTGATTGGAAGAGGAAAGGTGGAGTCATACAACTCATGTCTTGGATCCATGCGGCGATAAATTGCACTTCTTGATATAGAAAGGAGTTTGGTCACTTCTTTAAGTGTCAGAAAACGATTTGATATGTGCAGAGCCTTTTCTTGGTCAGGTAGTGATGTACTTGGGAGCATTTTTTTATCCTCATTGTTCAATTAATTTCAAACGAAACCGGTTTCGTTCAAAAGATAGCCTAGGATTTAAAAAATTACATATGGCTTAATGGCGTTTTAGGTGTGAAAATTCTTCAGCCAATTGCCACAGAGCTCTATTTAAGCGCACGTCTTCCGTAACCGAATGAATGGCTCGGGTTTTGGTCGAGCGACCAGTAGAGGATCGACCAATCAATCCACCTTTCATAAAGTTTTCTTGAACCCGATTGAATGTTTTCCAAAGGCTGGGCTCTTTATCTTCCACCCGTCGGGCTTGAAGTAAGGATTCAGCGTCAATTGGACTTTGATTTTCCCAGTCTTCACCGTAACGTAATGCTAAGGATGCTCTTGCAAACAACACAGATTCTTCTTTAGAGACCAGCGTTGATTGGAACGACTCAACTGAATTCGATATATGCGGAATTTCATTGGCAAGCGATAAAGAACCTTCAATGATATTTTCCACAATGTTTTTGCCGTGCTTGACACGAATGCCACCGAGATCACCAGCGGGCGTCACCATGCCGTTAGAACACACCAAACGAAACAGCCCTAAATCGAGTTGATAAGCCGCACTTCGATTATGTGAATTGGTAAGAACCAACTCACTGATAGAATCTCCGACTTTAATCTGGCGATCTGGGTCTTGTCTAAAGCGCACCATATGGCGAGCTAATAATTGCTTGCTTGGGTCACGTGTTTTAGTTTGTTGGGCTCTTACGGGATACCAGCCTTCTTCTTGCAGTGCATTTACCACATCAATGGTTGGTACAAAACCATATCGATCAGATACTTCGTGGGCGGGCGCATCAGCAAAGATAGCTGGTGCGGTTTTATGCAGTTGTTGCGAGGTTAAGATGTTCATAGCCATGATTTTTTCCTTTTATATTAATGCGTGGTTGTTGGGGTTAATTGCTCTAAACTCTGCTCTAAGGCCGAATTTAAACTTTGAGGGTGAGTGGTCGTACCGGTTTGCGGTGTTTGCGTGGAATCTGGATAGAATTCATCCAATATGGAATCAACCGTGTCGGAGTCTTCTTCAAAGAAACCGTTGCTAAAACCTTTGACCGCTGCCGCATCAAGCGCATTCTGTAAAAATCCCATCTCCATTCGTTGTTGGTGAATGTTTTTAGCTTGGGTAAGAGTTTGTTCTAAGCTCATGCCTTCACGTAACGTCAGATCAACGTAATAGATTGGATGCCCAAAGCTTTGACGGGTCGATTTGGCTCTTACCCTTAAAGCTAGGGGCAAACATGAAAGTCGGTTTTGAGAGATAGCTTGAAAATAACTGAGTCGAGAGGCGAGGGTGCGAATGCTGTTGAAACCCGATGTTCGGAATGTAAAGCTGCCAATTGGGTCCGATTGCGCTTCTCCCTCCGGTGTAATGAGTACGTTTAAACGGCCATAGGGTTTGCATTGCCCCTGAGCAAATTCACAAACATCTGCTCCGGGACAGGCTTGGGTTTCAATCGTATTGTTATGCCGTCTTTGACACGTTTCGCCGTTGCCAACACAGATTGGCCGAGCGGTTTGTCTGTCAAACAAGCAGTAATCGGCTCTTAGGTTCAAGTCCGGTTGGTTAAATACCATTTGTACTGGAATTTCTCGAAGCTTTTGATTCGGTTGCTCTCTAAGCTGTTTGTCTAACGGGTGTTTCTTCCAACCTTCTCGTGTTTGTATTTGAGTGGTAATCGTGAATTGGTCATCTTTTTGAGGCAGGCGTTTACCGTCTTTTTCGACGACTTGCCCAATCGAAATGCGGCCAATCACTGGTGGGGTCAAAACGAGTCCTTTTAACATGAGGGTTCTCCTGGGTTAATGAAGTGGTTAATATGAATTTCAGGCATAAAAAAGCCCCGCACAAAGGCAGGGCTTGGTTGAGTGATAAAGTTTTTATAAATTGAGAATCAGTCGGGTTGGATTAAGAACCGCCTTGAGCCCGGTTTTTCCTTTAAATAGGCTTCATGCAGTTTAGGCTGTTCCTCTTTAAAGCGCTTGGCATCAAAAGTGGTCGATGACTTAGACAGTTTCCAAGAAATTCGGCCATCATTAAATTCCGCCATGCTGTAGTCACCCATGCGTTCTTGTAGTTGGTGCTTAATCAGCGTTTCTTGTTTAGAAAGCTCCGAACTCTGTGCCTTTAGGCGCATTAATTCGGAAAATAGACTGTCGGCTTGGTGATCATGTTTTAGGTCTAATGTTTTATGGTTGTCGTTTGGATAAAGCTGTCTTAAAGCACGAGCAGAAGACGCACTGGCATCAGCCGGTGGCGGAGTGTTGGTTTTTACACGTTGCCAAAATGCTTGTTCCAGTTTGATTAAGCGTTCGATCAACTCATCATCCCGTTCAATTCGAAAGATTTCCAATTTTTGACCAGCAATCAATACAGCGACATCCGCCGCTTGTTGGCCCGTCACAGCAAGTTGGTGCATAACCTGGAGTTGAATGTAATCAGGCACGCCATTTCCCCAAAGTTTCGCCGAGTGCATTCCGGCTGTCTTACACTCTAGGATTTGAACGTCATCGTTCCCGACAATTTCCCGATCCAAGTTTGCCAGCATCCAAGGGTGGTCTTGATGTTGCAGGATGGCATTCACCTTTCGAACTTTTCGACCAGTACGTTTTGCATAGTGTTCGGCGACAATGGGTTCAAGAATCGTCCCCCATACTAAAGGAGTGTCTTCGTTCATATCGGGTTGGGAGGGAGTGATTCTCCCTGTCTTCTCCATCCATAGCTCTAGTTGCGATTTAAACGGGTTTAATCCTGCTGCTGTTGCTGCATCACTCGACCCAATGCCTTTGTTTCGATATTGAAGCCATAGGTCGGTATTAAGGTTTTGCGTGCTGATCATGCGTTTTGCTTGAGCGTGACGGCGAGAAGGGGGTGGTGTTTGAGATAGTGCTGTCATTTTAGCCTCCTACGGATTTATTAGGGTGGTTGAGGTGTGTATCCAAGCGGAACTTATGAGCGCAGGACTTACATTCATAAGACGGCAAAAGGGAGTGATCAATTTGCTCACCGAGTTTCATGGCAATTGAACCACACGATAAAGCGCCAGCTAGGCCTCCGATAAAGGCACCACAAAGGCTGCCAATGGGGCCCGAAGGGCTTGCGATGATGGAACCTGCTCTAGCTCCTTTAAGAGCGCTGTAAACTCCACCTGCTGCACCAGCAATGACTCCGGTGGCAGTGCAAAAGTTTTGTGCGGTATGTGTTAGTCGTACTTGAGCAGAACGACATTTAGGACATTGGACTGTCATAGCTTTTCCTTCAATGATTAAAAATGAAACGGACTTTTCCGTTGTCATTGAAGTGTTATAGATCTGACATTGTTTTGAATTGAATAAGTTATGTAATTTTTTACATTTGGTATTTATTTAATGCCAAGAATTTAACTTTCCTGAGGTTTGATAAGGAAAATAGGGTTTATGGTTCAATTGTTAATTAAAAACTAGCCTTTTTTAGGGAAGCTGATTGTCGGTATAGGTATTAAGTTAAGTAATTAATAGCAGAATAGTTTTAATCCTGATAAGGGATAAAAGAAAATATAAGGATTATTTAAAATGGAAGAGAAAAATAAAATAGATATTTCACAATCAATGAAGCTGATGTCCAATAAAAATTTAGAAGTTACGTTGGATCCAAGTTATGCCGGTCATGCTGTTAAAACATCTTTTCAAAGAGGGCAAAGCCCCAAGCTTTATCAAGGATTTTTAATCAAATCTTATTTAGCACAGCTGATTAAGTTAATCTATGCCCACACTTGGAAATACCCAAGAACATTAGCTGTAAGGTTTGAGCTTTTATATCCGAAGGAGTATTCCAAAATGCCTACAAATGAGCACATTACGCAATTCTTTAAAAGCTTGAATTATCGAATCGATAAGCAACAAGAGACTAAGCGAAAGGCAGGAACGCGAGTTCATCAAACAGATGTTAATTATTGTTGGGTAAAAGAGCAGGATAGCAGCGAACATCCTCATTACCATGTGTTGTTATTGCTTAATAAAGATTCTTACCAAGGGCTGGGTAATTATTCAGATCCAGTAAGTCTAATGGGGTTGATGAGAAACTCTTGGGCCGCAGCGCTTAGTTTAACTTATGAGCAGACGAAAGGAATCGTCAATGCATCTGAACATAAAAATAATAAAAGGATTAAGCCAGTCCATTATGTAAATCGCGGTTCAGAAGACTATCAAGCACAATTGGATGAATTGATTTATAGGGGCAGTTATTTATGCAAACTCGAAACCAAGAGGTTCCTTAATAACCGTTCTAGGAATTTTGGCAGTAGCTTAGTGAATTAGTATAATGACTTAACAAGCTGTTTGAAGCAATAAATGGTTTTGTCTTAACAAAAGGGGAGTTCAATGTTACACAGGTTGTTTTTTATTTTATTAAGTATTTTGATTGTTACTTTAAATGGTTGCAGTAGTTCTGGGCATGTTAAGGAAACAGGCAAAAAATATGTGACCGCGCCACCGGAAGGAAAAGCTCAAGTGGTTTTTATTCGCAGCTCAGGGTTTGGCGGGGCTGTTTCAGCACCAATTATTGAGGTCACGGATAATCAGATCAAACCTGTCACCGTACTTGGGGCAAAACAAAAAACGGCCTACATTGTTGAACCGGGATTGCATGACTTTATAGTGACCCATGAATCAGCCGATTTGTTTAAAGCAGACCTTGCTGAAAATAAAACTTATTTTTATATGATTACTCCTAGAATGGGCTTTTGGAAAGCCCGTTTTACGCCAAAGGCAGTTAAAAAATCGGGCGGGATTTACCAAGTAAATTCAGAGGAGTTTTCAGAAATTCGAGAAAGTGTGGGGTTAAGTGAAAACAAACCGTCTGTGCTCATTTGGTTTGATAATAATAGAGACAGTATTTATGAGAAACTGGAATCAGCAAAAAAAGCATGGGTCTCTGAATCTCAAGAGACTAAAGACTTAAGAACATTGGTACCTGAGGATGGCATCAATACTTATTTAAAATAATCAAAGACGCATTTGATAGTGGGGGTGGATTGTGCTTTTCTTTCTAGAAGCCCCTGGTACTACTATTCCTGCGCAAAGTATTCCGTTATGGCTTGTTCCGTATAGTCTGGGGAATACATTTCAGGACGGTAAAGAGGCCCAACTCCGGTGAGAGTGGTTTCAGAATAGTAATTATTTGATGCGACACTGAATTTAATGATTGGACGATATAAAATTTCTTTAATTTTAGGGGCATCGGAAGTTTGATTGACCGCACTTTCTGCTGCAAGGCTTGCAAGTGCTCCAGCTCCTAACGCCATTCCTAAGCCCGCAACCTCTCCGCTTGCTACACTACCATTTTTGTACTTTACATAGGGTTCACGAATATAGTCAACTAATGTGACCGTAACAGGGGTTCCACTGCTGATCAGTTTAATATTTTTGCTAATGAGGGTTTCTTTTATTTGTTTTTGAATATCAGACCAGCCCAATATTTTTTGCATTTCATCTGTGGCATCGGATTTGAATACTAAATTAATTTTAGAGTATTTGATTTTATCGAAGTTGGTTGATTCGACTATGATCCCAGCTACTCGCTGACCATTGTTTTCTGGTTTCATTATTGGAGGTGTTGAGCAGCCTGAGAGAAAGAATGTAAAGGTTGTTAAAACAGACAATAAAATTTTCATGCGCTAGTTATCTCCAATACCATATCAAAATAAAAAATGTCATTTATTAGCTAAGTATAAAGTCTAGTTTTTTAATTTTCTAGCGAGTCTTTAAAAAACGTATAAACTCGCTATGGCGAATTTCGTTTTTTTCTTTTTGCAGCTTTAATTTTTGAAGTTATTCGGAGGGAGAAAGCGACATTAAGGTGTTTTTGTATAAAAAACTAAAAAAATTGCTTTGATAGATATGATTTTTTAGTTGTTTTTAAAAAAACAATAAGAAATGTCGTTTCTTGTGATTGCTAAAGTTTAATAGGGTGTTTGGTTATCAAGTAGAGGCTGTAGGGAAGGAATTATTTAAACTATTGATTGCTCATAGCCCTGTTTAAATTCAAATTTATAGGGGGGTTGATTAAGTAATGTTTCTGGTGTGTTGACTGTCCACTTTACAAACCTTGAGGTTTTTCCTTCGGATTCACACTTTATTCCAAGTTTGCTTAAAACAGGTTGAGCTTGTTTAAATTCTGAACCTATTTTTCGTTCAGATTTATTTATCCAGTCAATATCTATTTCTTTTGCTAGCTCTTCGAGCTCGTTTTTCCAGTCTTTTAGAGAATAGGATTTTGATTGATTAAGGTTATTTTTCGACCATTTATATAGCAAGAATGCTGAATCGTTATCTTCAAGGTGATGAAACTGACTTTCAATCGACCATTTTTTGAAAGATTCATAGAATGAAGTAGGTTGTGGGTACAGCTTGTCGAGCGTTAATCCAATTTGGATAAACTTTTCTAGTTGAGGAAAGCTATTGTCCGAAAGTGTAGGCTTTGGTAGTGGAGAGTATCTGTCTAAAGCCCGGTGGATAAAGCTAGAAATTTCTATCAGCTCATTATGAGCGCTATTAAATGGTTGTTTTTCATGCTCAGTAAGCTTGTCCACTTTGGTGTGTAGCACTTCAAGTGTGACCGTTTTATTACGCAGACGTTGGGAACGAATCTGACTTTCATTAGCACTAATTAAAATAGGTCGACTGATAGAGAACTTATTTTGCTTTGATTTACCAAACTGTGTTAATGACCCAGAAACGCTTAATATTTCGTAAATTCTTGCTTCTTGTTTAGGGTTCAATTGTTCAATATTTTGATAGCTGAGAAGGTATTCTTCTAATGCGTCTTGATTAATTTCATCTGGTTTTCTTGGAAAGTCTTTTAATGGTGAAATAGAAGGATCAATTAAGTTTTTTATTATTTTTTGAGTTTCTTCGATATTAATTTCATTTGTACCGACAAGCTCCAAGAGAATGTTGTTTTCTGAAATTACAGTGTTGATTAACCAGCTAAGTAGAATAGTTGTATCATTTTCTGAAAAAGGTAATTTTCTTAGCAAGGTTAACAGGTTATTGATAGAGGGGACATATTTTTCGTTTAGTTCTTGCGGCAGAGAAGTAAGCTTATAAGGTGTGGGATTGTCATCCCATAATGCACTGTTCGAATTGTAAATATAGGCATTTGAAACAAGATTTGAAGAAAGGTTGGTGCCGTATGATGGGTGGTTAAAGTATGTAATATTCCCAAACAGATCGCGTGATATTCTTATTGGTAAATTATCGTTTAGATTGTCTGGGTACCAGTGGTTAGGATCGCCTTTAAGAATGCTGATTGCTTTCTTGATTGTTGTGTTGGTAAAAATTGTTTTCAGATAGTTGAAGCCATAGCTTGTAAGTTTGTCAAAAAAATCAGTATCGTCTAAAAAGGAAATGTTGTTTTCATAAACAACATAACGTGTGTTAAGTCTGTTTTTAAGCAAACCAAATTTTGGTAAACCGTTAGCATTTAAAAACATGTCTGTAGATTGTGTTAACTCATTTAATAAAAAATGAAGCTGCTGCTCAGATTTAGTAGGTTTAGGGGGATTAGCTATTGGAATATTCATATTTAAGCGATCCGATCAGTCAAATCGTTAATGGATGAAGCTTTAATAAAATCAACATCGTTATCAAGTGCTTCAAAATGTGCCGTGCCGCATCTAATTTTATCATTTTCTGTTTGCCGTAAATCTTCGGGAAGTAGACTGCTTTTGGTTTCAACGACAAAATATAGTCTTTCAGTACCGTCCTTTTCAATCAATACCGCCCAGTCGGGGTTATAAGAACCCAGCGGTGTGTCGATTTTGAACCAACTTGGTAGTTTGGTATAAAGCTTTACATCATCGTTTTGTTCAAGCCCGGTTGCAAAGGCTGATTCCGTATTTGAGTCATAAACAATATGGCTGTAAACGCTTTTATCGACCGCCATCATGTTTTGCTCTAAATAGCCCTTCAGTTCTTCTTCTATAAACAGTTCCTGGGCATAGAAGCTCTGATCACCGATTTTCTGATACTTAATACCATCCACCAGCGCGTGCATCTTCTTGCGCTGAATAATTTCCAGTGTTTTCTCGATAAACTTTTGCGGGTTCTTGGCAAGGTCTTTCAGCTTGCCGCTTTCGATCAAGATATTAGCAAGCGTTTTACGGGTGAGTTGTGTTTTGTTTTGTAAATAAGTCAGCACATCCGGCAGTGTTTGGTAGTGCGCATTATAGGTTTGAGTGTTTTCTTGAATCTGATCGACGCCCACGCCTTCGTAATGATCCATCGTAACGTTTGCCAACCCCGTTTTAAACTTAGGTTTAGCAATAACCATATTGACCTTCATTTCGTGAACGCAGTCTGCAATCAATTTTGTCAGATCAAAATTAACCTGGTACACCGTTTTGTATTTAATTCGCTCCCAAAGTGCTTTAAAGTCATCACCCATAATCACTTCTTTTTTGGGTGTTGCCAAGTGAGTTTTGCTGGCATCTTTAACATCCAAACCACCAGCCACTTTTTTCAGAATGCGTTCTATTTGCATTTTGTAAGGCGCGAAGGCTTCCGGCAAGGTAAGGGTATCGTGTTTTAATGCAATTTTTAAACTGTCTTGCACCTTACCGTTTTTATCAATCAATTGTTCAGATTTGAGATGGTTCCAGAGTTTTTCTGAATCTTCCGTTCCCAAGTAAACGACGTCATTTCCGTCTCTCTGGATAACTAGGTTAGCGAAGGCATGATCTTCCACTACGCCAAATTTAATGCCATCTTCATCTTCAATCTCTTTTTGAAGCGTAGCCGTAAAATCATTGTAAGATTCGTTTGCGATGACCGTTAATGTATTGATTGAAAAACCAGTGTCTGTCACTCGGTTACCAGTACTGTCAACGGCTAAACGTAAACCACGGCCAATTTCCTGGCGTTTTTTAATGGTAGAAGCCGTTTCGTTTAGCGTGCAAATTTGGAAGACATTTGGATTATCCCAACCCTCACGTAAAGCAGAGTGTGAAAAGATAAAACGCAGTGGCGTTTTCATATCCAGCAAGCGTTCTTTATCTTTCATAATCAAGTCATAGGCGGATTCGTCTGCCAAAGTTTTACCACTGGTATCTTTTACAATGCCCTTATTGTCAGCTGCAAAGTACCCATCGTGAATTTTAGATACTTCCACATCTAGATTGATTTCATTAAACAATGATTGATATTTAGGGTGCTTGGCCAGCCGTAAAAATTCTTCTTCAAAGATTTGTCCATAAGCGCCCAGGCCTGGTTGATTTTGCTCATCATAAACTCGGTAGTTCGCTACCTTATCAATAAAAAATAAACTCAAGACTTTAATGCCTTTCGGATTCAGTACCATTTCACGTTCAAGGTGCTTTTCAATGGTTTTGGCAATTTGCAGACGTTTTAACGCCAAATCATCTACACCACCAATGCTTTGGCCGAGTTGTAAGATGTCTTCTTGGGAAGTGAAATCAATCCACTCATTGCCCGGTACAGCTGAAATATCCTTGATAATGTAACCTTCGTAAGGATCACGACCTTTGGTTAATTCGAATAGATCAGCACCTTGTTTTAACCATTTTTTATCGCGTTTAATCGTGCCTTTCGACGTTAGCGCATCAAATTCCACCTGAGCCTCACATACCCCGTTTTTATTACGCACATTCAGCAATTTGATATAGGCATTATTATTGTCGTCTTCCGGTAGCACTGGCAATACGGCAATCTGTTTAACCAATTTGGCATTGTAAGCATCCACCGCATCCAATTTATAAATCGGTAAATGCTTATCTCGATGAGTTGCCGAATAACGGAGAGTAAAGAGAGGGTTTAACGATTTAATTGCCTCGGCTGATTTGGCCGTGGTATCGACTGATTGAGGTTCATCAATAATTACGACTGGTTTGGTTTTAGCGATCAGGTCAATCGGGCGCATACCCTCTAACCGATCATTCACTCGGTGAATGATATTGGCCTTGGTTTCTTTGTTTGGGTCGGTAAAGCTTTTACGGAAGGCATCAATATTGATGACCATAATTTGAATGTGACTGGATTCAGCAAAGTTCCGAACCTGTTCTAGGTTGTTGGAGTCATAAACAAATGTTTCTGCATTCACGCCTTTGTAAATTTGAGATAAATGGTCTTTGGTGATTTCAATCGATTTTTTCACGCCTTCTTTAATGGCAATAGAAGGCACAACTATTATGAATTTTGTCATGCCATAAGCTTGGTTCAGTTCGTAAATGGAGCGCAAATATACATAAGTTTTACCCGTACCAGTTTCCATTTCCACTGTATAGTTCAAATCATCTTTATTAAGGGTTTTGGCTGGTTTTAAACCATGTTTCAGCTGAACTCTAACGAGGTTGTCTAATAATTCTTCTTCGCCCAAAACCAAGCGATTAGCGGTGCCCAAGTCGGCTTCATTGCCATAATCCATCGTCATCATGCTTTCAGCACCTTTCTGAACGGGAATATTTAACTGTGGCATGGTAAAAGGCGCATAACAACTTTCCTGGCCTTCAAACAAGCTAACAACTGCATCCCAAGCTAATTTTTGGTGAGGTAAATTTTGGTTAAACTGTAGTTTCATTCTGATTTCCAGGCTCTAAAAATTCAAATAAGTCTTCGATGTTTACTGCAATGAAATCTCTTTTGGGAGGAGCAAGCATTGGAGCAATAAATTTGTAATTCTTATCATAATACTCAACTAGAAAACCTAACCATTGGTAGCTGTTGGCAATTTTAAGAATGATTCGTAAAATTCTGCTATTTTTAATTTTGTTTTGAAGATTAGGCTCAGTTGCTACTAGTCTGGATATGAAAAATCTGACGTTGACTTGGTCAAACAGATCTCTATAACCTTTTTGATGGAGAGATTCGTAGAATTCAATTTCGTTGTCTTCAAATTTTTTCTTAACATCAATCAGGGCAAGTGAATTACTCGATAGTGTTGGAGCTAAATTTGTAGATTCAGTGATTATCTGAAATATTCTGTCTTCGGATATAACTTGAAAATCGTTGTTATATGCATAAGAGAGAGCCCTGTATTCCAAAATGCCCATTAATGGAACAAACATTTCAAATGATTCAGAAAACTCCAAAATTTCTTCTCTGTCATCAATTATTCTGCTTTGGAATGACTTATGAACCTTTCTCGCTAAAGATAGAAGCCTTATTTTATTTTTTTCAATATCTGATTTTGTGTGGATGTCGCGGAAAATTGATTCTCCATCACTAAACATCGTCATTATTTCATCAGTAACGCTTAATTCTCTGATAAATGAAGATAGCCAATCAATTGTTGTTTGTTGAATATAGACATCGTTTCTAGTCAAAATATTATCTAGCTCACCAATATGGTCTAAAAAGATTATTGAACTAAGAGTAATGATTTTCTTTTTATCGACTATTCGACATCTTCCAGCGTTAAAGCTTATGTTTGGATTTTCCAATATGTGCGGAATCAGGCCAAAATATTTTTTATACTCGCCAACCAGTTGATGAAATGAAATGTTGCCACCAGAACTGTAGATATCAAATTTATTAGCTTGGCTTTCAGCTTGTTGAATTAGCAGAGGTTTAATATCAGCAATAGGGTCTGATTTAGATACATCTAATCTAATAAAATAATCACTTTGCATCTCGTATACAAATAAATTACAGATTTGGTGGAATAATGAGTTTGTTTCATATTCATCACCAAGAATTTCAAGCTCAAACTCTTCTCTTGGTAACAATTCAATATTGAAGGATTCATCTATTTGTTCATATTGATTAAGGCTTAAAAAAAGCTGAGCTTCCTTTTTTAAAACTATATTAGATGGTGTGTCGATTCCAATGTTTGTTTTATTGATAATCGTATAGAAATAAATGGAAGCCAGAATGTGCTTTGTATCGTCATCAATTTCAGATATAGGAGCAGACAATAATTGCTTGTTTATATATTTGAAACCTTCGTTGATAGATTTCTCAACTACAATCATAAAAAATGACATCTCTACTATTTGTCTAATAGTTAATTTGTCATAGTGCTCTTCCAAGAAGGCTCGAAATTCAGAGTCTTGCTGAACATTTATTCTGCTGCTGCTTTGCTCATTATTGATTAAAAAGTATCTGAGACTGCATTGATATAAGGTGTTACTTGCAATGTTTAACTTGAAACTGGTTTGCGTACTTTCACTTTGCCAAGCAATAGAAAATTGATTGTAAGCTTTGCTTAATTTTCCAAATTTAAGGTATATGTTGCCAACCAAAATATGATTTAAAGACGGGAACGACTGAGAAATAAAATTTTCAAAGTCTGAGAATAAGAGCTCTTTGTCATCAAGGCAAATCTGTAACACCTTTTCCAAGATGAATGGCACGTCTTTTAGCTCACTTCCAATAATTAAACATTCTTTTGATTGATGGTTTAAAGCCAGAAGGTTTAGTGAGATGTCAGAAATTAATTCTTTTTGAGTAGTCTTCGTCTGAATCTTAATGATTTTTTTTATTTGTTTTTTGGATAACGATAAATTTTTTCTCTGTTCAATTTCAAGAAATGTCAGATAATCAATTTCAGACATTCCTTTCCGTTGTTCTGCTTCCTTGTAAATTTTTTTTAGGTCAGAAAGCTTATGGTTGAGTAGCGTATTTGCATAAATATTAAACGCCTTAGGATCATCCAAAAAGATTTTATTTGATTCCAAAAAGTCTTTAACCAAAGAAGGAGCTGTTTGTGAAATCCTATCTAAATATTGGATTAGTAATTCGGGTTCGTTTTGTTCAATCAACCGGTTTTCAATAACGGTATGTTCTAACTCTTCTTTGTTGGTATTAAAGTGAAAATGAATAAAATTAACAATGTCTAAATCATTGCTTTGGTATTTAGGGTACTCGTTAAAAAAAGACTCAATATCATTGAAATATAAGCAGTGAAGTAAATGATTAGTTATGATGTCTCGATAATCTCTTTCAAAATAAGATAAGTTTTTTTGAATTTTATCAAAATAAATCAGAGTGTTAGAGAAGGCTGTTTTTTGTGGATTAATATGATTTAAGTAACAATCAATTTCACGAAATGAATAAAATTTCGATCTTTCAAATTGTTCAAAAAAGTTTAATTCATCATTGTTAAGGTTCTCAAAATAATTCTTTGCTATTTCAAAATGCTCGGCGAATCTGTTCTGGTTGTAGAGGTTTTGATAAATTAAAGCTCCAAGGTGACAGAGCTTTTTGCTGAGCTGGTCTTTTTCAAAAAATTCGTTTTCATACGCCTGTTCAAATATAGCCTGGGCTTTTCCATAGTTTCCAGAATTCAAATAGAATAATATCTCAAAATAATCATCTTCAATTTCAGTGTCTGCAAACTCGTTTTTTATTTTTTCAATACATAAATTGAAATCTTCTCTATTCGCTTGTAACGAAAGCAAGCTAGCCTTCATTTCAAAAAACTTACCATCCAAAAAGTCTTTGAAATGATTCTCAAGGTAAGCTAGTAACTCAGCAACTTTATCAAACTGTTTAAGTTGAAAGTTAATTTCAGTTTCTAACACCAATAGATGGTATTTTGCCCCCGTGTTTTGGCTATGTTCTTTTTTAGCCTCTTTCAGAGACTCAATTGCGCCTTCTATTGAACCATCGAAAAAGTTACTTTTAATTGTGGATATCAACGTTTTTACTGTTGTAGGCAGAACAATATTCTGTTGATTGATACTGCCCAAATTAAAAAGGCTCGTTATTCTATTGAGCATAGCGTGCATTATTCTTTGTCTTGCCTATGGCTGTTAGTCTGAGAAATCTTGCCACTGTTAAAGAACGAAAATAGCTTGTTTTCTTGTTTAGTAGTATTCTTAAAACTTTGTACAATTTTGTAGCCTACAAAAAATGCAATAACTGCGATTACTAGTCCAGTAATACTTGCCCAGCTTCCAATATCTGATAAAGACATTATTGATCTCCTTAAATGCTCAAAACATCTTCAATGCCAGCTTGTTTTAGGCGTTGGATGGCGTTGGTTTTTGTGATGTCGTCTTTGAAACTGGTATCTCGGAAAACAACTCTTAGTACTGGGTTTTCTGGTGTGCTCAGGTCGGCAATGGCTTGCACAGTTTCTAGGGTGATGTTTTCATCAAAACAGGCAATTAAGGAACCGAATGCCACATTCCAAGCTTGATGATCAGCAACCTTAACCTCTTCAATGGGTAGGGTTAGTGGTAGGCCATATTTGATTAATACTTCAAACAGCAGATCTTGGCTGGTTCTACCATCGACAATATTATCAACGGCATTAAGAAGGTCGGTATCTAGGTCATCTACATTAGGTTGCCATTTTTTGATATTGGAAGTGTCGAGTTTAAAGACCTTAAACCCTAAATCTGCTTGGGTTTCTGGGTGTTCTTCCTTGATTTTCTTTGCCGCACGGCGAATGCGTTCTTTGCCGATTTCGGCGATGGTGGCGTAACCCGCTTTTCTGGCTTCGGAGTTTACGGGCGTAGGCTCTGGAATTTGTACTGATATAAGCTTGCGATTACCTTTATCTTCTGTATTTAATTCCATAATAGCGTGTGCTGATGTTGCAGAGCCAGAAAAAAAATCTAAATAAATTCCTTCCTTTTTATAGTCTTCATTGAAGGCAAAAGCAAAGAAGTTCTTTAACAATGATTTTGGTTTAGGAAATCCAAAAACTGGCATTTCAAATAATGATGCAATATCTGAAGTACCTTCTTGAGTAAAGGGGCCATTCATCAGTGATGTAGGTTTCCCTTTTCTTTCATTTCCATATTCATCTTTAAGGTATTGTTTGGCTCGAACGCTGAATGTGCCATCAGGTTTTTTATTAAAAACCACTTCGTCATCTTCAATAGCTTTTAAAAGACGTTCTTTTGACCAGACCCATTGTTTAGTAGGCTTAATAGCTATTCCTTGGTGTTCAATTTCATACTGCAGGTTTGGTCGGTCATCCATTGATGTAGTCATCAGTGGTTGAGTAAAAAAACCCCCTCTTTGAGGAAATTTAGAATCTTGTTTGTTGTATGCTTTTTTTCCATCTTCATCTAAGGGAGATTCAAGGTTTAATAATTGATTTTTTGAATAACATAAGATGTATTCATGAACACTGATAAACCCTTTTGTTTTTGCGCCAGCCCCATATTTATTTTTCCATGAGATTTCCTCAATAAAATTTTCCTCCCCAAAAATCTCATCACAGATTTTTCTTAGGTTATGCACTTCATTGTCATCAATGGAGATAAAAATCACGCCATCGTCTTTAAGTAAATTACGAGCCAGTTTTAGGCGGGGGTACATCATATTTAGCCAGTTGGAATGATACCGGCCAGCGGAATCTGCGTTGGTGGTTAGGGGATTACCTTCTTCATCTTTTTGGCCTGTTAAGCGCTGGTAATTGGCTAGGTTGTCTTTAAAGTCGTCTTTGTATACGAAATCCTTGCCGGTGTTGTAAGGCGGGTCGATATAGATCATTTTCACCTTGCCAAAGTAGCTTTTTTGCAAGAGCTTTAAAACTTCAAGGTTGTCGCCTTCGATATAGAGGTTTTCGGTGTTGTCCCAATTCACTGATTCTTCTGGTGCTGGGCGTAGCGTTCCCAAAGTAGGCGTGGTGGCGATGCGCTTGGCTTGTTCTTTACCTGACCAAGTAAATTGATAACGCTCATTGGATTCATCAATATTTTCACCCAACTCAACTTTTAAAGCATCAAAGTCAATTTTGCCTTCACTAAACACATTTGGAAACAGTGTCTTGAGTTGTTCAATATTGTGTTCGGTTAAGTTCATGCTTTGACCTGTGAGTTGCTGTAAGTCGTTTTGGGTATCCGCCATGTTGTTCCCTGTTTTTTTATATGTGTGTCTATTTAATTCGTGTTTTGTGGCTATGTGTGGGTAAGTATTTAAAAAATATATTGTACATTCTGAAAATTGCGTAACAATGTTTAAATCGTGAGGTTTTTAATCTATTTTGTCTAATTCTTGGAAACTAAGTTCTGGACTCAAAGTTTAACAAAAGGTTTGTGATTAAGTGTTTGGTCTTTGTGTCATCTAATGAAAAACTTCCTTTGAGGTACTCGCGAGCGATCCAGGCCAAGTACTTGTTATTTTCAGTAGGGTCAATCGCTTCTAAAGATTTTAATTGCTGTAAGGTCGTTTGGGGTTTTGTTTCTACTCGTTGCTTTTGAAATGAGAGTTTTATGGCTTGGCTCATATTGGAGATTATTTTAAGTGTGATAAGTGGGGGGTGATGTCTCATTTGGTTTCCTTTAGCGTGGTTGGGTTTTAAATTATCGTGATTTGGTTTTTATCAATAACTTGACTGAGGTGGCGAAGTTTGTGCCATTGGTCTCCAGTAATGCTCATAAACATTAAATCGTCGAGATGTGCGTCTAAGTATTCAGTAATAATAGCGACTCCAAGTGTTGTTGGAGAGTGCATTCCAAACACGAAAGAGGGCGCATCATTGTCTGTTTCAATTATGGGAACAATTCGTTTGGCAATTTTTTCATCATTGCGTAAATGCAGGGTATTGATTTGATAATTAGTGAGACCGCTATTATGGAAGTCATCCATAAATTTAAGGCCTTCGATAAACACTTCGTTTAATGAATACTGAATGGTTCTAATTTTGCACTGCTCTTTTTTCATTTTGTCCGACCTTTATTAATATTTGTCGAGAAAATTTTAAAGGGCGGTTGCGTCGTATTTTGACGTAGGTTTGTCGATAACTCAAAATAGCGTTGTTTAGGGTGTTTACCAGAAGCTTTCTAGTCCTGTCGAACAACGGTTACGGTGTGTTAAGTATTTAACATCAACGCGTATAAATAAGTTGCCCAATATGATTGAGCAACTTAGCTTGAAAGCTGATTAAAGGCTATCGTTTTATTAATTCTTACGATAGTGATAGATATAGGGTGGCTTCGGGGGCTGATTTTTTTAAAGCGCGTTTAATTTGAGCAATGTATTTCGTTTTTACCCTGTCCAAGATGAAACCAGCTGGAGCAATAAGTGTAAGTTCGTTCTCTGTTTCAATTGCTTTAAGCGGGTGGATCCAAGAAAGATATTCTGTGTCAGTTAATGAGGTTTTCATTTGTTCTTTTACTAAGAGCCAAGTTTGCGGTTCAACTTCCTCTCTTTCTGGAATCCTTTCATTTTGCCTGTAAGCATTTTTTAAAGCCTGACTCATGTTTTTGACCATCTTGAATGGGAGTAAATGACTTTGAATCATTTTTATTCAGCTTCCTTTTATTTGGATTTAAATAGCTTTTAAACGTTAGGGGCTTAAGATGTTAGAAAAAGTGTTTTCAGTTCGATTTGGCTATTGTCCTCGGCCAACAATTTCTTGAGCGTGTTTATAAATTTTTTCCCGCCAGTGTTTAGGTTTGACGACTTCTACTTTGCTTCCAAACCCCATTAGCCACCAGAGTGTTTGAGAGTCATCAGTTGTTTTGGCTTTTAAGACAAAATGGTTTTCATCTAATTTGGAAATGGTTTGTTCATTATTAATGGGCGTTTCCCTTAAATGCCATGCTAATGACTTATCGACGATGAGCTCAAGGTCAATTAATTCGTTATTTTTAGGGTAATCAAAGGCACCAGAGTCGACATATTCATCCAAAGTACAAAAACGGTGATCTTTACCAGGCCTGGTGCTTTCTTCTAATGTTTGGATACGGTGTAATGCAAGTTGGCGAATCCCTCTATCTTCATCATCAATACAGTCTTCTCTAATTGCGACAAGATAAGTAACCGCTTGCCTGACGACCAAGCCAATTGGTTGCACTGTAAAGCTTTCCAATTCCTCTTTAGTTCGACTCAGATAAGTTACTTTTATGTTTTTATCTTCTAAAAGGTAATCTGTAATTGCTTGCCAAATTTCGAGTTTAACATTTGCAGGTTTTAAAGCTTTACCATTAGAAATTGCTCTGACTTTGTTTTGCCAGCTTGAGTATCGATTGGTGTTTTGCGCATTTAATACTTGCTTAGCATTTTTGAATTGCCGACCAAGCTTGTCCATAACAATTTTGGGCAACACGTTCTTTAAATGGTCTTCTGCTAACACCCATGCTAAAGCAGAAGCGTTATCTAACTCGGGAAGCCTGCTCTCATAAGTATCAAGAAAAGACCATTTATAGGGTTTCTCAGAATCATCTTTTCTGATTGGAAAAGCCACACTCAATCTTTCTAGGTCACGTTGTATTTTTCTTTCTGAAACGTCAAAGCCATCTTCTTCTAGTGTCTGATATAGAGTTGAGGTACTTTTGTAAGCTGGTTCAATGGGGATTAGTTGAAGTAAAGCGATTTGTCTCAATAGGGTGTCTTGTTTCATTTTAAAAGTCTTTAGTAATTTGGGCGGTGTAGCTTAAGTGTGTATATTATACTTAATGTTACGTCATTAAATGACGCAACACAATTGTATTATCGTTAGAAATTATTTTGAGCTTTTGTTTTTAAGGTGGCTGAGACGGCTCTAGTAAATTAGTAGCAATACCACTATATTTATTGTTTGTGAATTGTAAGTAATTTAGGGGATCGCCACTAGATGATTCTGTATGATTTTATTGCATTCGTGAAAAATATAGGTAAGGAGAGGGAATGGGTTTTTTTAGAAAGCTGGGGGATGCGATTGATTCAACTGTTGAATCAGTTAGTGAAACAGCGGGAAAAGTGTATGACTACACCAAAGAGAACCCTGTTAAGGCTTCCGTTGGTGCGGCTGTTGGGGGTGTTGCAGCTTTGGCAATGCAAGCCAAAGCTCAAAAAAAGAACGCAAACATTAAAGTTAGCCCATTAAAACCAGTGTTTGAAGTGGTTGTTATGGCTACGATGAGCGCAGGTAAGAGTACGCTTATTAACGCCCTTATAGGTCAGGATCTATTGCCCTCTAGTAACGAAGCCTGTACATCAAGAATATTTAAAATCGAAGATATTGACGAACATCAAGGCTTTACTGCGAGAGTTGGAGGCGGTGATTGGGAAAGTAACCCTTGGATTGATGTTACCACGAAAACCTTGAAGGAAATGAATGATTCTATAGACGATGGCATTGTCCATATTCAAGGCGATATTCCGACCATTAATAATCACGATTTGCGTTTGGTGATTTATGACACTCCTGGCCCCAATAATAGCCAAAATAAACAACACGAGCAACTCACAAAGCAGTTGTTGCATGATGGCAATTACGGTTTAATTATTTATGTTTTAAATGCCACTCAGTTGCATGTTGATGATGATGTTCAGCTGTTACACGATTTGCAACAAATACTCTCTGAGAAAGATGACTGTAAAGACGTTGTTTTTGTTTTAAATAAAGCAGATGCGTTAGATGAAGAGTTAGGTGAATCAATAGAACTAGCGGTTAAAGAACTTACGCTGTATTTAGAACGTCATGGGTTTAAATCCCCTCAAATTTTGTCCATTTCCTCTAGAGTTGCATTATCTGCACGTAATCGCAAAAACAATATTCAATTGACTAGAAAAGAAGACAGGTTTTTGGGTGGGATACTGGAGCAAATTGAGGAGGGCGCTCCTTTTTTGGGCGATTATTCCACTTTGCAAGAAACAATTGAATCACACCAGATCGAAAGTCGTCTTCAATCTAATAATACGGAACAAAGCATTGAAAGCTTGATTTTATATTCAGGTGTAAAAAAATTAGAGCGAGTTCTCCAAAAGAGCTTGTCGAATGTGTCAGATATTAATTAAAGGATGACGAATGGCTTCAAATACAGTCAAAGTGAAATACAACCCTTTTACTGTTACAACGGAATTTGAACTCAATGGAAAGCACATTAAAAGTGGTGGTTTAATTGAGCTGTCAAATAATCTAAGGCTACAAAATTGGATAGATCGTCTATTTGATTTGTTATTTGAAGAGTTGAACACTCAAAAAATTAACTTAATTTTTGAAGGCATGATTCTTGATGGTGAAGATGTAAAGAGTGCGGTAAAGGCTTACCAAGAACGCGAAACAGAGTGTAGTTTGAGTGTCGACTGTCGTGTTTTTGATGTTCAAACAGACAAAAAAATAGAACAACTTAAAGAGTTGTTTGAAGAAGCGAAAAAAGGTCCTTTTGAAATCTTTTACGATAAATCACTTCATGATGCTTTTGAAAAAGCCATCTCTCCTGAGTTTGATGTCACGGTTCTCGCAACTATGTCGGCAGGTAAATCAACCGTCATTAATGCCATGGTGGGTCGAGAATTACTTCCATCCAAAAATCAAGCTTGCACAGCATCGATTACGCGCGTTATTAATGATGATTCTAAGCCGAACTTTGAAGCGAGACGATCTTGTAAAGTAGCACAAGATTCAGAAGAGGTTAAGTTATCGGATGACTGGCAAGAATTAGAGGATGGTTCTCCCTTGATCCGTGATTGGAATGAAGAAAAGTTTCCACAAAAAGAGGGTGACAGTGAAAACAATCGGGAAGAAAAATATGTCACATCACAAATAGAAATAAAAGGCAATATTCCCACTATTCATGTTCGGGATGGTATTCAAATGGTATTTGTTGATACTCCCGGTCCGAATAATTCAAATGACTTATCTCACAACAAAACAACCGTGCAGGCGATACAGAGTCATCAGCCATCAATGGTGCTCTACGTGTTAAATGCAACAAATTTAGGTGTAGAGGATGATTTGAGTTTGCTAAACCTCATTCGCGATGAGATGGCTAAAGGGGGACGGAAAGCTCAGGATAGATTTGTCTTTATTGCAAATAAAATAGATCAATTTGATCCAGAAAACGATGATGAACCGATTGCCAAGGTATTAGAGAATGTAAAAGCCTATTTGCAAAAAAATGGTATTGAGAATCCACTTATCATTCCAGTCTCAGCAGAATTATGTAAATTAATTCGTATCGCTAGAGAAGGAGCTCAGCTTACAAGAAAGCAACAAAATAGCCTTGATAACTTGACTGAACAATTTGTAGAAGAGGAAGGGATGAACCTTCTCGAGTTGATTGCTCCAGAGCTTGGTACCCAGCTTTATGACAGATTAAAACAACAGCTAGACAGCTATCGTGAAGAGAAAAATGATGAAAAGGTTGCCGAACTTTTAAGTGGTATTCCCATTGTAGAAGCTTTGTTAGATGACTATTTGTCCAAACATGCGTTGCCTGCAAAAATTAAGGATGCAGTGGATATTTTCCGACGTGCAGAGCAGGAACATCAGGCTTTAGAAGCGATACAAAAGATTCTGGAGAAAGATCAAGCCGCGTTAGAAACAATCACTTCTTCACTAGAGGCTTTCCAAAAAGATCAAACACGCATAGACAAAGCCCAGCAGTTTCGTAATGCTGTTGAAGTAAAAGAATATTCTTCTTCGGAGGCTACTAAGGATTTATTAGATAATTTAGAAAAAAAAATTAATACAGAACTATTAGACCCTTTATCTAAAGAATTTAAGGGTGAGATCGATCCTTTAGTAGCTGAGAAAAAAATTAAAAAAGCTGAAGAGCAGATTCTACTAATTGTTGCTGAGATCCAAAACTTATTGGCTGAGGATTTAGAGCGAGTGCAGAAAGAAGAGTTAATGGTTCTTCGGGATGACTATCAAAAATATGTCGCTGACTTATTATCTGCTTTACCTGACACCGAAGAATCTAAACTCATTAAAGATTTTCAAGAAGCACAACTGGATATGCCGAGTGTTGATACCCTTGTTGAAAAAACGTCATTTGAAGTGCAAAAAAGAGTAAAAGCCGGAACAGAACGCTACGGCTTTTTATGGCTTTGGAAGCGAGATGTATATGAAACAATAACTGAAAAGAAAGTTGATATGGATCAGATATATCTAACTTTTGAAAACTCAATGGAAAAGTTTAAACAGAAAAGCTTTGATGAATTCTATTCCCGTTGTGCTGAAAATTTTGAACAGTCTAAAGATGTTTTGTTGGCTCATATGGAAGCCTTAGATAAAAAATTAGAAGAACTGGTTGAGCAAATGGCAGTAGCGAAAAAAGATGCCACTAAAAAGAAAAAGTTAGTCGCAGACAGTCAAAAACGTCTTGACTGGTTTAAATCATTTTTCCAGAGATTGGACGCTATTTTGCAATTAAACCCAGAATCGGGGGAAACACGATGATTATTGATGACTTAAAAAAAGCAATTGATGAATCAGATATCTATTTAGCAAGAGCGGTGATTCTAAGACAAATTAACTCCGACAAGGATAGAGAGCATTTCTGGATGCTTGAGTCCGTCGCTTATGCTGAACCTTTGCTTGCTGATAAAGGAATTGCACTTTTTAAAGAAGATGATGGTGATACTGAGTTAATTATAGACAAACTCGCATGGACCGTTGATTATTGGCAACTCCTTAGGGTGCGTTTCAATAGAAACTTTTCGCGTGAAAAATTTGAATTTATTGTGGAAATGATGCGCTACTTCCGAGAACAAGGTATTCCTGAGTTTCAAGTTGCCGAACAGAAGTCTAACAGTACCAGTCCAACGCAAACGCGAGAGAAAAATACTTCTAATTCTCAGCAGCAGGACTCATCTAAGCATCAGCACTCAAAATCAAATACTCAGGACTACTTTATTGGTAGCGCCTCTGGCGCTGCCATTTTGGGTACAGCGGCAAAACTATTGGGATATTCGGTAGTGGGGGGAGTCGTTGTCGGAGCCATTATTGGTGCAGGTGTTGTTTACTTAAAGAATAGAGAGACGTTTTAATGGGAAAAGATTTGACCACCTATCAAGATGACGGCGCATTGCAGAATGCTTTGGTTGAAATGGATGCCGTTGTTTTTAAACGCTATCTTGATTACTTAAATCAGTTTGATTTAGTGCCTTTGGACACAACCCTGGATGATGCTATTAGCAATATTCGGTTAAGAAAGATTTCAAGTATCGTCTATGATCGAGAAGAAGATAACTTAGACAAGTTTAACAGTGTGTTTTCAGCGGTACATTCAAGTGATAGTGCCGTGTGTTTGATCTTGGACGCTAAAAAAACGCATACGGATCTGTATATTGGTACGCATAAACTTGATCAAAGTAGGGGCTCAAGCATTACTGGTGCGATGAACACTTTGGAAGCGGCTCTAAAGGGTAACTTTCAGGGTATAGATATCTCTGAAAACTTAATGGATACAGATATTCATGCAGTGCTGTCATCTATGATGAGTAACAATGTGAATTGCATTGCAACCGTTCAGGGTGTGCCCTCCCTTAAAGATGATGCTAAAGAGACCTTTGCTCAGGGGCTGGAAAAGTTGATTGAAGGAATGCAGGGCAAAGATTATTTTGCCGTTATTCAGGCAACGCCTGTGAGTTATCAAGAGTTAGAGCGAGTGGAAGGAGCCTATCAGGATATATATACGGCGCTTTCAACATTTGAACAAACGAATATCAGCTTTGCTGAAAATGAGAGTCGTTCAGTTGGCGTTACTTTGTCGGAAAGTTTAACAAGCACCATCACCAAAAGCGTCACGGACACACAAACTACCACTACTGGCATGAACTCGTCAACCTCAACCTCCAAAACGGACACTAGACAGAAGTTTGATTTCAAAACAGCGATTGCAGGTGCAGCTTCTGGTGCAGTTACAGGAGGAACATATGCAGGTATGGCTACTGGTGGACTTGGTGCTTTGCAGGGTGCTGGTGTCGGTGCTCTTGCTGGTTTTACAGCAGGTATGCTTGGTGCCTCAGAATCAAAAACTGAAGGTTATACTGAAGGCACAAGTGAGAGCAGTTCTGATTCAAAAGCAACTTCAAACTCTGATGCAGAGTCTAAAGGCACCAGTAAAGCTGATTCTGATACATCAACGCTTGGTACAACCAGAACCATTCAAATCAATGGAAAAAATCGCCGTATCTCTAGCATGCTTGAGTTGTTAGATGGACAGTTGGACCGTATTCAAGAGTGTAAAAGTTTTGGGATGTGGAACTTTTCTGCCTACTTTGTCAGTGGTTCAGAAGTCGATTCTCGATTGGGCGCGGATTTATATTCTGGATTATTGCGGGGAGCGAACTCCGGTCTAGAGCGCAATAGCGTCGCTATTTGGAATCGTTATCAAGCTGATAGTGAAAGTAACTCGAAAACAGAAGAGGCTTTTAAGGAGTTGCAAAATTATGTGTCTCAGCTTAAATCTCCAGTCTTAACAGCGCCGGATGGTTTGTCTTTACCGATGTTGTCTCCAGTGTCATTGATCAGTACCAAAGAGTTGAGTATGGCTATGTCACTGCCACAGAAGTCGATGAGCGGTTTGCCTGTGTTTGATGCAGTGGAATTTGGTCGCTCGGTCAATTTTGGAGGGGAAGCAGACCGTCAAAACATTGAGATTGGAAAGATTTCAAACTTTGATGTGGTTGACAAGCATCAGCAGGTAGCCTTAAGTACTAAATCACTGACATCACATGTTTTTGTGACCGGAAGCACTGGAGCAGGTAAGTCAAATGCAGTTTATTCCATATTGGATAAGCTCCATACCGAACATAAAATCCCTTTTCTGATCATTGAACCTGCGAAAGGCGAATACAAAAACGTGTTTGGTGGTTTGGATACTGTTAATGTCTTTGGTACCAATCCAAATCTGACATCGTTGTTGAGAATCAACCCTTTTTCTTTCCCTGACGGGATTCATATTGTTGAGCATATTGATCGGTTAATTGAAATATTAGGTGCAGTCTGGCCTATGTATGCGGCTATGCCTGCCATTCTAAAAGAATCAGTAGAGAAGACCTATGAGGAATCAGGATGGGACTTGTTGAATTCCACCTGTGAAGGTTCTGAAACCGTATTTCCAGACTTTCATGACCTGTTAGCAGTATTGCCAAAGGTGATTCATCAGTCCGAATATTCAGACGAAATGAAAGGCAACTATTCAGGGGCTTTAGTAACACGGGTTAAATCATTGACAAACGGTTATTTTAGTACCATTTTTCAAAAAGACGAGCTCGAGTCATCGGTCTTGTTTGATCAATCCTGTATCGTTGATTTATCCCGAGTGGGGGCTTCAGAAACGAAGGCTTTATTAATGGGGGGGATATTCCTGAAGCTACAGGAATATCGCATGGCAACCGCAATCGGTGCAAATTCTGATTTAAAGCACATTACTGTGTTAGAAGAAGCGCACAACTTACTTCGTAGAACATCTTCTGAGCAGAGCCAAGAGGGCGCTAACTTTCAAGGTAAATCTGTAGAAATGATTTCCAATGCCATTGCTGAAATGCGAACCTATGGCGAAGGATTTATTATTGCCGACCAAGCGCCTGGCTTGCTAGATCAATCAGTTATCAGAAATACCAATACAAAAATCATTCTTAGACTGCCTGATTTTGGTGACCGCAATCTAGTAGGTAAGGCGGCGTTTTTAAATGATGAGCAAATTAACGAGCTTGCTAGATTGAAAACCGGCTGTGCAGCGGTTTACCAAAACAACTGGTTAGAGCCAGTGTTATGTCAGTTTGAACAGTTTGATGATGACAAGATTGCCCCTTTTTCTTATGTTCGTCCTGCTGGAAAAATCATAGATCATAGAAAGCGTGATGTGACAGAGACATTAAAATCCATACTAAATGACTTGATGGACGGGAACACAGAAAAAGCCTTGGCAATGTATCGTTTTAAAAACTTTTTAGATAAAGACATAAGACTTTCAGAAGTATTGGATAAAGTTCCTGAAACCAAGGATATTCATATATGGGTTCAATCGCTAGCTCAAGAAGTTTTCAAGCGTATTGAAATGGAATTGTTGAGTGTCCAAGAGCGAAGAGAAGTTATTGCTCAAGTTTTAGATGTTCTGGTTTTGGAAACACCTCACAACCAAGAGGTGTTTGAAATAAAAAAAACGGAATTGAGAAATAAAGGTATAGAGGGCGTTTTATGATTGAGCAGGTAGCTAAAGAGGGTTTAGAGAAGGCGCTAAAAACAATCGCTGATAAGGTCCCTGACTTTTCTAATACTTTTAGAGGGAGGGAGGAAAAGGAGCCTATCTTTGGTGGTGGAGGTAAAATTCCAGATTTTAGTACCACAATTACACGTGGATTTACTTCTGAGTCTGACGGACTTGTGAAGAATTTACCCGTAAGTAATGGTGAATGGAAAGGTGATGTCGGGAACTCAACATGGTGTCCTAATGATGGTTACACACCACAGAAGCATAATCCTGACAATTTAACTTGGGCAGAGATAAAAGAAAAATTTGGTATTGAGGGTATTGAGTTTAAGGACGGCGAACCTAATTTTTCAACTATAAGTGAGGCGTCAGTTGGAGTTGTTGATTTTTCAACTGATAGGAAGCTAAATTTTATGCAAGCAGATGAACAGTTAGCTGAAAAATGGACGCAAGAAGCCAAAGATGGTAAAGAGTGGACTCCTTCTGATGTTGCTGAATACAGAAAGGCAAATGGTCTAAGTTGGCATGAAAGGTCTGATCAAAAAATCATGGATTTAGTTCCATCATTAGTGCATGGTAATGTTCCTCATTCTGGAGGAATTTCAGCTGCAAAACAAGGAGTGTAAAATGGAAGTTGTAACAGATGCTATTTTTGGAAAGATGACGTATATGCATTCTTGGGTTAAGGCAGTAGACATTGACTGGTGGGGTGTTTGCACAGTAAAAATTATTGCGAGCGCATATAAAAATGAACAAATTAACTCGGAGCAAAGAGAGGCATATTCATTTTTTGAGAGGAATGCTAAAAAAATCATCTTAAACGTAACGCCCATGTTACGAGATTTTATCCAAGAAAACTATGGTATTAATAATTTGGATAGTGATTCGTTAATAGAGAAAATTAAACCTACAAGTGTGGTTTTTGAAAGGAATGGTACTTGGGGTATTTTATTTGATTCAGATTGGGATGTGGAAAATGGCATTGCCGTCTTCTCTGATGTTAATGGTAATCTCAAGGTTTCAGATCAAGATAGTTATCTTTGATCACATTCGTTGATTTTTACATCAGAGATATTTTGTATTAGGAATTTTAATGCAATTTATTTTTAGTCTATTAGGCTTTGTGGTAATTGTAGTTGCACTGAAACGTTATCTTAAAGTGGGGAAAAAACAATACCACCGCAAACCTGGCTCAAGAGATAGTTTTAATCTTGTTACGGTTTGGTGGTGTTTTTGACTTTATTCTCTTCTTGTTTCTGACGCGGAGTAATTTTGGTTAAGGTTTTCAGCCAAAAAATTAAAAGTACCTCTTACTTAGTTTTAGATCTCCAATTATAATTTTTTGATCAACTAAATTATGGCGTATGAGCCGGTTATGTTTTATGGGTTCTTTTTCAAGATATTCTCCAAATCGGTCATTACTGATAATAAAGTATTCATCATTGTCATAAGCGATGTCGATTATGGTTTCATCTGCGTGCTGTTTTGTTGCCACAATATGGACATTTATTTTTGGATCAAACTGAGCCCTAATTTCATCGTCCCCACTATGAAGTATTGATCGAATAGAGGCGTCAAATACTATGATAATTTTGTATTTTTTTACAAGTTCATTGGTTGAGGTGATTAGCGCTTTCAAGCCAATAAAATCAGAGCCTTCATAACACATGTTGTTGCCGTCTATGACCAAAGTACTAATTGTTCTAGTAGCATTATTGGCTATGGATTTTGCACGTTTTTCAGTTTTTTCTAACTCTCTTTGAAGACGGATTTTCTCTTTTTTCGCCCCATTGATGACTTTATTGGGACTACCGGTTTCAAAAAGCTGTTCACATCTTTCATGCACCAATTTTCGTTCATAACCATTGGAAGCATTTTCCAATTCGTATAGTAGTTCGGATGCTTTATCAATTACACTATCATGAATATCAATAGAAGAAGTATATTGATTGATCGTTGAAATGACGGGGGCAAGTGCCTTGTCAACCTTATCTTTTTTTGGCGTTATTGAATTGATTTCTTGTCTACATATGGTGATGTTTTTTTCTAATCTAGATAAATCGGCTTTTACTTTGACTAAATCGATATGTTTTAAATCTTCAATTAAATTTTTTGTTTCTTTTAAGCCTTGTTCAATATCTTCGATTTTCTTTTCCAGTACATTTTCTTCATCGAACAAACGGTAATAAATTATTCTTTTCTTCTTAGTAATTTCTTGCAATTGTTTTTGTTCATCTGAAAACCAGTTAAGCGGATTTAAGATAGATCCCTCATTTGATTCTGCATTTCGATACTCTGCTAGTGCTTCAGATTTTTTTACGTCGATTAACTCAAGTTTAATCTCTTCATTAATTTGGTCTGATTTAAGTTTGTCTATTTGAGCTTCAAGGTCTCTTAAATCAATGGAAGAAAATTTGTTGTATGTGACTGTAAGTTCATCCTGTTTTTTCTGATATTCATGTAAGCGTTTTTTTAAATTGTCTAACTGTGCCGAATATGGGTTTAAATTAGTAATCATTTTTAATTTCTTAGAAAGATATTTTTTAATTTATATGTGAGTATATACATATTTTGAAATTCTTTAAATGTACGAAGCTTTGTTTGTTGAAGATGATGGTATGCAAATCGGTATGCAAAATTTTAGTGTGGTAATATAACTCTGAAATCATAGGAGTCACTGGTGTCCGGTGTAGCCACCACTTATTCCAAAAGCCCGCTTTCTTGCGGGCTTTTTTATTTCCTGTCTTTATATTTTGAAATTCTTTTACAAGCATTTATATTAGGGTTATTCTGTGTTGAATAGCGGTCACGAAAACGTCATTTTGCCCGGTAAATAAGTTGATATAGTGGCTTGCTTTCGGACGAGGGGATAAAGCCCCCTTTTGTTTGAATTTTGAATAGAGTATAATCGATTTCTTATTAATAGTTATTATTCTCATTTAATGGAGTTGGACAATCGTATTGATACCTCGTTTTAACCCGGCGTTTTCCGTTTCCAAAGTCCGTTCCGTGTTGCAGTGGTGGTTGTTTATTGTGTTGGCCTGGTTGGCGGGAGAGTTGGTTGCGAACCAACTTAGTAGCGTACAGTCTCCATCATTGCCTGTGCTTAAAAAGGCATCTCAGGCGGCTAATGTGAATGGTCAGCCGTCGTTTTTATTTGGCGATTTCAAAGCGGCCTTAGGTCAGGAATCGGAAGCGACGGCCAATTTGGAAGCGTTAAAGGAAACCAGGCTTAACCTCAAGTTGGTCGGAGTAATCGATTATCCGAATCGTGGCTTGGCTTTGGTTCAGCGAGGTGCTAAAAGCGAAGTTTATGGTGTGGGGGATGAGATTCAGTCGGGGGTTACGCTATTAAATGTACTGGGCGATCAAGCCATTA
Source organism: Hydrogenovibrio thermophilus (assembly GCF_004028275.1). Taxonomy (NCBI): domain Bacteria; kingdom Pseudomonadati; phylum Pseudomonadota; class Gammaproteobacteria; order Thiotrichales; family Piscirickettsiaceae; genus Hydrogenovibrio; species Hydrogenovibrio thermophilus. The sequence continues at coordinate 545,963 of NZ_CP035033.1, forward strand.
TTTTAAATCGTGGCGTTCAGGAAAGATTGGTTTTGGAAGGCGTGAATAACCAATTGCTTCAATCCTCGAACACATCTCAAGCTCGTAATGCTAGCAATGCTTCCAGTCAACCGGCGCGTTTGACTGAAATCGGTCGGCAGCTCAAGCGTTCGCCCATGTCGATTTCCCAATATTTGCGGTTCGAACCGATCAATCAAGGCGGTCAATGGGTGGCGGTTAAAATCTGGTCGAAGTCGGATCAAGCCTTGTTTCGTTCGCTCGGATTTGAGGAGGGGGATCGGGTGACCTTGATCAACGGTAAAACGATTGACGAAATGGCGAAAAACCCGGCCTTGTGGCGAGAATTTTTGAATGAAAACAAAATGGATTTGACGGTTGAACGCAATGGCGTGCCGGAAACCGTGGCGGTTCAGTTCGGCAGTTAAGGTACAAATAAGATTTATGAATGATACGAAACATACGCTGAAGTTCAGCACAGCCCTGATGGCCGCTTTGGTCTTGAATTTCCTGCTAACGCCAAAATTGATGGCGGCGGACGAAACGCCGAACAATGCCGCGACCTTAAAACAGAATTTTCAAAACGTTGATATTAAAACGGTGATTGAAGCCGTTGCGAAATTGACCGGTAAAAATTTTATCATCGACCCGCGGGTGAAAGGTAAGGTGACCTTGATTGCCCCGGAACCCATGCCGCCGGAAGCCTTGTATGAAACCCTGTTATCGATTTTACGCGTGCACGATTATGTGGCGGTGCCGGGCGAAACCGCGATTCGGATTATTCCGGCGAATCTGGCGCGGGATCAGGTGCCTTATGAAAAGCGTAAGCAATTCGAAACCGATGACTGGGTGACGGAAGTCCTGAAAGTGAAGCATGTTTCAGCGACCAAACTGGTGGCGGTGTTACGTCCTTTGGTGGCGCGTGAAGGGCATTTGGTGGCGCTTCAAGACAGCAATCGTTTGATTGTGACCGATAGTCGCGCCAACCTGAAACGTATTAAAAGTATTTTGGCGCGTGTCGATGTTTCGCCAACCTCGAGTTATGAAGTGGTTTCCATCAAAAACGGTTCGGCGGAAGAAATGGTGCGCACCCTGAAAAATTTGTTGCCGGAAAGCGCTAATGGTCAAAATTTGAAAATGAATTTTGACGAGCGTTCCAACCGGATTGTTCTGGCAGGCGATGCCGAGCAACGTTTGGCGATGCGGGCATTGATTGCCGAACTGGATGTGCCGGTTGAGTCGTCGGGCCGGGTTCAGGTGGTGTATTTACGATACGCGAAAGCGGAAGATTTGGTGCCGGTGCTAAAAAAATTGGCGACCAATGAATCGCTATTGAACAGCGTCGCCGGGCTGGAATCTCAGGCGGAAGGCGGTGCGCAAAAAGCCGCGTCGACGCAAGTGTCCAACTTGGACAAAAGCGCCTTGGAAGAACGCATCAGCATTGAAGCCGACGAGCGAACCAACTCCGTTATCATCAGTGCGCCGCCACCGATTGTGACCGCCTTGAAAGGCGTAGTGAAAGAGCTGGATATTCGTCGTGCTCAGGTGTTGATCGAAGCGATTCTGGTCGAGGTCACCGAATCCAAGCAAGCCGAACTGGGCGTTGACTGGGTTGCGAACGGGCCAAACGGTGTTGGGTTGATTAATTTTTCCGGCACTATTCCGTCGTTGGTGGCCAATGCCGGTAATCCGGCGGCGCAAGCCAGCGCCATCGGCATCGGCGCGACGGCGGCAATGGGGGAAATCAGCGCGGATAACCAAGGTTGGGGCGCGCTGATTCGAGCATTGAACAGCGACAATCAGGCCAATGTTTTGGCGACGCCGACCTTGTTGACCTTGGACAATGAAGAAGCGGAAATCATCGTCGGTAAGGAAGTGCCCTTTCAAACCGGGAGCTATACCACCAACAGCAGTGGTTCCAGCAACCCTTTTACCACGGTGGAGCGTGAGGAAGTCGGTTTGAAGCTGAAAATCAAACCGCAAATCAACGAAGGGGATGAGGTGTTCCTGGAAGTTGACCAGGAATTGTCCAGCGTTTTGCCGGCCGACGGGGCCGTGGATTTGCAGACCTCAAAGCGTCAGATCAAAACCAACATCATTGTCGGGGACGGCAAGATGATTGTGTTAGGGGGCTTGCTGGATGAACGTGAAACCGAAGTAACGGCAAAAATACCAGGCCTGGGCGATATTCCGCTTATCGGCGGCTTGTTCCGTTCGAAGCAGAATAAGCGCGAGAAAGTGAATTTGATGATTTTCCTGCGGACGGTGATTGTCAAAAATAATCGGATGGGCGATTACTACAGTAATAAGAAATACAATATTCTACGCGAATCACAAAACCGTATTCTCGAAAAAGACTCGGAAATGTTGGAAGGCTTGAAACCGCGTATGCCGACGTTGAAACAGTGGGAAAATATGGACCCTGCGACGCCTTATGGTCAGGATGAACCGACGCCAAAAGCCGATGGAAAATCAACCAAAAAGGCCACCAGAGAATCATCCGAAGCCTTTGAATCCGAAGAAGCCTCGGAAATGATTGATACCGAGCCGTTTCACGATGAACTATTAGGGTTCTAAGATGGAACTGCCGTTTGCCTTTGCTCGAAAAAATGGTTTGGTGCTGGTGCGCCAGCCGGATGAACAATATGTGTTGTTTCATCTCGCCGCCACGCCGTTGGATGCTTTGCTGGAAGCGAAACGTCTGTTAGGTGATGAAGCCTGTACCTTGCAATCGGTTTCCGAGGCGGAGTTGGATAAAGAATTACAGCGCCGTTATACCGGGTCGGAAAGCACGTCGATTGATAATGTCGATGACTTTGAGTTGGACGACTTGGAACTGGTGGCGGCTCAGGCCAGCGAAGCCGAAGACCTGTTGGACAGTTCCGACGATGCGCCGATTATCCGTCTGCTGAACGCCATTCTGGCCGAAGCCATTCGCACCAATGCTTCCGATATCCACATTGAACCCTTTGAAAACCAGCTTCGTATCCGCTTTCGCATTGACGGTCAGTTGAAAACGGTGCTGACCCCGAAAAAAGCCTTATCGGAAATGTTGGCGTCACGAATCAAAGTCATGGCCCGTTTGGACATCGCCGAAAAACGTTTGCCGCAGGACGGGCGCATCGCCACCAAACTCGGTGGTCGCGCGGTGGATTTGCGGGTGTCGACCATCCCGTCCAGTTTTGGCGAACGGGTGGTGATGCGTTTGTTGGATAAGAGTGCCGGGCGCTTGAATCTGGTGGACTTGGGATTGCCGGATGCTCAGTTGCAAACGCTCAAAGGACTTTTGAATAAACCCCACGGTATTTTGTTGGTGACGGGGCCGACCGGGTCGGGGAAAACCACCACGCTGTATGCCAGCCTGAGCCGCTTGAATGACAATCAACGCAATATTATGACGATTGAAGACCCGGTGGAGTACAACATCGAGGGGATCAATCAAACCCAGGTCAACACCAAAGCCGATATGACCTTCGCCAAAGGCCTGCGTGCCATTCTGCGACAAGACCCGGATGTGGTGATGATCGGGGAAATCCGCGACATCGAAACCGCACAGATTGCGGTGCAATCTTCCCTGACGGGGCACTTGGTGCTCTCCACTTTACATACCAATACCGCCATTGGTGCGATTACACGGTTACGCGATATGGGCGTCGAACCGTTTTTGCTGGCGTCCAGTCTGTTGGGTGTGATGGCACAGCGTCTGGTCAGACGACTCTGTCCGCATTGCAAAACTGCGCACCCGGCTGATGAGGCCGAGTGCGAGGTGCTGGGCGTTTCCGACGCGACGCTCTATCAGGCGGATGGCTGTGATCATTGCCAGCAGACCGGTTATCAAGGGCGTATCGGGATTTATGAATTGATTGCGATTGATGAGGCCTTGCGGCAAATGATTCACAGCGATGCGTCCGAAATTGAAATGGATCGTTATGCCCACCAAAAAATGCCGTCGATTCATCAAAGCGGCATCCAGTTGGTGTTGAATGGCGAGACCAGTTTGGAAGAAGTGTTACGGGTCACGCAGCAATAATTTATGGCAACGTTTGAATACAAAGCGCTCACGGCGGACGGAAAAACACGCAAAGGTAGTCTGGACGGCGACTCGCCGCGCCATGTACGACAGTTGCTACGCGACCAAAAGCTGACGCCGCTGGAAGTAAAGTCCGTTGACCAAAAGCGGAAAGCAGCCGGCAGCGGCACGTCAGGGCTGTTTACGCCGGTGATTCGCACCAGCGATTTGGCGTTGCTGACCAGTCAGTTACATACGTTATTGAAAGCGGGGATGCCGTTGGCGCAAGCGATTAAAGCGGTGTCCATGCAGGCGGAAACCCGCACGGTGCGGCGGTTCTTGTCGGCTTTGCACGCCAAAGTCATTGAAGGGCATTCATTCGCCCAAGCTTTGGCGTTGAGTCATTACCGGGTGAATGAAGAATACATCGCTACGGTGCGGGCCGGTGAAGAAAGCGGACATTTGGAGCAGGTGCTGGCTCGGTTGGCCGAATCGATTCGGCAACAGGAAAAGATTCGCAAGAAAATTCAAACCGCGATGATTTATCCCGCCATTATGGTGGTGATGTCGGTGCTGATCGTATTGTTCTTGATGATTTACGTGGTGCCGAAAGTGGTGACGGTTTTTGACAATATGGAGCAGGCCTTGCCACCCTTGACGCAAGGGATGTTGACGGTCAGTGAGTTTTTGCAGTTGCATTGGTTGATGTTATTGTTTGTGGTGTTTTTGCTGTTCGTGGGATATCGATTGTTGATGAAGCAAACGCCTTGGCGACGACGACGTGACCGCTTTTGGTTGCGGTTACCGATGTTGCGTAAATTTTTGATTTACGCTTCCAGTGCGCGTTGGGCGCGTACCTTGGGGGTACTGTTGGCGAGTGGGGTACCAGCCACGGATGCGCTGCGCATTTCGTCCGAAGTCATGACGCTGTTACCCCTGAAAGAAAAAGTATTGACCATGGTGGAGCAAGTTCGTGAAGGGCAAAAATTACAGGATGCCATGACCGAAGCCGGTTTTTTTCCGCCCTTGCTGTTGAATTTGGTGCAGACGGGGGAAGGCAGTGGGCAGCTCGACACCATGTTACTGGAAGGCGCGGATCATTATGAGTCGGAAGTCGAAAATGCCGCCGCCACCTTGGTGAGTCTGGTGGAGCCCTTGATGATTCTGATTATGGGAGGCGTCGTGTTGACCATCGTATTGGCCATTATGCTACCGATTTTCGAAATGAACCAGATGGTGGGGTAAGGATGAACTTCACGCAAACAAAATACTCAAAAGATGAAAGAGGTTGAAATGAAAGCACACAATATGACGATGAAACGCCGTAAACAACAAGGGTTTACCTTGATTGAGTTGATGGTGGTCGTGGTGATTCTGGCGATTCTGGCGGCGATTGCCGTTCCGAAGTTGATGGACCGCCCGGATGAAGCGCGTTTGGTGAAAGCCAAGCAGGACATCGGTGCCATCTCGTCGGCGTTGCAGTTGTATAAGCTGGATAACTACCGTTATCCGAACACCGATCAAGGCATCGAAGCGTTGGTGACCAAACCGACCACCGAGCCGGAACCGAAAAACTGGAAACAATACCTTCAACAGGTGCCGAAAGATCCTTGGGGGAATGACTACATTTATCTCAGCCCGGGTGAACACGGTGATTTTGATCTGTATACGCTGGGTGCGGATGGCGAAGACGGCGGTGAAGGCATTGACGCCACCATTGGTAACTGGAATATTCAGTAAGCGTGTTGCGACCTCGGCTCCGTTCCTTTAGCGATTATGACCAGGCCTGGCGGTTTTTGTTCAAAGGTCGCATAGAGGACTCGAAGGCCCAAGGGCATCAAAAAGGGGAACAAAAAGGGTTTACTCTGATTGAGTTGATGGTGGTGGTGGTCATTGTGGCCATTCTGCTCACGGCGGTGGTGATTTCCATTCAGCCGAGCGAATCATCGAAGGTTCGGCAACAGATCGGTGCTGTGAAGGGGTGGATGCAGTCGGTGTGTGACCGTGCTACGTTTGATCAGCACATTTATGTCATGATGCCGACGCAGACCGGCATGACGTTTGCCAGGCAAGTGAAACAGGCATGGTCAACACCGCCCAATGCACGGGAATTGGTTTGGCTGGATGGGTTGACGGTGGATTGGCAGATTAATGATGCCACGCCATTGCAACAGACGCTACCGAAACCGGGCTGGTTGTGCTGGCCCAGCGGCGAAATGCTCGGTGGTGAATTGCAGTTTACGCTGGGAAAGACTCAACGAACTCTGCGTTGGAACGCCATAGGACAATTTGAGGAATCGGACCGTCATGAACGATAAAAACAGTTTTCAGGCTCGTCGGACACAACGCGGTTTTACCTTGATTGAAGTCATGGTCGCGTTGGTGATTGCGGCGTTGGCGTTAACGGCGCTCACGCGTGGGTTAGGTCAATATGTGTTTCAGCAAAGCCAATTGCAGGAGCGGGTGATTGCCACTTGGGTGGCGGAAAACCGTTTATTGGAGTTACAACGCTTGCCGGGTGCTCAAATGGAAAACCGTGCGCAGGAAACGGCACTGAGCCAGGATTGGCAAACCGAGTTCACGACGTCCGATACGTTGATTGACGGCATTCAAAAGGTGGAAGTGGCGGTGACCGCCCCGGCGGAAAAGCAGCCGACGGTGCGGTTATATTCGATTCTGGGAGGCGGTTGATTTGTCGGCGTCCGTAGAGAAACAAGCTGGCTTCACCTTAATCGAACTGTTGATTGCGGTGGCCATCGCCTCGGTGATTGCGGTGTTGTCCTACCAAGCCATCCATCAAGGCGTGCTGATTAAAGAAAATACCGATGAATCGGTCGAACGCTTTGAAGCCGTGCAAAGAACGCTTTGGTGGATGGAGCAAGATTTTACTCAAATGGCACCGCGTACGGTTCAGGACGTGTTGGGGTCGCCCTTGCCGGCGTTTCAATTAAGTTATGATTACGGCGCGGAAATGACGCGGATTGCGGTCTATCCGTCCCCTTACGGTATCGCAGGCCTGGCCAGAATCGGTTATGTGCTGGAAGACGGGGTTTTATACCGCCAGGTTTGGCCGGTGATCGATCGCGCACCGGATTCGGAAGTAGAGCGCCTGCCGGTGTTGTCCGATGTGGCGCGTTTCGAGGTTCGGGTTTTGAATGCCGATAATCAGTGGCAGGAAATCTGGCCGGAAGCGGATCAGCCGTTGACCGATTTGCCGAGGTTAATCGAAGTGACCTTGACGCTGGAAGACATGGGGCAAATACGCCGCCTGTTTTCGGGCGTGGATGGTTTGCCGGGGGCGTCTGAATGATGGCCCGTGGCGTTGAACATGCACGGCCGCAAAAAGGGTTTGCGCTGCTGACGGTGATGATCGTGGTGGCGTTGATTGCGATTGTCGCGGCCGAATTGATTTACCGGCAAGGATTGGCGGTGCAGCGCAGTATGAATATGTTGCATCAAACCCAAGCCGCGGCGGTGACCTGGGGGTTGGAATCCTGGGTGAAAAAAGGACTGTTGTTGGATGCGCGCGCCAATCAGACCGACCATCTTCAGGAAGAATGGGCGCAGCCACTGATGCCGGTGCCGTTTGAGGGCGGCGAGGTGTCCGGGCAATTGTTGGATCAGCAAGGCTTGCTGAACCTGAATAATTTGCAGGAAACCGACGAAACGTTACGAAGAAAGTGGCAAAGTGTTTTCGAACGTTACTTTCAGCTCAAAGAGCTGGACCCGAGTTTGGCGGCGGTGGTGATCGATTGGGTGGATGCCGATAATAATTTGACGCAAAACGGCGCCGAATCCGATTTTTATTTGCTGAAACAACCGCCTTATCGAACCGCCAACCAAAAGATGGTGTTGGTGGAAGAACTGGGCTTGTTGAAAGGCGTGACCGCAGAGGTAATTGAGCGGGTCAAGCCGGAGTTGGCGGCCTTGCCGTCATCAACGCCGATCAATATCAATACAGCGCCGGAATTGGTGTTACAGGCGCTGGCGGATTGGATGACGCCGGAAATGGCGACGGCCTGGGCGGTACAGCGAAAGACGCTGCCTGCGGACGATACCGCGGTTTTTCGGGAGTTTTGCGTCGCGCAGGGCGTTTCGCAAGAGCGGGTCAATGAAGATTTACCCGATGATTTGATTACCGTGCAGACGGATTATTTTTTACTGAAAGGGTTGGCCGCTTACGGTGCCTCGCAGTGGCATACGGCGGCCTTGTTTTATCGAAAAGGAACTTCGTACGTGAATTTAGTACAACGTTGGGTGGATGTCGCCGATGACTGATACGCGTCAAGCCATGATGAATCTGGACGGCCAGCTCGAGGCGATGCAAGACGCGTCTTCGGTGCAATGGGTCTGGGTGCCGACCGAACAGGTGCTGTTTTTGGATGCCCTAGTGCCAGGAAAGCGAACGGCGGATTGGATGCAAGCACTGCCGTATGTGCTGGAAGAGCGTTTGGCACAGCCTGTGGAAACCTTACATTTTGCCGTTTTGCATCGTGAAAACAGCGGTGAACGAGCCGGCTGGACACAAGTCGCCGTGGTTGAAAAAGACCGCATGCGTCGTTGGCTGGACGAACTGGAAGCCAACGGCCTGGCCAACGCAGCTTTGGTGCCGGATTGTTTTCGTCTGCCAGCGCAAGGCGAGACACTGGATTTAACCGAAAACGCCCAGGCCTGGTTGATTTGGCAAGATGAGCGCCAGTCGCGTCGCTTGGTGCGAAACGGGGTTTATTCCGGCTTGGCCGGTGAGGCCGCTTGGTTGGAGCAAGTTTGGGCATTGGCACGCGAGCAGCAGCCCGACTTGCAACAGGAAACCCTGTCAAGTCTTCCAGAACCGGACTGGGCGAGTCTCAAGCCTTTCAGCCTGCGTCAGGGCGAATTCCGTATGGCGAGCGATAGCGGGCGAGTCTGGCAAACCTGGAAATGGCCGATGGTCTTGTTGGTGGCGATTTTCGCCGTCTTGCTGACCGATACCGTATTGAAAACGCAGCGCTTGAACTTGCAAGCGGCAGCCTATGAACGCCAAACCCTGGCGCTGTTCAAACAACTTTTTCCCGATGTTAAACGGGTGGTGAATATCCGGGCGCAAACCAAAGTGCGTTTAAATCGCGCCGCCGATGAATCTGACACGGCGGACTTTGCCTCTCTGTTACGGTCCGTCGAATCCAAGGTGAGACCGCTACTGGATAAGCAAGCCATGCGTTTGCAGTCCCTGCGTTGGCAAAACCGACAATTGCAATTAACGGTGTCGGCCAAGCAATCGGCGACCCTGCAACAATTGGCGGAGGATTTGAATCAGCGCTTTCAAGCCGAATTTAAATTGTCGCATGCCGCCCCGGATAAAACCGAAGGAGTGATTTATGTTCGCGCGCGTTAACCAGTGGTGGTTGGATCGTTTGCCCCCAGCCTGGTTGCAGGCCTGGCGGAATTTATCGGAGCGGGATCGAAAATCCATTCAATGGTTGGGAGCGGTTGTCGGGTTGGCCTTCATTTACTTTTTGGTTTGGTCGCCGGTGTCCGGCGGGCTGGACAAAGCGCAAAATCGTTTGGACCGTGCGCAATCGGAGTGGCAATGGTTGAATGCTCAGGTGCCGAAACTGGAAAATCAACCGGCCACTCCGGCCACGGTGTTGCTGGATTCGCAGTCACGTTTGACGGCTTATGTGCAACAGAAACTGCGTGCCCATCAGATTTTTTCGCAACTGTCGGAAATCGCGCCAATCAATAAACGCAATCGTGCCGGTATCGAAGTGCGTTTCGATTCGGTCAAAGCGCCACATTTTTTCGCCTGGTTGTCGGAAATGGAACAGGAAGGGGTGATGGTTAAAGCACTTGATGTGAAGCCATTGAAACCCGGGTTGATTCAAGCCAAGGCCGAGTTTGAGGTGGCGTCGTGAAGCGCATTTTGTTCATCGACGTTTTCATGGTGGTATTGGCGGTGTCTTTTCTCTGGCATTTGCCCGCTGGCTGGGTGTGGCAACAGGTGCATGCGACACGGGCTGTGCCGCCCAATCTTCAGGTAACGGACTTGGACGGCGTTTGGTGGCAAGGCTCTGCCCAACTGAGTTGGCGCCAGGGCAATGAAGCGTTGGCGCTTGGAAATTGGCAGTGGGCCTGGCGACCGTCGGCCTTATTTTCCGGGCAGGTCGGTTTGGATGTGGTTTGGGTGCCGGTGAAACGGTCGGTTTCCGCCACGGTGCTTTGGGATGGAGAGCAATTGACGCTGGATGCTTTGTCGGGTCGTCTAGGCGTTGCGGATTTTGCCGGCGTGGTGCCGAAAGTGGGGCCTTTGTTGGTGGATGCCGGTGGTGAGATTGTCTTGAATAAGGTGGCGGCTGAAATCGCCCTAAACCGCCAGGCCTGGCCGAAAGCGATCAACGGGGATGTTGTCATCCGAAATTTGCAATTGTTGGGAGCCAGGGTGCCGTCATTAAACATTCATCCTTCCATAGTACAAAAACAGTTACGTTTTCGTCTAACAGGCGATGGTGATGGTTGGCAGCTTTCCGGAAAAACGGAATTGAACCCGAACCGCACTTATCGCTCGCAATTGAAAATAGAAGCGGAGTCGGCAGAGCGTATGCCCGATTGGGTGAGTATGGTGTTACCGGTGAAAAGTCCGGTACTGGCGGAGTCGGATCAAACGGGGCGTTGGTAATGAAGAATCGCGTAGGGTTTCGGTTAGTGGTCGTGGCAGGTCTGGTCGGATTTTTGACGGGCTGTGGCGGTGGCGGAGGGAGCGGCTCCAGCAGTGAGGTGGTTCAACCGGAAGACGCCGCCATTAACGATGCGTTCATCAATGAGCAATGGTATTTGAATAATGTCGGGCAATCCGCCTTGACCTCCACGGGGTTCGGCGGCGTGGCCGGTGAAGATATCCAAGCGTTTAGCAGCACCTTTTTGAGCCCTGAAAATTACGCCAAAGGTTACAAAGGAAATGGTGTTGAAATCGCGATTGTCGATACCGGCTTGGAAATCCGACATGAAGATTTAGCTGCGAATGTGGTGGAGGATGGTTCTTATAATTTTTTAGATGGCACGAATGATCCAACGTCTACGGTGACGGATGGCGATCATGGTACCAGTGTGGCCGGTTTGGCGGCCGGACGCGGCGGTAATGCGATAGGGATATGGGGCGTAGCGCCACATGCTTCTCTGCGTGGGTTTAATTTAATTGCCTCGAATCAAGATTTAGCTGAGGAATTAGCCTCTCTTGGTTATCAGGAAGCTGCTGACGGTTTTTTAGGGTTGGAAAATGGAACGGTAAGTATTTTTAATAAAAGTTATGGTTCTAACCCGGTGGTAGTGCCGCGCTTAGATGACTCTTATCCGACCTCCGCTGGAGCACAAATCGTTGCAGTGATGGAAGCCATGGCGTGGGGAACGGAGTATTTACGTAATGGTAAAGGAGCGGTGTATATTAAAGCGGGCGGCAATGAGTATCATGAAATGCCAAAGGAGAGTAATTTTTCTCCAGATTGGTGCCGTATAGCGAATGAATATGGCGTTACGTGCTATAACCTGAATCAAGAGACGGAAAACAATTCACCCTACCAATTAGTTGTTGGTGCCTTTAACGCTCATGGTGTTCGTTCTTCTTACAGCAATACTGGTTCCGCGATATGGCTATCGGCTCCTGGAGGTGAATATGGTTTTGATGCGCCAGCTTTAATGACTACGGACCAAAGTGGTTGCAGTGTGGGGTATAGTCAAACGTTTGCTGCCAGTACGCCTTTTAATCGTGGAGCCGTTAACTCGGGAAATGAGTCGTGTAATTATTATTCCAGCTTTAATGGAACCTCTTCTGCTGTGCCGATTGTAAGTGGTGTTGTGGCTTTGTTGTTGGAAGCGAATCCAGATTTGACCTGGCGAGATGTTAAGCATATTCTGGCGGCCACTGCGCGCCAAATAGATCCAGATTTGGAAGATAATGTCATAAGTTTAGGTGGTGCTCAGGTCGTCATCGAACAAGGTTGGGTTCGAAATATGGCTGGTTTTGATTTTAGCAACGCGTATGGTTTTGGAGCGGTGAATGTCCAAGAGGCTGTTCAAATGGCGATGGATTGGAAATCCTCTCAAACTCATTTGCCGAATTTGATTGTTGAAACCTTTCCAAACCAAATGTTTGCTTCGGAGAATACAATACCAAGCGGTAATGGATTAGGCCTTGTTAGAAAACAAAATGTAACATCCAACATGATTGTTGAAAGTGTTCGTTTAAAGTTGAATATTTCGGCGACAAGCTATGGCGCTTATCCGAATATCGATCCGAGTGATTATTTGATTGAGTTAACGTCGCCAGTTGGAACACGTTCCATTTTATTGACACCTTTCAACGCTTATCAATCAGGGCATGATATGAAAGGCATTCTGTTAACGTCCAATGCATTTTACGGGGAACCGGCTACTGGAGAATGGACTCTGAAGGTTATTGATGTGGATAATGGAACCAACAATCGAATTTACCATGCTGGAGAAGGCCAATTAGATGATTTCCAGTTTACTCTGTATGGCCATCAATAATAATGTAAGGAGTGGAAAATGCAAAAATGGTGGGTAGCAATGGCAATTGTTATTATGGTTCCAAATGCTCAGGCTTTCACTCAAGCGTGTCAGTTGGTGGCGCAGATGGCGGGGCCGGATTATCAGGCCAAACCGAAGCGTTTCGGTTCCCTGACAGCGCCCGAGGACATGCCGAAATCGGTTGAGGCGTCTTTCATCGAGCGCAATGGCGGTTGGTTTATTTATCAAGCCTCAAAAGACTGGTTTGATGTGGATCATTGCGGGCCTAAAGCGCAAACGGTGGGCACGACGACCTATGAGTTTGTGCCGGTGTTGCTGAATCGTCGCAGTGGTTCGAATGCGGTGGTGAACGGCGTGTTTCTGATTAAAACCTACCGTGAAGAACATATTGGCCAAATCGCCGAACGCTATGGTTTCAAGATGGTGACGCCGCTGCCCAACCGGTTCACGGCGGTGTTTGATGTGAAGCCGCAAGTCTCTTACGACAAGTTGATTGAAACCTTGGACCGCGACCGCGACGTGGAGTTTGCGGTGCCGTTGTTGAGTGAGCCGCATTACCGTCCGCGTTAAACGGACAATACCGAATCCGCCCAGGCCTGGGCGTTTTTTATCGAAGCTGAATATCGAACAATTGTTCGCTGGTTTGGCCGACCAACTCTTCCGATAATTCTTGTTTCAGGGCGTCCAGCGCTGCATGCACTTCCGGCGCGGTTGTCTGAGACGCTTCTTTCATCAATTCGAAAAAACGGTCTGGCAAGACCTTGTCCTTCAAATAAACCGCTGCGGTTTGTTCTTCCAGTGTAATGAAAAAACTGAACGACAGGTTGGCGTAAGGGTTCCAGCGTGCGTCGGCAATGTTTCGGTCGACAAAGTAAGCGCCTTGCGTCGGTGCCCGCGTCAAAAACTCAATGGCGTCTTTGACGCCGGGGCCGGGATGGCCGGTGAGGATGGAAAGCGGTTCTCTCGGCAGAGGCGCATCGGACGTGAGGATCGATGCGGCAGCCTGTATCGCCTTGAAGCCGATGGCGGCGCCGGCGATATTGGCCAGCCCGTGGTATTTTCGAATGTCGTCAAAGGTGATGTGGAACACATCGTTTCGATCTTGAATGATGACCGTGTCTAACATAATTGTCTCTCTTAAAATGAAAAGTGCCGGATAACCGGCACTGAAAATGGCATTAGAATCCGATGGTCAAGCCGACCTTGAAGTTACGTCCCGGCTGAATCAGCGGATTGGTCTTACTTTTCGGATAGTTGATGTTTTCCGGTACGGTCGGCATGGAGTAGCTGACATCAAAGATGTTTTCGATGCCGAATCGCAAGTCGGTGTCTTTGAAGTACTGTCCGAAGAAAATCCCCGGATTCACACCCGTGTAGAAGTTGAACACCATGTAACCGGCGCGTTCGCGTTCGATGGATTTGTCGACCACGTCGTTGTCGGTTGCCCATTCGGTGGTGCCTTCAAAGTAATATTGGTACTGACTGGCCGCATCGTAGCGCAAGCTGGCGAAACCGTTCAGCGGCATGATTTGCGGTAACGGTTCGTTGCTGACGGTGTCACGTCCTTCAATCCAGCTGATGTTGGTCATGGCGGTGACTTCGCGAGTCGGTTTCCAGGTGATGTCAAACTCCACCCCATTGATGGTGGCTTTACCGACGTTCTGGATTTGCTTGGCCGGGTTACCGTTGTAGGTGGTATCGGCCGTGGTAATCAGGTTGTCGAAGTCACTGCGGAACGCGGTCAGATTGGCGCGTACGGTTCGGCTGTGGAAGCGTGTCCCGATTTCATAGGTGATACCGGTTTCCGGTTTGATGTCCGGATTCGGAATGCGGAAGTCGGAGTACACGCCCGTGCCCACGGCGGACACCTCGGTCGTTGACGGCGCTCGGAAAGAGGTGTTGACGTTCCCGACCAAGTCAAAGTTCGAGTTCAGCATGTAAATCGCGCCGATGCCGCCGGTTGGCTGGGTGTTTTCGGTGTCGCCGGCATCGTCGAACAAGGCTTTGGTCGTCGGGTCGGTGATGTAATCGGTGTCCAGGCCGGTTTTCACATAGTCATAACGCAAACTGCCCGATAAGGTCAAACGGTCGGTGGTATCCCACTCCTGTAGCATGAAGACCCCAACATTCTGTTGGTAGGATTTCGGGCTGGTTTTCTTTTTCGGACCGCCTTTGACGCGTTGCTCTGATGAGTCACGGCGCTCGTCATACCAATCCAAACCGTAGGTCGACACCACAGGCGCCGATGACCAAGGTGCTACGGCAATCAAACGTCCGCCATAGGTCACCGGACCGTTGACGTAGCTGTCAACATAGGTCGATGGGTTATTGGTGTTCGGAACAACGTGGACATGTGTGTACAGTTCGCGGCGGTATAAAGAGGCTTCCACCGATTCCACCCAGGCGTTATCGAATTCGCCTTTATAGCCCAAAGAGACATAATCTTCGCGCATCGGATCTTCGCGCATTTCACGTTGCAGTTGCCCGGGTTCGTTACCGGCGCCCGGTGCGGCGAATTGTCCGCCGGCACGGCCGCGTGTGACGTCCGCCGACTTGGCAATCACTTCAACACGTTGGCCTTCTGTGAAGGTGTAACCGATACGGGCGTCGTAGTTTTGTACGTTGTAGTCGGAGTTCGGAATGGTTCCTTCCGGCGACTCGTAATCTTCGGCGTTACGCGCATTCAATCCCAGCAAGACATCGAAACCGTCTCCGGCACCGGCCAGTTGCAAGCGTCCGGCATAACCGTTGTTGACACTTTGGTATTCCATGTCGACCAAGGAGTTGGTCAATTTAAATGGCGCCATCACGTCGCCTTCCGCACGTTTGGTGGTGACGTTGATGACACCGCCGAAGGAGTCGGTTCCGTAAAGGGAAGACGCCGGGCCGCGAATGACTTCAACGCGTTCAACCTGATTCGGGTCCAATAATAAATATTCCAAGGTGTTTCGGCCACGGAAACGGTCACCGTTGATGAACAGTGGGGCACGGAAATTCTGGGTGCTGAAACCGCGAATCACGATTTGGCCGGACAACATGCCGTCCGGCGCCATGGAAACGCCCGGCAATTCATTCATCAGGGTAGTCAGGTTCGTGGCTTGGCGCGTCTGAATGGCTTCATTGTCCACCACCGAAACTGACTTGGTCACGCTTTCCAGCGTTTGCTCGCTCCGGTTGGCTGAGACCTTGACGCTCGGAATCACGGTGGACGATTTTTCCGTTGTCTGTTTTGTGTCCTCAGCGGCCAGCAGGCCTGGTGAAAATAGGGCAGAAGTCGCCAAAATCGCACTGGCGGCTGTCCATTTTTGTTTTGCCATGATAGAAAAACCTTGTTATATTATCGAAAGAATTGATAATAGTATTGCAATTGATAACCAATATCAATTATATTTTTTGTAGGGAAATTAAAAATGTTTCATTTTGGGGCTCCGGCCACGTCCGGTGTCGGGCGATTTTTATGGGGCGCGTGGCTGAGCATGTTGGCCCTGTCGGCACAGGCGGAGCCGGTTGTGTTTACCGATCAGCAACAGCGCGAAATTGTCTTGGAGCATCCGGCGCAAAAAGTGGTGATGATTCCGATTCCCGGTGCGGGGATGGCGATTTCGGTTGACCGGAATGCGCAGCGGTTGACGGCGATTCACCCGTCGGCCAAAGCGGCGATTGAAGAAAGCCTGATGGGAAAAATGTTCCCGAAGAGTCTGGCGCTCCCGACCGATGCGGTCGGGCAAGGCTTTATGCCGAATGTGGAAACGATTTTGCAGCAGCAGCCGGACTTGGTGTTTCAGTGGGGCTCCATGGGGGAAGATGTGGTGGCACCGCTGGAAAATTCCGGTTTGAATGTGGCCTTGATGAACTATGGCAAAGAAGACGATGTCATTCGCTGGTTTGAGATGATGGGAGAGGCCTTTGGTCAGCAGGAGCGGGTGACCTCTTTATTGAAATGGCGCGCGGATGTGCGTCAGGATGTGTCGGCCAAAATGGCGTCTGTGCCGTCGAAATCCAAGCCGAGAACCTTGTATTTTTTGCGGTTTCAGTCGCAGAAACGGGTAGCGGGTCCGGCCAGTTATAACGACTTCTCCATTGGCTTGGCCGGGGGGCAAAATGTCGTGACCGGCGGCAATTTTAAAGAAGTCAATGTCGAGCAGGTCTTGGTTTGGGACCCGGAAGTGATTCTACTCAACAACTTTGAAAGCGATTTAACCCCGCAGGACATCTACCAGCACCCGATTTTATCGGCCACCTCGGCCGCCATTCATAAGCGGGTGTATAAAATGCCAATGGGTGGAGCGCGCTGGGATCCACCGGGCCAGGAATCGCCGTTAATGTGGATGTGGCTGGCGAATATCTTGCAGCCGGACGTGGCCGATTATGACTTGCGAGCGGAAATGAAACAGGCCTATCGACGGTTATACGATTACGAACTGACGGACGCCGACATCGTCGACATCCTCCATGCCGACGTCAATGCGGGCAGTGTGGGCTATGAAGGGAGTACGCCATGAGTTGGGTGGAAAAACACCGTCGTCAAACCCTGCTGATGTGGCTGTTGTTGTTCGCCTGCCTCGTGTTGATGATGGTTTCCTTGGGCGTGGGACGGTTATCGGTGCCGTTTCATCAGATTCCGGCGATTTTACTGGATAACCTTTGGCCGATGGACGGTTCCTGGAGTGCGGTTCAAGAGCGTGTCGTGGAGCTGGTGCGCGGCCCGCGTATTTTGATGGCCGTGGTGGTCGGTGCCGGTCTGGCAGTGGCCGGGGCCAGTTTACAAGGCGTTTTCCGAAACCCGTTGGTTGGCCCGGACATTATCGGGGTGTCCTCCGGCGCGGCCTTTGGAGGCGCCTTGGCGATTTGGCTGTTCGACAGCAGTGTGATGACGGTTTTGCTGTCCTTTGTGTTCGGTTTGGCGGCGATGGTGATTGTGTCGTTCATCAGCCGGGTCGGCGGGCAAAGCCCGATGCTCTTGCTGGTGCTGTCCGGTGTGGTCACGGGCGCGTTTTTCAGCGCCTTAGTGTCGCTGATCACCTACCTGGCCGATCCGGAGGACCGATTGCCGGCCATCGTCTATTGGCTGTTGGGCAGTTTTGCCTCGGCCAACTATGACAGGGTGTGGATTGTATTGGTACCGACCTTAATCGGTTCTCTGGTGATTTTCGGGATGCGCTATCGCATTAATATCCTGTCGCTCGGAAATGAAGAAGCGCAGGCGCTGGGCGTGAAAGTGGAAAAAGCTCGTTGGCTGATTTTGATTATGGTGGCCTTGATTGCCTCGGCAACGGTCGCGGTGGCGGGCGTCATTGGTTGGGTCGGTTTGGTGGTGCCGCATTTCGCTCGAATGTTGGTCGGGGCGGATCATCGTTTGTTGATTCCGGCATCCGCCATCATTGGTGCGGGCTATTTGGTGATTATCGATACCTTGGCACGCAGCGCGACCACCTCAGAAATTCCGCTCGGTGTATTGACCGCGTTGGTGGGGGCGCCGCTCTTTGTTTGGCTGCTGCGAAAAACGCAGGCGGGAGGTTGGCGCAATGCTTAAATTGGATAATGCCGGTTTCTACTACGGTCAGAAAAACTGGGTGTTCCGGCGCCACAGCTTTGAAATCGATCCGGGTGAAATCGTGGCGATTCTCGGGCCGAACGGCCGGGGCAAAACCAGTCTGCTGAAATCCATTATCGGGTTGCAATCCTTGTCGGAAGGGCAGGTGTCGGTATCCGGTGAAATCGGTTACGTGCCGCAAAGCACCGATATGATGTTTGAATATCGGGTGCTGGATGTTGTCGTGATGGGCCGAGCCCGTCATATCGGGTTTTTCGCGTCGCCCAGCCGGGAAGATTACCAAATGGCGCATCAAGTGTTGCAGGAGCTGGAAATTGACGACTTCACCGAGCGATCGTTCAGCCAATTGTCGGGCGGTGAGCGTCAGTTGGTTTTGATTGCGCGAGCCATTGTCTCGGAGTGTGACATCATTGCGTTGGATGAACCGGCTTCGGCCTTGGATTTTCACAATCAGGACAAGGTGCTGCAAACCTTGAAACGGATGGCCAAAGAACGCCGCTTGACGATTTTATTCACCACCCATTATCCACAGCATGCCTTGTATCTGGCGGATCAGGTGTTGTTGATGTTCGATACCGAAGCCTATCGCTTCGGCCCAGTCAGTGACTTGATGCAAGACCACGTCTTGTCGGAACTGTATAACATGCCGATTCACCGCACCACGCTCGACTACGGAGAAGGCCGTGTCGAAACCGTGGTGCCGGTGTTCGGTGCGGAGAAACCTGCATGAAACCGATTTTATATGTCATGAGCCTGCCCAATCAGGGGCAGGCGTTTTGGGGACAACCCGAGTTCAAGGAGCGCGTGGTGGTCGTGGACCAGTACGGTTTGGCGGACATCGAGTGGCACAATTACAGTGGCGTCATCGTTTCCATGCACAGCGACCAGCGTTGGTTGCAGACCTTGTCGGACCGTATCGCCGATTTTATGAAGCAAGGTGGCTGTTTCGTATTTCAAGGCCATATCGCCTATCCGTTTTTACCGGAATTGCAACGCTTTACGCCGATGCCGTCTCCGACGCTTGAGGATTTTGCGGTACAACTGCATGAACCCCATCCGGTGTTCGCCGGATTTGAGGCGACATCCTTTAATTGCCGTAAAGGCGTCGCCGGTTTTTGGGGGCGGGGTGCGAATCCGGCGCCGCCCGGCAGCCGCATTCTGAACACCATGGGGCAAGGCGCTTATCCGGTGGATTGGGAATGGACTTACGGGGATGGCAAACTCTTTATGCACGGTGGAAACGATTTATGGACCAATCGTGAGTCGATGGCGGAAAACACCCAATTGTTCCGTCAATTATTGGATTGGATTCAGGAGGTTGAACAATGAAAATCGGCGCACTCGACGGTGGCACCTCATACCATTACGTGGCCTTGCATCAACCGCCGTTCAATCAATATATTGATCGAACCATATACCTACCCGAATTGGCCGAGACCAGCTTGGACGATTTGGATGTGCTGATCGTGACCTGCCGAAGTCATCCGGAACAATTACGCCGCAATGCCGACAAGCTGCAAGCCTTCCTGGCACAGGGCAAGACCTTGATGATTATGGGTGAAACCGAACCGCAGACGTGGATGCCGGGCATCGAACAGGAAGCAGTACCGCTGAATTACTGGTGGTGGCTGGAGCCGGACGGCGAATTCGATTTGGAAGTGGCAAACCCCGACCATTCGATTTGGCAATATTTGTCTTTGGCGGATATGACATGGCATTACCACGGCCTGTTGAACCCGCCGGAAACCGCCACGCCGTTGCTGGTGCATAAAGAGACCGGGCAAGCGGTGCTTTGGGTGGGCGATCATTTTCAGGGCGGAAGCGTGTTGGTGACCTCTCTGGACCCATTCTTTCATCACGGCAGTCATTTCATGCCCGCCACCACGCGCTTTCTGCACGGTTTTTTCCAGTGGCTCAAAGCTTGAAAAACGCCCAGGCCTGGGCGTTTTTGATGTAAGAGGTTTCGGTTACAGAACGAACGTCAAGCCGCTGATCAAGGCGATAATGAAAATGCCGAGGTTCAAATCGGCGAACTCCCGTTTCACCAATTTCAGTGCCACATACACCAGAAAACCGGCGGCAATTCCGGTGGTGATGGAGTAGGTCAAGGGCATCAGCAGAACAATCAGAAAGATGGCGGCATTGGTCGCCAGATCCTGTTCCTGGAAGGCGACTTTGCGTAATTCGCCGAACATGAGAATCCCCACAATCACCAGAATCGGATAGATGGCGTTTTCCGGCAAGGCCTGAAACAACGGCAGCATAAAGAGCGTCAAAACAAACAGCCCGGCGGTGACGACGGCGGTCAACCCGGTGCGCCCGCCTTGTTCCACCCCGGCGGCGGATTCGATAAAAGCGGCAATCGGCGTGACGCCGAGCAAGCTGCTGCCTGCGGTGGCAATCGCATCGGTTTTCAAGGTTTTTTCCAATGAGGCGTCGTTTTTGGTTTGTTCCTGAAACAGGTGGGCGCGAGTGCCGATGCCGGTCAAGCTGCCAAGCGTGTCGAACATGGTGGTGATGAGAAAAATCAGTATCACCGGCAATAACGACAACGAAAACGCCGAAACGATGTCCAGCTCAAACGCGATGGGTTCAATCGACGCCGGCCAGCTGAATAAGGTTTTCGGCACTTCCGCCAAGCCGACAGTCCAGCCGACAATTGACGTGATGACAATGGAAAACACAAAGGCACCGGTGACTTTATAGGCGTACAACACCAACGCCACGAAAAAACCGAAAATGCCCAGCAGCACCGTCGGGGAGGAAAAGTCGCCCAGTGTGACTAAGGTCGCGTCGCTGTTGGCGATGACGCCCATCTGTTCCAAACCGATAAAGGCGATGAATCCACCGATACCGGCGCTGATGGCGCGCCGCAAATCAATCGGAATCGAATACATGATCCAGGCACGGAAAGGCGTGAATGACAGAATGATGAACAGAACACCGGACAAAAACACCACACCCAACGCGGTTTGCCAGGGAATTTGCATCCCCAGTACCAGGCCATAGGCGAAATAGGCATTCAGTCCCATGCCTACACTCATGGCAATCGGTGTGTTGGACCAAAGGCCGTTCATTAAGGTGGCGAGAATGGTGATGAGCGCGGTGGCGGTGATGACGGCTTCCATCGGCAAACCGGCGGCGCTGAGGATGTAACCATTCACCGGCACGATGTAGAGCATGGTCAGAAAGGTAGTGAGCCCGGCGATGAACTCGGTGCGGACAGTGGTGTTGTGCTGTTGCAGGTGAAACATCGTGTGTCCTCCGTTAAGAATAGCTTTATGCGCTATGTCGTGCGCCGGCGGCTTAGGTCTTTTTCAAAATCAGGTAGAGTCCTGTCAAACCGAATAAGGTTTGTAACCAAGGCAGCCAAGCCGGGTTCAACCATCCGAATTGCGCCAAGACGGCCGGGAAAACTGCAGGAATCAACAAGAGGGCGCCGATAAAGCGGTTGCGTTGTGCTTTGCTTTGTTTGGCCAGTTGCTGTTCCAGTTGTTCAATCTGTTTGGACGACTGGTTGAAATCGGCTTGTGACAGTTTTTGCAGGCCGTTATGCAGCAGGCCTGGCAAATGTGGGGCTTGCTCAATCCAGTAGGGCAGGTTGGCTTTGGTGTTTTTGACCAGGCTTTTCAAACCGACGCGCTCTTGCATCCAGTCTTCCAGAAACGGTTTGGCGGTGTCCCACAGGTCGAGTTCATCGTCCAATTGACGCCCTAAGCCCTCAATGTTCAACAGGGTTTTCTGTAACAGCACCAATTGCGGTTGCACTTCCATGCCAAAGCGCCGCGCGGTTTGGAACAGGCGCATCAGGAACAAACCGAAAGAAATTTCTTTTAAGGGACGGTCCCAAATCGGTTCGCAGACCGAACGAATCGCCGATTCCAGTTCGTTGACGCGGGTATCCGCCGGCACCCATTCCGACTCGATGTGCAGTTCCGACACCCGTAGGTAATCGCGGTTGAAGAACGCCAGGAAGTTTTCGGCCAAATAACGTTGATCTTCCGGGTTTAAGGTGCCCATGATGCCGAAATCGATGGCGGCATAACGGCCGTCCGGCAAGACGAAAATATTGCCCGGGTGCATGTCGGCGTGGAAGAAATTGTGTTTGAACACCTGGGTGAAAAAGATGGTGACGCCTTTGGCGGACAAGTCGGTCAGGTCGATTCCGGCTTCAATCAGTTGGTCGACTTCGGAAATGCGGATGCCGCGGATGCGTTCCATGGTCATGACATTGTCGTTGGTGTGTGACCAGTAGATTTCCGGCACATAGAGGAGGTCGGAGTTTTCGAAGTTACGGCGCAGTTGCGAGGCATTGGAGGCTTCGCGCATCATGTCCAGTTCGTCGAGAATGGTTTTCTCGAATTCTTCAACCACTTCCACCGGGTGCAGGCGTTTGGTTTCTTTGACCGCCGCTTCCAGTAAACCGGCGAGGGATTTCATAATGGCCACATCCTGCTCAATCACCGGTTTAATGTCCGGACGCACCACCTTGACGACCACTTCGGTACCGTCGTATAGGCTCGCGGCATGCACTTGTGCGATGGAAGCCGAGGCCATCGGTTTGGGATCGAAACTGGCGTAAGCCTCTTCAATGGAGCGTTTCAAACCGCGTTCAATGATGGCAATGGAGTGCTGTTCGTCGAAAGGCGGGCAGTCGTCTTGTAATTTGCGCAGTTCGGTACCGATGTCTTCCGGCAGCAAATCCTTGCGGGTGGAAAGCGCCTGGCCCAATTTGATGAAAATCGGGCCGAGTTCTTCCAGCGCTAAACGGATGCGTTCGCCGCGCGAGCCCTTCGAGGCAGGGCGCCAGTTCCACGGCAGGAGTTTGTTCAGCAGCAATAACCAGGCATATTTGCTGTGGCTGAGCACCATTTTGTCGATTTGGTAATGGGTCAGGACTCGGTTGATTTTAATAATGCGCGTCAATTGACGCCAAGGGCGTTGGATGAAATTCATGAAAGGGCGTCACTTAAAGCTTGAAGTCGTTTTTCGAGGGCGTCAACAGCCTGGGTTGTTTGTTGTACATCGCGTTTGAAGCGTTGAACCTGCGGGCCTGTCGGTAGGAGTTCGATTTCGAATTGCAGATATTCCCGCAGCGTATGGCCGGCTTTACGCTTGGCGCTTTCAACGGTTTTTCGGCCTTCTCGAACGGTGCTGCCGACTTTGAACGCCACCATGTCACCGGTGATTTTCGAAAGTTGTTCTTCCCAATCGATATTCAGGGTGTACACGCCTTGAATGAAGTCGGCGGCTAGGGTTTCGTCACCGCTGGCGTCGTAGTTCGGTTGGCGGGCAATCCAGTCGAGGCTGGTGAGTTGAATGTGCGTGTCCGGCGCGCCCATCAGGTGGTTTTGTACCGAGAAGGCGCCTTGGTTATCGGCATCGATTTGGTAAATCAGGAAAAAGGTCTGGCCCAGGTCGGTGAAGGTGAGTTGAACAACCTTCTCGTCACACGGCGCAAGGGCTTGGCCTTGCATGTCATCAAGCTGAACCGCTTGATTCAACAATGTTTCAAACAGTTTGGAAAGCGCGGTTTTGACCAGGCCTGGTGATTTTTCAGTGAGTGATTCGTCGTGTCGGTTGTCCATTTCGATGCCTTTCCTTTTCGGGCGCGTTCAGTATTTCCAGCCGCGGTGTAGGGCGACAATGCCGTTCGACATATTGATGTATTCCACCTTGTCGAATCCGGCGTCCAGCATCATTTGTTTGAGGGTTTCCTGATCCGGGTGCATGCGGATGGATTCGGCCAGATATTGATAACTGGCTTCGTCGTCGGCGATGAATTTGCCCATTTTCGGCAGGATGTTGAAGGAATAGAAATCATAGGCCTTCGCCAGCATCGGTTGGGTGACTTTGGAGAATTCCAACACCATTAACTGGCCGCCCGGTTTCAGCACGCGGCAGATTTCGGCCAGGGCTTTGTCTTTGTTGGTGACGTTGCGCAAGCCAAAAGAGATGGTGACCAAATCGAACGTATTGTCCGGGTAGGTCAAAGCCTCGGCGTTGGTGATGGTGTAATCGACATTGCCGATGATGCCGTCATTGGTCAGACGGTCACGGCCGACGCGCACCATGCTTTCGTTGATGTCCGCCAGTACCACACGGCCGGTTTTTCCGACGCGTTTGGCGAAGGCTTTGGTCAGGTCGCCGGTGCCGCCGGCTAAGTCCAAAACGGCTTGCCCCGGGCGAATGCCGCTGAGTTCGATGGTGTGGCGCTTCCATAGGCGGTGGATGCCGAGCGACATGACGTCGTTCATAATGTCATAATTACCGGCGACGGAGTCAAACACCCCTTTGACCTTTTTGACTTTCTCGTCCAATGGCACTTCGGTGAAGCCGAAATCGATGGTTTTTTTCTCGGTGTGTGCGCTCATCATCTTGTCCTAGTGCTGTTTAATCGGTTTACGTTGCGGCCGGGTTGTTGGGTTACAGCAGTTCGCTTAAATCGGTCGGCGGCATGTCCGGGTGTTTGTGGCCGGCTTTCTGCAAACGTTGCAGATAATCCTGCCAGTAGTCGTCGTAATGCTGGCCGAGTTCGTACAAGCGTTCCCAAGTATAAATACCGGTGTCGTGGCCGTCGTCGAAGTGCAGTTTAACACCATAATTCCCCACCGGGGTAATGCCTTCGATGTTGACGTTACGCTTGCCGACTTGCAAAACCTCTTGGCCCGGCGCGTGGCCGGTGACTTCGGCCGACTGCGAATACACCCGCAGGTATTCGCAGGGCAGTTCAAACACCTCGCCGGTGTCGAACGTCACCACCAGTTGCCGTGATTTCTGTTGCAGTTTAATGTCTGTTGGAGTTGCCATCGTCTGTTTCCCTGCCGGTCAATCGCGTTACAGAATGTATTGCGACAAGTCCTGGTCTTGTGACAAATCGCCAAGCCGTTCGTTGACGAAGGCCTGGTCGATGACGATTTTTTGTCCGTCGTTGTCCGGCGCGCTGAAAGAGACCTCTTCCAGCAGATGCTCCATAACGGTATGCAAACGTCGCGCGCCAATGTTTTCGGTGCTTTCGTTAACATGGTAAGCAATTTCCGCCAGGCGTTGAATGCCGTCGTCGGTGAACTCGATATTGACCCCTTCGGTTTGCAACAGGGCGATCGCCTGCGTGGTCAGGGCGGCTTTCGGTTCGGTCAGAATGCGGATGAAATCTTCCACTTTGAGGGATTTCAGCTCGACGCGAATCGGCAAGCGGCCTTGCAGTTCGGGAATCAAATCCGACGGTTTCGACAAGTGGAAGGCGCCGGAAGCGATGAACAGAATGTGGTCGGTTTTAATCATGCCGTATTTGGTGGAAACGGTGGAGCCTTCAATCAACGGAAGCAGGTCGCGCTGCACGCCTTCACGGGAGACGTCGCCGCCGGAAGCTTCCTGACGTTTGGCGACCTTGTCGATTTCGTCGATAAACACGATGCCATTCTGTTCGACGTTTTCGATGGCTTTGGCTTTCATATCTTCCTGGTCGATCAGGCGCTGGGCTTCTTCTTCGGTCAGATGTTTCATCGCCTGTTTGATCGGCAGTTTGCGTTTTTGTTTTTTGCCCTGGTTCAGCCCCTGGAACATTTCCTGGAGCTGATTGGTCATTTCTTCCATGCCGGGCGCGCCCATGATTTCCACATGCGCCGGCGCAGCGTTCAGGTCGATTTCAATTTCCTTGTCGTCCAAATCGCCTTCGCGTAGGCGTTTTCGGAACTTCTGGCGGGTCTCGGACATATTGTCGTAGCTTTCATCTTCATGGCCGCGCGCCGGTGGCAACAAAATATCGAGGATGCGCTCTTCGGCCAGGTCTTCGGCTTTGCGTTGCACGTCTTTCACCGCTTGTTCACGGTGTAGCTTGATGGCATTTTCTGCCAGATCCTTGATGATGGAATCGACTTCGCGTCCCACGTAGCCGACTTCGGTGTACTTGGTGGCTTCGACTTTGATGAAGGGGGCGTTGGCGAGTTTGGCCAGACGGCGGGCGATTTCGGTTTTCCCGACCCCGGTCGGCCCGATCATCAAAATGTTTTTAGGTGTGACTTCCTGACGAAGTTCTTCCGGTAATTGCGCGCGGCGCCAGCGATTTCGCAGGGCGATGGCCACCGATTTTTTGGCTTCGGACTGACCGACAATGTGGTGATCGAGTGCGTGGACAATTTCCTTGGGTGTCATCATCTTAAGCGGGTTTCCTTCGGTTTGTTTGGCATTCGGAGGCGATTCCGAATTGCTGATGTTCATGGAATTCGTTTATTATAAAGGAATTGATGCCATGATTGATAAACGAATGAGGCCGGACACGACCAAATACCATGACTAATTCCTTACGATTCTCAAAAATGCACGGTTTGGGCAATGACTTTATGGTCATTGATGCAACGCGCGACACCATCGAACTGACAGCCGACGAAATCCGTTTTTGGGCCAATCGGCATTTCGGTGTGGGGTTCGACCAACTGTTGATGGTGGAACCGGCCAGCACGCCAGGCGTGGATTTTCGTTACCGCATTTTCAATGCCGACGGTTCGGAAGTACAACAGTGTGGCAATGGCGCGCGCTGCTTTGCGCGTTTTGTGTACGACAAAGGTTTGACGGACAAAACTGAAATTCAAGTGGAAACCGCGTCCGGTCTGATTGTGTTGTACATTACCGACGATGGCTGGGTGCGCGTTAATATGGGCGCGCCGAATTTTTTGCCGGAAACCTTGCCGTTCGATATTCCGGTGGAATCGGAACAGTATGAGTTGGAAGTGGATGGCGACCGCTTTGAAATCGGCGCGGTGTCGATGGGCAACCCCCATGCGGTGTTGCGTGTCACCGATGTGGTGTCCGCGCCGGTGGCGGTTTTGGGTGAGAAAATCGAATCGCACCCTTTGTTTCCGGAGCGTGTCAATGTCGGTTTTGCCGAGCGGGTGGACGATGCGCACATCAAACTGCGGGTATATGAACGTGGCGCGGCGGAAACGTTGGCTTGCGGTACCGGTGCCTGTGCGGCCATGGTAGTGTTGCGTCGCTTGGAAGAAGTCGGCGATGCGGTGACGATTTCATTACCGGGTGGCGACTTGCTGGTGGAGTGGGATGGCAACCCGGAGAGTCCGGTGTGGATGACCGGACCGGCGGTGTTTGTGTTTGAAGGTGAAATTAAAAGAGGAGTGCCAGGGCGAGTGTAATGCCCTAAATAAAATGCCTATCAGCGAGTCAAGAAAATGTCGTCTGCTAGGCACATCCCGCTGTAAATGGCCCGCCCTTTGCAAGGGAGGTAACAACGCAGAGGGCGTTTTCTTGGCTCGCCCGAAGGGAAGCCCTCAAATTTCCCAATTCTGCGTTGCAGTTCTTGACAAGGGAATGCCATTGCCTGCAAACTGCGCCTTGACTTGAAAAATTTGAGGAGCTTCTGAAATGATCATTTTATTTAGGACATTACACTTGTGTCGAGTCTGTTAAACGACATTCATGCGGAAGATGTCGCAAATTATCTGAACCGTAACCGAGAGTTCTTTCATGTTTTTCCCAATCTGCTGAATGAGTTGAGCATTCCGCACCCCAAGAGCGGACAGGAAGTGTCGCTGTTGGAACGCCAGGTATTTCAGTTGCGGGAACAGCGCGATTCACTACAGGTGGAGGTGGATACCCTCAAAGACATCGCCGGTGAAAACGGCGTGTTGCTGCATAAAGTGTACGATTTTTCCTATGCGCTGATGGCGACGGAAACCGAGCAGGCGGCGGTGGACGAAGTGTATCGTGTCATGCATGAATTGTTCGAGGTGGAAGAAGTCACGATGATTTCCTGGGATGTGCCCAAGCAAATCGTCAACGGCTTGCATCAACTCGGTTTCTCCCAGGCCTGGTCGAATTCGTTGAAAGAGACTTTGCAGCCCAATAAGCCGGTGTGCGGATTATTGGAAGATACCTGGCAGCGCGGATTGTTTCATACCGACCAGCCGATGCAATCGGTGTGTGTGATTCCGCTGGGGCGGGATCGTGTTTGGGGCGCACTGGCATTGGGCGCCACCACCGATCGTTTCAGCCCCGAATTAGGCACCTATTTTCTGAAAGTGATGGGGCAGATGGTGACGGCACGTTTGCAGAGACTGTTTTAAACACGGTTTTTAACGCTTCGTTCGTCTGCTCAATTCGTTTCATGTTTCTTGTCAAAACGCCCAGGCCTGGGCGTTTTTTTGTCTCTAACGTATCGAGTTCATTTCGTTTTAAAGACGTCTCAGTTCGGCTTTGAGATCGGACAGAGTGTTTTGTTCCATTTCGATGCTGGCTTCCCATATGGCTGGGCTTTGGCTGTGGGAGGCGATTTCTTGAATGTTGTTGAGGCGTTTTTCGGTGTTGGCGATAAGCTTGTTGAGGACGATGCGTTCGATTTCGTGCAGTTGCGGGGATGTTTGATAGCTCCCTTCTGGTTCAGCGACATTTTGCGGCGGGTATTTTTCGCCTTTTCCGGTGGCGAGCCATTCCACCGTGACACCGGATTGATTGGCGATGGCAATCAAACGTTCCAGGTTCGGAGTGGATTCGCCATTGAGGTATTTTCGCAACGCCGTTTCCGATAATTGACAACTGCGTGCAAATGAACGCACGCTCTGGAAGGCAATCAACTCTTTTAAACGCAAAGCAAAATCCCTGGCTATGTTTTTCAGGCCTGAATAATGGCCTATGGTCTGCACGTGGCCATCCATTAGTCGCGTAACCTATCGAGTCGAAAAGTGTTTTTCGGCGTCGTGTCCAGTTTTAAAGAACAAATGCGTTTTTTTGAGTTGCATATCCGTTTTTTTGCGCGTAATATACACTTTGGAATAAGAATAATTACGAACAAGGCTTTAAAATAACACAACACCCTATAGGAATTTTACCATGAAGCTTTATTAAATAAAGCTTCTTAACCCTAATGAACGTAGGTTTTTGTTTTTAAACCAGTTTTCTGGAGGTGTGTGCGTGTCTCAAAAAAGGGCAAGCTATGATTCACCATATCAGCCGGTTGCACTATGACAGTCTAGCCGGGCAAGTGGAAGCGGCGCGCAATGTGGTGGCGTCGCATGTCAATTGGTTGGCGTCACGCTCGGTGTGTTTGAATGTCGATGAGTTACGAACCTATTCGACCCATGTGCCATTTGACGAATGGTACGATTCGTTAGCGCAGTTGGGCCTGTCACGAACCGAAGAATACCGCAAGTTGGGTGAGTTGCGGGACCGTATGATGCGACACCATGCCGAGCTGGAAAGTGCGGTTCAGGACGGGCAGTGGCACCAACGTTTCTTTTTACTTCACCAGCATTTTTTCGACCTGCTCACCGAATTCTGTCAGAACTTTCATATGGTGTTCAATATGTACGATTACCTGACCCATCTGCCGAACCGCAAGCTGTTCGATTTGATGGTCGATAAGGGGCATATGAAGGGCGCGCTGGTGATGGCGGACGTGGATCACTTTAAACGTATTAATGATCAGCACGGTCATGACATGGGTGATCAGGTGCTGGAACAGATCAGTCGTTTTTTCTTGAATGAATTGAAGTCGGGTGAAGTCATTGCGCGCTATGGCGGTGAGGAATTCATTTTTTACTTTCCGGCCATGGCGCCGGATTGCGCTCAGGATAAAATCGAACGCATTCGGGAAGGGGTTCAAACACTCGATTTCGGGGATTGCCGTCAGACCTGTTCATTCGGCATCAGTCAAGTGGATGGCGAATGTGTGCCTTATAAACAAG
This sequence comes from Hydrogenovibrio thermophilus, assembly GCF_004028275.1. Taxonomy (NCBI): domain Bacteria; kingdom Pseudomonadati; phylum Pseudomonadota; class Gammaproteobacteria; order Thiotrichales; family Piscirickettsiaceae; genus Hydrogenovibrio; species Hydrogenovibrio thermophilus. Next base: position 575,739 of record NZ_CP035033.1, read on the forward strand.
CTTTGTGTCGCGCCGACAAAGCTTTGTATCACGCCAAAAACACCGGGCGCAACCGCACGGTGGTGTATGAGGTCGAGTGGGGGAATCGCCCGGTTTAAGGTTACCTTTCCTATCCCAATTTAAGCCAGGCCTGGCAATAATTCTTTAAGGCCGTTCGCCAGCATTTGGAACGCAATCGCCGTTAACACCATCCCCATGATTTTCGACACGATGTTCATCCCTGTCACACCTAACTTTCGACTGATGGGGCCGGCAAAGTAAAGCACCAGCCAGAACAGTAAGCCGATGCCCACGGCGACCAGAGAAATGATGAAACGGTCTTCGAAGGTCGGGAATTTTTGCGTCGCCAGAATCAGGGTGGTAATGGCCCCGGGACCGGCGATAATCGGAATGGCCATTGGCACCACGGCAATGGAATCTTTTGTTTGTGCTTCTTCATGCTCTTCCGGCGAGTGGGTCATGGCGTCGGTTTTGCTGCGCAGCATCGACAGCCCAAGCAGGGCGATGATGACACCGCCCGCTACTTCCAGTCCCGGAGGGGTGACACCGAAGGCTTTTAACAGCAAACTGCCGACCCAGGTGACAAGCAACATAATGACGGTAATGGCAATTGCGGTTTGTCGTGCTATGGCTTGTTTTTCGGCTTCGGTGCGGTTGGCGGTCAGTCCGGCGAAAATGGCCAGGTTGCCGGCCGGATTTGTCACGGTGAGCATGGTGATGGCAAAGGTGATTAAGTGTTCCATTAACGCCGTTCCTCAGGTGAATGGTTTTCTGTATTCTACTGAATTTTAGTCGTAGAATTGAGTAAAGTTTTCAACCGGTTCTCTTTCCGTTCGATACTGATTGACCGGGTGGTTCGTGTCTTCATAGCCGATGGCCATGCCACCGATTAAAATTTTATCATCCGGCATATTGAGCGTTTGCCGAACAATGTCGGGATATTCGCCCAAGGCTCCTTGCGGGCAAGTGGCCAGGCCCTGCTCGATGGCCAGTAACATAATGTTTTGTAAAAACATTCCGTAATCCAAATAGGAACCGGTTTCCAGGACATCGTCCATCCAGAAAAAGAGTGCAACGGGCGCATCAAAGGCGCGATAATTGGCCGCCCATTGTTGGCGTTGTTTTTCCTTGTCTTCACGGGCAATGTTAAGGGCGCCGTAGAGCTGTTTTCCCGTCGCGACTCGGCGCTGCTTGTATGGAACCGTCCAGGTTTTTGGATAATATTGGTATTGCATTTCACCGCGGATACCGGCGTCAAACTCTTTGAGCATGCGGCTTTCCAAGCGCTGTTTGGTTTCACCGGAAACGACTGAAACCTGCCAAGGCTGTGTGTTAACACCAGAAGGTGCGTAACGCGCTAAGTCCAAAATTTGATAAATTTGCCCGTCATCAACGGGTTTGTCTAGAAAGGCACGGGCGGCATGCCGGGTTTTTATGGCGCTGGAAACGGTGGATGTCATTATTTTCTCGTATGATGGTGCTGAATTTTATTTAAAATAGAGCTTTGAGTTGTTTGTTGAAGGCCATTATTTTGAGTGATTTCAGTCAGTTTATCAAGCAACTGCAGCGGTTGAATAAGTCGGCTCATACCGTGAGCAATTATCAGCGTGACCTATTGGGGTTACTGGTGTTTTATCGCGGCGATTTTTTGCAAGAACCGTTGGACGAGCATACCTTGAAAAATGACCAGGCCTGGGCGTTTTTGGAAGCCTTCAACGATTGGCGCGATATTTCGACCGAAGTGATTCAAGCGTTTGTCGCGTTTCGCATGGAGCAAGGCATTGCCGCCCGAACGCTGGCGCGTCAGTTATCGGCGGTGCGTTCGTTTTACGATTTCTTGCTGGAAGAAGGGCGTGTCGGTCATAATCCGGCCAAGGGCGTCAAAGCGCCGAAACAACCCAAGCCATTGCCGAAAAGCCTGGATGTGGACCTGACCCGCCAGTTAATGGAGCAGCCGCTGGAAACCTGGCAGGATGTACGGGATCAAGCCATTTTTGAACTGTTGTATTCCGGCGGGTTACGGGTATCCGAACTGGTGGACATGGATTTATCGCCAGGCCTGGACAATTTGCACGACGGTTGGGTGCGCGTGCTGGGCAAAGGCCAAAAAGAACGGGATGCCCCGGTGGGCGCGCAGGCTCAAAAAGCCATTCAACACTGGCTGTCGATTCGCGCCGATTACGCCAAGCCCGACGAAAAAGCGGTTTTCGTGAACCGTTTCGGCAAACGGTTGGGGGTGCGTTCCATCCAAAAACAACTGGATGAACGCACCTTAAAAGCCGGTTTGCCGACCAAGATGTCGCCGCATAGATTGCGGCACGCCTGCGCAACGCATGTGTTAGAATCTAGCGGGGATTTACGGGCGGTGCAAGAAATGCTCGGCCACGCCAATTTATCCACCACACAGATTTACACCAAACTGGATTTGCAGCATCTGGCAACGGTTTACGACCAAGCGCATCCGAGAGCGAAAAAGAAACCTTAAACGGTTTTGGCGCTCTGAACGGCAGCCAAATTCAGTCAAGCGAATGGAAAGAAGACGATGAGTGAACAGACTTTTCACGGAACCACGATTTTATGCGCCAAACGCGATGGCCAGATGGTCATTGGCGGCGATGGCCAAGTGACGTTGGGGCACGTTGTGATGAAGGGCAATGCCCGCAAGGTGCGCCGCCTGTACAACGGTAAAATCCTGTCCGGTTTTGCCGGCGCGACGGCCGATGCGTTCACCTTGTTCGAACGTTTTGAGGGCAAGTTGCAGACGCACAATGGCCAGTTGATGCGCGCCGCCGTGGAAATGGCCAAAGACTGGCGTACCGACCGTGCCTTGCGTAAGTTGGAAGCCATGATGCTGGTGGCGGATGCCGATAACATGCTGTTGATTTCCGGCACCGGTGATGTCATCGAACCGGCGCACGACTTCATCGCCATCGGTTCCGGCGGAAACTATGCGCATTCCGCGGCTCAGGCCTTGATGCAAAACACCGAATTGTCGGCGCGTGACGTGGTAGAGAAATCTCTGAACATCGCGGCCGATTTATGTATTTACACCAACCACAATCTCACGATTGAAACCTTGGAAAAAGAGGATTGAACCATGAGTGTTACGCCCGAAACATCGGAAAACGCCCAGGCCTGCCCGCCGGAAACGCAGGGCAAAAGCGAAAAATACTTTGAAAGTTTTCTATGGAATAGCCGGTTTGTGGTGCTGTTCGCGGTCATCGCCAGTTTGTTGATGGCGTTCGGCATTTTCTACATGACCTCGATTGATGTCTACTACACCTTGGCGCATTTGACGCATTATCATGAATTGACCGATATGGAGCGCGCCGAGCTGAAATCGCAAACCGTCGCTCATGTGGTCGGTTCGGTGGACGGCTTCCTGTTGGGAGCGATTATGTTGATTTTCTCGTTGGGCTTGTATGAGCTCTTCATCTCCAAAATCGACGAAGCCGAAGGCGCAAAAAGTGCCAGCAAGATTTTGATGATCAAGTCGTTGGACGACTTGAAAGACAAACTGGCGAAAGTCATTTTGCTGATTCTGATTGTCATGTTCTTTGAACAGGCTCTGTTCTTAAAGCCGACGGCCCCGCTGGAGTTGCTGTATTACTCATTGGCGATTATGTTGGTGGCCTTGGCCTTGTACCTTTCACATAAAGCCTATGCGCATTAAATTACGACCGCATTAGCCTTAATTGGCATCAACAAAAAAACATAATTCAAAAACCGCCAGGCCTGGCGGTTTTTTTGTATTTGAAAGGGCTGGTTTGAGCTCAGGGGCGAGCTAATGCAAACCGATCTCGTGTGGTGGAGTAGAGGTCGCCGCCGAGTTTGCCGATGGCATCGAGTTGGTCGGCTTGTATCATGCCGTCCTGAACGATGGCGTCGTCGATAAAAATATTGACCACGTCGAGCAGGATCAGCGTGCCGCCGGTGGGTTGGTCGGAAATTGGTAGAAGTTCGCGTAGTTTGCATTCGTAGCGCACCGGCGCGTTGGCGACGCTCTTGGCGCGGACTTTTTCGCTGTCGCAAGCGGGAATGTCGGCGGCGGTGAATTCGCTGGTTTCCGGTGGTAGGGCGGCGCAGGAGGCGTTCATTTTGTCGGCCATCTCGGCGCTGACGATATTGACCACGGCGTCACCGGTTTCTTTCAGGTTTCGTAAGGTGTCTTTTTCCTGTTGGGTTTGCGGCATCACGTGGGTAATGGTGAGCACCGGCGGAGTGACGCTGGCAACGCTGAAAAACGAATAGGGGGCGATGTTATCTGTGCCTTGTGCGCTGAGGGTGCTGACCCAAGCGATGGGGCGGGGAATGATACCGCCGACCAGCATTTTATAGGTCTGCAGTGGTTCCAGTTGGGCGATGTCGTGGTGCATGTGTGTTCCTTATTCGGATGCGTTGGATTCGGGCGCTTTGGGTTTGGGGAACCAGTCCGAACTTTTCCCTGTCCAGTAATAGGCCGTTAGGCCAATCCATTCTTTCCATGCGGGTTCCAATGATTTTAAGTGGTCGAAAAAGTCTAAGTCGATTTTTCGGTATTCGTCGCTGTTGGAGCGGAAATCGACCGGATAAGCGATGACGTGGATGCCTTGTTTGTTGGCGATTCCGACGGCGCGTGGCATGTGAAACGCGGAGGTAATGAGCAGGTAGCGTCCATCGGGTTTCGGCAGTAAAGGGTGAACGTTTCGGAAGTTCTCATAGGTGTTGCGCGAGTCGGATTCGATAATGATTCGATTCGGTGCAATATCCAGCGCCGTGAGTAATTGGCGCGCCAGGCCGCCTTCTTTTTCCGATTGGTTTTGTAATTGGAGCGAGCCACTGCCGCCGGTGAAGATGACGGGAGCCTCCGGGTAACGGGTGGCCATCTGTTTGGCAGCGATGTAGCGGTCGCCGCCCAAACCGAGTTCCGGGGTTTGCCAGCTTAAGCTGCGTTTTAAATCTTCGCCGCCGCCCAGGACCAGAATGCCGTCGATTTTGGCTGGCATAGGATTAGGCGTGGCGAAGCGTTTTTCCAGTGGCTGGATTAACAGGTCGCCGACCGGGAAGGCTAAAATAATCAACGCAATCAAGCCGGTGGGTAACAGGATTTTTTTGGCGGTTCGGATTTGGTTGAACAGCAAGAAAAGGATTCCGATAATCATTAATATGATAATCAGGTTGCTTGGGCTAAGCAGCGCCCAGGCGACTTTTGAGAGAACGAAAAAAACGTGATCCATAGTTTAAGCTTGAGACAGTTCGTTGGCTAAAATGGTTTGATTGCGCCCGTTTTCCTTGGCGGCATAAACCGCCTTGTCGGCTTGGGCGATGATGTCTTCGAAAGTGTCACCGTTGCCCGGATAACCGGCCAGGCCGATACTCAAGGTGAACGGTAGAATGCCGATGCTGGGCCAGTCCGCGCTTTCAAATGCCTGGCGCAGTTTCTCGGCAATGACTTCGGTGTCTTCCAATTTGGTGTTGGGGAAGATAATGACGAACTCTTCTCCTCCCCAGCGATAAATGTAATCGGAGCTGCGAATGGCTTGCTGAAGGAGCTGGCCACCGAAGACAATGGCTTCGTCGCCCTTTTGGTGGCCGTGCATGTCATTGATGCTTTTGAAGTCGTCGAAATCCACGACGGCGAGACTCAGCGGCATCTTATTGCGTTTCGACAGCGCCAAGTGGCGTTGTGCCTGATTTTCGCCTTCCCGCCGGTTCGGCAACTGGGTGAGGAAGTCATTGGCCGCCAAGGCTTCCAGTTGGAATTGCAGTTGTTTGCGTTCGGTGATGTTTTGTACCATGCCCACCATGCGGAGCGGTTTGCCGTCATCACCGCGTTGGCAAACTTTGCCCCGGTCATGTACCCACAGATAATGGCCGTTTCGGTTGCGGAGGCGGTACTCCACTTCGTAGACGCCGCGCAAGCCTTGGTGATAATCCTGCATGACCTGCATGACCATTTGCAGGTCGTCCGGGTGGACATTGCGGGTCCAGGTTTCAATGACGGGCTCCATTTCGTTCGGGCCGTAACCGAGCATTTTTTTCAGCTGCGGACTGAAGAACACATAACCGGTGTCCACTTCCCACTCCCAAAGACCGTCCGAGGCTTCATTCAGAGCAAACCAGATACTGTTCTCTTTGGTTTGCAGGTCTTTTTCCAGCGCCAGGCGTTTGTTAACGTTGCGGGCGATGGATAGAAAATAAGTTTGGCCTTGGTGTTCAAAGTGGGTGGTGTTGATTTCAACCGCAATTTCGCCGCCGTTTTTATGGAGATGACGGCCAACGAAAGTATAGGTTTTGTGGGCTTGGATAACTTGGGCAATTTCATCCCATTGTGGCTGACCGACGACATCTTTTTGCAAGGAAAGTACGGAATGATTCAGGACTTCATGTTTTTCAAAGCCGAGGTCTTCATAAGCGGCGCGATTGCACCAGAGAATATTGGATGTTTTCGGTTCCAGCAGATAAACGCCGTCGGCCAAATTGTCGAAAAGTGTTTCAAAATCCGGGTGTTCGGTCTGGTGTTCGGTCTTTTGGGTTGCCATTTATGGGGCCTGTAAATCTCCACTCCTTTTGCGTTTGCATGCATCAGCAGGGATAAACGCCAGAAGTGCCTTAGTGTCAGGGTTGCGTAATTTTATTTAGTATTATTTATTTTTTGATATATCAATATGATATACGATATGAACTTAACTTTAACCTTAATATTTCCCTTTTTCACTTGAAAATGTTTTTTTTGTCCATATCTTTAGTTTAGATCAATAATCCTTGCAGGTTAACGGCTTAGACAAGGTTAGTTTAAGGAGAATCTTAAGAATGATGGATAAGTTTACATCTCAGTTCCAGTCTGTTCTGGGGCAGGCACAATCCATGGCGCTCGGTCTGGGGAATCAGTTTATTGAACCGCTACATATTCTATCGGCACTGCTGGCCGAGCAGGCGTCTTTGTTGCAGCTGGCCGGTGTGGATGTGACGAAGCTTAAAACGTCCGTAGATGAAAAACTGCCAGGCCTGCCGAAAGTGTCCGGACACGGTGGCGATGTGCAATTGTCGCAAAACAGCGGACGTCTGCTCAATTTAATGAATCAAATCGCACAACAAAAAGGCGATGCCTATATTGCCAGTGAATTATTTTATTTAGCCGCTTTGCAGTCCAACGACTCGATTAAGGATTTGCTGAAGCAGGCCGGTGCCACGGAACAGAATATCGAAGCGGCCATTGACCAAGTAAGAGGAGGCGAAACCGTGCAGGACCCGAATGCGGAAGAAAACAGACAAGCGTTGGATAAGTACACTTTGGATTTAACCGAGCGTGCGCGTAGCGGTAAGCTGGACCCGGTCATCGGTCGTGATGACGAGATTCGCCGTGCCGTTCAGGTGTTGCAGCGCCGTACCAAAAACAATCCGGTGTTGATCGGGGAGCCGGGTGTCGGTAAAACCGCCATCGTGGAAGGCTTGGCACAACGGATTGTGAACGGTGAAGTCCCGGAAGGTCTGAAAAACAAAAAACTGCTGTCGTTGGACTTGGCCGGTTTGCTGGCGGGTGCCAAATATCGCGGTGAGTTCGAAGAACGCCTGAAAGCTTTGTTGAAGGATCTGGAAAAACAGGAAGGCTCCGTCATTCTGTTTATCGACGAAATCCATACCATGGTCGGCGCCGGGAAAACCGAAGGGTCGATGGACGCCGGAAACATGTTGAAACCGGCGTTGGCCCGTGGGGAATTACACTGTATCGGCGCCACCACCTTGGACGAATACCGTGAAAATATCGAAAAAGACGCCGCGTTGGAACGTCGTTTCCAAAAAGTGATTGTGGACGAACCGAGCGAAGAAGACACCATTGCGATTCTGCGTGGTCTGAAAGAGCGTTACGAAGTGCACCACGGTGTGGCGATTACTGACCCGGCGATTATCGCCGCGGCGCATTTGTCGCAACGTTACATCACCGATCGACAACTGCCGGATAAAGCCATCGACTTGATTGATGAAGCCGCGTCGCGCATCCGTATGGAAATCGACTCCAAGCCGGAAGAGATGGATAAACTTGACCGTCGCTTGATTCAGTTGAAAATCGAGCGTGAAGCTCTGAAAAAGGAAAAAGATGACGCGTCTAAAAAACGCTTGACTGTCTTGCAGGAATCCATCGACGAGATGGAAAAAGAATACGCCGATCTCGAAGAAATCTGGAAAAAAGACAAGGCTGCCTTGCAAGGGGCCAAGCAGTATAAAGAAGAACTTGATAAAGCCCGTATCGAAATGGACGCGGCGCACCGTGAAGGGAACCTGGGCCGCATGTCCGAGTTGCAATACGGCGTGATTCCGGATTTGGAAGCCAAAATCAAAGCGGCGGAAGAAGCGGAAAACGAAGCGGAAGGTCAAGTGCATTTATTGCGCAATAAGGTCACGGAGGAAGAAATTGCCGAAGTGGTGGCGCGTTGGACCGGTATTCCGATTTCCAGAATGCTGGAAGGCGAGCGCGATAAGTTGCTGCGCATGGAAGAAGCGCTGGGCGCGAAAGTCATCGGGCAGCAGGAAGCCGTGTCGGCCGTGTCGGATGCGATTCGTCGTTCCCGCGCCGGTTTGTCGGATCCGAACCGTCCGAACGGTTCTTTCCTGTTCCTTGGGCCGACCGGGGTCGGGAAAACCGAGTTGACCAAAGCCTTGGCCGATTTCCTGTTCGACACCCAAGACGCCATTGTGCGTTTGGACATGTCGGAGTTTATGGAGAAGCATTCCGTGGCCCGCTTGATTGGGGCGCCTCCGGGGTATGTCGGTTATGAACAGGGCGGTTATCTGACTGAAGCGGTGCGCCGTAAACCGTATTCGGTGATTTTGCTGGATGAGGTGGAAAAAGCGCACCCGGATGTGTTCAATATCCTGCTGCAAGTGCTGGACGACGGTCGTTTGACCGATGGGCAAGGGCGTACGGTGGACTTCAAAAATACGGTGATTGTGATGACGTCCAACCTAGGGTCGCATATCATTCAGGAAAAAGCCGCCACCGCGACTTACGATGAAATGAAGCAGGATGTCATGGAAGTGGTCGGCAGCCATTTCCGTCCGGAATTCATTAACCGGATTGATGACATTGTCGTGTTCCACCCATTGGATCAGGCACAAATTCGTGCGATTGCCGATATTCAGTTGAATCATCTGCGTGCGCGTTTGGCGGACAACGATTTGCAATTGGAAATCGCTGGCAGTGTGCTGGATAAAATCGGCGAAGCCGGTTTCGATCCGGTCTATGGGGCGCGACCTTTGAAACGTGCGGTGCAACAATTGGTGGAAAACCCGTTGGCGCAACGTTTGTTGAAAGGGGAGTTCGCTGCGGGTGACACCGTTCATGTCGGATTGACGGATGGTGAAATCGACTTTCATTAATCGAACCCCGACACGAGTGAGCCGATGGGTGCCTTGTTGATGTGAGGAAGGCATCTTATGTGACCGCCGGAAAAGAATTTTTCCGGCGGTTTTTTTATGTCCGAATTTCCCTGAAAACCGCCAGGCCTGGCGGTTTTTGAGTATTTTGAAGCCATTCGTTTGCATGGCCTTTGGCGGCTGATATGAATGACAAACGTGATTAAATTGACTTTTAGCGCGCAATAAATAAAATGATAATTGTTATCATTAACTTTTTTGGGAGTGAGACGATGAACCGAACCGTTGAGCCAAATGCACGGGTCTCCATCGACTTGGATTGGGACAAATTATTGGAATTGATGCAGAGTGGTGCCTTGTGTGGTGCGGACATTCATGTGTCCGACCGGGAGTCCAAGGCGTTGATTCAGCAAGCTTGTTTGAAAAGTTGTGCGCAGAAAGTCTGTGCCGGGTGCGACATGAGTGACCTGTGTGGCGTGGGGGCCTGTCCTTCAGGTCATTCTGTTTCTGAACAGGTCGTGACCACGCACCCTTTTAATCTTTAAACAATCTCGGTTTAAGGTAAATGCCTGCGCTGTTGCCGGCCAAGGCCGCCAAAGCCCAGAGCCAGCCGTGTAAACTGCCGGAACCAATGCCGCTGAAAAAAGCACCGATATTGCAACCGAACGCGATAACGGACCCGTACCCCATAATAAACCCGCCGACAATTGCCATCAGATGCGGTTTGAGCGTGAACTGGGTCGCTTCTTGACGAGCCGAGCGCGCCAGTAAGGTGACCAGCAATGCGCCACTAATCAACCCCAGCGTGGTCAGACTGACGGTGTCTTCCAACAACGGCGCTTCCTGGCGGCTGAAATGGGTGATGCCGTAAGACCAGAACGACCAGTCCAGTGGCAATTGCAGTGCGTCACTGATTTTCAAACCCCAGTAAGGAAACACATTGGCAATCGACCAAGGTTGGCCGCTGAGGATGAGTAAAAACGCATTCAGCAGCGCCAGCACCAAACCTGCTTTCAGCCAAGGATGCCAATCGGTGATTTTCCAAAAAGCCGAGGTATTGAGACGTGACAGTTCGTCAAAATGATTCTTTTCCTTTAAGATTGCCAGCCAGTACAACACACCGATAAAGCCCAGTTGCAATACCAAGCCTTGTATTAAACCGAAGGACTGTAGCATTGAAACCGGTTGCAGTGCCGGTACGGCGCGCCAGAATTCACTGTGGTAAGCGGCCAGCGTGCCGCCGATCAACAGAAAGAAAAAACTGGTCAGGGATAACGGCTGTAACTGTCCCATTTTGTTGAAGGTGCCGGAAGTGCAGCCGTTGGCCAGCTGCATGCCGATACCGAATAGGAAGGCACCGGCGACGACGGAAAGGCTTAATGGTTGCACGAATCCCTGTAACGCCAGCCCGTTAAATTCCCCCAGGCTCAAGAGCAGAAAAAACAACACACTGGTGAACGCCAGCATCCATAATACGGCGCGAACGCCGAGGGTGCGGCCTTGTGTTAACAGTTGATGGGAGCAGGTGCGGAAACCGAATTGGAAATAGTTTAAGCTGGCACCCAGCAGGGCGCCAACCAGGAATAAAGATAAGTGGTTTTCCGATAACCAGAGGCTGACCGCCAGCAAAGGCAGCAATAACCACCAGACGGCAGCTTTGGGTAATGGCGTGAGGGCAAGTGTGCGTAGCATGTATTCGTCTTCTCAATCGTGATTTGAGAAGGCATTATAGAGGCGGGGGCGGCGGTAAAAAAATCATTCTTTTATATGTTGGCATTGTGTTTGGTTATGAAAAATATTGCTAATATGCTGATGTGCTAATATCCGGTGTGGACTGGCCGCACAGTCCTTTGTGCGACTCGATCAAATAGTCCAGGCAACGTGATTGAAGTGGAGACTGCATCAAGGGTTGATGCAGACCTTCCTGAGAGGTAAAGAGGGATTGCCGTTTAAGTTTTAATCAGCCGTTGCGCGTACAACGGCTTGTTCGGCCGCGTCCAGATTGTCGACACTGATGTCCAGGTTCTTCAAGCGCCCGTCTTTGATGTTGTAGATAAAACCGTGCACCGCGAGGGACTGGCCTTTTTTCCAGGCTTTCCGTACCGCCGGAACATGGCAGATATTACGCACCTGCTCCGCGACATTGATTTCACACAAACGATTGACGCGTTCTTCATAAGGCAATGCATCCAGCTCGGTTTGCTTGCGTTGGTAGTATTTTCGAATCGGACGTACCCAATGGTCAATCAAGCTGGGGTTGCCTTCTTCCATTGAGGCGATCACTCCGCCACAGCCGTAATGGCCATTGACGATAATGTGTTTGACCTTCAGGATTTCGACGGCGTATTGGATGACCGACAGCACATTCATGTCGCTGGAGTTCACCAGATTGGCGATGTTGCGGTGTACGAAAATCGTGCCTGGGTCCATTTTGACCAGTTGGTTGGCGGGCACGCGGCTATCGGAGCAGCCAATCCACAAATATTCGGGTTTTTGTTGGTGGGAGAGGGTTTCGAAGAAGTGGGGGCGCTCGGCATTCACTTCGTCCACCCATTCTACGTTGTTTTGTAACAGTTGTTCAATCGGGCTGTTACAGTCGCATTTGTCGCACATAATTATCCTTTTGGAGAAGTTTTGGTCGTGGTTAAGACAATACAAGCTTCTTCAAAAGATGGAATTATACCGATAATATCCAGTAACGGATAAAAACTGATCTGAATTTATCGCGGGAAAGTCAAAACCAAGGATGGTTAATTGGCGGGGTGGCTTTCGGTTGTTGTGATTTTCCTAATCGATAAGCGGCTTTCAATGCTTTAGCTGTTTTATCATTCCAGTTAAGCTGATGCTTTTGGGCGATGTCCTGTAAATACGCATCCGATCCAATTTGTTGATAGCGTTCAAGAAACGCTTCAACCGGCATGGGTAATACTATTTCAGCGGCATCAATACGAGAATCGAAATGAATGACTTCGATTTCACTCGATTCCAGCATCTCAAATTTATAAGAGATGACGTCCAGTTGATTCTGTTGGGCGATTCGACTGGGGAGCTGTTGTAAAAACAGGTCGATATCATCAATATAAGGGGGTAAATCGACATCTGATTCATAGCAAAAGGTTTCGCCCCGAAAATCAAACGTCGAACGCACTTTCATGGTTGACTTCATAGAAATTTCCTAGAGCCTTTAGTTTGTCAGCTTCATAAAGACTTGCGGCAATTGCTCCGGCAATTTATCCACATGGTCTATCACCGTATATTGATTGCCGAAGATATCCGAGACATATTCATCTGCGTTCGGGTCAAGTGTGATGCAGTAGGAATAAATGCCTTGCCCCTGCAATTCTTCGACCGCCTTATGGGTATCCTGAATCAATGTTTGCGGGTCTTTTGAATCAATGTCCGCCGGTTCCCCATCGGTTAACACCAGCATTAACTTTTTCTCCGCTTTTTGCGCTTCAAGATAATGTGCGGCATGACGCATGGCCGCGCCCATTCGGGTCGAAAAGGACGCTTCCAATCCGGCAATCCGTGCTTTCACCTCATCGTTATAACCTTCCGAATAACCTTTAATGTGCTGATAGCGCACTTCATGGCGGGTGTCGGAACAGAAACCGGCAATTGCAAATTTATCGCCTAACTGCTCAACGGTCCAGGCGGTAATCGCCAAAGCTTCCTCGGAAAGTTCCAACAACGTCTGGCCCGTTTCCGGATTACGTTCATTCAACGATTGAGAGGTATCCACCAAAAGCATGACCGCAATGTTGCGACTGTCGGTGGTGTGGCTGTAGTTGATACGTGGATCGGGGGCGGACCCGCTTTTGAAATCGATGATGGAACGAATCGCCACGTCCAGATCCAACTCTTCGCCTTCTTCCTGAAAACGAATACGCTTTTTGTTCTGTGGCTTAAGCATTTCAATCATCTTTTTCAGACGATTGGCCAAGTCACTGTGTTTTTCCATTAAGCGATCGATTTTACTGGCTTGTCCGGATGGATGCAGACGCTCGTAAACGGTGGTCCAATCTGGCCGATAGCCTTCGGAGATATAATCCCATTCATCGTAATGACGTGGCGGTAGCCCACCTTCATTGTCGATTTTCGGCTCTTCGTTCTCATACTCGTTCGGCATGATTTCGTCTGACTCATCATACTCTTCGTAGTAGAACCAGATATAACGGTTATCGTCGCGGTAAGACACTTCGGTATCATCAAAGAATACCGTTGGTTGGCTGTCCGAAGACTGCTTACGAGTTTTGACATAGAAGTCGATACCCAAATCGGCCATATCCGCAGTGGTCGACTCTTCACCTTTTTCAGCCATGATTGTATGAAAGCGCTCACGGAAACTTTCCAACAATTCATTCTGAGGGTCAAAGTCCTCATCCAACAAGGCGCGAGACATACGCGTTGCACGATAGCGCAGACACGACATTTTCTGATCGTCACAGGCACCTTTTTCAGGGTAAGGGTGCAAGGATAAGAACAATTTTTTCAGACCTGGATAACGTTGAATCGCCAGGTGTTCAACACGACAGTCTTCAAATATCGAGATAAACAATTGCATATGGGGCGCATAGTTATCCGCCATCAGCTGTCCGGACCATTTTTTATGTGCCATCATATGTGCCACCGTGGCTCGATAGCGGTCGGTACCCGACACGCCATTTTCTGCGTCATAAACATCCGGTACCGCAATGATGTCGTCATCCAGATAAGGCACCGGCTTGCGCAATTGGTCAAAAGCCGTTGCAAAGGTTTGGAAAGGCAAATCGCAGTCCCACATGCACTCTTTCAACATGTCCATATGACGTTCAACGTCTTTGAACGTGGTGCCTTTGCGCTCGCGGGTGATAATGCTTTTGGCGTCATGCGACTCCAATTTAAAGTAAGCAATCTGTTCTTCCGGTGCATTCAGGTAATTGCGCGCCCCATAATCGATGAAGTTACGGATACCGTTGAGACACAGTTTGGAAATCAGTTGTGGCATGGACTCTAACAGAGCAACCATTCCCGGGCTCTCATACAAAGAGTGATGACCGTGGATAACCGTCTGCGTCTTTTCGACATATTCATCGATAATTTGCAGATACAGCTCTAAATCTTCAGTTCGGTCAATGCGTCGGCAAACATGGCCAAGCGTTGATAAAAACGGAATCAAGGCTTTTTTGTTGGGGCTTCGTGCCAGCAGATAGCTGTAATTGGCAATCATTTTATTGGTGCCTTGACCAAAGTGAGAGGCGATGTCCGGCATCACTTCCATAAACACCAATACCGGTTCAACGCCTTGGCCGATTTTACAAAGGAAGTTCGCTCCTTCTAAATAGGCCTCGACCCCTTGTGGCGATAATTTCGACACGGCATCGTTTAATAAATCGGGGAACAGCTCGACCGCTTTCGGAAATTTACAGGTAAATTTGTCCTGATATTCAGCAAATAATTCTTCATTCATACATAAACATCTCGTTCAGTTGAAAGTATCTCTTCTAAAAAGAGAAATCATAAGTTTGGTTCGCCGAATTTTCGTGCTGAGCAAGGCGAGAATAAGGGAGTGTATAAGTTATACACGACCGTTTCTAACGAAGCGCAGCGCGAAAATTCGGATGAAACAATTTATGATTAGCCGAAAATCATTTCAATTGCGTTATCCAGCGTTTGGCGAATGTCTGCATCATCGGTAATCGGGCGCACCAACGCCATTTTACACGCTTCGACAGGGGTAATGCCTTGGTTGATCAGGGTGGCGGCATAGACCATCAAACGGGTAGAAATCCCTTCGTCCAGACCATGACCTTTCAGGTTGCGCGCTGTTTCACCGATTTGAACCAGCTTCTTCGCGGTGGCCTCGTCAACGCCACCTTCTTTTTGCAGAATGTGTGCTTCGACGTCTGGCGCGGCATAATCAAAGTCCATGGCACAGAAACGTTGTTTGGTGGATTGTTTCAGGTCTTTCATCAAGGATTGATAACCCGGGTTGTAGGAAATGACCAATTGGAAATCCGGGTGGGCTTTAATCAGCTCGCCTTTTTTATCCAAAGACAGTTCACGGCGGTGGTCGGTCAAGGCATGGATTACAACCATGGTATCTTGACGGGCTTCGACAATTTCATCCAGATAGCAGATGGCGCCGTAGCGTGCGGCCATGGTGAGTGGGCCATCGACCCAGCGAGTGCCTTCGGCGTCTAACAGGTAACGACCGACTAAGTCCGCCGCGGTAATGTCTTCGTTACAGGAAACGGTAATAATCGGTTTCCCCAGTTTCCAGGCCATGTGCTCAACAAAGCGAGATTTACCACAGCCGGTTGGGCCTTTGACCATGACTGGCAAGCGCGCTGCATAAGCGGCTTCGTAAAGTTCAATCTCATTCGATTGTGCATCGTAAAAAGGTTCGTTGTCGATTTTGTACTGTGAAATATCCATCTGAGTTCCCCGAAAACTTTGATTGATAATAAGAGAGCTTTGCACCCAAAGGGTATAAACACGAGATGGATTCACGGCTAAAAATGGCTAAAATTTTCCTGAATGTCGTTGAAAAACTCGTTAATAGCTAGCTATTAACTTCGTTTTCCGCCTAATTCAGAAAAGTTTTATCTCATTTTTTCCTCGCGTCCCACTCGTGCAAAACTCTCAATAAAAAAGAAGTTATTTGAGCTTGATAAACCACCAGGCCTGGTGGTTTTTAAGCGAATTTAAGTGTTGATAAAATCATTTTGGTTTAATGTCTATGAAAGCAAAACGCTAAACGAAAAGGATTTGAATTTGAGTGATTGGGTAAAAAAACCTCAGCCTAAAGCTGAGGTTTTTAAGTATCCATTCAAATTGATGGGTAAAGTGGCTTGAGGCACGATGTGTACCTCAAGCGGCTTTAACATCAATTACTTGTGGACACCCAATTTTTCTCTCCAGCCTGGGAAGATTTTGTCTGCATCGCTTGGGAAAGATTCGAATGCACGAGCAAATTCTGGGTGCTCTTTAGCGTATTCGATTGGGTCTGCACCCGTTTTCCAGCACTCGTATGCTTGACCCAGTGACGTACCACCAGCAGCAGGAGAATCGATGTGACCGAAGGAACCACCACCACAAGTGTTGATGACGTTACCGTGACCTAGGTTTTCGAAGAAACCAGGTAGACGTAGTGCGTTCATACCACCAGAGATGATTGGTGTAGTTGGCTTCATACCGTACCACTTCTGATAGAAGTAGTGACCTTGACACTCGTCACGCTCAAGCATGTAAGCCAGTACGCGCTCATCACCGTGACCTTCCATTTTACCGTAACCCATCGTACCAGTGTGGATACCAGAAGCACCCATTAGGCGAGCTAACTTCATGTAGCATAGTGGATCCATACCCATAGGTGACTTATAAGAAGTCAAGGCACCGTGACCAGCGCGGTGGAAGTGTAGGTATGTATCTGGGAAGTTACGACGAGCCGTGGTGACACCTGCTGGACCGGTTACGAAACCGTCAACTAGGAAAGCAACGTGTTTTTCGTTACCGTATTTAGCGAATTCACCTAGGATGTATTCACCACGCTTGATCATTTCTTCGTGGAAGTCAGCTGTTACGTTTGCAGAGAAAAGCTTCGCTTCACCTGTTTCTTGCTGTGCACGATCCATTGTCTCTGCAACCATTGGAATAACCGTTTCCATTGGGCAGAAAGGTTGGTTAGCTTGTGGCTCATCGTTTTTGATGAAGTCACCACCCAACCAGAAGTCATAACACGCCTTAGCGAATGGTTCAGGACGTAGACCTAGTTTAGGCTTGATGATCGTACCCGCGATGTAACCACCGTCAACTTCCGGACGGCCTAGTACTTTCCATAGGTCGGAAATGTCAGTGGCTGGGCCGTCGAATTTCTTAACCATTTGCTCTGGCACCAAGAAGTCCAACATACGAAGACCTTCGTGGTCACCCATACCTTGGTTGTTCCCTAGGATCAAAGACCACATGTGAGATACATTGTAGTGACCATCGATTAGGTTTGGATCGAATAGATCGACTGGGTAAGCGATCTTCATCAGACCACCTTTGTCACCAAACGCCGCTTCGTCAACTTCATATACTAGAGCGTCAACACCACGAGTGAAGTCATCAGTAGTAGAGACTTCAACGTTAGTACCGGTTGAAGACTCAGCAGCAACGTGAGCAGCAACTTCTAGGAAACCATAACCAGCGGCAGGTTTTAGACGGTATGCAACGAGAAGGTGATTGCCATCAGCAATCAATTTTTCTTCAGATAGAGTTAAGTCAGCGTAACGATTCGACTGATCCATTGTTTTTACCTCTTTTTTGGGGCGAACCTCAAAGGCGGTTTCCCCTTAATTTTTGTTGAATCATTTAGTTAAATAATCCAACCCCGAAAACTTGAAGGGTCATTATAGAGAATGGATGGATAACTTCAAATCAATAATTTTGATTAAAAGTATAGATATAAGGCTATGCAAAATGATGTTTTGCCAAGACGAAAAGCAATAGTTAGGCTATTTGGCAGGCTTGCAATCAATGGGTTTTAATTGAGTGAACGGCTAGCGGAATTTATTAAAGGCCAGCTCACTGAGTTTTTCGCCTTCTTTTTTCAGTAGTTCAATCAGCTTCTCGGCCGCAATCGACAGAACCTTACCTTTGGGGTAGGCGAGATACCAGTGACGGTTGATCGGAAACCCTTTGACATTCAGGATGGCGATTTTGCCCTGGTTGATTTCTTCCATCAGGGTCGGTACGGATGCGACGGTAATGCCGAGGTTTTGCAATAAGCCCAAGCGAATCGGTTCATTGCCCCCCAGTACCATTTTGATATTGGGTTGAAAGTCGAAGTCTTCGAAAACTTTTTCGATTTGCGCGCGAATGCCGGAACCGGTTTCACGCATTAGGAAAGGTTCGTCGACCAAATCTTGAATGGAAAGCTGTTTACCGACCAGAGGATGGTTGCTGTTCGCGACGAAAGCCAAGGGGTTGACGGACAGCTGCGAGGATTCGACATTCAAGTCTTCCGGCGGTTGGCCGAGCAGGTAAAAGTCATCCTTGTTCTGGTTGATACGTTCCAGCAAACTCTCTTTGTTCCCCACGCGCATAATGACGGTGACGTCCGGGTAAGCCTGGGTGAATTCATGAATGACTTTCGGCACGAAATATTGCGCGGTGGAAATGACCGTCAGCTTGACGCTACCGCCGGAAAAACCTTTCAGGTGATTGATTTTCTGCTCGGCGATGGAAAGTTGTTGCAGGATGTTATTCGCCGCTTCGTACAAGGCTTGGCCGGCTTCCGTCAAGTGTACTTTGCGCCCGATTTGTTCGAATAATGGCGCTTCAAGGATGTCGGAAAGTTTTTTGACCTGCATGGAAACGGTCGGCTGAGTCAGGTGCAACTCTTCCGCCGCTTTGGAAAAGCTGTTGTGCCGCGCGATGCTTTCAAATACCTGCAGTTGACGGAGCGTGGCATTGCGCGCCAACAGCGAAATTTTTTCAGGCATGACACTCCTTTATGTTCAGTCTATACCGTTATATACAATCCGTTATGATTTGCTTTAACGGGTGTCGGACATGACCAGTAGTTTATTGATGTCCACGGATTTCAGGAAGTCCAAAAACGCCACGGCCGGTGGCATCAGAACCTTATCTTGCATCTTGGCGATGTACCAATCTCGGCTGAGCGGGAAGCCTTGCACATCTAAGACTGTTAAATGACCGTATTTGGCTTCAATGCGAACCGCATGGCGCGGAATGACGGAAATGCCCAGGCCTGCCATGACGCCCTGTTTGATCGATTCGGTGCTGCCCAGTTCCATATAGGGTTGAATCACATAATTCTCTTGTGCCAAGCGCTCTTCCAATGCAATGCGAATGCCGGAACCGCTTTCGCGCATCAGGAATTTTTCGTTGACGATTTCGCTTAATGGAATTTGCTTGTGTTTTGCCAGCGGATGGTTGGGCGGGGCCACCATGACCAGTTCGTTTTTGAAGAACGGGAAGGCTTCCATTTTCAATTCCGCCGGAACACGCCCCATGACCGTTAAATGGTATTGGTTCTGTTTCAGTTCGTCCAAAATCCGGCGTCGATTGACGACGGTGATGGATGGCGTGACGTCCGGATATTTATTCAAAAACGCTTTTAGCACATAAGGGATGAAATACTTGGCCGGGGTGACAACCGCCAGCTTGAGTTCACCTTCTATGCTGTCTTGTTCATTACGAATGTAAGCCGTGAGATCCTTCAGTTCGCCCAGTATGTTGGTGCAGGTTTTGAACATGTGTTCGCCGGCAGATGTCAGGTAAAGTTTTTTGCCGATGACCTCGATGAGTTTGACATCGTTGTTTTCTTCCAAGCGTTTAACCTGTACCGAAACGGCCGGCTGTGACAAGTTGAGTTCTTCAGCCGCTTTGGTATAGCTTAAATGCCGGGAAACCGCTTCGAAAATTCGGATTTGTTGGGCGGTGATATGGAGATTATGCATTTTATTTCTCGGAAGGTGAAAAAATAAGCTATTGAAAGAAAAGGATTTTTTGTTCAATCATAACCCTTTGTTTATAGATTGTATAACAAAGACTGAGTTTTAGGCCAGAGTAATTTGGATAAGATACGAACCACTGGAAACGCAAGCGTCTAACCACGTAGCAACATGAAGCGTTTTTTCAGACTCTTTTCACAACTAACTTTTATAACAAAGAGGTAAAAGATGGCTAAGACTTATAACGCCGGTGTAAAAGAATACCGCGAAACGTATTGGATGCCTGATTATGAGCCGAAAGACTCAGATTTTCTAGCATGTTTTAAAGTAGTCCCACAAGATGGTGTACCACGTGAAGAAGTGGCCGCTGCGGTAGCTGCGGAATCTTCAACAGGGACTTGGACCACTGTATGGACTGACTTGTTGACCGATTTGGATCACTACAAAGGTCGTGCTTACAAAATTGAAGACGTCCCAGGTGACGATTCTGCTTTCTACGCGTTCATCGCTTACCCAATCGACTTGTTCGAAGAAGGGTCTGTTGTAAACGTATTCACATCTTTGGTTGGTAACGTATTCGGCTTTAAAGCACTGCGTGCTTTGCGCTTGGAAGACGTTCGTGTTCCGCTTGCATACGTGATGACTTGTGGTGGACCACCACACGGTATCCAAGTTGAGCGTGACAAGATGGATAAATACGGTCGTCCGATGTTGGGTTGTACCATCAAGCCTAAGCTTGGTTTGTCTGCGAAAAACTATGGCCGTGCCGTATATGAATGTTTGCGTGGTGGTCTTGACTTCACGAAAGATGACGAGAACATCAACTCTCAACCGTTCATGCGCTGGCGTGACCGTTTCTTGTTCTGTCAAGAAGCGATTGAAAAGTCAGAAGCGGAAACCGGTGAACGTAAAGGTCACTACCTGAACGTTACCGCTCCAACACCTGAAGAAATGTATAAGCGTGCGGAATTCGCAAAAGAAATCGGTTCTCCGATCATCATGCACGATTACCTAACCGGTGGTTTCACAGCGAACACAGGTTTGGCGAACTGGTGTCGTGATAACGGCGTTCTGCTTCACATTCACCGCGCAATGCACGGTGTAATCGACCGTAACCCACACCACGGTATCCACTTCCGTGTGCTGGCGAAAGCACTTCGTCTATCCGGTGGTGACCATCTTCACTCCGGTACCGTTGTTGGTAAATTGGAAGGTGACCGTGAAGCGACTCTTGGTTGGATCGATCTTATGCGTGACAGCTACATTGAAGAAGATCGTTCACGCGGCATCATGTTCGACCAAGACTTCGGTGCAATGCCTGGTGTTCTTCCGGTTGCTTCCGGTGGTATCCACGTATGGCACATGCCGGCCTTGGTTTCCATCTTCGGTGATGACTCCGTTCTTCAGTTCGGTGGTGGTACTTTGGGTCACCCATGGGGTAACGCAGCGGGTGCGGCCGCAAACCGTGTGGCTCTTGAAGCGTGTGTTCAAGCACGTAACGAAGGTAAGGAAGTCGAGAAAGTCGGTAAGGAAATCCTTACTGAAGCGGCTAAGCACAGCCCAGAACTTAAAATCGCGATGGAAACATGGAAAGAAATTAAGTTCGAATTCGATACTGTTGACAAACTAGACGTTTCTCACAAGTAATCGATTGTTAAATTCAGGAGAAAAAACATGAGTACAGTACAAGATTATCCTTCACGTCTTTCTGATCCAGCATCGCGTAAGGCAGAAACCTTTTCATACCTGCCGAAGATGTCTGATGAGCAAATCAGATCGCAAGTAGAGTACATCATCAGCAAGGGTTGGAACCCGGCTGTTGAGCACACTGAGCCAGAAAACGCTTTCTCTTACTTCTGGTATATGTGGAAGCTTCCAATGTTCGGTGAAACCTCTGCGGATGCCGTTTTGGAAGAAGTAAACGCGTGTATCAAAGCCAACCCAAACAACCACGTTCGTTTGATTGGTTATGACAACTATGCGCAGTCTCAAGGTGCCAACATGCTAGTTAAGCGTGGTGACATGTAAAATGGTTTAAAACGCCCGCCAGCAACCCAAGTGCGTTGTTGGGCGCGGCTCGAAATCCTCATGTGCTCACGGCACACTCCGGTTTCTGCGCTGCGTCCGCCTAGCCCTTGAGTAACTGGCGAACGTTTTAATTCCATTTGTTTGCTGGCTGATCGTTTCAGTCAGCTACAAATTTAAATCGCGGTTTAGATTTTTGTTTGAATCGCGTCCGTTTCCCCTAGCCAAAAGCGACGGGAAGCGGCTATCGAATTCCGGTGGTTGCAAGCTTCGTTTTGCAGCCGCCAACCTTGTTTACCCGGGCAGTCTCATACCTCACTGTTCGGGTAACGGCCAGCTAGCCCCGAAACTAGCTGGTTTTCAATTTATTTAGTTGTGTTCATTTCAACAAGTGACCACACCTAAATATTTTGAGAGCTTTGCACGAGATGGATGCACGAATAAAAATGGCTAAAATTTCCCTGAATGTCGTTGAAAAACTGGTGAATAGCTCGCTATTCGCTGCGTTTTCCGCCTAATTCAGAAAAATTTTATCTCATTTTTCTATCGCGCCCCACTCATGCAAAGCTCTCATTTTGAATGATGACTTGCCAACGGAGAAATAACATGTCGGAAATTAATGCCTTAGATCCTAGCCAATACATGATTAAAGACGAACCGTTTTACCGTCCGGTATCGGATGAAATCGAATTGTTCGAGTCCGGATATGCCTCCCGAATGCCGATTATGTTGAAAGGCCCGACGGGGTGCGGTAAGTCGCGTTTTGTAGAATACATGGCGCACAAACTCGGTAAACCGTTAATCACGGTGGCGTGTAACGAAGACATGACCGCTTCCGATTTGGTCGGGCGTTACCTGATCGATATCAACGGGACTAAATGGCAGGATGGTCCTTTGACTGTCGCCGCGCGTATTGGCGCCATCTGCTATCTGGATGAGGTGGTCGAAGCCCGTCAGGACACCACGGTTGTGATTCATCCCTTGACGGACCACCGTCGCGTGCTGCCATTGGACAAAAAAGGTGAGCTGGTCGAAGCCCACCCGGATTTCCAATTGGTGATTTCCTATAACCCGGGTTATCAGTCGATGATGAAAGACTTGAAACAATCCACCAAGCAGCGTTTCGGTGGGTTCAAGTTCGACTATCCGGAAGAAGCGGTGGAAGCCGACATCGTTGCCAAAGAAGCGGGCATTGATCAAGCCACGGCCGAGAAGCTGGTTCAAATCGCGCAACGTTCCCGTAACCTGAAAGGGCACGGTCTGGACGAAGGGATTTCCACCCGTCTATTGGTGTACGCCGCGCAGTTAATTAACAAGGGTGTTGATCCGAAGAAAGCCTGTACGATGGCTTTGATTACGCCATTGACCGACGACGATGACATTTTGGATACCCTCTTGACCACAGTCGATACTTTCTTTGAATAAACCCTTTGAATAAATCAAAAGTGGCCAGGCCTGGCTGTTTTGACCAGGCCTGGGAGAAAGGTCTAAACGACGGAATAACAAGAGAGAATCGATATGAGTTTTGATATGCAGGAAGTCAAGGAATCCTTGATTGAAAGCGTTCCTCAGTTAGAGGAAATGCTGGATTCATTGATCCAAGAGGCTTCACACCACATGTCGGAGGCGTCGCGTCAGACCTGGTTGCAAAATGCCCAGGGGATTGCGTACCTCGGTAAAGGGCAACAGATTGTCATCAGTTATCTGGAAGCCGTGCCGCAAGTTGTGTCGCAGGTCGAAGATGAAATTCTGGATGACGTTCTGGAAACGGTGATGAAATTGTCGTCGGTGACATCCGGTGAAGTGGTGGCTTTGACATTGGATTCGTTGCCGTTGGTTGCGGAAAGAACCGGCGATATCGACCTGCTGAGACAATACCTGGCGCTAATTTACCAATTGGGCTCCAAAACCCCGCGTGGTTTGAGACCGATGCTGGGCATCATCGATGATTTGATGTCGAAGCTGACCGTCTCCGGCTTGCGACGCTGGGCGCAATGGGGGGCGCAAGCACACGCCCGTAATTTCCAGGCGCAGATGGATTATTTCGGTTTGCAATCGGAAGATTCCAAGGCGGTGTTCCAGCAGCAGCGTAAAGGCTCGCTGTTCATCGATTTTCATCGTCCGATCAACTTTTATTTGCGAGCGTTTTGGGCGCGCGATTTCTTCATTCGCCCGGCGGCGTCGGATTTCGATGATTTCAAACCGTTCTATGAAAACATGGCCATGCACTTGCCGGATGCCTTGAACGATTTGGGCGACATCAAAGGGGCGGAATTGTATCGTGCCATGGCCGCGCACATGGCGTCGCACTTGATGTACACCTCGGCCGCGATTTCGATGGAACAGTTAAACCCGCAACAGATGTTCTTTATCGAACTGATTGAGGACGCGCGCGTTGAATACAATGCCATCAAACAGTTCCCAGGCTTGAAAAAGCTGTGGATGAAAGTAGCCAAAGCCGGAATGGAAGCGGCGGAACTGCCGGAAAATACCACGGCGTATCGCTTGGAACAGTTGGCTTTTGCGTTGATGGATAAAGAATACCCGTTTGACGATGAGCCGTTGACGATGGTGGTGGACCAGTTCCACGATCAGGTCGAAGACAACCTGGAAAACGAAAAATGGTCTTGGGATTTGGGGATGACTTTGTATAACGTCCTGAACCAGGCCATGAGCAAATGGGAATCCTTGACCGACATCAGCCGGATGCGTTTCCCATATCGTGACGACAACCGTTTGGTGTGGGCGTCTGACGAGTGGGGCGAAATGGATGGCACCGGTGCAGGGCACCAGGAAACCGTACGCAAGCACGTGTCGGTCATGGAAATGGTCAATGAAATCGATTCCGAACTGCAAGACGTTGACCATGATGAAGTCTGGGTGCTGAATTCAGAATTCTTCCCGTATGAAGACAACGGCGTTTCCTTTAACGATATGGAAGGTGTCGATCCGGTGTCCGACCCGGTTCATTACCATGAATGGGATTACCGTGTGCAGTTGAACCGCCCGAATTGGGTCACCTTGTACGAACATCGTGCCAAGAAGGGCGATCCGGAATTGTATGACCGAATTCTGGAACAGAACAAAGGCATCGCACATCGCATCAAGCAAATCGTCGATAAACTGCAAGCCGTTGGTTTGCAGCGTATCCGCCGCATCGAAGATGGGGATGAACTGGATTTGAATGCCTGTGTGGAAGCGATTACCGCGTTGCGCATGGGACAGGAACCGGATCCGCGCATCACCATGAAAAACGTGATTCGCAGCCGGGAAGTGTCGGTGGTGATTCTGCTGGATTTATCCGAATCCACCAATGAATATGTCACTGGTGAAGACAAAACGGTACTGGAAGTGACGCAGGAAGCCGCGATTTTGGTGTCCCACGCCATTAATGGTATCGGTGACCAGTTTGCGGTCCACGGCTTCTCGTCCGACGGGCGTCATGATGTTCAGTACACACGTTTCAAACAGTTCGAAGAGCCGTTTGATGCCGATGTACACGCCAAACTGGCCGGTATGCAAGGCGGTTTGTCGACCCGTATGGGCGCCGCGATGCGTCACGCCGGGGCGTATCTGGAAAGACAATCCAGCAAGCAAAAATTGTTGTTGGTGATTACCGACGGTGAACCGGCCGACATCGACGAAAAAGACAGCCAGTATTTGAAGCAGGACGCGAAAAAGGCGGTTGAAGAGTTGCAAACCAAAGGGGTGTACTCTTATTGTTTGACCATCGATCAGTTTGCCGACAAATATGTGCAGCAGATTTTCGGTCAGAACCGCTATGCGATTGTCGATAACGTCTTGCGTTTGCCGGAAAAATTGCCGACACTGTTCGCCAACCTAACCACATAATAAAAGAAAAGGGGCTGTCATGGACGCTCAACAATTTTTAACCGCCGTGTCGGCGTTGTCGGATGACGATTTTCAGAAAGTTCTTAATGGCTCGACTTTAGTCGTCGTTCAGGATCGGGGGTTGCGTCTTGGTAAAACCGACGATGCCTTCGTGATTTATGAATTGGGTGAAGATCCGTTCGATACGGTAGCGTCGCTGAAACAATACCTGATCGATAACGTCGAAGATTTGTTGCGGGATTATTATCAGTTCAACCCGATTAGCAAAGAGTTCTTTCAGGCACGCTTGCGCGAGTTGATGCTAGAGCATGGCGAAGCGGCATTCGCGGCACAGCCGAATAACTTGCCGGAAAAAGCCGTGTTTGTCGAACAGGGCGAACTGGTATGTGAAGGGCAAGAAAGTCCACGCTTCAAATACGGTTTGTATTTACGATTGGATGAAGCCATGCCGGCAATGGCCGTGAGCAACAAAGTTAAAAACTGGTTGCAATCCGGCTCCGCTTACGGCGACTACATCAGTGTCAATGTGTGCCGTTTCAGCGCATTTTAAGTTTCGTTAATCCACATCCTGGTCGGCGTCATCTTCGATGCCGTCCAATTTCTTCACTTTTTTGAAGGCCTTTTTGACCGCTTTTTCGATGCGGGCTTGAATTTCCAAGTGTTCCTGTCCGGACATGTAAAACGACATATCGATATCGTGACGAATGTAACGGGGAGCGATACGGTTCAGGGCAATGCAGGCCATATCAGCCAGCTGGTTATCCGTCAGGCCGGAATTACGGTAGTTTTCCTGAATAAAGTTGAACACCGGTCTTTCGTAGTAGTTATGAACGGTTTCTAAAGCAGACATCATCACTCTCCTTCATGAGCGGATCTTAAAGCGGAACTTTGCCGCCATCGGCTTTAACTATACCGAAATTCCAGGCATAAAAAAAGCACTCCGCAGAGTGCTTTCCCATCACCTCAATTCGCAAAGGAGTCTATCAGCTAATCGCTTCGCGTTTGATGGCACGGTGACCGATGTCGGTACGATGGTATTCGTCCTGCCATTTGATTTTGGTCACGGCTTCATAGGCTTTTTGCTGCGCTTCGGTAACGTTTTCACCCAATGCGGTGACGCAAAGCACGCGTCCACCGGAGGTGATCACTTCGCCTTGGTCGTTGGTGGCTGTGCCGGCATGGAACACTTTGGTGTCAACGCCGTTGGCATCGTCGATGCCTTTGATGACGTCGCCTTTACGGTAGCTGTCCGGGTAGCCTCCGGCCGCTAACACCACACCCAAAGCGGCACGCGAATCCCATTTAGCGGATACGGTATCCAGCTTTTTATCCAAGGCCGCCAGGCACAGTTCTTCCAAGTTCGATTGCAAACGCATCATAATCGGTTGGGTTTCCGGATCGCCGAAACGGCAGTTGAATTCCAGGACTTTCGGAGTACCGTCGGCGGTGACCATCACGCCGGCATATAGGAAACCGGTGTAAGGCAAACCGTCTTTCGCCATGCCTTCGATGGTCGGACGGATGACGTCGGCCATAATGCGGTCATGGATTTTACGGGTCACGACTGGTGCCGGCGTGTAAGCGCCCATGCCACCGGTGTTCGGACCGGTGTCGCCATTGTCGCGCGCCTTGTGATCCTGAGAGGTCGCCATCGGCAGGATGTGTTCGCCGTCGGCCATGACGATGAAGCTGGCTTCTTCGCCTTCCAGGAATTCTTCGATGACTACGCGGGCACCGGCGTCGCCGAATTTATTGCCGGCCAGCATGTCTTCGACCGCCGCGATTGCTTCGGCTTCGGTGTCGGCCAAGATGACGCCTTTACCGGCCGCCAAGCCATCGGCTTTCACCACAATCGGTGCGCCCATTTTTTCAATGTAGGCGACCGCGGGCGGGATTTCGGTAAAGACTTCATAAGCCGCGGTCGGAATTTGATGCTTGGCCAGGAAATCTTTGGAGAAGGCTTTGGAACCTTCCAACTGCGCGGCACCTTTGGAGGGACCAAAACACTTCAAACCGGCGGCTTCAAAGGCATCGACCACGCCAAGCACCAGCGGGACTTCCGGGCCGACGATGGTCAGTTCGACTTGGTTATTTTGAGCAAAATCGACCAGGCCTGGTAAATCTTCCACTGCAATCGCAACGTTTTTCAGTTTCGGTTCCAGAGCGGTTCCGGCATTGCCCGGCGCGACGAAGACGGTTTCGACGTTTTCCGACTGAGCCGTTTTCCATGCCAAAGCATGTTCACGACCGCCGCTTCCAATCACTAATACATTCATTTGTCTTGTTTCTCTTTGTTTAACCACGAAGACATAAAGTCACGAAGTTTTTGATTAACCCTAAAGGAAAATTAAGTTTAGTCTGTAAGAGTAATGAGCGCTTTGCTCAAGTTTAAGGCGGGAAAATGACCCGAAGCGCAGCCTACATAAAGTAGGTGAGCATCGGAAGCATTTTCTCAACGCCGAAATTGAGCAAATAAGCCATTACGGTTTACATCAATGTTTAAAGTGGCGCATACCGGTGAACACCATCGCGATGCCGTGTTCGTCCGCCGCATCTATGACTTCCTGGTCGCGCATGGAACCGCCCGGGTGAATCACCGCAGTGATGCCGGCTTCGGCGGCCGCGTCGATGCCATCGCGGAACGGGAAGAACGCATCGGAAGCCATGACGGAGCCCGGGACTTCCAGTCCTTCATCGGCGGCTTTGATGCCGGCGATTTTAGCGGAGTAAACACGGCTCATTTGACCGGCGCCCACCCCAATGGTCATGCCGTCTTTCACATAGACGATGGCATTGGATTTCACGTATTTCGCGACTTTCCAGGCGAACTGCAAATCGGCCATTTCTTTTTCAGTCGGCGCGCGTTTGGTGACGACTTTCAAATCGCTTTCGGCGACCGTGCCCAAATCGCGGTCTTGTACCAGCAAGCCGCCGGTGACGCGTTTGTAGTCATAAGCCGGTTGCTGTTCGCCCAATTCGCCACACACCAGTAGGCGAACGTTTTGCTTGCTGGAAACAGCTTGTCTGGCTTCGTCGGACACGCTTGGCGCGATAATGACTTCCACGAATTGACGGTCGATAATCGCCTGGGCCGTTTCGGCGTCCAACTCGCGGTTAAAGGCGATGATGCCGCCGAAAGCGGACGTCGGGTCGGTTTTGTAAGCGCGGTCATAGGCTTCGAACACGCTGTTACCGATGGAAACGCCACATGGATTGGCGTGTTTCACGATGACGCAAGCGGTGTCGTCGAAGGTTTTGACCAGTTCCAATGCGGCGTCGGTATCGGCGATGTTGTTGAAAGACAGTGCCTTACCTTGCAACTGTTCGGCTGTGGAAACCGACGCTTCGCTGGCGTTGCGCTCGGTGTAGAACGCCGCCGATTGGTGCGGGTTTTCGCCGTAGCGCATGGATTGTTTTTTCACATACTGGGTGTTGTAAGTACGTGGGAAGGTATCGGCTTCGTCCTCACTGAACATTTTGCCGAAGTAGTTTGAGATGGCACCGTCGTAGCGCGCGGTTTGCTCGAAGGTTTTGATGGCCAAATCGAAACGGGTGGCGTGCGCCAGCTGACCGTTGTTGGCTTGCATTTCCGACAAGATGCGGTCGTAGTCGGCCGGGTCGGTGACGACGGCGACGTCTTTGTGGTTCTTCGCGGCGGAACGCAACATGGTCGGGCCGCCGATGTCGATGTTCTCAATGGCGTCTTCCAGACTGCAATCCGGCTTGGCCACGGTGGCTTCAAACGGATAGAGATTCACCACCACCATATCGATCGGGTCGATACCGTGTTCAGCCATCACCGCGTCGTCGGTGCCGCGACGCCCCAATAGCCCGCCATGGATTTTCGGGTGTAGGGTTTTGACGCGGCCGTCCATCATTTCCGGAAAACCGGTGTATTGAGAGACTTCCGTCACCGGTAAACCGGCTTCGGACAGCGCCTTATAGGTTCCACCGGTGGACAGGATGGCGACGTTCATGTCGGTGAGGGCTTTGGCAAACTCAAGAATGCCGGTTTTGTCTGAAACGCTAATGAGGGCGCGACGAACAGGTTTCATAAAATGGAAATCTCCAGAAAGTTAGTTTTAAATGTTTTTAATGGTTGTTTTGCCCAGGCCTGGTGCTTTTGGCTTTTGTCAGGCCTGGGTGATTTTGTATTGTTGTATTTTTTTTCTCAGGGTATTGCGGTTGATGCCCAAAATTTCCGCCGAGCGGGTCTGGTTGAACTCGGTCTTATGGAGGACAAATTCGATCATCGGGCGCTCGACTTGGCTGATGACCATTTGATAGACATCACTCGGCACTTCGTCCTGTAATGTCTCGAAGTAGTTCGTCAACGTATTGGTGACGTGGGTGCAAAGAGCATGGTCCGCAGGTGTTTGTGTTTTTTTTGATGTCATGTGCTTATGTCAGCTTAGGTCATAGAGTATCAAAATAACGATTGATTAAGTCGAGTTGCGCTTGGGTGTTTTCAAACCGGTTAAATTCTTTTCGCAGTGCCGTACCCGCCGGCAGGGACTGACTGTACCAGCCCAAATGCTTGCGGGCGATTTTGTAACCCAGCGCGGCTCCGTACAATGTTTCCAGTTCGGAAAGGTGCCGAATCATCACCTCATGGAATTCGTTCATGGTGGGCGGTGCCAGCAAGGTGCCGTGGGTGAGAAAATGACGTATCTCCCTGAAAATCCAAGGATAACCCTGAGCGCCTCGACCCACCATGAGGCCATTTGAGCCTGTGTATTTTAATACAAATTGCGCGTCTTTTGGGTGACAAATATCGCCGTTGGCAATCACGGGCAGCGCAACCTGTTGTTTGACGGCTTTAATGGTGTCGTATTCGGCTTGCCCTTGAAATTTGTCTGCCCAGGTGCGGCCATGGATAGTGACGGCTTTCAAGCCATAGTGTTCGGCCATCTGTGCGATGTCCACCGCATTGATGTTGTCGGTGTTGACGCCGGTGCGGATTTTGACCGTGACGGGAATGTCGAGTGCCGCCGTCATGGCTTGGAAAATCGCTTCAACCCGGTCCGGTTGACCTAACAGGGCGGAACCGGCGGCCACGTCGCACACTTTTTTGGCGGGGCAGCCCATATTCAAATCAATGACGTCGGCGCCTTGGGATTGTTGCCATAAGGCGGCTTCCACCAGTTCCTCCGGTTCGGTGCCGAGCAGTTGAACGATGCGCGGTGCCTGTTCCGTTTGGTCGGCATGGCGAGTGGACGACTTGGCGGATTGCCAGAGTTGTTTTTTGGACGCGACCATTTCCGACACCGCATAGTCCGCGCCGTTTTCGCGGCAAATGTCGCGAAACACCCGATCGGTGACACCGGCCATCGGTGCCAAGGCCAGGCTGGGAAGGGTTGGGTGTTCAAAGGGGAGCGTCATTGGATTAAGCCGTTTGAGTCAAACCGTTCGGGATTAAGCGTTCTTTTGGAAACACAGCAGGGACCAGTCGTCTAGGTCTTGCTGTTCCAGTAGGGCAAAGCCCTGCTGGTCATAGAAGGCGATGAGTTCCGGCGCTTGGTTGGTCAACAGGCCTGAAAGCACCAAGGTGCCTTCCGGTTTCAGTAAACGGATGAATTCTGGCGCCAGTTCTTTGAGTGGGCCGGCGAGAATGTTGGCCACCAGTAAATCCACCGGGGCGGCTTGGAAGTCCTTGACCAGTTTAAAGTCGATGTCGGCCTGGTTGCGTTCGGCATTTTGTTCGCTGGCGATAATGGCTTGCGGGTCGATGTCGGTGCCGCGGACGTCAGCCGCGCCCAACTTTTGCGCCGCCAAGGCCAGAACGCCGGAACCGCAACCGTAGTCGATGACGTTCAGGCCGGTCGGTGCGTGTTGGTCCAGCCAGGTTAAACACAAAGAGGTGGTTGGGTGAGTGCCGGTGCCGAATGCCATGCCGGGGTCCAGCATCAGGTTGACGGCATCCGGCTCCGGTGGTGTGTGCCAGCTCGGTACAATCCACAATCGTTGGCCGAACCGCATCGGTTCGAACTGGTCCATCCAGGCGCGCACCCAATCTTTGTCTTCCAGCGCTTCAACTTTGTATTGCGTGGCGGCGATGCCGGGTAGAAGATTTTCCAGGCTGGACACAATGGCTTGTGTATCGGTTTCGGCATCGAATAACCCCACCACGCGGGTGTGTTGCCAAATCGGCGTGGTGCCGAGTTCCGGTTCAAAAATGGGTTGGTCCTTGGCGTCTTCAAAGGTGACGGAACAGGCGCCGACTTCCATAAAGGCATCGGAAAGCGGTTCCGCAAGAGCTTCTTCGACAGTGGCATTGATTTGAATCCAGGCCATGGTGGGTTCCTTTAAGCGTGTTGTGTTCGCCGTTTGGGGTTGTCATGAAACAAAAAACCACGAAAGCGGTACTTTCGTGGTTTGATGGACGCGCGTGTTGGAAACAGGTTAAACCAAGTGTTCCAAGCGGTGCTCCAGATAATGGATGTTTTGCTCGCCTTCGCAGAAGCCCAGATCGTTCATGATCTCGCGTTGCATGCGAATGTTGGTATCGATGCCTTGAATAATCAATTCATCCAATGCCGTATCCATTCGTGCAATCGCCGATTCACGGTTCGGACCGAAGCAAATCAATTTGCCGATCATGGAATCGTAGTTCGGTGGCACCGGATAGCCGGTATAGATGTGTGAATCCCAGCGAACCCCGATGCCGCCGGCCAAGTGCAGACGATCGATTCGTCCCGGTGACGGAATGAAGTTTTTCGATGGGTTTTCGGCATTGATACGACACTCGATGGCGTGCCCCGTCAGTACCACGTCTTCCTGTTTGATGGTAAGCGGGTTACCCATGGCGATTTCGATTTGCGCTTTGACCAAATCGATGCCGGTGACCTGTTCGGTGACCGGGTGCTCCACTTGCAGACGGGTGTTCATTTCAATGAAATAGAACTCGCCTTTTTCATACAGGAACTCAAAGGTCCCGGCTCCGCGGTAACCGATTTCGATGCAGGCGTTGACGCAGGCCTGGCCAATTTTGTTACGTTGTTCTTCGGTAATGCCCGGTGCCGGCGCTTCTTCCACCACTTTTTGGTGGCGACGTTGCATGGAACAATCGCGCTCGCCCAGGTGGATGGCATTGCCTTGGCCGTCGGCCAGTACCTGGATTTCAATGTGGCGTGGCGTTTCCAGGAATTTTTCCATATAGACTTCCGGGTTGCCGAAAAAGCTGCCGGCTTCGGATTTGGTCAGTTGGATGGATTTCACCAGGTTGGATTCGGTGTGCACTACACGCATGCCGCGTCCGCCGCCGCCGCCGGAGGCCTTGATGATAATCGGGTAGCCGATTTCTTTGGCAAGGCGCTTGTTTTCTTCATCGTTGTCGCCCAAAGGGCCGCCGGAACCGGGAACCGTCGGGACGCCGGCGGCTTTCATGGCTTTGATGGCGGAGACTTTGTCGCCCATAATGCGGATGGTTTCCGCTTTCGGACCGATGAAAGCAAAACCGCTTTCTTCGACGCGTTCGGCAAAGTCGGCGTTTTCAGACAAAAAGCCATAACCCGGGTGGATGGCTTCCGCGTCGGTGATTTCCGCCGCGGCGATAATGGCCGGAATGTTCAAATAACTTTCAGAGGACGGTGCCGGGCCGATGCAAACGGATTCGTCCGCCAGCAAAACGTGCTTGAGGTTGGCATCCGCCGTGGAATGAACCGCAACGGTTTTGATGCCCATTTCCTTACAGGCTCTTAATACCCGTAGGGCGATCTCTCCGCGGTTGGCAATCAGGATTTTTTCAATCATGCAACTTCCCTATTATTCGATGATGAACAAGGCTTGACCGAATTCAACCGGCTCGGCGTTTTGGACCAGAATCTTTTTCACGGTTCCGGAAACGTCGGCTTCGATCGGGTTCATGATTTTCATGGCTTCAATGATGCAAAGGGTGTCGCCGGCAGAGACTTGGTCACCCACGCTGACGAAAGCGTCGGCGTCCGGGGACGGTGAGGAATAGAAGGTGCCGACCATTGGTGAAGTCACGCTGTGACCGCTGACCTCCGCCGCAGGGGCTTCTTCGGAAGTCGATTCGGATGCCGCTGGAGCGGAAGCCGGAGCCGCCGCAGGGGCCATTGGCGCCGCTTGATAAGTGGCGGCCGGTGCGGAAACCATGACCGGTTCTTTGCTGCGGGTAATGCGGATGTTGTGCTCGCCTTCCTTGATTTCGATCTCGGCGATGTCAGATTGTTCAACAATTTCAATCAATTTGCGAATTGAACGAATATCCATGTTCTCTATTCCTCTTAAGATAGTCTTTGATGTAATCGGTTTATTTCAATTTTTCAACAGCGGCCGCCAGAGCCAGTTGGTAGCCAATCGGACCCAGTCCGGCAATCACGCCTTCAGCTAGGTCGGAAAAGTAGGAATGGGTGCGGAAGGCTTCCCGTTTATGGATGTTGGATAAATGCACTTCGATGAACGGAATTTTTACCGTGGCGAGCGCATCCCGAATGGCCACACTGGTGTGTGTGAAAGCGGCGGGGTTGATGATGATGAAATCGATTTCGTTTAAAGCGGCTTGAATGCGTTCCACGATTTCGTGTTCGGCATTGCTTTGGAAATTGTAAAGTCGTACTTCGTAATCGTCCGCCAGGTTTTCGAGTTCTTCGATAATGTCACCGAGCGTTTGGCGGCCGTAGTGTTCCGGCTCGCGCTTACCGAGCATATTGAGATTCGGACCGTTGATTACCAGTATGTTCGCCATGCATCTTTCCTAAGGCTGTTTCAGCCGTCTCAAACGGGGTTTGAAGATTAAATTGTTGAAAATTATACCTGAAAGTTCGGTTTGACGATATACAAAAGCACAAAAAAAGACGTGAAAGTTCGTGAAATGCTGTGAAGTGGTGGTGAAGTTTAAAAATGGTAAGGTTTGGTCATGTTTTGGGTGAAATGGTGTGAGTTTTGTGGGGTTTTACCGGATGGTACTTAGTGTTGAAACCGGCCAGGCCAGGCCGGTTTTGAAGCTTAAGCAGTGTGATTTCACTGACTAAGAGTTAGGCTATTGAAATGAATTGTGGATGTGTTGCATAAAGGCGTCCGGCTTTTTAAAACCGACGACGCGTTGGGCTTTCTGCTCTTGCTCCTTGTCAAAGAACAGAATGGCCGGCGGGCCGATAATGCCGAACGCTTTCATCAGTTCTTTGTCGTTGGCATTGTTGGCGGTGACGTCGGCTTTCAGCAAGGTGACGTTTGATAAGGCCTGCTGAACGGCCGGATCGGAAAAGGTGTAGGCTTCCATTTCCTTGCAACTGACACACCAGTCGGCGTAAAAGTCGAGCATAATGGGCTGGCCTTTCGCGATTTCGGTATTCAACTCATCCAGCGTGCTGATTTTTTTGAAGTTCAAATGGGCTTGAGGCTGCGACATGGAACCGCCAGTGCTCTGGAGCCCTTTTAGCGGCTGCATGACGTTTTGGCTGCCGCCGGCTAAGCCGATGAGCATAATGACACCGTACACCAGGAAAATCACCCCGATGGTTTTGGCCAGTTTGTGCCAGCCGGATTTATCGCCAATGGCTTCCAAGGCGCCAAGGTAAACGCCGGAGCCAATCAGCAACGCCGCCCAGGCGAACAGAATCATCCAGCCCGGCAGAATCCGTTCGGCCATCCAGATGGCGACCCCCAGCATCAGCACACCGAAGATGGCTTTGACGTTGTCCATCCATGCGCCGGCTCTCGGTAACAGCTTGCCGGCCGAGGTGCCTAGTAATAATAACGGAACGCCCATGCCGAGACTCATGGCAAAGAGTGCGGTACCGCCCAGCAACGCATCGCCGGTTTGGCCGATGTAAATTAATGCCCCGGCCAAAGGTGGTGCGACACAAGGCCCGACAATCAAGGCCGACAGGAAGCCCATGACGGCCACGCCGGTTAAGGTGCCGCCTTCCTGTTTGTTGGACAGGTTGGTGATTTTGGATTGCACGCTGCTCGGCAGTTGCAATTCATAGAAACCGAACATGGAGAAGGCCAGGGCCACGAAAATCAGCGCAAAGGTGCCGATAATCCATGGGTTTTGGAACATGGCTTGCAAGTTTTCGCCAAACAGGCCAGCCAAGACGCCAGCCAGGGTGTAAGTGATGGACATGGCCAGCACATACACCAGCGACATGGTGAAGGCTTTGCGTGTGGTGAGTTGGTCGCCCTGACCGACGATGATGCTCGACAGAATCGGAATCATCGGGAAAACGCACGGCGTTAGGGACAGCAATAGGCCGAACAGGAAGAAGGTGCCGATGACGATCCAGACCGAGCTGTTTTGCAAGGTGCTGGTGATTTGGTCGGTTTCCGACAGGGCTTCCTGAGTGTTGGCCGTGGAGGGCGTGTTTGCCACTGCGGGGGCAACGGTGAAATCCGCCGCTTTCAAGGTGGCGGTTTGATGGGCCGGTGGATAGCAAACACCGGATTCGGCGGAGCAGCCTTGGTAAGAAATTTCCACTTCGGCCGTGTCGGCCAGATTTTGCACCGGCAGCAGGGCTTGGAAATCGCCATGATAGACTTTCACGTCGCCAAAGACCGGGTCATTGGCCGGTGTGGCGGGTGGCAGTTGCAGGGCGCCTAAGTCGGCCTTGCCCTGTGTCAGCTGGGTTTTGATCTTGTCTTTATAGAGGTGATAGCCTTCGGCGACTTTAAAGTTCAGAACCAAGTGGCCTTGTCCGTCCGGTTCGGCACTGAACTGGAAGGCTTCGTCGGCCGGAAGCAGTTCCACTTCCGCGCTGTCGACAATCAAATCGTTCAAGGCGCTCAGAGCATTTTCAGACGTTTTTGTTTGTGCAGACGGCAAATCCACGGTGACGGTTTTGCTTTGGGGCGGATAGCACACCCCCAGTTCTTCGGCACAGCCTTGGTATTTGACGGTCAAGGTGGCCTGTTGCGCAGTGCCGGAATAGGGCTGTGAAACCGTTAAGTCATGTTTGAAAACTTGGGTTTTTCCGAAAAGCGGATCGTCTTTGGTGATCGGTGTCGGGAAAACCAACGGGTCGAGTTGGATGTCTTTCGAAGAGGTTTCAACCGCAATACGCTTTTGATACAGATAATAGCCGTCGGCGATTTTCCATTGGAGCTGGATGTCGCCGTTTGCCACTTTGGCCGGTTGCAGGGCAAAGGCTTGGTCGACGTCCAACAGCTCATCCGAGGCTAAGGTGTGATGACCCCAAAGAAACAAGAAGAAGGCCAGAAAATTTGTCAACAGCGCTGTTTTTTTCATTTTACGGTCACCTTGAAAAAACGATTTAAAGACTTATGTATACTGTAAGCGTATAAGTGAGTTGTGATTTTAACGTAGAATCTTCATTATATGTTGTGCAAACTTTGTGTAAATAGGGGTAAACCCCAGTTTGCACACCTTGTTTTTAACCACGTCTAAAGAGACCCGTATGTTTAAAGTTTTCTTCCTGTTGTTTTTGTTGGTGCCCTTGATCGAGCTGTATGTGCTGATCGAAGTGGGCAGTGAAATCGGTGCGCTGCCGACCATTTTGTTGACGATATTGACCGCGATTGTCGGTGCGGCCTTAATGCGCCATCAAGGCGTCGCCACTTTGCAAAAGGCTCAGAACAGCTTGGCGCAAGGGCAGGTGCCGGCGACCGAGATGATGGAAGGTATGTTGATTTTCCTCGGCGGTTTGTTTCTGTTGATTCCCGGTTTGATTACCGATGCCTTGGGCTTTTTGTTGTTGATCCCGCCAATTCGTCATGCCTTGGCGAATAAAATCATCGCACAGCGTCAAGCGGAGTACGCGCGCTATAAAGGTCAGGTGTATGAAGCCGAATGGACCGAGCAGACTGAAGACGGTATTCGTCATGTGCACGTGATTCAGTCCGGTTCGCCGAAAGCGGAGCCGGATGTGATCGAGGGCGAAGTGTTGGATGACGATTCCGGTTCGGATAAGAAGCCGAGACCGAAGTAGCGCTCAAATTTTGTTCGATTGTCTGATATAAAGAAAACGCCCAAGCCTGGGCGTTTTTTGTATTGGAAGTGTCCTTTAAAGGCTCGTCTTTTAAAGCGATTCCAGTAATTCGGAATAGCCTTCGCGGTAGCTTGGGTATTTGAATTGATAGCCGGTGGCTTTGACTTTGGCGTTGGAAAGTCGTTTGTTACTGCGTTGTGCGCGGCTGTTTTCAGTTGGTTCCCGGTGTTCAATGTTCGAGACCGACAGTTGTTCCGCCAGCCATTCATAGACATCGCACGTCAGAGTCGGTTCATCGTCAACGCCAATGTATAAAGGATCCAAATTCGGTTGTTCCATCAAGTGTTCGAGTAAGCCGACGCAATCCTCCGAGTGGATGCGGTTGCTGTAAACGTCTTCCATGCAGTGGGCCTTGCCTTGCAACACCATATCAATCAAATAGGTGCGCCCCGGGCCGTAAATGCCGCCGAAACGAACCACCGTGCCGGGGAAGGGTGCGTTTAGCGCTAATTCTTCACCTTCCAGTAAGCGTCGGCTGGAAAAGTTTTTACCTTCCGCTGGACTGTCTTCGGTGACTTTTTCCCCTTCGGACTGGGTAAAGACGGATGAGCTGGAAATGAAAAAGAGGTGTTTGGGGGATTGGTCTTTCAGGGCATCGATTAAATGCTTGAGACCCATGACATAGGCTTTGTAATAGGATACGTCGTTATAGCTCGGAGCCGAGACAATGTAAAAGATATAGTCCAGGTTCTCCGGTAGTTCCGGCAGCTGGCTGAATAGATCGGCTTCAATCGGATGAATGGGCGCTGTAATCTGTGAGGCATCGCGTCGAATACCGAAGACTTCGTGGCCTTTTTCCGATAGGCTGACACCTAAGCGACACCCTAGATCACCACACCCAGCAATAAGAACTCGCGCCATAGTTTTTACCCTTTCTTTATGACCGCTTTTGGTCGCATAGTATCACAAAAAAGCGAAAAGGGAATATAACAAATCCATGACATCGAAAATTAAGTTGGCAGGCATAAAAAAAGCCGCTCGAGGAGCGGCTTTTAAGCGGTTTGTTTCGACGCGGAATTAGAAGTTCATGCGAAGAGACAAGGTGTAGCCCATTTGAGAGTGTTTAACCTCATGGGTTGTCGCGCTTGGGTTTGTTGAACCTGAAAGAAACCCTGTGTCAACTGTCTTTTTAACTTGTGGTGCATAGACGACCGCACCATCTAAAGACAAGTTTTTGGTTAAGCTATAACCGCCACCGAATGTGAAGTGAGATTCAACGATTCCTGGGAAGAAGTGGTTGTTGAACATATTTGTAACTTGTGCTTTATAGGAAGTGGAACCGTCTAATTTATCGATTGGGTCTTCGCCGTAGTTGTACCCAATACCGGCCCAGAAGCGGTTTCCTGAGTATTTAGCCCCAACACCAAAAACATTTTGGTCTTTCCAATTAAAGTCTTTATAACCTTTGGCATCGCCCCACTTGATTTGTTTGGCGTCCGCCGTCAGCATAAAGCTACCCATCGTGTAAGCAACCCCTGCTTTGATTTCAGCAGGTTGTTCCAAGTGGTCACCAAACGCTTCTTTAAAATCACTAGCTGGGTTTACAAACCCTTCAGAAGCAACGGAAATTTGGTCTTTATACTTCATGTCAATGGCGGATTGATAGGCTAAAGCGATGGTTAAATCAGAAGTGATGTTAAAATAACCACCTAAGTTATAGCCATAACCAATATCGGATGACATGCCGTTACCTCTATTTAGGACATTACCAAAAGTAGGAGAGGTAGGGTTTGAGTCGAATTGTTTGTAATTAATATCCAGCGCGCCATATTGAATAACAGGGGCAAAGCCAATGCCGAATTTATCTGAGTTATAGGAAATGCTTGGTGCAAATTTCATCAGCTGTAAATTACTGTAGCCATTAAATAGTACACTACCATTACCATTTACACCCGGGCTAGCATCTTGCGTGTCGTACCCTGCATTATCTCTGTAGTCGACCCCCATACCGGCTGAGCCAAAGATGCCTAGGCCAAAAGCCCAATTTTCATTGATACGAGTGGACAATGAAACTTCAGGAATGATATTGCTGTCATTATCACTGGTTTGTGAAAAGTATGTGCCTTGTCCTGTCATATCCGCAACATTTGTTGTGGCTTTAACATTTGGCTTGAACAGAGTGCCGCCGATGGCAAATTCAGTCCCTTGTGACTTACCAAGCAAAGCCGGGTTGGTCAGAGCGTTTTCAGAACCAAAGAATGCGGCTGTCCCTGTTCCACCAAGTGCGCGAGATTGGGCACCGAGGCCGATTAGGTTGTCACCGTTGGTTGCAAGAACAGGAGTAGAAGCCATTGCAGTGGTTGCAATTGCTAAAGCGAGTCTTGTTTTTTTCATTGAGTTTCTCTCTTTTCGTTATCAAATAAGTTGATGCGTGTCTTCCTGTTGTTTCGTTGCTTACCTAAGGAGGAACGGCACGCTGTTTTTGGTCAGAAACTAATATGCCGAAGAGAAAAGTCATTTAATAATCAAAAAAATTTATCTGGGATTAGGTGGGATTAATTCGTATTGTTTGATTGGTTGGTTTTGGTGAAGGTAAAGGCTTTTTTTCGATCTAAGTTGTTGAAAATAAACAATTGAAGCATTTAATAATATAATTATTTTCTTATGTTTTGGTCATAACGTATTGAAATGAAAATAATTTTATGAGAGAGCATGAATTTTTTATTATGAGTTTCTAATATTATTAAAAAATGATTTTAACGTCCCTGATTCTGGAATTCGGTGGGTCAAACGACAGCTTTTTATTTCCTTATGGCTGGAGGGTCTGTTTCTAGATACCATTATTCCTAACAGAGGCGGATATATGGCTCGGTGTCGTAAATTAGAGATAAGGCATTTTAGAAGGACAGCGGGGTAATTTAAGCGGGCAGGGTTCTCAAGCTGACTTATTAGGCCGAAGATGATGAACAGTAGATACAAAAAAAGCCCGCATGGAAGCGGGCTTTGTTTTTAGCAAGTTAAACCGGTCTTAGAAAGCGCCGGACTTACCTTTTTGCAGCATTTCCCACATGGTGTCACGTACTTGCATGGTCGCTTCCTGCAATTCAGGAGGCATTTTTTTACCCATTTTGATAGCCATGTCCATGTTCATGGTGTAGATGTGTAAACCATCTTCTTCTTCGATGATGTTTACGCGGCAAGGCAGGAAGCCACCCATGGCAGGTGAGAAGTCAACCATTTTACGAGCGGTTTCCGGGTTACAGAAAGACATGACGTGAATGGTTTTGGACTCGATGCCACGTGCTTTCAATTCTTCAGATAGTGGTAGTTCACCGACGTTTTTGATGTTGCGGTTGATGCCGACATTGTTGATGGCATCGATCACGTCCTGCAACTCAACACCGTCTTCCACCTTGACTTCCCACATGGTGGCATCAGCGATATCACCGTCTGCGGCAACCCACTTATCCCAGATTTGCATGAAAGTTTCGCCTGCGCCATCGTTTAGGTTGTTGATGGCGTTCACGGTTCCACAACCACTTAGTGTTGCAATGGCACCGGCGATAAAGGCGGCTTTAAAAAAGTTTACTAGTTTCATTGAGTCTTTCTCCGTTGCTTTGTAATCAAGGGGGCTTGATTGTGGTCAAAAGTGCTTGGGCTTAAGCGTTTAAGTCGTTCGGCATTTTTGACGCATTTTTTATTTGCTTGATTTGAATCAATTTTCAGCAACCAAGGTTACTCTTGTTATTTTTAAAATAAAAATTAATTTTTTTGTGTAGAGATAATTTTCTTTTATGAAAATAACCAGTTCCTAATATAATTTTTTTATTAAATGATGAAATACGTAAAAATTAGATGAGCTGAAACCCTAGAGAATACAGTGCTTTATCGAATTTTTGGTGGCCGGTTTTTTTGACTGGGTGCTGGTACCATTCGCGGTGTACGGGGTAATGCCTACGGTAATATTCATATTTTTTATGGGTCTCTATTATATTCTTTGTTCTAATGGCTAAATCGTCTTCTTCTGGCCGGTAACACTGTGCCAGCAAGGCTTTCAGGTCGATCTCGAGATTTCCTGAAACTTCGGGAGTAATTAGTGCTGGTGGCGCGGGCAGAATGTGTGGCCAGTCGATCTTTGGCTGTGTTTCCCAATAGTCGCACAGTGCAGAAAAAACCATTTGGCTGCCGGCAATTTTGGCATCCAGGGCATGGCCCGCGATGTGCGGCGTGGCAATCAGCGCGGTTTGATAAAGCGTTTCGTCGATATTCGGTTCGTTTTCCCAACAGTCGATGATGTTGGCTTTGGTTGGCGTTTTTGCCCAGGCCTGCTCGTCGATAATGCCGCCACGCGCGGCGTTAATGATGATTTGATGAGGCTGAATTCGACTCAGTTTGTCTGCAGACAATAAGTGATGGGTCGGGTGTGGCCCATCATAGTTCAGTGGCGTATGAACGGTAATGATGTCGGCCGACAAGGCAGTATCCAGGTCCACAAAGCCGGTCAGGTTTTCTTGTTCCACTCGCGGTGGGTCATTTAATAAGAGTGTCATGCCCAATGCCGCGGCTTTGTCGGCTACGCGTTTGCCGACATGGCCGACACCGATAATGGCGAGGCGTGAGTCGGCGAGTTTGAAGTCTTTTGAAACGGCCAGATTAACAATGTTGGTGATGACGTATTCGGCCACGGAATTGGCATTGCAACCTTGAGCGGAATAAAATGTGATCCCTCGTTGTTTCAGATACGCTTGGTCGATATGGTCTAAACCGACGACGGTACTGCCGACAAATTTCACTGGCGTTGTGTCCAGTAAGGCTTGATTGACCTGAGTTCGGGAGCGCACGATTAATGCATCGGCTTTTTTTAAGCTGTCACGGGTGATTTCCTTACCCGGTAGCGTAATGACTTGGCCGAGGTGTGAAAAAATTTCCTGAGCATAGGGGACGGCATCATCGATGACGAGGGTTTTGTCGTGTGTCATAAGTGTCTTCCGCGATTGAGTGAAAGTGGTTCGTTTCCTGATTGCCTATTGTAGCAAGAGGTTTGGTTTCCAGGTAGCCGGAAGCCAAGTACTTCGGTCAAGATTGGACGACGGGGTGGAATCCGATACAATCGGGCAAGGCTTTCAATTCAGCCCATAAAAAATAAAGAGTTAGAAACATTATGAAGTCATCAAAATTCACCGATCGCATTTCGGGCGCAGTTGGCGAGCTGGAGGTCAGATTGACCAGGCCTGGCGATTTATCGTCATCCGAAAATGCGGCGCGCCGTTGGGTGGTTTTAAGTCATCCGCATCCGCAGTTTGGTGGCACCATGGATAATAAGGTGGTAGCAACGCTTGAAAAGGCCTTTCAAGGCCTTGGCTATGGCACTTTGGCCTATAATTTCCGTGGGGTTGGGGCGTCGGAGGGCGAATATGATGGCGGTGAGGGTGAACAAATGGACTTGGTGGCCGTTGTGAATTGGTTGCGGGATCAGGAAGACGTCAATGAGCTGGTGTTGGCAGGGTTTTCGTTCGGCAGCTATATCGCTTTGCAACAGGCGGAAGCCTTGCAAGCCGATGCTTTGTGTACGGTGGCTCCGCCGGTGTCGATGTATGATTTTACCGGTTTGTCCCCGACGATGCCTTGGGTGCTGATTCAAGGCGGTCAGGATGAAGTGATTGATAGCCAAGAAGTCTTGCAGTGGGCGATGAGTAGAGAATCGGTACCGGATATCTTCTGGCGTGCGCAAGCCAGTCATTTTTTTCATCGTCAGTTGGTTTGGTTGAAAAATATCGTGACGGCGGTCTATTGAGTCTTTGCGTAGACGTTTTTAAAAGCGGTTAAGCCTCGGTTTAAGTTTAAGGCGTTTTGCCATTCTTAATTATTAACGGCTTTGTCGGGAATCTTTTTTGCTGAACACTGGCATATAAGAAAATTCTTATATATAATTCAAATTCTTTAATATAAGTAATTACTAATATTCTAATGCGTTTGAGTTATCGCGTTGGGAGCGGTAATGTTGTTTTCAGTGACGAAAACGGCTTGCCGGACGGATAGGTGCTTGATTCCGAAGCTTTTAAAAGCTTGTTGAGTCCTATTGATGTTAGCGGTAATAAAGACCGAATTTTAAGTCTGTTGGGAACTAATTTTATGAAGCCAAATGTATTAAGGGTATTCAAACCCGTCTCTTTACCTTTAATCTCCATTTTGATTTCAGGCCTGGCGACTTCCGCGGCGGCGGCACAGTTGGATTTCAAGTCCTGCGTGGAAACCGCTTTGGGCCAAAACCCGGAAATGGAAGTCAGTCAGTATCGTCTGCAACAAGCCAAATACGCTTTGGCGGAAGCCGATGCTAACCGGATGCCGCAAATCACCGCCTCCATGACCGGCACCAACTCGAATAACGCTCTGAATGTGTTTGGTATGAAATTAAACCAGCGGGATGCGAGTTTCCGTGACTTTGGTTTTGCCGATATGAATAAAGGGGTAGATTATGTTCCTGGCGATTTGAATGAACCGGGGAGTTATACGGATTTCAATACCCGTCTGGAAGTGATGATTCCGGTCTGGAATGGCGGCAAGGTTTCGAGTTATCAAAACCAAGCCAAGGCGATGATTAAAGCAGCACAGCACGGCGACAAGGCCGTGCAACAGCACTTGACCTACAATGTCTATCAAGCCTATGAAGGCGTGCACACCGCGCGCGCTTTCGTCTCCGTCGCAGAACAAGCCGTTAAAGCTTCGGAATCCTATGTTCGAACCACGAAAAATCTGGTGGAACAGGGGGTTGTGGTTCGCTCCGAGTTGTTGAGTGCCAATGTACACTTGTCGGAAGCCAAAACCGCTTTGGAACAAGCGCAAACACAAGAACAGATTGCCTTAGATAATCTAAGAACCCTGATGGCGTTGGATCAAAATGCACCATTGGATGTCGGGCCGCGTATTGATATTTCATTGCCGTCCGATTCCCTACCGGAATTGACCAATATGGCGACCAGCACCAACCCTAAGTTGGAAGCTTCCCGTGAAGAGTCCCTGTCAAAGCGTGCCGCCATCGATGCCAGCAAAGCCGATCAATATCCCAATTTTAATATTATGGTTCGTGGCGATACTTATGATGAAAATCTCGGTTTCGATAGCCAGTCTTATACGGTCGCGGGGGTGGTCTCCTGGAAAATCACCGATTTTGGCGTGACGGCCAATAAAGTGGACCGCGCACGTGCTTTAGCCAGTGAGAAACAGGCGGCACTTCGCTCTCAGGAA
Source organism: Hydrogenovibrio thermophilus (assembly GCF_004028275.1). NCBI lineage: Bacteria > Pseudomonadati > Pseudomonadota > Gammaproteobacteria > Thiotrichales > Piscirickettsiaceae > Hydrogenovibrio > Hydrogenovibrio thermophilus. The sequence goes on from NZ_CP035033.1 coordinate 620,569, forward strand.
AACCAAACCCGTCTGGCGGTGTTGAAAGCCTGGCGGACGTTGCAAGTGGCGGAAAAACAAGTCACGTCGAATCAATTAGCAGTCAAGCAAGCCGAAGAGGCTCAGCGTTTGATTATGAAACGTTATAAAGGTGGTATTGCCACCATGACCGAGGTTCTGGCGAGTCAGGCACAGCTCGATAAGGCACGAGCGAATTTGGTCAATGCTGTTTTCGAGAAAAATATACAAAAAGCTACGTTGCGCCTTGAAACCGGCACCATGAGTGTCGAGCAACTGTAACCAAACCATAGAATCGAATTTCAAAATTTTAAAGTTTTTTAAAGGGTAGACGAATGAAAACCATTGCAAAATTGATACTGTCAAGCAGCCTGGTTGCCGCCATTGGCCTTTCCGGTTGCGGCAAAGAGGCGACAGAGACCGATAACGCTGATAACACCGATAAAGCCGTTCAAACCATCAAAGCGCCGGTGGAAACCGTGAGCTTGGGCACCATTCCGCTGAAAGCGGTTGTGCCGGGTGCCGTGGTGCCGGATCAAAAGGCGCAAATTGCCTCGCGTCTGATGGGGTACATTAAAAACCTGGATGTGAAAGTCGGCCAGCAAGTGAAAAAAGGTGAATTGCTTTTCTCCATCGACTCCAGTGATGTCAATAGCCAGATTTTGCAGGCGAAGTCGGCTTACCAGCAAGCGGAAGCGGCTCTAAAAGATGCCAAACTTGACTATGACCGATTTTCCAAACTCTATAAAGAAGATTCGGTGTCCAAACAGCAGTTCGACAAGATTAATTTGCAATATAAAGTGGCACAAGAGAATTTAGTGTCGGCTAAAACGGCCTTGAATCAAGCGAAATCACAGTTGAATTACGCTAATGTAAAAGCACCGTTTGATGGTGTGGTGGTTGATAAAATGGCTGTGGCCGGTGATTTGGCGGCACCGGGTAATCCTGTTTTGGTGTTGGAGAACTTGAAGTCGCTGAGTGTCAGAACCCAGGTAGCGGAAGATTTGTTTGCAGTGCTTCGCCCGGGGGATGAGGCGGAAGTGATTATCGATGGTCAGTCGAAACCCTTAACCGGCACCATTTATACGCTGGTCAGCGCCGCCGATCCGAAAACACGTACCCATACGGTTAAGCTCAGTCTTCCGTCTTTGGTGAACGTCAACAGTGGGACCTTTGCTCGTGTCGGCTTTAAACGCGGTGAGCGTCAAACCATGATGGTGCCGAAATCAGCTGTTTTGAATCGTTCCGGTGTAGAAGGCGTTTTCGTTTTGGAAGATGGCAAAGCCAATTTCCATATGGTGCGCTTGGGAGAAGAAATTGGCGATAAAGTCGAGATTAAGGCCGGTTTGAACTTGGGCGACACCATTGTAGTGGACAATAATATCAGTCTGTTGAATGGCGATAACATCGAAGTGCTTGATGTGGATACCGTGTTGGAACCTGCGGAAAAGGAAGGGGCTGAATAATGTCGACGGCCGAACAGAAATCATCAACGGATTTAAACATCGCGGGGAAGCTCGCCAAGATTTTCATCCACTCCAAAATCACCATGATGATTATGATCGCGGTGACCTTGGCGGGTGTTCTGGCCTATTTGGTGACGCCGCGTGAATATAACCCTCAAATCGTTGTGCCGGCCGCGAATATCATTGTTCCGAAAGGCGGGGCAACGCCCAGCGAAGTGCAAAACATGGTGGTCAAACCGTTGGAAACCATTATGGGAGCCTTACCGGGCGTGAAGCATACTTTCGGGTATGCTTCCAATGATTTCGGTATTGTCACGGTGCAGTTTGATGTGGGGGAAAACCAAGTCGATAGTCTGGTCAAGCTGTATAACCAGCTGATGCAGAATATGGACAAGATGCCGCCAGACACTCAGCAACCGCTCATTAAGCCGATTAACGTGGACGATGTCCCGATTATGACGTTGGCGGTGACCTCGGACGAGTTGTCCGGCTACGACTTGCGTGATGTGTCTTTAAAGCTGGTGGAAAACCTACGGAACATTCCCGGGGTTTCTTTCACGGAAGTGGTGGGCGGAAAGCGCCGTGCCGTCAATGTCTGGTTGGACGCGCAGAAAATCGCTTTGACCGGTATGTCTCTCGGGCAAATCAGTGACATGTTGAAAGGCAGTAATGTTTCTTTGCCGGTTGGCGCTTTGGTCAGCAACAACAAGCAGGAACCAATTCGTGTCAACGGCTTTTTGGGCAATGCCGAGGAAGTGGGTGAAATTATTATCGGAACCGAGAATGGTCGCCCGATTTACCTGAAAGACATTGCGCGGATTGAAGACGGGCCGATGGAAACCGACACGGATACCCGAATTGGTTATGGTCCGTCCAGCACGAAGAGTTCGCGTAGCGAATTGCCCGCCGTCACCATTTCATTGGCCAAAAAACCGGGTACGAATGCGGTCACGGTGGCGGATGCCGTTCTGGAAAAATTGGACGAATTGAAACTGAGCGTTTTGCCGTCCAATGTGGATATTACCGTGACCCGTAACGACGGCGAAAAAGCCAATGCGGCGGTGAATCTGTTGATGGAACATTTGGCCATCGCGGTGGCCTCGGTCATTGTGGTATTGATCCTGTTCCTCGGGTGGCGTGAAGCCGGTATCGTTACCTTGACGGTGCCGCTGATTTTGTTTGTGGTGTTGTTTGTGGGGTATATTTCCGGGCAAACCATTAACCGTATCACGTTGTTTGCGTTGATTCTGTCATTGGGCTTGCTGGTGGATGCCGCCATTGTCGTCATCGAGAATATTCACCGGCACATTCATGAAGGCTTCGATCCGGAGAAATTCGATGAAGTGTTGATCAAGGCGACCAATGAAATCGGTAATCCGACCAATGTCGCGACCTTCGCGGTTATCTTGGCGTTTATTCCGATGCTATTCGTCACCGGCATGATGGGACCGTTTATGGCGCCGATTCCATTCAATGTACCTGTGGCGATGATTGCATCGTTGGTCATTGCTTATATTCTGGTACCGTATGCGTCCTATCGTTTTCTGGGAAAAAAAGCCATCAAGGAAATGCAAAATCGTATTAGTACTGAAACCCATCATGCCAATGAACCGGACTGGATGCAGCGTTTGTATGAAAAGTCTATCGTGCCGTTATTGGAAAGTCGTACCAAGCGAAACGTCTTTTTGTTTGCGGTGTTGATTTCCCTGTTTGCGGCCATGACGCAACCGGCGTTGCAGTTTTTGCGTGGTGACGGTATGAACAACCCGTTGCATGCCGCCGGGGTGGAAGTGAAGATGTTACCGTATGACAATACCAGTACCTTTCTGGTTCAGGTGGATATGCCGGAAGGCACTGCGCTGGAAGCGACGGATATTGTGGTGCGTCGAGTCAATGACATTATCGCCAATACGCCATTTGTGACCGATTACAGTGTGTATCTGGGCGATCATGCGCCGATCGATTTCGCCGCTCTGGTGCGTGGGGATCTGATTAAAGAAGGTTCGAACTTTGCGCAGATTCGTGTCAATTTAGTCAATAAGCATGATCGGGATTTGTCATCGCATGAAATCGTGCAAATGTTGAACGATAAACTGGTCTCGGTGCGTAAGGTGTTCCCGAACGCAAATATCAAACTGTATGAAACACCGCCGGGGCCACCGGTGACGCTGCAAATTATGGCGGAACTCTATGGTCCGGATTACGATAAGCTACGTGCAGCGGCGCGTGAAATCAATGCCAAGATGCACGACATTTACGGTCTGGTCAATATCGACGATACGGTGACGGCGAATACCGAAAGCTACCAAATCAATATCGACCGTACTCAAGCCAACCTGTTGGGCATTGTACCGGCGGAAGTGGCGAAGATGTTGCGTGATTACATCAACGGTTATGAGCTGGGCTATATGCACTTGGATAATGTTCGTGAACCGGTGAATATCATTGTGCGTTTGCCGCGTTCTGAGCGAACCGTTCCGGAGCAATTGCTGTCGTTGAATGTGCAATCCCGCTCTGGGGCTTCTGTGCCGATTTCGGCCTTCGCTTCCATTAAAGAGGTGGTACAAGCCAAACCGATTATGGGGCGTGACCAGCATCAAATGGTGATGGTCGGGGGCGAATTGCTGCGTTCCAGTCCGGTGTATGCGGTGTTGTCGATGGACAAAATGTTGGACGGTGTGAAACTGCCGGAATCCGGCGTGACTTTCCATACGGCGAACCTTGGATTTGTGGAAGCGCAACCGGATGATGTCATGAACTACTCACTGTTGTGGGGTGGTGAAATGCGCCTGACCCTGGATGTGTTCCGTGATATGGGGAGCGCGTTCATTGTGGCGCTGGTCTTCATTTATCTGATTCTGGTCGGTTACTACCGCTCATTTATGATGCCGGTCATCGTGATGGGTGCGATTCCGTTGACCATGATAGGGGTTTTCCCGGGCCACTGGTTGACCGGGCAAGCCTTTACCGCCACCTCGATGATTGGTGTCATCGCTCTGGCCGGTATTGTGGTGCGGAATTCGCTGTTGCTGATCGACTTTATATTGGAATACCGTGCCGAAGGTAAGACGCTGAAAGACTCGGTGATTGAAGCCGGTAAGGTGCGTTTCCGTCCGATTCTGTTGACGGCGTTGGCCATTATGTTCGGTTCGATGATCATGATTACCGATCCGGTATTCGGTGGTCTGGCGGTTTCTTTGATTTTCGGAACCTTGTCGTCCACGGTCTTGACGCTGTTGGTGATTCCATTGCTGTACTTTATCTGGCAATGGCATTCCGGAGTGAAATACACCGAGGGTGGACAGACCAGACCTGCGTAAACGCAGGGAAGGTTCAATATAAAAAACCGCCAGGCCTGGCGGTTTTTTTATGTCTGTGAAGAATTAAATTGAAAAGGTGGCGTTAGAAAGGTGGTGTTAGGCCTCGGTTTTGATGCAGCCCTGTAAGGCTTTTTCAAAGGCCGGGAAGTCAAACGGTGAGGTGTCAAGCAGAAGTTCCAGGCGGCTGTCTTTACGGTAGGCAATGAATTCACGCGTGGCTTGGCCATTGACCCATTGAAACAGCATTCTCGGTGTTGAGCCGACCCGGAAAACGCCTTTGGCGCGTTTCACCGAGCTCAGCGAATCTTGAAAACGGTTTTGTCCCAAGCTTTCCAATAACTGGAACAGCTTGGCCCAGTCAAAGGTGATGTCGTTATCGAAAACCCACCCAATGGCTTGAGTGTCCAGTTGTGTTTGATAAACGCGTTCTAATAAGTTGGGCAGCGCTAGGGGCCTGTAAGGCAGTGTGTTTTGGGTGTGCTCGGCATGGGGGGTATGTGCCATGTGTAAAGACGCAAGCGGGCTGAAGGGTTGTGCAGTGGGCTGGTAGGTGTCGTGATGAAAGTGAGGGTGCCGGATTTCATTCAATGGCACTTGCGCCTGTTGGGTTGTGTAAATGGCTTGTTTGGGCGGGTAAAGTTGCTCGCAATAAGCTTGGACTTGGCGGATACAGTCTTCCGATACGGCATCTTTTTTATTCAGTACGATCACGTCCGCCATATTGAAGAGGCTTTGTAAAATCGACAGGCGATCAAACTCTTCCAAGTCGGCTTGTTGTAAATCGAATACGGAAAACAGGGTTTGGACATCGAAACGTCCGGCGAGTTGGCCGGAAGTGAATAAGTCGACCAAACTGTCCGGCTCGCCGAGTCCGGTTGGTTCGATGAGCAAGCGGTCGGGTTGTTGCTCGTCCAACAATTGCAGGGCGGTGGTTTCGAGTTCGGACTTGGCGGTGCAGCAAATGCAGCCGCCGGGAATTTGGGTAACGCTGGTTTGGGAGGCGCTTTCCAGAATCGGACCGTCAATGCCGACGGCGCCGAATTCATTGACCAACAACATCCAGTGTTCGTTATCCGGTTTTTGCTGCAACAAATGTTTCAGTAATGTGGTTTTTCCGGCACCGAGCTGGCCGGAAATGATATTCAACGCACAGCGTTTACGCATGACACTCTTTATAAATCGGCTTCGCCGCAAACTTTATTGCGGCCGGTGGTCTTGGCCATGTAAAGACTTTTATCGGCACGGTCGAAAAGCGATTCAATGGTCTCGTTCAGTTGGTACATGGCGACGCCGACGGAAAGCGTGAGGTTGATCGGCTTTTTGTCGCCCCGTACTTGTAGTGGTCGGGAGGCGATTTTTTGGCGAATGGTATTGGCGACTTTTAGGGCCGAATCGTAACTGGTGTGTGGCAGAATGGCCACAAACTCTTCACCACCGATGCGGGCGATAAAGTCTTTGCCTTTGGTTTCGTTATGCAGGCTTTTCGCCAGATAACGCAAAATGCTGTCGCCGACCAAGTGACCATAATTATCATTGATTTTTTTGAAGAAATCGAGATCCAGTACCAGTAACGCAAAGCTGTTTTGTGTGTCGTTGGCCTCTTGCATGACGCCTTCGATGATTTCGTTGAAACCGCGACGGTTCGGGATGTTTGTCAAATCGTCGGTTTTGGCGATGGCGGTGGCTTTGTCGAGTTCTTTTTTCAGTTGTTTGATTTCATCGCTCGTTTCGGCAATTTGCGTTTGCAGAGCATTGGTTTCGCTTTGATAATGTTTGATGGTGGGCAGAACCTGTGTTTTCAAGCGACTGACGATTTCATCGGGGTTTTTGAGCCCGTCAATGGCCTGCATGTGGCTGTCGAGTTCGTCATGCTTGCTTTTGGCTTCGTTTACCCAGCTTTCGATGTACAGAATGAGTTCATTGATGATGGTGGAGAACTCTTCCGAATGCATGCTGTGGCTAATGACTTCCGACCAGAGGGTGTTGAAAATAACACGGGCGGAACTTTCGTCGTAAGCGTTAAACTGTAAAGCATGCTCGATTTGTTCGGCAATGTCCGGGTTGATTTTGGTCAACAATTCATAGAACAGTGTGAAGTGAATCGGGTTGGCGTTGATGTCCAGGTCTTTTAGCTTATCGAGCACCCGCAGGGAGACTTCCTGAGCGTCTGGGTTCGGGAGGGTGTATCGGCAGTCGTTTTGCAGTATCTTAGAGGGTTCCATGAAAAAAGTGCATTCGTTATTTTTCTAATATTATAAACCCTTTATGAAAGCGTCTCCAATTTAAAGGCGGAGTTTTTTTAAGGAAAATCGGCGGAGAGGCCAATGAGGGGGAAGATTGCTTATCGGCGATTTGATCTGGGGTGAGGTGGGTTTCATTTTTTTGTCATCTTTCATTCACATGGCTGTTATGTAGCGCTTTTAGAATGAGCGGGTAATTTTTATAAACTTTAAGAGAGTTAAACCATGAAAAAACTATTTATCGCGATGATGGCGGCCGGTTTCCTATCGGCTTGTTCGACAGCCCCTGAGAAGAAAGCCGATACCACGACAGAAGCCTCACAAGCCGTAAACGATGATTTGTACATCGTGATGGATGAGCGTATGAACGTTTTCTATGACGGCGATCTTTACAAAAAGTATATGGAACATGGTGAAACACCTTATCGTCGTACCTTCATCGGTGCGGGTCCGAATGGTGAAACGGTTGTGTATGGTTTGACCAAAGACGACAAAAAGAAAACCACCAACCCGGCGGAAGAAATGATGTCTGGCAAAATGGCGCCGGCAGAAGATTTTTATGCTGAAGTGGTTGAAAAAGAACATAACCGTATTTATGTTTTCACTTCTTGGGCGACGTTTGACGAGTTTGTGAAGCTGCATGTGGATAACTTCCGTTATTCTGACATCGGTGCAGGTCCAAACGGTGAAACGGTTGTGTACGTATTGACTAAGAAAACCAGTAAGCAAAAGCCGGTTGAAGCCATGAAGAAATTCAACACTTTCCACGGCATCCAAAAATAAACGATTTCCGGTTAATCGTTTAAACGTAAAAAGCCCGGCATTGCCGGGCTTTTTTTATGCTGTCAGACAACCGTTGTTGTTAGCGTTTGACCGTATCATGCAATGGGCAGGTTTGAATGCCCAGCAAGGTGTAGATCGGGCACCAACGGATGATGCCGGTGGCCAGCGGAATGATGCCGATATAGGCCCAAAGCCCTAAAACGTCGGTGGCCGCCAAAACAATCAGTACCGCGCCGATAATGATTCGAAGCCATCTGTCCAGTGTTCCAATGTTCATTTATCTTCTCCCATAGTCTGTTAAGTATGTAAAATACAGGTCTAGTATTGTTTGAATCCGACTTTACCGTTCAATTGTTAACGCTCTCTGAGCAAAAATCAATAGGCTTTTATGACTGACGAGACAAAAACGGCGAAAAGCAAATTGAAAACCAAATTGCCGGGCGATGCTTACGCCGAAAACATCCGCGCGCGTTTTTGGCTGATGGGCAAGGGTGAAGCCTATGTCGGCATCGGACGCATTACGTTGCTGGAAAAAATCGACAAACTCGGTTCCATTAATCAGGCGGCCAAGGAAATGAGCATGTCCTACAAAAAGGCCTGGAAATTGATCGATGAACTGAATCAGATGTTCGACGAGCCTTTGGTGCTGAAAGAGCACGGCGGCAAAGCCGGTGGTGGCACCCAGTTAACCGATAAGGGGCACTTAGTGGTGAAGGAGTTTCGCCGTGTTGAACAGAAGCTGAAAGCCTTTTTACAGGAAGCATCCGACAATTTAGGGTTTTAACGACGTTTTCGGGCGCTTTTGGCCCTGTCTTTCTCGGTTCCGTTTTTCGCCAGGCCTGGCAAAAAATGAATATTGTATTTTATTCCGGTAAACGCTTGACTTTAGAGAGAAAGTCTCTAAAATCCCACTCTTTAATCCTTACCCCTTCTTATTGCCCGTTAAACAGTAAGTGATTATTCGGTTCGCCGGATAGTTGGAATGGATTAGCTATTTATTTTTAGGACAAAGTTATGAAAACATTTGTTGCAAAGCCAGCTGAAGTAAAACGTGACTGGTACATCGTTGACGCTGACGGTAAAACTTTAGGTCGTATGGCGGCTGAAATCGCAGCCCGTTTGCGCGGTAAGCATAAGCCAGAATACACGCCGCACGTTGATTGTGGTGACTACATCGTGGTTATCAATGCGGATAAAGTGGCCGTTACCGGTAATAAGCGTACTGACAAAATGTATCACCACGTAACAGGGTATGTTGGTAATTTGAAATCAACAAACTTTGAAACTCTGGTTGGTAACAAGCCGACTCGTCCGGTTGAGTTTGCCGTTAAAGGAATGTTGCCTCGTGGTCCTCTAGGCCGTGCAATGTTGAAAAAACTGAAAGTGTATGCCGGTGCCGAGCACCCACATACTGCACAACAACCTAAAGAACTAGACTTGTAAGAGGGAATTGAGAATGGCAACAGAACAATATTACGGAACAGGTCGTCGTAAAAACTCAGTGGCTCGCGTTTTCTTGAAAGCGGGATCTGGCAAAATGACTGTCAACGGTCGTGACGTGAAAGAATATTTCGCGCGTGAAACCGATTTGATGGTGATTAACCAGCCACTGGAAGCGACTGAAAATGTTGAAAAGTTTGATGTCACTGTCACGGTAAAAGGTGGTGGAACAACCGGTCAAGCCGGTGCGGTTCGTCACGGTATCTCTCGTGCATTGTTGGCATTCAACGATGAAAACCGTTCTGCTCTGCGTCAGCGTGGTCTATTGACTCGTGATGCGCGTCAGGTTGAACGTAAAAAAGTGGGGCTTCGCAAAGCACGTCGTCGTCCACAGTTCTCGAAACGTTAATTCGCGTTACCGTTTTACGGAACACGAAAAACCGCCAGGCCTGGCGGTTTTTTTATGTCTGAAAGAAATGTGGGCTGTGAATATGGGGCCTGTATGTTTTATGGCTAACAGGGTTTTATAAGGGCTGGCGGATTGTTGAGAGCGATGAGTTGGATGTGATTAATGCTTGTAATGCGTTAATGAGGTATGAATTGTGTTTCACCCGAAATAAAAAAGGCGTTCCTAAAACGCCTTTTTTATTGGGTTGTGTTTTGTGTTGTGGTTTAAAGCTTACAGGCGCCGCCAGCGCACCCATCGTCTTCGTGAGCGTCGTCGGCCCCGTCGCGAGTGTTGTGATAGTACAGAGTTTTTAAGCCCATTTTGTAAGCGTATAACAGATCTTGCAAAATCAGTTTGATTGGCACACGGCCTTCGTCGAACGACGCCGGGTCATAGTTGGTGTTGGCGGAAATCGCCTGGTCGACAAATTTCTGCATAATCCCCACCAGTTGCAAGTAGCCTTTATTGTTCGGGATTTGCCAGAGCAGTTCATAATCGTCCTTGTGTTCCTTAAAGCCCGGGACGACTTGTTTCAAAATGCCGTCCTTAGAGGCTTTAACCGAAACGTAGCCACGAGGCGGTTCAATGCCGTTGGTGGAGTTGGTGATTTGCGAAGAGGTTTCGCAAGGCATCAATGCCGTCATGGTGGAGTTGCGCAGGCCGTGCTGTTGGATTTCCTCTCGCAAAGTTTCCCAATCCAGGTGTAACGGTTCGTCGCAGACTTCGTTTAAGTCGGCTTTATAGGTGTCAATCGGCAGGATGCCTTGTGCGTATTTGGTGTCTTCAAACCATTCGCATTTACCCATTTCCTTCGCTAGATTCAAAGAGGCGGATAGCAAATGATACTGAATGGCTTCGAAGGTGCGGTGAACCAGACCATTGCCGGAACCGTCGGAATATTTCGCATGGTTTTTGGCCAGATAATAAGCCAGGTTAGTGACGCCGATGCCTAGGGTACGGCGCCCCATGCTGGCACGTCGTGCGGCTTCAACCGGGTAGTCTTGATAATCCAGTAGGCTGTCCAGTGCACGGACGATCAGGTCGGAAAGCTCGGCCAGTTCGTCCAGACTCTCCAACGCACCCAGGTTAAACGCGGAAAGGGTGCATAAAGCGATTTCACCGTTTGGATCCTCAACCGAATCCAGCGAGTGTGTGGGTAGCGTGATTTCCAAACACAGGTTGGATTGGTGAATCGGCGCTTTTTTCGGGTCGAATGAACTGTGGGTGTTGGAGTGGTCGACGTTTTGAATATAAATGCGGCCGGTTTGAGCGCGTTCTTGCGCGACTTGTGTGAAAAGATCCAGTGCTTTGACGGTTTTCTTGCGGATGCTGTCATCCGCTTCGTAAATGCTGTAAAGGCGTTCGAATTCGTCTTGATCTTCAAAGAAAGCGTCATAAAGCCCAGGAACGTCGGAAGGGCTGAATAGCGTGATGTTGCCGCCTTCAATCATGCGTTGATACATCAGCTTATTAACTTGTACGCCATAGTCTAAGTGGCGAGCGCGGTTTTCTTCCACCCCACGGTTGTTTTTCAGAACGACGAGCGATTCCACTTCCAAATGCCAGATTGGGTAGAACAGTGTGGCGGCGCCACCGCGAACACCACCTTGCGAGCATGATTTGACAGCGGTTTGGAAGTGTTTGATGAAGGGAATCATCCCGGTGTGATAGGCTTCGCCGTGACGAATTTCACTGCCGAGAGCGCGGATGCGACCCACGTTGATGCCAATTCCGGCACGTTGTGAAACGTATTTCACAATGGATGACGAGGTGGCATTGATGGAATCCAGCGAGTCTCCGCATTCAATCAAGACACAAGAACTGAATTGGCGCGTTGGCGTACGGACACCTGACATAATCGGTGTCGGCAAGGAGAGTTTGAAGTTCGAAGCCGCATCGTAGAAGCGCTTGATGTAGTCCAGACGGGTTTTGCCTTCTTCTGCTTCGTTCGGATAATGGGCGAACAAACTCATTGGAATGAGCATATAAATAAATTGCGGGCTTTCGTAAATTTTGCCGGTCACGCGGTTTTGAACCAGGTATTTGCCTTCCAACTGTTTCACGGCGGCGTAACTGAAGTTCATGTCGCGTTCGTGTTTGATGTAGTTGTCCAGTTCGTCGAATTCCGCTTTTGTGTAGTCGTCCAATAGTTGAGTGTCATATAGGTGATTGCGAACCATTTTATTGACGTGTTCAAACAAAGTGGGCGGGGTAAAGCGGTCAAAGGCTTTCTTGCGAAGGTGGAAAATCGCCAGGCGTGCCGCCAAGTGCTGGTAATCCGGCGCGGACTCTGAGATCAAATCGGCAGCGGATTTAATAATGGTCTCATGGATGTCGGCGGTTTTCATGCCGTCGTAAAATTGAATATGAGATCGAAGTTCGACTTCGGAGACGGAAACGTTTTCCAAGCCTTCCGACGCCCAAGTGATGACGCGGTGGATTTTTTCTAAATCAATCGGCTCGGTTTTACCGTTGCGTTTTGTGACGTTCATGGTTTCTTTAGACATAGTTCGCAATCTTTTTAATGTTTTCAGTGTGTTAGTTGAGTATCGTATAGTGGGACTTAAAAAGGGAAAAGTAACCTAGTGCTTGTATTTTGAATTTTACACTATATATAGTTAGACAATCTAAATCCTTAACAAAATATAGTGCAAACGCTGGTGTAAATCAAGCCTAAAAAATAACCAAAATTAATAAAAAATTTGCTAGGAGAAGGTGGGGTCCTTAATAAACATTTGGGGTAAAAATTACGAATCGAGGCCGGCTGGGCTTTTCGAGCGTTTAACGTTCTGGCACACATAAAAAGAAAGCAAATTTCGGTGGCGAAATTAAAAAAACGAATACATGAGAAAGAAAAATTTAATGGCAATTCTGTCGAGATGGTTTTTTATTTTGGAGGGAGGTTTAAATATTTAGACATACAGTTTATTGAAGTGAAGGCGGGCGCTTTTTAGAACGCGGGTTTCATGCGTTAAAAGGGTAAGTAAACTCACGAATTGTGTTGTAAAAAAACAACACATGCAATTTTTGTTGTTTTTTTTTGAAAAAAGGTTGCGCAGCTCTCTGAAACTCAATATAGTTGCCAACAAGTTCACATTGCGTGGGCAAATTTCAAAAACTAACTACATATAGGAAACTATTCCATGAAAAAGAATATTGTTGCTCTAGCAGTTGCTTCTGCTATCGCCGCTCCTGTCGCTATGGCTGACGCGCCTACCGTTTACGGTCAAATCAATATGGCTCTTGAACAGGCTTCAGTCAAAGATAGTAATGGTGATAAGTATAAAGCTGATTCTGGTACTCAGGTTAACTCTCGCAATTCACGTATCGGTATTAAAGGTGCTTCTGACCTAGGTAATGGTTTGAAAGCGGTCTATAAAGCTGAGTTCAAGGTTAATATCGATTCTTCTGGTGGCTTAGGAAATCGTAACCAATATGTTGGTTTAGCCGGTGGTTTCGGTACAGTCTTGATGGGTCGTCACGATACGCCTATGAAAATGATTCAAGCGAAAGACTTGTTTAACGATGCGGGTCTAGCGGATAACAAGCCAATCTCTGGTGGATTGGGTGCTTTAGGTTCAGGCGGTGAAGTGCGTGCTTCTAACGTATTGGCGTATGTTTCACCATCTTTTGGTGGTGTAAAATTGATGGCAGCTTTTGTTCCTAAAGAGGACGGTTCTCAGTATGGCGGTCTTCAAAATAACGCAGGTACAGACCAAGATTCAGAGTCTTCCTTGGATAATGCAATGTCATTTGCTGCAATGTATGGCTCTAAGAAAAAAGGACTTTACCTAGCTGCTGCTTATAACACTTGGGATAAGCAAGCTAATGTTGGTGGTAATCCTGGTTCAGTTGATGAGCTTCGTGTTACGGCTCAGTACACTATTGCTGGTTTGATTGCTAATGCTATGTATCAAGACTTTTCAGGTAAAGGTCTTAAAAATACTGTTCAAAAAGGTACTAATATCCAAGCAAATGTTGGTTATAAAATTGGTAACTTCATGCCTAAGGTTAAAATCTCTTTAGTTGATCGTGATAAAAACGCAGCCGGAGATAAGTACAAAGATTCCACTAACTATGCATTGGGTCTAGATTATTCTTTAGGCAAGAAAACGACGGCTTATGTTGAATATGCCATGCTAGAAAACCAAGGTGTTGATGCGACAACTCGTAACAATGTTTATGGCGTTAAGAAGGCTGAGCAATCTGCTTTCTCAATTGGTTTGTTGCATAAGTTCTAATCTAATTGCTTGCATTAGCAAGTCGTTAAGTTAAAACGGAAGCCCCGCTTATGCGGGGCTTTTTTGTTTTTGGAGGAAATGAAATTCAGTTTGGATTTTTTGCCTGTGGGTTGTGTTGGGAGGGGTGTGTTATGATATGTGACAATTAGATTACAAAAAAATGACAAATGTTAACAAGGAGTGTTATGCGTCAATGTCAGCCTTGTACCGCCTGTTGTGATGGTTGGGTGCAAATAACGGTAAAGGGGTGTGAGGCCTATCCTGGCCATCCATGTCCGCACAGTACGGGTGAAGGGTGTGATGATTATGAAAATCGTCCGGTGGATCCATGTCGGAAGTTTGAATGTGCCTGGGTGAAGTCCGGAAGTTTTTTACCGGATGATTTTCGACCTGATGAGTGTGGCGCTTTGGTTTTGGATTCAATCCTATCTTGGCAAGGCTTGGATGTCGATTTGGCTGTCCCGGTGGGGCGAGAGATTCCACCAAAAACCTTGCAATGGTTGATGCAACATGCTGAGCAAAAAATGCGCCCTTTGATTTATCAGGTGCAGGATCCGGATGTGTCCGTTTTGGAAAAAAATCCACTGACTTTGGCTTATGGTCCGCCGGCCTTTCAGGAGTGGGTGTTAGAGCAAGAGCAGCAAGGTAATAAGCTGTGGTGATTTGGTGCAAAAAAAATATTATGGTGCAATATATTACAGAAATGCGTTGTTTTTGTTAACTATTCCTCAATTATTTGCGCATTATTTTATTAAATTGTTGTTATTTAAGTAGTTTTGATTTTTTGGTACGCTCCTTTCTATATAGTGGTTGATTTTTATTAAGTCATTATCTGTAAAACTTGGAGTATCAAAATGAAAAAAACCTTTTCTGTTAAGTCACTTTTAGTTTCCATGGCCATCGCTTCTTCTGCGGCGTTGTCTGTTGCACCTGCTACAACACAAGCCGGTGTTTCCGGGAACCTAGGTGCGGTCACAACTTATGTTTACCGTGGTATTAAACAAACCGATGCGGCCGGTCAAGGTGGTATTGACTATGAATCAGATTCTGGTTTGTACGCTGGTACTTGGTTGTCGAATGTTGGAACCGGGCATGACGGTAATGAAGATGGTATCGAATATGACTTGTATGGCGGCTGGGGCGGTAGCTTCGGTGGTGTTGACTTGGGTATCGGGTATATTGGTTACTTCTATACCAACGGTTTCGATAGCATGTATAACGAATTGAACCTGTCTGTTGGTTTTGGCGGTGTAACATTAGCATTCAACCCAGGTATTTATGATGCTGAAAACTCAGATGGCGATTCGACTACCAACTACTACAATGTTAACGTGAGTGGTGATGTTGGACCTATCTCTCTTGAGTTGGGTTATAACGATTGGGATACGTCGTATGACAAAGGCGATGGTGTTTCAAAAAATACTTATTTAAACGTGACTTATTCACGCGAGTTGTTTAAAGGCGTAGATGGGTCAATCACTTACACCGGTAGCTATGCAAACCTTCAGTCTGCTGACTACCCATCAGGTGAGTATGAAGTTCAAAGTTATTTGATTGTGGGTATTTCGACCTCGTTTGATATCAAATAATCATTTATTCCTCCTTATAGTTAGTTAGTTTTAAGCGGGCCTTGGCTCGCTTTTTTTGTTTCTGGACATCGGTTTCGTGTCTTAAAACGTTCCTGCGTAAAAATCTTTTACATTGCAAGCTTCGCGCGTTCTGTGTATTTTAAGTTCGATATAGGGAGGGGCTTGTTTGAAGCGTAATCAATCCGGTTTTGTTTTAGGCGTTATTATTGTGGTCATGGTGCTCGGAGCGACTGCGTTTTTCGGGCTTTATGCACAAAACTGGCTGTTTCAAAACCAAGATCAAACGCGGTTGACGGCGCTACATCAATTGAACGATGTGAAGCAACAGCTATTAAAGTATGCCCAGCTTCAACCTGAATTGTATTTAAGCGATTTGAAAGCGAATACACGAACCGATAAGGAATCTAAAAAAATACCAGGCCTGGGGTATTTGCCGTGTCCGGATCTGGATGGAGATGGCTCTGTCTCGGAGGCGGAAACCTCTTGTGGTAATCCTCGCAATATTTCCGATGATACGACCGGTTTTGTGTATGGTTTTCTGCCCGTTGGCTTTACGACACGAAATATCTTTTTCGGAGGGCTGGCGCCCAAACAGTTTTTCTATGTGGTGGATGAGCGTTTTGTAAATGGGAATAACGCTTACAATAACGGCTCGACCGGCCGTTATGCGCCTTTGAACCCTGTGTTGAGCCCCGCTCAAGCGCCAGATGCGGGTACGGCGCTATCGGATGGAACGCTGCCTTGGATTGCTCTAAATGGTCGGGAAGGCTATGTCGCTTTGATTGTTTTTCCAAACGCCGCGCAAGTCTTTCCAGATGGCTATGCGCAAGATCGTACCCAAGCGGGCGATGCTCAAGCACGAATCGGAGATTATTTAGATCGACGCTATGATGGTAATGGGGTGCGCGTGAACGGTAATGCCGATGGCGATCGTTTTTTCTTCTCTGAATCCAGTGAGAATATCGGCGTGAATGATTTGGTGGTAGGCGTTACTCTGGAAGAATGGCAGGAGGCGATGATGGCGCGTTTGTGTGCTCAGCGGGATCGCTTAGCTTCTGTGCCGGAAGAGTCGGCTTACTGGTTAAATGAGTATGATGCGGACAACAATCAAGCTGGTAGTGGTTGGCGTGCTTGGCTTGGAGACTGTCCGTGAATCGGTTTTTGTTCGGACAGAAGTATTCAAAAATTGCTGAGGCAGGTTTTACACTGGTAGAGCTGCTGCTGGCTTTGTTGTTGATTGGGCTGTTGGCGGGTAGCTATTTGAAGTTTACTGGTGTGACCACTTATACCGAAAAAGCCAAGGAAACGCGTCTTCAAGTCCAAGACATTCGAGATGGCTTGCTGACGTTTTTAAAAGTGAATCGCTATTTGCCTTGCCCGGATGTGGATGGTGATGGGCGAGAGGACCGTTCCATTTCCAACGATGCCGCAATCGCTTACTGTAAAGAGCGATCCGGTTTTTTACCATCGGTTCAGTTGGGTGTGGCCACGAAAGATGCTTGGGGTAATCCGTTTTATTACCGAGTGAATGCGCGTTCTGAAAATAAAGACGATATTAATGATGTGTGTGAGACCGCCAGTGTGTTTGGTCAGCAAGGGCCGCGTTCACGTCCGCCTGAATCGGGGTTTTGTCCTGAAACGAAACTCTTCTACTGTGATTGCGGTGATGCTCGAGCCGATGGCGCATGCCCTGGCGCATGTGATTTTGATCATGAACCGAGAACAATGGACGCGCCACCGTATTTTCGGTTGGATACACCGCCGGTGGGTGTCGACAATGCGGATTCATTGAAAAATATGGTGGTTCAGGACGCCTCGGGAAATGAGTTGGATAACGGTATTGTTGCGATGGTGGTGTCGTTTGGGCGAAATGGCGAGCAGGCCTGGACAAATTGCGATAACCAAACGATGACGAATGCCATGGAATTGGAGAATTGCGATGGTGATGCGGATTTTCGTTTGAATCAGGATAGCCCGCAAGATGATTTTTTAGGATGGTTGAATGTGCTTGATGTCAAGCGTGCGATGATTGAGGTAAATGGTTTTGAAGCGCCTTAGTGTTAAACGTCAAGCGGGTTTCTCACTGGTGGAGTTGGCGTTGGTTCTAATGATTGTGGGCTTGTTGACAGCCGGTACCTTGTCGGCTTTAAGTTCGCAGCGCGAGCAGGTGAAGTATGCGGACAGTGAGCAGGCATTGGTGCAAACCAAGCAAGCCCTGCTGTCCTTTCTGGTGGTGAACGGTTTTTTGCCTTGTCCGGACAGCACAGGCGACGGCCTTGAGAATCGAAGCAATCAAGCCTGCGATGCGGTTGCGGGTGACGTGCCTTATCGGGATATCGGTTTACGTTTGGCGGATGTGCGGGACGGTTTCGGAAATCGACTGCATTACGCAATCAATGCGGACGCGGCGTCGTTGGCTGCATTGCAGGATGCTGATCATTCGGCCAGTTTTTTCTGTAGCCTAGCTTGTGCCGGAGGAAGTGTGCCGGTGTTTGGCTTAAGTACACCACCAACAGCGTCTGATAGCGGCACGGGAAATTATGCGGTATGTGCCAGTGGCGGTCCAGCCTGTAATGGCGCTTCTCAAAAACAGATGGACGGCATGCCGGTTGTGCTGGTGGCATTTAACCAGCGAGGTCAGGAGGGATGCCAAGACCGACCAGTGCAGGAGCAAGAAAATTGCGATGGCGATGCCTTTTACTGGCAGGGGGGCTATGCGCCGTTGTCGGATCGAGATGGTTTATTTGACGACGAGATTGTCGGTGTGTCGGCGTATGAAGTGAAATCACATTATTTAAAAAATCACCCCGGCGGGCTCTAGCACAGGCCTGGGGAAAACTGAAACAAAGAGGTGGACATGGAAAGTGTTTTAATTGTGGATGATGACTTGGCCCTGAGGGGTATGCTGGCGCTGGCTGTTAAAGGATTTGGGTATGAAGTGCATGAGGCGGCTTCCAGTCGACAGGCGATTGAAATCTTAGGTGCGCAATCTGTGGGTGTGGTGTTGCTTGACATGGGAATGCCGCCTAATGAACACACCGCTGAAGAAGGTTTGAAGGTGCTGAACTGGGTGTCCGAGTCCACGAAAAGCATAAAGGTGATCGTGCTCACGGGGCAGGATGCGGATGCCACATCTTATCTGGCGATTAAACATGGCGCCTTTGATTTTTTGTCCAAGCCGGTGCCGAATGAACAATTGTCAAACGCCATCGAACGAGCCATGCTGTTTTTGGCGCAAGCGCAAAAGCTCAAAGAGCAGGAAGGTGTTCAAAAGGTTGAGCTGGATTTGGAAATGGGGGTTGGGGTGAAATCGGCGCGTAATGCGGCCGAACTCAAGCTGTTGCGGCAGGTGTTGAGTGATACGAACTTCAATGTCCATGAAGTGGCAAGACGTTTGGGTTTGAAGCGCGAAAATGTCTATTACTTGATTAATAAGTACGGTCTGGAGCGCGACTGATGCCGATTCAGCCCAGCATCGATCTGGCGCTCGGTTTATTGCTGGTCGGGATTACCTTGTTCGCGGTGATTCTGTATTTACGATTGCAAAGTAATCGGCTACGGGACTATTTGCTGAAATTGTATTTGATCAATCGTCAGGTGAACCAGGATGTGCTGGATTTTGTCGATCAGGCCTGGCCGATTTTGGAAGCGGCCGGTTTCAAGAGCTTGCAGGGGGAGATTCAATGGTTTGGCGAGCGGAAAGCCATTCAACACGGCGAACCGGGAACGGAATCTTACCCCATCAGTATTGCCGAGTGGGGAATCAGTATTCGCTTGAACCTGACATCAGGGCGTATTCGCGGGGAAAACCTGTTACTGGCGAACCTGGTGCTGCAAAACTTCAAGGTACTGTTGGAGTTGGATGTTTCCGGTAAAACGTCGGAGTTTTTGTTGTCTCAGAAACGCTTGGAAAAATATCAGTTGTTTGTACAGCATGACATTAAAAACATTGCTCAGTTTATTGTGCTCTTGTCCGAGCAGGTGAAGGGGACAAAAACCGACGTACAGAAAGTCGCGCTGGTCGATCACCTGCAAACGATGATGCCGACCGTGACCGAGCGCGCCGATAAAACCATCAAGCAAATGACTCAGCCCAATAAACCGTTGCAGGATATCGAGGCCTTTTCCTTCGCTGAAGAAGTGCATAAGCTCGCGAAAGGGCTGGAGTTGAGCTATCATCTGCAGGGCGATGTACGTTGCGAGCTCTCGAGAACCTTGTTTGACCAAGTGGTGAAGAGCGTGCTGGAAAATTTCAAAGATCATGGCTGTTATGAAAAGCAAGTCCATATTGAAATCAGTGAGGCCTGCGAAGTGCGGTTTTACATTGAAGAAAAAGGGTTTGAGTTGAATGTGCCGGTGGAGCGATTGTTCGAACCGTTTTGGTCGACATCCGATAGCGGTATGGGGCTTGGCTTGTTTATTGCTCGCGAACTGCTGTCCACAATTGGCGGCTCGATTCAGTTGGATTATTCTGATGAACGTTTCGGGTTTGTCGTACAGTTTTAAAGGCGGTAAGCGAGTGAAAAGATTAAAAAACTTTTACTCTTTTACTGATTGTTTTTGGGAATTAAACTAAAATTATGCGGTTTTTATTTTTGATGTTTGAGGGAAAAAGCATGGCGCACACAAATCATAATCCAAGACAGTGCGGTTTTACGCTGGTTGAAATTGCCATTGTTCTGGTGATTGTCGGCTTGGTCTTGGGAGGCGTTCTCAAGGGGCAAGAGATGATTCGCGGTGCCAAAGTTAAAAATGTAAATAACGATGCCCAGAATATTATTTCAGCGGTAACGACTTACAAAGACCGTTATGGTGCCATGCCGGGTGATGACAGTGTTTCCACGATTGCCGTAGCCGCCGGCGTGGCAGGCGATGGCGATGGACAATTGGAAGATGGTGAGAATGGCGCTTTTTGGGCGCATTTAAGACGAGCGGGGCTGATGAAAGGCACCGGCAATTTATCGCCTTCGCATTCCTTTGGCGGTTTGGTTCGAGTGGATCAAAACCCGCATGCGAACGCTCAGGGTAATTTTATCTGCTTTACCGATATGCCGGGGGATGTCGCGGATATTGTTGATCGTCAGTTTGACGATGGTATCGCGAACCAAGGAGCCATACAAAGTAGCGATGACCCGACGTATGTAATTGACGGTACGACGAACTACGACTTGTGTTACCGTCTGTAATTCGCTCCGGCTATCTTGATATTGAAAACCCGTCTTTGACGGGTTTTTTGCTTTTTGAGCAAGGTAGAGTCGCTTTATATAATAGTTCGATACCTAGGAATTTGCTGTGGTAGAATACTCGCCCTTATTTTTAAATTTTATTATCTAGAATCAATAAGATAGCCTGCAAAAAGGCGAAAGTCTAAACGTTATTGGTGGTTTAAGGTCGCGTTATGTCAGCATCGAGCTCAGCATTACAACTTCACGACTCTCCGTTTACCGGTGGGTTGTTTATTAAAACCTACGGGTGTCAGATGAACGAATACGATTCGGATCGGATGGCGAAACTTTTGGAAAAAACCTATGGTCTGACGTTGGTGGAAACCCCGGAAGAAGCCGATATGCTGATTTTGAACACCTGCTCTGTGCGCGAAAAAGCTCAGGAAAAAGTGTTTGATGAGCTGGGGCGTTGGAAGAAGTGGAAAGCGGAAAAAAACAATCGAATCATTGCCGTCGGTGGGTGCGTTGCATCTCAGGAAGGAGACGTGATTCGCCAACGCGCACCTTTGGTGGACGTAATCTTCGGCCCTCAGACACTGCACCGTTTGCCGGCTATGATTGACGAAGCTTTGGCGTTGCGGGAAGAAACTGCGCAGAACAGCAAGCTGAAAAAACGCGCGGTCATCGATATTTCGTTTCCGGAAATCGAGAAATTCGATAACTTGGCCGCTCCGGAATCGAATGGCGTGTCGGCCTTTGTTTCGGTGATGGAAGGTTGCTCCAAATATTGTACTTTCTGTGTGGTGCCTTATACGCGTGGTGAGGAATTCAGTCGCCCGTTCGCGGATGTCATGGCCGAAGTGGAAGCGCTGGCGGAACAAGGGGTGCGTGAGGTGAATCTGCTGGGACAGAATGTGAACGCCTATCGCGGCGAAATGCCGGATGGTGATATCGCCGATTTGGCGGTGTTGATTCATGCCGTACGTGAAGTGGAAGGTATTGATCGCATTCGTTACACCACGTCCCATCCGAATGAAATGACACAAAGCTTGATTGATTGCTATGCAGAAGTGCCGGAGTTGGTGTCGCACCTGCATTTGCCGATTCAATCCGGTTCGGACCGCGTTTTGGCGATGATGAAGCGTAACCATATGGCGCTGGAATACAAAGCGACCATTCGTAAGATTCGTCAAATTCGACCAGACCTGAGCCTGTCCGGTGACTTCATTGTCGGTTTCCCTGGCGAAACCTGTGACGATTTCAAGGAAACCCTGGCGTTGGTTCAGGACATGAACTATGACCGCTCCTTTAGCTTTATTTATAGCCCTCGCCCAGGAACGCCCGCGGCCAGTTTGCCGGATGATGTTGAAGTGCATACCAAAAAACGTCGCTTGCACGCGCTGCAAACCATACTCAATGAGCAGACGGCCGCCATCAGCGAAGCCATGGTTGGCACGACACAACGTGTTTTGGTGGAACGTTTATCGCGCAACTCCGCCAGTGAAGTGTCGGGTCGTACCGAAAACAACCGGGTGGTGAATTTTGAAGGAGCGCCGGAGTTGATCGGGCAGTTTGTCGATGTGTTGATTGAAGAAGCCTACACCAATTCCTTGAAAGGAAAATTGGTGGCGACGCCCGAAGCGGACAAGTTTGAACAGCGCCAATTTTATGCGTTGTAATTCACTATCATTTTCATTATGATGAATTTTTGTAACGCTCGTTTTGCTGGTGGTTAAGCCCGTTGACAACGCTTCATACCGTACAATTTTACCTGTCGCCCGAAAACAATGATGCGCTCGCCAACCTGTGTGGTTGGCAGAGCGAACATTTGTCGCAACTGGAGTTGCGTTTGGGGGTGGAAATCAACCATCTCGGATTTCAGTTCAGTGTCACCGGTTTGGGCGATCGCATCGTCAAAGCCGAACAGTTTTTGCGCGACCTGTATGACACGGCGCAAAAAGAGGTGTTGGACCCTCCGAGGATTCACTTGGCGCTGCAATCGCTCGGGTTTGATGAAGCCAAAACCATGAGCGACGAGCAGTTACTGATCAAAACCCGTAAAAAGGTCATACGGACGCGAAACGCCAATCAGGCGAATTATATTCAGTCCGTCAAGGATTACGACGTCAGTTTCGGCATAGGCCCGGCCGGTACCGGTAAAACCTATTTGGCGGTTGCCACTGCGGTGGAAGCGCTGGAAAATGAAGAGGTGCGCCGCATCGTTCTCACGCGCCCGGCAGTGGAAGCCGGTGAAAAGCTGGGGTTCTTGCCGGGCGATTTGAATCAAAAGGTGGATCCGTATCTGCGCCCGTTGTTCGATGCCTTGTTTGAAATGTTGGGCTTCGACACCGTTGAGCGCCTGATGGAAAAGCATGTGATCGAAATCGCGCCTTTGGCCTTTATGCGCGGCCGTACTCTAAACGAGTCGTTTATTATTTTGGATGAAGCCCAAAACACCACCACCGAACAGATGAAAATGTTCCTGACCCGTATCGGTTTCGGTTCCAAGGCGGTGATTACCGGCGACATCACGCAGTGCGATTTACCGAAAAACCAAAAATCCGGTCTCAGACATGTGATTGAAGTGCTGGAAGGCGTGCCGGAAATCGGCTTCACTTTCTATCAATCCAAGGACGTGGTTCGACACAATCTGGTTCAGAAAATTGTTCAAGCTTATGATCAATTCGACAGAAGGAGTGCGGCAAAATGATACATTTGGATTTTCAGGTGGCGACCGATGAAGTCGACGAGGCCGATCTGCCAACGTACGAACAATGTCTGGAATGGGTGGATGCTGCCCTGCTGGAAGACTGGGGAATGGGCGAAACCGAATTGACGATTCGTCTGGTCGACCAGGACGAAATTCAACAGCTCAACCGCGATTATCGCGGAAAGGACAAGCCCACCAATGTGCTTTCCTTCCCGTTTGAAAATCCGCCAGGCCTGGTGGATTTGGGTGAAGAGCTACCTTATTTGGGGGATTTGGTCATCAGTGCCGCGGTGGTGGAAGCGGAAGCGGCCGAGCAGAACAAACCCATTTTGGCGCACTGGGCACACATGATTGTCCACGGTTGCTTGCATTTGCAAGGCATGGACCATCTGGATGACGACGAAGCCAATGAAATGGAAGCTTTGGAAATCGAAATTCTCAACGGTTTGGGCTTTGATAGCCCTTATGAGAAGGCTTGAGGGCGTGAGTAAGTCAATGCCTTGGCCGAATATATTTTTAATTAACGGGAGTGAAAACAACCCATGAGTGACAGTAGTAGCGGCTCTTCGTGGTTTGAAAAGCTATCAAGGCTTTTTTCAGACGAACCGGAGAGTCGGGAAGATTTGGATTCATTTTTGCAGGAAGCACAAGCGCAGGACTTGATTGATAAAGACGCGCTCTTAATGATTCAAGGGGTTTTGAACGTTTCGGAGGCGCGTGTGCGCGATGTCATGATTCCGAAAGTGCAAATGTCTTGTGTGGACGAAGCGGATGAACTGGATGTCATTCTGGAAAAAATGTTGGATGCCGCTCACTCGCGTTATCCGGTGATTTCCGCCGAAACCGACGAAGTCATCGGGATTTTGCTGGCCAAGGACGTGTTGCGTGCCGTGGTTAAGCATGAGTTGACCGATAAATCCCAGTTGGTCGAACTGTATCGTACCCCGGCCTTGGTGACGGAAAGCAAGCGTTTGAACGTCTTGCTACGGGAATTCAAAAACAGTCGCAATCACATGGCTTTGGTGGTGGACGAATACGGTGAAGTGGCCGGATTGGTCACCATTGAGGATGTTCTGGAACAAATCGTCGGTGATATTGAAGACGAACATGATGAAGACGACGACAATATTCAAAAACATTTGTCCGGTGCGTATTCCGTCATGGCCATTACGTCACTGGACGAGTTCAATAAATTCTTCAATACCGATTTTGAGGACGAGCTGCTGGAAACCATTGGCGGCATCGTCTCCAAACGTCTCGGGAAAATTCCTGCGGAAGGCGAGGTGTTTGAAATCGAAGGCTTGCAGTTTACCGTTTTCAAAGCCGATGAACGACGGGTAGAAAGCTTTTTGGTTGAAGAACGGTCGGTGTTTGATGAGGTCGAAGAAGACGCGGCCGAAGCTGAACCATCAGCCGAAACGCCTGAAAGTGTCGAATCTCAGGAGAAGTCATAGCGCCTTTCGTCTGCCGATATGAAGCGATTCTTTTCTTTTTTCAAACCCAATAAACCGATGCTCAGCGCCGTTTTGCTTGGCGCGGTGATGGTGTTCGCCCATGCACCGGTCGCCATTGCCCCGTTGGCCTTGATTTCACTGGGCGGCTTGTTCTGGCTGTGGCAAAAAGCCGAAACGCCGTTTCAATCGATGCAAATTGGTTTGGGCTTCGGGTTGGGGTATTTCGGAACGGGCGTCAGTTGGCTGATTTCCAGTATCTATCTTTATGCGGAAATGAATCTGGTGCTGTCGGTGTTGGCGGTACTGTGTTTCATACTGTTCTTGACCCTGTATTTCATTTTAGCCGGTTGGTTGGTGGCCCGTTTGAAAACGGCTCAGCGTCAAGGCTTTAACTGGGTGGTGGTCATGCCGGCCGTGTGGGTGTTTGCGGAATGGGTCAGAGCGACCTTGTTCGGCGGCTTTCCGTTTTTGATGACCGGCAATACGCATTTGATGACTTGGCTGGACGGCTATGCGCCGGTGTTCGGTGTGCTGGGCGTCAGCTGGGCAGTGGCCATTACGGCGGGCATTTTGCTTTGGTTGGTTCAGTCGCGTGCCTGGGTGGGTGCAAGTTTGGTGTTGGCCGTGCTGTGGTTGACCGGTGCCAGCTTAAAGAATGTCGAATGGGTCACGCCTAAGGAGAAACCGGTTGAGGTCGCGCTGTTGCAAGGAAATGTGCCGCAGGACGATAAATGGTTGTCGAAGGAATTCTTGCCCACACTGAAACGATATGTCGGCTTGACGAAGCAGAATCTGGATGCGGATATTGTTGTTTGGCCGGAAACGGCGGTGCCGGCTTATTATGATGTGGTGGAACGCGGTGCGTTACGGTCCTTTATTCGAGATGCGCAATTGCTGAATACCGATATTTTGCTCGGCGTTATTACGCGTGATGACAGTCACCGTGATTATTACAACGCCATCGTGAATGCACATAATCCCGAGCAGCAATATCAGAAAAAACACTTGGTGCCGTTCAGCGAGTTTTTCCCGTTTTCCAGTGTTTTACAGCCGTTGAGCGAACTGTTTAATATTCCGTTTTCCGAGTTCACGCCCGGCGCAGACGATCAGGCCCCGATGACGTTGGGCGGACATCCGGTTGGGTTATCGGTCTGTTATGAAATGGCGTTTGGTGAAGAATTGATTGATTCCGCGCGCCAAGCGGATTTCCTGATTACCGTCAGTAACGACGCTTGGTTTGCACACACGTTAGAACCGGCGCAACAGGTTCAGGACGTGCAAATGCGCGCTTTGGAACTGGGGCGTGAAATCGCCCGCAGCACCAATACCGGTTACACCATTATCGTCGGGACTAACGGGCAGTTGAAAGCGGAAATTCCACCATATGAAACCGGAGTGCTTCGCGGCGAAGTGCAGCCTTATGAAGGCGAAACGCCGTTTGTGCAGTGGCGCCAATGGCCGATTTTGATATTGTTGCTGGGCGTGATGTTGCTGTTGGTGTGGTTGAAGCTTCAAGCCCGCCCGTCGAGAAAAACGACGGCTGAAGACTGATTGGCGTCTGGCCCGGTTTTCACCAGGCCTGGTTGTTTTGGCTTATTCGGTACTCATGGCGGCGTTGATGCGTAAGCGTAAAATCATCAGTTCCGTCGGGTCGGCCAAGCTGAGGGCTTTTTCTTCCAAATACTGTTCAATGACCGGTAAATCCATGTCGATGAACTCTTCCACACCTTTATCAAAATCATTCAGATACTCGGCGATTTTGTGGATGTCGGCTTTGACGTCTTCCTGAACCTGTTCCAGTTGTTTGTCGGTCAACTGTTCAAGAACGCTTTCTTCCTGCTGGACTTTTTCCACCGCCTGACCAAGCAAATCCCAGCTTTTCATGTCGGCGCGAATCATCGATTCTTTGGCTTGTTCCAACAAGTGGCGGTAGGCGGCCAGCATTTTATTTTCGCTCATGTATCGGTCCTCTAATTTGTTATAATCATCCGCATTTCATTTATCTTTCAATCATACCAAAAAGAACGCGTGACATGACAACAGAATCCATGCCTGAATCGACAAACGATTACCAACCTCAAACACTTGAAACGGCCATTCAGAAGGTCTGGGAAGAGGAGGGTGTTTTCACCGCCACCGAAGACGATAGCCGTGAAAAATTCTACTGTCTTTCCATGTTTCCTTACCCGAGCGGTAAGTTGCACATGGGGCATGTCCGTAACTATACCATCGGTGATGTGGTTTCACGCTTTCAGCGTATGCAGGGCAAAAATGTGTTGCAGCCGATGGGCTGGGATGCGTTCGGCTTGCCGGCGGAAAATGCTGCCATGGATCATAGGGTGGCACCGGCAAAATGGACGTATCAGAACATCGATTACATGCGTAATCAGTTGAAGTCACTGGGGCTGGGCTATGACTGGGACCGTGAGGTGGCGACGTGTCATCCGGAATATTACCGCTGGGAACAATGGTTGTTCACTCGCTTGATGTCAAAAGGGTTGGTGTATCGAAAACTGTCGGTGGTGAACTGGGACCCGATCGATCAGACGGTGTTGGCCAACGAACAGGTCATCGACGGTAAAGGCTGGCGCTCGGGAGCGCCGGTGGAGCGTAAGGAAATCGCGCAATGGTTCCTGCGTATCACCGATTATGCCGAAGAATTGTTGCAGGATTTGGATCAGTTGGACGGTTGGCCGGAGCAGGTCAAAACCATGCAGAAGAACTGGATCGGTAAATCCACCGGGTTGGAAATCGAATTCCCGGTTGCGTCCGGTTTGGACGCGTCCAACGGCAATCTGAAAGTCTATACCACCCGCCCGGATACATTGATGGGGGTCACTTATGTGGCGGTCGCGGCCGACCATCCGTGGGCGCGTAAAGCCTCGTTGAACAATGAACCGCTGGAACGCTTTATTGAAGAATGCTCGCATATTTCCACCGCCGAAGCGGACATGGAAACCATGGAGAAAAAAGGCGTCGATACCGGTATCCGCGTCAAACACCCGATCACAGGTGAGGAACTGCCGGTCTGGGCGGCGAACTTTGTCTTGATGGGGTATGGAACCGGCGCGGTGATGTCGGTGCCGGCACACGATCAGCGTGATTATGAATTCGCCAAAGCATACGATTTGCCGATGAAAACCGTCATCGCACCGAAAGCGGACGAAGCCCCGGATGTCTCCGAAGCGGCTTACACCGAGAAAGGGGTGTTGATCAATTCCGGTCAATTCGACGGTTTGAAATCCAAACAAGCCTTGCATGAAATGGCGAAAGCTTTGAATGAATTGGGCTTGGGTGAAAAACAAACCAATTTCCGTTTGCGCGATTGGGGGATTTCCCGTCAGCGTTACTGGGGCTGCCCGATTCCGGTGATTTATTGCCCGGCCTGTGGAGCTTTGCCGGTGCCGGAAAAAGACCTGCCGGTGCGTTTGCCGGAAGACATTGTACCGGACGGTTCCGGTTCGCCATTGGCCAAACTCGACAGCTTTAAGCGTTGCGAGTGTCCGCAATGCGGCGGGCCGGCCAAACGGGAAACCGATACCTTCGATACCTTCTTCGAGTCGTCCTGGTATCACGCACGTTATACCTCGCGCCACACCGACGATGCGATGTTGGATAAACAAGCCGCCGATCATTGGTTGCCGGTGGATCAATACATCGGTGGCATCGAGCATGCGATTCTGCATCTGCTTTACGCACGTTTCTTCCATAAACTGATGCGTGACGAAGGGTTGGTGTCGTCCGACGAACCGTTTAAAAACCTGTTGACGCAAGGTATGGTGCTGGCGGAAAGCTGGTTCAGTCAAGACGAAAAAGGCAAACAAACCTGGTATTCGCCGTTGGATGTCGAGCCGGTTAAGGACGATAAAGGTGCGGTGATTAAAGGGCACTTGAAAAGCGACGGTACTGAAGTGCAGTACGGCGGCGTGATTAAAATGTCCAAGTCGAAAAACAACGGCATCGACCCTCAGGTGCTCATCGACCAGTACGGGGCCGATACCTTGCGACTCTACATTATGTTCGCGTCGCCGCCGGAGCAAACCCTGGAATGGTCCGATTCCGCCGTGGAAGGCGCGCATCGCTTCTTGAACCGAGTGTGGCGTTTGGTGCAAGGTCATGTGGCGCAAGGCGTCGTGGCCGCCAGTGTGGATAATGACGGATTGGATAAGGAACAGAAAGCCTTGCGCTTGAAGCTGCATGCGACCTTGCAGAAAGTGTCTGATGACATGGGGCGCCGTATGCATTTCAATACCGCCATTGCGGCGATGATGGAATTGGTGAATGATATTAGCCGTTTCAAGGACGAATCCGACGCCGGGCGTTCGGTGGTGCAGGAAGCGCTGGAAAGCCTGGTGTTGATGCTGTCGCCGATGACACCGCATATTTCGCAAGCCTTGTGGGAAGACTTGACGAAAGCTTCAGGACATGACGGTCTGGTATTGACCCAGGCCTGGCCAAAAGTGGATGAATCCGCGTTGGTGAAAGACGAAATTGAAATGATGATTCAGGTCAACGGTAAGTTGCGCGGTAAAGTGGAAGTGGCGGCGGATGCCGATAAGGACACCATCCTGGCCGCGGCCAAGGCCAACGAGCAGGCGCAAAAGTTCATCGAAGGCAAAGAAATCGTTAAGGAAATCGTAGTGCCGGGGCGCTTGGTGAACCTGGTGGTAAAAGGTTGAAGATTCGGTTTGTTTCGATTGTCGGTGAAGACAATATGGAAACGAAAAAGTGATGGAATGGAAATTGAGGAGCCGTCAAATGGCAAGTGTGTATGGTAAAAATCGCCAGGCCTGGGCGTTTTGGCACTGGCTGGTCGTCATCGGTTTGGCGTTGAGTCTGACGGCTTGCGGTTTCCATTTGAAAGGCACCGGGCCGAATGCGGTGGCCGGGTTCGAGTCCATTAAGTTCGAAAGCACCGGCGGTGTGCGCCCGGATATTTTGCGTGCTTTGAAAATGCAGTTGACGTCGACCGACGTGAAAATCGTCGAGAATGCGGCTCAAGCCGAAGTGATTTTGCGCTTTTCGCCGACCCAGTACACTACCTCGCGGACCAGTATCAGCGGCCAAGGGGATGCGGCGTCCGAGCTGATTAAAATGGCGCAGCCGATTCACGTGCAGGAAGTCGCGACGGAAAAAGACATTCTGGATACATCGGTACAGGCTTTCCGCGATCGACGGATTGATAATTCGGCGGCCTTGGCATCGAATCGTGAGTTAATGTCGATTCAGCAACAAATGGCTGCGGACATCGCATCGCAGATCATCGACCGCATTAATCGTGCGCGGGCCGAGCCAGCGAAATGATTAACGGAGAGGGATTCAGCCTATGATCATGGCGCCGGCGTTTTTAAAGCAACTGCAAACCCCGAATTTCGAGATTAAGCCGATCACGCTGATTTACGGCGAAGAGCCGTTGTATATCCGCCGTTCATTGGATGCGCTGCGCGAAGTGTTGAAGGGCCAGGAATATTGGCAGCGCGACCGTTATGAAGTGGATGCCAATTTTAAGTGGGCCGATTTGAAAATGGACACCCAGGCCGGGAGTCTGTTTGCCGAGCGTCGCATCATCGAGCTGGACATGCCGAAAGGTGCACCGGGCAAAGACGGCGGCGCCTTTATCCAGGAATGGGCCAATGCCATGCACGATACGCCGCCGGAAATCTGTCTGGTGGTGTTGTGCGAAAAGCTTGACGGTCGCCAGATGAAGTCCAAATGGGTGCAAGCCATTGAAGCCCACGGCTGGGTGGTGCAGTCCAAGCCCATTGAAGGGCCAGGCCTGGTGAAATGGTGTCAACAACGCGCCCAGGAATCGGGGCTGGCATTGGAAGACGAAGCGGCCGGTTTGCTGGCGGAACGGGTGGAAGGTAACCTGCTGGCGGCGGATCAGGAAATCGAAAAACTGGCGTTGTTTTTCCCGCCGAACACCGTCTTGACGCCACAGAACATTATTGATAATGTGGCCGATCAGGCGCATTATCAGTTGTTTTCGTTAAGCACCGCCATGCTGTACGGACGTACCCAATATGCGTTGCAAATCCTGCATCGCCTGCAACAGGAAGGACTGGAGGCGCCGGTGGTGTTGTGGCTATTGGCTAAGGATTTACGGCAGTTAATCGACATCGCCCAAAAGCAGCAAACCATGAGTTTGCCTCAGGCGTTTAAGCAACTCCGCATTTGGTCGTCGAAACAGGGGGAGTTCAGCGCGGCCTTGCAACGGCACGATCTGGTCTATTGGCAAAGCTTATTGAATGTGGCCTTGCAAGTGGATTTGACCATCAAAGGTGTGCGACCGGGCGATGAATGGCTGGGCCTGTCGGAGTTGGTTAGCCAGATTGCACGATAAGCTGTTTCGTAAGGCAAGCACGAAACCGAACATTCGCAAACGCACGATCAAATAATTGAATCAGTTGAATAAGACACTTGGAAAGGATTATGACGCAACAAATATCGGACATTAAACAGTATATGCAACAACTTGGTCAGCAAGCCAGAGGCGCTTCGCGCCAGCTGACCGTGGCGCCGACCAAGCAAAAAAACGATGCGTTGTTGAAAATCGCCACGGCGCTGGAAACCAATGCGGATACCTTGAAATCCGAAAACGCCAAGGATTTGGAACAAGGCAAAGCCAATGGGCTGGAGTCGGCGATGTTGGACCGTTTGGCCTTGACCGATAAGGTCATTGCCGGCATGGCGGAAGGCCTGCGTCAAATTGCGGCGTTGAACGATCCCATCGGTGAGATTTCCGATATGAATTATCTGCCGTCCGGCATTCAGGTCGGCAAAATGCGCGTGCCGTTGGGTGTGGTGGGCATCATCTATGAATCCCGTCCGAACGTCACCATTGACGCCGCGGCCTTGTGCTTGAAATCCGGTAACGCGGCCTTGTTGCGCGGCGGTTCCGAAGCGGCGTATTCCAACCGTGCCTTAGCCAAGTGCATCCAGGGCGCGTTGCGCGACGCCGGGTTACCGGAAGCGTCGGTGCAGGTGGTGGAAACCACTGATCGTGCGGCGGTGGGTGAAATGATTGCTATGCCGGAATTTGTCGACGTCATTATCCCGCGCGGCGGAAAAGGCTTGATCGAACGCATCAGCCAGGGCGCGAAAGTGCCGGTCATCAAACACTTGGACGGTATTTGCCATGTGTACATCGATACCGACGCCGATGCCGATAAAGCGGTGAAAGTGGCGTTCAATGCCAAAACGCATCGTTACGGGGTGTGTAATGCGATGGAAACCCTGTTGGTGGCCGAATCGCGTGCGGCGGAAATTCTGCCAGGCCTGGCGAAAATGTTCGTTGAGAAAGGCGTGGAGTTGCGTGGTTGCGAAAAAACACGCGGCTTTGTCGACATGGCGCCGGCGACTGAATCGGATTGGGCGACGGAATATTTGGACGCCATTTTATCGATTCGAGTGGTCCAGGACGTGGAAGAGGCGATGGATCACATTGCCCAGTACAGCTCGGGGCACACCGAATCCATCATTACCGAAAACCTGACCACTTCGCGCCGCTTCCTGGCGCAAGTGGATTCCAGCTCGGTGATGGTGAATGCGTCTACCCGTTTTGCCGACGGCTTCGAATACGGTTTGGGGGCGGAAATCGGCATCAGTACCGATAAGTTCCATGCCCGTGGCCCGGTGGGCCTGGAAGGCTTGACCTCGCAGAAATACATTGTCTTGGGCGACGGGACGATTCGCGAATAATTCTCGAAACTCCGCTGGCGTCGTTCAGCGGTTTTCTATCTTATTTCGCCCGTCTAGCCAAATAACCTAACAGGCATTCGCGAGCTTCGCTGATGGCGTGAAACTGTTCGGCTTCGCCTCCCTTATCCGGGTGGTGACGCTGCGAGAGTTTGCGATATTGGCGGTTCACTAAGGTCACTGTCAGCGACTCGGTGGTGTCCTGAATGTCCAGTTGCCGCTTGGCCGTCCCAAGGTCGGTTTCGCTGGCCGCCATGGCGGTATTCGCACCCTGCCCGAAATCTCGCCAGAATCCGGCGATGAGTTCAATCACATCGCTTTCCTGCGTGCTCAGAAACTCGGCATAATCCAGATAATAATCCCGCACGCCGTCTTCAACCGCTAACGCTTGTTGTGCATTTTGCCAGGCCTGGTCGGAAATGGCGGACGCCGGTGTCAATTCAATCGCCAAGGTATGAATGCTGAGTGACCCTTGGCCGTTGCGAAGCCATTTGGCTTGCAAGCGATACAGCAGGTGAAACAGTAGAAAGTGCGACTGGAACATCGCCAGCGGGTCGAGGTCGGGCGTGAACTCGGAAAATCCAGCGTCGACCAGGGCTTTCATCAGGTCGTATTCCTTGATGCCGCTCCGTTCGGAGAGCAGTTGGTATAGGGTGCTTTCCAGCTCCGCGGGGATTTCGGGAATTGTCACTTGATTGTTTGACATAATTGCTATAATAACAAAAAACGTTCAAGAGACACTTTTTTGCACATCAAACGACTCATCGGCATCAATGGCGGCACCTTTGACCCGATTCATTTCGGTCATCTGCGCCCGGCACTCGAAGTGCTCACCGCTTTGCACTTGGATGAAATGCGGTTTATCCCTGTCTATCAGCCTGTCCACCGAGATTCGCCTTCCGCGACCGCTCAGCAACGTTGCGACATGGTGCGTCTGGCGATTCAATCGCAACCCAAGTTTCAGCTCGATACCATCGAAATCGACCGCGGTGGTCCATCTTACATGGTGGATACTTTGCTCAGCCTGAAACAGAAAATGCCGGATGCAACGCTGGTGTTGATGATGGGCACGGATGCGTTTGCCAAATTTCACCGCTGGCATGACTGGCAGGGGATTCTGACGTTGGCAAACATTGTGGTGACACACCGTCCGGGCGAGCCTTTGCCAAATGACGGTGAGGTTGGGAAGATTCTACGAACCCACTGGGTCGAAACCTTGAGCGAGGATCATGGGCAGATTATCGACTTACCCATCACGCAGCTGGATTTAAGTGCCACAGCCTTGCGGGACTATTTGAAAAAAGGGGAGCCGGTGGACTACTTGATGCCGCAAAGTGTGGCAGACTATATTCGACAACATCAACTTTACCAATAAGAGGGCAGAAGTCTTTATGATGGATTTGCAGCAAATGGAAGATTTAATCGTCAGTACGCTGGAAGACAGCAAAGCACGTGATATTCAAGTGTTGGATGTCGCCGGGTTGTGTTCGTTCACCGACCGTATGGTGGTGGCGACCGGGACCTCGACCACGCACGTGAAATCAACCGGTAATGCCTTGGCGCAAGCCTTCAAGGATGCCGGCGAACCACCGATTGGTGTTGAAGCCGGACCGGAGCCGGATTGGGTCTTGGTGGATTTGGGCGGTGCCGTTGTGCACATCATGACCGAATCGGCGCGGGCGCATTATCAGTTGGAAAAACTGTGGAATATCAAGCCGGGTGAAGCCTCGGAAAAAAGTTCCGTCAATGCTTAGAGCTGACGAGCTGAATTGAATCTGTCGTGATTATCCATTTTATTGTCATCGGGCAGAAAATGCCGCGATGGGTACAGGACGGCTATGCGGAATATGCCAAACGTTTGCCGAAAGCCTGTTCGTTGAAGTTGGTCGAATTGCCCATGGCGACGCGCGGCAAAAGCGGGTCGGTGGCGCACTACAAGGCGGAAGAAGCCAAACGGATTCTGGCGGTCTTGCCCAAAGGGTGTAAGTTGGTGGTGTTGGACGAACATGGGCTGCAAACGACCACGGTGCAGTTTTCACAAAAGCTGGACGATTGGTTGGCTTCCGGACAGGACGTGGCGTTGGTCGTGGGCGGTCCTGATGGCTTGGCCCCGGAGCTGATACAGCAAGCCGAATGGAAGTGGGGCTTGTCGAAATTGACGTTGCCACATCCGCTGGTGCGCGTGCTGGTAGCGGAGCAAATTTATCGGGCCTGGTCGGTGCTGAAAAACCATCCCTATCATCGAGAGTGAAGTGTTTCTCTACGTTTGCTTTTCTTTGTTTTGATGGCACATATTGCCAACCCTAAAAACGAAAAACCGCTGGTCGGGGAAACCTGGCCAGCGGTTTTCATGTTTTTGAATGTAGGATTTTATTTAACCGGTACCGGGTTCGGGAACGTCCAAGAACCGTTCAGAATGGATTCGTGTGGTCGATAAAGTCGCACGATCAGATTCCACCCGGGCATCGTCGGTAAACAATTGGTTTGATGCTGGTCGCACTGCCCGAACCAGACGGTGAAAGAACCGTCTTTATTTGGCGTGGCCGTGATGTTGTTCAGTGAGTAAGCGTTATACGGATTTTTTTGGTAATACCCTGCTTTGTTGTACAGGCTGATGGACCAGAAGCCGTCAACAGGGACGTCTTTGACATCCAATCGATAAGGCGTTTTACCATCATTTTTTGCCGGCACAACGGTCAGGTAAATGGCGTCTTTTCGCGGGTTACCGGCCCAGCCACCGGCACTGCCCAATAAGTGCATCAATTCATCCACTTGCCCTCTCGGCCCGAACATTTTCGCGGTATTCACGCCGCCGTTGGCCAAAGAAAGATCGTTTAGCGCATCGGTCAACCGTTTTTGAGAAGCCGTGTCCCAATTCGGGATTTCAAAAGTCCCTTTTGTCGCCTGCTTTATTTGCAACTTGTCTTGAAGTGCGTGCACTTTTTTCAAGTCGGCTTGGCTGTTCGGGTTCATGAACGTACGAGCCATAAACAGGACATATCGTGTGCCAATGTCCTGACGGGTAAAGGTATAAGAACCGGGTTTGTAAATGACTTCGGGGGAGTATTGCTCTTCGTCAATGACCTGTATTGACATGAAGCGCCCGTCGGGATTGGGCATCACAACCGTGGCCGGCCCGGCGTCGAGGTCGACAATGGCAAAGGAGTAGAGGGTGTCACGGTTCATGCGAATGACGTTTTGATGGTCGATGGGCGCCGGTTCGCGGTTGTGTACGAATTTTCCCAGTGCGCCTCGTTTAACGTATTTGGCAAAATACAGGTCGCTGGTCGCCAAATTGTAATTATCTAAATGGACGGGTTTTATCGGTTTATTGGCGGCCGCGACCGGCCAGTTGATGGCCATTACCAAGAATAGCCCCATACCGATTTGGCTGAATCTCGTGAAGTTGAAAGGGTTTTTCATTCTTTGAATTCTCCATTTGTCGTGTGCATTGCCGGCATTTTGACCGCGCAAAAGTCACGGTTTTTGACTTGATATGAAGCACGACTGGCATGCAGAGGTGTTTCATTGGCATGGGATCGTCAATTCAGCGATTATTGGACCGGCTTGACGCCGGGCGGTGTCCAGCCGCCGTTTAACGCTTTGGCTTTTGGCCAGTAAAGACGCATTCCTAAGCTGAAAGCCCCTTTGGCTGGCGTCGGTAACCAGTTGGACTCTTTGTCTTTGCCTGGCGAAGTACGCTGAATGTAGAGGTCAAGCGATCCGTCTGCGTTGAATTTGAGTTTGTCCCGGTCACCGATGGCATAACGGTGGATTGGGTTGGCGGCGAACAATTGGCGTTCGTTATACATGGTTAACGACCAAAAACCATTGATGGGTGGAATGCGATCTTTGTCGAAATGCAAGACATAACGCTTGGCACTGTCCAGCGGTTTGCCGTCTTGGTCGACGTAAGTGGTGGGGTAGATTGCATCCTGTGGAACGTTGGCGCCATAGCCGCCATAAGCGACGCCCGCACGATGTAGGTAGTCGGTGCCGTAGGTGCCGATGGCCGTCATGTTGGTGCGCCAGCCGTTGGCGTAGTCGCCGGCGCTTTTCCAGGCGGCTTTGATTTGTTTCAAAGCCGTTTTAGGCGCGGCGTTCAGTGCTTGTTGTACGATTTTCGGCGCCTGGTCGAATGCGAAAGATTCACCCGGCACGATGCCGATTTGCTTCATGCGGTCAATCATCGGGTAGTCGTTGGCGTGAGGCGGGTTGGCTTTCATCATTTCCGCGAAACGGGTGAAAAAGGTTTTTGCATCCATTTTATCCAGTTGGTCGGGTGGCGCAGTCATATCCTGGTTCGGATTAACGTGGCCTTTCGGTGGGGTGTAAGGTTTGCCA
Organism: Hydrogenovibrio thermophilus; assembly: GCF_004028275.1. Classification (NCBI taxonomy): domain Bacteria; kingdom Pseudomonadati; phylum Pseudomonadota; class Gammaproteobacteria; order Thiotrichales; family Piscirickettsiaceae; genus Hydrogenovibrio; species Hydrogenovibrio thermophilus. The sequence continues at coordinate 657,464 of NZ_CP035033.1, forward strand.
TAAGCGCTCAGTGGAACGGCTTTCATGCCGTTTTGGAAGGCGCGTACGGCTTTGTAGTCGGCTTTACCATTTGTCTGTGTCCGTCCAATCAGTAATCCTCTGCCGGTTGGGCTGCGGTATTCATGCACCCCCTCGGGAAGCTGTCCTTGCCAGTTTGGGCCGACAATGGCAAAGGTCAGTGCATCGTCCCCTGTCGTACGACTTCCCGGCACGGTGAAGACGTCGCTCCACATATCCAGAAATTGCAATAAATAGTAACGACCGTTGGAGGCCGGGATGCTGATCACAATCGGCTCTTTAGTGACATCGTACCCCATGGTGGTGTAGAGGGTGTCGGCGTTGGGGCGAACCACGATGGTCCAGCTGGCATCCGGGAAAACATTCATGTGACCGAACTGGTTGATTGGCGCGCTGGTCCCGGTCGGTTTGGTGACATTTTGACCGATGTCTTGGGTGATGCCGGATAAAACCAGCGGATAACCGTAGATATAAGTTTCAATCGCGATGGCATTGGCTTCTTCTGCAGTCAGTTTTTGTGAAGCATAGGTGGCTGAAAACGAACTCAGTAGCAAGCTTACAAAAGCTACTTTCATTAATGTTTGTTTCATATAACGTTCCTTTTGACAGGTGGGTACGAACAGCGTGTTGCGGCCTTTTATTTAACATTGGTTTGAATAAGTATAAATAATAATTGTTTGTAAGTAAGGGTAAAAATTATTTATAGGCGAACGTTTGACCGAAATACCAAAAATACCCAGGCCTGACCGGTGCAATAAGTCTTGTCGTCACCTTGGGCTGAGAGAGCGCAAGAATGCAGTTCTAAAAGGGCATGAATGGCTTTTCAAAAAGAGGGGAATCGGGTAGAGTTAAGCAAGTTGTCTTACCGAGTTTCAGTGAACGGGCTACGACGGCAACCCTAACAACCGCAAGCGCTTGAGGAAAAACCACCGATGCCGACCAAGAGGCCGCTAAAAACAACGCAAGGAAAACGTATTTCACTGGTATTGGGCAGTGGCGGAGCCAGGGGCCTGGCGCATATTGGCGTTATCCGTTGGTTGGAAGAGCAGGGCTATGACATTTGCTCGGTTTCCGGGTGTTCGATGGGCGCGCTGGTTGGGGGCGCTTACGCCGCCGGTAAGCTGGACGAAGTCGAAGAGTGGTTCTGCAATATCCGTAAGGTCGATATTGTCGGGCTGTTGGATATTTCCTGGCAAAAAAGCGGTTTGGTCAAAGGCGATAAAATCATGAACGCCTTGATTGAGCTGGTCGGCGACCAGATGATTGAAGATTTACCGATTGCCTATACCGCGGTGGCGACCGACATTGTTCGCCAAAAAGAGGTCTGGCTGCAATCCGGCCGTTTGTTTGATGCGATTCGAGCGTCGATTTCATTGCCGATGTTCTTCACGCCGTTTCGCTATAACGGCGTGGATTTGATTGACGGTGGCGTTCTGAATCCGGTGCCGATTGCCCCGGCATTCAGTGACCATTCCGACCGGATTATCGCGGTGAGTTTGAGCGGTGAACCGCAAGGGCACGATAAGGTGGAAACGCTGGACGATCTGCAGGCCGAAAAAACGGCTTCCGAGAAGGCGGAAGACGATGAAAGCATTTACGATAAGGTCGGCGAATGGTTGCAACCGTTTCTGAACGGCGGAGCGGAAGAGAATGCCTCGAACTTAACCGTGTATGAAGTGGCGGATTTGGCGTTTGACTCGATGCAAAACTCCATTGCCCGCCAAAAATTGGCCGCTTATCCGCCGGATCTACTTCTGGAGGTGGCCAGTGACGCTTGCGGTTCCATGGAGTTCGATCGGGCGCGGGAGATGATTGACTTGGGCTATCGGATCGCGTCGGAAAAAATGCCGGAGCACTTTAAATGACACCGCAGCCGAGGCGGTTTGCTCGTTGGCTCTTAGCCGTCGCCGTTTTTGGTGTTTTTGGCCAGGCCTGGTCAAAATCCGATGATGGTGAATACGATGCCACCTGTATTCAAATCGCCATTGAAGAACAAGCCCCGGACACGACCATTGAAGATATTCGTAATCAGTGTCGCAAATCGTCCGGTCTGGATTCGAAAAGTGCTTTGGATCAACGGGTCGAAGCCGAAAAACGCAATCAGTACAATCAATTCACCTTGCAGTTGTATCGCGCCAATTATATTTTGTTCGGTTCCTATGATTTCGCCGGCATTAATGAAAAGCCCTATCAGGGTGACAGCTCTCTGGACGGTGAGTCTTTCGAACCTTACGAGGTGAAGTTTCAAATCAGTTTAAAAGTGCCATTGGCCAATGATTTATTGGGCTTGGGCGACCATTTGTTTGTGGGGTACACCAACCGCTCTTTTTGGCAAGCTTATACTCATAATATTTCCGCGCCGTTTCGAGAAACCAACCATGAACCGGAAGTCTGGATGAGTTTTGATATGGACTGGGATGTGCTCGGGGTGCGTAATCGAATGATCGATGTCGGTTTATCGCATCAGTCGAACGGTCAGTCCGGCCAGTTGTCACGGTCTTGGAATCGGGCTTATCTGCGCTTTATTTTTGAAACGGAAAATTCGGCGTTTAGCATCAAGCCTTGGGTGCGCTTGCCGGAAAACCGAGGTGAGGATGATAACCCTGATATCACCCACTATATGGGCAATGTCGAGTTCATGGGGGTGACGCAATACGGGCAAAGCCAGTTCAGTTTAATGCTGCGCGACAACTTTGATTTTCAGGATAATAAAGGTGCGTTCGAACTGGGCTACAGTTACCCGATTCATCGCAATCTCAACCTCTATGTGCAGTGGTTTTACGGTTACGGCGAAAGCTTGATCGATTACAACTATCGGAACAATACACTCAGCATCGGGTTTCAACTGGGGCGTTGGCTATAAAATCGGCTTAGTCGGCGGTTGAAAAAATCGGCTTGCGTTAGCGTATAAAACCGATTAAAAATACACTATAAAACAATTTTTCAGGGGTAGGGTGTGGCCTATTGGTTTGAAAAAAACGATATGCGGCGGTTCCGCCGTGTGGATATTCCGGCGCGTTTATTGATTGTCCCCAGTCGGCCGACTCGAACCGGTGATGTTTTTACCTACGGTATCGATTATTTCCCGCCGTCGGTGCAAAAGCGTCTTCAACACGCTCAAAGCAAAATGCATTACTGGATTAACCACATTCAGGAACAGCAGGATATTCTGGCGCCGGTGTTTGCCGAGTTTGAGCGTTACAGTCGTTATTTCGGCGGCTGGGTGGAATCGGTTTCTCAGCAGGCGCGCAGTCCGCGCACCGAGGTAGCGAGTTGGCTGGAGTTTCACGCCTATGGGAAAGGCGTTCAGGACTTGGAAGAACTGAAAGCTCATGCGCCCAAAACCTTTCAATATTTCGACTTGCTGAATCAGAAAATGCAAGCTTACTACCGTCACTTCAGCTCGTGCCTTGAGAAATCCGATGCCAGCCAGTTTCAGATGCCGGAACCGCTGGAGAGTTATTTTGAAATCGACGGCCTGGCGAAAAACTTTGCCGCTTCGGTCAATCACGATCAAAAAGTGCCGTTGGTTCAAGCACTGTATTATCTGTATTTGTACACCTCTTATTATTTCCGGGCTTACGATGAAATGTTGAACGATTTCTCCCCTCCGGCCAGCCCGAAAGCTTGGCGGCAAAAGGAAATTAACCTCAGCGCGGGTGGCTTGTCAGTGTTGTTGGATAAGCGTTATCCGGCCAACAGTCGGTGTGCTATCCATTTGTTTTTTCCGGACACCGGCCAACGACTGGATTTCGAGGCCTCTTTTGTGCGCAGTTTCACCGCATCGCATACTCATAAAGAAACCAATGCGTTTAATTTCAATTTTCCCGACGGCCACAGTCAAAAAGTGGTGGTGTTTGAAATCGAGCGTTATGAAATTCGTAGCAGTATGGCCGTGGCGGCGTTTTAACCCAGGAGACACAATCGGTGGCCAGTTTAAGTCAGGAAGTCGAACCCAGTTACATGAATGCCTTGCCGTTTTCGCTGCGTCCGGTGGCCATTGAACTCTATAACTACCATTTGCTGAAAACGGTCATGGAAGTCCGGCTCGGAAAGCGGCCAAATGATTTGTCGGAGCGGTTCGATTTGAGTGACGGGCAATGGCAGGAAGTGTGTGACGCCGTCATTGTCACCAAGTTGACCCAATTGACGCTCTCCTCGCAGTTGACGCCGAAGTGCGCGCATTATTTGCAGCAATTGCTGAAACAAACGCTGGGGATGTCGGAGCGAAGCCTTGACGACGTTTATCAGTCTGTCCATGCGCAAGCGCCCGCTTTGGGGCAATGGATTCGGCGCTTGCAAAAACTCTCCAGTCGTTAATTGTCAAAACCGCCAGGCCTGGCGGTTATTGTTATAAAAATAATTTATGTTTTTCTTAAAGTAATAAATATAAGCAAATGCTTATTTTTATGCTTTAATCATCGGGTGAATTGAAACATTTTTAAAAGGAACCCGATATGAAACAGTTTGCTTTATCGATGATGGCTTCGGCGGTAATGATGGCGTATGGCACCACGGCGAGTGCGGCGCCGGAACCGAAAGATCCGAAACGTCATACGCCGCAAGGCTTGTATGTGGATGCGAAAGAAACGCAGGAGATGATGAAAAAAGATTCGAACGTGATTCTGGTTGATGTCCGTACCCCGGAAGAGTGGCAGTTTGTCGGTTACACCAAAGCGGCGCAAATTATGTTGCCGGCGGTGATGTTCGATTATTCCAAAATGGATACCAAGCAAAACAAACCGCGTTATATGCCGGCGCCGAATTCAAAGTGGATTTCACAGTTTGAAGAAAAAATCGCCGATTTGGGCGCGGATGAAGACAATACGTACGTCATTATGTGCCGCTCCGGGGCGACGCGCGCCGCACCGGTCGCCAAAATGCTGGATCAATACGGTTATGAAAAGGTTTACATCATGACCGACGGCTTTGAAGGCGGTAAGTTGAAAGACGGTGAGAAGAAAGGCTTCCGTTTGAAAAACGGCTGGAAAAACTCGGGTGCGGAATGGACCTACAAGATCGACCCGGATAAAGTCTACTTCAAGACCTACGGTGTGGCGTATTAAGGCATCATTTAGACCGATTTAAAGCACCCTGTTGAGCAGGGTGCTGGGTGGAAAAACCGAATTCGTATCTCGGTTAAGATTAGCGGCGTCAAGCCGCTTTTTTTGTTTCTGGCGTTGAGGGGTGTTTCAGCCAATCGGCAACATTCACTTGCCAGATTTGCTGGAAGCCTTTAATCAGCAGATACATGAACAGCAATGGCAACAACAGGGTTTTCAGCAGATACAGCATCATTAGGTTGAGCAGGTTTTCCACCGACGCTTCCAGCTGGGCTTGAATTTTGAAGATATCGACCTCGCCGATGGAAGCGGTGAAGGACGACAAACCCCGATTGATGGAATCCAGCATCGAATCCGATTGGCCCGCCAAACGACGTTCATAACGCGCGATGCGCTCGTCAACTGTCATCAAGCTTTCTTGCAAGGCGTTGAGCGCATTTTCTTCTTGGGACATCTGCGTCTCTAACGCTTGCAAGGTCTCTTTCGCCTCACTTAATGCTTTGTCCTGTTTAAAGACGTTGAAACGCTCCCAAAGCGGAAGTTGTTGTCGAAGGTGTTCAACGCGTTCCGCCTGTTCTGAAACCTGCGTTTGCAGAGACGTTAATTGGCTTTGCCGACTCTGGATACGAGCGACCAGTGTAGGGCGTTCTTGTTGCAATTGTGCCAAAGCCTGTTGCATGGCTTGCGGGGTTTGAGGCATCTGGTTGAGTTCGTCCAGGTCGCTGGCGAGGTGCTCGACTTTCTGTTGATTGGCTTGGATATTCGGTTCGATAAAAGTGTGGTCGACGGCCAGGTTCAGTAACAACATCACGGATAAGCACAGCCGGAGGAAAATCGTCAATAAAAACAGTTTGCTGAAAATGGCCAGGCCTGGTCGGGTTGGGCGAAACAGGGCGATGATGAGGCCGATGCCGAATACGGATAAAATGATATTGAACAGATTGGACGAAACGATGGTCAGCAGAATCTTTTGAATGGCGATGGAGCCGATGGCAAAGGTCAGTAACTCCGAAAAGCGTTCGATTAAATCGTTCAAGGGGTCCAGTAGTTCACCCACCGAAATCGAAGCTACTCCAATGCTGATGGTGGAAGTCGAGAACATGGAGATCACCGCATTCAGCGAACGGCTGACTCCGTAACTTGCTAAAGCGTTCAGCAGAGAGCCTTTTAGATAGTCGTAAGTGTAATGGTCCAAGGCGCCAAGCCAGGCAAGCGCCAATAAGCCGGCGACGAGCAGTGCCGTGAACAGGCGGCGGTTGAATGGAGCGGATGAACGCGTTGGAATCGTCATGCGGTTTCTCCGGGCATGGGGTTAAAAAGGATGGACATGCTTTAAAAGCAGTATAGAGATTCATCGGTTTTTCTCAACCCGAATTTTGGGTGTGGTGCAGATGGGCGCACGGCCGCAAAATGAACGATGATGGTCGTGGGAACGGCTGTTCTGGTGCGGTTTAAACCTTAAAAAATTATGCGATAAGTATTTGACATCAATGGAAAGTTTATGGATAATTCCGCAATCCTTTCAAACATTTAGATGCTTAACGAAAGATTTAGCCCTTTCCGAAAAGTGTCGATGGTCGATGCGTATCGATGTAAACGATTGAAAATACAAAATTTTTTGGAGTAAATAAATGGCAAATTCAGCACAAGCAACTAAGCGCGCTCGCCAAGCCGAGAAGCATCGAATTCATAACGCGAGCATGCGCTCTGAAATGCGTACCAAAGTCAAAAAAGTTTTGGCGGCGGTTGAAGCGGGTGATAAAGAAGCCGCGAACGCAGCTTTCCGTGTCGCTCAGTCCAGCTTGGACGGTATGGCGCGTAAAGGCATCATCGAGAAAAACAAAGCGGCCCGTAACAAAAGCCGTTTGAACGCTCGCATCAAAGCGATGGCGTAATTTGACCGAATCGAAACCGATTCTGTTAAGTTGAAAAAAACCGGGGATAACCCGGTTTTTTTATGTCTGCAATTTGGTTTTTCACCGAAAGGCTGGCTTTCGCGATAAATTCCACAAAAAAACTTCTGTGTAAACGGGTTCCCCGTTACAATGAATTTCATCGATTTTTCCAAAATTCCATTCAATTAAGTGACTAGATTTTGCCTTGAAGCGTTTGATTAAAGCTACGGCCACCGTCGGTGGCATGACCATGATTTCCCGTGTGCTCGGTTTTGTACGAGACATGGTGATTGCACGCTATTTCGGGGCGTCCACCGGTGCGGATGCGTTTTTCGTTGCGTTTAAAATCCCCAATTTTTTCCGCCGTCTGTTTGCCGAAGGCGCCTTTTCACAGGCATTTGTGCCGGTGTTGGCCGGAGTGAAGGAGCGGGAAGGAAAGGCGGCGGTCAAAGCGTTGGTGGATGCGATTCTGTTCCGGCTGGGCGGCATATTGCTGCTGCTGACGGCGTTCGGTGTGTTTGGCTCCGGCTTGTGGATGATGGTCTTCGCGCCGGGCTTTATCGACGATCCGGTCAAGTTTCAACTGGCCTCGGACATGCTGTCCATCACCTTTCCGTATCTGCTGCTGATTTCTCTGGTGGCGTTTTCATCCGCCATTATGAATACCTATAACCAGTTCGCGGTGCCGGCGTTTACGCCGGTGTTTTTGAACCTGACGCTGATTTCGTTCGCCATTTGGGTGTCGCCGATGCTGGAAGTGCCGGTCATGGCGTTGGCCTGGGGGGTCTTGGTCGCCGGCGTATTGCAGTTGCTGTTTCATGTCCCTTTTTTGAAGCGTTTGGGGCTGTTACCGGTGCCGTCGGCGCAGAAAAATGACGGCGTCGGCGAGGTCAAGCGCTTGATGATTCCGGCGTTGTTCGGGGTGTCGGTCGCGCAAATCAATCTGCTGGTGGATACGGTTTTGGCGTCGTTTTTGGTGACGGGCTCGGTGTCCTGGTTGTATTATTCGGATCGCTTGATGGAATTTCCGTTGGGTGTTTTCGGTGTCGCCTTGGCGACGGTCGTATTGCCGGGCTTGTCGAAAAAGGCCGCCAATGAAAACTGGAACGGTTACCGTCAGGACATCGATACGGCGTTGCGCTTGGTGTTGGTCATCGGGTTGCCGGCGACATTGGGCTTGCTGCTGCTGGCGCAACCGCTGATTATTAGTCTGTTTCACTATGGTGCCTTCACCGAACGGGATGTCACCATGTCGGGCTTGAGTCTGATGGCGTATTCCTTCGGGCTGCTGGGCTTTATCTTGGTGAAGATATTGGCACCGGCGTTTTATGCGCGTAAGGAAATGAAAACACCGGTCAAAGTCGCCGTGGTGGCGCTGGTGACGAATGTGGTTTTGAATTTGGCATTGATCGGGCCTTTTGCGCATGTGGGCTTGGCAGCGGCGACCAGTGCCTCGGCGTTTGTGAATGCCGGTTTGCTGTACATTTTGCTACGTAAGCAGGATAAGTTCACGCCGTTATCCGGCTGGGGTAAGCTGTGGATGCAGGTCTTGCTGGGCAATGTGGTGCTGGTGGCGTTTTTACTGTGGATGTCGCCCGCACCGACGGAGTGGTTGGCGTTCGATGCCTGGCACCGTCTTGCCTGGTTGAGTGGTTTGGTGCTGGGTGCCATCGCTTTGTACTGTGTGGCGCTGTTGCTGCTTGGCGTGCGTCCGGCGGGTTGGTTGCAGTCGAAACCTTGAAAACGCCCAGGCCTGGCGGTTTTGATGATACGCGCTTTAAGCGATGATTTTTTCGAAAAGCCAAACGATTTTGCGCGGTCTCAAATCCCGGAATACGTTATAATCTATCGCTTATTTCAAGCAATGAAATCAAACAGATGCACTTGATACGGGGTTTACACAATTTGGATTCGGTTCGAGACGCGTTCCGTCAGGGCTGTGTGTTGACCATCGGCAATTTCGACGGCGTGCATCTCGGGCATCGAGCCATTTTGCAGCAGGTTCAGGACCTGGCGGCCGACAATGGTTTGCCGTCGGTGGTGATGGTGTTCGAACCGTTACCGATCGAATATTTTGCGCCGCAATCCGCGCCGGTGCGTCTGATGAATTTACGTGAAAAACTGGCGGCGTTTCAGGACACCGAGGTGGATTATGTTTTGGTGTGCCGTTTTGATGAAGCCTTTGCCAACTGGACGGCCGACGATTTTGTTCAGAACCTGTTGAAAGAGCGCTTGAATGTGCGCCATCTGGTGATAGGTGACGATTTTCGTTTTGGATGTCAGCGCCGCGGCAATTTCGAATTTTTGATGGCGCGCGGTGCGGAACTGGGCTTTGACGTTACCGATGTGGCGACATTTGAAGTGGACGGAGAGCGTGTGAGCAGCACCCGGGTGCGTCAGGCGTTGGCAGATCATGATTTACCGTTGGCCGGGCGGCTGTTGGGCGACGATTTCCGCTTTCAGGGCCGGGTGATTCATGGTCAAAAACTGGGCCGTAAAATCGGATTTCGAACCTTGAACCTGAACCCGAAACGCATCCAGATGCCGTTGGAAGGGGTCTATGCGGTCAAGGTCAGTGGGTTGGACGAAGTGGATTGGCCGGGGGTAGCCAATATCGGTGTCAGGCCCACCGTCAACGGACAACGCCCTTCCATTGAGGTGCACTTGTTCGATTGGCAGAAAGACGTTTACGGCGCGCACATCGGCGTTAAAATAGAGCGTTTCATTCGCTCTGAAATGAAATTTGATTCGCTTGAAGCCCTGACGGATCAGATTCGACAGGATGTGCAGGTGGCGCGGCGAATGCACGGCCTGGAAGGCGGCACGGCGGATTGATACCGCCGCCATGATGGAATTTTTAAAAATCTAAACTGAAGTTATCGACATGACAAAAGATTACAAACCGACATTAAACTTACCCGAAACCGATTTCCCGATGCGCGGCAACTTGCCGAATCGGGAACCGAAGCAGGTCGAGCGTTGGATGCAGGCGAACCTGTATCGTAAAGTGCGTGAAGCCATGGCGGGGCGTCCGAAGTTTATTTTGCATGACGGGCCTCCGTATGCGAACGGTAACATTCACATCGGCCATACGGTCAATAAGGTGCTGAAGGATATGATTGTCAAATCCAAAGGGTTCTGTGGGTTTGACGCACCTTATGTGCCGGGCTGGGATTGCCACGGTTTGCCGATTGAATTGAATGTCGAGAAGAAAAAAGGCAAAGTCGGCCAGAAAATCGGTGCCACCGAATTCCGCCAGGCCTGCCGCGATTACGCTCAAAAACAAGTGGATGCGCAAATGGAGGGTTTCAAACGTCTGGGAGTCGTGGCGGATTGGGAACACCCGTATTTGACCAAGGATTATCGTTTTGAAGCCAATGAGATTCGCGCTCTGGCGAAAATCGTCGAAAACGGCCATTTGATAAAAGGCACCAAGCCGGTTTACTGGAGTGTCGGCGGTCATTCCGCTTTGGCGGAAGCCGAGGTGGAGTATGAAGACAAGCGTTCTCATGCCATCGATGTGCGTTTCAAAGTCTTGGATGAAGCCGCGTTTTTCGAACGTTGTCATCATGTGGAAGCGCAGTTGGGCGAAGGGCCTTTGTCGGTGGTGATTTGGACCACGACGCCTTGGACCTTGCCGGCCAACCAGGCGGTCTCAATCAACCCGGAGTTGGAATACGCCGTGGTGCAGGTTGACGGCGAGAACGGGCCGGAGCGTCTGTTCCTGGCCGAGGCGCTTTTAAAAGACAGCATGGACAAATGGGGCTTCGAAAACTATCGCGTCATCGCTTATGGCCGTGGCGACCAGTTTGAATTGATCCGTCTGCAACATCCATTTTACGATCGTATTGTCCCGCTGATTCTGGGTGATCATGTCACCACCGATGCCGGGACCGGCTGTGTTCACACGGCGCCGGGGCACGGCCAGGAAGACTACGCAGTCGGTTTGAAATACGATTTGGAAGTGGATTGTCCGGTGGACGGTCGCGGTAATTATGTGGCGGGCACGCCGTTGTTCGAAGGCGAGAACGTCCTTAAAGCCGACGACCATGTGATCGAGGTGTTGCAAGAACATCAGGCCTTGGTCCATCACGAAGCGATTGTGCACAGTTATCCGCACTGCTGGCGAACCAAAACGCCGTTGATTTTCCGTGCCACCCCGCAATGGTTCATCAGCATGACGGAAGGTAATCTACGCCAACAAGCCATGGACGCCATCCAAAAAGTGGAATGGGTGCCGGATTGGGGGAAAGCTCGTATCGAAGGCATGGTTGATGGCCGTCCGGACTGGTGTATTTCCCGTCAGCGTTTCTGGGGCGTGCCGATTCCGATTTTCATTCATAAAGCCACCGGCACCATGCATCCGAATACCGTCGAGATGATGGAAAAAGTGGCTCAGATGGTGGAAGAAAAATCCATCGACGCTTGGTATGATCTGGAACCGGAAGAGTTGCTGGGCGCGGAAGCGGACGATTATGAAAAAGTCACCGACATTCTGGACGTCTGGTTCGATTCGGGGATTTCACATTTCGCTGTGCTGGAGCAGCGTGATGAGTTGACGACACCGGCGGATTTGTATCTGGAAGGGTCCGACCAACATCGTGGCTGGTTCCAATCTTCATTGTTGACGTCCTTGGCAATCCGCGGCGAAGCGCCGTATAAGCAGGTGCTGACGCACGGCTTTACCGTCGATAAAGACGGCAAGAAAATGTCGAAGTCCAAAGGCAATGTGGTCGCGCCGCAGGACATCGCCAATAAGTTCGGGGCCGATATTTTGCGTTTGTGGATTGCCGCCGCCGATTACCGTTATGAAATGACGGTGTCCGACGAAATCATTCAGCGTACGGCGGATGCTTATCGTCGTATCCGCAATACCTCGCGGTTCCTGCTGGCGAATATCAACGGTTTCGATCCGAAAACCGATGCCGTGCCGTATGACGAGATGTTACCGCTGGATCAGTGGGCCGTCGGTCAGGCCGCACAAATTCAACAGGAAGTGGAAGCGGCCTATGAGTCCTATCATTTCCATACCATTTATCAAGCGGTGACGCACTTCTGTTCGGTCGAACTGGGCGCGTTTTATCTGGATGTCATCAAAGACCGTCAGTACACCTGTAAAGCGGACAGTTTGCCGCGACGTTCCGCGCAAACGGCCTTGTATCACATCGTGGAAGCCTTGACGCGTTGGATTGCACCGATTTTGAGTTTCACCGCCGAGGAAATTTGGCAGTCGTTACCGGGTGACCGTTCCGACACCATCTTTACCGAACAGTGGTACAACGGCTTGACGGCATTGGACGAAACGCAACCGATGAATTCGGCCTATTGGGCGCGGATGATGGAGGTGCGTTCAGCGGTCGCCAAGCAATTGGAACAGTTGCGAAATGACGGTGTGGTGAAAGGCTCTTTGACCGCCGAAGTGACGCTGTATGCCGACGGCGATCTGTTCGAGCAGATTCAAGCCTTGCAGGACGAATTGCGTTTTGTGTTGATTACCTCTTACGCCACTGTGAAACCGGTATCCGAAAAAACCGATACCGCGGTCACTACCGATGTGGATGGTTTGTGGGTGGATGTTGGGGCGGCCGATAAACCGAAATGCGGTCGCTGCTGGCATCATCGAGAAGATGTCGGGTCGCACAGTGAAGACGAGGATTTGTGTCAACGTTGTATTGATAATGTCTATGGCGAAGGAGAGCAACGTCAGTTTGCTTAAAATCGGCCAGGCCTGGTCGGTTTCACCATTCGACGTATCGTTATGACGCATTCCACCTCTCTTTCCCAAACGGCGCTGAAAACGCTGTGGCTCGCTGTTGTGCTGCTGGTGTTGGATCAGTTGACCAAGTATTGGGCCAACACCGGTTTGATACTGGGCGAGCCGGTGGCGATTCTGCCGCATTTGAACTTCACGCTGGTCTATAACTATGGCGCGGCCTTCAGTTTCCTGGCGGATATGGGCGGCTGGCAACGCTGGCTGTTCACCGGATTGGCGCTGGGGGTCAGCGGCGCTCTGCTTTTCTGGTTATCCAAGCTGCCGAAGGTGTGGAGTGCGGAAACCGTTGGCATCAATCTGATTCTGAGCGGTGCCATCGGTAACGTCATTGACCGGATTCTGTTCGGTCGGGTGACCGACTTCGTCGACTTCTATATTGGTTCCTGGCATTACGCCACCTTTAATGTGGCCGATATGGCGATTAATATCGGGGCGGGATTATTGATTCTGTCCGAATTCTGGTTAAAGCCGAGACGTGAAAAGCGCGCCGTGCAACGCGACGAATCTTAAGCCTTTCCTCTTTCAATTCTTTTCCAAGCCTTTTGGTGATGTCAGTCTGACGTCTTCGGTGACGATTGGGTTTGCTGCGCCTGTTGCTTGGCTTTTTCGGATTTTTCCAGTTGATTGGCGAGTTTGGTGAGGCGGCTTTGTAGCTTCCAGAATAAGTAGGCCGGTTGTTCGCACACATCGGGTTTGGGTGTTTTGAGCATGTCCGCTGACCTGTCTAACGGTTTGAAATGTCGTTTAAAGACCATTATAGCCGATTGCGAATGATCACAATCGGCCTGTCAAAGGTGTTGATGACTGTATCGACTAACGAACGGTTTTCTGTAAGATTTTCAGCATGCGATAGGATGGATAGCCGTCGGCCGGCAAGCCATTTTGCAGTTGGAAAGCGCGCAGAGCGCTGCGGGTTTTGCTGCCGGCAATGCCGTCGATTTTACCGATGTCTTCACCGGCCAGGGCCAGGCGTTCTTGCAATTCTTTGATTTGGTCGCGGGTGAGCGACTTGTCGTCTTTCGGAGCGGTTTTGCTCAATGGCGGGCGCCCGACGATGCGATCCGCCAGATGACCGACGGCGAGGGCGTAACTGTCGGAACGGTTCCAGCGCTTGATGACGTCGAAGTTATCGAAGACCAAAAACGCCGGGCCGCGATAGTCGTACGGTAAGAGCAGGGCGGCTTTCATGTCGGCCTCCGGTAACGGGCGACCGTCCGCCAGTTTTAAACCGAGTTGGCGCCAGTCATCCAGGGAGCGTTTAGTCCGCCCGTCGGCTAAGGCCAGGTCGAAGTTTTCCGGAAGTGTCACTTCCCGTCCCCAGTTTTCTTCACGTTGCCATCCCAATTCATTCAGGAAGTTCCCCATTGAGAAGAACACGTCCGGCAGGCTGTTCCAAAGGTCGCGTTTGCCGGAGTTGTCGGCATCCACTGCATATCTTAGATAGTTGCTGGGCATGAATTGGCATTGTCCCATGGCGCCGGCCCAAGAGCCTTTCATTTGGGCCGGGTCAATATGGCCCTGGTCGATAATGCGTAAAGCAGCCATGAGTTCTTTCTGAAAAAATTCGGAGCGACGTGGGTCGTACGATAGTGTGGCCAGGGATTCGATAATCGGGGTGTTGCCGGTGTAACCGCCGAAATTGGTTTCCATGCCCCAGAAGGCAATCAGAAAACGCCCTGGAACACCGTATTCGCGCGTGACTTCCTGCAGTTGGGGTTTGTACTTTTCATACAGCTTTTGACCGGTTTCAATGCGCCAGTCGGTGACGGCACGGTTGAAGTATTGCCAGAAGGTGCGGGTGAATTCCGGTTGACGGCGATCCAATTCCAGAACGCGTTCATTCAAATGCACATTTTTGAATGCTTTGTTCAGGGTCTGCTGGGAAATGCCGTCCTGACGGGCCTGTTTTTTGAAGCCTTTTAGCCAGGCCTGGAAATCGGCTTCGGATTGTGGCGGAGGATCATAGGCCATGGCCGGCGACTGTGCCAGCAGGAAGGATATGCAAACCGTGAAAAAAAGTCGTGTGATGAATGTCATAAAAAATTATAAGCCGGTGTTCAAATGTGCATTTTTGTATATAAGTGCGTTCTAATAATGTCGCCACAGGGAGGCCATTTTACTAAAGTGGCTTGTCGTAATGCAGTAAAATAACGTTTTTGTCGATAGGTAATTTCAATGTGTCGTTTTTTTGCAACGTCTCCGCCGGGCTTGAACGAACTGCTTCGTGAAGAGTTGACCGGTTTCGGAGCGGAAAATATCAAAATCCAGCCAACGGGCGCGACCTTTGAAGGCCCTTTGGATGTCGGGTATCGAACCTGCCTTTGGTCACGCTTGGCGAATCGGGTCTATTATGTGTTGTTGGAAACCGAGGTGCCGAATCAGGAAGCCTTGAGCGGCCTGGTGGCGTCCATCGATTGGGTTCAGCATGTGGCGCAGGACGGGACTTTTGCGGTGTCCTTTACCGGGAAAGGGCTGGGCATCGAACACAGTCATTATGGTGCGTTGAAAATCAAAGACGGCATCGTCGATTATTTCCGTGAGCGCTACCAAACACGTCCGTCGGTGGATGCGACCACACCGGACATTCGCGTACACGGTCACGTCAATCGCAATCATTTGACGCTGAGCCTGGATTTGACCGGCTACAGCTTGCACCAACGCGGTTATCGCGAAGGCACGCAGGTGACGGCACCCTTGAAAGAAAATGTCGCGGCGGCGATTTTGATGCGGGCGAATTGGCCGGAAATCGCCAAACGCGGTGGTTCGCTGTATGACCCCATGTGCGGTTCCGGTACTTTTCTGATCGAAGCGGCGATGATGGCCTCCGATACGGCGCCAGGCCTGGCCAAATCCGGTGAAATGTTGCTGAACTATTGGCGTGGTCATGACGAAGTCCTGTGGGAAAATTTGCTCGAGGAAGCCGAACAACGCGAAACCGACGGTTTGCGTCAGTTGCCGATGATTTACGGTTCCGACATTTCGCATAAGTCCTTGGACATTGCCCGCGAAGCGATTCAAGCGGCCGGTTACGACGACGTGATTGAAATCAAGCAAATGAGCGTTGAGCAGGGACGAAAATGGGGCGATTGGCCGACCGGCTTGATTGTGACCAATCCGCCGTATGGGGAACGCCTGAGCGATGAAGAATCGGTCAAACAGATTTACATGCAACTGGGCGAATATCTGAAATTGGAATTCAAAGATTGGAAAGCGGCGGTGCTGACCTGTAATACCGAGTTGGGCATGTATTTGGGCATTAAAGCAAAACGTTCGCACGACTTTTACAACGGTGCCATGGCGTGTCGTTTGTTCCGTTTTGATTTGGATGAAAGCTTATTCCGCCAACCGGCCTTGCAGGTCAAGTCGGATTTGGTGTCTCAAGTCCGCCGCTTGCAACCGGAATTGGCAGAGTCCGATAACGCACGCATGGTGGCCAATCGCATCCACAAGAATATGAAAGGGCTGAAAAGCTGGGTGAAGCAGCAGGACATTCGAGCCTATCGTGTTTACGATGCCGACATCCCGGAATACGCCCTGGCGATTGATTTGTACGATACGCTGGAAAGCGGTTTGTGGGTGGTGGTGGCTGAATACGCGCCGCCGAAAACCGTTAACCCGACCAAGGCGAAGCGCCGCTTGTATGAAGCCTTGTCGGTGTTGCCGGAGGTGTTCGATGTGGCCGCGGAACGCATTGTGTTCAAAGTGCGCAGTCAGCAAAAAGGCCAGGACCAGTACGAAAAAATGGACGAGCAGAAAGCCTTTTTCACCGTGTTGGAAAACCAAACCAAAATCCGCGTCAACTTCACCGATTATCTGGACACCGGTTTGTTTCTGGACCACCGGGATGTGCGCCGGGAAGTGGCGAAGCTGGCCAGCGGCAAACGTCTGTTGAACTTGTTCTGTTACACCGCCAGCGCCACGGCGGAAGCCGTCAAAGCCGGTTGTAAAGGCAGTTTGAGTTTGGATATGTCGAAAACCTATTTGTATTGGGCCAAGCACAATTTCATGTGCAACGATATCGATGAACGTCAGCACCGTTTGCAGCAGGAAAACGTATTGGAATGGTTGGATAAGGAAACCGATGGTTCGTCTAAAACGCCGTCCGAGACCTTTGATGTGATTTTCCTGGATCCGCCGTCGTTTTCGACCTCCAAGCGCATGGAAGGCACCTTGGACATTCAGCGTGATCATGTGGATTTAATCCGCAAAACCTTGACGCTGTTGGCACCGGGCGGGCATTTGGTGTTCTCGAACAATCTGCGTAAGTTCAAACTGGATCAAGCGGCGTTTGCCGACGATTGGGCCATTGAAAACATTACCCAGCGTACCTTGCCGAAAGACTTCGCCCGTAATCCAAAAATCCACCAGGCCTGGGTGTTTTCGGCGAAATAAACGTTTTCTAACGTGGAAAGCTTGATTTGCATTAAGTCTGGTGAGCGTCGTCGGGCGTGCGAACCTTTTTTTGTTAGAATGCCGCGGTGCCGTCTTTGATGATGGCGGTTACCCGTAATGATAATGCCATAGGAATCCCGCATGGAACAGAGTATTCGATTCGACGAAGATTTGATTAAGCGTTATAACCAGTCCGGACCGAGGTACACCTCGTATCCGACGGCGGTGCAGTTTGACGAATCGTTCGGAATTCCCGAGTATCAGGCCGCGGCCGAGCGCAGTAATGCCTCGGATCGTAATCTGTCGCTGTATTTTCATATTCCGTTTTGCGATACGGTGTGTTTTTTCTGTGCCTGCAACAAGGTTTGGACACGGGACCGCAGCAAAACCACGCCTTACCTAGACCGCTTGTATCGTGAAATCGAAATGCAATCCAAGCTGTTCGACCCGAGCCGTAAAGTGGACCAGTTGCACTGGGGCGGCGGTACGCCGACTTTCATCAATATGGATGAAATGCGTGAGCTGATGACGGTGACGCGCCAGCACTTTAATCTTCATGATGACGATTCCGGCGAGTATTCGATTGAAATCGACCCGCGCGAAGCGAATAAAGAATCCGTCAAGTTGTTGCGTGACTTGGGCTTTAACCGTATGAGCCTCGGCGTGCAGGATTTCGACCCGAAAGTACAGAAGGCGGTGAACCGTATTCAGACCGAAGCCCAAACCTTTGAAGTGTTGGAAGGTGCGCGGGAGGCCGGGTTCATGTCGGTGAACGTGGACTTGATTTACGGTTTGCCGCATCAGACCGAAGCCGGCTTTATGGCGACCTTGGACAAGGTCTTGGCGGTGGAACCGGATCGTTTCTCGGTCTTCAATTATGCCCATATGCCGAGCATGTTCCCGACCCAGAAAAAAATGAATGAAGCCGATATGCCGTCGCCGGATGAAAAACTGGCGATTTTGCATGCCACCACCAACCGACTGCTGGAAGCCGGCTATGTTTACATTGGTATGGATCATTTTGCCAAGCCGGACGATGAGTTGGCGGTGGCGCAACGTAACGAAACCCTGTATCGGAATTTCCAGGGCTATTCCACGCATGCCGAATGCGATTTGGTTGGCATGGGCGCGACGTCGATTTCGTTGATTAATAACACCTATGCGCAGAACTACAAGTCGTTAAACGACTATTATGCGGCGATCGATGCGGGGCTCTTGGCGGTGTTCCGTGGCGTGACTTTGACCGAAGACGATGAATTGAGACGGGATGTGATTACCCGTTTGATCAGCCACTTCCATTTGAATTTTGCCAAGGTCGAGCAGCAGTGGGGCATTGTCTTTAACGAATATTTCGAACAAGCGCTGCCGAGGTTGGCACCAATGGTGGAAGATGGTTTGATCGAGTTGACGGAAACGGATTTATACGTCACCGCCGCCGGGCGCTTGCTGATTCGCAATATCTGTATGGTGTTTGACGCTTATTTGAAGCCGGGCACCCAAAATCGCTTTTCCAAAGTGATTTGAGTTTTGATTTAAGTCGTCCAGTTCTTTTGGAACGACTTGAATTACGTTAAGGGTGTACCTGACGGCGAATCTGGTTAACGTCGTCTTCGGTCAGCCCTAATACTTGAATAGTGTCTTCGTACAGAACCGGTAATTCGGTTTCGAGAATATTCTTTTTGTTTTCCAGCGCTAAGACGTGCGCCAATTCCAGCATGGCCGTCAGTTGGCGAATGTCTTTATCCTTGATGCGCTTCAGGTCGTCTTCATGGTGCAGCAAAATCGCTTTGCAGACTTCATCTTTCAAGCCCCAATCTTTGGTCATGACGTAGCCCACTGCACTGTGCGTGGTGCCGAAACGGGCGTATTCATCCTGGTGGACTTGGTAATGATTCATCAAACTGGCCACAAAGGTTTCCGGGTGCAGTTTGTCGAGTTCGGCGAATAGGAAAGTGCCGATGTCGTGCACCAATCCAAACATATAAGCTTCGGCCGTATTCAGTAAATTCAGTTTTTTGGACAGTTGTACCAGAATATCGGCAATGACGATGCTGTGATAGGACAGGCCTTGCACTGGGCTGGCGTCGAGCATTTTCTGAATTTGCACACAGAAGACATAGTGTTTGATGTTTTTCAGGCCGAGAAAGTCGATGGCGGCGTCGATGGATTGGATGCTTTTCGGTTGCGGTTTCTTCTGGCTGAGTTTGTTGGCCAGCGCCACCAAGTCACCTGCTAGTGTCGGGCTGGTGGAAACCAGTTCCTTGATTTTCGACGGGTTGGGAAATTCGTATAAATCGAGTAGTTTGCGCAATTCCATGACTTCCCGTGGGATGGTCACCACCGGGTAGTTGGCGAGGAGTTGGCGGGCAACATCAACCTGATCTTTCAATGACATAGTGCAACCTGATTCGTTATTTTTCTGTTGTTGTCTGAGAGGGATTTGGCGCTAAAAAGGGTTTGATGGCGTCCATAAAACGTGGCAAGGCACCGGATTGCTTTTTGAAGCAGTTATAAGCGCGCTCCGCGTACGCCTGGCGCTGTTCCGGGTTTTGCGCAAACAGTACCAGTTGTTCGCCGAGCTGAATGTCGTCGTCGGCGATGGAGACCGCATTGTCGTCCTTGAAGGTATCGTAAAGCGCTTGCAAATTCATGTGGTATTGGCCGGATAAAACCGGTTTGCCCAATGCGGCCGGTTCCAGAATGTTATGGCCGCCGAACGGCACCAGGCTGCCGCCGATGAAGGCGACGTCGCCGACTTGGAACCAAAGCATCAATTCACCGATGGTGTCGGCCAGATAAACCTGTGTATCAGCGGTGACCGTCTCGCCACGGGAACGCACCGCAACCTTGAGGTCGGATTGTTCGAGAAGCTTCGCGACCTCGGTAAAGCGGTCGGTGTGTCGCGGCACCAAAATCAATAACGCGTCCGGCGTGGATTTCAATAAAGCCCGGTGGGCATTCAGCATGAGAGCTTCTTCGGAAGTCGAACTGTCTTTCACCGGGCCATGGGTGCTGGCAGCGACCCAAATGAACCGTTTGTCGGAGTGGGCGTCTTTTCGCCAGGCCTGGGCGTTTTCGGCTAAATCGGCCGGAATGTGGATGTCGGATTTCAGATTGCCGAGTTGTTGAATGCGATCCCGGTGGACACCGAGTGCGACCAAGTGGTCGGTATCGGCGGTGAACTGGCTGGCAATCAATTGGGTTTGGTTCAGTGCGTTGGCAATCAGGCGCGCGCCCCATTTGCGGTAGGCTTGAAAGGATTTTTCCTTGATGCGCGCATTCGCCAGGACCAGCGGAATCTGGTGGTCATGGCAGGCCTGGTATAAATTCGGCCAGATTTCGGTTTCCACCATAATCACCAGTTTGGGGGCGATTTTATCCAGGAATCGCTGTACGGCGCCAGGGTAGTCGTAGGGAATCATTTGATGTTGAATCGGTATCGGGGCGAAGCGAAGCGCTTGTTGTGCGCCTTGGGTTGAACCGCTGGTCAAGGTGATGGGCGTGTCCGGATACTGGGCTTTCAGCTCGGTGAGCAATGGAAAGATGGAGCGGGTTTCGCCGACGGAGACGGCGTGGATCCAGATACCGCCTTTTTGGAACGGTTGATTGTTCCAGCCGAATCGAGCACGGAAGCATTGTGGGATAGGCGCATAATCGTTTTCCTGACGAGCTTGCCTGTCGGCTTTCCGGCAGCGTTTCCACCCGGAGTAGGCGATCAGCGGAAACGCCAGGAATAACAAAAATCGGTAGAGCCAAAGTCCCATCGTCTGTAACCGTTATCGGTTCAGGTCGTAAATTTGAATGACGCCGACGATGCGGTTCTGATCCGAGACCAGCAAGGAGGTGATTTTTTGTTGGGTCATCATCTCTTCGGCATCGGATAGGCGAGCTTCGGCATCGATGGTTTTCGGTTGGCGTTTCATGATGTCGCCCGCGGTTTTCTGCAAGAAGGTATCGGTGTTTTCTTCCATTTGACGACGTAAATCGCCGTCGGTGATGATGCCTTCGCCATTGTTGACGATACACAGCCCGAGGCGTCCGTCGGTCATGGTATGAATGATTTCTTTCATGTTGGCCGTGGCCGGAATGAATGGCAGGTTTTCCGATTTCATTTCGTGTTTGACGCGGGTTAAGAGTTTGCGCCCGAGGCTGCCACCCGGGTGGAAACGGGCAAAATCTTGCGGCTGGAAGTCGCGGGCTTCCATCAGGGCGACGGCCAGCGCATCGCCCATCACCAGCGTGGCGGTGGTGGATGAGGTCGGCGCCAGTTGATGTGGGCAGGCTTCTTGCGGCACGGCAATGTTCAGATGGAACTCGGAGTTTTTCGCCAGGGTCGATTCCGGGCGGCCGGTCATGGAGATGATGATGTTGCCGTTGTCTTTCAAGAATGGAATCAATTTGATGACTTCCTCGGTTTCGCCGGAGTTGGAAATCGCCAAAAAAATGTCTTTCGGTGAGATCATGCCGAGATCGCCATGGAAGGCTTCGCCCGGGTGCATGAAAAAACACGGGGTGCCGGTGCTGGCCAGGGTGGCCATGATTTTTTTGCCGATGAGGCCGGATTTGCCCATGCCGCAAATCACCAGACGCCCCTGTGTTTTGAGAATGGCGTCAACGCTTCGGGCAAAGTTGTCGTCCAGCAATTGTTTCAAGTGGGTGATGGCTTCGGCTTCAATGTCGAAAACCCGTTTTGCAATGTCAATAGCGCTCATGTCTTTCCCTTACGGATGTGTTCGATGGGCTGAGGGTGCTCAGCCAGAATCATATTAAAGCAAATGCTTAACGTGATTAAAACTTATAGGCAATGTGTAAATTGTGAAAATCCGTGCCCGGGTTCGGCGTTTCGATATTGGCGTTGGAGATGTGCAGATAGCGATAACCGATTTCAAACTGGTCGCTTTGCACCCCCAGGCCGAAAATACTGCCGAATTGAAATTGGGTGGATTTGAATTCGTTTTCGATGGTGACGTCCGACAGGTATTGCGGACCGCCGCCGAGTTCCAAATAGGGTTTGATCTGGCCGGTTTTCCAAATGTAATGAAACACCGGGGTCAAGCCGACAATATAACCGCTTTTATTGTCGGCGTCCTTGTCGGTGGAGTACCAGTAGTTCGCATTGATTTCCCAGCGCCCGCCAATCCGAAAATGCTCGTTTTCGAATAACGGTTTTTGCCAGTCGGCCCCGAAGGCGAAGCGATTGTTTTGGATGGTGTTGTCGGCACCGACATCAACACTCAGTGATAATTTGTCGGTATTCAAACTTGGATCAAAAGAACAAGGGGCCTGTCCTTCGTAACAGGCATAGCCGAACGAACCAATGGCCCCAATGATGGTGAGGTTCATTAATAAGTCGTTGGAGCTGTCGGCGTGCGCTTTTGGTGTGGTAATGGCAAACAACAGAGAGAAAGCAATGAAAAGTGACCGCAAAGTCGGGTTAAAAACGAACATTAAAATGGAATCCTGTTAGACTTATGTCAGAGTTTTAAATCATAATAAATACTTTCGATATTTTAATCTAATCAATCCATGAAAATGCACGATTTTTCCAAAACCAAAATTTTAGTCGTCGGTGATGTCATGTTGGACCAGTATTGGTCCGGTCGCGCAGGCCGTATTTCCCCTGAAGCGCCGGTGCCGGTGGTGAAAGTCGCGGACGAAGATGTTCGGGCCGGCGGCGCGGCCAATGTCGCACTGAATATTGCCGATTTGGGCGCTCAGGTACAATTGATAGGAATTGTCGGGCGCGACAGTTTTGGTGAGCAACTTTCTCAAGTGTTGAAAGACGCCGATGTCACTTCCGATTGGGTGTATTCCGAAGCGGGCACCATATGTAAATTGCGTGTGCTGAGCCATCATCAGCAATTGATTCGGATGGATTTCGAAAACGCCGTGCCGGAAAAAGATGCGCAGGCATTGGCTGACTTGGTGGCCTCTCAGGTGGCGGCGTTCGATGTGGTGGTGATTTCCGATTACGCCAAAGGTGCCTTGCAGTATGTCGAGAAGATGATTGAGGCGGCCAAACGGCAGGACGTACCGGTGTTAATCGACCCGAAAGGTGATGATTTCACCCGTTACAGCGGTGCGACGCTGGTAAAGCCGAATCAAGGCGAATTCGAATTGATTGTCGGTGCCTGCCCGACCGAACAGGATGTGGTGGAACGTGGCGAAAAACTGATTCGTGACATTGATATCGATGCCTTGTTGGTGACGCGCAGTGAACATGGCATGGCATTGGTGGAACAGGGTGCGAAACCGACTTTGCTGAAATCGCAGGCGCAGGAAGTGTTTGACGTTACCGGCGCCGGCGATACGGTGATTGCCACGCTGGCCACTGCGTTCGGCAGTGGCATGTCCTTACCGGATTCGGTGCGGTTGGCGAATGAGGCGGCCAGTATTGTGGTGCGTAAAGTCGGCACGTCGACGGTGACGCGGGTGGAGTTGGAAGAACAAGTGTATGCTTCGCAACGTCATCAGGCGTATATGTCGATGTCGGAAGACGAGGTGGAAGCCTTGATTCGCTTGGCGCAGGAAAAAGGCGAGAAGGTGGTGTTCACCAACGGCTGTTTCGATTTGCTCCACAGTGGGCACGTGCGTTATTTGAACGAGGCGGCGAAAACCGGCGACCGTCTGGTGGTGGCGGTGAACTCCGATGAATCGGTGAAGCTGTTGAAAGGCGACAGTCGCCCGATCGTTCCGTTGGAAGGGCGAATGGAATTGTTGTCGGCTTTGAGTTGCGTCGATTGGGTGGTGCCTTTCGGAGAGGAAACGCCGGAGCGTTTGATTTGTAAGTTGAAGCCGGATGTGCTGGTGAAAGGCGGCGATTACAAGCCGGACGAAATCGCCGGTGCACAGTGTGTGTGGGAGAATGGTGGCGAAGTCGCCGTTCTCTCGTTTTGGGACGGGTATTCCACCACCAATATGGTGGACAAAATCCAAGCGCAAGAATGAAAAGTGGAAAAAACGTGTAATGAACTTAGAACATGCTTTGCAAGCGCATCAAAAAGCCATACAATCTGTAACTGAATCGTCACAAATACTTACGGAACTGGTTGATAGAATGGTTCGGTCCCTCAAAGAGGGTGGAAAGGTTCTGTGGATGGGGAACGGTGGCAGTGCGGCGGATGCTCAGCACATGGCGGCGGAATTGATGGTGCGTTACGTGAAGAACCGTGCACCGCTGGCGTCAATCGCTTTGACGACGGACAGTTCCATTTTAACCGCGCACACCAACGACTTTGAATTCGAGACCCTGTTTTCCCGTCAAATCGAAGGTTTGGCCAGGCCTGGTGATATTGTGATCGGTTTGTCGACATCGGGTCGTAGCCCCAACGTCGTAAAAGGGATTGAGAAAGCCCGTGACCTTGGGTGTGTCACCGTGGCCATGACCGGCAACCAGCCGAGCGTATTGGCCGAGATTTCAGATTTCTGTTTTCAAGTGGATTCGGACGAGACCGCTCGGATACAGGAAGCGCACAGCTTCATCAGCCATCTTCTCTGCGAAGGGCTGGATGAAGAGTTTGGATAGGAGGTTCATGCTTTTCCATTGAGCTTCCGGTACGTACGACTGTTTTGAGGGTGCTCAATGTCTTATATCCTAGCGGCCGATGTCGGCGCGACCAAAGTGTTGTTGCAGGCATCGGATACGACCAAGAATCTCGTGTTGGCCGAGAAACGCTACCTCAGTGCCGATTTCCCTTCCTTGACGGCATTGATTGAAACCTTTCAATCCGAATTCGATTTGCCGGCCATCGATGCTGCTTGTCTGGGGTTACCCGGCCCCGTCAAAAGTCGTCGCGCCGAGTTGACCAATTTACCTTGGACTGTGGATGCGGATGCCCTGGAAACCTTATGTGGCATCGATCGTGTCGATATTATCAATGATTTTTATGCAGCAGCCCTCGGTGTGGACGATTTGCAGCCAGACGATTTGGTATGTTTGCAGGAAGGCCAATACGACATCACCGGTAATCGACTGGTGGTCGGTGC
Source organism: Hydrogenovibrio thermophilus (assembly GCF_004028275.1). Lineage (NCBI taxonomy): Bacteria > Pseudomonadati > Pseudomonadota > Gammaproteobacteria > Thiotrichales > Piscirickettsiaceae > Hydrogenovibrio > Hydrogenovibrio thermophilus. Next base: position 682,591 of record NZ_CP035033.1, read on the forward strand.
CGGTTCCGGTTTGGGCGTGGCGCCGGTCAAGAATTGCAACGGCGCCTTTATCCCCCAGCCTTCCGAAGGCGGTCACGCCGACTTCGCCCCCGTCAATAATGAACAAGACGATATTCTGGCTTGGTTGCGCAAGAAATGGCCGCATGTTTCCTATGAGCGCTTACTGTCCGGCGAGGGCTTGGAAACCCTTTATTTCTTTTACAGCATCCAAGCTCACGGCCACGGCAAGCGCGGCATTAATGCCGCCGAAATTCATCAAGCCGCGTTGGACGGTGAGCAGATCGCGGTACAGACGTTGGATACGTTTGTTGAAATTTACGGCGCTTACATTGGTAATGCCGCACTGATTTGGGAGCCGCAGGCCGGTATTTTTGTGGCGGGCGGCATTGCACCTAAAATACAGGATTGGATGACGCAACCTCGCTTTATCCACGCGTTTCTGAACAAAGGGCGCATGAAAAAGATCGTCGAAACCTTTCCGATTTATTTAGTGGTGAACGAGTCGGTGGGATTGTTGGGTGCGATTCGGCATGCCCGAAGCTTGCTGAACGCCCATCCGGAATAACTCGTCACAATCATTATTTCCAGTTGCACGAACCGAGAGGAGGTGACCGCATGAAGTACTATTGCGAAACGAAAACCGCAACGGACTTGACCCGTAAGACATTGGCGCTGGTGTTGGCCGGCGGGGAAGGAAGCCGATTGAAGGAATTGACGAAATGGCGAGCCAAGCCGGCGGTTCCGTTCGGTGGCAAATACCGCATTGTCGATTTCGTGTTATCCAATTGTGTGAATTCCGGGATTCGCAAAATCGGCGTCTTGACCCAATACAAGTCCCACTCGTTGATTCGTCATATCCAGCGAGCCTGGTCGTTTATGCGATACGAAGTCGGGGAGTTCGTCGAGTTGCTACCGGCTCAGCAACGGGTGGACAAAGGTTGGTATAAAGGTACAGCCGATGCCTTGTATCAAAATTTGGACATCTTGCGCCGCCATACCCCGGAGTATGTGCTGGTGTTGGGGGGCGACCATATTTATTCGATGGATTACAGCAAGATGCTGTATGAACATGCCGAGTCCGGTGCGGACGTCACCATCGGTTGCATCGAGGTGCCCAGAATGGAAGCGACCGGTTTCGGCGTCATGTCGGTTAATGAAAATCTGGAAATCACCAAATTTACCGAAAAGCCGGCCGACCCGGAACCCATGCCCGGTAAGCCGGATAAGGCGCTGGCTTCGATGGGGATTTATGTGTTTTCCACGGAGTTCTTGTTCGAAAAATTGATTGAAGACGCCGACAACATGACCTCATCGCGGGATTTCGGCAAAGACATTATTCCGTCGGTGATTGCCGATTGGCATGTGCGTGCTTTTCCGTTTCAGGATGATGACGGCAGTCCTGTGTACTGGCGGGATGTGGGTACCATCGAGTCCTATTGGAAGGCGAGTATGGATTTGTGCTCGGTGACGCCCGAGTTGAATTTATACGACGATGATTGGCCGATCTGGACGTATCAGGCCCAAATGCCACCGGCCAAATTCATCTTTGATGATGAAGGGCGTCGAGGTGAGGCCATCGACTCTTTGACCGCTGGCGGTTGCATTGTGTCGGGGGCGCGAATCAAACGTTCGGTGATTTCCAGTGGCGGGCGTATTCACAGTTACACCTTGATTAAGGACTCGGTCTTATTGCCACGCGTCGAAGTGCAGCGAAATTGCCGTATCCAAAATGCCGTCATCGACAAAGGATGCATTATTCCGGAAGGTACCATTATTGGTGAAAACTTGGAAGACGATAAAAGACGTTTTTATGTTGAGGAATCTTCTGGTATTGTGTTAGTAACACCGGATATGCTTGGACAAAAACTGCATGTCACTCGTTAAAAACGTTCAATCAGCCTATTAGAATTCAGTTATGGAACCGAAAAAAATCAAACTGGTGCTGTGCTGGCACATGCATCAACCGCATTATCGAGACGGGTTGAACGGCGAGTATCGTTTGCCGTGGGTGTATCTGCACGCCATTAAGGATTACACCGATATGGTGGCGCACCTTGAAAAATTGCCGGGTGCCAAGGTAGTGGTCAACTTCGCGCCGGTACTGCTTGAACAACTTGACGATTACGCCAAGCAAATGCGCAGTTGGTTGCATTCCGGAACCCATGTTCAGGATGCACTGTTGAACTGGGTCTCGGGCGAAACCAAAGTAACTCAGGACTTGAAACAGCGCTTTGAAATTGTCCAGGCCTGTCAGAAAGCCTTTGCGCCGACCATGATCGATACTTTCCCGGCGTTTCGGCGTTTGTTGGATATGTCCAATTGCGATGAAGCGACGACGTTGGAAGATGCGATTTGTTTATCCTATTTCAACGAACAGTATTTCATCGATTTGTTGATGTGGTATCACCTGGCGTGGATGGGGCAAAGCTTGCGCCAAGACGATGAGCGGGTCGAGAACTTAATCGAAACCGGACAGAACGGCGTACACTTCACCCCGAAAGATCAGCGTGTGATGGTCGAAATCATGGCCGATGCGATTGAGGGGGTGATTCCGCGTTATCGACGCTTGATGGAAGCCGGACAAATCGAAATTTCCATGACGCCTTATGGTCACCCGATTGTGCCGTTGTTGATTGATTTTGACAGCATGAAAGACGCGCAACCGCATTCGCCGATGCCGGAATCCGAGTGTTACCCGGACGGTTACGAGCGGGCCAAATGGCACATGGAGCATGGTTTTAAAGTGTTTGAAGAACATTTCGGCGTGAAGCCGAAAGGCGTTTGGCTGTCGGAGGGCGCGGTCAGTGCCGCCGCCATCGGGTTGTTGGATTATTATGAAATCGATTGGACCGCGTCGGGCGAAGGTGTCTGGCGGCATTCTTGCGAAGCGTCCCATCTGGATCATCATGATATTGCGTCGAAGCGGGCTTTGTATCAGCCGTTGCAGCATGCGACCCAGAATTGCGCGTTGTTTTTCCGCGACGATGGCCTGTCCGATTTGATTGGCTTTCAATATAAGGATTGGAACCCGCAGGACGCCGCCAATAATTTTGCCCATAACTTGCACAACATTGCCAATGCCTTGGGTGAAGATGTCGAAGATTACGTGGTCTCGGTCATTCTCGATGGTGAAAACGCTTGGGAATACTATCCGGACAACGCCTACCATTTCCTGTCGGCCTTGTACCAAACTCTGGTTGAGCATCCCCAGGTGGAAATGACGACCTTCTCCGAGGCGTTGGAAAGCGGGGTGCGCCCGCGGCACTTGCCGGTCTTGAAAGCCGGGAGCTGGGTCTATGGTTCTTTTTCGACCTGGATCGGCGAACCGGATAAAAACGCCGGTTGGGATTTGCTGGTGGATGCCAAACTGACGTTTGATAAAGTGATGGCCTCCGGCAAGCTGTCGGAAGACGAAGTCCGTCTGGCCACCGAGCAGCTTGCGATCTGTGAAGGTTCGGACTGGTTCTGGTGGTTTGGCGATTATAACCCGTCCGGAAGCGTTAAAGATTTCGATCAGCTGTTCCGGCGTCATTTGGAAAAGCTGTTCATTCTATTGGGTGAAAAACCGCCTGAACAACTCTCCATTCCGTTGTCTTACGGTGGTGGGGATATGGAAAACGCCGGCACCATGCGGCGTAATTAAACCCGAAACGGGATTGGAAAGAGGTCTGGCCTATGAGACAAAGACAAGCCGGCGTATTGTTGCATCCCACCTCCTTGCCGTCGGGTAAAATCGACGAGCAGGCCTGGCGGTTTTTGGATTGGATGGCGTCCGCCGGATTGACGGTTTGGCAGATGTTGCCGTTGACCGAACCGGTGCAAGGGTTGTCTCCGTATCAAAGTGTCTCGGCGTTCGCCATGAATCCCGCCTTGCTGCCGGAGAACTGGCAGGAGCAGGTTAATGAGACCGATTACCTGACCTTTTTATCGGATGCGCCGCATTGGTTGGAAAATTACGCCTTGTTCATGGCATTGCGAAAGCATTTTAATCAGGCTTCTTGGGCGGATTGGCCGACAGCATACCGTAATCGCGGCAAGCAGGCGTTGACCGATTTTGCCTTGACGCACGCCGAGCAAATTGATGAGTTGAAGCGACAACAGTATGTGCTACTGAAAAACTGGCATGCTCTGAAACAGGCCGCCAACGCCAAAGGCATCAAATTGTTCGGGGATATGCCGATTTTTGTGGCTTATGACAGTGCCGATGTGTGGGCCAACCCCCATTTGTTCAAGTTGGATGCCGATGGTCAACCGACGGTGGTCACCGGTGTCCCGCCCGATTATTTTTCCGAAACCGGACAGCGCTGGGGAAATCCGCATTACGATTGGCAGGCCATGCAACAGGACGGTTTTCAATGGTGGCTTCGCCGGGTGGAAGGTGCGCTGGAATTGTTCGACTTGATTCGCATCGACCATTTTCGTGGTTTGGAAGCCTGTTGGGAAATCGATGCCAGTGAAGAAACCGCCATTAACGGTCGCTGGGTGAAGGTGCCGGGTGATGCGTTTTTGACGGCGTTGCAGGAAGAGTTTCCACGGTTACCACTGGTGGCGGAAGATTTGGGCATTATCACTCCGGAAGTGGTGGCGCTGAAAGAAAAGTTCGATTTACCGGGTATGTCTGTTTTGCAGTTCGGCTTTAACGGCCTGCCGGATAATCCCCATGCGCTGTCCGAACAGGTCGAGAATTCCGTGGTCTATACAGGTACGCATGACAACGACACCACCTTAGGGTGGTGGGAATCTCTTGAAGGTGAGGAGTATCGACAATGGGTGCTGTCGCAATTACCGAACTCCGAACAGCCGATGCCCTGGCCGATGATTGAAGCGGCGATGGAGTCGGTGGCCTATCTGGCGATGATTCCGATGCAGGACTTTCTGGAACTGGATAACGACGATCGTATGAACACTCCGGGAACGGTTGAAGGGAACTGGTTATGGCGTTTGAAGCCTGACCAGTTGACCGAGCCTTTGGCTCAACAAGTGGCCGCCCAGGTACAGGCCAGCCGACGTAATGGTTCCGAACGCTCAGAAGAGAAAGAATGATTTATGACCCAGCAAACCGTATCACAAACTGATTTACAACGCTTAATCCAGGGAACGCATCATGACCCTTTCCAGGTTTTGGGCGTGCATCCGACGGGCCAGGCCTGGGAAATTCGCGAATGGTTGCCGACGGCGGAAAGTGCGAAAATCGACGGCGATATCGAACTGACGCGTATTGAGGGAACCGACTTATTTGTCGGGCGTTTGACGGTCGCACAAAAGAAAAAACTGCCGCCGCATTATACGGTGACTTGGGACGAAGCCGACGGTTCGACGCATACCGCGGTATCGCCGTATACCTTTTGGCCGCAACTGGGCGAATTGGATTTGCACCTGTACGCTGAAGGGCGTCATTGGCAGCTCTATGATTTGTTGGGCGCGCACGTGAAAGAAATCGACGGCATTGATGGGGTGCAGTTTTCGGTGTGGGCGCCGGCGGCCGAACGGGTGTCGGTGGTGGGGGACTTCAACGGTTGGAACGGTTTGCGTCACCCGATGCGCACCAATGGCACTTCCGGCGTGTGGGAGCTATTCATTCCCGGTTTGCAAGCCGGGGACATTTATAAATTTGAGATTCGTAACCACCGAACCGGTCACTCACTGGTGAAAACCGATCCGTTTGCCAAGCAAATGGAATTACGCCCGAAAACCGGATCGGTGGTCTGTCAAACGACGTTTGAGTGGCAGGATCAAAGTTGGATGCAACAGCGTGAAGCCTATGATTGGCAACATGCGCCGGTCAATATTTATGAGGTCCACTTGGGTTCCTGGCAGCGTGACCACGACGGGCATTTCCTGAGTTACCGAGAGGTGGCGCACCGTCTGGTGGAATACGTGAAATGGATGGGGTATACCCATATCGAACTTTTGCCGGTCTCGGAACATCCGTTGGATGAATCTTGGGGGTATCAAACGTCCGGTTATTATGCGCCGACCAGCCGTTTCGGCTCGCCGGACGATTTCCGCTATTTTGTCGATCACTGCCATCAAAACGGTATTGGTGTGTTTTTGGATTGGGTGCCGGCGCATTTCCCGAAAGACGAGTTTGCCTTGGCGCGTTTTGACGGCACCGCGCTATACGAACACGAAGACCCGAGAAAGGGCGAACACCGAGATTGGGGCACTTATATTTTCAATTTCGGTCGCAACGAGGTGCGAAACTTTTTGTTGGCGAATGCCTTATATTGGCTGAAGGAGTTTCACATCGACGGGCTGCGTGTCGATGCGGTGGCGTCGATGTTGTATCTGGACTATTCGCGTGAAGCCGGGGATTGGGTGGCGAATGAATACGGCGGCCGGGAAAACCTGGAAGCCATTGAGTTTCTGAAAACGCTGAATGCCGAAGTGCATTCGCAATGCCCAGGCACGGTCATGATGGCGGAAGAATCGACGTCCTGGCCGATGGTATCGCGCCCCACCTGGATGGGCGGATTAGGCTTTTCCATGAAATGGAACATGGGCTGGATGAACGACACTCTGGACTTTTTCGAGAAAGACCCGGTGTACCGCCCTTACCACCATAATCAATTGACGTTCAGCCAAATGTACGCTTATTCGGAAAATTTCATTCTGCCGTTATCGCATGATGAAGTGGTGCATATGAAGCATGCCTTGGTCAGTAAAATGCCGGGTGACAATTGGCAGAAAATGGCCAATATGCGTTTGCTGATGGCATACCAATCCTTGAACCCGGGCAAGAAATTATTGTTTATGGGGTCGGAGTTCGCGCAATGGCAGGAGTGGAGCGAAAGCCGTGGGCTGGACTGGTATTTGTGTGAACAGAGTGCCAACCGCGGCGTACAGCTGCTGGTACGGGATTTGAACCATCTGTATCGGGCGTCGTCGGCCTTGCATGCGCGGGATTTCGAGTCCGAAGGGTTTCAGTGGATTGATTGCCATGATTACGAACAGTCGGTACTGAGTTTCATGCGAATTTCCGATACGGAAAAATTGATCTGTGTGTTCAACTTCACGCCGGTGCCGAGACACGATTATCGTATCGGTTTGCCGGAAGCCGGGGCTTATGAAGAAGTCGTCAACACCGATGCGGAGGTGTACGGTGGCAGTAATCTCGGCAATGGAGGCCTGTTGCACAGTGATGACCAGGCCTGGATGAATTTGCCTTATTCAACGTCGTTGGTGTTACCGCCTTTGGGGGCGGTGGTGTTGAAACGACAATCCTAATGTTTGGAGAGATACGACATCCATGAAAATTTTGTTTGCGACTTCCGAGGCGCATCCTCTGATTAAAACCGGCGGCTTGGCGGATGTGTCCGGTAGCTTGCCGGATGCTTACCGTCATCTGAAACAGCAGGTGCGAATGATTATGCCGGCTTACGGCGATGTCTGGGAAAAGGTGTCCCATATTTCGCAAATCGCCGATTTTATGGTGCCGGCGTGCGGTCGTGAATTGCATGTGCGTATCTTGAAGGCCAAAGCGGAAGGCATTGACGTCCCGATTTGGTTGGTGGATATTCCCGAATTGTTCCATCGCCCGGGGAATCCATATCTGGCGTTGGATGGTCGGGATTGGTGGGATAACGGCGAACGTTTCGGCGTGTTTTCCAAAGCGGTGGTGGAAGTCGCCATGAATCGGGTCGGGTTGGGCTGGAAGCCGGATATGGTTCAAGCCAACGATTGGCAAACCGGTTTGGTACCGGCGTTGCTGACGCAGGAGGCGGATCGTCCGAAAACCTTGTTCACCATCCACAATATGGCTTATGCCGGTCTGTTTCCCAAGAGTTTGTTCGAAGGGTTGAAGCTGCCGTGGGAGTGGTGGTCTGCGGATAAGGGCATTGAATTTTACGGCAATATGTCGATGTTGAAATCCGGCATTCAAATGGCGGATTGGGTCACGACGGTCAGTCCGTCCTATGCCAAGGAAATCACGTATCAGGAATACGCTTACGGTTTGGAAGGTGTTTTGATGCGACGTGAGGCGGAAGGTCGCTTGGTCGGTATTTTGAACGGTATCGATGGCAAGGTTTGGAATCCGCAGACGGACCCGTTTATTGCCAAGCATTATTCGTCTGAAAAAGGCCGGGTGTCGGCGAAAAAACATAACAAGAAAGCCATGCTGGATTTTTGGGATATGCCGGAAAGCGTCTTGGAGTCGGACGATCCGGTCATCGGTCTGGTGGGGCGTTTGGTGCCGCAGAAAGGGATCGATATTGTATTGGAAATCCTGCCGGAATTGATTGAACAAACCTCGGCGCGTTTTGTATTGGTGGGCACTGGAGACAATCATTACGAATACCTGTTGAATGAAATGGCGCATCGTTATCCCGAACGGGTGCTGGTGTATATCGGGTATTCGGAGTCTTTGGCGCACAAGGTCGAGGCCGGTGCCGACCTGTTTTTGATGCCGTCGCGTTTTGAACCCTGTGGCCTGAACCAGATGTACAGTTTGATTTACGGTACGCCGCCAATCGTGCATTCCACCGGTGGGTTGGCCGATACGGTGGTGAATGCCACCCAGGAAAACATCGCTGCGGGCACGGCGACCGGTTTCGTCTTTTACGACCCGAGCCGTCATGCATTGAAATCGACTATTTTGCATGCTTTGTATCTGTATGGAAAGAAACGGACCTGGCAAAAATTGCAAAAAACCGGGATGCGTAAGGATTTCAGCTGGGATCGCAGTGCCAAGCAATACTTGGCGCTGTTTAAATAAGCGTAGAAAGTGTATTTTGAATCAACGTTCGATAACGTAAATAAACCGTTTTGGGGCAGCGTCGCCTGATTGAAATTTTCAAATTTTGGAGTGGTGGTTATGGCAAAGAAAAAGCAGACGGAAGCAGAAACAGATCACGAAAAACACATTTTCGAGTTGCTCAAACAAATGGGCATGTCGGAGAAGGATATTGAAGCCGACTTCGTGCATTATCTGTACAACATGCTGGGGCGTGATATCGAATCGGACGCTTATTATCAGTTTAAAGCCATGTCTTATACGGTACGTGACCGGTTGATGATGCGCTGGAAAGACACCTGGAAAGCCTATAACGGTGGTAAAAATAAAAAAGCCTATTATCTGTCGATGGAGTTTTTGATTGGGCGTTCTTTGTCCAATAACCTGCTGAACCTAGGCATTGAAACCGAAGCCGAAAAAGCCATGTACCAACTCGGCGGCTCGCTGGAAATGATTGAAGAGGCCGAAAAGGACGCCGGCTTAGGCAACGGTGGTCTGGGACGTTTGGCGGCGTGTTTTATGGATTCCTGCGCGACGTTGGGCTTGCCTGTTTTGGGCTATGGACTGCGTTACGAATATGGCATGTTCAAGCAATTGATCAAAAACGGGTATCAAGTGGAAGAACCCGATCACTGGCTGGGATTCGGTTATTATCCGTGGGAAATTCAGCGTTCCGAATACACGCGCGTGATTAAGTTCGGCGGCTACAGTCGCCAGTTCACCGACCCGCATACCGGTGAGCTTACCATTCACTGGGAAGATGCCGAAGAGGTGTTTGCGGTGCCGTTCGATGTGCCGATTCCCGGTTACAAGAATGGTGTGGTCAACACGCTGCGTTTGTGGTCGGCGGAAGCCACGGAAGGGTTTAATCTGTCCGAATTCAACCAAGGCTCGTATTTTGAAGCCGTGGCGGATAAGAGCGATGCCGAAAACATCACCATGGTGCTTTACCCGAACGACAGCAGTGAAAACGGTAAGGAACTGCGTTTGCGTCAGCAATACTTTTTGGTGTCCGCTTCTTTGCAAGATGTGGTCTGTCAATGGGTGGATAAATTCGGCGATGATTTCACCGATTTCGCGGAATACAATGTGTTTCAGTTGAACGATACGCATCCGAGTTTGGCGGTCGCGGAATTGATGCGTATTCTGATCGACGACCGTAAGCTGCATTGGGACGAAGCTTGGGCGATCGTGTCCAGTTCCATGGCCTACACCAACCACACCTTATTGCCGGAAGCCTTGGAACGCTGGTCGGTTTCCCTGTTCGAAAAACTCTTGCCGCGCGTGCTGGAAATCATCTATGAAATCAATGCGCGTTTCATGAAACAAGTGGCCATGAAATGGCCGGGCGATTTACCGCGCCAAAGACGTATGTCGATTATCGACGAGCACAACCATGTGTGCATGGCGTATTTGGCGATTGTGGGCAGTTTCTCCATTAACGGGGTGGCGGCGTTGCATTCGCAATTGTTGAAAGAAGGCTTGTTCAATGATTTCTACCAACTGTGGCCGGAACGTTTTAACAACAAGACCAACGGTGTGACCCAGCGTCGTTGGATGGCGAGCTGTAATCCGGGGCTGAAAACCCTGCTCGACGAAAAAATCGGTGAAAAGTGGGTAACGGAGTTGACGCAATTAAGCAAAATCGAGGACTTCGTCAACGATAAGCCTTTCCGCCAGACCTGGATGGCTGTGAAGCGCGAGAACAAACAGCGATTGGCCGATCTGGTAGAGAAAGAAACCGGTGTGAAATTTGATGTCACCGCCTTGTTTGATGTGCAAGTTAAAAGGATTCATGAATACAAGCGCCAGTTATTGAATGTGTTGCATGTCATTCATCTTTATTCGCGCATCAAGCGCGGTGACACCGATAATTGGACGAACCGTTGTGTCATTATCGGCGGTAAAGCGGCACCGGGCTATGCGATGGCTAAGAAAATCATCAAATTGGTCAACAGTGTGGCGGACATCGTCAATTCCGACCCGGATGTTGGTGATAAATTAAAGCTGGCTTTCATTCCCAACTACCGGGTATCGGCCATGGAAATCATTGCACCGGGCACAGACTTGTCCGAACAGATTTCCACGGCGGGTAAGGAGGCATCCGGAACCGGGAACATGAAATTTATGATGAACGGTGCCGTGACCATCGGTACGTTGGATGGTGCCAATGTTGAAATTCTCGATGCCGTCGGTCAGGAAAATTTCTTCCTGTTCGGTTTGAAAACCCCGGAAGTGGCTGAGTTGCGCCAGCATTATTATCCACAAGGCTACATCGATACCGATTCGGATTTGCAGGCGGTGTTCGGGTTGCTGGAAGCGGGACATTTCAATCAGTTGGAACCGGGCATATTCGACGACATCATCCAATCGGTTAAAAGCCCGAACGACCCTTGGATGACGTTGGCGGATTTCCGCAGTTATGTGGAAGCGCAGGAGGAAGTGGCCTTGGCTTTCCAGAACCACAGTCGTTGGAATACCATGAGCATCATCAATTCGGCGCGCAGTGGAATCTTCTCGACCGACCGGACCATGCGCGAATATAATGACGATATCTGGAAACTGAAACCGGTGAAAATGCCGTGATTCGGTTGGCGGTCAAACTTGCGAAATCGGCCAGGCCTGCTTAACGGGAGGCTTGCGTTTGACGAAAGTGCTTGGCGTTCAGACTATCGTCATTTTTTCGAGGGTGGAAGAAACAATAATAAATAATGGATTGACGTATGGATTATATCATTGAGGCCGTGTCCACCGTTTCCGGGTGGATGCGACCTTATTTATCGGAAATCGGTCTGTCGATGGTGGCGACCTTACTGGTGATTTTCGGGAACGACATCACCGACTTCATTCGAAAGCAGATTGGCAGTTTGAAGTTTTTATTGAAGCTGACGCTATTTGTGTTGTTTTGTGCCTTTGGCTTCGCGTTCCTAACCTCATTTGTGACGCCGTTGCTGGTCGGTTTTATGGCGAAAACACCGGATGGCTGGCTGGCCCCATTGGTAATTGTGCTGTTTTACGGTATTGGACTGCTGGCCCAGAAAAAACACATGCTGTAAGGTCGCCGGGTTTGAATTACATTACTCAGGACGGGTTTTATCGTCTGTCGGAAGAATTGAGTCATCTTTGGAAGGTCAAACGCCCGGAAATTGTACGGGCGATTAGTACGGCCGCCGCCGAAGGCGACCGGTCGGAAAACGCGGAGTACATTTATCGTAAAAAAGAGCTCCGGGAAACCGACCGGAAAATTCGCTATTTGGAGCGTCACCTGAAAGACATTCAAGTGGTGCGCGATAAACCCCGTCAACGGGACAAGGTGTTTTTCGGCGCCAGCGTCTTGTTGGAAGATGAAATGGGCGATCAGGTGCGCTACCGGATTGTCGGTGGCTTGGAAGTGCGTTTGGAAGAAAATGAGATTTCAGTGGCCTCTCCGATGGCGAAAGCATTGCTCGGTAAAGCGCTGGATGACGATGTGGTGGTGTCTTTGCCGGATGGCCGTAAAGTGACGTATACGTTACTTGATATTGTATATTAAACCACCGAGCGAGCCTTGGGGTGCAGTTGCTGAGTTCAAAATCGAATTTCGTGTGGAATAACAGAAGGAAAAATAAAATGAAAAAAACACTCTGTCTGGGTTTGTTAGTGGCGGTCGGCGCCATGTCGGGATGCAGTACGCAGGAGAAAAAAGATGAATCAGCGGAAAAACAAAACCCACTAGCCGTTGCGGATTGCGTTTTCCCGAACACCAATGTCGCCGCGCCCGGTTGGATTTGTGATGAACCGGTGGATAGCCTGGCCATCAGCGCGGTAGGTATTGCCGAGCCGTCCAAAGCGGGTATCAGTTTTATGAAAGATATGGCGGCGGCCGATGGTCGTGGTCGTTTGGCCGAACAAATCAAGGTTCAGGTGCAAAAGATGGTCAAACAGTATCTGGGTACTACTGGTGTGGCCGATACCGAAACCGTGGATGCCGCGGCCAGCTCCACCTTGAAAACCATCACCAACCAAAGTTTGGTTGGTTCCAAAGTCTATAAAACGCGAACAGGTCCAAACGGCAAACTGTATGCTCTGGTTGGAATGGATAAAGCGACCCAGGATAAAATCGTCGAAACCGCGGTGCGTACGTCGATGAAAAACGACCAGGCACTGTGGCAACAGTTCAAAGCTCAGCAGAGTTTTGATGAAATGGCGCGAGACATTGCGAATCAACAGGTTCAGTAATGGTTTGATTATCTGACCAAACGATGAGTTTGGTCGGCTATTTGCTACGGGTTCGGCAATTTTAAAACAAGAGGAAGTGACGATGGGATGGGTGATTAAAGATCATTACGAAGATGAATACGACTTTGAAGTCGATCGGATGAATCTGGAAGCCATGGACATAACGGCTTTTTCTTGCCCGAAGCTGCGGATCATTGAGGTGCCGGTGGATGAAAGCGACTTGGAAAAAATCGAGCAGGTCTATGAGATTCTGTTCCCCGGGTTGTTCGAAGACATGGCGGACATGATGGGCAGCGAGGATGCTCGAGACCCGTACCGGGTACGCTATTACTATAAGCGTCGTAAGTCCGATTCAGGGCAATTATAAAGGTCTATTAAATAGTTCTTTAAAATCATACTGTTATAAGTCCTGTTTGGGGCTAAATTGGTGCAATTGGTTGCAAGTGTGTTTGAAACTTGTTACAATAACGTCAATTTCATAACCCAAATAGGTTAAGTCATCTTTTTTTCAGCTGTATTTAATACACTGTCATTTGCGTTTAGGCGCCGTTCTTTTTTAGACCAATGCTGGTCGAGTCTAATCCAAAGGATCAGTCCTGAGGAGTCAATCGTAACCGTTTCCCCAATGCGAGCTTTATCCCTTGACGGGACAAAACCCATGAACGAAACGATCGCCCACACTGGAAGTTTCAGTGTCGCACCTGTCTTTTTGCGATTGGTTGAATTATTAACCTTTCAAATCTTACAAAATAATCATGGATACCCAAAAATCTGAAGTTTCCGTTCAGTTTAGAAAACCTAAATTGGAAGACGGACTGGCTATTTATCACTTAATCCAGGCGTCACCGCCGTTGGATGTGAATTCGAGCTATTTATATTTTCTGCAAGCGTCGCATTTTGCCGACACTTGTGCGGTGGCGGAGGTCGACGGTCAAATCGTCGGTTTTATTTCCGCCTATTATCGACCGGATCGGCCTGGCGCCCTGTTTGTCTGGCAGGTAGCCATCTCCGATACGATGCGAGGCCAGGGCATGGCCAAACGTTTGTTGACGGCTTTGCTTAAGCAGCAGCCAAAAGACAGCGTGACGGAACTGTGTTGTACCATCAGCCCGTCTAACAAGGCCTCCCAAGGGCTGTTTAAATCATTTGCCAGACAGCACGGTTTAACGTTACAGGTCGCGCCGTTTATCACCGAGGCACATTTCGGAGATGAAGGGCATGAAGCGGAAGAGTTGTACTCCCTGACGTCGGAAACCGAATCAACGATTACACTTTAAAAATTTTCAAAGGAACTTAAAACATGGCATTAGAAACGTTTAATAAATACGAATCGGAAGTGCGTGGTTACATTCGATCGTTTCCAACGATTTTCGATAAATCTAAAATGGCTGAAATTTGGGATGTGGACGGTAAACGTTACATCGACTTTTTTGCCGGCGCAGGCGCGCTGAACTACGGTCACAATAACCCGGCCATCAACGATGCTTTGATTGACTATCTGAAGCATGACGGCATCGGGCATGCGCTGGATATGGGGACCGTTGCGAAAAAAGACTTCATTGAAAGCTTCGTTCATAACGTGCTGGAGCCGCGCGATATGGAGTACAAGCTTCAGTTTGTCGGTCCGACAGGCACCAACGCCATCGAAACCGCGTTGAAAATTGCCCGTAAGGTCAAAGGCCGTAAGCAGGTCATGTCCTTCACCAACGGTTTTCACGGTATGTCGATGGGCTCCTTGAGTATTACCGGTAACAGTTATTACCACGACGAAAGTTACGGTGTACCGGGTTATACCACTCAGGTGCCGTTCCATAAGTATCTGGGTGATAAGGTCGATACCATCGCTTACCTGCGTAAAATTCTGGAAGATACTTCCAGTGGGACGGAATTGCCGGCAGCCATCGTGTTGGAAACCATCCAGGCGGAAGGCGGGATCAACGTTTCCGGTGAACAGTGGCTACGAGATTTACGTCAAATCTGTGACGATTTCGACATCTTGATGGTGGCGGATGAGATTCAGGTCGGTAACGGTCGTTCCGGTGACTTCTTCAGTTTTGAACGTGCAGGCATTCAGCCGGACATCATTACGTTGTCGAAATCGATTGGTGCCGGTCAGCCGATGGCCTTGGTGCTGTTGAAACCTGAGCTGGATCAGTGGAGTCCCGGCGAACACTCAGGAACCTTCCGCGGGAATAACTTGGCGTTTGTGTCTTCCAGTGTGGCCTTGAAAAAATATTGGTCGGATGACAGCTTCTCAAAAGAAGTGAAAGCGAAAGCCGCTTTGGTGCAGGCGCGCATGGAGAAATTGGCGCTGCGTTTCCCGCAATATGTGCGCGAAATTCGCGGGCATGGCATGATTTGGGGCGCTGAATTTAAAGATCCGGATATGACGTCTAAAGTCTGTGCACAAGCCTTTGAAGATGGCTTGGTGATTGAAACGGCGGGGGCCGGCGATGAAGTCATCAAGTTCTTGGGGCCATTGGTGATTTCCGAAGACTTGATTAATGAAGGCTTTGATATTTTGGAAGGCGCGGTTGAGAAAGTCGGCAAGTAATTTCTGCCTGCAAACGACAACCCTTGCAACAAAAACGATTAGGAGAAAACATGATTGTTCGTAACTTATATGACGATATTATCGGAACCGATGCCGATGTAGATGATAAGCAGTGGACCAGCCGTCGCCTGTTATTGGCGAAAGACGGGATGGGCTTTTCGTTGCACGACACCTTGATCAAAGAAGGTGAAGAACTACATCTGTGGTACAAGAACCACTTGGAAGCGGTGTATTGCATTGAAGGCGAAGGCGAAATCGAAGAGAAGAAAAACGGTAAGGTACACGCCATTCGTGAAGGCACCGTTTACGCTTTGAACGAGCACGATCAACACATTCTGAAAGCCAATAAAGGCAGTCAGATGCGTATGGTGTGTGTGTTCAATCCGCCGGTTACCGGGCGTGAAACCCATGATGAAGACGGTTCCTACGTCTTGGTGGATGCTTAATTCACCCGGTATTATCTATCTTGAAAATGCCCAGGCCTGGGCATTTTATCCCTTTCAATAACGGAGTTTTTTTCTAAAAAATTACCATGTCAAACACACATAAAAATCAGTTGAGCGTCGAAAAAATCGGCGGTACCTCAATGAGTGATTACCCGGCGGTTCGGGACAATATCATTTTGTACCCGGAAAGCCCTTACCAGCGCATTTTCGTGGTGTCGGCCTATGGCGGCATCACCAATGATTTGCTGGAACATAAAAAGACCGATCAACCCGGCGTTTACGGCCTGTTTGCCAATGATGATGTCGAGGACGATTGGCGCATCGCTTTGGATCAATTGAGTCTGAAGTTGAATAAAATCAATGCCGACTTGTTCGATGACGATGAATTGCGTGCTAAAGCCAATGCCTTTATCGACGAACGCTTTGCGGAAACCAAGCAGTTGCTGAATCATCTGCAGGACTTGTGCCGCCATGGACACTTTTCTCTGGAAAGCCATTTGTTGACGGTGCGCGAATTGCTGGCCAGTTTGGGTGAAGCCCACAGTGCCTGGAATCTGGCACACCTGCTTCAGCAAGAAGGCGTTAACGCCCGATTTGTGGATTTAACCGGCTGGCAAGCGGATAAAACCCTGCCGCTGGATGAGATGATCAAGGCGCATTTGGGCGACGTGGATTTCACGCGCGTTCTGCCGATTGTCACCGGTTATGCGCATTGTCAGGAAAACCTGATGCATACTTTCGACCGCGGCTACAGTGAAATGACCTTCAGTCGAATCGCGGTTTTGTGTGAAGCCACCGAGGCGGTGATTCACAAGGAATACCACCTCAGCAGCGCCGACCCGAAATTGGTCGGTGAAGAGAATGTGGTTCCAATCGGTAAAACCAATTACGACATCGCCGACCAATTGGCCAATCTCGGGATGGAAGCCGTGCACCCGAAAGCCGCGCAGGGCTTGCGTCAGGCACAGATTCCGTTGCGGATTAAAAACACCTTTGATCCGGGGCACCACGGCACCATCTTCACGGAAGATTATGTCAGTGAATTCCCTCAGGTGGAAATCATTGCCGGTATGCAACACTTGATTGCTTTGGAAGTGTTCGATCAGGAAATGATGGGCCAACAAGGGCATTATGAAAAAATTCTGATCGACACCAGCAATCGCCTGAAATGCCAGGTCATCACCAAGGATTTCAACGCCAATACCATTACTTTATATTTGAGTGCGTCCTTGAAGAAGGTCAAACGCCTTTCGGAGCAGTTGCAGCAAGCTTTGCCGACCGCGACCATCAACACCAGTAAGGTGGCGTTGGCGTCGGCGATGGGCAGCGACATGCGCATTAAAGGTTTGTTGGCGAAAGCGGTACAAACATTATTCGATGAGGGCATCAATGTGGAAGCGATTCATCAAAACACCCGTCAGGTCGAGATGCAGTTCTTCGTGAACGAAACCGATTTCGAAAAAGCGGTGAAAGCCTTGCATTCCAAATTGATTGAAGTCCATAACCATGGGAAGGCGATATGCGAACATTGATCATGTTGGGGCTGGCGCTGTTTCTGGCATCGGCGACGGCGGGTGCGGCCGATCAACGGCACTCCAAGGAGACACAGGATGTGGAGCAACTGAAAGAGCCGATGTACAACCCGTTTGTCGAACGGTATGTCATGGACGAATTGAAACAGCTGCGCGTCGATATGAACGATCTGCACGTTGAGCTGACCAAAGAGGTCACCAATCGTGAATTGTCCGCGACTTCCCGCGCCGTCGGTTATGCGACCGATACCGTTACCTATTTCTTTTATCTGATTGCCGGAATTTCTTCCGTCTTGCTGTTGGTGGGATGGAACTCCATGCGAGAAGTGAAAGAGAAGGTGCTGAGTCTGGCTGACTCGAAAGTGGATAAGGTCATTGAGGAATACGAAGCACGTTTGGCGAAGCTGGAAGAAGAGTTGAACCGAAAATCGCGGGGCATTTCCAATGCTCAGAAACGATTGGCGCAACACCAAGATATTCACAGCTTGTGGTTGAAAGCCGGCCAAGAGCAAATTCTCAGTAACCGTATGGCGATTTACGATCAGATCTTGGAACTGGATCCCGGCAATACGGAAGCAATGACGTATAAAGCCGACGCCGCACTGGAAATGGGAGAGCCGCAATGGGCCGTGAACCTGTGTAACCAGGCGTTGCGGATTGACCCAGAGAATACCCATGCCTTTTACCAGTTGGCGGGGGCTTATGCGTTGATGGATAAAGCTTCGGAAGCCATTGAGTTTTTGCAAACGGCGTTGCAGAATTCCGAGGGGTATAAAGAGCAGGTTCAAAACGATCCGGTCTTCAAGTCCTTGCAGGACAATCCGGAATTCCAAAAACTGTTGGAAGAAGACGAAACCCCGGCCTCTTCCTGATTTATCTTTTCTTTGAGCGAGGCCCTCTGTATGCCTCGCTTTTTTCTGCTTTCATTTTTTATCCACATTATCTGCATGTATTTATGTATAAATACGGACTATTGGCGATACGCTCAATGGCTGTGCTATGATGCGCGCAAAAGCGGAGCGTGCGGCCGTAGAAAAGATACGTTTTTAACGGCGTGCAGATAACAAAAGGTGGTATGAGATGAATAAGATTTGGCAAGCTGTCGGTATTACATTCTTGACGATGGCAAGTTTTCAGGTTTGGGCCGCCGACTTTTTCGATGAAACCTTCGGGAACCTTCAGGAAGAGTTGGAAGTGGCGAAAGATGACGGCAAACAGGGCATTTTTATTTTCTTTCACATGGAAGAGTGTCCCTTCTGCGACCGCATGAAAAACACCATTCTCAACAAGCCGGATGTCATTCAATATTTCAAACAACATTTTCTAACCTACCAGGTCGATATCGAAGGATCCAATGAAATGGTTAACTTCGACGGAACGGAAGGGACCGCGCAATATCTCTCCGAAAAAGTTTATCGTGTTCGCGCCACACCGGTCATGATGGTGTTTAACTTGGAAGGCAAGCCGGTGCTGCGCTACACCGGGCCGACCCGTACGAAAGAAGAGTTTATGCTGCTAGGCAAATATGTCGTGGACGGTGCTTATAAAGACATGTCGTTTACGCGTTATAAAAGACAGAATAAGTAGCGGGTACTTCGATGAGATTGAATCCGTTACGTTTTACGATACGCGGTGTGCTGGTGCTGACGGCGTTGCTGCCACATACCGTTTTGGCCGCCGATGACGCTGCCGTGAATGCCGCTCAAACCACCGGGCCTGTGGCTGAACAAGTGACCGCACCGGTACATCCGGCCCAGGATTTACCCGAGCCTTTGACCTTGGAAAGTGTGATGGGGTTGCCGGAAAACGTCAGTCCGCAGGTCATGCGGGCCAAAGCGCGGCATGCCCAAGCGCAAGCGCGTTATAATCTGCAAGAAACCGACGATAATTTCGAGCTGGATTTGATCGGTCGCTTGGGTTGGCGTGAGTATGACTTTCAGACCGAGGATAATCATTTATTTGGTTTGCATTTAGGCAAAGAATTGTATGACTTCGGCCGTAATGATGCGGCGCTGGAAGCGGAACAACGCCTGACGGCAGCGCAGAATGAACTTTACCAGGACCAGAAAATTCAGTTTCAGATTCGGTTGATGCAAGCCTACTTCAACATCATCCTCGCCGACTTTCAGTACCGCATTGAAAATGAAGCCATGGCGGTGGCCTACATTGCCATGGATAAAGCCGAGGATCGGCACGAACTGAAACAGTTGTCCGACGTTGAGTACCTCAAACTGCAATCCGATTATGAAAAATTGTTGGTGAAACGCACACGTGCGTCTTACGAACAGCGCCGGACACGAACCAATCTGGCCAATTTGGTTGGTCGTCCGGACGCCTTGCCGGATAAGTTACGCTTCCCGTCGTTGGATTCCGTCACCAGTCGGGAGCTGGAAGAATTAAGCGTTTACCAGCAACAAGCCTTGGCGAATAATTTGCATTTGAAAAACTTGAAACTGACGTTGCAAGCCGCGGAATCGCGGTTGAATGGTGAGTCGCTGGAAGACATGCCGGTGTTTCGAGTGGATGCGCTGGGAGGGTATTCGTCGAATTATGCCTACGGCCGAGAAGGGCGCTGGCGTTTTGATTTGACGATGGATTATCCGCTGTACGACGGCGGTGTGCGCTCGGCGAAGGTAAGCGAAGCCCGTGCCGAGGTGCAGGCCATTCAAGCGGAAATTCACCAGTATCAGCAGTCTTTGCGTGATCAGGTGGCGGACTTGTATTTCAAGCTGCAAATGGCGGAAGCCGAAAAGAAACAGAACAAGGTGTTCGGCGAGTATTCCGAAATTTATTTGGATTACAGTCGCGCGCTTTATGAAAACGAATCGACGACCGACTTAGGGGATTCGATGGTCCGCCTGTCGGAAGCGAATTATCAGGTTATCGCGCAGCAGTTCCGGCAAACGCTTCATTGGGCGCAGTTGGATTATTTGATTGGTAAGCCGGTGCAATTGGAGACGTATCAATGAACGAAATGAAAAACACGATGAAACGATGCACGATCGGATGTCTGATGTCCGGAAGTCTTTTTTTGGCCGGGATGCCAACGGCTTGGGCCGAAACGGTTCAAATCGGTTCTTTGGTGGCGGGGCAGGTTGAAAAAGTCATGGTGATGCCTGGACAAAACGTTAAGACCGGTCAATTATTGATGACCATCGATGACGACCGTTATCAGGCCAAATTGAAAACCGCCCGGGCCGAGGTCAAATTGTGGGAATTGAAACTGGCGGATGCCCAAATCGAATTGGATCAAGCGCTGGATTTATTTGATCGAACCGTCACCGCCAAGCGTGAATTGGATGCGGCTCAGTTGGCGTATGGTGTGGTGAAACAGCAATTGGTAAAAGCACAAGGCAATCTGGAATCTTACCAGGCCTGGTCGAAATACTTTGTTATCAAGGCACCGGTTTCCGGCAAAATCGCTAAAATCAATGCGCCGAAAGGCACAACGGTGTATAAGGAAAATACGCCGTTGATTCAGATTGAATATTGATGACAAGTCGGCCCGGCAAAGTGCCGGGTGCTGAAAAAACGCTACTGGAAAGCGTTAAAGGGGTTATAGGTCTCGGCCGAAACCAAAGAATGTGCCTTCGATGGCCGTTTGTCTGTCCAGTGCGCTGAGGCCTTTCACCGAACGGATAATCAACCAGATCATCCACCACACCAGCACTACTGCGCCGATAAAGACGGTGGCCAACAAGATACCGACCAGCAGATAAATCACGCCATACCAGAAGGTTTGAATTTGGAAGTCGAAGTGGGTTTTCAGCCAAACCGGCATTTCCGGTTCACTGCGTTTCACATAGGCCATGACCACGCCGATAATGGCTGTCAGACCCATCACTAATCCGACCAGATACAGAATGTAGATAATCTTGGCGTAGGTGCTGTTACTGCGCGTCATCTCTTCAATCGACGGCCTTGCTTCCGTGGCTTGTTCGCTCATAAATGGTGTCCTCCCTGATTATTGTTATTGTGAGAATGTGGAGCTAAGCAAAAATCATTATTGTCGATGAACCGGGCTTTCTCCAATATAATTTTTTTGATTCAATATCATAGAATTCTATGATGAGGCACGATGAGAGCGCTGCCGGAACGGGGTGTTGACGGATGTCAGTACAGCTTCAGTTTGGGTTTGACTCGCCGTTCGATGAAGGCGGCGAGCAGAATCCACACCATGCGTCCGAGGCCGTGCAGTGTCATTTGGTGTTGACGATACAGGCTGGCGTAAGCCCAATGGGCGATTTTGCCTTCCAGCATCCAGTTCTTTTTGAACAGTTCATCCAATACGCTACCGAATGTTTGGAATCGACTCAGTGATAAAAGTGACCCGTGATCATGGTACAGGAATGATGTCAGCGGTTGCCCGTCTATGAGCGCCTGCAGGTTGGTTGCGCAAGTAGCGGCCATTTGATGCGCCGCCTGGGCCAAGGAAGGAACCGGGCGAGCCTGTTCACCTGCGCCTTGTATCAAGCTGGCACAATCTCCGATGGCGAAAATCGCCGATTCACCTTTAACCTGCAAGTTGGCGTCGATTTCGATTTGATGGATGCGGTTGGTGGGCAAGCCGAGCTCTGAAAGAAACTTCGGCGCTTTAACGCCCGCCGCCCATACTAAGAGGTCGGCTTGAAGGGTTTGATCCGCGGTGATCAACTGTTGGGCCTGAACGTCTTTGATCATGGTTTGGGTGCGTATATCAACGCCATGTTCTTTCAAAACCTGCTCGGCCTTGGCGGCCAGAGATTCCGGTAAGGCAGGCAAGATACGATCGGTGGCTTCAATGATCGTGACCTGTAGGCTGCTGGGGTGAATGGCCTTGATGCCGAACTTTTCCAGCCGTTCAACGGCATTGCATAATTCCGCGGCCAGCTCAACGCCAGTGGCTCCGGCTCCGACAATGGCCACTCGAACCGGCTCAGGCGGCGTTTGGTCATGATGATTGGTCAAGGCATGCTGGTTTGCGGCTTCCGAAAATTGCATGAAACGATTCAGAAAGGTGAGATGAAAATCCTCCGCTTCCTGGGCCGAATCCAACGTGTGGCAATGCTCGCGCACCGAGCTGAGACCGAAGTCGTTGCTGCGGGCGCCGGTGGCCATCACCAGATAATCGTAGTGCACGAGGCGTTCGCCTAAAATCTCTTTGCCGTGGTGGTCCAGTAACGGCGCCAGAGTCAAGGTTTGATTGGTTTTGTCGAGACCGACCATCTGCCCCATGCGAAAATAGTAATGGTGTTCGGATGAGTGGGCTCGGTAGCTCAGGGCTTCATGGCCGGTGTCGAGTGAACCCGAAGCCACTTCATGCAGCAGCGGTTTCCACAGGTGGGTGCGATTGGCGTCAATCAAGGTAATTTCCGCCAATCGCTTTCTACCCAGTGAGTCACCTAAGCGAGTGGCCAGCTCCAAGCCGCCGGCACCACCGCCGACAATCACGATCTGTTTCATGTTCTGTCCTTCTTTGCTGTTGGGTTGGCAAATCAACAGAGGCCGAACTACCGTGTGCAACCTGAATTGATGTAAAAAGTTAAAGGTAATAGCGTTATTTTACGTATTCAATAGCCGGTTGAAAGGGGCTTTTTCAGACTTTACCCAATTAGTCACAAAAATTTCAAAATAGGGCTTGTCAGAGACAAAATTATCTCTATAATACACATCCATCAAACGCAAGGTTTGAATGACTATTCCCCAATAGTTCAGTTGGTAGAACACCGGACTGTTAATCCGTATGTCGCTGGTTCGAGTCCAGCTTGGGGAGCCAAATTCTTGAAAAAGCCGCTTTTATGCGGCTTTTTTTATTGTTTTTTGTTAGAATTTGGTCTTTCACATTATGGTGACTCTGTTCGTCCCCTCGCGACGATAGGTTGGAAACCCCGCCAGGTCCGGAAGGAAGCAACGGTACCTTCTGATTCGTGCGCCGAGGTCAGGCGGGCAGGGTCGCCTCCATTTTCTCAAGCCTTTTCATTTTCCTCAATTTAAACTCGCATTCCTCTGCTTAGACGTTAAAATAGTCCTTATTTCAATCATAAGAATCGAAGCCTGTGAGCGATACCGTTTTAGCCAGAAAATGGCGCCCGAAAAACTTCTCCGAACTGGTCGGTCAAGAGCATGTCATGCAAGCGCTTGCCAATGCGCTGGATCAGCAACGGCTACATCATGCCTATCTGTTTACCGGCACCCGAGGGGTGGGCAAAACCACCATCGCACGGATTTTTTCCAAGGCCCTGAATTGTGAGCAAGGGATCAGCTCCAAGCCCTGTGGTGTTTGTTCGACCTGCCGGTCGATTGACGAAGGACGTTTTGTCGACCTGATAGAAGTGGATGCGGCCTCCAAGACCAAGGTGGAAGACACGCGCGAATTGTTGGAAAACGTCCAATATGCGCCGGTTCAAGGGCGTTATAAAGTCTATCTCATCGACGAAGTGCACATGCTGTCGAAAAGCAGTTTCAATGCGTTGTTGAAAACTCTGGAAGAGCCGCCGGAACATGTGAAGTTTCTGCTGGCCACCACCGATCCGCACAAGTTGCCTATGACGGTTTTATCGCGCTGCTTGCAGTTCAACTTGATGCGCTTGACGCAAACACAGATTCAAACCCATTTGGGGCATATTCTTCAGCAGGAAGGCATTACGTTTGAGGACGCGGCCTTGGCGATGATTGCCAAAAGCGCCGACGGTTCGGCGCGAGATTCCCTGAGCATACTCGATCAAGCCATCGCTTACGGAGGTGGTCAGGTTCAGTTGGCGGCCGTTCAGGCGATGCTTGGCTTGGTTGATCAGCAATTCACCCGGCAGATTCTGGCGGCTCTGGCGGACGAATCCGCCGACGCCTTAAAAAACGTCATCCAACAGTTGGCCGCGATGGGGGTGGACTATACCGCACTGAACGCGCAACTGATTGAAGTTCTGCACCAAATTACCCTGTTGCAGGTATTGGGAACATTGGACGATGGGTGTGTTCTGGACGACGAAACCATGCAGGTGTTGGCTGAAACGCTTTCGCCGGAGCGGGTACAGGTTCTCTACCAAATCGCCTTATTGGCCAAGCAGGATATGTCGATGGCGCCCGATATCCGCATCGGTTTCGAAATGGCTTTGTTGCGGATGTTGGCTTTTCAGCCGATGGCGCCGGGCGCCGGCGGACTAAGTTCGGGTGGCGAAACGGTCCAAGCACCTGCCAACACTAATTCCGGAGAAGCCTCGGTGATGGCAAAAATCACCCGGCCTGGCGATGTCTTGAAACAACAAGGGTTGAAAGATGTTGCGGAACCCGAACCAGCCGAACCGTCTCAAACGGCGGAGCCAGCGCAGTCTGTGGCATCTCCCTCGAACGATGTGATGGACTCGGAGCCGATGGTAATCGCCGAACCGGTGCCTGAATCGATTGCAACACCCGCTCTCAACCAAGCGGTTTCTGAACCTGTTCCTGATGCGCCGGTCGATCATCTGGCGGACTTAAAAGCGAGGTTAGACCTCACGCTGGGAAAGCCTGAAACGATCCGTTCAGCGGCCGAATCGGCTGCGCCTGAAGAGGCGTCTATTCAGCCTCCAGTTGCCAATCCGGATGCTGAAACCGCGTTGAATCCGGCGATGGAAACGCCGTCCGAATCGCCCGTGTCGCAAGCCTCCGCACCTTCCGTTCCGTTGCCTTGGGAAGAAGACAATTCAATGTCCGACGACGCGTTGAACGCCGCGCCGACGGATTCGACAAATGCGGCATTACAGGATGAATCGCCTTGGCCGAAATCGACGGTCGAAGAGGCGCTTGGTACAGAATCGATTCCGCCAACGTTTGAGGATGCTCCGCAAACGGCTTCCATGAATACGGCGATTCGACAGGAACCGGCTTGGGAGGGGGCGGCTTCTGAACCGGAACGCGTAATGGCAGAAAGCCAACCGCCGATGGCGGAAGTGGCAAGCGCCGAACCGGAATATCGTCCGAATGACGCCGTTTCTTCACTAACGGTCTCCACGGGGGATGCGGGTGAATGGCGTGACGCCGATAAATGGTTACAGATGATCGTGCAATTGCAGTTGGATGGCATGGCCGCCGAGTTGGCCCGGCAATCGATTCTGGTCTCACAGGATGCGCAGACGTTGACGTTGAGTGTGGATCCGCAACAGATGCATGCGAAAACCGAGCTGGCCTTACAGCGGCTGGAAGAGCAAATCAAGGCACAGTTGGGTTGTCGATTGGTGTTTGTGCAGGCCGATCAAGCCCATTTGACCCCGGCGCGTTATGAAATCGAAATGAAAGCTCAACGGCAGGCGAATGCCGTGAACAGTATTCAATCCGACCCTCAGGTGCAAAGCCTGATTCAGACATTAAATTTAAAGGTCATCGAATCGTCGATTCGACCGGTCAAACACTAGAAAGGAGTAGCCATGTTTGGTGGAAAAGGTGGTTTGGGCAACTTGATGAAGCAAGCCCAGGAAATGCAAAAGAATATGCAAGCGGCGCAAGAAGAAATCGCGCAAATGGAAATTACCGGTGAAGCCGGTGGCGGGATGGTCAAAGTGGTCATGACGGGTAAGCACGAACTGGTTAAGGTGGACATTGACGACAGTTTGATGGACGACCGTGAAATGCTGGAAGACTTGTTTGCGGCGGCGGTTAACAGCGCGGCACGTCGTGTTGAGGAAGAAACGCAGGAGCGCATGTCGGGATTAACCGGTGGGATTGATTTGCCACCGGGCATGAAAATGCCGTTTTGACCAGGCCTGGTTGTTTTTTACGCTATTGACGGATAGGACAGCGCTAGATGCAAAGCCCTTTGATTAACGAATTGATTGAAGCCTTCAAATTGTTGCCGACCATCGGCCCCAAGTCGGCGCAGCGGATGGCCTACTATCTGTTGCAAAACAACCCAAACGGTGGCAAGCGATTGGCGGAGGCGATTGTCGAGGCCATCGATAAGGTCGGGCATTGTGACCAGTGTCGCAACTTTTCCGAAACCGACGTCTGCCGTATCTGCGCGTCGCCGGCGCGTAAACGTGATCAACTCTGTATTGTGGAAACGCCGACCGATGTGGTGGCGATTGAGCAGTCCGGCATTTACCAGGGACTGTATTTTGTTTTGATGGGGCATTTGTCGCCGATTGATGGCGTTGGGCCGGAAGACTTGGGGTTGCCTCTGCTGGAAGAGCGCTTGAAGGACGGCGAGGTCTCGGAATTGATTCTGGCCACTAATCCGACCGTGGAAGGCGAGGCGACCGCACATTATATCCATCAGATGGCAACCTCGATGCAGGTGCCGGTCACGCGTTTGGCGCAGGGCATTCCGTTGGGCGGCGAGTTGGAATATATCGACAGTGGAACGCTCAGTCAGGCCTTTGCCGGGCGCAAAGCGGTTTAGTGTGGCATGAATCGATAGTTATCTTTCACAGAATCTAAATGAAAAAACGGCCGGCATAGGTGAACTATGCCGGCCGTTTTTTTAGACGATTTGAATGGAGGTTACGCCATGAGGAATTCCAGCAGCGCTTTTTGAGCGTGTAACCGGTTTTCGGCTTCGTCCCAGACGACGCTGTCTTCGGCATCCATGACCTCGGCTGAGACTTCTTCGCCGCGGTGGGCCGGCAAACAATGCATGAACAGGGCGTCCGAATTGGCTTGCGCCATCAATTCGCTGTTGACCTGGTAATCCTTAAAGGCGCGCTCGCGCTTTTTCTGTTCTTCTTCCTGGCCCATGCTGGCCCAGACATCCGTGACCACCAAATCCACGTTTTCGGCCGCGTCCATCGGGTTGCGAATCAATTCCACTCGGTCTTGATTGGCGGCGACCAAATCGGCGTTCGGTTCGTAGTCTTCCGGGGTGGAAATGCGCAGTTTGAAGCCGTATTGTTTGGCGGCGTTAATGTAAGAGTGGCACATGTTGTTGCCGTCGCCAACCCACAATACGGTTTTGCCGGCAATGCTGCCGCGGTGCTCGTAATAGGTCTGCATGTCCGCCAATAATTGGCAAGGGTGGAAGTCGTCCGTCAGGGCGTTGATGACCGGCACTTGAGAATGCTCGGCCATTTTTTCCACGACGTCGTGCCCGAAGGTGCGAATCATGATGCCGTCGGCCATGCTGGAAATGACGCGTGCACTGTCTTCAATCGGCTCGCCGCGACCTAGTTGGGTGTCTTTGGGCGAAAGGAATAGGGCATGGCCGCCCAGTTGACTCATGCCGATTTCAAACGAGATGCGGGTACGGGTCGAGGATTTTTCGAAAATCATCGCCAGTGTTTGGTTTTTCAACGGCTCGAAAATCTCGCCCGACTTTTGCATTTTCTTCAACTCAACGGCGCGCAGTAGCAGTTGGTTCAGTTCCTCGGAAGAGAGGTCGTTTAAGGTTAAAAAATGTCTGATGCTCATAAGCTGTCTTCTTTCAGTTCTGGCAAGCGAATTAACCTTGCTGGGTGAATTGGTTGACGAGTTCGACGACGGTTTCAATCAATTGATCGGTTTGGTCGTTGGACATCACGAAAGCCGGCAGCAAACGGATGGTGTTGCCTTGCGTGACGTTGATCAGAACGCGTTTTTCCAGCGCCTGGGCGACCAGCTCGGCGCATGGCCGATCCAGCTCGATGCCGATCATGTAACCGAGGCCGCGAACGTCTTTAACCGCCGGGTTGTCGGACAGAGCGGATTGAAAACGCGTCAGGATTTCCTGGCCTTTATCGGCGACATGTTCGATGAAGTTATGGGTTCTCATGACCTTTAAAACGGCCAGGCCTGCTGCGCAGGCTAACGGGTTGCCACCGAAGGTGGTGCCGTGATTGCCGGGTTCCAGAATATTGGCGGCTTTTTGCCCGGCCAAGCAGGCACCGATTGGCAAACCGTTCCCCAGTGCCTTGGCCAGAGACATGACGTCCGGTTGGATGCCTTCGTGTTGGTGGGCGAACCATTTGCCGGTACGGCCGATACCGGTTTGAATTTCGTCCAGCATCATCAGCCAGCCGTTACGGTCGCAGATGGCGCGAATGGCTTTTAAATAACCTTTCGGCGGGATATTGACCCCGCCTTCACCCTGAATCGGTTCCACCAGAACGGCGACGACGTCCTGGTCGCCATTGTGGGCTTCCACGGCGTCGGCATCGCCGAATGGCACACGGACGAAGCCTTCCACAAGAGGGGCGAACCCTTCCTGAACTTTTTTGTTGCCGGTGGCCGACAAGGTGGCCAGTGTTCGACCGTGGAAACTGTTTTCCATGACGATGATTTTCGGCGCAGTAATTTGTTGCTGGTAGGCGTATTTGCGCGCGATTTTAATGGCGGTTTCATTTGCTTCGGCACCGGAGTTGCAGAAGAACACTTTTTCCATGCCGGAGATGTCGATCAATTCTTCCGCCAAGGCCGCTTGCTTTTCAATGCAATACAGATTGGAGGTGTGAATCAATTCACGGCTTTGGGCGCAAATCGTTTCGGTGATTTCCGGGTGGGCGTGTCCTAAGCTGCACACGGCGATGCCGCTGATGGCGTCCAGATAGTTTTGGCCGTTTTCGTCGTAAAGCCAAGCGCCTTTACCGGATTTAAAGCAAACCGGCAGTCTGGCATAGGTGTTCATTAAATGCGGTGATGTTTTCATTGTCGTTATTATTCTTTTCCAGCGTTTTCAATAAAAGGGTCTTTGAAAACAAAAAAGCAATCGCAAGACGAGCTTGGGATTGCTTTTTTGAATCGAATCGGGTTTTTATTTATAAATTCAAAAGAATGATTTTAATCATATGCTCCGTAATTTCAAGCAAAATTGTGGTGAAATTCCGCGGAAAGGACGGCACAAGTCTATGAAAGAGCTATAAATCGTGATGCTGAAAAATCCAATTTAGGATAAAATAATGCAAATTAGTCCCGAATAAAATCCATGTCGGTGCCGAGATGGAAGAACAAAAAAACAGATATAAGGAAATCTTGCAATGCAAACAATGAGTGATCGTGACGGCCTGATTTGGCTGGATGGTGAAATGGTTGATTGGCGGGAAGCGAAAACCCATGTCCTGACCCATACCTTACATTATGGAATGGGGGTGTTTGAGGGGGTGCGCGCCTATGAAGCCGAGCAGGGCACCGCCATTTTTCGCTTGGAAGCCCATACCGATCGCTTATTTAATTCGGCCAAAATCATGAACATGCCGATGCCGTTTTCCAAAGAGGAATTGAACGAAGCGCAGCGTGCCGCGGTGCGTGAAAACGATTTGAAATCCGCTTATATCCGTCCGATGGTGTTTTACGGTTCGGAAGGCATGGGGTTGCGCGCCGATAACCTGAAAGCGCACGTTGTGGTTGCGGCCTGGGAATGGGGCGCTTATATGGGTGAAGAAAACTTGAAAAAAGGCATTAAAATCGCCACATCTTCTTTCACGCGTCATCATGTTAACGTTACCATGACGAAGGCCAAGTCCAACGGTTCGTATATGAATTCGATGCTGGCCCTGCAGGAAGCGGTCAGTCACGGTTGTGACGAGGCGTTGTTGCTGGATACGGAAGGGTATGTTTCCGAAGGGTCCGGCGAGAACTTCTTTATGGTTCGCGACGGTGTGATTTACACGCCGGAATTGACCGCGGCATTGGACGGGATTACCCGTAAAACCATTATGCAGTTGGCAAAAGATGCCGGGTATGAAGTGCGTGAAAAACGCATTACGCGTGATGAAGTCTATATCGCCGATGAAGCTTTCTTTACCGGAACGGCGGCGGAAGTCACGCCGATTCGCGAGTTGGACAATCGAACCATCGGTCAAGGGTCTCGTGGGCCGGTGACCGAAATGCTGCAAACCAAATATTTCGATGTGGTCCACGGCCGGTCCGAAGCGCATTTGGATTGGTTGACGCCGGTCGCTTGATGAAATTGGAATTGGAAACGTAAGAGAAGATTTATGAGTAAACAAACCGTTATTGAAATCACATACGATGATTTGCCGCTGACGTGCCCGATGCGTGGTCAGGAGCAATGGAATTCCCACCCGAAGGTCATGTTGCCGATTGAAGAAACCGGCAAATCGAAATGTCCTTACTGTGGAACCGAGTATGTTCTGAAAGACTGGGATCCAAATCACAAAAGCCACTGATTGAATCGCTTTTGACCTATTTGAAAAACGACCAGGCCTGGTCGTTTTTTTATGTCTGAACGTCAGTAATAGCGTTTAACGTATATCTCTTTGTCAGGCATAAAAAAAGCCCGCTTTTGCGGGCTTTTTTGGGTTTCGGTTAATCTTGCGATTAACGAGAGTAGTACATGTCGAACTCGATTGGGTGAGTGGTTGCACGCATGCGTGTCACTTCTTCCATTTTCAGTTCGATGTAAGAGTCGATGGCTTCGTCTGTGAAGACGCCACCGGCTTTCAAGAACTCTCTGTCTTCGTCCAACGCCGCCAAGGCTTCTTCCAAAGACGCACAAACCGTGGTGTAAGTGGCTTCTTCTTCCGGTGGCAAATCGTACAGATCTTTCTCGGAAGGCTCGCCTGGATCGATCTGGTTCATGATACCGTCAAGGCCGGCCATCAAGGAAGCAGAGAACGCCAAGTATGGGTTAGCCGTTGCATCCGGGAAACGTAGCTCAACACGACGTGATCTTTCAGACGGCGCGTATGGGATACGGATGGAAGCAGAACGGTTAGAACCGGAGTAGGCCAATAGAATTGGCGCTTCGAAACCAGGGACCAAACGCTTATAAGAGTTAGTGCCCGGGTTAGTGAAGGCGTTCAAGGCACGAGCATGCTTGATCAAACCACCGATGTACCAAATGGCTTCTTGCGATAGACCGGAATAAACGTCACCTGCGAAAATGTTTTTGCCACCTTTCGACAAAGACATGTTGATGTGCATACCGGAACCGTTGTCACCGACGATTGGCTTAGGCATGAAAGTCGCTGTTTTACCCAAAGCGTTACAGGTGTTGTGTACTGCGTATTTCAGAATTTGCACTTCGTCGGCTTTTGCAGTCAAAGTGTTACCGGCTACCGCCAATTCACATTGTCCGCCTGCAGCCACTTCATGGTGGTGTGCTTCCAGTTTGAGGCCCATTGCTTCGGCCATGGCGCAGATGTCCGCACGCACTTCGTGCAATTGGTCAACTGGTGGTACTGGGAAGTAACCGCCTTTTACCTTAGGACGGTGACCGATGTTACCGTCTTCGTAAACTTTTTCAGAATCCCAAGCGGATTCGCCGGATTGCATCTTAACGAAGCAGCCGGACATGTCTGCGCCCCAACGAACGTCGTCAAAGATGAAGAATTCTGGTTCTGGACCGAAGAAAGCCGAGTCGGCGATGCCGGTAGAAGCCAGGTATGATTCCGCTTTTTTCGCGATGCCGCGAGGATCCTTTTCATAAGCTTCCATCGTGGAAGGCTCAACAATCATCATACGGATAATCAAAGTTGGATCATTGGTGAATGGGTCCATGAAGAAACCATCGGTTTGTGGCATCAAGATCATGTCCGAGTTGTTGATACCTTTCCAGCCTTGAATGGATGAACCGTCAAAAGTTTCACCGTCCGCAAAAAAGTCTTCATCCACTTTATCAGCCGGGATGGTGACATGTTGCTCTTTACCATGTGTGTCGGTAAAGCGAAGATCTACCCATTTAACGTCATTGTCTTTGATTAAATCAAAAATTTCTTGCGACATAAGTGTGTCCTTTTAGATTGTTGAAAAATGCGAAGTGGTTCTTGAAGCAAGTCAAGGATTTTCAGCGAGTGCTGAGTGGTCCGTCCTTGTTCTCGAATGCGCTAAAATCGCACGTTGAATTAAAAAAAATAAGTTTGAATGTGTGTTTGGTGCAACCGTTTAAAGCCCGGTAAATTCGCTGGAATCTACCGGATTTCATAAAATTTTGTCCTGTTGATAATAGCTGGAACCATGCCAGAATGCCAATATTTTTTTAAAGATTTTTAAGTCCTTGATAGACAAGAAAAAATACTCTCAATAAAAGTATTGTTGTTGTTCAAAGGCCAGTAACAAGGATGTTTTATTGGTGCAAGTTGGGTTGTTTTGGTGCATTTTAAACCAGGCGGTTGAAAATGGGAAGTCGTGAGTTTAAGCGGCTCTCAGATCAAATTCTTTGGGAGTTTAATCTTTCTGTCATATTGAAAAGCTATTATCTACACATCTTAAATCACTCCCTAGGAATTTTGGATGGATCAGTCAGCGCAGAAAGCATTAGAACAGGCTCTGAAAGGGCCTAAGTTTGAAAAGCGTATCAAACGCCGTAACCTTGTTGATAAGGGGTGGGCTTCCAGTATTTCAGTCGGTGGCGTCGGGGTTATTTTGTCGGTGCTGCTGATTATGTTCTTCCTTGTTTATGTGGTGGCGCCTTTGTTTATGCCGGCCAGTGTCAAGGAGCACGCTTCGTATGCGTTGCCGGGCGGCAGTCAGGAGAAGACGCTTTTTTACGGCATGGATGAATATAAGGAAACGGCGATGCGCATCACCGAATCCGGTAAGTTGATCGGGTTCAATGCCAATAATGGACAACTGCTGACCGAGTCCAGCTTGCCGTTGAATGGGGAGTCGATTACCAGTTTTGCGCGGGTGAAGGAGTCCGATAAATTGATTGCGTTCGGTTTGTCCGGTGGCGGGGTATTGCTCGCAAAATACGGTTATAAAGTGACCTACCCGGATAACGTTCGTAAAATCACGCCGGCCTTGACTTTTCCGTTCGGGCAGGAGCCATTGGTTGTGGCCGATCAACCCATTTCCAAAGTCGCGGCGCGCAGCAGCGATTCTCAGTTGGTGGTGGCCTATCAATTAGCGGGTCAGTCGCATGTGTTCGTCAAACAATACGACAAAGTCGAATCCATGTTGTCGGATGACGTGGCCCTTGAAGAATACGCTGAAGGCGAAGTGCCGAACAATATGCCGGTCGATTGGCTGATGATGGGCGGCAATATGCGTAATTTGTATCTGGTGTCCGAAGACGGTTCGACCTTGTATTATGATTTGTCGAATATTCGTGAGCCGGTTTTGTTGCAAAAAGTGAATATGGTCAATGGTGATGAGCACATTTCGTCATTACGTTTTTTGTTGGGTGAATATTCCTTGATGGTCGGGACGTCGAAAGGGCGTGTGTTGCAATGGTTCCCGGTACGAGACGAAAACAACAACTTCCAGTTGGAGTTTATTCGTGAGTTTGAAGTGGATAAGAAGCCTGTGAACTTCATCGCTATCGAACACAGTCGTAAAGGGTTTGTGACGCTGGACCGTTCCGATGAAATCAATTTGTACAACGCCACGGCGGAAAGACATTTGGCCTCGGTGGACTTGAAAACCGGGTTGAATTTCATTTTGATGGCGGAACGCGGAAACGGCGCTTTGCTGGAAACCGCTGACGGCCAGATGGTCAATTACGACATTAAAAACGAACACCCGGATGTCTCTTTCTCCAGTTTGTGGGGGAAAGTCTGGTATGAGGGCTACGAAGAGCCAAGCTATACCTGGCAGTCTTCGTCCGCCAGTGCCGACTTCGAGCCGAAATTCTCCATGGTGCCGTTGACGTTCGGTACCATCAAAGCGGCTTTGTATTCGATGTTATTTGCCGTGCCGATTGCCGTTTTGGCGGCGATTTACACCGCCTTCTTTATGGACAACAAAACCCGCCAATACATCAAGCCAACCATTGAGCTGATTGAAGCTCTGCCAACGGTTATTCTCGGTTTCTTAGCCGGGTTGTGGCTGGCACCGTATATGGAAGCCCATTTGGCCGGCTTCTTTGCCATCTTACTGGTGGTGCCCATCGGCATCCTTTTATTCGGTTTTGGCTGGTCTCGTCTGCCGGAACCGGTGCGTTTGTTGATTCCAACCGGCAGACGGGCTGTGTTGATGCTGCCGGTGGTGGTTTTTCTCGGTTGGTTTGCCCTGTCGTTGAGCTCACCAATCGAAAACCTGTTCTTCCACGGTGATATGCGTCACTGGTTAACGTCCAGTGCCGGCATCGATTTTGACCAGCGTAATGCCTTGGTCATCGGGTTTGCGATGGGCTTCGCTTTGATCCCAACCATTTTCTCGGTGGCGGAAGACGCCATCTACAACGTGCCGAGTTACTTGGTGAACGGTTCTCTGGCGTTGGGCGCCAGCGGGTGGCAGACATTGGTCGGTGTGGTCTTGCCGACGGCCAGTCCGGGAATCTTTTCGGCCATCATGCTCGGTTTCGGGCGCGGCATCGGGGAAACGATGATCGTATTGATGGCCTCCGGCAACACGCCGCTGATGGATGTGAACATCTTCCAGGGGATGCGTACTCTGTCGGCCAACTTGGCGGTGGAAATGCCGGAAGCGGAACTGTACAGTTCGCATTATCGAGTGCTGTTCCTGTCCGGTCTGATTCTGTTTATCTTCACGTTTGTTTTCAATACGCTCGCAGAAGTGGTGCGCGAACGCATGCGCCGTAAGTATGGCTCACTATAAAGGATATTGACATGAAAGAATGGTTCAAAAAAGGCGAACATTGGGTTTGGTTTAGTGCGTCGACTGTCAGTATCAGTGTGGTGTTGGTCGTTGGCTTGTTGTTGATGATTTCGTTCCGAGGCCTGGTGCATTTCTGGCCGCATTCGGTGTATGAATACGAAGTGAAAACCGATAACGGCAAACTGGAGCAAGTGGTCGGTGAATTGCATGAAGTCAAAAGCAAGGAATTCAAAGACCCGAAAGCCGAAGACGGCATTGTCCGCATTCCGCAGTACCTATTGAAAGTCGGTAACCGTGACGTTTACGGCATTGATTTCCGCTGGATTAATTCGGCGAACATCATCGGTCGCCAGGACATTCTCGATGACGGCGTCACGGTGGTGGAGCGTTACGAATGGGGGAATGTCTACGGCCATTTGGAATACATTAAGCAGGACGGCAAAATCGTCGCACGTGGCGATAATGTGTTGCCGATGATGCAGCAGCTGGTGGACAGTGGTCTGGATCTACACAACCAAATCCGATACATCGAAAAAGTCATTATCGGTGGTATTAACTATAAATTAGAGCAACTGCGTTTGAATGAAAAGCGGCTTGAGACCGACGGTGAATACACTGCCGAGAAACAAGCCGAGTTCGAGGCCGAGCGCACCACGCTGAAACAAGAATTCAGTGATCAGCAAGATACGTTGAAGGTGTTGTATCGCCAGTCCAATAATCTGGGTGAAGTTACGTTGCAAATTGCGGGAAATAAATTCATTCATGTTCCGTTGAAATCCATTGTACGTTTCTGGCAGCCAAACAACATGACGTTTGGCGAGCAGGTTGGTTTCTTCTTCACGTCCATCGGACACTTCTTGATTGACGATCCGCGTGAAGCGAACACCGAAGGCGGGGTTTTCCCGGCCATCGTCGGGACGGTAACGATGGTGATCCTGATGGCGATTTTTGTGACGCCGATGGGGGTGATTGCCGCCGTCTATATGAGCGAATACGCCAAAGACGGCATTTTATTGCGGACGGTACGAATTTCCATCAACAACCTGGCGGGGGTGCCGTCCATCGTGTTCGGTATCTTCGGTCTCGGGTTCTTCGTTTACATCATCGGGGGCAGTATCGACGAACTCTTCTACAGTTACGCCTTGCCGAGTCCGACCTTCGGTACGCCGGCGTTGCTGTGGGCTTCTTTGACGATGGCGTTATTGACCCTGCCGGTGGTGATCGTTTCGACTCAGGAAGGCTTGTCCCGTATTCCGCGTGCCTTGCGTGAGGGTGGTCTGGCGCTGGGTGCGACCAAGTCCGAAACCATTATGAAAATTGTCCTGCCGATGTCGATGCCGGCGATTATGACCGGTCTGATTCTGGCCGTGGCGCGTGCCGCCGGGGAAGTGGCACCGTTGATGTTGGTCGGTGTGGTGAAATTGGCGCCGGAACTGCCAATCGATTTGAACGCACCGTTTATTCACTTGGACCGTAAGTTCATGCACCTTGGTTTCCATATCTACGACGTCGGTTTCCAAAGCCCGAACGTTGAAGCGTCTCAGCCGTTGGTCTATGCCACCTCTTTGTTGTTGGTGTTGATCATCATCGGTTTGAACCTCGGAGCGATCACGATCCGTAATAAGCTGAGAGAGAAGTACAAGGCTCTGGATAATTAATGACCAGGCCTGGTGGATTATTGCAATAGAATTTTAGAATAGGAATGTTGTTATGACTGAACAGAATATGAATATTTCGATTGATCGTGATCATCGTGGTATGCACTTGGACAACGAAAAAATGGCGATTGAGGTCAAGGATTGGAACCTGTTTTACGGTTCCAAACAAGCCTTGCAGAACATCAATATGAAACTGCCGCAAAACCGTGTGACGGCGTTTATCGGGCCGTCGGGTTGCGGGAAGTCCACCTTGTTGCGCTGCTTCAACCGCATGAACGATTTGATTGACATCGTGCGCGTGGAAGGGGAGATGCTTTTGCACGGGGACGACATGTACAGTAAGCACATGGATGTGGCGGCGCTGCGTCGTCGTGTGGGCATGGTGTTCCAAAAGCCGAACCCTTTCCCGAAATCGATTTATGAAAACGTCTGTTACGGTTTGCGTCTGCAAGGCATCAGCGATAAGAACGTGCTGGATGAAACGGTGGAATGGGCCTTGAAAGGCGCCGGACTTTGGGAAGAAGTCAAAGACCGTTTGGACGAGAATGCTTTGGGCATGTCGGGTGGTCAGCAACAGCGTTTGTGTATCGCGCGTGCCATCGCCATCAAGCCGGAAGTTTTGTTGTTGGACGAACCGACATCGGCACTGGATCCGATTTCCACTTTGGCCATCGAAGAATTGATTTTCGAGCTGAAAAAGGACTTCACGATTTTGATCGTCACGCACAACATGCAGCAGGCAGCTCGTGTGTCCGATTACACCGCATTCATGTACATGGGAGACTTGATCGAATACACCGATACCGACTCTCTGTTCACGAATCCGCAAGTCAAACGTACCGAAGATTACATTTCCGGTCGTTACGGTTAAGTTGAGAGCTTTACACGAGATGGGTACACGGCTAAAAATAGCTAAAATCTTCCTGAATGTCGTTGAAAAACTCGTTAATAGCTAGCTATTAACTTCGTTTTCCGCCTGATTCAGAAAAATTTTATCTCATTTTTTCCTCGCGTCCCACTCGTGCAAAGCTCTCAATGTTGAGTATTGAGTTATAGTTATAAGAACAGTCAGGAGAGTCATCACATGGAAAAACAAGAATTCAGCTCACACATTTCGGAAATGCTGAACCGTAATCTGGAAGATTTGTTCAACCACATTCTGGAAATGGGCGGCATGGTCGAGCGCCAGTTTGAAACGGCGTTGGTCGCTTTGGGCAGTGGCGATACCGAAAAAGCGGTGGAAATCATCGCCTTCGACAAAGCAATTAATAAAGCGGAAATGGAAATCGACCGTTTGTGCGCGAAAGTATTGGCGCGCCAACAACCGACGGCTTCCGATTTGCGTTTGATCATTGCCGCGATTCGCATCGCCATCGATCTGGAGCGTATGGGCGACGAAATCGTCAAGATCGCGAAAATGGTCATCGTGTTCGGAAAAGAGCACCAAGTGAAGTGCGCTGAATTGCCGGGCTACGTTGAATTGATGGACATTTCCACGCGCTCCAACGCCATGCTGAAAACTGCGCTGGATTCTTTTGCTCGCGTTTCCACCGAAGGGGCTGGTAAAATCATTCAGGAAGAAGAATTGATCGACGACATTTTCGCCGATGCCATGGCGGATTTGAAAACCTCTCTGAAAGAGATGCCGGATCAAGTAGAATGTCTGATGGAAATGATCATCGCATTGCGCGCTTCCGAGCGTGTATCGGATCATGCCAGAAACATTGTGGAAAGCATCATCTACCTGGTTCAAGGGATGGATATGCGTAACCTAGACAGCGAACGCTTAAACGAGTTCTTGAGCGAGCTGGAATCTTAACGGGAAAGATTTATGACAGAGCAATGCATTTTAGTGGTCGAAGATGAAGCCGCCATTCGCGATATGTTGAATTTCACGTTAACAGCGGCGAATTATAAGGTCATCGAAGCCCCGAATGCAGAGCAAGGCTGGAAACTGTTGTTGGAACACCAGCCGGACTGCGTGTTATTGGATTGGATGTTGCCGGGCGTGTCGGGTGTTTCGCTGGCTCAGCGTATTCGTCAGAACGACCAGACCGCCGGCATTCCGATTATCATGCTGACGGCCCGTGGTGAGGAAAACGACCAGGTGCAGGGTTTTGATGCGGGTGCCGACGATTACGTCGTCAAACCCTTTTCGCCGCGAGCCTTGGTGGCACGGGTCAAGGCCTTGCTGCGACGTCAATCCCCCGAAAAGAATGCGCTGGACGTGGTGCGTTCCGGCGATTTGAAGCTGGATTTATCCAGTTACCGTTTTACAGTCAATGACCAAGAAGTTAAACTTGGGCCAACAGAGTTCAAGTTGATGCATTTCTTCATGACGCATTCCAACCGTGTTTATACCCGTGTCCAGTTGCTGGACCAGGTGTGGGGGGAGAATGTCGTGGTCGAAGAGAGAACCGTCGATGTTCACATTCGGCGTCTCAGAAAACTATTGGAGCCCGTCGGGGCAGCCGATACGATTCAAACCGTAAGAGGTGCTGGCTATCGTTTCTCTGTTGAATAAGAGGAAAACGATTCAGTGTCAAAAGGAATTACGCGGGAACTCACCTGGGTCATCACCAGTGTGTGGCTCGCCCTGTTCATCGCATGGATGACCGATTGGTGGATGGCCACCTTTTTCGGTTATTTGCTGTTCTATATCGCCCGTCAATTGTACAGTATCTATCGCTTCGAACTTTGGATGAAGGGCACGCCTAATGTGTCTTATCCACCTGGCTCCGGTCTGTGGGGCGAGTTAGGGTATCTGGTCTCACGCAAACAGCGTTCGCTGGAAAAGCACGCCGACTTACAGTTTTACAAATCCGAGCAATTCCTGGCCGCGTCCATGACGATTCCGGACGCCATTATCTCGCTGAATGAATCCAATCAAATTGAATGGTTTAACAATTCCGCCAAAAAGCTGTTCAAGCTGAAACACAGTGATACCCATCGTAAAATCGAAAATCTGCTGCGGCACCCGGATTTCATTCAGTACCTCAAGTCGGGGCGTTATGAAAAATCGGTGATTTTATCTTCACTCAACGGGATTCCTCGGGTGTTCAATCTGAAATTATTCCCGTATTTTCAGGAACATAAGCTGCTGATCGTCAAGGACATTCACGAGCTTTACAATCTGGCGCAAATCCGCCGTGATTTCATTGCCAATGCGTCACATGAACTGCGTACGCCGCTGACCGTATTGAACGGTTACATCGAAGTGATGATGGACGGCCAAGAACCGGATTCCATGTGGGTGAAGCCGTTGGAACAGATGCACAACCAATCCGAACGGATGCAGTCCATCATCAACGATTTGCTGACGCTTTCGGCCATGGAATCGGAAACGCTGGTCGGTAAGGAGAAAACCGTTCCGATTGCTCCCATCCTCAAAAAAATGGAACAGGACGCCACTCAGATGAGCCAAGGAAAACACAGTTTTAGGTTTGAGTTGGACGAGAGTCTGGCGTTGAAAGGTTACGAAGAACCGCTGAAGAGTGTGTTGATGAACCTGATTTCCAACGCCATCCGTTATACGCCGGAAGGCGGGCAAATCACCGTGCGCTGGTACGAAGACGCAAAAGGGCCGCACTTTCAGGTGGACGACACCGGCATCGGGATTTCGCAGGAACACATCAGTCGCCTGACCGAACGTTTTTATCGTGTCGATACGGCACGTTCACGCGACACCGGTGGCACCGGTTTGGGGTTGGCCATCGTCAAGCACATCCTGGAACGTCATGATGCCAAGTTGGTGATTAAAAGCCAGTTGGGTAAAGGGTCAAGCTTCCGGTGCGATTTTCCGCGCAGCAAGGCCGTGCATTAAACGACGGATGTCATCAGGGTTGCGATGACTCTGGATAGTAGGGAATGACCAGGCCTGGCGGAAATGAAAATAGCCAGGCCTGGTTAAAATGAATGATGTCTTGACGAATCGGAAGACCGATTACAGCCATTGGGTTATGGCAGCATCATACCGCGGATCGTGAAGTAAATCATCGCCGCCAGAATGCCGGAAACCGGGACGGTGATGACCCACGCGGCGACGATTTTCAAGAAGGCCGAACGTTTGACCAGCTCTTTCTGATACACCTTATTCAAGGATTTACGTTCTTTCTTGGTCAATTCCACTTCCGCTTTATGCTGCTTTAGTTCCGCCAGCATGATTTTCTTCTCCTGAATGCTGGCTTTTCCGAAACGCTCGATGTATTGCTCGATTTCCGCCTGATTGGCGCCTTCGTGGTGGTCACGAATCTGCTGCAGGGTTTTGGCGTAGTTGCGCTTCAGGTATTCACGCAGGAAGCCGACACCGAAAATCCCGCCCACGGCAATGTGAGTGGAACTGACCGGCAAGCCCAGCTGAGACGCGATGATGACGGTAATGGCCGCGGCCATCGCAATCGAGAAGGCACGCATTTGATCCAGTTCGGTGATTTCGGAACCGACGGTTTTAATCAGTTTCGGCCCGAACAACAGTAGCCCTAAACTGATGCCGATGGCACCAATCAACATGACCCACAATGGAATTTCAGCTTTGGTGGAGACCTGATGGCTCTGCACCGCATCGTTAATGGCAGCCAAAGGCCCGACGGCGTTGGCGACGTCATTGGCACCGTGCGCGAAGCTCAATAGCGCGGCGGCGAAAATCAACGGAATGGTGAAAAGAGCGTTGACACTGGCTTTGCTGCTTTTCAAGCCATTGGCTTGGCGGGCAATCATCGGGCGGACGCTTAAGTACACCATGAAGGCGATGGCGAGACCGACCAGTGACGCGGTTAAAAAGTCCGCGTGCCAGATTTTTTTCAGGCCTTTCAGAATCAAATAGGTCGAGAAAGCCCAGGCCATGACGGAAATCAGAATCGGCACCGTCCTTTTTGCCGCGGCGAGCATGTCGTCCTGATAGGTGATGCTGCGTTTGATCCAGAGCAGGAACATGGCCGCGATCAACCCCCCGATGACCGGTGAGATAATCCAGCTGGCGGCAATGGCGCCCATTTTGTCCCAGTTGGCGATTTCCCAACCGGTGGCGGCGATGCCGGCGCCGAGAACGCCGCCCACAATGGAGTGGGTGGTGGACACCGGCGCGCCCATGGCCGTGGCCAGGTTCAGCCAAATCGCTCCGGACAGGAGGGCGGCGATCATCAGCCAGACAAAGGTATCGCCGTTCTCAATCAGAGCGGGGTCGATAATGCCTTTTTTAATGGTGCTGATGACGTCGCCACCGGCAATCAAGGCCCCGGCGGATTCGAAGACGGCGGCGATGATGATGGCGCCGGTCAAGGTTAAGGCTTTCGAGCCGACGGCGGGGCCAACGTTGTTGGCCACGTCATTGGCGCCGATGTTCATCGCCATGTAACCGCCGATCATGGCGGCAATGACCAATTCGACACTGACCGTTCCGGTGCCCAGTTGCAAATTGGCGGAGAAAAGCATGATGAGGATAATGAAGAGCAGGGCCGATCCGAAGCGGAACATTTCCTTCCGACTTTTGCTGGTGGCGTCTTCGATGTCATTAATGTCCCGAAATTCCATGGAATGTCTCTCTGTTTCACTGTTTGATTTTGAGCGATTCTGACAAGCGGGAATTGTATAAAAAATTACGTGAGGATTGGGATAATGTGACAAATATATTGCAATATTTTTGATGTGTGTTTTGTTTACGGGGCTGGAAAGGCCCGATTGACGGTGTCATATAACTGTCATTTTTGTTTCATTTGGATGTTACGCCAGCCCGTCATAATCCTTCCTGTCTATAAAGATAAATACTTTCTATTTTTTAGGAGAAGAAGTAATGAAACGCAATCTACTAATTGCAATGGGTCTTGCTACCGCTGTGGTTTCTAACTCTGTTTATGCCGCTGGTGTGGATTCTG
Source organism: Hydrogenovibrio thermophilus (assembly GCF_004028275.1). Classification (NCBI taxonomy): domain Bacteria; kingdom Pseudomonadati; phylum Pseudomonadota; class Gammaproteobacteria; order Thiotrichales; family Piscirickettsiaceae; genus Hydrogenovibrio; species Hydrogenovibrio thermophilus. The sequence goes on from NZ_CP035033.1 coordinate 724,982, forward strand.
CTATTCCAGACTACAAAAAAGTTTCCGGTGTTTCCGGTAACCTGTCTTCTGTTGGTTCCGATACTTTGGCGAACTTGATGACGCTTTGGGCGGAAGAATTCAAGCGTACTTATCCTAACGTCAACATTCAGATTCAAGCGGCCGGTTCTTCAACGGCTCCTCCAGCGTTGACTGAGTCAACTTCTAACATCGGTCCTATGAGCCGTAAAATGAAGTCTAAAGAAACGGCCATGTTCGAAAAGAAACACGGTTATAAGCCTACTGCAATCGGTGTTGCAATCGATGCGCTAGCGGTTTACGTCAACAAAGACAACCCAATCAAAGGTTTGGCGATTCCTCAAGTGGATGCCATCTTCTCTTCAACTCGTAAGTGTGGCGCGAAAAACGACGTGACAACTTGGGGTGGTGTTGGTCTGACAGGTGAGTGGAAAGACAAGTCTATCCAGCTTTACGGACGTAACTCTGTTTCCGGTACTTACGGTTACTTCAAGAAGAAAGCGCTTTGTAAAGGTGACTACAAGTCTTCTGTGAACGAGCAACCAGGTTCAGCTTCCGTTGTTCAATCCGTTACTTCTTCTTTGAACGGCATCGGTTATTCCGGTATCGGTTACAAAACAGCCGGTGTTAAAGCGGTTCCGCTTTCTAAGAAAGACGACGGTAAATTCGTCGCGGCGACACCTGAGAATGCTTTGAACGGCACTTATCCTTTGGCGCGTGTGCTTTACGTTTACGTCAACAAAGCGCCTAACAAGCCGCTTGAGCCAGTTGTGAAAGAATTCTTGAACTTGGTTCTTTCTCAAAAAGGTCAACAAGACGTAGTGAAAGACGGTTACATTCCTCTACCAGCGAACATGGTTGAGAAATACCGCGCGATCATCAACAAGTAATTGTTGGTTATCCTTGTCAAAAAGCCCTCTTCGGAGGGCTTTTTTCGTTTGAGATGAAACCACCTTAACCGGTGGCTTTTTATGTTTGTTTAGTCGACTTTAGCCAATCGCATTAAACCAGTTCGATTTCAATGTCCGATAAGGGAATCACGCTGCACGTCAAGATATAGCCGCTGTCGGTTTCATAGACCGGATCCTGAATTTCTTCCACATCACCGGAAACCAAGCGCACTTCACAGGCACCGCAGTTGCCACCGCGACAGCTGTAGGGCATATCAAATCCGGCTTCGTCCAATGCGTCCAGTAATGAAAACTGGCCGTCAAATTCACATTCTCCTTGTCCTGATACTTTAATTTTCGGCATGGTTTTGACCTTTGTTAAGCGTGTTAAAAGTTTTATTTTAACAATTCAAATCCCATCCTTTGCAGTAAAATAGCCTCAATTTATAAACTTGGTTTATTCGGTTAATCATTTATTTTAATGGAAGGGTGATTATGACGTGGACAGCGTTTCAGTCTAAATTTCAACACATTCGCGACAACAAAGTGTTCGAGTTGTTTGTCATTTCCGTGATTATCCTCTCGTCGCTGTTGATTGGCGTGCGCACTTACAATCTGCCGGAGACGGCGATTACATTCCTGTGGGTCATGGATTATGGCGTGACGGTGTTTTTCTTGATTGAAATCCTGATTCGGATGGCGGCGGAAGACCGTTTGAAGGATTTCTTCAAGAAGGGCTGGAATATCTTTGATTTCACCATTGTAGTGGTGAGTTTGATTCCGTTGGACGATTCCGAGTATGCCTTGATTGCGCGGATGCTGCGTTTGTTCCGGGTCATGCGTTTGATTTCATTCATTCCGGAACTACGGGTGCTGGTCAGCGCTTTGATTACCGCCTTGCCGCGCATGGGCTATGTGGCGTTGTTGATGTTCATTATTTTCTATTTGTATGCCGTTATCGGTAATCTGATGTTTGCCGACATCAATCCGAAACTGTGGGGCGACTTGGGGATTTCCCTGTTGACCCTGTTCCGGGTCGCCACCTTTGAGGACTGGACGGATGTGATGTACGAAACCATGGCGGTGTACAGTTTAAGTTGGATTTATTATCTGACGTTCATTTTCTTCTCGGCATTCGTTTTCCTGAACATGATGATCGGGATCGTCGTAGAAGTGCTGGACGAAGAGCATAAAAAAATGCTGGCCGAGGAAGAGGAAGTCGTGCATCAACAGGAGCAGGCGTATCAGGATAAGCTGGAAGGCGAAATCGCAGCCTTACACGAAAAATTGGATCGGTTGCTGGCAGAGCGCAGTGAGGTTCGCTCTTAAAGCAAACGATGGCTGATTATAAAATAAATTTATCATTAGATAAAAGTTGATATAGGACAAGTTTGTATATAAGCTACTTCTTATATATACATAAAAACGCTAACTAGAACTTATTATCGCTCAAACCGTGTGGCGAGGAACACGGTGCGGGCGCTTTCCAGCCGTTAAGGGGATAAGCCGTTAACGTTGGAAAGTTATCTCAATAAGGAGTTAGCCATGAAACCGTTTCCGTTCCAGATATTACACATCCTCGCGCCGCTGGGTGCGGCCGGGATGACCGCCTCGTTCTTTTTTGTCGTCAATTACATGACCGCCCATCCGGGCAATGCGTTTATCGATTTCAATACGTTACTCGCCCATCATTTCGGTAAAACCGATGCATTGAATCTGTTGATTCAAACCTACATCGGCGGCATTGTTTTGTCCGCTTTCTTGCATTTCTTTTTACTGTTCCGGTGGTTCAGGGGATTCAATCGTTTTCGACAGAGTGCCGAATACACCGCCCTAAAAGCGTCCAATAAGGAAGTGCAGTTAATGGCGATTCCCTTGACGCTTACCATGACCATGAATGTATTGTTTATTCTCGGTGCCTTGTTTATTCCGGGCTTATTTGATCCAGTGACTTGGATGGGGATGCAAGCACAGCTGATTGATTTTTTGTTTGTTGGTGCCGGGGTGTATTTCATTGCCATGTTGGTCTTGGCGTTGAAAATCTTTTCGGTGTATTGGTTGCGCTTGGTGCATGGCAATTTGGATTTCAGTGAAAACGCCAACCTGTCGCAATTGATTGCCATTTTTTCGTTTGCGATGATTGCGGTGGGGTTGGGCGCCTTAGGGTTTTCCAAAGTGCCGTGGATTGCCTTGGTCGGCATGAGTTTGTCGTACATTGTGCTGGGGATGACGGCGATTCTGGCCGGTATCAAATTGGTGTTGGGCTTTAAATCCATGTTCAAGCAAGGCATTTCGGCCGCAACCTCAGTGACATTGTTGCTGCCGGTGGTGATTATCGGCATGTTCGTGGTGGGCTTATACCGTGCGGACATTGCCAATATGCATGCCTTGCAGTTGGAGCGTAATGTCAATTACCATTTGCTGGTGTTCACGGTCGGGGCGGGCATTTCGGTGTTGGTCGGTTTGTTCGGACTGATGGTGATGAAACGCAGCGGCTTTTTCAAGCAGATGGCTGAAAATCGTTCGGATGCGTCATCCTTTGCCATGGTGTGTCCGGGGTTTGGTTTTGAAGTGCAGTTGGTGCTGTGGTTGAATATCGGTTTGGTGTATTCAGGCCTGGTGGAATTCGGCAGTTCCGGTTATTTTGCCTTGTGGGTGCCGCTGATTCTGGTGCAATTAACCACCATTTATTTTCTGTTGCGCTTGCTGCGTATGCACCGCTTTCTCAAGTTTGAACAGGCCTCAACCGCCAAGCCTTCTGGCTTTATGGTAATGCGCTGAGCAGAGGGAGAGCATCTGTTAAAACAGGGCACACTTAAAATGCAAAAAAGCACCTGAAAAGGTGCTTTTTGCTATTGGCTGGTAGGTCCGTGGTGGATTACCAGACCAGCAGTTTATAGCCTTCTTCCTGCAGTTCCATCAAGGCCGCGGCCCCCACTTCGGAATATTCCGCAAACGGGCGCATGTCCTTGTCGGTCCAATGCAGCGTGTTCATGGTGTTCCCACAGGCAATCCAACGCACATTGTAGTCTTTGGCGAAGCTGGCTACACGCTCGTAGGTCAGTGGTTCCACTTCGCGTTGCGGTTTTTTCGCCAACACATGGATGCCTGGGCCAATCGCGACCACCGCGATGTCCACATTATCGCCGTAGCGTTTAATCATCGCCTGGATGGAATTCAAAATGCTGTGTTGGTAGGCCGGGTCGGCTTTGTTCCACATATAAACGGCATGGTGTTCGGCCGGGTCGCCCGGAAAACGGTCAGACGGCGGGTCCTGCAGTTCCGGCACCGGCTTCAGTTTACCGTCGTTTCCGGCGGAACCGTCTGCGGAGGCCTGCGCGCCCAACGCCAAGCACATCAGCAAGGCAAAAGGGATGAGTCGGTTGAGTTGCGTGTTTAATCGCATAGTGATCTCCTGATTCAATTCGAAAACCATTATACTCTTCATGATTCGGACAATCTGAAAGAGATATTTTATAGAGGATTATAAGTTGAGCTTACAGACACAAATTGAAAACAAAGTGAAAGCCGCGTTTGATGTCACCTTTATGCAACTGGAAAATGAAAGCCACATGCATTCCGGCCCGGCGGACGAATCGCATTTCAAATTGACCTTGGTGGCGGCCGAGTTCGATGGCTTGTCGAAAGTCAAACGTCATCAGGCGGTGTACAAAGCGCTGAGCGATGAGATGCCGCAATTTCATGCGCTGGCCTTGCATACGTTCAGCCCGGCGGAATGGGAAGCCCGCCCGGACGTGGCAGATTCGCCGCTTTGCAAGGGCGGCAGCAAAGCGTAAAAATCGCCAGGCCTGGCCGTTTTCAGGGTTTCGCGTTAGGCGGCTTTGGCCGGTTTTTGGGTAATGAGCTGTTCAATCAGCGGTTGCACGCGTTGGAGTATGGCCGGCTGGGCTTGAGCGTTTGGGTGTAGGCCATCGTCTTGCGCCATATCCGGGTCCATCACCACCGTTTCCAAGAAAAACGGGTCAAAGAGCAGTTGGTTGCGTTCGGCGACTTGCTGAAAAGTCTTTTGCAGTAACGCATCGTAGGCCGGGCCGTAATTGGTGGGCAGACGAATGCCAAGCAGCAACACCTCGGCACCGGCTTGGCGGCTCATGTCCACCATCTGTTGCAGGTTGCGTTCGGTGGTTTGCAACACCTGGCCGCGCAAGGCATCGTTGGCCCCCAGTTCCAGAATCACCCAATCCGGTTGATGTTGTTTCAGTAAGGCGGGTAAGCGGCTTTTGCCGCCAGAGGTGGTTTCGCCGCTGATGCTGGCGTTCACCACTTGAATGTTTCGGTTTTTTAAATCCTGTGTCAGCAGCGCCACCCAACCTTTTTCCACCGGCATACCGTAGGCGGCACTCAAACTGTCGCCCAAGACCAGAAGCGTCGGTTCTGTGGGGGCGGGTTTTGCTTTGGGTTTTTCCTCGGCTTGCGTTACACTTGAGTAACCAAACAGAACGGTCAACGTCACCGTCAGAAACAAAAGAGAGCGAAGATGAAAGAAGAAGCCGTTTTGTGCTTGAAGGACGTGCATTACCATGTCTCGTCTGATGATGAAGAGTTATCTATCATAAAGGGCTGCGATTTGTCTGTCCAGCCGGGCGAAAAGCTGTCGATTGTCGGTCGCTCCGGTTCGGGAAAATCCACCTTGTTGTCGTTGATGGCCGGGCTGGAATTGCCGACCGGCGGCGAGGTGCGCTTGTTCGGTCAGGCCCTGAATCACCTCGACGAAGACCGTCGCGCGCAGTTACGGGCCTTGCAGGTAGGATTTGTTTTTCAGAATTTCCAGTTGATGCCGAGCATGACGGCATTGGAAAATGTGCTGATGCCGCTGGAGTTGTTTCAAGTCAGTGATGCTGATGACAAAGCCTTACAGGCCTTGGATAAAGTCGGGCTGGGGCATCGTTTGTCGCACCGGCCGTCGGAACTCTCCGGCGGCGAGCAGCAGCGAGTGGCGCTGGCAAGAGCCTTTGTCACCGAACCGAAAATTCTGTTTGCCGACGAACCCACCGGTAACCTTGACGAAACCACCGCAGAACAGGTTCAGCACTTGCTGTTTCAACTGAATGACGAACTGCACACCACCCTCGTGCTGGTAACACACGACTCCGATTTTGCCCGCCAGTGTGATCGGGCGCTGACCTTGCATAACGGACGGTTACAAGCGGTATGAAAGGTTACTGGCAAGATGCTTGGACAGCTTCGCTGTGGTTTTGGCGCGGACTGAAACGCGGCGATTGGGTATGGTTATTGTTGGCGGTGGTGATTGCCAGCGCCTCGGTGACGTTTGTGGAGCAGCTCGGTAAAACCGTGAAGGATTCCATGTTGCGCCAAGCCGCCAATGACTTGGGTGCGGATTATGTGTTGCGCAGTTCCCGGACGATTGACGACCAGTGGACAACCTTGGCCGGCGAACTGGATTTGCAAACCGCGCAAACCGAAACGCTGGTGACCATGGCCTTGAGTGGAGGACGTTTCCAGTTGGTGCGCCTCAAAGGGGTATCGTCAAATTATCCGTTACGCAATTATCAAAACCGTTTTCCGGCTGTAATGCCATCGGATAAAACCTCTGAACAGCGAAGTGTCTGGGTGGAGTCGGCGTTGATTCCGTTAATGCAATTGCAAGACGACAGCACTATTACGCTGGGGAAAACCGAATTTGCCTTGGGCGGTACCTTCCAGCCGTTGGGCGCGGCCGGAGGCATGGGCGCCTTTTCGCACCAAATGGTGATTCCGCTGGCGGATATGGCCGCCACGGAATTGAAAGGGCCGGGCAGTCGTGTCGAATACGAATTGGCCTTGATTGGAACACCGAACGCGATTGAGCGTTTTGCCGAGGCCGTGGACGCGGAACAGAATCCGCATCTTCAAAGTTTATCCGCGCAAGCGCCATCGCAGGATTTGGCGCAATCGCTGGACACGGCCTGGCTGTTTTTGGAGTTGTCGGCCTTGTCCGCTGTGTTGGTGGCGGGCTTATCGATTCTGATTGCCAGCCGTTTTTATTTGCAGCGTTGGCAAAATTCCATCGCCCTGATGCGGGCCTTCGGCGCGCAACGCGCTCAGATGACCCGTTTGTTCGCGTTTCAGCTGAGCTGGCTGGCGATTATCGCCAGCGGTGTTGGTGTGGCGCTGGGGGCCGGTTTGTTTCAAGCCAGTTTGCCGTTGCTGTGGGATTACTTCGATCCGCTGGTGCCGGCGTATCAACCGTCGATTTATGTGCATGGCTTTTTGATGGGCTTTTTGGTGTTGTGGAGTTTTGCCTGGCAGGCCTATCGCCATGCGGTCAGCACCTCGCCGATGCAGTTGTTGAAGAATTTATCGCGTCAGCCGCAAATGCGCCAATGGCTGGTCAGCCTGGGGTTGATTCTGCTGGTGGTGATGTTGATGACCGGCTATGTCTGGTGGGTGCTGGTCGGGCTGGTGGCGGCCGGTGTCGTATTGTATCTGGCTGCTTTGGGGTTGTTGCGCTTTGTCGGTTGGTTGCAACGCCGCAGCCGCGGCTGGCTTAAACTGTCGTTGGCGGCTTTGTTGCGCGAGCCAGGCCTGGTGAAAATTCAGTTAATCTCAATGGGGCTGGTTTTGTTCGTATTGATGTTGATGACTTTTGTGCGCCATGATTTGATGGCCAATTGGCAGGCGTCTTTACCGGCCAATACGCCGGATACCTTTATCGTCAACGTGCAACCGGATCAAAAAGACACGGTGCAAACCGTGTTGAAAGGGGATGGCATTGAAACCAACTTAGTGCCGATGGCGCGAGGGCGCTTGGTCGCAGTGAACGACGAACCGATTCGTGCCCAGGAACAGGAATCCAACCGTGCCAGACGCCTGCTGGAACGGGAATCGAATATCGCCGTGCTGGAAACGCCACCGGCTTACAATGAAATGCTGGCGGAAAGTGAACCGAAACACGGTTTGCCGCAGGTATCGCTGGAAGAAGGCATGGCCGAATTGTTCGGGTTGCAGTTGAACGATGTGCTGACTTTCAGTTTCAGCGGACAGGATTGGCGTTATGAAGTGACCTCGATTCGCAAGGTGCAGTGGCAGAGTTTCCGTTTGAATTTCTTTTTCATTGTGCAACCGGAGGCCGATCGGTTGCTGCCGATTTCCTATATCGGTAACTTTGCGCTGGCAGACCGTTCGGTGGACGTCAATGCGCTGACCCAGCAATTGGCACAACAAGCGCCGGGCGTGTTGCTGATTGATGCCCGGCGCATTCTGACTCAGGTGCAAACCATTATGTCGCAAGCCAGTTGGGCGGTGTCCGGGCTGTATGGCTTTACCTTGCTGGCGAGTTTGATTGTCTTGTTCACCGCCACCATGGCCAGCCAACAAACACGGGTGCAAAGCTGGTTGCTGTTGCGGACCCTGGGGGCGACACAACGCGACATCACCAAAATCGGTTTGATGGAGTTTATTCTGCTCGGTGCCTTGGCCGGGTTACTGGCGGCCACCTTTGCTCAACTCGCCGGTTTGGCGGTCAATCAATTCGTGCTGGAAGTGTCACCGGAATGGAACCCGGAATTGTGGGTGATCAGTGTGGTGAGCGGGGCGATGATTCTGTGGCTGATTGGCTGGCTGACGCAAAAACGTTATTTACGTTTATCGCCGCGCCGAATGGCGCAAAAGTGGTCGGATTGATTTCAGCGTAAGCCCGCGTCGAATGCGGCCAGAAAGCGAGCACAAGGTGCTTGATTAAAATCCGAATCACTTTATAATGTGCGATTCAATGGTCTCGGGGCATGGCTCAGTCTGGTAGAGCACCGTCATGGGGTGGCGGGGGTCGCAGGTTCAAATCCTGCTGTCCCGACCAATTTTCTTCGCGCCGTCCGGCGTATCAATCACTCGTTGTATTCAATTCAGAATGTCTTCCCATTTACGCATGGCTTCCTGGCAAGCAGAATCGGTGGCGACGCAGACTTTATTGCGCCCTGTTTGTTTGGCTTGGTAGAGCGCTACATCGGCTTGTTTTAACACCTTTTTCATATCCTCGGCGGTTTCCGGCCAGTGGGCGACGCCCAGAGAAATGGTAATGGTGCCTACGGTTTTCAATGGCGCCTCCGACATGGTTTTCCGTAATCGTTCGGCTACTTGCACGGCGTATTCCAACGGTGTGTAAGGCAATAACATCAAAAATTCTTCGCCGCCGGTGCGGCTTAACACGTCTTGATTGCGGGAGCATTCTCGCATCTGTTCGGTGACGGCTTGAATGACCTGATCGCCGACATCGTGCCCGTGAGCATCGTTGACGGCCTTGAAGAGATCGATGTCCAGCGAGATGACGGAAAAAGGAATGTTTTCAAGTTGCCAGGTTTCAAGCTGTTGTTGCAAGCCGCGACGATTCAGGATGCGGGTGAGCGGGTCGGTCAGGGATTCGGTTTTCAAGGCGTGGATGTGCTGGTGGACACTGCCGAATCCTTTCAACAGGGCAGTTTTCAGCTCGTCAGCTTCGTAATACCAGGTTTTAATCAGTTTGACCTCGGATTCGGTTTCCGGGGTTTCCGGGTGTTCGGCTTGTTGCGCCAAGTGCCAGAGCGGCTTGGAAATGCGCCCGGCAAACAGCCAGATAATCAGGCCGGTAACGAGAAGAATCGGTAGGGAGTGCCAAAGGACACTGAGCATTTGTTTGTCCAGCGTGGCGAGCGTGGCTTGCAATGGGCGTTGCGAGACGACTCCCCAGCCGGAAATGCCGACCGGCGAATAACCTGCCAGCATATTGATGCCTTGGCTGTTGATGATTTTTTGATGGCCGGTTTGCCCATCCAGCACCGTTTCGATGGCCGGGTTGTCGAGTACCTTTTCGCCGATGCGCGTTTTGTCCGGGTGGACGATAAGGCGATGTTTCGCGTCGACGACGTAGAGGTAGGTCTCGTCCTGATAGCTTTGGTCGCTCAGCAGTCGGTGCAGAATGCTGCGGTCGTGTAAATTGATGAGCCCGCCGATAAAGCCGTCATAATGGCCCGCTTCATCGATAATCGGCTGGGAAACCAGAATGAAATATTGACCTTGGTTTAAACGAAACGGTGAGCTGATTCGGGTTTGCTGCTGTGTTAAGGCTTCCTGAATCGGCGCGTCTTTCAGGATGACATCGGCTTTGAAGGATTCGGGAGCGGCCACGGCTTGCAGTTGGCCGTTTGCATTGACGCGCACCACGGCATTGAAACTGTCTGATTGGCGTAACAAGCGTTCGGTTTCCAGTTGCGAAAGCGACGGGTTCTGCGGGGCTTGTGCAATGGCTTGGCTGCTCCAGTTCAGTTCGCTCATGACTAAATTGAGGTGCATGGCGGTGCTGCGCGCCAGTTTGGTGGCGTAGGCTTCATTGGCGTGTAAGGTGCCGTCGATGAGAAGGTTTTTCTGCACCTTGTAAGTGGCGTAAAGCGCATTGACTAGGGTCAGAATGACGCTGACGGTGGCCAGAGAGAGAATAAGGCGTCGTAAATCGATTCGGTTAAGCTGCATGTTTTTTGTATTTTTATTGTTTTTGTCTGACTAAGCTGAGCAAAAAATATTTATCAGACGTGATTATACTTGTTTATTCTTGTCGGTGGCTGGTTTAAACACAATTCGGTTTTATTTAACCGTATGAAAAGTAAGATAAAAGGGCTGAAATGACACGCCAATCAGCTTTCCGACGTTAAGCATTCGACCAAACGTTGCACCTGACGTTTGCAACAGCCGTTGCCGTCGGTGGCGTAGGTTTGGTTTCGCACTGCGTCCAGTGTGTCGGCGCCGGCTTCAATGGCGTCGATGATGTCGCGTTTAAGAATGCCGTTGCAGACGCAGAGGTTTTCGTCCAAATCTTTTTGAAGGATGTCCGGCAGTTTGTCGAGAGTGCTTTGTTTCATCCCTTTATTTTAATGCAAAGCGGCCAGGCCTGGTGGATTTTGCGCCGACTTCGGTTTATGCTGAATAAAATGGTTAGCAACAGGATTAGGAAAGAATTAGGAGCGGACATGAAAATTTTTTGCATCAGTGACACCCATGGTTACCACCGGCATATGCGCGAGATTCCGCAGGCCGATGTGGTAGTGCATGCGGGGGATATTTGCAATCTGGGCAGCGCCAAGCAAACCGAGGATTTTTTGGATTGGTTCCGCGCTTTGCCGATGCCGCATAAAGTATTGATTGCCGGCAATCATGATTTTCTGTTGGATACACAGCGCCAGGCCGACCTCGGGAAACCGTCCCAGTCGTTCGATTTTTCCGGCATTCATTACCTGATGGATGACGCGGTTGAAATCGATGGGGTGACCTTTTACGGCTCGCCGTGGCAGCCGGAGTTTCAGGCGATGGCGTTTAATCTGCCGCGCGAAGGGGAAGGATTACGCCAGGCCTGGCAGAATATTCCGGAAGCGACGAATGTGCTGGTCACCCACACGCCGCCTTATGGCATTTTGGATCAAACCAACGGCGGGTTTGGTGTCGGTTGCGAGTTGCTGACAGAACGCCTAGCCGAACTGCCGCAGGTGAAAGCCCATGTGTTCGGTCACGTGCATGAAGCGGCAGGTTACCAACAGCAGAGCGGGCGGCAGTTCGTCAATGCCTTTGAACCCCGCGTGATTGAGATTTAAAAATCACTCCATTCATCGCTCTGTGACGGCGCTTTTGCTTTCTCTGGCCGGTTGGCGGAAATGGCTTGAGAGGGTTGTTTTGGCAGCGCCGTGCTCTCCTGTTCGCCGGTAATCGCTTCGCACAGGGCGTCCATTTCCACCAGCAATTGTTCGGACAATTCGGACACCGTTTTCCGGTGTTGTTGCATGGTGTCGTCATCGGCGAGTTTTTTCGCATCAATGACCTTGCCGACCATGCTGTGCATTTCGGTATGGGTTCGAATCAATTGCTGCATTTCCGGCATCGATTGATATTGTCGGCCGACGGTGTTCAACCATTGGCCCAACGGGCAAAGATCGTCCCGACGCGCGCTGTGTTCATCGAAGTCTACTTTTTCACCCAAGAGGAAACGTTCCAGGCGGACGTTCCAGGCGCGGTGTTTGTTTTTGGCGTCTTCCAATTCAAAGGTGGCTTTATGGCCGCCTTGACCGGATGCGGAACGCTCGGAGATTTTGAATTTACCGACGAACTCGGCCTGCATTTCCGCTTGTTCGCTCATATTCCCTGCCGTGGCGGCCAGCTCTTCCACCAGCGCGGCATTTTGCTGCGTCATTTCATCCAGTGAGTTGACGGCGATGTTGATTTGTCCCAGCCCTTTGGATTGCTCGGTGGCGGCTTTGGAGACCGAGTCCACCAAACCGCTGACCTGTTCGATTTTATTGACCATGTCTTCAAACATGCGGTTGGTTTCTTCCACCAACGAGGTGCCTTGCGAGATTTGTTCGGTGGCGGTGCCAATGAGGTTGGAAATCTCTTTGGAGGATTCGGCGGATTTCTGTGCCAGGTTGCGCACCTCGCTGGCGACGACGGCAAAGCCTCGACCGTGTTCTCCGGCACGGGCGGCTTCCACCGAGGCGTTCAGGGCCAAGAGATTGGTTTGGAAGGCAATGCCGTCGATGACGGTGGTGATATCGGCGATTTGGCTGCTCAATTCACTGATGCCGTGCATGGCTTTGGAGGTTTGTTCCATGACTTGAATGCCGCTTTTCGCTTCCGTGGCGGCTTCCGATGACAGGCGATTCGCCTCGTGGGTGTTGTCGGTGGATTGCTGAACCCGGCTGGTGATTTGTTCCATGGAAGCGGCGGTCTGTTCCAGTGATGCGGCTTGCGATTGGGTGCGTTCCGACAGGTCTTCACTGGCCTGCGAGACCTCGTTGGACATTTGGCCGATTTCGGTGGAACCGATTTTGACTTGCCCGAAGGTGGCTTCGATATTGGTCAGCGCATTATTGATGGCCACTTGCATGGCATGTACTTCGCCTTTGTATTCGCCTTCCATTCGGCTGGTCAGGTCGCCGTTGCTCATCAGGCAAAGGATGCGGCTGAGGTCTTGCACCAGTGCGGAAAAGGAATCCAGTAAGGTGTTGATGGACAGCGACAACTGATGGTTGAAGCCTTCCAGTTTGGAGGCGTCGATGCGGTCCTTGAGAATGCCCAGCGAGGCGTTGGACACCAGGTGTTCGATATTTTCTTCAATCGCCAGTTGCTCGGTAATGTTTTTCCATTCTGCGACGGTGCCGATGCGCTCGTGTTTTTCATTGAAAATCGGATCGACGACGAGGTCAATGGTGGCGTCACCCACGTTTATGCGGGCTTCGTAGGTTTCGGTAAGATTGTCAAGCAAATTGGCCTGGTGTACCGGGTGCTGGTGGAAAATGTCGATGGACTGTCGCAGCAAATTGTCGGCATCGAAATGCGGTAAGTCTTTTTGCAGTTCCGGTTCGGCTTGTTTCAGCATGCGTTTGACCGATTCGTTCATGAAAATGATGCTGCGAAAGCGGTCGGCGACCATGATATTGGACGAAGCCGCGTTCAGTGCGCTTTCAATGCGTTTGGCATTGTTCAGCGAAGCGTTGACGTCGTCGAAATCAGCGCCGAGGCGAATCTGCATGGACTTCACCCGCCCGAGTATTCGGTTGACCAAGTTACGCCCGGAAACTTGAATGGGGCTGTTGAAGTGACCGCCGGAAATTTCGGTGAGCAAATGGTGAACTTCTTTGAACTTGCGGTCGTTGCTCCAGGCAATCAGGAAAATCGCCACAATGAATAAGGCGCTGATGCCTTCAAACAACAGCGGCTGAGTGCCGAGGTTCAAAAGCGGCATATTGGCGGTGATGAACAGCAGAATGCTGAACAGCATAATCAAGCGGCTGGCTTCGAACTGGTTAAAGGGGTTGAGCCGGGTTCCCAGTGTGACCGGGCTGCCGCCGGACAATTTCAGTTTGCCGGCACCAATGTCTTGGTAGGCTTGCTCCGCTTGGGCGACTTGTTCGCGGGATGCGGGCGTTCGAACCGACATGTAACCGACGATTTCGTCGTTTTCGAACATGGGCGTGGCATTGGCGACGACCCAATAATGGTCGCCGTTTTTACGTCGGTTCTTGACGATTTGCGACCAGGGCCGCCCGGCTTGGATGGTACCCCAGAAGTCTTTGAAAACGGCGGCAGGCACATCGGGGTGCCGGAGAATGTTATGCGGTTGGCCGACCAGCTCCAACCAGTCGTAACCGCTGGCTTCGATAAATGCCTCGTTGGCTTCGGTGATGTTCCCGTGTAAATCGGTGCGAGAGACAATAGTGAGACCCTCTGGTAACATATATTCTTTTTGGGTAACCGAGCGACTTTTTACGTCCATTTTCCAAAGACCTTTTTGTACAACTAAATTTCGCTTAGTAGACTCAAAAGCCCAAAGCTTGGCAATAATCAAAAAAACGCATATTTCCTTTTTTTAAAAAAGGGTATATAAAATTTACTGTTTATTTTCAAAGAGTTGATTGGGTTTAATATTTTGAATGTCTAAAAGCTTAATTTTTTTATGTCTATATAAGTTGTTGAAATAAAAGAAATTTTTAATGAGTTTAAATGTAAGTTCTTTTGCTTATAAAGAAGTCGGCACCGAGTCGGGCAATTTCTTGGAATATTGTGATGGCTGATTTGCCGATAATCCCCATTCTACCGGCGATTCGGCAGGGTTTGGCAGAACACGATAACCTGGTTTTGCAGGCCGAACCGGGCGCCGGTAAATCGACCGCTGTGCCGTTGGAACTGCTGAAATCGCCTTGGCTGAACGGACGTAAGGTGCTTCTATTGGAGCCCCGCCGTTTGGCGGTGAAATCCATTGCCTATTATCTATCGGAACAACTGGGTGAAACGGTCGGGCAGCGAATCGGTTATCAAATTCGCAACGAACGCCGCGTGAGCCGCGAAACGCAATTGGAAATCGTCACCGAAGGTATCTTGACGCGTCGCTTGCAGCAAGACCCGGAGTTATCGGATGTGGCCTTGGTGATTTTTGATGAATTCCATGAACGTTCTTTGCATGCCGACTTGGCGTTGAGTTTGTGTTTGGACGTGCAAGCCGCACTGCGGGATGATTTGAGGTTATTGGTCATGTCCGCCACCATCGATCTGGACGCGGTTCAAAGCCTGTTGGCGGCCAATGGTGCGTCGGTGGCACAGGCGCAGGCACCGGGCCGTACTTATCCGGTATCGGAACACTATTTGCCGAAGCCGTTGGCGTCCACGCACTTTCGCGAGGTATTACCGGCGCTGATTCAACAAATTCGCCAGGCCTGGCAGGAAACCGAAAAGGATATTCTGGTGTTTCTGGCCGGGCAGGGTGAGATTCGCCGCGTACAGGAACGTTTGGAAGAAACGCCCTGGTCGAATACGGTGATGCGTCCGTTGTACGGCGCTTTGAAACCGGAAGAGCAAGAATTGGCGCTGGTGCCGGATGCAGACGGTCGCCGCAAAGTGGTGCTGGCCACCAACATCGCCGAAACCAGTTTGACCATCGACGGTATTAGCGCTGTGGTGGACAGCGGCTTGAGCCGTAAAGCTTTGTACGATGTATCCAGCGGCATGACGGCTCTGACGACGCAGCGGGTTTCCAAAGCCTCGGCCGAACAGCGCAAAGGCCGCGCCGGGCGTTTGGCGGCCGGACGGGCTTATCGTCTCTGGACCGAAAGCCAGCAACTGCAATTGGCGGATTTCGATCCGCCGGAAATCGAGCAGGCCGATTTGAGCGCGGTGTGTTTGGAGTTGGCGATTTGGGGCATTCATAATCCGGCGGATTTGAATTGGATGACACCGCCGCCCAAAGCGCACTTTGACGCGGCACAGGCACTCTTGATGGCCTTGGATTTGTTGACCGACACGGGGCAGGCGACCGATTGGGGTCGTAAAGCGGCCGAGTTCGGTTGGTCACCGCGTTTGGCGGTGATGTGTTTGAAAGCCGAATCGGTCTGTGATTTGTCGCCGAATCAGGCCAAAACACTGGCGACCGACTTGGCGGCGATTTTATCGGAACGGGATGTGCTGCAAACGCGTGATGACGCCGATTTAGTTCAGCGGGTGCTGGCGTTACAGGCGTATCGCCAAAACCGTTCTTCAGCGTGTCAGGCCTACCCGGTGCAACGCTCGGCGATGGAACAGGCCTTGAAAAACGCGCGTTCTGCGCTTAAAAAATTGAATGAATCGTCGCCTTGCCAACCGTTGAGTTTGGCGATGTTACAAGCCGAGTGCGGTAAGCTGGTGGCGCTGGCTTATCCAGATCGGGTGGCAAAACGCCGTGGGGCCAAAGCGGCACGCTTTCAGTTGAGCAACGGCAAGGGCGCGGTGTTGGCGGAGTTTGATCCGCTGGCTCAACAGGATTGGCTAGCGGTGGCGCAACTCGACGGCCAGCGTCAGGATGGGCGGATTTATCTGGCCGCGCCTTTGGACGTGGCGGACATCGAAACCTTATTTGCCGAGCAAATTGAAGAGCGGCCTTATCTGGGCTTGAATAAAAGCAAAGGCGAGTTGGCGGCGGTGCAGCAACGCTGGTTGCACAGGTTGCTACTGTCTGAAAAACCATTGAAAAACCCCGACCCGGATACCTTGCAGAAAGCGTTGTTGGCGCTGCTGGCGGAGGATTTATCTTATTTGCCGTGGCGGGAAAACACCCAGGCCTGGTTAAAACGGGTCAATTGGCTGGCCGGGTTCGATTCGGGCCATGAAACGCCTTTTCCCAATTTCGACCAGGCCTGGCTAAAAGCCCATCTTGACGACTGGTTGGCACCTTATTTGAATGGGGTTACAACAATCAAAGGCTTGCAGTCGCTGGATGTGTTGATGCTGTTGCAGAGTCAATTGACTTATGAGCAACAGCAGGTGTTGGCCCAGCAAGCGCCCACTCATTACACGACGCCGTCCGGGCATCGGGTGAGGATTGATTACAGCGGTGCTTCGCCGAAAGTGTCGGTGATTTTGCAGGAAATGTTCGGCGAACTGACCAGCCCGCGGTTGGCGTGGGGCCAGGTGCCTTTGACGTTTGAGCTGTTGTCGCCGGCTCGGCGGCCGATTCAAGTGACCAGCGATTTGGCCAATTTTTGGCAGACGTCTTACTTTGAAGTGGCGAAAGACATGAAAGGGCGTTATCCGAAACACCGCTGGCCGGACAAGCCGTTAGAGGAAAAACCGGGGCGTTCGGTCAAATCGAAACCCGCTCAGTAACCTTGGTTTTTTCCCGTGACGGGGTATTTTTGAATTTTGTTACGAACATACTATACCGACTTATTGATTAAAAATGTCCAGGCCTGGCTTGCAACGGCGTGATATCAGGTTGTTTTGATGAACGTTATGACGCTCTAAAGGAGAGTTATTGAAATGACGGACTGGCGAAAATGGTTGGCTAACGGACTTTTGTTGGCTTGGATCGGTTTGGCCGTGGGTTGCACCGCCGTGGCGGATAAGCCGGAGTTGCAATCGGCCAAGACGTTTCCGGTGATTACTCAGGTGACGTTTGACGATTACCGTTTGCAAACCCGTCAGTGGTTGACGGAGCACCGGCTGTTTTTGAGCGAAGACCCGGCGGCGGAAGTGGAAGCCAATAGCCCGCAGGAGTGGCGGCCGACCTCGAAACCGAAAAAAGGCATTTTGCTGGTGCACGGCTTGGGGGATTCGCCGTATTCGTTTTCCGACATCGGCCCGGTATTGGCGCAAAACGGTTTTTTAGTGCGGACATTGTTATTGCCGGGGCATGGTACGCGGCCGGGCGATATGTTGAATGTGCAGATTGATCAATGGCGCGCCTTGTTGAAAAAGCAAACCCACATCTTGGAAGGCGAGGTGGATCAGGTGTACTTGGGCGGTTTTTCCACGGGGGCGAACCTGGTGACCGAGTTGGCGTTGCAGGATGAGCACATTGCCGGATTGATCTTGTTTTCTCCGGCATTTGAATCCAATGCGCCGATTGATTGGATGGCACCTTGGATTCAAAACATGGTGCCTTGGCTGCGAACCGACATGAAATACACCCACGATATTTATGTGCGTTATGGCAATATGCCCACCAATGGGTTTTCGCAATACTATTATTCCAGCGAATCGGTGCTCAAAGCCTTGTCGAAAAAATCCTTTGATAAGCCGACGTTGATGGTGGTCAGCGAAGCCGATTCGGTGGTGGATGTGCCGCAAGTTCTGGCGTTGTTTACGACTCGCTTTACTCATCCGGACAGCCGGTTGATCTGGTATGGGGCACCACCGGAAACCGATGATGCTCGCATTTTAGTGCGAACCGCTTATTTGCCGGAATGGCGCATTAGTAACTTCTCTCACATGGGCATGGTGTTTTCGCCCGATAACCCACTTTACGGTATCAACGGCCAGTTTCGCATGTGTTGGAACGGTCAATCCGATGCGCATTATCAGCTGTGCGAGAAGGGGGAAGCCGTGTGGTATTCCGCCTGGGGCTATGAAACGGATGACAAAGCGCATGCGCGTTTGACATTTAATCCATATTTCGCTTGGCAAAATGACGTAATGTTAAAGGTGCTGGCGTCGGGCTCCGTGGTGCCCAAGCCTTGATTCAAATCCCTCTATGAATCGATTAAATAATATTGTTACACAGGTGTTGTACAAAAATTGTACTCATAAAATAAAATCGGTATACTGAGCTGAAAGCCAGCTTGGTTTCCGGCATAAAAACAAATAAATACGACTAGGACAACTATGTTCAATTCACAGTTAAAGCATGATTATGCTCAGTTGCAAAAACGTTATGATTCGGCGCAAGGTGTGCTCGATGCCTTGAACCGCTCCATGGCGGTCATTGAATTCGATTTGGAAGGCAAGGTGCTCCATGCGAATGACAATTTTCTGAAAACCGTCGGTTACGCTCTGGAAGAGGTTGCCGGCCGGCACCATCGAATTTTTGTACCGTCGTCGATTGCACAGGCGTCGGACTACGCGGCTTTTTGGAGCAAACTGGCGAAGGGCGAGTTTGTTTCCGGGCGTTTTAAGCGCGTCAATAAGCAGGGCGACACTGTTTGGTTGGAGGCGAGCTATAACCCGATTGTGAATGCGCAAGGTCAGGTGGAAAAAGTGGTGAAGTTCGCTTCCGACATTACCGAACAGGTGGAAGGTGAGCTGGAATTCAAAGCGCAAATGGATGCGATTAATCGAGTGATGGCGGTGATTGAGTTTGAGCTTGATGGCACCATCCGTACCGCGAACGAAAATTTTTGCAAAACCATGGGCTATTCGTTGGCGGAAATCCAAGGGCAGAAACACGCGATGTTTGCCGAGCCGGGGTCTGCCGATACTGACGAATATCGGGCGTTTTGGGGTGAATTGAACCACGGAAAGTTTGTGTCCGGCACCTTTAAACGTGTGAAGAAAAATGGCGAAGACGTTTGGTTGGAAGCCAGTTACAATCCGATTTTGGATACCGAGGGGCGGCCATACAAAGTGGTGAAATACGCCACTGATGTCGGTCAGAACGACAATATGAAATTGCTGCGCCGTGTGGTGGACGAAGCGACTCGAGTGATGCAGGCGTTTGCCGCCGGCGATTTAACGCGCCGGATGCCGGAAGCGCTGCAATCGGGGCGAGGTTCGATGTTCTCGCCGGAAATCGAACGCATCAACGATGGTATCGGTCAGATGTCTGACCGTTTGACGGAAGTCATCGCGCAAGCCACCGAGGCCACTCGCGTGGTGGCCTCGGCTTCCGATGAAGTTTCGCAAGGCGCGCACGATTTGAACGACCGAGTGCAAGAGCAGGCGGCGGCGTTGGAGGAGACGGCGCAGAACATGGAAAACATGACGCAGGTGGTTAAGAATAATGCCCAGCATTCGCAGCAGGCGTCACACGTTTCCATCGAGGTACAAGGCAAGGCGTCGGATGGTATGCAGGTGATGCGTGCCACCATTGACGCCATGGGCGCAATTCAGGAGTCCAGCCATAAGATTGCCGACATCGTTACTTTGATTGACAGCATTGCGTTTCAGACCAATTTGCTGGCGTTGAATGCCGCGGTGGAAGCGGCCAGAGCCGGAGATCATGGCCGTGGTTTCGCGGTGGTGGCCGGAGAAGTTCGGGCCTTGGCACAGAAGTCGTCCGACGCGGCCAAGGAAATCCGTCAGTTGATTGATGAGAGCGTGAAGCGGGTTGAACAGGGTAGTGAGCAGGCCTCCAAGTCCGGGGAAGTGTTGGAGCAAATCGCCCAGTCCATTGACAGTGTCACGGAAATGGTCAATCAAATCGCCTCGGCAACCGCCGAGCAGATGACCGGCATCGAGCAGGTGCACCATACTGTGACCCAGTTGGATGACGTGACCCAACAAAACGCCGCTTTGGTCGAGGAAACCACCTCGGCGGCGGAAAGTTTACGTTATCAAGCCGATATTCTGGCGAAAGACATGTCGTTTTTCACGACGGATAAACCCTCGGAACTGACCAAGAAGTAAGGCATGTGCCTTTCAGGGCTTACGATAAAACGTCTTCGCTCTAAAGGGTATAAAGGCCTGTCCGTTTCCTGAAAAATGTTTCATCTCGGTTGTTTATTGTCGATGACGCCGGGTTGGTTTGAGCGGCATCAAAGACCGGCGATGTCGGTGACTTTATAGCCGGTGGTGATGACCATGGTGTAAGCCGCACGAACGTGTTCCTGACTGATGTCCAAATGGCTGAGAGCGTAATCGCGGGATTGTTTGAGCTCGTCGCTGACGTAGTTTTGCCCCATGGCGGAGCAGGCGACAAAGTCGCTGAGCATCATCAACAGTGCCATGTTGCAGATTTTGTTGTGTGTTTGGCGAATCTGTGGCGTGATGTGGCGGGAGTGGTGCAGCAAAATCCCTTTGTAGATTTCGGGAATCATATCCCAGTTCTTGGCAATGATGACCCCGGCTTCACTGTGGGATGTGTCGAACATGTCCAATTCCTGTTGCCGTGCGGTATAGGGTTTGGACAGGGATTTCAGGAAAATCGGCTTATAGGCGATGGGGTCGATTTTCGAGAGGAAAACGGCTCCGATGTTTTGTAGAAGTCCTGCCAGATAAGCCTCGGAGCGACTGATGCCGTCAATGCTATCGGACAGTTCCGCTGCGGCCAAACCGGCGTTCATGCCGTGCTTCATAATCGCGTTTTCCAGTGGACTGTTATTGTGTTGCCGCACCAGAATCGCGGAGGAGAACAGTTCGAATACATTGTCCAGTCCGATCAGGTTGAGAATGGTGCGGACCTTCATCAATTGGTCGATGGATTTTTTAGGATAAGCATCTTTGGCGATTTTAATGAATTCCGCCAATGTTTCGGGGCTTTTTCGGATGAGGGATTCAATTTGCGACAAGTTCGGATTGGGTCGATACAGCTCTTCCTTGACGGCCAAGAGTTCCGGCGGCAAATGGTACACATACACCCGCTTCAGTAGCTCCAGCGCGGTGATCAGGCGACTTTCCAAGTGTGGGGAAATGCCGGACTTTTCGGCGCCGCAGGTGTCTTCCAGTAATGCATTAAGGCCAGCCCCGCCCTGAATCAGGGCATCGTGCAAGGTTTGCGCCGGCTCGGAAAGGTTGACCAGGCGAGCCCCGTAATAGTGGCGGTCGTGGCGTCTGCGATAGGAGCTGATGACCAGTGCTTCGATTTTATAGGGTTCGGTTTTCAGGGAAGAAACTTGCACGTTCGAAAAAAGCCGTCCGATTTGAAATTCCTTGACACTGGTGTCGGTGACAAAGGAAATGCCGCCTTGCGAAATGTCGTAGCCGTCCAGCTGAAAATTATTGAGGGTGACGGTGAAGTCGCGCTCGTATCGCGGGTGCTGGCGTCTATCCTCTTGGGTTTCAGGCGCTTCCGGGGCAGGTGGGACAGAATCGAGAGTTTGCAAGTGTTTGGAACCTAATTCGAGTTTTAACAAGTTGATATTTAGTTGATTTTGGATACTTTAGCAAAAAATTTACTCCCGAGTAGACGGAAATGTGTTTTAGAGGGATGATTTTTTTAATCCGTGAATCGGAAGTTTTTATTTTTTCAGGGAACTATGGAGGGTTGTCTGGCCAAAACCGCCAGGCCTGGCAGGTTTTGATAGTGGCTTTGTTGGGTGGTTTATTGGCCGGATTTAGCCGGTTTATGGAACAGTTGTTTCAACAGTTGGATACCGTGGAAATGGGCAATCAGCAGATAAAAGATGGTACCGATAATGACACCGAGGACCATGTTGCCGAGAAAGAACGGTTGCCAGATGTGCGGAAAAATATCGCTGAACCATTGCTGTGAGGCGATTTCGATGTTCGGGTCGATGTTTTTCAATGGCGGGGTGTCCAGCAACCAGGTGCCGAACCGATAGCCGCCGTACCAGATGAAGCCCATGGTCAAAGGGTTGGTGATCCAAGCCAAAGCCGTGGCTAACGGGATGTTGGCACGGGTGTAATAAGCCAGAATCGATCCCAGCAACATTTGAAAGGGAACCGGCAACATCATGCAAAAAGCGCCGATGAAACCGGCGCGTGCAAAAGATAAACGGTCGCCGGCCCAATAAACGCGGTCGCGAAAACGAGGGAAATACTTGTTCAGGAACGGCGAGGCTTTGACTTTGCGGCCGATCTGGTGGACTTTCAGTTTGAGAAATCGAATCATGACCGTTATTTTAACAGCCTATTCGTTCGGGACTCTGAAGAAATTTCAGTCTTTGCTTATTAGAATTCAGACAGTATCAATAGTAGTTGAAGAGGATAAAAATAACCGTCAGCACTAAGGCGAATAAAAAAGCTGACGGCTTGCAAATGTTGATACTTGGTTTTTTCCCATCCTGGTGGTTCATATTATGATTAATCGCTTCCATGGACTAATACGCTCTTATGTTTCCGGAACAAAATCATAGCAATGCGATTTTGTTTTAGGAAATCAGAGGTTTTTATATCGGTATTTGATGGACTTTTACAACGGTCTACTGTAGAGTTTGCGCCTGTAAGAGGGTTGGGCAATCGCGAGGCTTCGCTTCGAGGAAAGTCCGGGCACTGCAGAGCGGAATGCCAGCTAACGGCTGGGCGGTGAGAGCCGACGGAAAGTGCAGCAGAGAGTAGACCGCCAAGTTTCTTGGTAAGGGTGAAAGGGTGCGGTAAGAGCGCACCGCGCAACGGGTAACCGTTTGTGGCACGGCAAACCCCATTCAGTGCAAGACCAAATAGGAAAACGCGCCCGGTTCGCCGGGCAAGGTGCGGCTCGTACCTGGTTTTCGGGTAGGTTGCTTGAGGGGCGCAGTGATGCGCTTCCTAGATGAATGATTGCCACCAGCAATGGTACAGAACCCGGCTTATAGACCCTCTTATATTTCCCCCAAGTTGTTTCTTCAAACTTGTTCAGGCTTTTTTGGCCTTTTCTTTTGGCGTCGCGCCAGACTTTATATTGTTATTTTTTCTGAATTGAAAATTTTCACCACTTTTTGCCACTTTCGACGCAGTTGCCTGCAAAAAATTACCACTTTTTTCCCTTTAGGGTTTTTGGCTCTATATGTGGTGTTTTATAAAATAAAACACCCTATATATGGTGCTTTGTCTCAAGAGGGCTCACAAGTCTTTCTTTGTTTTTAGTTTTCAAAACGTTAGTTTTTGTACTTAATTTTAATTATTTGTTTTGTTTTGTAACTTGTTGAAAATTAAAAGTAAAAAATTTTTAATGCTAAGGCGGTGCGCTATTCGTTAACGTCGCTAAGTTGTTGGTCTGTAAACAGAAATTCAAAAATCTTTGTTGGAGGGCGCTTGACAGTGGTTGCAAAGTTCAATATAGTGGCGACAAGTGGAAGAAAGTGGCGAAAAGTGGGGATAAATGTTGTTCTTTCGGGGTATCAATTCAATCAATATCGATGCAAAGGGGCGTTTGGCTGTACCCAAACGTTACCGTGAGTCGATTGAAGAAGCGAGTGATAATCAGCTTGTCGCTACGATTGACTTGCATAGCCCGTGCCTGCTGATCTACACCATGGATGAATGGGAAGTGATTGAGCGCAAATTGATGTCACTGCCGAATATGGACCCACAAGCGCGTTTGGTACAGCGGCTGTTGTTGGGCCATGCTTCGGAAATGGAAATGGATGGCCAGGGCCGTGTGTTGCTGCCGAGCCTGTTGCGCGAACACGCCAAGTTGGAAAAAGAAGCGATTTTACTGGGCCAGGGAAATAAATTCGAACTTTGGTCGCAAAAAGCTTGGGAAGCCAGTCGTCCGGAAATGTTGGATACGGCGTCCGGTGTGGGCGAGGTGTCTGAGTCGCTGGCAACTTTGAGCCTGTAAGATGACGGAGTCGACAACAAACGCCGGCCATTACTCTGTGATGCTGGCGGAATCCGTAGACGGGTTGGCGATTCGTCAAGATGGTATTTATGTGGACTGTACCTTTGGACGCGGTGGGCACAGTCGCACAATTTTGAATCAGCTGGGGCCGGATGGTCGTTTGATGGCGATTGATCAGGACCCGGAAGCGGTGCAATACGCACAGCAATATTTCAAGGATGACCGTTTTCAGATTCAGCAAGGCAGTTTCGAGTGTTTGGCGCAGTATTGCGAACAACGCGACTGGCTGGGAAAAGTGGACGGTGTCTTGATTGATTTAGGGGTGTCGTCCCCGCAACTGGATCAGGCTGAACGTGGATTCAGTTTTATGCGTTCCGGACCTTTGGACATGAGAATGAATCCGGAAAGTGGTTTAAGTGCACGCGAGTGGCTTAAACAGATTGACGAAAAAACACTGGCACAAGTGTTACGGCAATACGGTGAAGAAAAGTTTTCCGGTCGCATTGCCCGTCAAATAAAAGAAGCGGTGGCGGCCGATGGCTTGCACACCACGAAGGAACTGGCGGAACTGGTGTCGAAAGCGACACCGAAAAAGGACAAAAACAAACATCCGGCGACACGCACGTTTCAAGCGATTCGCATTGCAGTGAATCGCGAGCTGGATGTATTGAAGACGGTGTTGGAAGCGTCTGTCGAGGTGTTGGCACCCGGCGGGCGTTTATCGGTTATCAGTTTTCATTCGCTGGAGGACCGAATCGTCAAACAATTTATCCGGGACCAATCTCGTATTCGGGATTTGTTTCCGGATTCGCCGGTTCAGCTGGAAGTGGTGGAACCGGTGTTGCGGAAAGTCGGGAAGCCGGTTTTCCCAACCGAAGAAGAATGTCAGGAGAATCCGCGATCGCGTAGTGCGGTCTTGCGGATTGCCGAACGAATTTAATGCGATGACAGCATCGCGTAATCGAATTTATTGATTCGCTGACGCCGGCGGTTCGATAAGTCATGGCAACATTGTGTTGATTAAGGGGAGTATCACATGAAGTTTAATTTACAAGAAACCATTTCCGCAGATGCGGGCATGCCGAAGATCAAAGTCGTTGGTCTAGGCGGTGGTGGCGGTAATGCCGTCGACTATATGGTGCGCTCGGAAGTCGAGGGCGTCGATTTTATCTGTGCCAATACCGATGTTCAGGCGTTGAAAAACGCCAATGTCGAAACCTGCATTCAGTTGGGTGCCAATGGTTTGGGCGCGGGTGCGAATCCTGAAAAGGGCATGGAAGCCGCTAAGGAAAATATCGAACAGGTGAAAGAAGCGCTGAAAGGCGCGGATATGGTGTTTATCACCGCCGGTATGGGCGGTGGCACTGGAACCGGTTCTGCTCCGGTTGTTGCACAAGCAGCCCGTGAAATGGGTATCTTGACCGTCGGTGTTGTCAGTAAGCCGTTCAGCTTCGAACGTCGTGGCAAGGTGGCGGAAGCCGGTATTCAGCAGTTGGCGGAACATGTCGATTCTTTGATTACGGTGCCGAACGACAAATTGCTTAAGGTGCTTGGAAAAGATTTTGTGTTGGCAAAAGCGTTTGATTACGCCAACGAAGTATTGCACGGTGCCGTGCAAGGGATTTCGGAATTGGTCACTCGTCCGGGCATGATCAATGTCGACTTTGAGGATTTGCGTACCGTAATGACGGAACGTGGTGTCGCCATGATGGGTGTCGGACATGCGACTGGTGAAGCCCGTGCGGTGAAAGCAGCGGAAAAAGCGATTGCCAACCCGTTGCTGGAAGACATTTCGGTTTCCGGTGCGCGAGGGCTGTTGGTCAATATTACATCCGGCTTGGATTTCACCCTGGGTGAATTCAACGAAGTGGGTGACGTGATTGACCAAGTGGCGTCGGAAGATGCCAAGGTCATTATCGGGACCTCCATTGACGAAAGCATGAATGATGAAATTCGTGTCACCGTCGTGGCAACCGGTTTGTGCGAAGTGGCGGAAGCCAAACGCCCGGAAGTGGTGAAGCCGAATTTGCAGGCGGTTGAAGCCAGCAAAGCCGAAGAAAAACAAGAAGTGCAACGCCATGCCGCGCCGAAAGCTGAGACTGCACCAGAGGTGTCCAAATCACCGGAAACGGTTCGTCCGAAAATGGTTGTGAACGGGGGTGTCACCGGCAGCGTGGATTCCAGTTCCAACTACTTGGACATTCCGGCGTTCTTGCGTCGCCAAGTCGATTAATCGTAATCGACGTCGCTAAACTCGTTTAGCACGCTCCAAACACTTGCAAATGGTGTCGCAAAAACTCCCCAGTCTGGGCCAGTTTTCTTCTGTGAACTGGCGTGGGCTTCTTGCGCTCCTTTTGCTTGTCATCGTTTTAATCTCCCTCATTGCCATTATTCTGGTTCAACATCAGGTTCGTCATTTGGAAACCCAGTATGCACGTGCTTTGAAGCAAGAAGTTGCTTTGCATGAAGAGCATGGCAAGTTGACATTGGAAAAACATCACTTGACCGCTCTGGCCCGCGTCGAGCACATTGCTCGTACCGAGTTGAAAATGACTTTGGATAAAACGCCGGAAAATCACAACGCCCAAACCATTATTTTGGAAAAGAAAGATGCATCTGCAGTCGAACACCAGAATTAGACGGGATTGGATTATCTATGGCTTGATTGTCTTATTGTTTTCGGCCATTTTCGCAAAAGCCTTCCATGTTCAGATTCTGGAAGCCGACTTTTTACAATCGGAAGGCAATAAACGTCAGATTCGCAGTTTGGAAATTCCCGCACCGCGCGGTGAAATTTACGATCGGAACGGCAAGGTGTTGGCGTTGAGCACGCCGATTGACTCGATTTGGGTCGATCCGAAAATTCTCTCCTTTTATCTAGATCCGGCTCAGCAGCAGGCGCAATTGCTCAAGGAAAATCTCACCACTCAGCAGGTGGCGAAACGCAAAGCGTTGATAGACGCTAAGTACCTCGCCTATCAACAGATGTTGAAACTGCTGAATGTCTCGGAGGAAACGTTTACCCGTCAGGTGTTGGCAAAGAAAAATCGGCGTTTTATGTATGTCGAGCGCGGGGTCCTGCCGGAACTGTCCGCGCAGATTGAAGATTTGGATGTACCCGGGTTGTATGTTCAAAACCAATATAAGCGTTATTATCCGGCCGGTGAAGTGGTCGGGCACCTGATTGGTTTTACCAATATCGATGATACCGGCATCGCCGGCATTGAAAAAACCTATGATGACTGGCTGTCCGGTCATGCCGGTAAAAAACAGATCATTAAAGACCGTGCGGGGCGGGTCATTGAGTTCGTAAAAGACATTGAACCCGCCGAACCCGGCCAGCCTCTGGTGCTGAGTATTGATGAAGATCTGCAGTTCTTTTTATATCATGCGTTGAAAAAAGCATTTATTCGTCACCAGGCGCAGTCCATTATGTCGGTGATTCTGGATGCCCAAACCGGGGAAGTGCTGGCGATGGTGTCCTTGCCGGGCTTTAACCCGAACGATCGCAGTCAATTGACCGGCAACCGCTTGCGAAACCGTGTGATTGCGGACCGTATTGAACCGGGTTCCACCGTCAAGCCGTTTATTGTCGCCAAAGCGTTGGATTTGGGCGTGCTTCACTTGGATGATGAAATCGATACCCGTCCCGGTTCCTTGCGCATTCAAGGACAACGCATTACCGATACCCGCAATCACGGTGTGATTACGCCGGGTGAAGTGATCAAATTATCCAGTAATGTCGGGGCCAGTAAAATCGCGTTTAAGATGACACCGCAACAAGAGTGGCAGATGTATCATGACGTCGGGTTCGGCCAGGATTTGGGACTTTTCCTGCCGGGTGAAACCCTCGGGTTTATTCGTCCGGCGACCGAATGGCAGAAAATCGACCAGGCCTCGGCTTCATTCGGCTATGGTTTTAACATCAATTTGATGCAATTGGCCCAGGCCTATTTGATTTTCGCTAATGAAGGCAAAATCAAACCGGTGAGTCTTTTGAAGTTGAACAAGGTGCCGGAAGGCACGCAAGTGGTGTCGAAGGAATCGGCGCAAGCGGTGCTGGGCATGATGGAAAAAGTGGCGGCGCGCAAGGGCACAGCCCCGCAAGCGAATATCGAGGGCTACCGTGTGGCTGGGAAAACCGGTACGGTGCACCGGACCAAAATCGGCGGCTACGAACAGAATAAATACATTTCGTTATTTGCCGGCATTGTGCCGGTGTCGAATCCGAAATACATTATGGTCACCGCCATTAACGAACCCAGTCGCGGCATTTATTATGGCGGGAAAGTGGCGGCGCCGGTTTTTCACGAAGTGATGCAGGAAGCGTTGCGCTTGAATAACATTCCACCGGACGAAGTTCTGGAGGAGGGAGCACCGTGAAAACCTTGTCCGCGTTGTGCGACTTTCTGAGGCTGGAGGTTTCCGGAGTTGCAGACCATTCAGTCACTCGTTTGACGATCGATTCCCGGCAGGTGGACGTTGGCACAGTGTTTGTCGCGCTGCCGGGCGCATCTTGCCACGGGATGACGTTTGCCGGTCAAGCCGAACAAGCGGGCGCCAGCGCCATCCTAACCGATGCGGCAGGCCTGGCGGATTTTGATGTTTCTGGGCTGAAGTGCCCGGTGTATTCGGTACCGAATTTACAAAACCGTTTACCGGACCTGGCGAAATGGTTTTACGACGATCCGAGTCGCCGGGTGAAAATTATTGGCATTACCGGCACCAATGGTAAGACATCGACCAGTCATTATATTGGCCAATTGTTGCAGTCAGCCGGTTACAAAGTGGCTTTAATGGGCACCTTGGGCAATGGCTTGATTGGAGATTTGCAGCCGAGTCGTAATACGACTTTGGAAGTGCTGGTGTTGAACGAATGGCTGGCACATTTTGCGGAACAGCAGGTCGATTATGTGGTGATGGAAGTTTCGTCCCATGCCGTCAGTTTGAACCGCATTGCCGGTTTGCAATTTGATGTGGTGGCTTTGACGCAGGTGACGCGTGATCATTTGGATTTTCACGGTTCCGAAGCCGGATACCGTGCCGCAAAAAAACAATTGTTCGAGGCGTATCCGAGCCGCTGTCAGGTGTTGAATCTGGAGGATGAAACCGGTGCGGATTTGGCTGAAAAAGCCCATCAAAGTATTTTGACTTACGCTCAAGTGGCGCCGAACGCCGATGTCCGTTTACAATCGGTATCGTTTCAACCGACGGGCTTGAAAGGCCGATTGCAATTGCCTGTCGGTGAGTGCGATTTCGATTTGCCGCTGATGGGCGGTTTCAATGTGGAAAATCTATTATGCGCCGTCAGTTGTGCTTGGTGCTGTGGGTTGGAGTCCGGCGATATTCAAAAAGCCGTCACACATTTACGGGCCGTGCCGGGCAGAATGGAAGTGTTGACGCGCTCGAATCAACCGACGGTGGTGATTGATTACGCTCATACACCGGATGCCTTACAAGCTGCTTTGGCGGCGGTCGGGCAACATTTACCGACGGGGCAAAACGACTTGTGGGTCGTGTTTGGTTGCGGCGGGGATCGGGATAAGGGAAAACGACCGCTCATGGGGCAAGTGGCGGCTCAATTGAGTGGTCATGTGATTTTGACCGATGATAATCCTCGGTCGGAATCGCCTGAAGCGATTGTGGCGGATATTCAAGCCGGCTTCGATAAACCGGCCGACGTGATTCATGACCGTGAGCAAGCGATAGCCACCGCCATCCAACAAGCCGGACCGCAAGCGGTGGTCGTCGTGGCGGGGAAAGGGCACGAAGATTATCAGGAAATCAATGGTCAGCGATGGCCGATGAGCGATCAAGGCGCCGTGGAAAAGGCGTTCCAATCGTTATCAAGACAAGGGGAGGCATAGGCAAATGGCCTGGACATTATCACAATTGGTGGAGGCGACAAACGGTGTCCTGACGGGTGAGCTGTTGGGGGAAGACCCGATTCGGTTCGACTCGGTCAGTACCGATACGCGGACGTTGAAATCGGGGGCTTTGTATGCGGCCCTGAAAGGCGCTAATTTTGACGGCCATGCCTTTATTGCCGAAGCGGTCAAACAGGGCGCGGTGGCGGTGTTGATTTCCGAACCGGTGGAAACGATTGTTCCATCGGTGTTGGTCGAAGACACTCGCATCGCGTTGGGCGAATTCGCCGCCTGGCACCGTCAGAAAATGCAGTTGAAAGCCTTGATTGGCGTGACCGGTTCCAATGGTAAAACCACCACCAAAGCCTTGCTGGCGAATATTCTCGCCAAGCAGGCGCAAGTGTTGGCGACGGCGGGTAATTTGAATAACGATTACGGTTTGCCACGCACCTTGCTGGAGTTGACGTCGTCTGACGATTACGCGGTGATTGAAATGGGTGCGAATCATCACCGGGAAATACATTATTTGACCAAGATCGCCCGCCCGGACGTTGCCGTCATCACCTTGGCGGCGGGCGCGCATTTGGAAGGTTTCGGGTCGCTGGATGGGGTGATCGAAACCAAGGGCGAAATCATGGACGGTTTGAAACCGGGCGGCACCATCGTGCTGAATACCGATTCGCCGGGGTTTGAGGTTTGGTGCGCCAAGGCCAAGCGTCTGGATTTAAAGGTCTTCAGTTTCGGAGAGAGCGAGCAGGCCAATGTCCGTTTGGCTGCGTTTCAGCAAAACCATGATCGCATCCATTTCACCTTGCGGTTGACCTGTCTGGACGGGGCGGAGCGTTCGGTTCAGACCAGCATGCCGATGCTCGGTTTTCATAATGCCATGAATGCGGCGGCGGCTGTGGCCGCGTGTTTGGCGGTCGGGTTGACGTGGGAACAAATTCAGCCAGGCCTGGAAGATTTTGATGGTGTGGCGGGACGCTTGCAAAAGTCAGCCTTACCGCAGGGTGTCTTAATCGACGATACGTATAATGCCAATCCGGCGTCGGTCAAGGCGGCGATTCGAACCTTGGCGGGCTTGCCGGGTGAGTCGGTGGCTTGCTTGGGGGCCATGGCGGAATTGGGCGCCGAATCGCAAAGTCTGCATGAGGACGTGGCCCGTTACGCCAAGGAAAAAGGTGTGGCGTCTTTGTTGGTGTTCGGCGTGGCCGCGCAATCCATGCCGGAGGCTTTTGGCGAAGGTGGAGAGTATTTCGAAACGCAGGACGCTTTAATCGCTCGTGCGATTCAATTACTCGAACAAAACCAGGTTCAGAATGCTTTGGTGAAAGGTTCGCGTTCAACACAAATGGAAAAGGTCAGCCAAGCCATAGTGGCGACGGTGGCGGACCGGAATGATAACGGGTGAGAGCCCCTGAAGCAGATTTAAGGAAATCAGCATGTTAATTTATTTGACGGATTACTTAGCACAATTCATTTCCGGGTTCGGGGTGTTTAACTACATTACCATGCGCACCATTATGAGTGTGTTGACCGCCTTGATCATTTCCTTCATCATCGGCCCGAGAGTCATCCGTTGGCTGGTTCGCCTGAAGGTTGGACAAAGCGTGCGTTTGGACGGGCCGGAAAGTCATTTGGTGAAAAGCGGTACCCCGACCATGGGCGGCGTGATGATTCTGTTCTCGGTGTCCATTGCGGTGTTGTTGTGGGGCAATCTGAGCAACCACTATTTGTTGATTGCCACCCTGACCATGTTGGGATTCGGCATTATCGGGTTTATTGATGACTATCAAAAAGTGGTGTACAAAGACCCGAACGGCATGCGTTCGCGGACCAAATTCTTTTGGCAATCGGTGATTGGGGTGGTGGCGGCTTACAGTCTCTACGCTCTGGCAAAGGTGCCTGCGGAAACCCAGCTGTTGATTCCATATATGAAAGACACCTTTATTTATCTGGGCGCCTGGACCGTGGTATTGGCGTACTTTGTGATTGTAGGAACCTCGAATGCGGTGAACCTGACGGACGGGCTGGACGGTTTGGCGATTATGCCGACGGTGATGGTGTCGAGTGCTTTGGGTGTGTTCGCTTATATGTCCGGGCATTTGTATTTTTCCGACTATTTGCAGATTCCGTATATTCCGGGCGTCGGTGAATTGGCGATTTTCTGTGCGGCTCTGGCCGGTGCCGGGCTAGGCTTTTTGTGGTTCAATGCGCACCCGGCACAGGTGTTTATGGGTGACGTGGGATCTTTGGCGATCGGCGCGGCCTTAGGGGTTGTGGCGGTCGCGGTGCGCCAGGAATTGGTGCTGTTCATTATGGGCGGTATTTTCGTGGCGGAAACCCTGTCGGTAATCTTGCAGGTGGGATCTTACCGTTTACGAAACGGCAAGCGCATTTTCTTGATGGCGCCGTTGCATCACCATTTTGAACAAAAAGGCTGGCACGAATCGCAGGTCATTGTGCGTTTTTGGATTATCACCATTATTTTGGTGCTAATCGGTCTGGCCAGTTTGAAAATTCGTTAACGAATCGCATTCGAAAATAAAAGTGTGTTTGAACACCTATAAGAAATTAACCAGCAAGTTAATCAGAACGTAAATCAAAAAAGGGTTGCCATGTATCTTGTTGCAGGGTTGGGAGTGACCGGCCAAAGTGTACTGAAATATTTCACCAGTCAGGGCGAAGCCTGTTACGCTTTCGACACCCGTGAGCAGCTTGACACGAGCGAACTTCAGGCACAGTTTCCTGAAGTGCAGTTTAAGACCGGGCAGATTCCCCCCAGTTGGTGCGATAAAATCGATACCATCGTATTGAGTCCGGGCATTGCCAAGTCCGAACCCTGGGTCAAAGCGTGTATTCAAGCCGGAAAGGAAGTCATTGGCGACATCGAGTTGTTTGCGCGTGCTGCCGGCCAACCGATTGTGGCAATTACCGGTTCCAATGGGAAAAGCACGGTCACCACCTTGGTAGCGGAAGCCTTGAGTGAAGCCGGTTATCAAGTCGGTGTGGGCGGCAATATTGGTTGTCCGGCGCTGGATTTGTTGACCGATGACACCGAATTCAATGTCTATGTGCTCGAACTGTCGAGCTTCCAGCTGGAAACCACCTATTCGTTACGAACCATCTCTTCAACGGTTTTGAATATTTCAGAAGATCATATGGACCGTTACGTCGGCCTGGAAGATTATATTCAAGCAAAAATGACGGTGTTGAACGATACCGAACTGGCCGTGTTGCCGCAGGAGTTCGAAATTTTGCATATGGCTAAACCGGATGAAGAAGTGCGTTTCGGACTGATGGAAGCCGAACGTCTGCCGGAAAAACGTTATGGTCTGATTACCCGAAACGGCCAGGCCTGGCTGGGTTGGGAAGACCATCCGTCGGTGCCGGTTTCTGCTATGGCGCAACAGGGGATGCATCACCAATTGAATGCCTTGGCGATGATGGCCTTATGCCGTCCGTTTCAGGTGTCGGATGCGGTGTTTGAAAAGGTTCTAAGTCATTTTCAGGGGCTGCCGCATCGCACTCAGTTGGTATTGGAAGCGGACGGGGTTCAGTGGATTAACGATTCCAAAGGCACCAATGTCGGCGCTACCGTCACGGCCATTGAGTCCGCGGCGGAAGCCTCGAAAGGTCGAGTGATTTTATTGGCCGGCGGTGTCGGTAAAGACGCCGACTTTTCCGAATTGGGCGACGCGGTGGAACAGTATTGCCGTCAGGCGGTCCTGTTTGGTCGGGATCGGCAATTGATTGCTCAGAGTTTACCGCCGGCTAAAACCGTCTTTGTGGAAACGTTGGAAGAGGCCATTCAGTTGGCAAAGTCGGTCGCGAAAGCAGGTGATATCGTGTTGTTTTCACCGGCGTGTGCCAGTTTTGACCAGTTTAAAAATTACGTTGAAAGAGGCTTGGCCTTTGAAAATTGGGTGCATGAAACCGTGGGCGGCTTGCCCAAGGTGGCGCCATGAGCGTTCGGGATTGGCGTGAACACAGTGCCGGTTGGCAGACCGATTATTGGTTGATTGGTGCGATAGCGGTGTTGATGACCCTCGGGCTGGCGATGGTGGCGTCGAGTTCGATTGCCATCAGTGAAAAACGTTTCGGGGACGATACCCATTATTTTTTACGGCAATTGTTTTCCATGGGGTTAGGGACTCTGGCCGCTTACATTGTTTTCCGAATCCCTTTGTCTTTTTGGCGAAAGCATCGTGGTCAGCTGTTTATTTTGGGCTTGGTCTTGCTGGTGGCGGTGCTGATCTTCGGGCGGGAAATCAACGGCAGTAAACGTTGGTTGCCGCTGATCGTCATGAATTTCCAAGTGTCGGAGTTTATGAAAATCGCTGTGGTGGTGTTTATGGCCGGCTACTTGGACCGGCACGCCACCGCCGTGCGGGAAAGCTTTGAAGCGGTGATTCGCCTGGCGTTACCGTTCGGGGTGATGGCGATTTTGCTCTTATTGGAGCCGGATTTCGGCAGTACCTTCGTGATCGCGGTCATTATTACCGGTATGTTATTGATTGCCGGCGCCCCCTGGCGTTTCTTCGCTATGACGGTATTGCCAATCGGCACCTTGCTGGTGATGATGGTCATTACCTCGCCGTACCGTATGGCGCGGGTGACCAATTTCCTTGACCCCTGGTCCGATCCGTTTGGTCACGGTTATCAGTTGACGCAGGCACTCATTGCGTCCGGTCGTGGTGAATGGTTTGGGGTCGGTATCGGTGAAAGTGTGCAAAAGCTGTTGTATCTTCCGGATGCGCATACCGACTTTCTGTTCTCGATCTATGCCGAAGAGTTCGGGTTGCTGGGGGTGGCGTTTCTGATTTTGCTGTATTTGTTTATTCTGCACCGTTGTTTCCGCATCGGTGGGAAGGCGTTTGACAAGCAGGAATACTTCGGCGGTTTGATTGCCTATGGTGTCGGTATTTGGGTGGTGTTGCAGGCGATGATTAACATGGGCGTGAACCTAGGGCTTTTTCCAACCAAAGGCCTGACCTTGCCTTTGATGAGTTATGGCGGTTCCAGTGTGTTGATTTTGATGGCGGCATTGGGGTTGGTGCTGCGCGTCGATTATGAAACCAAACAAAAACCCTTGTCGGCGCTGGAACCGGAAGAGACACGTGAAATGGAACGGGAGGCCGCGAGATGAAACGGGTGTTGATTATGGCCGGCGGAACCGGCGGGCATGTGTTTCCGGGTATTGCCGTGGCACAGGCCTTGGCAAAGCAGGGCGTGGAAACCGTTTGGCTGGGGACGGCCGGCGGAATGGAAAAAAATTGGGTAGAACAGGCGCAATTACCGTTTTATGCCATTTCCATTAAAGGGCTGCGCGGCAATGGTTTAGTGGGGTGGTTGAAAGCGCCGTTTAATATTGCACGTGCCTGGTGGCAGGCCAGAAAGATTATTTTGCAAACGCAGCCGGATTTGGTGCTGGGCATGGGGGGCTTTGTATGTGGCCCGGGCGGTTTGGCAGCTTTGTCGTTAGGGAAAAAGCTGGTGCTTCATGAGCAGAATGCCATTCCCGGTCTAACCAATAAATTGTTGGCACCGTTTGCTAAACGGGTAATTTGCGCCTTTCCACAACACAAAATTCAGGGCCGTCAGGTGGTTCAGCTTGGCAACCCGGTTCGCGAAGGTTTGGAAACCTTGCCGACGGTGAGGCCGCATCATCCGCGTCAGCTGTTGGTCGTCGGTGGTAGCCGTGGGGCTTTGGCGTTGAATGAAACGGTTCCAAAAGCGCTGGCGTTGTTGCCGCCGGACGTGCGCCCTTGGGTGCACCATCAAACGGGTGAGAAAACACTGGCCGCCGCGCAACAGGCGTATGCCGAGGCGGGGGTTGAAGCCGAAGTCGTCCCTTTTATTGACGATATGGTTCAAGCGTATCGCGAAGCCGATTTGGTGATTTGTCGATCCGGCGCCTTGACGGTCTCGGAATTGATGGCGGCGGCCCGTCCGGCGATTATGGTGCCTTATCCACATGCGGTGGACGATCATCAGACGGCGAACGCTGGCGCATTGGTGGATTTGAAAGGTGGGGAAGTGATTCAGCAAACCGAATTGACGCCGGAGCGATTGGTTCAAGGATTACAGCATTGGTTGGATGAAACCGTCTGCCGCGACGCTTCCGAATCGATTCGAGCCGGCGCGCCGAAAGCCGCCACTGAACGCATTGTCGCGGAATTGGAACAGGTGGCGAAAACGTCTTGAGGCATGATAATACTGAAAGGAGCAAGCATGACGAATAGCGTGACATCGACACCACAATTTCCAGATTTAAAGCATAAACGCATTCTGGTTACCGGCGCATCGAGCGGTATCGGTGCCGGGATGGCGAAAGTCTTGGCGCAAGCCGGATGCCGGTTGGTGTTGCACTACAACCGCAATGAGACCGGTATCGAACAGACGCTTGAAGCGGTACAGGCGATGGGGGCCGAAGCGGACGTCTTGCGGTGCGATTTTGCGGAGCTGTCATTGGTTCAACCCTTTTTTGACCAGGCCTGGTCGATTTTCGATGGGTTGGACGGGTTGGTGAATAATGCTGGCGTGGTGACCAAATCCTTGAGTTTGAAAGACAAACAGGGCGATCAGTTCAATCGAACCCTGGCGGTGAATTTACAGGCGCCGTATTTGTTGAGTACCGCCTTTGCCGATGCCTGTAAGCAAGCCGGGCATAAAGGTGCGATTGTCAATAACAGCAGCATTCACGGCCAGGCGACGTGCGAGTGGTTTGCCGCTTACGCCGCTTCCAAAGCGGGGATGGATGCCATGACCAAAGTCCAGGCTGTGGAATGGGGGCAGTTCGGGGTGCGCGTCAATGTACTGGCACCCGGTGTGGTGCCGGTGGAACGAACGTTTGATGTGTTGTATCGTCCGGAAATGGAACGTAAATGGGTGGGTGCCATGCCTGTCGGACGTTATGGTACGGTCGAAGATATGGGGATGGCGACGGCCTATTTATTGTCCGACGCCACGGAATGGATGACCGGTTCGATTCTGACGCTGGATGGCGGCTTGATTGCCCGAGGGCATTATCCGTATCGCGATTAAATCGAGCAGAACTCGGAAATGAGATAAAGAGATGACGTTGCTTGTGATTTTGCCATTGGAAAGGATGTGGTATTTTTTACCGGGTCGAGAGAAAATCATGACAAAATTTTGACGAACATACGGAAAAAGCTGTATTTTTATAAAAGCCACGGATGTGGCTTTTTTCATTTTTAGATGTTAAATCTATTGTTTTTAAAGGTTTTTTGGTTTTTTAAGAATCGGCTCTGAAAAGACGTTTCTTAAAGTGGCACTGGCCTTGCTTGTTGCCACTATCGAATCAATGGTTTCAAAGTGGAATGGATATGGAAAAGTTTTTACAGAAACTCACCATTAAACAAAAAATGCGTTTCGGCTTCGGGGTGATTTGGGCGGTATTGGCCATTATCACCATTCAGGCCGCGGTGAATTTGTTTATTGTGCGTCAGAATGTGGAAGAAGTGGTGGAAGTGCGTCAGCCGATTGCGCTGCAAGCCAATGCCATGACCAATGTGCTGGAAAAAAGCATGAATGCCTTGAGCATGTATATGCTGACCGGCGATTCGGAAAACCTCCAATCCTATGCGAAAGGCATCGAAGCGTCCGAAGCCATGTTGGTCCAACTGACCGAAAAAATGAGTGGTGAAACCTCGGCCGAAGATATGGCGATTTTGAAACGTATTTCAGAAGACCTGAAACGCTTGCCGCAATTCATCGAGCAGGTACAGGTGTTCCAAGCCGATCGCAGTAAAAAGTTCCCGGCCTTCGATTTCGTGAATCGCGAAATGATGCCTTATGCCGTGATTATCCAGCAGCAAATCAACTTAATGCTGAACTCGGAACTGGCGGACTTGAATGCCGAGCGTCAGCCGATTCTTAATACCTTGTTGGGCATGCAGAAAGATTGGCTCAACGTGCTGAGCGGTTTGCGCGGCTATGTGGCTTTCCGTAACGAAGGCATGGCCGCGGATACGGAAAATTATCTGAATTCGTTCGAGCGTGCCTTGGAGTTCATGATGACCCAACAGGATTACGAACTGACGTTGGAAGAAGAAGACGGGGTGGAAAAAGCCAAGACCGCTTATGAAGCTTACCGTGAAAACTTTATGCGTTTGAAGCAGATTCATCAGGGACCGAAGTGGCGGATGGACACCTGGATGATGAAGAACCAGATTCAGCCGGTTTTCTTGGCGCTGGAACACGATTTGGAAACCATTTCCACCAGCTCCGTCGGCCATATGCAAGAAACCAGTCAGGATGTATTGGACAGCACTCTGCGCAATCTCATCTTATTGTTGAGCTTGTCGGTCATCGGCCAGTTGGTGGGCATGCTGATTTCGCGTAAAGTAACCAACTCTGTGGTGCGCCCGGTGATTCGTTCCGCCAATGCGATGAAAGACATCGCTTACGGCGAGGGCGACCTGACTCGTCGTTTGCATGTGGACGGCAAAGATGAACTGGCCGATTTGGCACGTTACTTCAATGAGTTCATTGGTCGTATTCAGGATACATTGCGTGAAGTGACGGAAACGGTTCGCGAGCTGGAAATTTCGTCGCGCGGCCTATTGGAAGTGTCGCATGAAGCCAAAGAAGGCGCGGAACAGCAGTTGGCGGCGTCGCATCAATTGACGCATTCGATGGTGAGCATGTCCGAGAAAGCGAAGAGTGTGGAAGACCATTCGCACAATACATCGCGCGCCACGGATCAGGCGGCGGCCAGAGTCAAAGAAGGTGGCCAGGTGGTTAAGGATGCCGCGGAAGACATTCGTAATGTGTCTGAAGGCATGGAAAAAATCACCCAGGCTGTCATGCAGTTGAGCGACGACAGCCAGACCATCAGCACGGTCATCAATGTGATTCGCGAAATTGCCGAACAGACCAACTTGTTGGCCTTGAACGCGGCGATTGAAGCGGCGCGTGCCGGTGAGCACGGGCGTGGCTTTGCCGTGGTGGCCGACGAAGTTCGCGGTCTGGCGCAACGAACTCAGGAGTCTACGGTCCAGATTGAACGTGTGATCGAGAAGATTCGTAAAGCCACGCATGAGACCGTGAAAGTGGTTGAGCTGGGGCGCGAAACCACTCAGTCGGGCTACGAGTCGGTGATGACGGTCGAGCGCGTGTTGAGTCCGGTGGTGATTTTGATGGACGACATTAACAAAATGAGTTCGGAAATGCTGACGTCGGCTCAGTCTCAGACCGGTTTGGCCAAAGAAGTCAACGAGCACATTAATCAAATCCATAATGTGACCGAGCGGACGGTGGAAGGTACCGTCAATACCGAATCGTCCAGTAATCGTCTGCAACAGTTGGCGGATAAACTGGATCAACTGGTCCACCAGTTCAAAATTTGATTTTCGAGTCTTGTACGGTTTTGAAAAAGCGGTCTTTGGGCCGCTTTTTTTATGGGCGTATTGCTGGTCCAAAAACCGAAAGCCACCAGGCCTGGCGGTTTTGTCTGTTTTAGGATTCACGGCGCGAAATCCTAGTTTTTTGTGTCTGATAACGGTATGATTAAGTCCGTTTTAAATTCCCTTTCCTAAGAGATTCCAAGAGAACGTATGTGGACTTATCCTGAAATCGATCCCGTTGCCCTCAGTCTGGGGCCCTTGCAAATTCATTGGTACGGATTGATGTACCTGTTCGGCTTTGCTTTCTTTTGGATTTATGGCTCGCTGCAGGCCCGTACCTCGCCGAACTGGAATAAGGATCTGGTGAGTGACTTCCTGTTTTACGGCGCTCTCGGGGTGATTCTCGGCGGCCGTCTCGGTTACATTCTGTTTTATGACTTGGCGCACTATCTGCAACAGCCGCTGGACGTTTTTCAAGTTTGGAAAGGCGGCATGTCGTTCCACGGCGGTATGTTGGGGGTGATTCTCGCATCCTGGCTGTTCGCGCGCTATAAGATGAAAGTATCGATTTTCGTGGTGTCGGATTTTGTGGTGCCGATGGTGCCGGTCGGACTGTTTTTCGGGCGAATCGGTAACTTTATCAATGGCGAACTCTGGGGGCGTACCACCGACTCTAACCTGGGAATGAAAGTCTATGACCCGACCGTACAACAAGTGGTCGCCAAGTATCCGACGCAGTTATTGGAAGCCCTTTTGGAAGGGCTGGTATTGTTCATTATTTTATGGGCTTATACCCGTCAACCACGCCCTTTGGGCGCGGTGTCCGGTTTGTTTGTCGGTTTCTACGGGTTGTTCCGTTTTTACGTGGAATTCTTCAGAATGCCCGACCCGCAGCTCGGGTACCTGCTGTGGGGCTGGGTGACGATGGGGCAGATTTTGTCCCTGCCGATGATCCTGCTCGGGTTCGGTTTGGCGGTTTGGGCCTATCGTCGCAGCCCGGTCGTCAGACCTTGAACGGCGTGAATATATATTAAGTAAATGAGGTAAGCATGAAACAGTATCTGGAATTGTTGAAACACATCACTGAAAACGGTGTACAGAAAGGCGACCGGACCGGCACCGGAACGCGTTCGGTGTTTGGCTATCAGATGCGTTTCAATCTGCAGGACGGCTTTCCGATGGTGACCACCAAGAAGCTACACTTGAAGTCGATTATTTATGAATTGCTGTGGTTTCTGAAAGGGGACACCAATAATACTTATCTGAAAGAGCACGGCGTCCGAATCTGGGACGAGTGGGCGACCGAAAACGGTGACTTGGGACCGATTTACGGCAAGCAATGGGTGGCTTGGGAAAAGCCCAACGGCGAGACCATCAACCAGATTGCGGAAGTCATTGAAACGTTGAAAAACAATCCGAACAGTCGCCGTATGTTGGTGTCTGCCTGGAACCCGGCGGATTTGCCGGACGAATCCATGAGTCCGCAGGAAAACGTTCAGCAAGGACGAATGGCTTTGGCCACCTGTCATGCGTTTTTTCAGTTTTACGTTGCGGACGGCAAATTGTCCTGCCAGTTATATCAGCGCAGTGCAGATACCTTTTTGGGTGTGCCGTTCAATATCGCCAGTTATGCCTTGTTGACGCACATGATTGCGCAGCAGGCGAATCTGGATGTGGGCGATTTTGTCTGGACCGGCGGGGATGTGCATCTTTATAACAACACCTTGGAACAAGCAGAGCTGCAAATGGCTCGTACGCCTTATGCGCTGCCGAAACTGGTCATCAAACGCCGCCCCGAATCGATTTTCGATTACGAATTCGATGACTTCGAAGTGGTGGGCTATGAGTCGCATCCGCACATC
The DNA here is from genome assembly GCF_004028275.1 of Hydrogenovibrio thermophilus. NCBI lineage: Bacteria > Pseudomonadati > Pseudomonadota > Gammaproteobacteria > Thiotrichales > Piscirickettsiaceae > Hydrogenovibrio > Hydrogenovibrio thermophilus. The sequence goes on from NZ_CP035033.1 coordinate 766,127, forward strand.
AAGGCCGAGGTGTCGGTATGAAGCTTGCTAATGAATTGAAAGGATTGAATATTTCCTTGATTGCCGCGATGGATCGGAATTTGGTCATCGGGGCCGATAATCAAATGCCATGGCATTTGCCGGATGATTTGAAGTTCTTCAAGGTCAATACGTTGGATAAACCGGTGATTATGGGACGCAAGACTTTCGAGTCTATTGGCTCCAAAGCCCTGCCGAAACGCCGTAATCTGGTGGTGACTCGTCGGGACGATTTTTCCGCGTCGGGTGCCGAGGTTTTCGATTCGTTGGAAACCGCGGTGCTCAGTTGCTCGGATGCCGATGAAATTATCATTATGGGCGGTGGGGAACTGTATCGGCAAATGTTGCCTTATGCCAATAAACTTTATGTCACCTTGGTGGATGCCGATGTGGCGGGCGATACCCATTTCCCACAGTGGTCGGAGTCGGAATGGGATGAAGTCAGCCGGGAAAAACATCCTCAGGACGAGCGTCATGCCTTTGCTTTTGAGTTTGTGATTCTGGAGCGGACCAAATAAGGAATTGGTTCTATAAGTCGACCCTCTCTCGTCCATAAGGAAAATCAATCCTGTAAACGGTTATTTTCTATAGAATGACCCATTAAAAAAAGAACCTTTACTTCCCTGTAACAGTCGTATTTTCAGGGAAAATATTACAGAGTGGATCGAATAAGAAATGGGAATCAAAACTAGAATGTTCATTGGCATCTTCGGTGCCGTCCTTTTCCTGCTGGCCTCAAACCTGGTGGCGCAGTATGTCTTCGGGGAAACATCCAAAACCATCAATCAAATTGTCAATGTCAATGAAGTGAAAGTGGCGTTGTTGAACCGCCTGAAAAACTTGGCGGACGAACGGGCGATTTTGTCACGCGATTTGGTGGTATTGGAAAACGAAGAATTGATTCAAACCTCACGAGCGCGTTTGACGGAAACCGCCAATGAAATCGCCGAGGTGTTCGATGCCTTGGAAAAAGCCAGTCTCGATCCGAAAGAGCAAGCCTATTTCGATGCCATCCGCCAAAATGTCGTGTCCGCGAATACGGCGTTCGGCAGTTTTATGGTGATGGTGGATGAAGGCTTTATTGAGGATGCGGTGGATATTTTGGTCGGAGAGTTCGGTTCCAAGTATCAAGCCTTTTCCGACATCGTTTCCGAGTTCAAAGTCTATGAAGAAAACAAAAACAAGGCGTCCGTCAACGGTTTGGCTGAGCAGGAATCCTTCGGAACCTCTTTGCTTTGGGGGGTATTGATTGCCAGTGTGGTGATCTTCTCGATAGCCGGTACGATCGTCGCACGCAGCTTTATGAATCCGATTAACGCCATGCGGGAAACCATGGCGAAGATTATCGAAACCGGAGAGTTGAATCATCGTGTTGAAGTCTATTCCAAAGATGAACTCGGAGAGACGGCGCACTCCATTAACGACCTCTTGAAAACCATCCACGATGCGATTGATGATGTGAACAGTGTGATGCACGAGGTTTCAAACGGCTCGTTCCACCGTAAAATCGAGCATGAATATCAGGGCGATTTCATGACCTTGAAGCAAGGTGTGAATGAATCGGTGGTGCAGATTCATAATATGGTGCAGATGCTGCGTGATACCGCTGCGAATTTGCGAAATGGTGTGCTGAAGTCGGTGAAGGCGAGCGATGTCGAGCTTAGCGGGGACTATGCCAGTGTCATGGGCGACTTGGAAATTTCCATGAATCAAATGGCGAAAACGGTGAATGATATTTCCGTCACGCTGGGCGCTTTGTCACACGGGGACTTCTCGAAACGGGTGGAAACCGATGCGCGTGGTGAATTTACCGTTTTGAAAGACGCCATCAATACCACCGTCGAAGGATTGGAAGCCTTTGTGGAAGAGGTGGCCGTGGTTCAGACTCGCATCAGTGAAGGGGATTTGACCGAGCAGGTATCCGGACATTACCAGGGTAAGATGGCGGTCCTGAAAGACAGTTTGAACAGTTCGACGCGCAATATGTCGGAAATGATCGGTAAGGTCGGTGAAGTGACGCGGCTGGTCGCGGACGAATCCCGTAGCATTGCCGATGGCAGCGAGTCGATTTCCAACCGCATTCAGCAACAAACGGTGTCATTGGAGCGGACTTCAACCCAGATGATGCAAATGACCAATACGGTTCGAAATAACGCCGACAGCGCCAATAATGCGAATCAGATGACACAGGAAGCCCAACAGAAGTTGGAGGATGGGGTTGGCATCATGCAGAAAGCCCTGCAGTCAATGGACGAAATGAGCGAAGCCAGCCAGAAAATCAATGACATCATTACGTTGATTGACGGTATTGCGTTTCAGACCAATTTGTTGGCCTTGAATGCGGCGGTGGAAGCGGCCCGAGCCGGTGAGCACGGTCGCGGTTTTGCAGTGGTGGCCGGTGAGGTGCGTAACCTGGCTGGAAAATCGGCTGATGCGGCGTCGGAAATCAAGAAATTGATTGAAAACTCGGTCAGTATCAGTGAGCAGAGCGGTGATTATGTCCGCCAAACCAGTGATGCTTTGACGCACATCAATACCTCGATGGGGGAGATTTCCGCGATGATTTCGACCATTGCCAAGGCGAGTAACGAACAAGCCGAAGGCATTGATAATGTCAGTCAGGCGATTAGCGAAATGGACACGACCACTCAACAGAATGCCGGTCTGGTTGAAGAAGCGGCCGCCGGTAGTCAGGACTTGCTGCAACAATCTTCCGACCTGCTCGGTTTGGTGAGTGAATTCAAGGTCGATCATACGGTGTTGGAACGGGTGCATAAGTTACAGCAATCTGCGTCGGCGCAAGAATTCGATAAAATGGTTCAGGCACACTTGGCCTGGAAAGCGAAAATTCGTGGTTTCGTCGATGGCATGGACATCGGTGTGACTTATGAAACCGCCACCGACCACACCGCCTGTGTGTTAGGAAAATGGTATTACGGTGAAGGGCAGGCGTATGCGCAATTGCCACTGATGCAGGAGCTTGGCAAAGAGCACGAGGAAATGCATCAAGGCATCAAGAAAGTCATGGATGCCAAGGAAATCGGTGATACCGAAATGGTGGAAGCCGGCTTGGCCCAAGTGGACGACAAATCCGAAAAAGTGGTGGCGATTCTCCACCAGTTGATGGATGAGGTCGGTTGATTCTGGGTTGGCTAACGGCGATGAGCCCGGCTTAGGCCGATTCTTTTCGTAATAAGCTGATTAAGAAAATCATCGTGGCAATGGCGACGATGCTGGGGCCGGTCGGTAAGTCAATCAGCAGAGATGCCAGAAGCCCCAGTAAAACCGACATGAAACCAATCAAAATGCTGATGCCGAGCATTTGTTCCGGAGAATGCGCGTACTTTCGAGCGGCAGCGGCCGGAATAATCAATAACGATGTAATCAGTAACACGCCGACAATCTTCATCGCGACCGCGATAATCAACGCCAATAACAACACGTAATACAATTGTACTTTTCGGGTGGGTACGCCTTCGATTTGCGCCAATTCCGGGTTTAAAGTCAAGTTCAGCAAATCCTGCCAGTGCAGCTTGAAAAACAGTGCGACCAAGCCACCCAATATTACGATGAAAAACACATCCAATCGTTCGATACTTAAAATGTCACCAAACAGGTAGGCCAGAATATCAAGCTGGATGTCGGTTTGAAAGCTCAATAGAATTAATCCGATGGCCAGGGAGCTGTGCGCGAGGATGCCCAGTAAGGTGTCGGACGACAGCTTGGTTTTCTCCTTGATGAGGTGAACGCTGATCGCCACCAACAACGAAATGAGGATGACGGCGAAGGTCAAGTTGATTTCCAGCAGCAGGCCGAAGCTGACGCCGAGCAACGCCGAGTGTGCCAAGGCCGCCCCGAAATAGGATTGTTTTTGCCAGACCATGAAGACACCCAGTGGTGCGGCAATCAGCGCGATCAGCAGGCCGCCGACTAAGGCGAGAATCAAAAAGAGCGGAGGGTTCAGCAGAAGGTCGATCATGTTTGGGTTGGCCTTTCATCTGGCGTATGCGCGTGTCCGTGCGTGTGCTGGCATAGGTGCGAATCATGATGATGTTCATAGACGGCGACTTCTTCAAAGCCGTCACCGAACAGGGCTTGGAAAGCCGGGCTTTCCGAAACGGTCTGAGGGTGCCCCGAACAGCAAACGTGTTGGTTGAGGCAGATGACCCGGTTGGTATTGCGCATCACGATGTGCAAGTCGTGGCTGACCATCAGGATGCCGCAACCGTATTTTTGGCGAATGTCTTCGATGTACTGATACAGTTCGGTCTGGCCTTGCAAATCCACGCCTTGTACCGGTTCGTCCAGTACCAGCAGTTCTGGCGAACGCAGTAAAGAGCGCGCCAGGAGAATTCGTTGCATTTCCCCGCCGGAGACTTGTTGAATGGGTTGCGTCAACAGGTTGTCCAACTTCAAGTCGTTGATGATTTCGTGAAGCTCTGTGGTATCATTCGCTTTTTTGGGAAGCCCCAGCTGTAAAAAGCGCAGTACTGTCAGGGGCAGGGAAGCATCCAATTGAATTTTTTGTGGCATGAAGCCCACACGCAGTCCTTTTTTGCGTTCTACGGTGCCGGACGTCGGATGAATCAGGTTCAACAGAATTTTGAGCAGCGTGGATTTTCCCGCACCGTTTGGACCGATTAAGGTGATGATTTCATTGGCATGCAATTCCAATGAAATATCGTTCAGGACGGTTTTCGGGCCGTAAGCGTGGCAAATGTGCCGGGCGGTGATCAGCGGTTCGTTATTCATGATGCTTTATTCTAATTCATGAAAGGAAAAATAGGGCGGACTTTTTTAAACGATTCGGCAAGGGTGCCGGGTGTCATCGATAATACATAAGGAGTTTCAGTGAAAACACTGATGTTTATTTTGACCGGGTTGGTGAGCTGGCAAGCTCACGCACTCCAAGTAACGGTCACCATTCCGCCTTTGGCGGCCATGGTGAAGCCTTATTTGACACCGGACGATACCTTGACGGTGTTGTTGTCGCCGGGAGCTTCGCCGCACGGTTTTCAGTTCCGTCCGTCGCATTTGACGGCTTTGAACGAAGCGGATCTGATTTTGACCGTCGGGTCGGGGGTTGACCGCTGGGCGGATAAAGCGATTCGACAAATGATGGCGGAGCGAGCGGCGTCTGCGGATGATAAAACGCCTACGCCTGTCTGGGTGGTGATGCAAAAACAACCAGGCCTGGCCGTTTTGCCGAAACGGGCTACGGCCGATGGTGGGGATGCGCATCAACATGGTCATGAGGCACACGATGCCCATGATTCTCACGGGCATGAAGAAACCGAAACCCAAGAAAATCAAATCCATGGCGATGCGCAAACGGTGGCCCCACTGAAAATGGATGGCCACACCTGGCTGTCGGTTCACAATGCCGGTTTGATGATTGAAGCCATTGGCGAAGCCATCGCCACGTTGAAACCACAGGAGGCAGAGCGGATACGCGCTCAGCAAGAAACCAACCTGGTGGCGTTAGCGGAAGCCGATCAAGCTATTCAAACGCAATTGGCGTCGGTAGAGAAAGTGCCTTATCTGGTGTTACACGATGCCTTCCAGTATTTTGAAAAACGTTACCATCTGAACAATCAGGGTGCGATTCAGGTGTCTGCCGAAGTGAAACCGAGCGTAAAACGCGTGTTGGCACTGCGTCAGCGTATTCAAAGCAACGGTATTCAGTGTGTGTTCAAGGAACCGCAGTTTTCGGACAAGCAGTTGCGTTACATTACCCGCGGTCTTGATGTGAAAATCGGTGAACTGGACCCGTTGGGTCGTAATCAATCGCATCAGTCCTATCCCGAATTTATTCAAGGCTTGGCGATGCAATATCGTGCCTGTTTGGAATGATTGCCTGTGTCGGATGCGATTCGTTTAATCGGTTTGCCAGGCAGCGGCAAAACCCGGTTTAAAAATGCATTTCAGGCCGCTTTTCCGGAGGCGGTTGTGGACGAGGTTCCGGCGGAGGCGGCTTCGAGTGCGCAGGCGCAACGAACCTGGTGCGTGATTGATGTGCGTAGTCCGGTGCAGGATGCAGAAGCTCAGGCCTGGTTAAAAGCCATGTTGCAAACCGCTACCGGTATTGTATTCAGTTTTGTGGAAACCGCCGATATGACAATGCAGGCGAAATGGCAGGCCTGGCTGAAATTGGCCTGTCCGGACGCGTTACCGCGTTATCGCTGGTTCAGCCATGCGGCATTGGGCGATTGGAATTGGCGCGAGTTTGATGTGCCAGACGAGGTTTGTTCGGTCGATTTTGCGGTGCCGTCGCTGGATACTTTCCGTTTCGATTTCGACTCTGGCTCCCTGCATTTGGAACATTTGCTGTTTGGTCTGGATACGATGAAGCAGAATCTCGGTGCGCGACTTTGGCGGGTTCAGGGCGTGGTGATGACCTCCGAATACCAAAATCCGGTTGCGATTGAGGGGCAAATCGATCGTTGGGATACCTATGCCGGTGTTCTGGACGGGTCAGGATATTTGTGCCTGCAAGGGGAGAATCTGCAACGGGCATTGTTGCAGGAAATTATCGACGCCAGTCGCTTGTCCTAAACACTGGAATCGGGATGGATTCGATTAAGGAAAAAATCGTATGGATGCTTTATAATCGGCGCTTTTCATCGATTTTAGAGCGAAACAATCACTGGACAAAAAAGCAATTTCCGACTAGAATGGTCAGAAATTAAATGATTCAGTTGGAAAACGAATAACAGACCATGTCAGAAGCGACTCAATACCAAGAAATCAACGACTTGTTGAGCAAGAATAAAGGCTACAAGGAAGGCTTTTTTACGCAAACGACCGTTGAAACCTTTGAAAAGGGCTTGAACGAAGCGGTTATCCGTGCGATTTCGGCGAAGAAGAACGAGCCGGAATGGATGTTGGATTTCCGTTTGAAAGCGTTTGCGCATTGGCAGACCATGAAAGAGCCGCACTGGGCCAAGGCCGAATACGAGCCGTTGGATTATCAGGATTACAGTTATTATTCCGCGCCGGAATGTTCCGCCTGCGGTGACCAGTGTGCGACGGACGAACCCATCGAGCCGGAAATGGACCCGGAAGTGGCGAAGGCGTTTGCGGCGTTGGGTGTTCCGGTGTTCGGTGACGAAACGGCGGATAAAACCGATATCGCCGTGGATGCAATTTTTGATTCGGTGTCGGTCTCGACCACCAAACGTGAAGAGTTGTCCAAACTTGGCATTATCTTCTGTTCTTTCTCGGAAGCGGTTCAGGATCATCCTGAGCTGGTGCAACAGTATTTGGGCACGGTAGTGCCGTATCATGACAACTATTTTGCAGCCTTGAACTCCGCGGTGGCTTCCGACGGAACGTTTGTCTATGTACCGGAAGGCGTTCGCGCGCCGATGGAATTGTCGACTTATTTCCGCATCAATGAAGCGAAAACCGGACAATTCGAGCGCACCATCCTGATTGCGGACAAGAACAGTTATGTCAGCTACCTAGAAGGCTGTTCGGCACCGGTGCGCGATTCGTACCAGCTGCATGCGGCGGTGGTCGAAGTCATCGTGCATGAAAATGCCGAAGTCAAATATTCCACGGTTCAAAACTGGTATCCGGGCGACGAGGACTGCGAGGGCGGGATTTTGAATTTCGTGACCAAACGCGGGGTCTGTGAAGGCAAGAACTCGAAGTTGTCCTGGACACAAGCGGAAACCGGGTCGGCGATTACCTGGAAATATCCGAGCTGTGTTCTGAAAGGGGATAATTCTATCGGTGAGTTCTATTCGGTGGCCTTGACGAATCGTCGTCAACAGGCCGATACCGGTACCAAGATGATTCACATCGGTAAGAATACCCGCAGCACCATTATTTCCAAAGGGTTGTCGGCTGGAAAATCCGACAACACCTATCGTGGCTTGGTGAAAATTCTACCGACGGCCGAGAACGCCCGGAACTTCACCCAGTGTGATTCCATGCTGATCGGTGACCAATGCGGGGCGCATACTTTTCCATACATTGAAGTGGAAAACTCCACCGCGAAGATGGAACACGAAGCCACCACGTCCCGAATTGGTGAAGATCAGTTGTTCTATTGCCAGCAGCGCGGTATCAGCGAGCAGGACGCCATTTCCATGATTGTGAACGGTTTCTGTAAGGAAGTGTTCAGCGAGTTACCTCTGGAGTTCGCGCAGGAAGCGGAAGAGCTCTTGGCCATCAGCCTGGAAGGCTCGGTCGGATAAAAAGAATAACGATAATATTTTAGACTGCCATGCATTGAGCGGTAATGGATTGAATTAAGTCGTTTGAAAGTTGTGCTTTCATCGAGTGAGAGAGATTAGATGTTACTAAAAGTTGAAAACCTACATGCGGAAGTCGCTGAAGATAGCGGCAAGCAAATTCTGAAAGGATTGAACCTGGAAGTGAAGCCGGGTGAAGTGCATGCCATTATGGGGCCAAACGGGGCCGGTAAGAGTACTTTGTCCAGTGTGTTGGCCGGACGAGAGGATTATGAAGTCACCGAGGGGGCGGCTGAGTTCGACGGCGAAGATTTATTGGATATGGACCCGGAAGAACGTGCCCGTAAAGGCTTGTTTTTGGCGTTTCAATACCCGGTGGAGATTCCGGGTGTCAGTAACAAACTGTTTATGCAGACAGCCGTGAACGCCATTCGCGAAGAAAAAGGCTTGCCGGCGTTGGACATGTTCGACTTCGACGAATACGCCCAAGCGAAAATCGATTTGTTGAATATGCGCAAAGATTTGTTGGAACGTTCGGTTAATGTCGGCTTCTCCGGTGGTGAAAAGAAGCGTAACGATATTTTCCAGATGGCACTGTTGGAGCCGAAGTTATGCATTCTCGACGAAACGGATTCCGGCCTGGATATCGATGCCATGAAAGTGGTGGCGAATGGTGTGAATTCCTTGCGCGACGATGAGCGTAGCTTTATCGTCGTGACGCATTATCAGCGTTTATTGGATTACATCAAGCCCGATCATGTCCATGTGTTGTATGACGGAAAAATCGTCAAGTCCGGTGGCTTCGAGTTGGTGCATGAACTTGAAGAAAAGGGCTATGACGACATCATTCAAGCCCACGACGCATCTGGCTCGGAGTAAGGTGTCTCATGACTGTAGCGGTTACCCCTAAAATGAGTCCGGCGGCGCGCCAAATGCTTGATCATCTGGTCGCCGAAGCCCGTAAGTTAAACGATAACACTCAAGCCGAAGCGCTTGTGCAAAAACGCTTGGAGGCTGAAAGCCGTCTGTTGGCGAAAGGTCTGCCGACCCGTAAGGACGAAGACTGGCAATACACCTCGTTACTGCCGTGGTTGCAGCACCATTTTGAAATCAAAGCGCCGGGTGCGGAACCGAGTTTGGAAGCTTTGCAGGCCCATTTTCTGCCGGAAGACGCGATTCGGTTAGTGTTTGTCGACGGGACTTTCTCGGAAGCGCTGTCCGCCGGTTTCGATTTGATTCCCGATGCTTTGTCGATTGAAATGGCCGACGCCGATGCGATTCAAACCATTGCTCCTATGGCGGAAGCGGATGCCTTTGAACTGATGAATGAATTGGTGTTGGATCAGGGGCTGACATTGCGACTGGAAGATCAGGCGGCCTTGGACGTTCCGGTGTATGTGGTCCAAGTACAGACTCAGTCGGAACGTTTGACCAATCTGCGCATGCAGGTGGAAGTGGGTGAAAATGCCGAAATGGCATTGATCCAGCAGTATGTCTGTTTGGACGGCGTTGAATCTGTGTTTGTGAATGAGCTGGCGCACCTGCACTTGGCCAAGCACGCCCGTTTGAAACAGGTCGTCTTACAAGACTTAAGCCGAAACAGTTTTTACTTTAACCATCAGTATTTCCGTCAAGCAGAAGCGTCGGACTTGTCGACGGTGTATCTTGGTTTGGGCGCGGAGATTTCGCGTCACCAGAACCAAGTGGCTTTGACAGGCTCCTATGCCGAATGTGAGCAGAACTCTATCGGGTTTGGTGCTGATAAGCAAGTGGTGGATTCCCGCACGGAAACCTTGCATCAGGTGGCGCACTGTAATAGCCGTCAGTTACACAAGTTTGTGTTGGACGGTCAAGCCCGCGGCGTTTTCAACGGCATGATTTACGTGGCGAAAGACGCTCAGAAAACCGATGGCCAAATGGATAATAAAAACCTGTTGTTGTCCAATGACGCCAAAATGGACACCAAGCCGCAATTGGAAATTTATGCCGATGATGTGAAATGTTCGCATGGTTGTGCTTCCGGTCAAATTGACGAAAACCAATTGTTTTATGCGCAGGCGCGGGGCATTCGCAAACCGGATGCGATGCGGCTGATCACCCAGGCCTTTTTGTTGGAACCGCTGGAAGGCGTGTCCAATTTGGCGCGACATCAGTGGCTGGCGTCTCAGGTCATGCGCAAACTTGACCAAGCTATGGCTTGATGGTTTCTGGTAAGACAGATGACTTTTTACAACCACGATAATAAGAACAGAATATGAACCTTTCGGACGTTAAAGACGCCTTTCCCATCCTGAAACAACTCGAAAACGGCCAGCCGCTGGTCTATCTGGACAGTGGCGCCACGGCGCAGACACCGGTATCGGTCATTGATACCATTGCCCGTTATTACCGTGAAGAAAACGCCAATGTGCATCGCGGCGTTTACGGTTTGAGCGAACGGGCGACCGACGCTTATGAAGGCGCTCGCAGTAAAGTCCGACGGTTTTTGAATGCCGCGTCGGACAAGGAAATTATTTTTGTACGCGGGACAACCGAAGCGATTAACCTGGTCGCGCAAACCTGGGGACGCCGTCACCTGAAAGCCGGAGACGAAGTGGTGATTACCGAAATGGAACATCACTCCAATATCGTGCCTTGGCAGTTGCTGCGTGAGGAGCTTGGTATCAAATTGGTGGTGGTGCCGATGACGGATGACGGTGAAATCCGCCTGGCCGATTTCGAAGCCTGTCTGACGTCAAAGACCCAATTGGTGTCGGTGGTGCATATGTCCAATGCGCTCGGTACGATTAACCCGGTGGCGGACATGGTGCAAGCCGCCAAAAAGGTGGGGGCCAAGGTCTTGTTGGATGGCGCGCAGGCCGTGCCGCATATGAGCGTGGATGTCCGAGCATTGGATTGCGATTTTTATGCTTTTTCCGGTCACAAGCTGTATGGTCCGACTGGCATCGGTGTGCTCTATGGCAAAGAAGCGCTTTTGGACGCCATGCCGCCGTATCAAGCCGGTGGTGATATGATTTATTCCGTGACCTTTGACAAGACCGAATACAACGTGTTGCCGTACAAGTTTGAAGCCGGTACGCCGAACATTTCCGGTGCCATCGGTTTGGGGGCCGCCATTGATTTCGTCGAATCCATCGGGTTGGATACGATTGCCGCCTATGAGCACGAGCTGCTGACCTATGCCACCCGTCAGTTGCAAACCATTGATGGATTGCGAATCATCGGAACGGCGCCGAATAAGGGCGGTGTCATTTCCTTTATCGTCGAGGGAACGCACCCGCACGATATGGCAACATTGATGGATCAGGATGGCATCGCTTTGCGGGCCAGCCACCATTGTGCCATGCCGGTGATGCAGCATTTTGATGTGCCGGCTACGCTGCGAGCGTCTTTCGGCGTCTACAACACTCATGAGGATATCGACCGTTTGGTCGCGGCTGTTGAAGAAGCCCGAACTATGCTAGTATAGGGTTTGAACCTTCATTATTGAACAGTCGTCAGTTTGCCCAGCGATTTTGAACGCTTCGCTCAAACGCATGTACGACGGCTTGAATGAGACGTTTTATGAGCCCGTCAGACGAGTTGAACACATCCTCGGAGCCTTTTCACTGGATTCGACTGGATTTAGTGCCATTGCCCGATTCCAATCGGTGTGAAAAAACCTTGTTTTGGAACCCGAGTACCGAAGCCTTATTGGGCGATGGCGCGGAAGAGATTCTTGCTTTGGTCGATGAAGCCCTTCAAGCCGGACACCTGAACGGCGCCACCCTATCTCACTTTGAAATTACTCAGCCACTCAGCAAACCTTCCGAGCTCGCCGCGATTTTAACCCAGCATTATTGGGTGGTGCCCGAACCGGTAAAATCACCAGGCCTGGCCGAAATCGAACCGGAATTACTGCATTGACGTCGGGCGGAATACGCAGGTTGATTTCGACCGACTTTTTACCGAATTTCGTGAAAAAACACCCCGGAAGGCGGTATGATATGCCAGATTCAGAAGGGTTGTTTTTTTAATGAAAGATCAAGTCAAACAAATTCATTTCGTCGGTATCGGCGGCGTTGGTATGGCCGGTATTGCGGAAGTCTGTCTGAACCTGGGATTCACCGTTTCCGGTTCGGATTTGAAAGAAAATCCGACGGTGAATCGCCTGAAATCCCTCGGGGCCCTCATTCAAATCGGTCATGCGGCCGAGCATGTTCAGGACAGTGATGTGGTGGTGGTCTCCACCGCCATCGCCAGAGATAATCCGGAAGTCAGCTTCGCCAAGGAAAGCCGAATTCCGGTCATTCCCAGAGCCGCCATGTTGGCGGAGTTGATGCGCATGCGGTTCGGCATCGCCATTGCCGGTACCCACGGCAAAACCACGACCACCTCTTTAGCGGCGGCCATTCTGACGCAAGGCGGTCTGGATCCGACGTTTGTGATTGGTGGCAAGCTAAACCAAGTCGATTCCAATGCCCGCTTGGGTGGAAGTCAGTATTTGGTCGCCGAAGCGGATGAGTCCGACGCTTCTTTTTTGCATTTGTCGCCGATGATGTCGGTGGTCACCAATATCGACGAGGACCACATGGACACTTACCAGGGCGATTACCAGAACCTGGAAACCACCTTTATCGAGTTCATTCATCGCCTGCCGTTTTATGGCTTGGCGATTTTATGTTACGAAGACTCGAATGTCCGTGAGATGTTGCCGAAGTTGTCACGTAAAACCCGTACCTACGGTTTTTCGGACCAGGCCGATGTGTATGCCGCGAATGTCCGTCACGACGGTTTGGCGATGCTGTTTGACGTGCATGCCGAGAATAAACCGGTGTTTGAAGTCCGTTTGAATCAGCCGGGGCGCCATAATGTCTTGAATGCTTTGGCCGCCATCACTGTCGGTTTGGAGCTGGACGTGTCGGTGGAGGCCATTCAACAAGCGTTAGGTGAATTCGGTGGCGTCGGACGTCGTTTCGAAGTCTATCCGCATCGCTTGATTGGCGGCAAAAACGTGACGTTGGTGGACGATTACGGTCACCATCCGACGGAATTGTCGGCCACCATATCTACCGCGCGTCAGGCGTTTCCAAATCGTCGTTTGGTGCTGGTGTTTCAGCCGCATCGTTACAGTCGTACGCGCGATTTGTTCGATGACTTTGTCCAAGCCCTGGTGGAGGCCGATTTAGTGGTGTTGACGGATGTCTATGCGGCCGGCGAAGCGCCTTTAGCGGCCTTCGATTCCAAAGCCTTGTTGCAGGCGATGCGGTTGCGAGGGCATAAGGACAATCTGCACGTCGAATCCTTAGAGGAACTCAATGAATTGATGACGCCGGTGTTGTTGGGCGATGATGTGGTGTTGGTGATGGGTGCGGGCGATATCGGCCAAGTCGCACGTCAATGGAAAGAACAATCCGCGTAATGCGCGAACGAAGAGATGGAAAGCATGCAAGAACCTTGGAACAGAACCGATTTGAATGATGCGCTGGGGCGGGTTGCGGTCTTGATGGGCGGCACCGCCGCTGAACGTGACATTTCGTTGAAGAGCGGGACCGAGGTTGCCAAGGCCTTGCAGCAAACCGGTGTGAATGCGACGGCGTGTGATGTGAAAAGTGTTCAGGACGTGCTGGCGGTGACCGAGCAGTATGACCGGGCTTTTATCGCGTTGCACGGTCGTTGGGGTGAGGACGGTGGTGTTCAAGCCCTGCTGGATGCGTTGGATTTTCCGTACACCGGCAGTCAAATGACGGCGTCAGCCTTGGCGATGGATAAGTTGCGCACCAAATGGTTATGGCAGGGTGTAGGCTTGCCGACGCCCGGTTTTCAGGTGGTATCGCCGTCCCGGCCGTTTGATAAAGGCGGGTTCGATTTGCGCTTTCCGGTCATTGTGAAACCGAGTCACGAAGGTTCCAGTATCGGCATGCGAAAAGTCGACGATTTGGATTCTCTGGAAGACGCCATTGCATTTGCGCAGGATTACGATACGGAAATTTTGATCGAGCAATGGGTGACCGGGCGGGAATATACCTGTGCGGTTCTGGGCGATTCGGCCTTGCCGATGATTCATTTGAAAACCGATCACGATTTTTACGATTTTGATGCCAAATACCAATCCAGCACCACGCAGTATATCTGTCCCTGCGGGTTGCCGTCGGAACAGGAAGCCAGCATTCAAGCCTTGGTGGTGGAAGCGTTTCATGCCATCGGTGCGCGTCATTGGGGGCGAGTGGACTTGATGTTGGACGAAAACGACCAGGCCTGGTTGATTGAGTTGAACAGCGTGCCGGGGATGACCGACCACAGTCTGGTGCCGATGGCGGCAAAGGCGGCGGGCATCGATTTTCCGGAGCTGGTGCGTCGAATCCTGTCGATGACCTTGGCGTAATCTCATCAAGATAGGGCCGGAGTTTGAAGTGAAAAAGACATTATCCTTAGCGCTGGGCCTGGTTTTAGTGGCCTTAATTGCCGTATGGGTGGCTTTTTCACCGGCACGAGTGATTACCGAGGTGCAGCTCAACGGCGATTTGGAACGTTTGAAGCCGGCCGATATCGAACAAATGGTGTCGCCGTATGTAGGGCAATCGTTCTGGCGCATCGACTTGGAACGATTGCATGCCGATATTCTGCACTTGGATTGGGTGTATAAAGTTAAGGTCAAACGTCGTTGGCCGAATAAGCTGATTTTGGAAATCACCGAACAGAAACCGGTGGTGCGTTGGGGTGATGATGGCTTATTGAATCAGGAAGGGGATATTTTTTACCCTTATAACATTGAACCGTTTCAACGCATGGTGGTGCTGGATGGCGAGGCGATACAATCTCGCGCTTTATTGCAAAAGTTAACGGCGTTTCAGAACGCTTTTTCAACACTGGGTTGGACGATTGATGCCATGACAGCTCAGGCTGACGGGGTGTGGCGAATTCACTTTCTGTCGGGCGCCACAGTACTGTTGGATAATGAGGATTGGCAAGGCAAGTTGGACCGCTTTATTCGGGCCTACCCGAAGACCAATCCGGACTTAAGAAAATTCGCACACGTATTCGATTTACGCTATAGTAATGGCTTTGTAATCAAGCAAAAAACGCCGCAAAGTCGCCCGGCCTCCGAATAACGAAAAATTCGCAAAAATGCGGTCTCGGCATTATGCATAGAAAGGTGAAAAAAACGAATGGCAAGAAAGCAGCAGACTCCTCATTCCAATATTGTGATCGGACTTGATATCGGGACGTCGAAAATCGCCGCGATTATCGGTAAAGTGAAACCGGATGGTGGGATTGAAGTCGTTGGAATGGGCACCCACCCTTCAAAAGGTTTGAAAAAAGGGGTGGTGGTGAACATTGATTCGACGGTCGAGTCGATTCAGCGAGCCATTGACGAAGCCGAAAGAATGTCCGGTATCAAAGCGGAATCGGTTTCGGTGGGCATTGCCGGCAGTCATATCGGCAGCTTCAATTCCAACGGGATGGTCGCCATCAGCAATCAGGAAGTTCAGGAAGAAGACGTCCAACGCGTGATTGATGCGGCGCAAACCATTGCCATTCCCGGTGACCAGGAAGTGTTGCACATTTTGCCGCAGGAATTCATGATCGACAACCAAGGCGGCATTCGTGAACCCATCGGGATGTCCGGTGTGCGTTTGGAAGCCAAAGTGCACATGGTCACCGGTTCGGTCAGTGCGGCCCAAAACATTACCAAGTGCGTTGAACGCTGTTCCTTGAAAGTGGATAACCTGATTCTGGAACAACTGGCGTCTTCGGAAGCGGTGTTGTCGGAAGATGAAAAAGAATTGGGCGTATGTCTGGTTGATATCGGTGGCGGCACCACCGACATCGCCATTTTCCAGAATGGCGCCATCCGCCATTCCGCCGTGATTCCGGTGGCGGGCGACCAGGTCACCAATGACATTGCCATGGCGTTGCGCACACCGAAACAAGCCGCGGAAGACATCAAGAAGAAATACGCTTGCGCACTGCCACAGTTGATTTCGCAGGATGAAGAAATTGAAGTCCCGAGTGTGGGCGATCGTCCGGCTCGATGCTTGTCCCGCCATACCTTGGTCGAAGTAATCGAACCGCGTTATGAAGAACTGTTTCAGTTGATTCAAGCCGAGCTACGCCGTACTGATTTTGAAAATAAAATCGCCGCGGGTATTGTGTTAACCGGGGGCAGTTCACTGGTAGAAGGCGCGGTTGAGTTGGCCGAGGAAGTGTTCCACATGCCGGTTCGTCTTGGCATGCCATTGGAAGTTTCCGGTTTGAAGGAAGAGGTGCGCAGTCCGTCTTTCGCCACTACGGTCGGTTTGTTGATGTATGCGAAAGAACACCAACCGACGCCGGTTTCCGCTGAAAAACCGCAAAAAGCCAGCTCGGACAGAGAGTCGGTTCTGAACCGAATGAAAAACTGGTTCAGCAATAATTTTTAGAATGGGCAATGTGACATTTGTGTTAAAATTTCACGCTTGTCGTTTGATTAAGCAAAATTGAAGAAAGTCACGTGAAACAAAGAACGCTTGCCAATTCCATCAAAGCCAAAGGCGTGGGGCTGCACACCGGTCATAAGTCGGTGATGACACTTCGTCCGGCGCCGGTGAATACCGGAATCGTTTTCCGTCGGGTCGATTTGGATCCCATCGTCGAGTTTCCGGTTTCGCCGGAACTGGTTAAAGAAACCACCTTGTGCACCACCATCGTTCAGGAACAACAAGACAAGCGCATCAAAATCGCTACCATTGAGCATTTGATGTCGGCGTTGGCCGGTGTCGGTATCGACAATCTCTACATCGACATTACCGCCGATGAAGTCCCGATTATGGACGGCAGTGCGTCGCATTTCATCTTCTTGTTGCAGTCGGCCGGCGTTGAGCTACAGGATGCGTCGAAAAAGTTCATTCGTATCAAAAAGCCGGTCAAGGTTACGAATGACAAGGGCGGCGTCGCTCAGTTTGAACCTTATGACGGTTATCGCTTGAACTTCTCGATTGAGTTCGACCATCCGGCGTTTGACCAGACGGCGGAAAAAATGACCTTGAGTTTTTCCTCGACCGCCTATTTCAAAGAAGTCAGCCGTGCTCGTACCTTTGGGTTCATGAAAGACATGGAAAAGCTGCGCGCACAGAACCTAGGTCTGGGTGCGGGGTTGCACAACGCCATCGGCCTGGATGAGAACGGTGTCGTCAACCAGGAAGGGTTGCGGGACAAGGACGAATTCGTCCGCCATAAAATTTTGGATGCCGTCGGCGATTTGTTTATGGCTGGTCACGCTATTATCGGTGAGTTCACGGCGCATAAGTCGGGTCACGCGTTGAACAATCAATTGTTGCGCGCGTTGATTGCCGATCCGGAAGCTTATGAAGTGGTGACCTTCGAAAACGAAGAGCCGCCGGTTCAATATGGCAGCAGCAAAATCCTGTTGTAATTCTCAAAAATGACAGCGCATTCCATCCCTTTGGAATGCGTCAAAAACACGTAAAAGTTCCCTTCATTTTTCCGCCCTTGAAATGTGTTAGAATTGTCCCCATTTAAAAGTGGCTTGTCAGGCTTTACAAGTCCGTCTTAAGGCGTAAACTGTGACAACACTGTAATCGTTAGACATCACTCCGGTGAGGCGTGCCGAATGACGCCGATCTGGTTTTTAAACTCTTTACTGGATTCAAGCGCTAATGGCTCTTAACATTTTCAAAAAACTTTTCGGCAGTCGTAATGAACGACTTCTCAAGCAGTATCGCAAAAAAGTACAGCAAATCAACGCACTCGAAGACACCTTTGCCCAGCTCAGTGACGAAGACCTGAAAGCGAAAACCGATGCGTTCAAACAGCAGATTGCCGACGGGATGTCGTTGGATCAGTTGTTGCCGGAAGCCTTTGCCGTAGTGCGTGAAGCTGGGAAGCGGGTCATGGGCATGCGCCATTACGACGTTCAGTTGATTGGGGGGATGGCGCTGCATGACGGTAAGATTGCCGAAATGCGCACAGGGGAAGGGAAAACCCTGGTCGCGACCTTGCCGGCGTATCTGAATGCCTTGGCTGGCAATGGCGTACACGTCATTACCGTCAATGATTACCTGGCGTCACGTGATGCGGAATGGATGAGCCAGCTTTATGGTTTCCTTGGTCTGACGACCGGGGTGATTCTTTCCGGCCAGCCGGCCAGTGAAAAGCAAGCCGCTTACAATGCCGACATCACTTACGGTACCAATAACGAATTTGGGTTCGATTACCTGCGCGACAACATGGCAATCTTCGTGGAAGAGCGCGTGATGCGCGGCCAGCCGTTTGCGATTGTCGATGAGGTGGATTCCATTTTGATCGACGAAGCACGAACTCCATTGATTATTTCCGGACCGGCCGAAGACAAATCCGAGCTGTATCAGAAAATGAATCCACTGGTACAAGGCCTAGAGCGTGGTGAAGAAGACCTGGAAACCAAAACCGCCAGCGGCGATTACACCATTGACGAAAAGACCAAACAAATCCATTTGACTGATGAAGGTCACTCGAAGGTCGAAGCCATGCTGGTGGAAATCGGCCTGCTGAATGAAGGCGACTCGCTTTACGACGCCGAACACATCAGTTTGATGAAATACGTCAATGCGTCTTTGCGGGCGCATTTGTTGTTTGAAAAAAACACCGATTACATCGTTCAAGACAATGAAGTCGTGATTATCGATGAATTCACTGGCCGTAAAATGGCCGGGCGCCGTTGGGGCGACGGCCTGCATCAGGCGGTGGAAGCGAAAGAAGGCGTCGCGATTCAAGCGGAAAGCCAGACTTATGCTTCCATTACCTTCCAAAACTATTTCCGTCAGTACGATAAGTTGTCCGGCATGACCGGGACGGCCGACACCGAAGCCGGCGAGTTTCTGTCTACTTATCAGTTGGAGGTGGTGGTGATTCCGCCGAATAAAACGCCGTTACGTCAAGATTTACCAGACCTGGTGTTTTTGGATATTGAAGGCAAGTTGAATGCCATCGTGCGCGACATCAAAGCCATGAAAGAATCCGGGCAGCCGATTCTGATCGGGACGGCTTCCATCGAGATGTCCGAAGTCTTGTCTTCCTTGTTTGAAAAAGAAGGCATTAAACACAGTGTCTTGAACGCCAAGCAGCATGAGCGCGAAGCCAATATCATTGCCGATGCCGGGCGCCCGGGGGCCATCACCATCGCCACCAATATGGCGGGGCGCGGGACGGACATTGTGTTGGGCGGTAATCTGGAGTCCGAGCTGGAAGCCTTGGACAACCCGACCGACGAGCAAATTGCGGAAGTCAAAGCGGCTTGGCAGAAGCGTCATGATGAAGTCTTGGAAAAAGGCGGCTTGATGGTGCTGGGCTCCGAGCGACATGAATCGCGTCGTATCGACAATCAGCTACGCGGGCGTTCCGGTCGTCAAGGTGACCCGGGTGTGACGCGTTTTTATCTGTCGTTGGACGATGATTTGATGCGTCGTTTTGCGTCGGAAAAAGTCAAAAACATGATGCGCCGTCTGGGCATGAAATCGGACGAAGCCATCGAACACAATATGGTCAGTAAATCGATTGAGCGTGCTCAGAAACAAGTCGAGCGCATGCATCAGGACGAGCGTGCTAACCTGTTGAAGTTTGATAACATCGCCAATGAACAGCGTAAGGTGGTGTATTCACAACGCAATGAATTGATGGAAGAGGAAGACGTCTCCGAAATCGTCGATTCCTTGCGTGCCAATGTGATTGAGTCGATTATGGCGAACTACATTCCGCCGGGCAGCATCGAAGAACAATGGGATGTGGCCGGGTTGGAAAAACAGTTGCAGGATGACTTGGGCCACACGTTACCGATTCAACAGTGGTTGGAGGAAGACAAAGGGCTGTTCGAAGAAAAACTACGCGAACGTCTGGTGGACGAAGTCAAAGCCCTTTATCAGACCAAAATGGCTGTGGTGGACGAAAAAACGCGTCACCATTTCGAAAAAGAAGTGTTGCTGCGTACCATCGACAAACAGTGGCGTGAGCATTTGAACGAAATGGATTATTTGCGTCGCTGGATTCACTTGAAAGGCTTTGCTCAGAAAGATCCGTTCCAGGAATACCGTTCCACGGCGGCGGATATGTTTGAGGCCTTTCTGGATGAAGTCATGTTCGAAACGGTGCAAACCTTGTCGATGGTTCAAATTCAAGGTGTGGACGATGTCGATGCCTATGAACAGCAGCAAATCGACGAACGTCCGCAGGCGTTGGAAGCGACGCATCCGGCTGCGCAAGGCATTGCCGATGCGATGGGCATGCCGTCGGGAGAGGCTGAAGCGGAACCAACGGAAAAAGAAGGCACTTACCGACGTGAGGCGCCGAAAGTGGGGCGTAACGATCCGTGTCCGTGTGGTTCCGGTAAGAAATATAAACAATGTTGCGGTAAATTGAGTTAATATTTACCGAAGGAACCTCTTATTGAATCGGTTTGATTTCTGGCAACGCCAAACTTTCCAGATCTAGGCGTGAAGTTGAAGTAATGTCTAGACCTTACAAGACTTCACAACGCAGAACTGGTAATTTTGGCTAAGCCCCTTCGGGCGGGGCTTAAAGCCCATCTCTTCGTTGTTATGACTCTTGACCTTAGAATGACTAAGGTCGGCGAGCCACGCCTAGAATAGGTAGGCTTTAAGTCCCGCAGAAGCTCAAACCGATTCAATCAGAGGTTCCCTAACGGAGATTGAAAAAATCCACGTTGAGCGGAGTGTCGAGAAGCGATCGGACATTTCCATTCACGTGGATTTTTTAGTTTGGAGAAAGAAAACATGTCGCAACAACGTTTGATTCATCCGGTGGCGGGAGTGTACTTGGGCGCCACTCAAGCGAAAATTAAAAAAGCCGACAAAACCGATTTTGTCGTGGTGTCGTTTGTTGAAGGGAGCCGCACGGCAGCGACCTTTACGCAAAACGCTTTCTGTGCCGCGCCGGTGACGGTCGCGAAAGCGCATTTGCAGGCGACTGCCTGCCAAGCGCTTGTGATTAATAGTGGCAACGCGAATGCCGGAACCGGTCAGCAAGGTCTGAAGGACGCCACGCAAACCTGTGAATGGGTGGCCAGAGAGTTAGGGTTGCCAACGGAAGCGGTGCTGCCATTCTCCACCGGCGTCATCGGCCAGAACCTACCGATGGATAAAATTGAAATCGCCATTCCGGATGCGATTGCCAATCAATCGATTGATGGTTGGGAAATGGCGGCGAAAGGCATTATGACCACCGATACCTGCGACAAAATCGTCAGTCGTCAAATCGACATCGATGGGGTACAGGTGACGGTGACCGGAATTTCCAAGGGGTCCGGCATGATTCACCCGAACATGGCAACCATGCTTGGGTTTGCGGCGACGGATGCCAAAATCTCCCAGGCCTGCCTGCAACAAGCACTCAGCGACGCCGTGAATGCCTCCTTTAACCGTATCACGGTGGATGGCGATACCTCCACTAACGATGCTTGTACGTTGACGGCGACGCAGCAAGCGGCGATGCCGGAAATCACCGAGACCGAGTCGTCCGCCTATCAAGCCTTTGCAGGCCTGGTCAAAGGGGTCATGACTGAATTGGCGCAAATGATTATCCGTGACGGCGAAGGCGCCACCAAGTTCGTCACAGTGCAGGTGGAAGGCGGCCAAAACTCGGACGAGTGTTTAAAGGTGGCGCATGCCGTGGCCTTATCGCCATTGGTGAAGACCGCGTTGTTCGCGTCCGACCCGAACTGGGGGCGGATTCTCGCCGCGGTCGGTCGGGCAGGCCTGGTCGATTTGGATATTGACGCTTTGCAGATTTATCTGGGAGAGGTTTTGTTGGTGGAAAACGGTGGGCGTGCTGATTCTTACACTGAAGAAGCCGGTCAAGCGGTGATGGATGAAACCGATATTCTAATTCGCATTGTCTTGAACCGGGGTGAGGCGTCGGAAATTGTTTGGACCACTGACTTTTCATACGACTATGTGAAAATCAATGCGGAGTATCGAACGTAATCGAACGTAAATTGAACCTAAACCCAACTTAATTAGAGTGGAAATCTGTTCTAACGAAGCATAAAAAAACGCCGGTCACGGCGTTTTTTTTGTTTTGGGGCATATGAACGAACAAGTCGATACGTTTTTAGGCCAGAATTTCCATTAAGGCTTGGCATAAGGCATCGGTTTCCGCATCGGTGCCGATGGTGATGCGCAGGTATTCGTCAATGCGCGGTTTATTGAAGTAACGCACGATAATGGCCCGTTCGCGTAAGGCTTGGGCAATGTCGGCCGCGGCCTTATCCGGATGCGACGCAAACACGAAGTTGGCCGCCGAGGGGATGACCTGAAAGCCTTGTTGTTGCAGGAATTCGGTCAGACGATTTCGGGTGGCGATGATTTTATCGCAACTCGCTTCAAAGTAGCTTTCGTCTTCCATTGCGGCAACGGCACCGGCCACTGCCAACCGATCCAGCGGGTAGGAATTAAAGCTGTTTTTGACACGTTCCAGCGCTTCGATTAAGTCCGGATGGCCCAGTGCGAAGCCCACACGCAACCCGGCCAAAGCGCGGGATTTTGAGAAGGTTTGCACCACCAATAGGTTTGGATAGCGATGAATCAATTGTGCAGCGGATTCACCTCCAAAATCGATGTAAGCTTCATCCACCACCACCACGGAATTCGGGTTGCCCTGCAAAATTTGTTCAATGGCTTGCAATGGCAAGAGTCGGCCGGTCGGTGCATTCGGGTTTGGAAAAATAATCCCGCCGTTGTCGATTTGATAGTCGGCCGGTTGAATGGCAAATTCTTCATTGAGCGGTACGGTCTGGTACTCGACATCATACAGTCCGCAATAGACCGGGTAAAAGCTGTAGGTGATGTCGGGAAACAGAATCGGTTTATCCTGTTTCAGCAAGCCCATGAAAATATGCGCCAGGACTTCGTCCGAGCCGTTGCCGACGAAAACCTGATTGGTTTCCAACTGGTAATAATGCGCCAGCGACTGTTTCAGCGCATCCGAATTCGGGTCCGGGTACAGGCGGAGTTTGTCGTTGACCTGTGCTGAAATGGCTTCCAATACTTTCGGCGACGGCGGATAGGGACTCTCATTGGTATTGAGCTTGATGAGATTGTCCACTTTCGGTTGCTCACCGGGAACGTAAGGGGTCAGTTGATGAACGCGTTGGCTCCAGAATCGACTCATGGCGTGTTTTCCGTTTCGTTTCTTTGAATTAGATTAATGCTGGCTATTTTAACGTTTATCGATTATGGCTTCATGAAAAATGAATACTTTCAGGCCTGGCCGTTTTTTGCCAAAATAGAAGCATTCGAACCAAGGTTTCATAAAGGAAAAGACACGAATGAGTGAAAGACTTCAGATTGCCATTGGCGTTTTACGGCGGGGGAAACAGGTGTTGTTGGCGCGCCGTCAGTCTCACCAGCATTTGGCCGGTTTGTGGGAATTTCCGGGCGGAAAGTTGGAAGCGGGCGAAACGCCTGAAGCCGCGTTAACGCGCGAATTTGAGGAAGAGGTCGGGGTGACGACGAGAGATTGGCAACCATTGATTCAAATTCCGTGGGATTATGAAAAGGTCTCGGTGTTGTTGAATGTCTATGAAACCGAGCAGTTTGACGGTGAGCCGCATGGTGCCGAAGGCCAAACGGTGCAATGGGCATCTATTTCCGAGTTAAGCCATTTTGAATTCCCCGACGCCAATCGAGGTTTGGTGCAGGCCTTGCAGTTGCCCGAGCATTATATGATTTCCGGTGGTTTTCACGATGCCGAGGATGCGCTCAATCGATTGGAAGCGGCGCTGGACGAAGGCATTCGTTTGGTGCAATTGCGGGCCAAAACCTTGGATGAATCGGCGTTTCAGGCGCTGGCGAAACAGGCCGTGGCGTTAACGCATCGTTATGCGGGCGCGCGGATTGTGTTGAATGGCAAACCGGAGGATTTGCAGGCGGTGCCGGACGCAGACGGCTTGCAATTGGCTTCAACGGCGATTATGGGATTGACGGAACGTCCGATTCCGGATGACAAATTGTTGGGCGTGTCCACTCACAGCGATGTTGAAATCGCGAAAGCGTTGGAATTGAACGCCGATTTTATTCTGCTGTCACCGGTGAAAAAAACCCAATCCCATCCGGAACTTGAGGGTTTGGGCTGGCCGACGTTTGCCGAGCAAGTGGCCAATGTGCCGGTGCCGGTTTTTGCGTTGGGCGGCATGAAACCAGCGGATGTTGGTGAAGCGCGTCAGAATGGTGGTCAAGGGATTGCCGCGATTTCCGGTTTGTGGCCGGAACCGATTTAATTCTCTAATGTCTCTAAGTGTCCAGTTGCGCCCGTTCGGCATCGGAAAGCGGGGTTTTGGTCTTGAGGCTGTGGCTGATGTCCCGGCTTTTGATGGTGGTGACTTCAATGCGGTAAGCGGCGAGCGCTAGAGTCATTTTTTGCCAGTTGAGGCTTGAGACGGTCCAGTTGGTGTGAAAGTACATGCGTTCGTTGTTTTTCAAACAAAGGCTTTCGTAAATCAAGTCCATTTCCGGGTGGATTTCCACCAGTTCCAGATAAGCGGCTTCGTCCAGAATGTGTGCCGGGCTCAGTTCGCTGTCGTGCACCACTTGTTTGAATTCGTTGAGAGTGAGTCCCAGGTCCGCCAGAAACTTGATGATGGTGTAGGCCAGTTCGCGTCTGGGAACGATGGCGGTGTAGCGGTAGTTGTCTCGAATGGATGTGACTTGGTAAGGCATAAAAGGCCTCGTTTAAACCCGCGTTAAGAGGATTGGATCGCTCGGTAAAAGCTCGAAAATGTGTTTCGAATCGACTCTGTTTGGTTCGCATGACTTCGAATAGCTTAACTCGAAAATTAGCTTAACAGATTTGAAATACTCTGAATAGAGTAAGTTTAATTGCGATCTTCGAGTAAGGTTTGCAGGGTTTGCTTGATGCGTTCAAGCGGTGGGTCGGTGCGGATCACATGGTCGGCGATGGCTAAGCGCGCCTCTCGTGAAGCCTGGTTTTCCATCAGGCGCCGAATGTCCGCCTCGGGCAGGGTGCCGCGTTGTAATGCACGTTGCAACTGCATGGCTTCCGGCAAATCCAGTACGATGGTTTCGTCGATGTAATCGGGTTTTCCGGTTTCGGCCAGCAGTGGGATTTCCACTACAATGGCCGGAGGATTCTGCCGACGAAGCTGTTCGATGGCCGCTTGAGTGCGTTCGCGAATCATTGGATGCAGAATGGCTTCCAGCTTGTGCTTGGCGTCTGGATTTTCGAGTATGCGTTGCCGTAACGCGGCGCGATTCAGTTCGCCCTGTTCCGTCAAAACATCGGAACCGAACGTTTGAACGATTTTGACCAGGCCTGGCTGATTGGGCGCCACCAGTTCTCTTCCGATGGCATCGGCATCCAAGGTCGGAATGCCGAGTGCTTCAATGAGTTGTCGGATGGTGGTTTTACCACTGCCGATGCCGCCGGTGAGTCCGTATACTTTCATAATTGACCGATATGGGTTGGGAACGAATCGCAAAATCGTAACGAAATCGCTTTTGGCGACTTTAAAGTGTCCGGCGGAAAGAGTCAATAATTTGCGGTGGGATTCGTTAAAATAGAGCCCCCTTGATTCGACCGCCATTTTCAATGGCATCAAGAGGAAGCGAAAACTCAGACAAAGGCATAAACAGGTAAGTAGCAGGTAAAAACTCTATGTGCGGAATTTGCGGAGAAATCTATTGGGACGGTCAACTATCCAGTGAAGCCGGATTGCGCCCGATGTTGTGCGAAATGGAACGTCGTGGTCCGGATGATGGCGGCACTTGGGTGCAAAACCATGTCGGTTTGGGGCATCGCCGTTTGTCGATTATCGATTTATCCGATGCCGGGCATCAACCGATGGTCGACGACGAGTTGACCCTGGTGTTCAATGGCTGCATATACAATTACGAAGCGCTGCGCTTGGAACTGATCGAGCTGGGCCATGATTTCCGGTCGCACTCCGACACCGAAGTGATTTTGAAAGCCTACCGCCAATGGGGCATGGACTGCGTCACACGTTTTGAAGGCATGTTTGCGTTTGCGATTTGGGACGACCATCAGCACCAGTTGTTGTTGGCACGCGATCGCTTCGGCATCAAACCGCTGTATTATGCGCCGGTCAAAGGCGGGGTGAAGTTCGCGTCCAATACCCAGGCGTTGTTGGCGTCGGGCGGCATCGATACCGAAATCGACCCGGTTGGATTACATCACCAATTCACACTGCATGCCGTGATTCCGGCACCGCACACCATTTTGAAAGGCATTCGTAAGCTGGAACCGGGCCATTGGATGATTGTGAACCCGGACGGCCAAATCTTTAAGAAGGCATATTGGCACTTAACGGCACAACGACCGCAAACGCCGGAGGCGCCGCAAACCGAGCAGGAATGGGTGGATGCGGTGCACGAATCTTTGAAACAGGCGGTGCATAAACGTTTGACGGCAGCCGACGTGCCGGTGGGTGTGCTGTTGTCCGGCGGGTTGGATTCCAGTTTGATTGTCGCCTTGTTGGCCGAAGCGGGTGTGGAAAATATCCGCACTTTCTCCATCGGGTTCGAAGACGTGCCGGAAGAAAAGGGCAGTGAATTTGAGTACTCCGATCAGGTGGTCGAACGTTACCAGACCCGGCATCAAAAATACTTGATTCCGAATGAGACGGTGTTGCCGAGATTGACCGAAGCGGTGGACGCCATGGCGGAACCGATGTTTGGACAGGATGCCGTGGCGTTTTATCTGTTGTCGGAACAGGTTTCGCAAGACGTGAAAGTGGTGATGTCCGGTCAAGGCGCGGACGAAGTGTTTGGCGGCTATTTTTGGTATCCGCTGATGGCGCAGGCCGCGGCGGAATTGCCGGAAGGCGCCGACCCGGTCGACGCATTTGCACCATTTTATTTTGATCGCAGTCATGCAGAATGGCTGGAAATGATTGAAGACGATTACCATGTCACGGACGTGACCCGAGCCTTGATTAATGACCGTTTATCTGAAGAAGGCGCGGAGACGTATTTGGATCAAGTTTTGCGTTTGGATACCACTACGCTGATTGTCGACGATCCGGTGAAGCGCGTGGATAATATGACCATGGCGTGGGGCCTAGAAGCACGTGTGCCGTTTTTGGACCATAAATTGGTGGAATTGGCGATGTCGGCGCCGGCGGAATTAAAGTTGAAAGACTTTAAGCACCTATTGAAAAAAATTGCCCGTGGATTGGTTCCGGATTCGGTGATCGATCGTCCGAAAGGTTATTTTCCGATGCCGGCTCTGAAATATGTGCGTGGTCCGTTTTACGACATGATGAAACGCGTATTGACCGCCCCGGAAGCTCAGGCGCGCGGTATCTTTAAGCCGGACTATATTCAGCGCTTGCTGGATGCGCCGGAAGCGGAAGAAAACTTCACCGCCATTAAAGGCAGTAAGTTGTGGCATGCGGCGTTATTGGAGTTGTGGTTGCAACGACACGTTGATCCATATCGTGATATTAATAATTGATGGATTGATGATTGCCCGAGTCGGAGTTCAAATACCGGCCTTATCCAATGGACAAGGTGAAATCCGGCCTCGATTTTTGAGTGGACTTTGTTATAATAACCCAGCAAACAACTCAGGTATTGGCTAAAACGCCCAGGCCTGACTTTAGGAGAACAGAATGGAAAATCAAGAAACCGAAACCCTTGCGAGAATTCACGAACAAGTCAGTCAAAACCCGGTCGTGCTGTATATGAAAGGTACGCCGCAAATGCCGTCTTGCGGCTTTTCAAGCCGTACAGCAGAAGCGCTGGTGCAAACCGGTGAGAAATTTGCGTTTGTGAATGTCCTGGCGGATCCGATGATTTTTGAGTTCTTGCCGAAATATCAAGATTGGCCAACCTTTCCACAGCTGTATATCGGTGGTGAACTGCAAGGCGGTTGTGATATCACTTTGGAGCTGGCCGAGTCCGGTGAGCTGAAGAAAATGATGGCTGACGCCAACGCGCAAGCAACACAAGACGCTTAAGTGTTTTGAGCGGTAACCACGGTTGCCGAACTAAAAAACCGCCAGGCCTGGCGGTTTTTTTATCGATGGAATTTTGGCTATTTAGAGGCCGGATGGCAAATTCAGCGGCCATTGATTGACGATTTTGCAAAACAAATCGGCGGTCTTAATGGTGTCGTATTCGGCTGAATGCGCTTTACTGTTGTCCCAGTCGATTTCTGCCATCTTGACGGCTTTGGCCAGCACGGTCTGACCATAGGCCAGGCCGGCCAGCGAAACGGTATCGAAGGTGCTGAATTCGTGAAACGGCGATTTGATTTTGCAGCGGTCGGCCGCGGCTTTGACAAAGCTTAAATCGAAAAAGGCATTGTGTCCGACCAGAATGGCGCGGCTGCAAGCGGTTTCCTTTAAACACTGGCGAATCGGTTGGAAGCATTTTTCCAACGCCTCTTTTTCGGAGACGGCCATCCGAAATGGGTGGGTCGGGTCTTCGACGCCGATGAACTTTAACGCACTGGGATCCAGTTTGGAGCCTTTAAACGGTAGCACATTGGCTTGGACGGTTTGATCGCGTTCCAGATGACCGTCGCTATTCATTTTCAAGGTGACGACGGCGATTTCGATGAGGGCGTTTTCCTGTGGATCGAACCCGGCGGTTTCGACGTCGACGACGACCGGTAGAAACCCACGGAAACGGTCTTTGATGTGTATCACGTTATTCATGCAGTGTTTTTTGTAAGACCTTTGATTGTCTTTGATGGTTGTAAAAGGATTTTCGATTGACCGGCAGGCTGTCCGGTGAGGTTTCGTTGAAACCATGGCCGATAAACCAATGATGGGTGTGAGTGGTCAGCAAAAAAAGTGTATTCAGCCCAGATTGAAGTGCCTTGGTTTGGATGGCTTGTAGCAGTTCCTGGCCCAGCAGCATTTTTTGATAAGCCGAGTCAACGGCCAAACAAGCCAGCTCGCCATTGTGTTCGTCAATCGGGTAGAGTGCAGCGCAACCGATAATCTGTTGGTCGATTTCGACGACCATGAAGTTGTCGATTTCCAGCTCGAGATTTTCGCGTGATCGCTTGGTGAGAATACCTTGTTCTTCCAGTGGCGCAATCAACGTGAGGATGCCGGCTACGTCTTCGATTTGCGCCGGGCGCAACTGATGATAACGGTCGGTGTAAATCAAAGTGCCGGAACCGTCGCGGCTGAAGAGTTCCAGCAACAGGGCGTTCGGATTGCTTTCCGCCATAAGGTGGATACGTTTGATTTGCTGTCCTTGGCTTTGCGCCAATTGCAGGATGCGCTGTGTTTCCGTATCTTGCGCGTCCAGATAATGGGAAATGTCTTTCAAGGACATGGCCTGCGGTAAAGAAGCCAGTGTTTCATCGGCTGAGAACAGCATCAGTTTGTCGGCTTGCAAAGCCGAGGCGATGGCAAACGCCTGTTCCAAAGTGTTGAGGTTGAACACCTCGCCGGTCAGGGAATAAGCCAAGGGTGTTAATAACGGGATTTGCCCGGCGTTCAGCAGACTTTCCACGGCGGTATTGTTGATTTTGCGCAGAATGCCGGTGTGTTGGAAATCGACGCCCTGAATCACGCCTTTGGGTTGGGCGATGACCCAATTGCCGGACACGATCGGTAAATGCAGATGGTGTTCGGCGCAGGCCTGGCTAAAAGCGGCTTCGAGTTGGGAGCGAACGTAACCGATGGTTTCCTGGAAGGTTTGAAGATGTTCCCGTGCCGTGATGCGCACGTTTTGGTGACTTTCCCACTGAAGCCCTTTGGCTTCGAAAGCCTGGTCGATTTGGTGCGTGGCGCCCAGCGTCAAGACCACTTTTAAGCCGAGGTTGTTGAGCAGCACGCAATCCTTGGCCAGCTGCAGCAAGGCGGCCGAATGCGAAATGAGTTCGCCCGGCAGGTAGATCACGATGGTTTTATTGCGATGCTTGGCGATATAAGGCGAAGCTTGCCGCAAGTTATTCGTAAAATCTAATTCAGATTGCTGCATAGATATGAGAAAATGTTAAAAATTATAATTATATAAGTATAACAGGCCCGCGCGAAAAACGACACAGTCTGCGCGCCTGTGGGAGTAAGGAGAAAATAATGCCGGAATATCGCTCAAAAACGAGTACCCATGGACGAAACATGGCAGGCGCACGCGCTTTGTGGCGTGCGACCGGAATGACAACGGAAGATTTTGGAAAACCGATTATCGCGGTGGCGAATTCGTTTACCCAATTCGTGCCGGGGCACGTTCACCTGAAAGACATGGGGCAGCTGGTAGCTGGCGTGATTGAGCAGTCCGGCGGGATTGCCAAAGAATTCAATACCATTGCGGTCGATGACGGCATTGCAATGGGGCATGACGGCATGTTGTATTCCTTGCCGTCGCGCGATTTGATTGCGGATTCGGTCGAGTACATGTGCAATGCGCACTGTGCCGATGCCTTGGTGTGCATTTCCAACTGTGACAAAATCACTCCGGGGATGATGATGGCGGCGATGCGTTTGAACATTCCGACTATTTTCGTAACCGGCGGGCCAATGGAATCCGGGAAAACCGTCTTGGGCGGTACCGAAATCAAACTGGATTTGGTGGATGCCATGGTCATGGCCGCCGATGAACATTGCTCCGATTCGGATGTGGACGATGTGGAAATTTCCGCTTGCCCAACCTGTGGGTCCTGTTCCGGGATGTTTACCGCTAACTCCATGAACTGTCTGGCGGAAGCTTTGGGGATTGCGTTGCCGGGGAACGGCACGACCCTGGCGACGCATGCAGATCGTAAACATTTGTTTGAAGAGGCCGGACGACGCATTGTTGAGCTGGCCAAGCAGTATTACGAAAAGGATGATGCATCGGTTCTGCCACGCTCGATTGCGACCTTGGAGGCGTTTGAGAATGCCATGGCATTGGATGTGGCCATGGGCGGTTCCACCAATACGGTCCTGCATTTGTTGGCGATTGCGCGTGAAGCGGAAGTGAATTTCAGCATGGCCGATATTGATCGTATTTCACGGAATGTACCTTGTTTGTCGAAAGTGGCGCCGAACTCGAAAGTTTTTCATATGGAAGACGTTCACCGTGCCGGTGGCATCATGCGGATTCTGGGTGAACTGGACCGGGGCGGTTTGATCAATCGTGATGTATCGACGGTGCACGCTTCGTCAATGGGCGCGGCATTGGAGTTATGGGATATTACCCGCACCGACGATGAAGCGGTTCACACCTTCTTTAGAGCGGCGCCGGGTAATGTGCGTACTACAGAAGCTTTTAGCCAGAACAAACGCTGGAAAGAACTGGATGACGACGATGAAAACGGTTGTATCCGCAGCGTGGAGCATGCGTACACCAAAGAAGGCGGTTTGGCCGTGTTGTACGGTAATATCGCCCTGGATGGCTGTATCGTCAAAACCGCCGGTGTGGATGAGGAAATTTTTAAATTTTCCGGGCCGGCGCGTATTTACGAAAGCCAAGATGCGGCCGTCAGCGGTATTTTGGACGGCGAAGTGAAGTCGGGCGAAGTGGTCTTGATTCGCTATGAAGGGCCGAAGGGCGGGCCGGGGATGCAGGAAATGCTGTACCCGACCAGCTATCTGAAGTCGAAAGGTTTGGGCAAAGAGTGTGCCTTGTTGACCGATGGACGTTTTTCCGGCGGGACATCCGGTCTGTCGATCGGGCACTGTTCACCGGAAGCAGCGGAAGGTGGCAACATCGGTTTGGTTGAAGCCGGTGATATCATCGAAATCGATATTCCAAACCGTACGATCAACGTCAATCTAACGGATGAAGAGTTGGCCGAAAGACGTCAGGCGATGGTGGCGAAAGGTAAAGCGGCCTGGAAGCCAGCGAAGCCGAGGGAACGTAAAGTCAGTGCGGCTTTGAGGGCCTATGCGGCCATGACAACCAGTGCGGCGTTTGGCGCTGTACGAGATGTCGAGCAGATCGAACACTGAGCATTGAAAGATTTAATTAATTACATTGATTTAAAGGATTAAGACCATGTTTGCAGACCGATTGACATCAGAGCAGCGTCAAGCTGTGTTTGATTTGACCGTGTTGCTTGCTCATGCCGACCATGATGTGTCGGAAGAGGAGCAACAGTATTTGAAAAATTTCAGCGATGCCTTCGGTATCGAGTATGATCTGGATAAGTCGTCGTTGAATATTGATGATACGTTAACGGCATTCCATGATAAACAATCCAAAATCATCCTGTTGCAAGAACTGGTGA
Source organism: Hydrogenovibrio thermophilus (assembly GCF_004028275.1). NCBI lineage: Bacteria > Pseudomonadati > Pseudomonadota > Gammaproteobacteria > Thiotrichales > Piscirickettsiaceae > Hydrogenovibrio > Hydrogenovibrio thermophilus. The sequence goes on from NZ_CP035033.1 coordinate 798,526, forward strand.
AGCTGTCATATAAAGACGGTCACTTCGGTGAAGAAGAGCAGGAGAATGTGTTTATGATTGCGCAGAAAGTCGGTCTCAACGATCCTGAATTGATTATTCGAATTGAACGATGGGTTCGACAGGGCTTTGACTGGGTCTATGAAGGTGAGCAGATGCTGGAAGCCTGATAGAGGCAGAAGGTCTTTATGAATCATCTAAAACGCCAGGCCTGGGCGTTTTTTATATCCAGAAGAGTGTAAATAGAAGCCGCATAATGCGGCTTTTTTTGTGATGTCATCTCAGCTATGTTTTAGAGTATTGGGGTGATGTCTAGCAGCGTTTGTTTGCATTAATTTCAGATAATAAAAAACCCGCCGTAGCGGGTTTTTTATTAAAGCGGGTAAAAGCTTACTCGCGGTAACCAGGTCCGTCGATTTCCAGGCCGTTTGACATATAAGCTTGGAAGAACTCTAGGTTACGGTAGGTTTCACCCTGTGCCTTGAATGGCTTAGCACGCATGTTTTTGTTACAACCACCGTAACGACGGTGTAGCGTACCCAATTCTTGCCATTTCGCACGGAAAACCGGGAAGTGAGTCGTGTGACCCAACGCTGGCGAAAGGATGTTCGCACGCGCTTTACGACCGGCGTTATATACGTGACATTTTGCACAAGACAAGTTCAGCTGACCACGCGGCTGGATGAAAAACTCTTGGCCGGCTTCAAAGGCTTTACGAGCCCCTTCAGAATCGATTTTAACATCGATTTTTTGACCACGAGCGTTGTAAGCGTAGTAAGCGGATAGTTTGGCGATATCGCCTTTTTTCCACTTGAAGGCTTTCAGGCCAGCGTCGGTACGACATTTGTTGATTTGTTGTTCCAATGTTTCAACTTGCTGTGTTTTTTCGTTGAAAAGTGGATACTTCACACGTACTTTAGATACGTCCGAACCGAAGCACTTGTCGTAAACGGCTTTGTCTTTGTTGTAAAGCGCTTCACCCGCATCGACGGCGTCTAGATACGGAGGGAATTCTTCAACCGATTCCCATTGCGCCATTTTGTCTTCAGAGTAATTATAGGCACCGAGTCTATAATTTTCGAATTCGATATTTGGATTCTTTGCTTTGAAATAGTCAACGAATTGTTTGTGACTTTGCTCAGGATCCACGTTACCTGCGACAGCTAGATTAGCTGTTGCTGTTGCACCTAATGTTAAGGCGACTAGCAATGTTTTCTTCATCCCATTCCTCCGTCCGAGAACTCTTTATTTATAAAGTATTATTATATGTAATATGGTTTTAAACACCCCCTTTCTGAGAAAGAGGGTGTGGGACAATCAGTTGCTTATTTTAGCTTGATTGTTTCAGTACCTTTAGCACCAGTGTTGTCAGTTAGGTTAAGGGTAACTTCGTCACCTTTGTTTGCTTTAACCATAACACCCATGTAAGGGTTAGCGGAAACCGCACCAGACCATTGAGATTCGATCGCTTTAGTTCCGTTTACCAGAACTTCAACGTTGTTGATGAACTCAGCTGGATATGGCTTGCCAGTTTTTTTGTTCATACGAGCACCGGATTCCATTTTGTGCTTGATTAGAGCTTTAACTTCAGCTACGCCACCTTTTGACTTTCCACGCATTCTGATTTTAATTGACATGTTATTTCCTTTAAATTTTGTTTGCAGTATTTAAAAAATTCTAAGTAACTTCGTTACTGTGTTGGATTAACCGCCACAACCACCGATTGTTACTTTAACTTCTTGTTCTGCTTTGTATAGTTTTCCGCCTGCTTTTACGATAGCGATAACGTTTTGAGTTTCACCCATTTTGATACGAGTGGAAACATAACCCATAGCAGGACCAGAGAAGCTGTATTCGCAAACCAAAGGCATAGGGTTTTTAGCGGCTAGGATTGAGATAGACTCAACGCCAGACATTTTAGTTGCGTCAACTTTGATTGGTGTAACCGCACCGTTTTCTGCGATAGCTGGCGCACCTAGATCGATGTCTCCAGATTTAGCTGCAGATGCACTTCCATATACTGCATTTAGAGCGTCATCAGTTGATTTTGCTTCGAAAGCTTTTTTATTCCATGCTGCCAAAACAGTTGAAGGTGTTAGAAGACCAGCGTTCACTGCAACAGCAGCTGCACCAGTTGCAAGGGTACCTTTAAGGAAAGATCTACGTTTCATAAGGTTTAAAACTCCCGGTTAAGGTTTAAAATAAAAATTATAGTGTGTACATGAAATCAACAATTTTTGCGATTTCATCGTCTGACAAGATTCCGTTTTGTCCGAACGGAGGCATCATGCTGTCTGGAATCTGAGTTTCAGGTTTACCCCAAATTTTGTCGTATAGCTTTTGTTTATCAGGGTAGCGTAATTTCATAGCAATTAACGCTGGTCCGATATTACCCGGTAGATTCCCTCCTGGAACCATGTGGCAAGCTAAGCAGTTTCCTTTCGAGCGACTAAAAGCCAATTCTTTACCTGCTTCAACGTTGCTCGCACCTTTGTCGGCGGCTTGAGTCGCTAGAGGTGCAGAGACCATTGCTGTCGAGATAGTCAAAGCAGTTAACAATTGCTTCATTTTCGTTTTCAACATTCTTATCCTCCTAAAAAAAGCTCTCGCTTTTCTAATATATTCTTCCCTATTATGGGTAGTTATTTTTGAGCACTTACCGCTCTTAGAAGCATAGGTTACTCATATAAACGAGTTTCGCAAGTTTTTTGTGGTGTATCTTCTATAGTAATATTTAATACTGATTAAATTATTTTTTATGACACTTAAGAGGGCTGACGTTTTTTATCCATCGGTCCTAGTTCGGTTTCCAGGCGTTTGATCTTTTCTTTGAGTTTAACGTCCTTGGCGCTTAAGTTTTGTTTGGCCTGTTTAAGCAAATAGATGGTTTTGGCGGTGTTTCCGATATTGTAGCTGGCAAGGGCGTCGTAATAGTAAGTGCGTCCGCGGTCTTGTTTTTCCGCATAGAGTTTGGCCAGTTCCGAATACAGCATGTATTGGTAATGGAAACTCGGTGTTTGCGTCTCCAGTAGTTTGATGGCTTGTTCACGTTTCCCTAACGTCGAAAGGGCTTTGGCGTGCAGGTAAACGATGCTGAAGTCCGACGGGTAGATGGCTTCCAGGTAGTCGTAGTCTTTGAGTGCGGTGGCATCGTTTTGGGCGACCTTGATCTGAGCTTTCAATAAGCGGTAGAGACGTTCGTTTGGGTGTGACTCTATGGCTGAATCCAAGCATGGCCGGTCAAATGACACGGTTTGGTTTTGATAAGCATAAAGCGCTTTGAGGTTTTTCAAATAGCAGGCCTGGTCGTTTGTTAGGTTTTTGATTTGAAAGTCATCCAGTGTCGTGCGCGTGGTGAAGTTCAGGCGTAATTGAATCAGCGCCAGGGTTGCGTTTTCTTCTTTTCGGCTGGCGTCGTTGAATTGTCTGGCGCGATCGTCGGCCTTGGCTAAACGGTTGGCGGTGACCGGGTGGGTGGAGAGGATCTCGGGCATCGAACCCTCATAAATCTGGGCTTCTTTGGACAGGCGAGCGAAAAAGTCGCCCATGGCATAGGGGTTGTAACCCGCTTCGTTGAGGTATTCGATGCCGAAGTAGTCCGCTTCGTTTTCGTGGATGCGGGAGTTCTTGAGTTGTTGTTGGATGCTTAGCCCCATGCCCCCCATATAGGTGGCGATGCCGGCACTGGGATCTTGGGTTCCGATCAGAATCGCGGCAATCAAGGAGGCGATGCTGGTCATGTTGATTTCGCTTTGGTACTCATAGGTACGTGACAGATGGCGCTGGGTGACGTGGGCGACCTCGTGGGCGATGACCGAGGCCAATTCGTCTTCCGAGCGCGCACTGGCAATCAAGCCGGTATGAATGCCGATAATGCCGTTAGGCCCGGCGAAGGCGTTGATTTCCGGGTTGTCGATGACGAAAAAGTTGAAATAGCGGCTTTTACCGGTTTGGCTGGTGATTTTTTCACCGATACGGCGGATATAACTCAACGTTTCCGGGTCGTAGTCCAAGTCGTAGTAGGTGTGCAGTGCGGTCGAAAAGGCTTGGCCGAGTTGGGTTTCGGTTTGCGCGTCGTAGTCTTTAAGGTCAGGGGCGCCGAGGTCGGGCAGGTTATTGGAAGCCCAACTGGTGGAAGCGATGAACAGTAGCAGGAATGCGGCCCTAAAAAGCTTGGTCATAATTGACTTGAATATATTGTTATTACGTCATGCTATTGTAAGATAAGTCCATTAGGATTGCATGGTAAGGAGTATGAATGAATTCTGAACCCGATGTACTGGACGTTTCCGGATTACCTTGTCCGATGCCGTTGGTGAAGCTGAAGAAATATTTGTCGCAAAATCCAAATTCGGAATGTGTGACCTTGATTGCGACCGATAAAGGCGCCTTGAAGGATATTCCGGCCTTTTGTCAAGTATATGGCTTGCCTTGTGAACTTGTTTCCTCGGAGGAAAAAATTACCTTTTTAATTGGATTGAAAAACTAATTCCCACTTTCATTTTAGGTATTGCGTATTTTCGATTAGAATGTCATAGAGAGATTTGAAAAATAAAAGAGTTGAAGAGTTCATATGGCCTATAAGAAATTGACCAAAGCTGTCATTCCCGTTGCCGGTCTCGGCACCCGTTTCCTTCCTGCTACCAAAGCCATTCCTAAAGAGATGTTGACGGTTGTCGACAAACCCCTGATTCAATACATTGTGCACGAAGCGGCCGAAGCCGGTATCACCGATATCATTCTGGTGACCCATTCCAGTAAAGGCGCCATCGAAAACCATTTCGATAAACATTACGAGCTGGAAAACGAGTTGGAAGTGCGCGGTAAGGAGGACCGAATGATTCCTCTCAAGGAAATTACCCCAAAAGGCGTGCGCATTGTCAGTGTGCGCCAGCCGGAAGCCTTGGGATTGGGGCATGCGATTTTATGCGCTTCGCCGATCATAGCCGATAACGAGCCGTTTGCGGTGTTGTTGCCGGATGTATTGATGTATCACCCGAAAAAAGGCTGTTTGGCCCAGATGGCTGAGCAGTATCGAAAAATGCATACCAGTGTTGTGGCCCTGGAAGCGGTACCCGACGACCAAGTGGAAAAGTACGGCATTGCCGCGGTGAAGGGGCCGGATTTACGCATCGTGGAATTGGTCGAGAAGCCGAAGCCGGCTGAGGCGCCGTCGAATTTGTCCGTTGTGGGGCGTTATATTTTCACGCCGAGAGTGATGGAAATCCTGAAAACGACCAAGCCTGGCGCCGGTGGTGAAATCCAGTTGACGGATGCCATGGACGAATTGTTGGGTGAAGAGGTGATGTTCGGATTCGAATTCAAAAACGGTAAGACGTATGACTGCGGCGATAAGCTCGGTTATTTGCAGGCTAACGTCGAATATGCCTTGAGAGATAAAAAACTGGGCGGTGATTTCAAAAAATACCTGAAAACACTCGAATTGAAATAAGACCCGGCCACAAAGGTGGTGGATCAAGGAAAACAACAATAAAGCATTGAGAGGATTGGATGGGCGTTGAAACATCAGCAGCATGGCAAGCATTGCAGTTGCATTGTGATTCCGGTATGGGCGCGATGCACTTGTCCAGTTTGTTTGGCGAAGCAAACCGGGTAGACCGCTTTTCGTTGGAGCTCGACGAGCTGTATATCGATTTTTCCAAGAACCGTATCACTGAAGAGACTTTGAGTCTTTTGCAAGCGCTGGCCGAACAGCAAGGCCTTAAACACGAAATCGAGCGTCTGTTGGTCGGTGAAGAAGTCAATGATACCGAGGAACGCCCCGCGCTTCATTCAGCCCTTCGTGCCCAAGGTCAGGATGTTTCCGGAGTGGCGGAACAGGTGCAGGGTGACGTGGAAGCCGTTTTGCAAAAAATGACACAAATGGTCGACAAAATTCGTGCCGGGCATTGGCGAGGCTACAGTGGCAAACCGATTACGGATGTCGTGAATATTGGTGTGGGGGGGTCCGACCTGGGGCCGCTGATGATTACCCACAGTTTGCAAACGGTGCATTCGCCGGTCAATTTGCATTTCATTTCGTCGATTGACGGAACGCAAACTTCTAACTTATTGCGCGGTTTGAACCAGGAAACCACCTTGTTCATTCTGGCATCCAAGTCGTTTACCACAATCGATACCCTGTCGAATGCCGAAACCGCTAAAGATTGGTTGCGTGAATGCATCAAAAGCGACGATGTCATCCACGCTCAACATTTTATCGGGGTGTCGACCAAACCGGACAAAATGACGGAGTGGGGCATTCCCCCGGAAAACCAATTGCTGTTTTGGGATTGGGTCGGCGGACGTTATTCGCTTTGGTCCGCCATCGGCTTCCCGATTGCGTTGAAAATCGGCATGCCCGGCTTCCGTGAACTGTTACAAGGCGCGCACTTGATGGATCAGCATTTTGCGACGGCGCCTTTATCGGAAAATATTCCGGTCGTTTTGGGCCTGATTGATATTTGGAACATCAATTTCCTGAATATTCATGATAAAGCGATTCTGCCGTATGACGCGCGTCTGAAATACTTGCCCTCTTATTTGGAGCAGCTGGTGATGGAAAGTAACGGTAAGTCGGTCGCGAAAAGCGGCGACAGTGTCGCCTATAAAACCTGTCCTGTTTTGTGGGGCGAGGTTGGGCCGAACGCACAGCACGCTTTCTATCAGTTACTGCATCAGGGAACACAAGCCGTGATGTGCGATTTTATCGCGCCGGTGGAACGGGATGATTTTGACGCTACGTCACATGCCGAGAAGGATGAAAGCTTACGCCATCAGCATGAGTTGGCCTTAGCCAACTGTTTCGCTCAATCTCGGGTATTGATGCTGGGGGATGGTGCGATTCCGGATAATTTAAAATCCAGTTTCGATTCGCCGTTCAAACACTATCCTGGCAACCAACCCTCGAACACCATTTTAATGAAAACCATTTCTGCGAAAACTTTGGGGATGCTGGTGGCGATGTATGAACATAAAACCTATGTCGAAGGTGTGATGTGGGGAATTAATTCGTTTGACCAGTGGGGGGTTGAACTCGGAAAACTGATTGCCAAGGAAACCTACAGTGCGATTAAAGAAAAAACATTGGCCGAGCGTTTTGACAGCTCGACGAAAGCGTTAATTGATAGGGTGGCAAAATGAGAGTAACCGTTTTTGGATGTGAGTTGAGCGGTTTGGTAACCGCAGGGTCCTTGGCGCATACCGGTAATGAAGTGCTGGCGTTGCCAATCGGAAACTTGAAGGTCGAGGATTTACGGCAGGGCATTTTGCCGCGCGATGAACCCGGGTTGGATCAACTGATTTTAAGTCAGTTAAAAGAAGGGCGTTTGGCGTTTTCCGATGATTGGAAAGCGGGCATCGAACACGGTGAAGTGTATATGCTGAGCATGCCGTCCTGGCGTGCCGATCGCGCTGAATTGGTGATTGATGAAATCGGCAAGCAGGCGCAAGGCGATGTATTGGTGGTCAATCAAAGTACCTTTCCAATCGGCACCGCCGATCGCTTTGAAGCCTCGATTAAGTTGGCGTTTGCCCAGCGCGGTCTGGTGGCGAAAGTGTCCGTGGTGTCCATGCCGGAATTCATCAGTGAAGGCTCGGCCATCAACGATTTTTCCAAGCCGTCGCGAGTCATTCTGGGGAGTCAGGATGAGGATGCGATTGCGATTATGCGGGATTTGATGCGCCCGTTCAATCACGTGACCGATCAGGTCAAGGTGATGTCGACGCGTGCTGCCGAATACACCAAATACGCCGTCAATGCTCTGTTGGCCACGCGGATCAGTTTGGTGAACGAACTGGCCAATAATGCCGAACATTTCAATATCGATATGGAAGAGGTGCGGCAAGGTTTAGGGTCCGATTCCCGCATCGGGTTCAGTTATCTGTTTCCGGGGTGCGGTTTCGGCGGGCCGAATTTTGCGGCCGACGTGCAAGCCCTGGTGGGTACTTTGCAGTCGAAAGGCTATGATGCGGACTTGTTGAAAGCGGTGCTGCAAAACAATGAAGTCCAGAAAGAGGTTTTGTTCCGCAAAGCCTGGCGTTATTTCAAAAACGATTTGCGCGGTTTGAAAATCGGTATCTGGGGTTTGTCCTTTAAACCGAATACAGCTACGGTCGATAATGCACCCAGCGTGAAAACCATTGAAGCCTTGGTGGCTCAAGGGGCTGAAGTGGTGGCGTATGACCCGAAAGCCAATCCGTCGTTCAAGGCTTATTGGGGGGAGCGTAACAGTGTCACACTGGTTGAGGATATGTACGAAGCTTTGGAGCAAGTGGATGCCTTGATGATCCTGACCGAGTGGCGACGCTTCTGGAGTCCGGATTACCAGAGAATGTTCGATTTGATGAAACGACCGGTGGTTTTTGATGGCCGGAATATTTACGAGCATGATGTGATGGTGCAGCATGGGTTCCGGCACTTCGGTGTCGGCCGCGGTGAGGTCATTTAGTGACGCTGCCTAAAAAAGCCCCGAAAGGGGCTTTTCTTTTTTTGAAAAGCGTTTAACGGTTGTTTGGCCGAGGGATTGTTTATAAAATGAATCTTTCCTTCCAAATTAATGAATAGGATTTTATGAAACCTTTTGAAAAAGGCATTTATTTATTGCCGAATTTGATGACGACCCTGGCGCTGTTCGCGGGATTCTATGCAGTGATTGCCGGGATGAATGGTCAGTTCGAACTCGGTGCCATCGCAATTTTCGTCGCCATGATTTTTGACGGCTTGGATGGCCGTGTGGCGCGCATGACCAACTCTTGTAGTGCTTTCGGTGCCGAATATGACAGTTTGGCGGATATGGTGTCATTCGGTTTGGCCCCGGCGTTATTGGTCTATCAATGGGCGTTGCAGGATTTCGGTAAGCTGGGCTGGCTGATTGCCTTCATCTTTACCGTGGGAGCCGCATTGCGTCTGGCTCGTTTCAATACCCAAGTGGGGATTGCCGATAAACGTTATTTCCAAGGCTTGCCGAGCCCGGCCGCTGCGGCGTTGCTGGCCGGTTTTGTTTGGATGATTGAAACCAATCATATCGAGACAGGATTGGAGTCCTTGGCGGTGTTGCTGTTGACATTGGTGGCTGGGTTGATGATGGTCAGTAATATCCGTTTCAGTTCCTTTAAAGAACTGAACCTGAAAGACAAGGTACCGTTTGTGACCTTGCTGGTGGTGGTGCTGGTGTTTGTGGTAATCACCTTGAAGCCAGCCATGATTCTGTTCATTCTGTTTTTCGGTTACACCTTATCCGGCCCGGTTATGACGTTGAAGCAATTACAGCAAAAACGGGCCTTGCGCCGCCAAGCCAAGTCGCAGGCGAAACCGGAAAAATCACCTGCGACCGAGCCGCAGAATGAACCCCCTACCGAAGAAACTTCAAAAGAGTAATCCATTGATGAAAGAAGAATTGGTCATTTTTGATACCACGCTACGCGACGGGGAGCAAAGCCCGGGCGCGTCCATGACGAAAGAAGAAAAGATTCGTATTGCCAAGCAATTGGAAAAATTGCGGGTCAATGTGATTGAAGCCGGTTTTCCGGCCGCCAGTGTGGGCGATTTCGAATCGGTTAAAGCTGTGGCGACGGCGGTGAAGGATTCGACGGTCTGCGGTCTGGCGCGAGCGGTTGAAAACGACATAGTGCGTGCCGGGGAAGCGATTCAACCGGCCAACTCCGGGCGTATCCACACTTTTATCGCGACCTCGCCGATTCACATGGAAAAGAAATTGAAGATGACGCCGGATGAGGTGGTTGAACGTGCCGTCTGGGCGGTAAAGCGAGCACGGGATTTTACCGATAACGTCGAGTTTTCGCCGGAAGACGCCGGGCGTTCCGACATCGATTTTTTGTGTCGTGTTATTGAAGCGGTAATCGATGCCGGGGCCACAACCATCAATATTCCGGATACGGTCGGTTACAACATTCCCGAACAGTTCGGTGACCTGTTCCATCAATTGCTGACGCGCATTCCGAATTCCGATAAGGCCATTTTCTCAGCGCATTGTCATAACGATCTGGGGTTGGCTGTCGCGAATTCTTTGGCGGCCGTCAAAGCCGGCGCCCGTCAGGTGGAGTGTACCATCAACGGTTTGGGTGAGCGTGCCGGGAACACCGCTTTGGAAGAGGTGGTGATGGCTGTGCGTACTCGTCAAGATATGTTTGCCGTGGATACCCGTATCGAGACCACTGAAATTCTGGCGGCGTCACGTTTGGTGGCGGGTATTACCGGCTTTGCCGTGCAGCCGAATAAGGCGATTGTCGGCGCCAATGCTTTCTCGCATGAATCCGGCATTCACCAGGATGGCGTGCTCAAACACCGTGAAACCTATGAAATCATGCGGGCCGAAGACGTGGGCTGGACCACTAATAAGATGGTGCTGGGCAAGCATTCCGGCCGCAGCGCTTTCCGCTCGCGTTTGCAGGAATTGGGTATCGAATTCGAAACCGAACAGGAGCTGAACGAAGCCTTTATCAGTTTCAAAGACCTGGCGGATCGCAAGCACGAAATCTACGATGAAGATTTGCAAGCGCTGGTGACCGACAACAATACCCGTCGGGTGGAAAACGAAGTTTTCCGACTGGTGGCCTTGAAAGTGGGTACCCAAACCGGCGATTCGCCGACGGCGGAAGTGACGCTGTGGATTGACGGTGAGGAAAAAACCGCCTTTTCCGAAGGCGGCGGGGTGGTGGATGCCACCTTTAAAGCCATTGAGAAATTGGTGAATTCCGGTGCCAGTCTGGAGTTGTATTCGGTCAGCAATGTCACTAACGGTACCGACTCGCTGGGCGAAACCACGGTGCGTATGGAAAAGGCCGGTCGCATTGTCAACGGCCAGGGAGCAGACACCGACATCGTGACGGCTTCGGCCAAAGCGTACATCAACGCGCTGAATAAATTGCAGGATGCCGCCAGTAAGGCCCATCCTCAAGCGGACGTGTAGTTTCCAGAGGGGCGGATGTGCAAGCGGATTTTTTAAATACTCTAGGTCTCACCACTTGGCAAGCCAGGCCTGGGTATTTTGCCAAGTCGGTTACGCGAACGGAGCCGGCGGCGAATTCCATCTCTCTGGAAGCTGAAGCGATGACCGCGGCCCCAAGCACCGAGATGGAAGTGAATTCAGTGGTATCGGAAGCCGAGATGGCATCCGCCCCTGTTGAAACACCAGCGCCGAAACCGGCGTTTGTTTTGGTGGGGGCCGGTTTGGACGATATTTGGCAAAATGAATCTGCCGTGCAATGGGGCTTGATGTTGAATATCCTGAAAGCCTTTGGGTTATCTGAAGAACAATTACGTTTTTTCGATACCGCGCATGCCGTGACGGATGAAGCGGTGTTTGCCTCCATTGAAGAGGTCATCGACCTGGGAGTGGAAACGGTGTTTGCATTTGAAGAAAGCTCGCCGTTGATTGAGCAACTTGAAGAAGGGGTGCAAGTGGTGTTTTTGCCATCGTTGGATGAAATGATGCAACGCGGCCAAGCCAAGCGCGAAACCTTTGAAATCCTGTCTCATGTAATATCTGCCTGACGGAACGTCCTGTGCCTTCTTGTTACAGTTATTTTCGCCCGATGGACGAATCTGATTTGGATTGGGTGATGTCGGTTGAGACGGCCGCCTACGACTTTCCCTGGTCTCGTCAAGGGTTTGAAAAAGCCTTGGATGACGGCCTTAGTTATGTGTTCTGTGATGCTACCCGGCAATCATTGGGTTATGCCTGCTTCTTATCGGTTTTGGACGAAGCGCACTTATTGAACCTGTGTATTGCCCCGGGCCACCATCGTCAGGGGGTCGCGTCGGAGGGACTGAAGGCGTTGATCGACCATTTTGCTTCCGCAGCGTTTGAGGTGATGTTGTTGGAAGTCAGGGAGTCCAACCCGGCGGTGCGGTTGTATAAAAAGCTGGGGTTTGTCGAAGACGGTGTGCGTCCGAATTATTATCCAGTGAAAAGCCAGGAAAACGGGGAGAGGGCCGCTGAACGGGAAGACGCGATTTTAATGTCGTGTCGTTTGAATTGATTCTGGACTGATTTTAGATGGATAAAACGGCCAGGCCTGGCCGTTTTTGGGTTTGGCGGTGTTTTAAACCGATTAGTTTCGGAATTCTTCCGGAATGGTTTTGCCGATGATTTTCGCCATTTCTTTCAGCATTTTGCCGTTGGCAGCAATCAGGTTGCCCGATTCCAGGTATTTGTCGCCGCCTTTGAAATCACTGACCATGCCGCCTGCTTCGGTCACGATTAAGGCGCCGGCGGCAATGTCCCAAGGTTTTAAACGCATTTCCCAATAACCGTCCACGCGTCCGCAAGCGACGTACGCCAAGTCCAGTGCCGCGGAACCAGGGCGGCGGATGCCGGCAGTTGTCAGCATGAATTGCTTCAAACTTTCCAGGTAGGCATCAACGTATTCAAAGTCGTAATATGGGATACCGGTTGCCATCAGGGCGTTTTGCAGGGTTTTCTGTTCACTGACGCGGATGCGGTAGTTGTTGAGGCGGGCACCGGCACCACGACTGGCGGAGAAGAGTTCGTCACGCAATGGGTCGTAAACCACGCCGTGCATCAGGCGGCCTTTCTCGGTCACTGCGATGGACACCGCGAACTGCGGGAACTGGTGTAAAAAGTTGGTGGTGCCGTCCAGCGGGTCGATGATCCATTCAAAATCCGAATCGGTTTGGTGGTGTCCGCTTTCTTCGGCTTTGATGCTGTGATCCGGGTGGTATTTTCGAATGGTGTCGATGATGATGCGTTCGGCATGTTTATCGACTTCGCTGACATAGTCGTTGCGCCCTTTTTCTTCAATATCGAGCCGATCAATGTGCTCCAGCTGGTTGGCGATGAATTCACCGGCTTCTTTCGCCGCAATGGTGGCAATATTTAAAATAGGATGCATAAGTTCAGTTCCAGTTGTTAGAATAATCGGTTATTCGAATATAGGCGCATTATAGCGGAAAAAGCATGGTAGAAGATTACAGAACGCACCCGAATTTGGCAAAGATTAAAATTGTTCTGGTGGAGACGTCACACCCAGGCAATATCGGGGCGGTTGCGCGTGCCATGAAGAATATGGGGTTGAGCCAATTGGTGCTGGTGAACCCTAAGGAATTCCCGAGTCAAGTGGCGTCGGTACGGGCGTCGGGTGCCGCCGATGTGTTGAATGACGCGCAAGTGGTGGCGAGTTTGGATGACGCCATTGCGGATTGTCAGGTGGTGGTCGGAGCCAGTGCGCGGATGCGCAAAGTATCTTGGCCGCAACTGGACGTACGCCAGACGGCACAGTTGGCGATGGAAACGGTTTCGGCGGATGCGCAAGCGCAGGTGGCGATTCTGTTCGGCCGCGAAGATTCGGGCTTGAGCAATGCGGAGATGGATAAGTGTCATTATTTGGCACACATTCCAACCAATCCGACGTACAGCTCGCTGAATATCGCGGCGGCGGTGCAGGTGTTCGTTTATGAGTTTCTGATGGCGACCGATATCAAGAGCGTGCATCAGGCCGAAGGATATCGGCACCAGTTGGCGAGTGCCGAACAGTTGGAAGGGTTTTACGATCATCTGTATCAGGCGTTGCAGGACATCGCGTTTTTGGACCCGTCCAAAAATGCTCGCTTCATGCGTCGTATGCGTCGATTGTTCAATCGCAGTCAATTGGATGTCAAGGAAATCGATATTTTACGAGGCATCTTGACCGCGGCGCAGCGCCAGTCGAATCAATTAAAAACCCTGACTCAGGATCGGGATTAAAATACCGTTCATTAGTTTTACGTTTTTTGACGCTTACCCATTTAAGGAAACGGCATGTTCAAACGAATCAGAGACGACATTCAATCCGTATTTGACCGAGACCCGGCGGCACGGAACAGCTTTGAAGTCCTAACCACCTATCCAGGGCTGCATGCGGTTCTGTGGTATCGACTATCGCATTGGTTGTGGGGCTTGGGGTTGAAGTGGCTGGCGCGTTTCATCTCCGGTTTGGCGCGTTGGTTTACCGGCATTGAAATCCACCCGGCGGCGAAAATCGGCAACCGTTTCTTTATCGATCACGGCATGGGAGTGGTCATCGGGGAAACCGCTGAAATCGGGGATGACTGTACTTTGTATCATGGTGTGACTCTGGGAGGCACCAGCTGGAATGAAGGCAAGCGTCATCCAACGTTGGGGAATCGTGTGGTGGTCGGTGCCGGTGCGAAAGTGCTGGGGCCAATCGAAATTGGCGACGATGCCCGTATCGGTTCCAATGCCGTGGTGATTAAATCCGTGCCGAATAATCGGACAGTGGTCGGGATTCCCGGACGTGTGGTGGAGACCAATCTGAGCGCGAAGGAAAAACGCCGCCAGAAAATGGCGCAGAAAATCGGGTTCGATGCTTATGGTGTGGGTCAGGACGTCGAAGATCCGGTGGAGAAGGCCATTTACAGTTTGCTGGATCATGTGCAAAGTCAGGACGAGCAACTGGAGCGCTTGAACGAACAGGTTCAAAAATTGGGTGGGGCGGACACGCATGTGGATTTGCCGAGTCTGGATGATGCGGTATTGGAGCCGGATGATCCGGAGCAGCGAGCGCATGTAAAACCGCATGAAACGGGCGAAGCACCCAAATAGAACCTTGAATAAATGCTTGAAATTGGACTAATTCTTGAGTTGTTCGCTAGGTTATTGTAGAATGTTACAATTGATTAACAATTGAGTGGCGGTTTCATTCGCATTTGAGCGAAGAAAGGTTGGCCACCAAGCATTTGCAGAAGGGTTGACAGTTATGAAACTCACGTCAAAAGGACGATATGCAGTAACCGCCATGCTGGATATCGCCTTGAATCAGTCCAAAGGTCCGATTACCTTGGCGATGATTTCCGAGCGACAGGATATTTCGCTTTCCTATTTGGAGCAAATTTTCGCCAAACTGAAAAAAGCGGACTTGGTTTTGAGTGCCAGAGGGCCGGGCGGCGGTTACCGCTTGAGTCGTGATGCGGGTGAAATCACCGTCAGTCAGGTGATTTCCGCTGTGAATGAGGATTTGGAACCGAGACGCTGCCGTGGGCAATCGAATTGTCAGAACGGCATGCAATGCTTGTCGCACGAGCTTTGGGCGGATTTAAGTGATATGATTCAAGGTTTCCTCAGTGGCGTGACGTTGCAGCAAATTATCGACGGGCGTTCCGTCGCGAAAGAAGTGCAATTAGCGTAAGCGGAAATGGAGTAATTATGGCAGTGACATTGACAGAAGCGGCTGCACAACGCGTTAAAACCATGTTGGATAAACGCGGGCACGGCATTGGCTTGAAGGTTTCGACCAAAGTCAGCGGGTGCACCGGGTTTGCTTATGTGGTGGATTATGCGGACGAAATTACCGAAGGCGACAATGTTTATGAAAGCTTTGGGGTTCAGGTTGTGGTGCCGAAAAAAAGTTTGGAACAAATTGACGGAATGGAGTTGGATTACGTCAAGGAAAGTCTCCTGAACGAAGGGTTTGAATTTAATAATCCGAACGTGAAAGATTCTTGCGGCTGCGGAGAATCGTTCAGCGTTTAAATAACGTCTTTCGACAACATCAGAAAAGGCCTCGGAATCCCGGGGCTTTTTTTTTCGATAAAGGGCTTTTTCGCTGATTTTAAAAACCTTTTTTCTGCAATGTTTTTATGAGATTGTTAAAATAAGCTAATTCTAAAATATTGGGTAGTGAGTGACATGCTGGAAAGGACGTTTTCGATTATTAAACCGGATGCGGTGAAGCGTAATTTGATTGGTGAAATTTTAAGTCGTTTGGAACAAAATGGCTTGAAAGTGGTGGCGTCGAAAATGGTATTCCTGACACGCGGAGAAGCGGAAGGGTTTTACGCCGAGCATGAAGGCAAGCCTTTCTACGAAACGCTGGTCAACAATATGACCGCTGGGCCGATTATTGTGCAAGTACTGGAAGGCGAAGACGCCATCGCGAAAAATCGCCAGGTGATGGGGACGACGGATCCTGAGAAAGCGGATGCCGGCACCATCCGTAAAGATTTTGCCGTGTCGATGCAGCAAAATTCGGTACACGGTTCCGATTCGCCGGCAAGCGCGGCGCGTGAAATCAGTTACTTTTTCAGCGAAATTGAAATTTTTTCAGGCAATTGATAGGCCGATTATGACTCAAACGGATTTGCAAGCAACGGAACAGGTCGATCATAAAACCGACTTGCTGGGCATGGATATGGCAGGCCTAGCGGAATTCTTCACTCAGATTGGGGAGAAGCCGTTTCGTGCTGCGCAGGTGATGAAATGGATTCATCAGTTCGGTGTCAGTGATTTCGATGAGATGACCAACCTCAGCAAAGCCTTGCGCGAAAAACTGAAACAAAAAGCCGTGATCCGTACCCCGAAAATCGTTTCCGAGCAACGCTCGGAGGATGGCACGATCAAGTGGTTGCTTGAAGTGGACAACCACAACAGTGTGGAAACCGTATTCATCCCGGAAAAAACACGCGGTACCTTGTGTATTTCATCTCAGGTCGGCTGTGCGTTGGAGTGCAGCTTTTGTTCCACTGGTCAGCAAGGGTTTAACCGTAACTTGGAAAACTGGGAAATCATTGCGCAAATGTGGGTTGCCAACAAGGCGCTGGGCTGCAAGCCGAAAGAAGAACGCGTCATTTCCAATGTGGTGTTTATGGGGATGGGGGAGCCGTTGCTGAATGTGACGCACACCTTTCCCGCGGCGCGCATTCTGATGGACGACAATGCCTATGGCTTGTCGAAACGCCGCGTGACCATCAGTACGGCCGGAGTGGTGCCGGCCATCGATAAAATTAAATCCTCCGTCGACGTCAGCTTGGCCATTTCATTGCACGCCCCGAACAATGCGTTGCGGGACGAGTTGGTGCCGATTAACCAAAAGTATCCGTTGGAAGTGTTGATGCCGGCCTTGCACCGCTTCGTGGAAGGCGGTCACAGTAAAAAGCACGTGACGGTTGAGTATGTTATGTTGGATCAGGTGAATGATCGTCCGGAACATGCTCGTCAGTTGATTGAATTGTTGGGCGATTTGCCGTGTAAAGTGAACCTGATTCCGTTCAACCCTTTTCCGAATGCACCTTACAAGCGCTCGTCCAACAACGCGGTACACCGCTTTCAAGATGCGTTAATGAAAGCCGGCGTCAATTGCACGGTGCGGCGGACGCGTGGCGATGACATCGACGCGGCCTGCGGCCAATTGGCCGGTAAGGTGAAAGACCGCACCAAACGTACTTTGCAAACCGTTAACTTGGATAGATTACATGGCTAGCCCGGAAATGGAAGAAGAAAAGGTAGCACACGACGGATTGTTGTCCCGCGAGCTTGGGCAAAAGCTGCTGGCGGCGCGTGAACAAAAAGCTTTGTCGGTCGGTGATGTGGCCGAACAATTGAAAATCGCCAAACAGCATATCGAACACTTCGAAAGCGACGGGTTCGATTTGCAGACGTTGGACCCGTTTCAACGCGGTTATATTCGTAATTACGCCGAATTGATGAACGTGGATTTGGTGGAGTATGAACATCTGTTTCCGGAAGCCATTCAAATCGGTTCCAGCCTGCAATCGGTCGATTTGGAAGAGCAAACGGCCAAGCCATTGCTATCCATCGCCGCCATGCGCATCATTACCGTGCTGTTGATCATTGCAATTGTTGCGTTGCTCATCACCCTCAATGTTTAACGTTTCGATTACCCACTAAATTAAGAGAAAGAATTCAGCTATGTCAAAACAAATTACGGCTATTCGCGGCATGAACGACTTGTACGGCGAACAGGCGGAAGCGTTTGATTACCTGGTCAATACAGCGCAATCGGTTTTGAATCAGTACGGTTTTGCTTCCATTCGACTGCCGTTGGTGGAAAAGACCGAATTATTCGCGCGCTCCATCGGGGAAGTGACCGATATTGTCGAAAAAGAAATGTATACTTTCGACGACCGCAATGGCGATAGCCTGACCTTGCGTCCGGAAGGCACAGCCGGTTGTGTCCGCGCCGTGATTCAAAACGGTTTGGCGCACAACCAAATTCAAAAACTGTATTACACGGGTCCGATGTTCCGTTACGAGCGCCCGCAGAAAGGCCGTTATCGTCAGTTTCACCAATTTGGAGTGGAAGTTTTCGGGCTGGATTCGGTCGATATCGATGCCGAATTGATCGTGTTGTCGGCTCGTCTTTGGGAACGTTTGGGGTTGGAAAATCTGGAGCTGCAAATCAACTCCTTGGGAAGTCAGGAAGCACGTCAGGCCTACCGCGATTTGCTGGTCGAGTATTTGGAAGCGCATAAATCGGAACTGGATGAAGACAGTCTGCGTCGTTTGGAAAGCAATCCGTTGCGGATTCTGGATACCAAAAACCCTGATATGAAAGCCGTGGTTGACGGTGCACCGAAATTAATCGATCACTTGGATGCCGAATCGAAACAGCATTACGATGAGCTGAAAGTTTATCTGGATGATGTGGGGATTCCGTATACGGAAAACCCGAATCTGGTGCGCGGGTTGGATTACTACAACCGAACCGTATTCGAATGGGTCACGACGGAACTGGGTGCTCAAGGCACCGTGTGTGCCGGTGGACGCTATGACGGTTTGGTCGAGCAGATTGGCGGTAAGCCGACACCGGCGGTCGGTTTTGCCATGGGCATCGAACGTCTGATGGCGTTGCTGATCGATAAAAATTTGGTCGAACACAAGGCGGCACCGGATGTCTATCTGGTGTTGGCCGGTGAAGCGGCAAAACGCCCAGGCCTGGTGATTTCCGAGCAAATCCGTGATTATCTGCCTGAATTGACGGTGCAGATGAACTGCGGGGGCGGCAGCTTCAAAAGTCAGTTCAAGAAAGCCGATAAATCCGGCGCACGCGTGGCGCTGGTGTTGGGCGAAGACGAAGTGCAACAGCAGAAAATCGCCGTGAAATATTTGCGAGAAGATCGCGAGCAAGCGTTGATGGATTGGTCAGACTTACTGGCCCATTTGTCCGATGTCTTTCAATAAATCGAATTAAAATATTGATTACAATTAACACCGTTTAGCCTCAATTAGGATGAAATTATGAGTCGTTACGAAACAGATGAAGAACAAGTCGCTGCACTGAAAAGCTGGTGGAAAAAGAATGGCACTCAGTTGTTGTCCGGTATTTTGGTCATCGTACTGGCCTGGACCGGCTGGACTTATTGGAGCAATGCCAAATTAGCGGAATCCATGAACGCATCGGCCGTTTTTGAGGTGATGCAATCCAAGCAGCAGCAAGGCGCTTTGGGGGATGTGTTACGTGATGGTTTGAAACTGATGGAAGAACAGCCGAGCAGTCCTTACTCCTCGGGTGTGGCCTTAATGATTGCCAAGCACTATTTCGAAGAAGGTAATATGGACAAGGCGGTTGAAAACTATAACTGGGTGGTTGAGAACGCACCGGGGCAAGCGATTCAATTCATTGCCCAATTGCGTTTGGTGGAATTGTTCATTCAGAAAAAAGAATTTGCTGCGGCGCAAACCACCTTGAGCACGGTTGCGACGGATTCTTTGAGCCCGGCTGAGAAAGGAAACTACGATTTCCAAGCGGCTGAATTGGCGTTAGCGGAAGGCGAGATTGAGCAGGCCAAAACCGCGTTGCAGAAAGTATTGGACAACAATGACGCGCCACAGGGGCTGCATAATCTGGCCAGACTGAAACTGGACGATTTGGCCGGTTAACGAGAGGTTAGAGAAGTTACGTGAGAATGGATTGGTTAAAGCTGGGGGTGGCCGCTGTGCTGGCGACCCAATTGGTGGCATGCTCCTCACCGAAGGTGGTTCGGGTTCCGGCCCCTTTGATTGAAATGTCTTCGCCTTATCAAGCGCATAAGGATTGGCAGCTTCAGGTGGACGGATTCAAATATTCCGACAGTGAAGGTCTGTATTTCGCCAAGGGGGAAGACACGATTTATTTCGGTGTGCCGTCCGGAAACATCACCAAGGCTTTAACTCAACCGCAAGGGCGGTGGACCGATCAGGTCGTTTGGCAGAAGAAACTGAACGAACCGGTGGTGTCGGGGCCGACGCTTTATGACGATTTATTGATTATCGGCACTTCCAAGGCGCATGTGATGGCGTTGTCGCAGAAAGACGGACACATCGTTTGGCAAACGCCGGTTTCGAGCGAAGTTTTGAGCCGTGCCATCGTTGTGGAGGGGCAAGCCTATGTCCGCACGGTGGACGGGAAATTGTATTCCGTCAATGCCACGTCCGGCAAAATTAACTGGGTGGTCGAACACCAATTGCCGAACTTGTCACTGCGCGGCATCGCGCCCGTTACCTACGACGAGGGCACTTTGTACGTCGGGTGGGAAAGCGGCAAAGTCGAGGCTTTGGATGCGGCGACCGGCGAGCGGCGCTGGCAGGTGCAGGTGATCATTCCGAAAGGCCGGACCGACTTGGAGCGTATGGTCGACATTCAAGCGGCTTTGATTATGAAAGGCGGGCGTCTGTTCGTTCTGGGCTATCAAGGTAAGTTGGTGGCGTTGAATCCGGAAAACGGCAATTTGTATTGGGCCAAAGACATTTCCGGTTTCCGTGATTTTTTGATTGACCAACAGGCGCTTTACATCGTGGATGAGGACGACATCGTCTATGCGATTGACTATGTGAACGGCACGCAGTTGTGGAAGCAGGATCGTTTTAAATATCGTCAGTTGGCCGATCCGGTTTTCTATGGCACGAACCAGATTTTATTGGCCGACGACCTCGGTTACATTCATTGGATTGACAAAATCGACGGCACGGCAGTCGCGCGTGTCGAAGTGGGCAGCGAATACGGCACCAGTGACCGTATTGTCCGAGTGAACGTGGCTGGAAAGCGGATTTACGTTCAGGATAACGACGGCTTCAATACCGCCTACACCATTCAACCTTCCGACTGGTATGAGTTCAATCATCCGGAAGACCCACTGGGCATCATCGAACAAAAGGATACACCGTGAGCAAAACGGTCATTGCGCTGGTTGGGCGCCCGAATGTCGGAAAATCGACCCTATTCAACCGTTTGACGCGGTCGCGTGATGCCATTGTGGCCGATTATCCGGGCTTGACTCGAGATCGTCAATACGGCACAGGTCGAGTGGGCGGCCAGCCCTATATTGTCGTGGACACAGGTGGTCTGAGCGGCGAGCAGGAAGGCGTCGATCCGTTGATGGCCGGTCAGGTTCAGATGGCGATTTCCGAGGCGGATGCGGTTCTGTTTCTGGTGGACGGTCGTTCGGGACTTATTCCCGCCGACGAGACCATTGCCGGATACATCCGCCATTTCGATAAGCCGGTTTATCTGCTGGTGAACAAAGCCGAAGGCCATGATAAAACCATGATGGCCAGCGACTTTTATCAGATGGGCTTGGGCGACCCT
Organism: Hydrogenovibrio thermophilus; assembly: GCF_004028275.1. Classification (NCBI taxonomy): domain Bacteria; kingdom Pseudomonadati; phylum Pseudomonadota; class Gammaproteobacteria; order Thiotrichales; family Piscirickettsiaceae; genus Hydrogenovibrio; species Hydrogenovibrio thermophilus. The sequence continues at coordinate 819,865 of NZ_CP035033.1, forward strand.
TTTGTGATTTCGTCCGCGCATGGCGATAACGTGAATGAAGTGATGGAAGCCGTTTTGGCCGAAGTCGGCCGTGATGAAGAAGACGAAGACGAGCTGGATTTGGACAAACATCCCGGCATTCGTGTCGCGGTGATCGGACGCCCGAATGTGGGCAAGTCCACGCTCATCAATCGCATGATCGGCGAAGAGCGTGTAGTGGCGTTCGATATGCCGGGCACCACGCGTGACAGCATTTATGTTCCCTTTGAACGGGCCGGACAGCTCTATACCTTAATCGACACCGCCGGGGTGCGTCGTCGTAAGAACATCAAAGAAAAAATCGAAAAGTTCAGTATCGTCAAAGCCATTGAAGCCATGGAGTCTTCCAATGTGGTGGTGTTGGTCATTGACGGTTCTGAAGGCATTACCGACCAGGACTTGACGCTATTGGGGCTGGCTCTGGAGTCGGGGCGCGGTTTGATTCTCGCCATCAATAAATGGGATAACCTGTCGCAAGAACAGCGCGATAAAATCAAACACGAATTGGAATACAAACTGCATTTCGTCGACTATGCCAAAAAGCATTTGATTTCCGCGTTACATGGCACGGGTGTCGGCGACCTGTTCAAAACCATTGGCGCCGTTTATCGGGCCGCCATGAAGCAGGTCTCCACTTCGGACTTGAACCGCGTGTTGACGCAAGCGGTGTTAGACCATCAGCCGCCATTGATTGGTGGGCGTCGCGTGAAGTTGCGTTATGCGCATTTGGGCGGGCTGAATCCGCCTCGTGTCATTATCCACGGTACGCAGGTGGATAAGCTGCCTCAGGCCTACACCAAGTATTTGATGAACGTGTTCCGTAAAGCGTTTAAATGGGTGGGCACACCGGTGATGATTGAATACAAAGTGACGGCGAATCCTTATGAAAATCGTAAATCCAATTTCACGCATCGTCGCGGCAAGTCGGAATCTCAGGCGGAGAATGCTTACCTGAAACGTAAAAAGAAAAAAAGCCACAGCAGAAACGCCGGACCCATTAGCTGGGGATGGAACGTCAAACCGGCTCAGTTGTTCGCTGAGATGGTCGAATAAAAAACCCGCCTTTGCGGGTTTTTGCGTTTAGGGTCGGTTGCACACCGCTTGATGGAAGATTTCCGCCGGGTGCAACGCGTGTTTCTCCGCGAAGTCTTCCAACTGGTGGCGACAGCTGGTGCCGGTGGCAATCACCAAATCATCGTCTTGCGATTTTTCCAAGGTCGGCAATAACGTTTGATTGGCGATTTTTAACGAGACGTCGTAATTCTTATAACCGAATTCCCCAGACATGCCGCAACAACCGGAGTTGATGTATTGAATCTGCAGCTCTGGAATCAGGTTCAAGGCTTTCACGGCTTCCTGAGCTTGTGCCAGGGATTTTTGATGGCAATGCACGTGTAGCCAGGCGGTGCGGGGGACCGGTCCGAGGTTCAAGTCCATTTGCGCGTGGAGTTTCAGCATCAATTCCTCAAACAATAACACCGACGAAAACGCCCAGGCCTGGTCGTTTTGGGCAATCAAGTCTTTCGCTTCGTCGCGCCAAACGAGGGTGTCCGACGGTTCGATGCCGACAATGTAATCGGATTCGGCCACGTCCTTTAATTGTTGCTGGATGCCGGTCAATGCCTGTTTGGCTTCCTTGAGCAGGCCTTGGCTCAGCAACGCACGCGGGGATGATTTTAAAAACACCGGTTTGACATCAAAACCCAGCTTTTGAAGCGTTTGGATGGCAGCCTGGCCGATTTTGGGTTCCTGGTACTGGATGTATAGGTCCGCCAACACCCAAATGGTGTGATGGGTGTTTTGCGGCACTTCAGGGGGGATTTTCGAGTGTTGTTTCCACCAAGCGGACAACGACTGTTTTTCCAGCTTCGGCAGGGTGCGGCGTACATCAACGCCCATGACTTTTTTCACCAGGGACAAGTTTTGCGTCCAATTGTAGATGGCCGGGAAAATCGCGCCCAGACGCATGAGTTCACCGTAGAATTTAATCGACAGTTTGCTCAAGGAAAAGCGATTGATTTGATACAGCACTTCCGATTTCAAACGCGCCATGTCGACACTCGCCGGGCATTCGGTTTTACAGGCTTTACAGCCCAGGCACAAGGATAGGGCGTCTTGTAACTCGTCCTGGTTCAAGGCTTTGACCGGGCTTGGCTCGGTCAGGGCGTGGCGCAATAAGTTGCTGCGACCGCGTGTTGAATAATTTTCTTCACGAGTTGCCTGGTAAGACGGACACATGGTACCGCTGCCAGCAGATTTACGGCAAGCGCCGGCTCCGTTACATTTTTCCACGGCATCCATCAACGACAGGTCTTTTGACCAATCGTAACCCGGGTTGAGCAATTGTTTGGGTTGGCGGTCGGCGCGCAAGTTGGCGGTAACCGGTGCATCGCCGATAATCACGCCCGGATTGAACAGGTTTTCCGGATCAAATGCACGCTTGAGTTGCACCAGATAGCTGTAGACCGCTTCGCCGACCTGTTCTTTGATGAAGGGCGCGCGAATACGGCCGTCGCCGTGTTCGCCGGAAATCGCACCGCGGTATTTTTTAACCAGTTGTGAACTGCGTTCCGCAACCGTCTGGAAGGTACGACGACCTGCTTCGGTGGCCAGGTCCATCTCCGGGCGGACGTGAATCAAGCCGACCGAGGCGTGACCGTAGTAGACGCAGCCGATGCCCAGTTCACTCATCAACTGTTGGGTATCTTGATAAAAATCCGGTAAGGCTCTGACGGGGATGGCGGCATCTTCAATCACCGCAACGGCTTTCTGGCGCGTCGGTTTCCCCATCAAAAGGCCTAGGCCGGCTTTGCGCAGGTTCCAGACTTTGCCGCTGTCTTGCGGTTCGATAATCGGGCAGGCATAGGCGCCTTGCGTCAGCATCCAGGCCTGGCCACTTTTTAGGCGTTCCTGTAAGCGGTCGGCGTCTTCATCAAACAATTCCACCACCAGAACTGCCTCGGGGTCTTCTTTCACCCAGAAACGGTTGTGGGTTTGTTCGACATTGTTTTTGGTGCCGTCCAGGGTGGCTTTGTCGATGATTTCAATTGCGGCCGGGTCGTATTGCAGGTATTCCGGTACGGCTTTCATGGCGGTGGACACCGAATCGAAATGGGCGCAAAACAGTTGGCGGTGCGTCGGCAAATCCACCAGGTTCAAGGTGGCCTGAGTGATCACGCCTAAGGTGCCTTCACTGCCGCAAATCAACGGTGTTAGGTTGAACGGTTTGCCGTCCGGATTGAAGGGCTGATAATCGGTGTAAAGCACGTCCAAGGCATAGCCAGTGGTGCGGCGCACAATCGACGGGTCGGGGAAGTGTTCGACGATTTCCGGACCATGCTTTTCCAGCAGGTCGATGACCGTGCGGTAAATTTCGCCTTCCAGCGATTGCAGGTTCAGTTTGTCGTGCAGTTGTTCGGCACTTAGATCGTCGAAACGTACCTGTGATCCGTCGGCGAGAATCATTTCCACCGCTTTGACGTGATCGCGGGTGGTGCCGTAATACACCGAATAGGAACCGCAAGAGTTGTTGCCGATCATGCCGCCGATCATGGCGCGATTTGAGGTGGAGGTGTCCGGTGCAAAACGCAGGTTATCCTGCTTGACGAAGGCATTCAGGTCATCCTGAATGACGCCGGGTTCGACGTCGACTTCTTTCAGCTCCGGGCGGTAATCCAAAATGCGGGTCAGGTGTTTGGAAATATCCACCAATAAACCGGAACCGATGGCTTGGCCGCCCAAGGATGTTCCGCCGGCGCGCATGGTGATGGGTTGCTTTTTGTGCAAGGCGGTTTGGATGCGTTGACGAAGGGCATCGGTATCCGTTGGATAGATGAATTCTTCGGGAAAAATTTCAAAAACGGAAGCATCAGTCGAAATCATGAAATAACCTTGCAAAAAACGGGAAAAGAATCGTTAGGAGGCGGTTATTTTAATGGATTCGGTTTGATATTGCAGGATTTTTAGCGTTTGAGAGGTGGGGCGAACCCCGGAAGGTTGGAGTGCCTTTCCCGCTTTGAAAAGCCGGAAAGGCAAGGCATTTAACCGTGGATCACGCGAGTACGGATGGTGCCATCAATGGCTTTCAGTTCCTTCAGGCCGGTTTCACGGTCTTTGGAATCCAAATCGATGACCACGTAACCAATTTCGGAATTGGTCTGCAAGTATTGCGCCGCGATGTTGATGTTGTGCTGGCCGAACGATTCGTTGATTTGCGTCATGATGCCCGGCTGGTTTCGGTGAATATGCAACAAGCGGCTGCGGTTTTTGTGTTCCGGCAAGGAGACTTCCGGGAAGTTCTTCGCCGATAACGTGGTGCCGGTGTCGGAGTAACGAACCAATTTGGTGGCCACTTCCTGGCCGATATTTTCCTGGGCTTCTTCCGTGCTGCCGCCGATGTGCGGCGTCAGAATCACATTGTCGAGGCCTCGCAAAGGGGAGACGAATTCTTCGTTGTTGGATTTCGGTTCCTGTGGGAAAACGTCAATGGCGGCACCGGCCAGGTGACCGGATTTGATGGCGTCGGCCAAAGCGTCGATATCGACAACGGTACCGCGAGCCGCGTTGATGAAAATCGCGCCTTTTTTCATTTTGGCAAACTCGGCTTCGCCCATCATGTTCTTGGTTTCATCGGTTTCCGGAACGTGCAGTGAGATGACGTCCGACATCTGTAGCAGGTCATCCAGTGATTTCACTTGGCGCGCATTGCTCAAAGGCAGTTTGGTTTCGATGTCGTAGAAGTTGACACGCATCCCGATGCTTTCCGCCATGATGCTCAATTGCGTACCGATGTGACCGTATCCGATGATGCCCAGGGTTTTACCACGGACTTCCACCGAACCGGCGGCGGATTTGTCCCATTCACCACGGTGAACCTTGGCGTTTTTCGCCGGAATGTCTCGTGACAGCAACAAAAGTTCGCCCAATACCAATTCGGCAACCGAGCGGGTATTGGAGAAAGGCGCGTTGAAAACCGGAATGCCTTTCATCATGGCGGCGCGCAAATCCACCTGGTTGGTACCGATACAGAAGCAGCCGATGCCGACCAGCTTCTTGGCGGCGTCCAGAACATCGGCCGTCAAGTTGGTGCGGGAGCGGATACCGATGAAGTGGACGTCGGCGATTTTGGCTTTCAATTCGTCACCGGAGAGAGACCCCTTGTGGTATTCGATGTTGTAGTAGCCGTTTTCATTGAATACGTCAGTGGCGGTTTGGTGTGGGCCTTCCAGTAGAAGGATTTTGATCTTATCTTTGGCAAGAGATTTGGATTTGTTGCTCATCGGGTTTTCAAAGCCTTACATTCAAAAGAGAAATTATAAAAGATTTGGTTTAAATTGTAGAGAGAACTCAAACAATTTCAGTGTGTTATCGTTTTGTGTCCAGTCGCTTTTTGCAAGCGACCGGTGTTTGCCGGTTTCTGCCCGAGTTATAAGGAGAGAAGAACGGGAGGCGGAAACCGTCGAGAATGGCTTACTTGGCTTTTTGAGAAGCGTAGTAGTCCGCCAGTTCTTTGATTTCCTTGTCGCTCAGGTTTTTCGCGAAAGCTTGCATGGTCGCGTCCTTGCGGAAACCATCTCTAAAGTCCTTCAGCGCCTTTTCAAGGTACTGGGCGTGTTGTCCGGCCAATTTCGGAAAATTTGGGACAACGCTGTTTCCATCGACACCGTGACAGCCGACACAGGTTTTCGCTTTAGCCGGCATGTCGGCGGCAAACGCTGCTTGGCTGAACAATAGGCCGCTGGAGAAGGCGATTAAAAATAGTTTTTTCATAGCTTTAACTCGCTTTGATTGTTTTTGGATGCGCTTATTAAAAACGATTCCGGCAGTCAGGTCAAGAAAGACGGGATGCCGGTCAGGTCGGTCGTGCAAAATGCACAAACAAAAAAAGCCGCATGGAAGCGGCTTTTTCGACTTTAAGTAGCGAGGCTAATTAAAGTGTTTGGACGTAAGCCGCGATGTTTTCAATGTCAGCGTCAGAAAGACCCGCTGCCATTGGCGCCATCATGGAAGTCATTGGACCAACTTGCTCACCGGCTTTGTATTTGTGTAGTTTAGCAACGATGTCAGCGGCAGGTTGACCAGCTAGTTTTGGTCCAACACCACCTTCACCAGCTGCACCGTGACAACCTACACAAGTAGAGTAAGCGGCTTGACCAGCTGTAGCGTCACCTGCTGCGTTGGCAGCAGAACCGAAAGCAATCAAAGAAGTTGCAGATAATGCAAGTAGTAATTTTTTCATTTTTGTACTCTCCTAAGCACGATAAAAAAAGTCGGGTTTTACCCTGGGTGCAATTACAAACGAATTCATAACATTAGTCAAGCCTAAAACCTGAAGGAAGCTTGAAAGAGCGCCAATGTATGGAGCCTTGTTGGCGTTTTTTTGACAAGTGTTGAGAAAGTATGGATGAAGGTTTGTTTAAGCTTTTATGAACGGCGACTTTTTCAACTTCAGCATCGCCTGATTCGGTGGAAAACGGACGATTAAAACTCCGATTATGGTATAACCTTATACCATTGAAAGCAAAGCGGAGACGTCCGATATGATTATAAAAGTCTGGTTGTTCATTATTGTATTGACGATTGCCAGTTGGTACTTATTGAAGCTGGCCGGTAAGCCGTTTCACCTTGGGTGGGTGTTTCTGTTCTGGGTGGTTACGATTCTGGGCGGCACGGCATTTTTCTATATGATTTCCGTGTGGTTTGTGTCCAACCAGTGACGTCAATTGTCTTTAGTGTGATATGGGGCGGCGCTTTTCGGCCCGCGCTCGCAATACTTCAATAATGACCAGGCCTGCCAGGCCGATGCCCATCAATACCAAGGCCGGTAACGCGGCCGCTTCATATAAACCTTCCGTACTGAGTTCAAAAGTCCGCACCGCCAAAGTGTCCCATCCGAACGGGCGCAATAGATAGGTGGCCGGTAACTCTTTGAGAATGTCCAGCGTCACCAAAAACAATGCTGTTAATAGGCCTGGGGTCAGTAAAGGCCAGTAGATACGTTTGAACAATTCAAGCGGAGAAGCTCCTAGGTTCCGTGCCGCTTCGCTGATGGACGGTTTGATGGTTTTGAAACTGCTCTCCACCGGGCCGAAGGCCACAGCCATAAAACGCACCATATAGGCGATGACCAGTGCAAACAGGCCGCTGCTGAACCATAAACCACCATCGAGTAGGCCGTCCACTTCAAACAGGAACAACATGACGCCAACGGCCAGTACTGAACCGGGCAAAGCGTAGCCTAATGTTGTGAAGCGGATGCCGAAAGTTTGCAGGCGGCTCAACGGATGGTTGTGAATAACGGCATTGAGAATCAGGGCAATCAACACCGTCAGCAACGCGGAGAAGACTGCCAGGATTAAACTGTTTCCGATCCATTCGCTGAGGCGAGGGTCCCAACCGCTAAAGGATTGGTAGGCCCACAGGGAGAGTTGTATTAGCGGTAAGCCGAAGGCGAGCAATAGAACACCCGACAGGTAACCCCAGGTTGCAATGGCTTTGACACCCTGCAGGCGGTAGCGGGTTTGCTGCCTTGGCAAACCACTGTGAAACGCACGTTTGCCGCGTTGGTAGTGTTCCAATGCAATCAGCGTCGCGGCAATGATGAGGAGCAGCGTTGACAACTGAGCGGCGGTTTCCAATGAGCGATAATCCACCCAACTGGAGTAGATCGCTGTGGTGAAGGTGTCGTAGTTGAAAATGGCGACGGTGCCAAAGTCGGCTAGGACTTCCATCAGTGCGAGCGACAACCCGGCAATGACGGCGGGGCGTGCCAGCGGCAGTGAAACACGCCAAAAGGCGCGAAACGGGGAGTCACCAAGGCTGCGGGCCGCTTCGGTGTAGTTGGGCGGTTGAGCCAGAAAGGCGCTTCGGGTCAACAGATAGACATAGGGATAGAACACCAAACTCATGATGAAGGCTACGCCCCAGACGCCTTCGCGGATGTCGAGACCACCTTGCATATTGAGCGTGTCACGGAAAAAGGATTGTACCGGACCGGCGTAGTCGAACACTCCTAAAAACACAAACGCCAGCACGTAAGCGGGCACGGCGAACGGCAGGAAGAGTAGCCACTCAAACCAGCGGCGCCCGGGAAATTCACACCGGGTCACCAGCCAGGCGAGACTGATGCCAAGCACGCCAGTGCCGATGGCCACGCCCAACAATAATTGGAAAGTGTTTCCAAGCAGCTCGAGTAGCAGGTTGTCCGACAGGTGTTGCCAGAGCCCGCTGTCAATACGGTGCCAGGAAAAGCCCAGGCTCAGTATGGGCAGGGAAATGAGCAGTATCAACGCCCAGAGTGCCAGTTTGGAAAACAGGGTAAAGGGTTTCAAAGCCGACCTTTTCATCGTTGTCTGGTGTTTGTCATGGAGTGTTAGGCCATCCGGTTACCGGCATCCGTGCCGAAAGTCGTTATTTTAATCCGTTACAGCTTGGAATCCTATGATTTTCAGGTAATCGGGTCACCGTGGTGATGACATCTTCAAAAGCAGGCCTGGGCGTTTTACAAAAAAAAGCCCTTTTAAAAAGGGCTGAATGTCTTAGGAGAACGGTTACGGTTGTCCGGTTATTTATAATTGGCTTTCTGCATCAGTTTGACGGCTTCGGCCTGGCGTTTGCCGACAATCGCCAGGTTGAGGTCGTCGGCTTTAAAGCTGCCCCAGCTGGCGACTTGCGGATCCAGCGGGATTTTCGGGTTGGCCGGGTATTCTTTGTTGGCACCGCCGAATTGTTTTTGCGCCGTGTCGGAGGTTAGCCAGTTCAACAGTTTTTGAGCGGCTTCTCGGTGTTGGGCGTGCTTTAGAATGCCGGCTCCGGAGACGTTGATGTGTGTGCCGTAACTGTTTTGGTTGGCCCAGAACAGTTTGATTTTTGTTTGCGGGTTCTTGTCTTGCATGCGGCCGTAGTAGTAAGTGTTGACGATGCCGACATCGCATTGACCGGCTTCAATGGCCTTCAATACTTGCGAGTCTTTAGCCTGTGGCTTCGCGGCAAGGTTGCTTACCCAGCCGGTAAGAACTTGTTCGGTTTTGGTCGCGCCGTCGTGGTCGATCATCGCCGCTACCAGCGATTTGTTATACACCTTTTTCGACGTGCGAAGGCACAGCTTTCCGTGCCAGGCGTTGTTTGCCAGAGCTTCGTAGCTTGACAGTTCGGAGGGCTGAACGCGTTCGGAGTGATACACGATGGTTCTGGCGCGCACCGATAGACCGGTCCATAGATTGTCCGGGTCTCTCAGGTGAGCCGGGATTTTTGCTTGAATTCGATCGACGTTCATGGGTTGGAATAACCCTTGTTGGGCGGCATACCACAGGTTGCCGGCGTCAACGGTCATGAAAATGTCCGCTTGGGTGCGCTCGCCTTCGGCTTTCAAGCGCTCAATCAAGGCGTTGGCTTTACCGGTTTGTAAGGTCACCGGAATGCCGGTTTCCTTTGTGAACTGGTCGAACAGCGGCTTGATCAAGTGCTCTTTTCGAGAAGAATACACCACCAGTTCGTCATCGGCATAGGCTAGTTGAGAGGTGCCGAGCATTGCCAGGCTGGCAATGGAGAATAAAGTGGTGGCGAAAGCGTGTTTCAATGAACGTTTTTTCACAAGGCGCTCCTGGTATAAGTATCGGTTTTCTCGGCGGCGTTTAGGCCGCCGTGGGATTGGCGAATTGGATTTTGGATGCGGTCAGTGTGCCGTAGTGGTCGCAGAGGGTTTGCGCATCGGTCTCGTCATGGGTGACCAATAACGCCGGAGTGTTTTCCTGCTTCAACCACTGGCGGGTTTCTTCCGCCAAACGGTGGCGCAAGGCCGGATCCAGGTTGGAGAAAGGTTCGTCCAATAATACCAATGCCGGCTTCGGTGCCAAGGCGCGAGCCAAGGCCACGCGCTGTTGTTGACCGCCGGAGATTTCGTGCGGGTAACGGTTTGCCAAGTCGTTCAAGTGAATCATGGTCAAGAGTTCGTCGACACGACGACGTTGTTCGGTTTTGGATTGACCGCGCAGACCGAAGGCGATGTTTTCCGCAACCGTCAGGTGTGGAAAGAGGGCATGATCCTGGAACACCATGCTGATATTACGTTTTTCCGGTGGCAAGGATTGGCCATCGCACGCCAGACAACGGTCGTTGACGGTGATGACGCCGGATTGGATTGGCGTGAAACCGGCAATAGAGCGCAATAGGGTCGTCTTGCCGCAACCGCTCGGGCCCAATAGCCCGATGATTTCGCCGGCGGCAAACGATAGGGTGAACTCCTTGAACAAGGCTTGCTGACCCAAATTAATGCAGACTTTATCCAGTTCGACCATGTTGCGATTCCATTCTTAATACGTTAGTCACTAAGATTGGTAACAATATTAAAGAAAATGAGAGTAATTTTCAATATCAAGAAGAATAAAATCTTTTAACGATGGATAAGATGCTTTTGGGATGAAATCAATGGGTGTGTTTGATCCGGTCGTTCAGTGGGGTTCGTTAGCGAACTCTTCACGTAACCGCTGGAAGCTTTGGTAGCGGGAATAGTGCAGTTCGCCGTCTTCAACCGCTTGGCGAATCGCACAGTTGGGTTCGGTGGTATGGGTGCAATTATTGAATTTGCACTGGCCTAGAAAGGGCGCGAAATCCGGGTAAGCGGCTTCCAGCTCGTGCAATTCGCATGGCATCGGGCTGAATTGACGCACGCCGGGCGAGTCGATGATGTTTCCGGCGTGCCCCGGGTTGACGTCGGCTTCCTCCGGTAGATGGTACAAAATGCTGTTGGTGGTGGTGTGTTTGCCCAGTCCGGTGGATTCCGACAGGGCGCTGGTTTTGATGTCGATGTCGGGAATCAGGGCTTTAATGAGTGACGATTTTCCCGCACCGGACGGGCCGACAAAGACACTGTTTTTGCCGGTTAGCAAGGTTCTTAATGCCTCGATGCCATCCCCGCTTTCAGCCGATACCGGCAGAATATCCAGCCCCAATTCGTCATAGGGAAGTAAGAGTTCGGCAATGGCTTCCCAGTGTTCATCGGACGCCATCAAGTCGATTTTATTAATCAGAATCAGCACCGGCAAGTGCATTTGATGGGCGGTGACCAGGTAACGGTCGATCATGTCCGGGTGAACGCCCGGTTCGATGGGGGCGACAATGCCTAAGAGGTCGATATTGGCGGCCACCATGCGCTTTTGACCGCGAAAACCGGGGCGACTGAGTTCCTGATGGCGTGGGTCGGCCGCGACGACCACGCCGGTGTTGGGTTCAATGTCGGCCTGCCAGGTGACGGTGTCGCCGGCCACCAGCTTGCCCAGGTGTTGGCGTACGGCGCAGTTGTGGAGTTGGCCGTCTTCGGACTCCACCAGCAGACGTTTGCCGAAGTTGGTAATGACCAGGCCTGGTCGTTTTTCACCCAGTTGGGAATCGCCGACCGTTTCCGTGGCGGTGCGCTCCTGATGTTGCTTTTGCTTCACCCGGCGCTGTTGTTGTTGGTTGAGTTTGCGTTTCGCCACGAAGGTTTCTTTGGTTAAGGGGGGTTAAGCCAGCAAAGCGTCGATTTTGGCGGCCAGAATAAAATCGTTTTGACTCAGTCCTTTGATATTGTGGGTGGTCAGAGTGATTTTGCATTGATTATACCCAAAGCACACTTCCGGATGATGATCTTCTTTGTGCGCCACCCAGGTGACGGCGTTCACAAACGCCACGGTTTGGTGGTAGTTTTTGAAGGAGAAGGTCTTGGTGAGCGTCAGGTAATCCAACGGCACATCCCAGCCCGGCATTTGTGAGAGGTAGCTCTCAATAGTGGGGATAATCAATGGCTTGCTGCCTTTTTCGATGTCGGTGCAGGATTGGTCTTTTAGTGGCAATTCGTGTGTCATAAATTACGGTTCCTGTGTTTGATCTCGTTAATAACGTTGCGCTTGATCGCTTTCAATAGGGACTAGCGCTTTATTTTTCAAGCGACTTTAAGTGGTCAATGCGGATTTTAGCCGGCGGATGACTGTCGTGATACGCTGAATAAGTCGGATCCGGGGTCAGGCTGCTGGCATTGTCGCGATACATTTTCAGCAGCGCGGAAATCAACGGGGCCGAACCGGTGGTTTGTGATGCGAAGGCATCGGCTTCAAATTCGTGCTTGCGGCTTTTGAAGGCGGCAATCGGCCCGAAGAAAAAGAACATCACCGGGATGGCGGTCATAAACAGCAATAACGCGGCGGCTGGCGTTTCCGAAGTCATGCCCAAGCCTTGGTAAAACGCCGGTAATTGCGTCAGCCAGCCCAGAACGAACAAGCCGGCAAAGCTCAAGGCAAAGGATTCGATCATGCGTTTTTTGATGTGGCCGTGCTTGAAATGCCCCAGCTCATGTGCCAGTACCGCTTCGACTTCTTCCGGTGTTAAGGACTCCAGTAGGGTGTCGAAAAACACAATGCGTTTGTTTTTGCCAAAACCGGTAAAATATGCGTTGCCGTGACCGGAACGCGAGGAACCGTCCATGACGAAAATGCCGTTTGACTCGAATCCGGTGCGCTCCAGCAGGGCTTCAATGCGCTGTTTCATTTCGCCGTCTTCCAACGGGGTGAACTTGTTGAAAATCGGCGCGATCCATTTCGGGTAAGCCCAAAGTAACAGCAGGTTGAACGCCACCCAAAGCACCCAGGTATAAAACCACCAGGCCTGGTCGAAATAGGCATTCATAATCGACAGCACCGCCCAGGCCAATGGCAGGCCGATGATTAAGCCGAGCAACCATTGTTTGACAAGGTCGGAAATGAATTTGCCGACGGTCATTTTATTAAAGCCGAAAGCCTCTTCGATTTTAAAGGTGGAGATGATGGCGAACGGAAGGTGCAGTAGCGACAAAAACCAGAAGGTAGACAACAAGAAACCGACATCACGCCAGATGGGTGATAGATCCGTCGCCAGCCAGTAATTGTAAATTTCTTGAAAGCCGCCGCCGAGCGTCATGAACAATAAGACGGCGGCGTCGAAAAATAAGACGAATCGTGAGAGTTGCAGTTTGGCGCGGCTGTAATCGGCGGCTTTGTGGTGTGCTTCTTCGGTGACAACACTTTGGAAGTCTTCCGGCACTTGGTTGCGGTGGGTACCGATGTGGAACTGGTTTTTGATGTTGAGCCACAGCTCGATGACTAGGTTAAGAATCAGGGTGGTTGCAAATAATACGGTAATCCAATTCATGGAACGATGCCTTGTCTTGTTGTTTGCGTGCCTGTGTTAGTCGCGCGGTTTTTTTGAACGTCGAAGAAGCGGCGAATTCCGCATTTCCGGCGTTGTGCGCGTTGAGGCTGGCTCGAATAAAGTTTAAACTAGCGCCTATTCTAGTTTAAAAGGTTCAATGAGTGTAGTGATGAAGTCTGAAAATAATTTGATTTGGATTGATCTGGAGATGACCGGTTTAGACCATAAAGCCGATCAGATTATCGAGATCGCCACGGTGGTAACGGATGCCGAATTGAATGTACTGGGCGAAGGACCGGTGATTGCGATTCAGACGGAACAGCATTACCTGGACGGAATGGATGAATGGTGTACCACGCATCACGGCAACTCCGGTTTGACCAAGCGCGTGCAGGAGAGCGATATTTCGATGCGCGAATCGGAATTGCAGACGCTTGAGTTTCTGAAAGATTTTGTGCCGAAAGGCAAATCGCCGATGTGCGGCAACACCATTTGTCAGGATCGCCGTTTTCTGATTGAGCAGATGCCGGAATTGGAAGCGTTTTTCCATTACCGAAACCTGGACGTGTCCAGTTTGAAGGAATTGGCCCGACGCTGGGCGCCAAGCGTGTATTCTTCCCACAAGAAAAAAGGCGCGCACCTAGCGCTGGACGATATTTACGAGTCGATTGAGGAGTTGAAACACTATCGTCAAAATCTGTTTTTACCGGAGTTTCGTTAAACGCCGTTCGGCACTTTCTATTCCGGTGATTTTCAAACCGATTAATTTCAACTTATGGGTTTATAAAAGCGCCTAAGTTCGTTATAATCGCCTGCTTACCCTGCGAAACTGCAGGGCTTTGTTTTTAAAGTTATTTTTAAACGTGGCAAGGCTGTCGAACCGTTAAAACAACCAGGTTTCGGAGCTTTGCGACCAAAACGGAGGACCGTTGTTGTGGAATTAACTGGTGCCCAGATTCTTGTTCATTATTTGGAAGATGAGGGCGTAGAGCATATTTGGGGGTATCCTGGAGGGGCGGCGTTGCCTATCTATGATGCCTTGGATACGGATGCACGTAAAATGAAACACGTGTTGGTCCGTCATGAACAGGCTGCGGTTCACGCAGCGGACGGGTTCGCGCGCTCTACAGGTCTACCAGGGGTCGCTCTTGTAACATCCGGGCCGGGTGCCACCAATACCGTCACCGGTATTGCGACAGCTTATATGGATTCGATTCCGATGGTTGTCATCACCGGCCAGGTCGCCACCAATATGATTGGTCTGGATGCCTTCCAGGAAATCGATACGGTGGGGATTACAAGACCGATCGTCAAACACAACTTCTTGGTCAAGGATGTCAAAGACCTCGCGATCACGCTCAAAAAAGCGTTTTACATCGCAACGACCGGTAGACCCGGTCCGGTCGTGGTCGACATCCCGAAAGATGTCCAAAATGCCAAAAGCTCTTATGAATATCCACAAGAAGTCAGTTTGCGCTCCTATGTACCTGTAACGAAAGGCCATAGCGGACAAATCAAAAAAGCCATCGATATGATGATGAAAGCGAAGAAGCCGATCATTTACACCGGTGGTGGTGTGGTGCTCGGCGGCGCGTCGGAAGCCTTGACGGAATTGGCGCGTACCTTGGGCTTTCCGGTGACCAACACCTTGATGGGGTTGGGTGCGTATCCGGCGGAAGACAAGCAGTTTGTCGGCATGCTCGGGATGCATGGCACTTATGAAGCCAATTTAACCATGCATAACTCCGATGTGATTATCGCCATCGGTGCACGCTTCGATGATCGAGTGACCGGGAATTTGGAAAAGTTCTGCCCGGATGCTCGCGTCATTCATATCGATATCGACCCAGCGTCGATTTCCAAAAACGTGGCGGTGGACATTCCGATTGTCGGGCCGGTCAAACAAGTGTTGTTGGAAATGCTATCGCTGTTGAGCAAAACCAAGAAAAGCGTGGACAAGAAAGCCTTGGCCAGCTGGTGGGAGCAAATTGAAGCTTGGCGTGCCACCGATTGTTTGCGTTATGATCAGGTGGGACACAAAATCAAGCCGCAAGCGGCCATGGAAACCGTTTGGGAAGTCACTAAGGGCGATGCCTATGTGACGTCGGACGTTGGTCAGCATCAAATGTTCGCCGCGCAGTACTATAAGTTCAATAAGCCGCGTCGCTGGATTAACTCCGGCGGTCTGGGCACGATGGGCTTCGGTTTGCCGGCGGCGATGGGCGTACAGGCGGCTTTTCCGGAATCGACCGTTATCTGTGTCACGGGTGAAGGATCGATTCAAATGAACATTCAGGAATTGTCGACCTGCTTGCAATACGGCTTGCCGATTAAGGTGGTCTGTTTGAACAACGGCTTCCTTGGGATGGTGCGTCAGTGGCAGGAGTTCTTCTACGATCGTCGTTATTCGATGTCGTATATGGATTCCTTGCCGGACTTCGTTAAGCTGGCCGAAGCCTATGGGCATGTCGGCGTACGTATCGAAGATCCGAAAACCATGAAACAAGAGCTGGAAGAGGTCTTTTCCGATAAATACAAAGATCGTTTCGTCTTTATTGACATCGTGACCGATCAGCAGGAGAACGTCTATCCGATGATTCCTGCTGGCGCCGGTCTGGATGAGATGATTTTGGTATAAGGGGGAGAGACGAATGAAGCATATTATTTCAATGTTGATTGAGAATGAGTCTGGCGCGCTTTCCCGTGTGGCGGGCTTGTTTTCGGCACGTGGTTACAATATTCACGCTCTGACAGTGGCGCCGACCGATGACGAGACGATGTCGCGTTTGACGTTGGTCACCAGCGGTGATGATCAGCAAATCGAGCAGATCGTCAAGCATTTGAATCGTTTGATTGATGTCATCAAGGTGGTGGACATCACAGAAGGGCAGCACATTGAGCGAGAGCTAATGCTGGTGAAATTGAAAGCCGTCGGCGGTATGCGTGAGGAAATCAAACGCTTGTGCGATATTTTTCGTGGCACCATCGTTGACGTGACTTCCAATATCTACACCGTTCAGTTGGTGGGCGAAACACAGAAGCTTGACGCTTTCATCGATGCGATCGACGAAGGCTTGATTGTTGAAATTGTGCGTTCCGGCGCAGTCGGCCTGATGCGTGGTGAGAAATCGCTCCACCTGTAACGATTATCCGAATGGACAAAATAAGATTTATTATTACGATTAACTTACTTTTAAGGAAAAACAATGCAAGTTTATTACGATAAAGATTGTGACCTTTCTATCATCAAAGGCATGAAAGTTGCGATTATCGGTTTTGGTTCTCAAGGTCATGCGCATGCAGCCAACCTACAGGATTCCGGTGTGGACGTAACCGTTGGTTTGCGTGCCGGTTCCTCTTCTATCAAGAAAGCGGAAGGGTATGGTTTGAAAACCGCAGACGTCGCAACGGCTGTCGCGAATGCCGATATGGTGATGATTCTGACGCCGGATGAGTTCCAGTCGGTGTTGTATAAAGAAGAAATCGAGCCGAACATCAAGCAAGGTGCGGTATTGGCCTTTGCCCACGGTTTCGCCATCATCTATAACCAAATCGAACCTCGTAAGGACTTGGATGTTGTGATGATCGCGCCGAAAGCGCCGGGCCATACGGTTCGTTCCGAATTCGTTCGCGGTGGCGGGATTCCGGATTTGATCGCTGTTGAGCAAAATGCATCCGGTAAAGCGAAAGACATCGCTTTGTCTTATGCGTCAGCGATTGGTGGCGGTCGTACCGGTATCATCGAAACCACTTTCCGTGACGAGTGTGAAACCGATTTGTTCGGTGAGCAAGCGGTTCTTTGCGGTGGTGCGGTTGAGCTGGTTAAAGCCGGTTTCGATACATTGGTTGAAGCGGGTTATGAGCCGGAAATGGCGTACTTCGAATGTTTGCATGAGTTGAAGTTGATTGTTGACTTGATGTTCGAAGGCGGGATTGCCAATATGAACTACTCCATCTCCAACAATGCAGAGTACGGTGAATATGTGACAGGTCCTCGAGTTATCAATGACGAGTCGCGAGAAGCCATGCGTCAAGCGTTGAAAGACATCCAAACCGGTGAGTACGCTAAGAAGTTCATCTTGGAAGGTCAATCGAACTATCCGTCCATGACAGCGCAACGTCGTTTGAACGAAGAGCATGGTATCGAAGTCGTCGGGCGTAAGCTACGTGCGATGATGCCTTGGATTTCAGCCAACAAAATCGTTGACCAAGAAAAGAACTAAGATTGTTTCGTTCAGGCTCGAAAGGGCCTTTTTGAATCGACTGTTGAAAAACCTGCCGCCGGCAGGTTTTTTTATGCCCGTCAGATAAATTGACCAGGCCTGGCAAAGATTCGGTTTGCGGCCTCGGCTAAAACAAGCATTTGTGAATCGTATTTTTACGGATTAAAATACCGGGTAAGACGTGACAGTGTTTTAGGCGGGGCAGTTTGGTATCAATCGAGTTGGTTTCCGTGTTTTTGCGGAATAAAAAACAACGAAATGACGGTTAAGTTGTTATCATATATACAAACTTTAAATATCGGTTCTTCGCCCGAATGCGTGTTGTATGGCAAGGATAAAATAAACAATTGAACGAACCGTTAAGTGTGGTTATCAAACATCTATGTATTGCTCTTTCTTTGGTCTGAAGAAACTCCCGTTTAAAATTTCACCGGATTTGACGTTCTTCTATAAACAAGCCGCGCGAGACGAAATTGCGCAGGCATTGCTGTTTTCCATCGAGCGTGGGGACGGCATCATTACGGTGACCGGTGAAGTCGGTGTTGGCAAAACCACTTTGCTGCGTCTGCTGTCGGATCGGTTGCCCGCCAATTATATTCAAGTGTACATTTCATCACCGACCCTGTCGGACAAAGCCTTATTGACGTTTATTTGCACCGAGTTATCGATTCCGGTGAATCCGGAGGACGGTAAACCGGAATTGATGACACGATTGAGTCGTTTTCTGATTGACGAATACCGTCAAAACCGGCGGGTGGTGATGTTGATTGATGAGGCGCAGGCGATGACGCTGGATGCCTTGGAAGAGTTGCGGTTGCTGGGAAACCTGGAAACCGAGGAAGATAAGTTGTTGCAAATGGTGTTGTTCGGTCAGCCGGAATTGGACGTGACCTTGCAGGATCCGCGCGTTCGCCCGTTCAAAGATCGGGTGGCCAACCACTTCACGATTCAGCCATTGGACGATGACGAAGTGATGCATTATCTGAATTACCGAATGCGGGTGGCGGGGTATATGCAGGCGGATTTATTTTCACTGAGCATTGCCAAACGTATCCGGCAGGCCACAGGCGGTCTGCCACGCTCGATTAATCTCTTGGCCGATAAGTTATTGATGGTGGCTTTTTCGAAAGGCGATGCGCGTTTAAAAGCCTCGCACTTCAAAGGACTGGTACCCCAGTCTAACAAGATTCGGTCTCGATTGACCTGGGGGTTGGTGGCGTCCTTTATGGTGGTGGCCGTCGTGGTCGTGCTTTGGTTCGCGGATAAGGCGAATTCGGACATTCCGACCGATACAACCGAGCCGGTGGCTTGGTGGCAGGCTACGCAACAATTAGCGGACACGGCGGCGCATTTCGGTGTCAGTTCTCAGCGTTTGGTGCAGTTGACGGATATGGATCGTGAGACGCGGCGTTTTTTGCGTACCCAATCGGCTTCTAAACCGTTGATTCTTGTCAGTGCCATGCCGTTGCGGCGTTTTGATAATGTGTACTCCAACGTTTTGAACGGGTTGGATGTGGCCAATCGCGCACATTTGTTTGCAGTCGTCGATGCGCAAAGCGATCCTTCGGATATTCAGTTTCGGCTGCTTTACGACCCGAGAGCGGAAGCGGGATCGGTCTTACGAAACAAACAAATCGATTTACAAACCTTGTCGGGCGCTGAATCCCGTATCGTATCGGTTTCCAGTGTGGCAGAAATGATTGCGCGCTCGCCCAAAGAGCGAGGCGTTTCAGCCGGATCTTAGGGCGCGTAAAAAGGAATGAAAAAAGCATCATGAAGAAAATAGCGTTAATTCTCCCAGGCCTGCTTTGGATTCTGGCGGGGTGCAGTACCTCGGACAGTGTCAAGCGTGAGCCTTTGGCGCCGCCGGTATCGGATAAGTTCAATCTGCAAGGGCATTTGACGCCGGAAGACGATATGGCGCAATCGACGGCCAAGCCGGCGGCGATTCCCGAATTGGTAACCGACGAACCAATCAATCTCGACCCGAGCGAGCAAAAAAACATTAAGCGTTATAGTGTGTCCGCGATTAACGTGCCGGTATCGGATTTGTTGTTCAATTTAGCGAAAAACGCCGATAAGCAACTGGATCTGTCATCCGCGGTGCAGGGGCGGGTCACTATCAATGCCATTAACCAGCCTTTGGAACGCATTTTACAGCGCGTGACGGCGCAAATCGATGCGTTGTACGAGTTGCAAGGCGACACCATTGTCATCACGCCGGACAAGCCGTTTTGGAAAAGCTATGAAGTCGACTACGTCAATGTGACGAAACACATTAACGATTCGACGGTCATGAAAATGTCGGTCGGCAATGTGGCGCAAGGCGTCAGCTTGAATAACGGCAATCAGAACAGTCAGTTCAAGCTGGATACCAAAGCGGTCAACGATTTCTGGAAAACACTGGAAGAAAACGTCTCGGCCATGGCGATGCTGGAAGTCAAGCCGATTAAAACGGTGTCTCATAAGCGCACTTATGATGGTGACCGTCAAACCGATCGACAGAACATGGGGCAAGAGTACTGGGGTGGTAACTATGCCGAGGGGAGCAGTAGCCAGGCCATGGAGACAGTGACGTCCACCACCTCTGAGAAAGTGCAAAACGTAGTGGTCAATAAAGAAGCCGGGTTGTTGACCGTGTTCACAACCGGTCGACAACATAAAGAAATCGAAGCTTATTTGGAAAACACTTTGCACCGTACCAATAAACAAGTCCTGATTGAAGCGACGGTGGTGGAAGTCGAGTTAAATGACCAGTATCAGGCCGGGGTGGATTGGAGTGCGGTAACCTCGAACTCGTCCGGTTCCAGCGCCATTACCCAAAGTATGCTGGGCAGCAATTTATCCAACGATCCGAACTTTTCCATCAACCTGACGTCATTGGGCACTTGGGATTTCTCGCTGGGCATCAAATTGTTGCAAAAATTTGGCGACACCAAAGTCTTGTCCAGCCCGAAAATCATGGCGATGAACAACCAGGCGGCGTTATTGAAAGTGGTGAAAAACGAAGTCTATTTCACCGTCGACGTGAACCGGGAATCCGCCACGTCGGTGAGTGCGGGGGTTACGACCTATGAAACCATGGTGCACTCGGTGCCGGTCGGGTTCATGATGCATGTGACGCCGTTCATTACCGACGACGGTGAGATTTCACTGAATATCCGTCCGACCTTATCGCGCATCGTCAGTTATGTGGACGACCCGAACCCGGAGTTGGCGAAAGAAAATATCGTCAGTAAGGTGCCGGTGATTCAGGAACGCGAAATGGATTCGGTATTACGGTTGCGTGATAAGCAGACGGCGATTATCGGTGGTTTGATTCAAGATACACACAGTAACCAGCGTGAAGGTGTACCGGGTTTGATCGACATTCCTTGGGTGGGCGACTTATTCTCCTATCGGGATGATACTGTTCAAAAGTCGGAGCTGATTATCTTTATTCGTCCGATCATTATTAATAACCCGGATATCGAGCACGGTGACTTGAAAGCCATGAAACCGCTGTTACAGACGACGAGTAACTAAATGAGTGTGTTGCTGGATGCCTTGAGAAAAGCGGCCGCCGAAAAACAGACGGCGGGAAGCGTTTCTGAAGAAACGGCCAGGCCTGGTCAAAACCGGAAAACGGTCACATCTGAGCGTTTAGTCGACGGGCAGGATGTGGTGTCTTCCTCGTTTGAAGATAAAGTGCAGCAACCTGATATGCTGACTGAGGCGATGCCGGAAAAGCGTCTTCAAGTAGCTCCGGCTGGGACAAATGAGTCGAAGGTGCCGGATTGGAGTCTGTCGCAAATACCGGGGTATCAATCGGAAGCGTCCTTGGAAAATGCAAAGCGGCAGCGAGCGCAGGGCGTTTTGCAGGCCATGCAACAAGCCCGCCAACCAAGTGGTCATCCGCTGCGCTGGTTGGGCGGCAGTGCTTTGGCGGTGTTTGTTCTGGCCGGTTTGGGGTACTACGGCTGGGCGTATTTTCAAATGCAAACTCAGGCGGTCAATCATGAACTGGCGGCGTATCGAACCGTGCCCCAGGAGACGGTGCTCCCCGTCAGTTCGTCATCGGATGCCGTCGAGTCAGAGGAAGACAAGGTTCAGCCGCAAACCCAAGCGAGTCTTTCCGAGCCACCAAATAAAGCGATGCCCATCGCTCGAACAGAACGCGTGAACGCGCCGGCCGTGGCAGGAAAATCGGTGACGCCGGCGGTCGCGTCTGTGCCGACCAAACATTTGAAAATCGTGGCGATGACCGAACCAACGGAGGCAGAAAAGGGCTACCAAGCCTATCAGGCCGGGAAATTGGATGAGGCGCGACAATTCTACACATCGGCTTATCAGCAGGATGCCCAAAACCTTCCGGCTCTGTTCGGTTTGGCTGCGGTGTCAGTCAAACAGGGACGTAAATCGAATGCACTTCGTCTTTACCAACGTATTCTCGAAATCGATCCTCAAAACCTGCGAGCGCAGGATGCAGCATTAATGCTGAGCAGTCAGGTGCAAGGCGAAGCCTCGACGGAAAACCTGGTGAAACGCGTGCGTGATTTTCCCGAGAACGCTGCACTACAGGCTGCCTTAGGGCATCAGCTGGCGAAAGAGAACAACTGGGTGGCGGCTCAAAAACAATATTTTAAAGCCTATCAATTGGCACCCAACCGTGAGGATTACGCGTTGAACTTGGCGGTGAGCCTCGACAAATTAGGCGAGTATGACTTGGCAAAACAATATTATGAGCGGGTTTTACAGGCTTCTTCGGCCCGTTTGTCGGCGGAACGAAAAGAGCAGGTCCGTCAGCGTGTCAGCGCGTTACAGACGTTTTTGAACCGGGAAGCGAAACCATCATGAGAGGGGTTTATGGATAAGGCACGCCTTGGCGATCGTTTGGTTGAAGCCGGTTATATTACGCCGGATCAGTTGCGTATTGCCCTGACCGAACAGAGTGTGACCGGCAAGAAGCTCGGTAAGGTGCTGGTTACCCTGGGGTTCCTTGCCGAACAGGATGCGCGGCAGATATTGGGCGATGTGGTTGGCTATTCCTCCATGTCGTTGCAGGGTGTGGTCCCCGATTCCAAAGCCTTGGAGTTGGTGTCTGAAGAATTTGCACGAACCAATCTGGTGATGCCGATCAGCCTGGACGGCGACCGAATGAAAGTGGCGATGGCGAGCCCGGATGACATTTTGTTGATGGACCACCTTAAACGTCACATTCAAGGCGAGGTTCGCATTGAACCGATCTTGGTGGTTGAAAACGAAATTCAAAATGCCATCGACCATTTTTACGGGTATGAATTGTCGATTGACGGCATCTTGAAAGAGTTGGAAACCGGGGCGCCGGAAAGTTACAGCCGCTCGTTACAAGATGAGTATTCCCAGCCCATGGTACGCCTAGTGGATAATATCTTGACCGATGCGGTGAAAAAAGGCGCGTCGGATATCCATTTTGAACCGGAAGAATATTACATTCGCATCCGCTATCGCATCGACGGGGTGTTGCAGGAAATTCGCTTATTGCACAAATCATTCTGGTCGGGTCTGGTGGTGCGTTTGAAAGTGATGGCCAGTCTGGATTTGACCGATCAGCGGATGCCGCAGGATGGTCGGATGGAACTGGTCGTGCACGGTCGTCAAATCGATTTTCGTGTATCGACATTGCCGGGCCGTCAGGGCGAAAATTTTGTGCTGCGTATTCTGGACCGGGAAAAAGGCATCGTGCCATTGAAAACGCTGGGGCTCGATGCCGACAGTCATCGCGAATTGGAGTTGATGATGTCGCGGCCAAACGGCATCGTTTTGGTGACAGGGCCGACCGGTTCCGGTAAAACCACGACACTCTATTCGATGTTGAATGAGATGAACCGGGAAGGGGTTAATATCATGACCTTGGAAGATCCGGTCGAATATCCGATGGGGATGGTGCGTCAAACCTCAATCAACGAGGACATCGGTATGACGTTCGCCACCGGGATTCGCGCCATCTTGCGTCAGGATCCGGACATTATTCTGGTGGGGGAGATTCGTGACAGCGAGACGGCGGAAATGGCTTTCCGGGCCGCCATGACGGGGCATCAAGTGTTGACGACGCTGCATACTAATTCCGCTATTGGAGCGATTCCACGCTTGCTTGATATTGGCATTTCCCGTTCGATTTTGTCGGGCAATATCACCGGTATCTTGGCTCAGCGTTTGGCTCGCCGTTTATGTGAGCATTGTAAGGAATCTTATCGTCCGGATACTTTTGAGCGACGTTTGGTCGGCTTGGAACATGACTCGGACTTGGTTTTGTATCGGGCTTGTGGTTGTTCGGCCTGCAATGGTATCGGTTATAAAGGGCGTTTGGCGATTCTGGAGACCTTACGCGTCACCGACGAAATGGACGATATGATCATGGCCGGTCAGTCTCAGCATGCCATTCTCGACAAGGCCTTGGAAAACGGTTTTTCCCCTTTGCTGCAAAATGCTTTGAAGCGGGTTCGGGCCGGAGAAACGACTCTGGATGAAATCAGTCGAATCGTCGATTTGACGGAACTGGTGTCATGAAGGAAGTTTGATGGAAGTCTATCGCTATACCGGTGTCAACCGTTTCGGAAAACGGGTGCGAGGCGAGGTGCAAGCCTCGAATGAACAGGATTTGGAACAGCGTTTGCGCTCCGCTCAAATCGACTTGCTGTCTTTTCGTGTCAAGTCTCCCGGTTTGTTCAGTGGTTTCGGGCACCATAAAATTACTCGGCGTGACATCATTACCCTGACGACGCAGTTCAAACAATTACTCAAGGCCGGTGTGCCCTTGATGGAAATCATCGATGACCTGCGCAAATCCGATGACAGTGACGCGACGCGGGAAATGCTTTCGGCCGTCTATGAGTCAATGGAAGGCGGGCAAAGCTTTTCGCAAGCGTTGAAACCCTATGAAAACCGTTTGGGGGCCGTGTACATCGCTTTGGTTGCGGTAGGAGAAAAGACTGGCCAGATGGCGACGGTGTTGAGTCGTTTGGAAACCATGCTGAAATGGGAAGAAAGCCTGGCGGCCAAAACCAAAAAAGTCATGATTTATCCGTCGATTGTGGGGTTGGTGGTGCTGGCGGTTATTTTGATGATGATGCTGTTTGTGGTGCCGGAACTGGTGTCCTTTATTCGTGAAATGGGTGGCGAATTAAGTTTTGCAACTGAATCCCTGATTGCGGTATCGGGGTTTATGCAACATTATCTGCTGGAATTGGTACTGGTGCCGATGGTGGTCTGGCTGGGGGTGAAATGGTGGAAAAATCGTTCGCAGGCGTTTCGAATCCAAATGGATCGGTTGCTGTTCAAAATTCCCGTGATCGGCCCTGTGTTGTATAAGTTGAAAATTGCCCGTTTTGCCAGCACATTGGCGGTGATGCACAGTGCAGGCATCCATTTCGGTGAATCGTTAAAGTTGTCGGCTTCCGTGGTGGCTAATGCTTATCTGGAACGAAACATCGAACGTGCCATGCTGTTGATTGAAGAAGGAGAAACGATTTACCAGGCTTTTTCACTGGCTGAGGTGTTTCCGTCCATGGCCATTCGAATGGTCAAAGTCGGTGAACAAAGTGGCGGTATGGACGAAGCGCTGCGTCATGTCAGTGACTATTACGATGCCGAAGCCAAAGAGAGCATCGAACGGATTGAACCGGCGATTGAACCTTTGCTGACGGTGGTGATGGCTTTGGTGGTCGGTTGGGTCATGCTGGCGGTGCTTGGTCCGGTTTATGAAACCATTTCAAAGGTGCAATGATGCGATATAGCTTGTTTCTGCGGGATGAAGGGTTCGATGTCGTCGACTTAGAGGCGACAGAACGTGATCATCTGGCCACAGCGTCATTGACGTGGGAGCCGCAGGCCATTCGCGACTTGTTGGGTGAGTTTGAGCCGTCGCATGGCTTGGCACTGGTGTTGGATTTTTCCGACGAGTCTATGCATTATGAATGGGTTCCCAAGCTGTTTCCGTGGGAACGGCCGGCTTTGGAAAAGCGTCTGAAAAGCCGGTTTGAAAAAAGTGCCTTCGTACACGCTCACTGGCTGCCGGTATTTCAGAAAAATGCCGAAGGTCGAGAAGAACAACTGATTCTTTTGGCGAATGCCTCCCATTCACCCAAGCTCGATATGTTGCTTGGGTTCATCGAGGAGTTTGGGTTGGCCTTGCGGCAAGTGTATTCTTACACGTTTTTAATGGAAACCTGGTTCTTGAAGCGTTTGGCTCGTCGCATCGGTCTTAAAGGCAAACGCCTTAAGCAACCGTTTATTCTAACGGTGCGAGAGACCGAACGACGGTTCCGTCAGTTCGTGTTGATCGAATCACAGTTACGGATGACCCGGAACATTGAGCTGGACGATGTTTTGGATGAGGCGGAATGCTCCCGTGCGCTGGCGGATGAAACGCGTGCCACGTTGCGTTACCTCTACAACCAAAAACTGGTGCCTTTCAATCATGAAGTCGGGCAAGTGTATCTGGATGGTTACGGTCAGGCGGTGGCACCGGTAATGGGCGCGCTGCGCGCCAGCCTGGTGTCCACCAGTTGGGACCGAACTCGATTGATTCTCAAAGGCGAATCACTCGGCGGCTTGGGACTTGCGCCGTCTGCGCCGAATGAAAAAAGGACGTTGATGTGTTTGGTGCAGTTTTTGAAAACCGCTGCGCCAGCCTCTTTTTATCGCAATGCCTATACAGAACGGGTTGGGCGTTTATGGCAATGGAACCGGCTGACTTGGCTGTCATGGGCACTGGTGGCTTTGTTGGGAAGTTATGCTTTATTGCAGACGGCGATTGATTATTTCGTGTTGACGGATAAGGCCGAGCAGGTGATGGCGAAACAGCAGCAGTTTGAACAGGATAAGCAACGCCTGCAGAGCGTGATTCATTTGCAGTATGATGCCGAAGATATGAAAGCGACGGTCGAATTTTTCGACCAACTCAAGCGGGTGAAACAGCACGGTTCGGTTGGCCGAGAACTGGCTGTCTTGAGCCGTGTCGTGAACAGGCATCCGGCGATTGAACTTACGGAAATACGTTGGAACCGTCACCCTGTTTTGGATGAAGAGCGGGTTCAAGTGT
The DNA here is from genome assembly GCF_004028275.1 of Hydrogenovibrio thermophilus. NCBI lineage: Bacteria > Pseudomonadati > Pseudomonadota > Gammaproteobacteria > Thiotrichales > Piscirickettsiaceae > Hydrogenovibrio > Hydrogenovibrio thermophilus. The sequence goes on from NZ_CP035033.1 coordinate 846,325, forward strand.
GGTTATCCGGTCATGTGAAAGGCAACCAGCGCTATGAGGTGCTGTTGCAAAAAGCGGACGCATTTATGGCGGGCATTCGAGAGGATTCTCGCGTGGAGCAACTGAAATATGTCAATGAACCTTTGAATCGAAATGCAGCTCAGGCGCTTGCCGTGGAAGGTCGTCTGGAGCGTAAAACTCAGGAACTGCCGTTTAGCCTGACGTATCGCTTGAAAGTTTTCGAACCTTTGACACCTGCCCCGACGGAGGAAACGCCATGAGATTCATCGAATCGAACGGGTTGCGCCGTTATTTGGCTTGGCCGCTGGGCGTTTTGGTGGCGACGCTGCTGTTAATCGGATTGGGGCGTTGGTTTCTTTTGGAACAAACCCATGCACTGCAAACCCATGTTCAGCAACAGGTCGCGCATTTGGATCGTTTGGTTCGGCAGGTCGAATTCCTGAAAAAACAAGCGCAATTGTTTCATGCCTACGGCGAAGCCTACTCCCAAATCAACCCCGAAGACCTGGTCGATCAGCAGGGGCGCGTTGCTTGGACCGATGCATTGTTGAACATTCAAAAGTCGTTGGCATTGAAACCATTTAAAATTCAATTCGAGCCGGAAAAAGTGTTGCGCCAAAATGACTTGAAATACATTCCGTTGGAAAAGCCGATTTTCTTCTTTACCCGATTGAACTTGTCGGCGGGCTTGCAGTCGGACCGTGATATCCTGACGCTGTTTCAACGTATTTCAACCGACATTACGCCGTTTTTCTTGATTGAAGGGTGTGATTTGGATCGAGATGCCAATACGAAATCACCGGTTTTTAATTTGAATAAAGGCGGTATCCGTATGGCGTGTTCGCTGATTTTTTTTGAAGCCAAGCCGAGAGCGTTTGAAGGGAAGGCCTTATGAGACAGCTAAGTGGTTGGAAGGTATTATTAGGGCTATGTTTGACCGTGGCTGTTCAGGCTGCAGAACCTAAGTTGGAAAGATTGTTTTATACCCCCGATCAACGGGCTCATATCGAACAGGCGCGCCAAGCGTATTTGAACCCGGAGGCTAAGCCGTCCCAACGCCCGTCGCCAGTTCAAAATGCGGTGACGCCGACGCAACGGAAACCGAAAGTGTCGGCGATTATTGTCTTGCCGGACGGGCAGCGGCAAGTGCGTGTGAACGGACGTTACCAATCTTTATCGGATAATCGAGTACAATTAGACGCACGAGGAAACGTGGCGAAATCAAATGACGTGGAGTGAATTTGTGGAAGTGTTGCAGGCAAACCCGTGGGCTTGGGGGCTGCTGGTCGTATCGGTCGGACTGGCCGTGATGACCGTTCGTTTGAAACGACAGCGCGATGCGGCACAGGATAAACTGCCAGGCCTGGCCAGATTGGAGGAAGAAGCCGATGCGCTTCAAGCACAAAATCAGCGGTTGCAGGCCGAAATGGTGGATTTGCAGGTGATGAAAGGCGAAGCCAATCAGCAACGCGAACAGGTGGCGCAATTACGCCAGGATTTAGGCGTACAACAAGCGCAATATGAACAGCTTCAGCAACGTTATGCGCATGCGCAGTCGGAATTGTCGGGTCTCAAAAACCGTATGGAGGCGGAGCGGGAAAGTCATGCCGAAAAGCTGGCGTTATTGGAAAACGCCAAGCAAACGCTGATGCAGGAATTCAAGGTGTTGTCGAATGAAATCCTCGACCAAAAGCAACAGCAAATGCGCCAGCAAAGCAAAGAGACCATCGGCGGCTTGATTCAACCGGTACAAACCGCTTTGAACGAATTCAAGCAACGGATCGAAGCCGTGCACAAGGAAGACTTGGAAGGACGCGCCTCCTTAACCGAGCAGTTGCGACACTTGTCGGAGTTGAATCGGTCGATGACCCAGGAAGCGCAGAACCTTACCAAAGCCCTGAAAGGCGACCAAAAAATGCAGGGCAATTGGGGCGAATTCATACTGAAAAAACTGTTGGAATCCAGTGGATTGCGGGAAGGGGTCGAATTTGAAACCGAAAAGAGTTTTACCGAGGAAAGCGGTCAACGGCTCCGTCCCGATGTGGTAATCAATCTGCCGGATAACAAGCACGTCATCATTGATTCCAAGGTCTCGTTGCTCAGCTACGAGGCGGCTTTGAACGCCGACGACGAGATTGAAAAACAAAAACACCTCAAAGCCCACTCGGCCAGCTTGACCAAACACATCCAAGCCTTGTCGGAAAAACGCTACGATCATTTGTCGTTACTGAACGCACCGGATTTTGTGTTGATGTTCATCCCGATTGAAGGCGCTTACATGATGGCGATTGAACAGAATCCGACCATCTTTGAAAACGCTTTCGACAAGCGGGTAGCGGTGGTCACGCCCACCACTTTGTTTACGACCTTGAAAACCATTGAGCAGTTGTGGCGTTATGAACGTCAATCGGAGCATACCGTGAAACTGATTCGCCGTGCGGCGGACGTGCATGATAAATTTGCCGGCTTCGTTGATACCTTCGAGAAAATTGGCAAACAATTGACGACGGTGCAAGGGTCTTATGACCAAGCCAGAAAGCAAATGATGAGCGGCAGCGGAAATTTAGTGCGGCAGGCTGAAATGTTGAAAGAGTTGGCCGGTAAAACCAAAAAAGAAATTCCTCAGCATTTATTGGATGAAGCGGAGGGGGTGCCGTTGCTTTCAGAAGAAACCGACAAGTCTTAATTGTTGTTGACTGTCTGTGTCAGTAACCGCTTGACAGCGTCAATCAGGGTCAATGGCTGAAACGGTTTGATAACCCAGGCCGAGACATGCAATGATTTGGCTTGTTCCTTGATGCAGGGGTCGGTCTCGGCCGTCAGCATCAATATCGGTGTATGCTCGTACTCCGCTTGTTCGCGCAGATGTCTGACCAATTCCAGGCCGGTGTTCTCCGGCATCAAGTAATCGATGACGAATAAATCATAATGCGTCCGACGTGTGTGTTCCAATGCTTCCGACATAGAACTCGCCAAATCGACGGTCCAGTCCGGTTGCGTTTTAAAGGTGATTTTCAGCATGTTTCGGATGACATCGGCATCGTCGACAGCGAGTAGATGCGCCATGGCTTTTCTCGGTTGCAGTTCTTTTCACACCATTCTAGCAAACCCCTTGAAATATAAAGGAATTAATTTTGAGGCCTGGTCGGCAATAAATGCCTGAAAAAATTGAAAACTTTGCGGTTTTTGGTATATAATCCCGCTTTTCCAGTTTTCGGCTGGAAAATGCATGAGAAAAACAAAGTGCGGAAGCGCTTTAGTAGAAGAATTTGTTAGCAGGATTTCCTGTTATCGCCGATCAAGATAGGAGTAATCAAATGGTCGTAATTCGTTTAGCCCGTGGTGGCGCCAAAAAGAACCCTTATTACCGTGTGATGGTTGCGGATCAACGTAAATCCACTACCGGGCGTTTCATTGAACAAGTTGGTTTCTATAACCCAACGGCTCGTGGCCAAGAAGAAAAGCTTCGTCTTGATTCGGCGCGTATCGAACACTGGGTGAACCAAGGTGCTCAAATGAGCCCTCGCGTTAAGAGCTTGGTTGAAGACGCTGCTAAATAATCCTTGTTGATACATTAGGTGTCGAATGTCTTCTTCGCAAGACGAACATATCATTCTCGGCCAGATTAATGGCATTTACGGTGTTCAGGGATGGGTCAAAATTTTTTCCCATACCGAACCCCGCGAGAATATTTTGAATTACTCACCCTGGCTGGTGCGAGTCAAGGGCGAATGGCGAACCATGTCGTTGCAAGACGGCCGTTCGCAAGCCGGTGGCAAATCCATTATCGCGAAACTCGACGGTGTCGATGATCGTGATGTGGCCCGTGAATTCATGGGCTGTGATATCGCCATTACTCCGGATCAGTTACCGGACACCGATGACGGCTATTATTGGCGTCATCTAATTGGCTGTGAAGTCAGCAATCTGCAAGGTGAGGTGCTGGGGCAGGTTTCGGAAATCGTCGAAACCGGCGCGCATGATGTGTTGCGTGTGACGCAAATTCTGCCGGGCGGTGAGACGCGGACAACGTTGATTCCATTTGTCATGGACACTTTTATCCTGGCGGTCGATGTCGACGCCAAGCGGATTCAGGTGGACTGGCAAGCGGACGACGAAGATTCCGACACGTGACGATGCGATTCGACGTCGTCACCTTGTTTCCGGAAATGTTTTCGGCGTTGCTGGAATCCGGCGTTTCCCGACGGGCTTATCAAGACGGTCTGTATGGGTTTCAAACTTGGAACCCTCGAGCCTATACACAGGATAAGCACAAGACGGTCGATGATCGTCCATATGGTGGTGGGCCGGGCATGGTGATGATGTATCCGCCGTTGAAAAAAACGGTCGATGCCATTGCTGAAGCCAATGACGAAAAGCCGCATGTGGTGTATTTGTCACCCCAGGGAGTGCCTCTGACGCAGCAAAAGTTGGCGGCGCTAAGCCGAAAGCCGGCATTGACCTTAGTTTGCGGACGATACGAAGGCATTGACGAACGGTTTATCGAGACTTGTGTCGATGAAGAAATTTCCGTTGGGGATTTCGTCGTCAGCGGCGGCGAATTGCCGGCCATGATGTTGATGGATGGCTTGATTCGTTTGATTCCGGGCGCTTTAGGGCACGAGCAATCGGCCGAGCAGGATTCATTTTCGGACGGTTTATTGGATTGCCCGCATTATACGCGCCCGGTTGAAGTAGATGGATTAGCCGTTCCGGATGTTTTGCAAGAAGGGCATCATGCGAAGATCGACGCTTGGCGTCACGAACAAAAGCTTGCCAGGACCAAGCAAAAACGTCCTGACCTATACACGGCTTATTTGGCTCGACAGCAAAAGACCGAATCCTAGCCGTGTTTGACAATTCGGATTCAACCTCTGGCAGCTTCGTCTGTGAATGTTGGATAAAATACATTTCATCCTAAGGGATGAGCTAATTTGGAGTGCTTAAAGATGAGCGATATCATCAAGCGTATTGAAGCGGAGCAAATGACAAAGGAATTGCCTGAGTTTGGTCCGGGGGACACAGTGATTGTTCAAGTAAAAGTTAAAGAAGGGAATAACGAGCGTCTGCAGGCGTATGAAGGGGTTGTGATTTCCAAGCGCAACCGTGGTTTGAACTCTTCTTTCATCGTCCGTAAGATTTCTCACGGTGTGGGTGTTGAGCGTACGTTCCAAACTTACAGCCCATTGGTTGATTCGGTTGAAGTCAAGCGTCGTGGTGACGTAAGACGTGCGAAATTGTACTATCTTCGTGATCGTTCCGGTAAGTCGGCACGTATCAAAGAGAAGGTTAAGTAATTTCTCGATTCAAAGCCCTCTTCGCGAGGGCTTTTTTGTTTTCCGCTCCAGTATTTTTTCACATTTCCATCGGCATGACTGTGCTATCGTTATTTCATGTCATCGAACCTGCCAACCGATATTACTAACTTCATCCAATTTCTGCGTTTAAACGAGGGTTTGAGCGATAATACGCTGCAAGCTTATCAACGGGATCTCAAGAAATTTTGGGCCTATGTCGAACCGACTGCGTTGACGCAAATCGAACGGGATCGGGTTGAGGATTTTTTGTACCAATGGCACGAAAATCAAGGCAGCGCCCGGAGTATCGCCCGATGTTTGTCGACTTTGAAACGTTTTTATCAGTTCATGGTGTCGAATCAGCGCATGGCGACCGATCCGGCCGGTGCCGTGAAAGCGCCAAAGTTGATGAAAAAAATTCCCCGGGTCATTTCGGAACAGCAAGTGGAAGCCTTGTTGAATGCACCTGACGAAACCACGCCGCTGGGGCAGCGGGATAGAGCAATTTTAGAGTTGATGTATGCGTCGGGATTGCGGGTGTCGGAAGTGGTCAATTTACCGTATGAGCAAATCAACCTGTCGGCCGGTCTGGTGCAGGTGAGCGGGAAAGGCAAAAAAGAGCGGATCGTTCCGATTGGGCAGTTAGCGATTGAAGCGGTGGCGGATTACTTAAAATCCGCCAGGCCTGCTTTGTTAAAAGACAATCGCTGGGTGCCGACGCTGTTTGTATCACGCCTCGGGCGACCGATGACGCGGCAAACCTTGTGGCACCGTATTAAGAATTTGGCGTTTGAAGCCGGTATTCAAGGGGATTTGTCTCCACATGGATTGCGGCATGCTTTTGCGACCCATCTGATTAATCATGGCGCCGATTTGCGCACGGTTCAGTTGTTGTTGGGGCATTCCGACTTGTCGACCACTCAGATTTATACGCACGTTGCGAAGGCTCGTATGCAGAAGATTCATCAGACACACCATCCTAGAGGTTAATCGATGTGATCAGTAAAGCTAAACATATTGAAAATGAAACGATAGGACAAAACATGAAAATGGGATTATCCACATTCAAACCCTGGTCAATTGGTATGGCGTTGTTGGCGTGTTCCGGTTGGGCGTTGGCCGATGAAGCCGTCATTCAAAAAAAATTGCAGCAATTGATTCCGGGTGCGCCGCCGGCGAAGATCCAGGAAAGTCAGATTCCCGGTTTATATCAAGTGTCGATCGGGCCGAAAATCGTTTACATGAGTGCCGACGGGCACTATCTGGTCTCCGGCAGTATTGTGGATTTGAATACTCGTGAAAATCTGACTGAAACCGCCAAGAACCAAGCGCGTAAAACCGAATTGGAGAAGCTCTCGGTCGACAGTATGATTATTTACCCGGCGAAAGGGTCGACCAAGCGGACCATTACGGTATTTTCCGACATCGATTGCCCATATTGCCGCAAGCTGCACAAAGAGATTCCAGCGCTGAATGAGGCTGGCATCGAAGTGCGTTACATGGCTTATCCGCGTGCCGGAGTCGGCTCGCCGGCTTACCAGAAAGCGGTGTCTGTATGGTGCAGTGATGACAGCCGTCAAGCGATGGATCAGGCGATGGAGAGTGGTCAAGTGAGCCCCAAAACGTGCCAGAATCCGGTTCAGAAACACATGATGGAAGCTGAGGCCTTCGGTGTCAGCGGTACGCCGAACATTGTGTTTGATTCCGGCGAAATGATTCCGGGCTATGCACCGGCCAATGAACTGATTAAGATGCTGGTGAAAAGCTGAGAGAGCTGAATAATTTCAGAAGAAAATTGTACTTAGATGAAAAATAAAAAAGGGGCGATCAGCCCCTTTTTTATTCTTTGATGTTCAGCTCCGGTGCCCGGTAGCTGTATGGATTGGGGCGAGACGCCAACTCCTGAGTGACGGTTTCCAAATCCTGCACTTTCTTCTGGATATGATCCTGCTGGGACTTCAGTTCCGTGACCTGTTTGCTGAGTTGTTTCAAGCTGCTGTCGATGTTTTTCAGCGCACCTGTGTCTGAAGTCCCTTTCGTTTTGGAGGCGGAGGCTTTCATTTGTGCGTCCAGAGTGGCTTGGATTTTTTTCAACAGTTTGCGCTGTTCGCTGACCGACCAGGAAATGCCGTTCAGCTTTTTCACTTGCGATTCGGTCAGGCCCATAGACGTCACTTCGACCGGTGCCACAGCGGATTGTGTGGTTTTGTGCAAAGTCGAAGCCTCGATTTTGGCTTGCACGTCCTGAATCTTCTGTAACAACGCTTGGATGCCCGCATATTGTTGGGCACGCTCGTCGGCATAGTGTTTCAGGTCTTTTTGAACCGCTTCCATCATTGCACCGGAAGCTGGTGTGACGGATTCGCTGACAGCTTTTGGCTCCGTCGTGGCGGTTTGGGTTTCTTGGCTGACTTCGTTTGTCACACTTTCTTGAGTGGCTTCGGCTTCCGGCTTCATATCAGCGTTGGTCGGAGCTTCCGGTGCCGGTTTTGAAGCGGAAATGCTCGCGCCATCGGTTCTCGGAATGTTCAGTCGTTGAATGTCTGCCGCCAAAGCTTCAATCAATGAGGATAACTGGTCCACTTTCAGGTTGAGGTTCTTATTGAACAGAGTGTTTTCCGTGGTGATGATGTCAAGTACATCCCCTTTTAGAGCGTCATGTTTTTTGCTGAGGCTGTAATACAGCCAGCTCATAATACCAACGGAAATCACGCTGACGGCAATCGACACCGACATCATGATGGTGATGGCATTTTTTGCCGTTTTCAGGTCATTCGACGCCGCGCGCAGTGATTGTCGCCAAGCGACATTCGAATCCGATAGTTCGATGATTTGCGCTTTTTGTTCGTGGGAAATTTTAATGGCGGCTTCGGCCGCGGACTGGCTTTGTTCGGCGGCCAACTGAGCCGTCTTGGCGGCTTCCAATGACAGTGCGGCGGCATCCAGATGGTCGGCTTCACCGGAGGCTTCCAGCGCCTTGTTTTTTTCGGAGGCTTTTTCCACTTCTTCCTGCATTTCGGCCGAAGCGTTTTCCAATTGCTCCAATTCGTCTAGTAGATCGTCCGTATCACTCATAGTGGATTGCCTTTATTTTTTCCCCAGTGCGTCGATACGACTTTTCAGGGACTCATTCGTTTGTCTTAATTCGGTATTCTTGCTGCGAATTTCCGCCAGTTGAGCCAGTAGCTCATCATTTGAAACCGGTGCGCTCAGTTCGGACAGCTCGATTTCATACCCGGCGTTTTTCGCGGCTTCAAAGGCACGTTCCGTCGCTTGGAAGGTGGCTTCAATGGCTTTTTGTGCTTTATCGGCCGACGCCTGGGCTTTTTTAGAGACTTCCAGCGCCAATCGGGTGGCTTCATGTGCGGTTTCCGCGACTTCCGAACTGATTTGTTTCACTTCGTCGTCGATGGCGATGGCTTCTTCCATACTATCGATGCTGTCCGCGGCTTGCTCAATTAATGAAGTGTCGTCAGAGGCTTCGGCCGACTCGGTTGTCGAGACGGCTTCAGGTTCTGGGGTCTCATCATTCATGGCATCGGTTTCATCCATAGAAGGTTCGGTTGCGCCTGCCATTTCCACAGGGGATTCCATTTCCGGCGAGGTATCCTCTTCAAGAGCGGTCTCTTCCGTCGCAGCGTCTTCGATATCCGGCAATTCACTGTCCAGTTCAGATGTCGGTTCGGCCTCCGTTTCCGTTGCATCGAGTGTTTCCTCGGCCACAGTGGCTTCCGGTTCGTCCGTTAGTTCTGGTAGGGCTTCATCCGTCGCGGTGTCATCGGTTGGCAGACTGTCGTCTGTGTCCAAGGCATCCAAGATTTCATTGTCACCCGTATCACCTTCTGTTTCAGCGGTTTCTTCCGGTAGCTCCAATGATTCGATGGCCTTGTCTTGGAAGTCATTTTCCAGTTCAGCCATTTCATTCGCCATGGCGTCAATGTCGTCTATCGCATCATCGGTTTCCGGAAGGTCGTCATCCGGCGCTTTTGCAGAGGACGCTTCGGTTTCAAAGGCGGTCGTCTCTTCGTCCTGAGTTTCCATTTCCGAGTCCATGTCGGGCACCGCTTCATCCATCATTTCATCCGAAGGTTCCAGTGGGGTTTCCAGCGCTTCGGAAACGTCGTCTTCTAGCGTGTCGGAAGTGTTTTCGACTTCCGCCAATAGCTCGTCCACGGTCTGGGCTTCGTCTTCAGTGAACGGCAGGTCGTCTTCGCCCGAGTCGATATCGGTAGCCGTTGTCGTGGTTTCCGGTTCAGGGGATGGGGTTTCTGGAGGTGGTTCCGGTGTATCTTCCGACAATTCCGGTTCAACGTCGGTTTCCGCCAGTTGATCCAGAGCATCCAGCAAGTCGTCAGCATCCGATTCGCTCGCCGGTGCATCGCCGGCTTCGGCAATGGATTCTTCGCCCATCATTTTCAGCATTTCCTGGGTTGCTAAATCGTCTTTTTCCATATCCGCGGTCATGATTGAATACCTTTTAAATGCGTTCAGCTATCTTAGCGCAACAAGGCCGGTTTTGGATACCGGACGCTTATTGCGGATATTTTGTGTAACGAAAAGCATGTTATGTGCCAGTTATAAAGGATGTGAGTTCTTCCAGGTGTTCAAATGCCAGTTTTTGACCGCCGGTCGGGTGGGTAAAGGAAAGGAAACAGGCATGCAACAATAAACGCTGACTCATCTTTAAGCTGTGCGTATCGGCATAAAGATTATCGCCCAGAATCGGGTGGCCGAGCATTTTCATGTGTAAGCGAAGTTGATGGGAACGACCGGTGATGGGGGTGAGTTGCATGAGCGAGAGGCCGTTGCCTAGGTGTTCCGCCTGCCAAAGGGTTGTGGCCGCTTTGCCTTGCCGAAAATCGATTATTTGCAAGGGGCGCTTTTCCCAGTCGCAGCGCATGGGCAGCCGAATCCGTCCTTCGGGTTGACTGGGGTGTCCGTAACAAATGGCTTGGTAGCGCTTTTCGGTTAGTCGATCCTGGAATTGAATACTGAGGTGGCGGTGTGCGGCTTTATTTTTAGCCAGAACCATCAGGCCGGAGGTATCCATGTCCAGGCGATGGACGATGAGTGCCGAAGTGCAATGGGTATGTACTTGTGCCAGAAGGTTATGGTCGGGATGGACGTTACGACCCGGCACCGACAGTAATCCGGAGGGTTTGTTGACGACCAGAAGGGCGTCGTCTTCGTAAATCACCCAAGCTGGGTCGAAAGGAATATGGGGAATGTCGGTTCGATAGGCTGTGGTCATGGTATTGGTGAGTACGAAGCTGAATGGAAGCGGAAACTGTCCAATGGATACGTTAAAATAATGGCCTTTATTGTAAAAGAGAAAAGGTTTGATGAGTCATAAAGTTTCAGTAATTTTTGTCTGTTTAGGCAATATTTGCCGCTCACCGACGGCGCATGCGGTTTTTCGTGATTTGGTGTTGGCGGAAGACTTACAGGATCAGATTCGAATCGATTCTGCGGGCACCGCATCATGGCATAAAGGTAAGCCGGCCGACAGTCGGTCGATTGAAGTGGCGCACGGGCGCGGTATTCAAATGGATGACTTGCGGTCCCGTCCGGTAGACATGGGGGATTTGATTGAGTTTGATTATGTGTTGGCGATGGATGATGCCAACTATGCGGATTTGATGGCGATGGCTTTGCCGGAACAGCGGGAAAAAATTCGCATGTTTTTGGAGTTTGCCCCGGAATTCGAGGAAAGAGAGGTGCCGGACCCATACTATGGCGGACCTCAAGGCTTCGATCATGTGTTTGATTTGGTGACGGCGGCGTCGCAAGGCTTGTTGACTGAAATCAAACGTTCCCACCTGTAGTTAGTTGACAGGGTGTTTGCCTGTGTTTTCGCTGTCCTGAAAAGCAAAAACGACCAGGCCTGGTCGTTTTTGATCTTGATGCCTCCACTCAGGATTGGCGTGATTCAACACGCCAATCCTGAGAATGCTTTTTGGAGGAGTACTTCGAAAACCGGATTACGATTTGGTGGTTTCCAAGGCGTCTTCCGAGGTCTTGTCAGACGTTGAATCCGCTTTCGATTCCGTGACCGGTGTTTCGGCTTTTGGTTCCGTTTTCGGAGTTTTGGCCGGTTTGGCATCGGCTTGAGGCTTAGCTTCCGTGGTCTCAGTTTTCACCTGAGTTTGAGCTTTCGTATTCGGCTTTTCATTTGTCTGGGTGTCGCCTGGTGTTTTAGGCGCATCCTTGTCCGCTTCCGGTGCCGGCAAATTGTGAATTGACATGGTTTCCGCACCTTCCGGCTTACGACGGCGGCCGTTGTAGCTACGGGTGTTGTAGCGACTACGGCGTCTTGGACGCTCGGAGGAGGACTCTTGGTTGTCTTTGTCGGATGAAGCGGAACCGGTTTCGGCATTTTTCACCGCTTTGCCGGCGGCTTTACTTTCCTTGGTTTCTTTCGCTTTATTCGATTTGTTGTCGTTTGCCGGCTTGTTGTCCGCTACGGTTTCGTTTTTGTCCGCATTGTTGTTGCGCGAACGGGAGCGACGGCGGCGGTTTTCCTTGCCTTCGGTTTTGCGTTCATCGGCTTTCGGTCCATTACGGTCGTTGCGCTTGTTGTCGCGGCGGTTGTCGTTCTTGTCAGAGTCTTCCTTGTCGGATGAGCGACGGCGGTTATTGTTGCGGCTGCGGTTGTTGCGGTTGCCGTTCCGTCCATTGTTTCTGGAACGGTTTTCCTTTTTCGGTTCTTCGGCCTCTTCTTGCTCGAACAAGGCTTTCCACAAACGGGTGAACAAGCCCGGTTTGGCTTCTTCTTTTGGCGCTGGTGGCGGGGTGCTCGGTTGCATATTCTTGATGGCCGGTTCTTCCTTAACCACATTCGGCTTGGCCTGTTGTTCCGCTTCGTCCTTGGCGATTACTTCCTTGATCTTGTAGCTGGAATCAATCGGCACGTCGTCACCGACGCGAGTTCTTTCCATTCGGTAATCCGGCGTGTCCAAATGTTCGTTCGGAATGACGAGAATATGCAGATTGTGGCGGTCTTCAATGCCGGTAATCTGGTGACGTTTTTCGTTCAGCAGGAAGGTGGCGACCTCCACCGGCAATTGCACGGTGACGCGGCGCGTGTTTTCCTTCATGGCTTCTTCTTCCAACAAACGGAGAACTGACAGAGCCAGTGATTGGACGCCGCGGATGACACCGGTGCCTTTGCATCGTGGGCAAATCATCTGGGTGGATTCTTCGATGGACGGGCGCAAGCGCTGACGCGACATTTCCAACAGGCCGAAGCGTGAAATCTTACCGATTTGCACACGGGCGCGATCGGACTTCACCGCTTCACGCATTTTGTTTTCCACGTCACGCTGATGACGGTTGGAATGCATGTCGATGAAATCGATCACGACCAGGCCGCCAATGTCACGCAAGCGGAGTTGGCGAGCGATTTCGCAGGCGGCTTCCAGGTTGGTGTGGTAGGCGGTTTCTTCGATGTCGCCACCTTTGGTGGAGCGACTGGAGTTGATGTCGATAGATGTCAGCGCTTCGGTGATGTCGATGACGATGGCGCCACCGGACGGCAAGGTCACTTCACGAGTGTAGGCTGTTTCGATTTGCGACTCGACTTGGAAGCGAGTGAATAATGGAATAGTGTCCTGATACGGTTTGACTTTATACACTTGGTGTGGCATGACGTGCTGCACAAAATCACGTGCCTTGTGGAAGGTTTCCATGTCGTCGATGATGATTTCACCGATGTCTTGGCGCAGGTAGTCCCGGATGGCCAAGATGACGATGTCGGATTCCTGGTGAATCAGGAAAGGGGCACTTTTTTCAGCGGATGCCTTTTGAATGGCTTCCCAAAGTTGCACCAGATAGTTTACTCCCCATTGCAGTTCTTCGGTGGATTTGCCGACACCGGCGGTGCGGATAATCAGCCCCATGCCTTCCGGCATGTCCAGGTCTTTCAGCGCGTCGCGGGTTTCGGAACGGTCATCGCCTTCAATGCGGCGGGAAATACCACCGGCTTTGGGGTTGTTCGGCATCATCACCACATAAGGGCCGGCCAAGGTGATTTGCGTGGTCAGAGCTGCGCCTTTGTTGCCGCGCTCTTCTTTTTGAACCTGAACAATCAACTCCTGACCTTCGGACAGAATATCCTTGATGGACAGGCGTTCGCCTTTGGCGTTTTCAGGGTAATATTCTTCAGCGACTTCCTTAAAAGGCAGGAAGCCATGACGCTCAGCGCCGTAGTCTACAAAAGCCGCTTCCAAGCTCGGTTCGATTCGAGTGACGGTTCCTTTATAGATATTGGCTTTTTTCTTTTGGTGGTGTGGGGTTTCGACATCTAGATCATATAGTTTTTGACCGTCGACTAAGGCAATACGCACCTCTTCGGACTGCGTAGCGTTAATCAGCATTCTTTTCATGCGATTCTCTTTTTATTGATTTATAAGGAAGCTCGCATGTCGAACAGGGGAAGGGATAATACGAGAAATGGGGCTGGGCGATTAGGCGTCTTGAATCAACCGTTTTATTCTTGTTGCAACGATCGGGCGTTTGATTAGGTCGTCCGGCATTCGATTGCGTTTTTGAGGTTGTCGTTTTTGTCGAGCTGTTTATCGGTTGTTGAAAAATGGTAAAAGCTCTTAGCCAATCAGAAGGGCAGTTTGCTGCGGTTCTAATTTATTTTGTTATTCGCTCAGTTTCAATTCTTAATGCAATTGCTCTCGTGTGGTTGAGCCGTCGTCTTATGAACGTCGCGTTTACTTGCGGGTGCGACGGCTAACTTTTTATTCGCTTCTTAGCCTGCTGACAGGGTCGCTTCAGGTTAAAAAATTCTTTAAGCCGCTGTTTCGAAAGCTTAAATAGCTTGTTGATTTAAATGGGAAACAGCCACTCTCATGTTCTTTTATTGCGCATTTAATATACCATCCCTTGACGTACCATGCAATTGAAATATTTCACCAGGTCTCGGCGGGCGCATTGAAAGTGTCAACACCACATCGACAAAGCCTGATTTAGCGCTCGGGATAAGGTAAAATAGGCGGTTTTTAAAATGCCGGTCGTTTCATCGAGGTATGTTGCGGTCGCGTCGGCGGATTTATGGAATATATATGGGTGTAAAGTTTCTTGAGGTGACCTCGGAGGACGAGGGGCAGCGGGTGGATAATTTTTTGATGCGCCATTATCGAAATGTCCCCAAAACCTTGATTTACCGGATTATTCGTAAAGGCGAAGTGCGGGTGAATAAAGGGCGCGTCAAGCAAAACACTCGTTTGGCCGACGGGGATGTGGTGCGGGTGCCGCCGATTAAGGTGCCGGAAAAAACCGAGTCCACCGTGCCGGCCGGCCAGTTACAGCGCATTGAAGACAGTATTCTTTACGAAGATAAGGATTTGATGGTCATCAATAAACCCTCCGGTGTGGCGGTGCATGGCGGCAGTGGTATTCAGTGGGGGTTGATTGAGGTTGTCCGTGCGTTACGCCCGCTGGCCAAGCGTCTGGAACTGGTGCATCGTTTGGATCGTGAAACCTCCGGCTGTATTTTATTGGCGAAAAAAGCATCGGTGCTGAAAGCGCTCCATGAACAGATTCGTGAAAACAAGATGGCCAAAGAATATTTGGCATTGCTGACCGGCCATTGGCCGAAAGGTTTGGAAAAAGTCGATTTGCCGCTGTTGAAAAACACCTTGCAGTCAGGCGAGCGGGTCGTGAAAGTCTCGAAAGAGGGCAAGCCGTCGGTCAGCTATTTTCGGATATTGGAACGTTTTGACGATTGCGAGTTGGCCGCGGTACGCCTCAAGACCGGTCGAACGCATCAAATCCGGGTGCATGCCTTGTCGCAAGGTTGTCCGTTGGTGGGGGATGATAAGTACGGCGATAAGATACTGAATAAGGCTTATAAGAAACTGGGGATGAAGCGTTTGGCTTTGCATGCGCAGTATCTGGGATTCGAACACCCGGTGACCCAGGCCTGGCTAAAAGTGGAAGCGCCGTTGCATGACGATTTTGAATTAACCTTGACGAATTTGCGGGGAGAGAAAGCATGACAAGGCAATACCAGTGTGTGATTTTTGACTGGGACGGAACGCTGATGAATTCCGAAGCGCGAATCGTGTCGTCGATTCAAACCGCGGCGGAGCGAGTAGGTTTTCCGGTATTGCCGTACGATGTTTCCAAGCAAATCATCGGCTTGAGTCTGGAAAAAGCGATTTTAACGCTCTACCCCGATGCCGATGCGTCGGGTATCGAGGCGATGGCCAAGGGTTATACGGATTGTTTTTTGGATGAATCCTGTGTGCCGATGTTGCCGTTCGATGGCGCGGAAGCTTTGTTGCAATTTTTGCACGGTGAAGGCGTGAAAGTCGCGATTGCCACCGGCAAGAGTCGGAAGGGGCTGGATCAGGTGTTGGATGAGGTCGGGTTTGAACCGTATTTCCACTTTACGCGTACCCCGGTGGAATCCGAATCCAAGCCGAGCCCGTTGATGTTGCAACAGATTTTGGATGAATTCGATTTGGCGCCGGAGCAGGCGGTGATGGTCGGCGATACCGAATTTGACATGCAAATGGCGCAGACCATCGATATGGACCGGATTGCGCTCAGTCATGGTGTGCATGAGCTGGAGCGTTTGCAAGGCTTTGACCCGGTGGCCAGTTTCGACGATTTAATGTCGATGCAGGCCTGGTTAAAAGGCCGATTGTTACCACACGCTTAAGTCGCGAACGATCTTAATCCGGGAGGTAAGGCAGTTGCAGGCCGCACTGTCTCAAAAAATGCGTCAAGTCGATCAGCGGTAGGCCGATTAAAGCGTTCGGGTCTTTGCCTTCGATGGATTCAAATAACGTAATGCCCAAGCCTTCCGATTTGAAACTGCCGGCGCACTGATAAGGCTCTTCCAGTATCAAGTAATTGTGAATGTCGATTTCCGATAGGCTTCGGAAAGTGACATGCGTTTCATCCAGCGTTTGTAATGTGAGGTTATGGCGAGTGTCCAGAACCACCAGGCCTGTCCGGAAGGTAACGGTTTGACCGCTGAATTGTCGAAGCTGTTCAACGGCGTTTTCGTAATGGTGCGGTTTGCCGATGGGACGGCCCTGGAAACTGGCGCTCTGATCGGACGCGATAATCAGTGCGTCCGGGTGATGCGGCGCGATGGCTTCGGCTTTCGCCAGCGAGAGGCGGTTGACCATCTCGGCCACGGTTTCGCTCGGGTTTGGGGTTTCGTCCACCTCGGGTTTGGCGGTTACAAACGGCAATCCAAGCTTTTCCAAGAGCATTTTTCGGAAAGGGGAAGTGGATGCCAGAACGATTTGTGGGAGAGATGACGTCGAAGTCATGCTAGGCCTTTGTTTTTTTTAAAATTTTGCTAAAATAGGATGGCGGATTTTATCGCCATTTATTTTTGACTTTGGAATGTAATAAGAGTATTATGCGCGCCATGTTAGACAAGCTTCCGGATTTGATTGACCCTGTTTACTCTTCGCAACATGATAAACGATTTGTTGCACGAGTCAATCAAGAGCGTTTCCCGCGCCTGAAGCAGCTGCTTTTTTCGGCAGAACATGATGTGGAAGTGGACGTACACTTTTATTATCACCCGCAATATAAAATGCACGGGTTTGATATGGAATTGGATACGGTCTTCACGCTGGAATGTCAGCGCTCGCTGAAAGGGTTTGACTATCCATCCTCATCAACGATTACCGGCGTGTTTGTCGAGTCCATGGCTTTGGCCGAAGACTTGCCTTCCGATGTGGAAGTCTACGAAGTGTCGGAAGAGAAAATCTCATTGATGGATTTGGTGGAAGACGAGCTGATGTTATCGGTGCCTTTGTCGCCAATCAATGAAGCCAGTGAAATGGACTATCAGAACCCTTCCGAGGAAGTGGGGCTGCCGGAAGAAAAAGAATTAGAGAAAAAGGAAAATCCTTTCGCGGCGTTGAAAGGATTAAAAGACAACCCGAATTAACCTTCAGGAGATATTAAGATGGCTGTACAAAAAAGTCGTAAAACCCCTTCAAGACGTGGTATGCGTCGTTCGCACGATGCGTTGAGCGCGGCACCAATCACCGTTGATGAAACCACCGGTGAAGTTCATCGTCGTCACCACGTTACAGCGGATGGCTACTACAAAGGCAAAAAAGTCATTCAAGACAAATAATCTTTTTTAAGGGGTGTCGCCGTCCGGCGGCCACCTCTCATTTCTTTTGCATTCCCCATTTCTGTTTTTTTTGGATTACTGTTTTTAGGATCTGACCTTGAGTATTAAAATTGCTATCGATGCGATGGGCGGTGACCACGGTATTAAGGTAACTGTTCCAGCTTCTTTGGAAGCTTTGTCAAAATTTCCGGATCTTTCGATTGTTTTGGTGGGTAATCAGCCCTTGATTGAAAAAGCCCTGGCCTCCCATCAATATGATGAATCGCGGCTGTCCGTCGAACATGCCGAACAAATTGTAGAGATGGACGACCTGCCTTCCAAAGCGTTGCGGAATAAGCGTAAATCGTCGATGCGCATCGCGCTCAATCTGGTGAAAGAAGGTGTTGCACAGGCGGCGGTCAGTGCCGGTAATACCGGCGCCTTGATGGCGGTTTCCAAGTTTGTGCTGAAAACGTTACCGGGCATTGATCGTCCGGCCATTTGTACTCAGATGCCGACCATGAAAGGCCATGTCCATGTTTTGGACTTGGGTGCGAATGTCGGGGCCGACGGACAAAGCTTGGCGCAATTCGGTGTAATGGGATCGGTTTTGGCGAATGCGGTCGATAATAACGCCAAGCCACGCGTGGCGCTGTTGAATATCGGCGAAGAAGAAATTAAAGGGCATCAGCGCATCAAAGACGCTAATGAGTTGTTGAAAAACAGTTCCATCAATTACGTCGGTTACGTGGAAGGCGATGAAATCTACCAGGGCGATGTCGACGTGGTTTCCTGCGATGGTTTTGATGGTAATGTGGCCTTGAAGTCCAGTGAAGGCGTTGCGAAAATGATTTCCTTTTACTTGAAAGATGCCTTTAATAAAAACCTTCTGACCAAACTGGCCGGTTTGGTCGCGTACCCTGTCCTGAAAGCTTTTAA
This sequence comes from Hydrogenovibrio thermophilus, assembly GCF_004028275.1. Lineage (NCBI taxonomy): Bacteria > Pseudomonadati > Pseudomonadota > Gammaproteobacteria > Thiotrichales > Piscirickettsiaceae > Hydrogenovibrio > Hydrogenovibrio thermophilus. The sequence goes on from NZ_CP035033.1 coordinate 864,661, forward strand.
AGAAAAAGTCGATCCTAGACGTTATAATGGGGCCTCATTATTGGGGTTACGTAAAATTGTCATCAAAAGTCATGGCGGTGCCGATGCGTTTTCGTTTTATCACGCCATTGCCGAAGCGCGCTTGGAAGTGATTAAAAACGTACCGGAGTTAATTGCGTCCGAAGTGAAGACGATTCTGGACAGCCACTCCGACGACCAACCCTTGGAAAAACAAGAATAACAGGCGACAGCTAAAGCAGGTCCTATGAGTCAAAAAATCTACAGTCGAATTATTGGAACGGGAGGTTATCTCCCAGAAAAGGTGATGACCAACGCCGATTTGGAAAAAATGGTGGACACCAGCGACGAGTGGATTCGAGAAAGGACCGGGATTGAAGAAAGACGCATTGCCGCGGAAGGGCAAACCACCTGTGACTTGGCGGAACAAGCTTCATTGCAGGCGCTGGAAATGGCGGGCGTTACGCCGCAGGAATTGGATTTGATTCTGGTGGCGACCACGACACCTGATAAGATTTTTCCAAGTACCGCGACCTTGTTGCAAGCTCGTTTGGGCAATCACGGCGCGCCGGCTTTCGATTTGCAAGCCGTTTGTACCGGATTTGTCTACGCCTTGAGTGTGGCGGATCAATACATTAAAACCGGTATGGTCAAGCGCGCCTTGGTTGTCGGAGCGGAGACGTTGTCGCGTATCACCAACTGGGAAGACCGCAATACCTGCGTCTTGTTCGGAGACGGAGCCGGTGCCGTGGTGCTGGAAGCGTCTGAAGAAACCGGTATCTTGTCTACACACATCCATGCCGACGGTCAGTATGAAGAGTTGTTGCATGTCCCATCCGGCCCGTCCAAAGTGCCGCAAACCGATGAAATTGCCGAAAGAACCATGTCGATGAAAGGTAATGAAGTCTTCAAGATTGCGGTGAATACGTTAAGCCAAATCGCCTCGGAGACCTTGAACGCTAACCAGATGGAAAAAACCGACTTGGATTGGTTGGTTCCGCATCAAGCGAATTCCCGTATTATTAAAGCCACGGCCCGCAAACTGAGATTAGGCGACGATCAAACCGTGATGACGGTGAGCAAACACGCCAATACCTCCAGTGCATCCATTCCGCTGGCATTGAATGAAGCGGTACGTGATGGTCGCATCCAGAAAAATCAGGTCGTGCTGTTGGAAGCCTTCGGCGGCGGCTTTACCTGGGGCTCTGCGTTGCTGCGTTTTTAATGGCAGGCCTGGTCAGAATTCAGATTAATCAAATTTAAGGAACGTTTATATTATGTCATACGCGTTTGTTTTTCCCGGTCAAGGGTCGCAATCCGTTGGAATGCTGGCCGATATGGCTGAGCAGCATGCCGTTGTAAAATCCACATTTGATGAAGCTTCTGAAGCCTTGGGTTATGACCTTTGGAGTGTGGTACAAAACGGTCCGGAAGAAAAATTGAACCAAACCGATGTCACGCAACCGGCGATGTTGACGTCCGGTATCGCTATCTGGCGCGCCATGGCCGAGCAGAAAACCTTGGCGCCGGCGTATCTGGCGGGGCACTCGCTGGGCGAGTACACGGCCTTGGCGGCGGCGGGTGTGATGAATTTGGCGCAAGGCGTGGAATTGGTCGCCGAGCGCGGACGCTTGATGCAATCCGCCGTGCCAGCCGGTGAAGGGGCTATGGCGGCTGTTTTGGGCTTGGAAGATCAGCAGATTGTTGACATCTGTGCCGCCGCAGACGGTGTCGTGGAAGCGGTGAATTTCAATTCACCGGGGCAGGTGGTGATTGCTGGTGCGAAAACCGCGGTGGACGCCATTTTGCCTGTATTTGAGGAAGCGGGTGCCAAACGTGTTGTGCCGTTGGCGGTCAGCGTGCCATCTCACTGCTCTTTGATGAAGCCGGCGGCGGATGCCTTGGCCGAAAAACTGAACGGCATGGCGCTGAACACGCCAACCATTCCGGTTCTGCATAACGTCAATGTCGAAACCGCTGCTTCGGAAACGGAAATCAAACAGGCGTTGGTGGAACAATTGTACCGTCCGGTGCAGTGGGTGAAGACGGTTGAAAAAATGAAATCCTTGGGTGTCGAGCGTTTATATGAGCTGGGCCCAGGCAAAGTGTTGATGGGGCTGAACCGTCGCATCGATCGTAAAATGGGGATGCAAGCCGTTTACGATTCGGCTACACTTACGGCATCGTTGGAAACTCTCTAAGGAAAACCTTATGTTATCTGGAAAAATAGCTTTTGTAACAGGGGCGAGCCGTGGCATCGGAAAGGCGATCGCCTTGGATTTGGCGGCGAATGGCGCAACGGTCATTGGAACGGCCACATCTGAAAACGGTGCGCAAGCCATTACCAACTATTTAAAGGAAGCGGGCGCGCAAGGTGTGGGTAAATGTTTGAATGTCACCGATGCTGAAATGATTGCCTCCGTATTGGGTGAAGTGACCAAAGAGTTTGGTACGCCGACGGTTCTGGTGAACAATGCCGGGATTACACGCGACAACCTGTTGATGCGTATGAAAGACGATGAATGGAACGACATCATCGACACGAATTTGAGTTCGGTTTACCGCATGTCCAAGGCGTGTCTGCGCGGAATGATGAAAGCCAAGCAAGGCGCCATTATCAACATTGCATCCGTTGTCGGTGTGATGGGCAATGCCGGGCAAACCAACTATGCCGCAGCCAAAGCCGGGATTATGGGCTTCACCAAATCCTTGGCCCGTGAAATCGGTGCCAAGAATGTGACCGTAAACACAGTGGCACCGGGCTTTATCGATACCGATATGACGCGCGCCTTGCCGGAAGAGCAGCGTGAAGCCTTGACGCAACAGATTCCATTGAAGCGTCTGGGAGAGCCAGAAGACATCGCCAAAACGGTGACCTTTTTGGCCTCGGAAGGCGGCAGCTATATTACCGGTCAAACCATTAATGTAAATGGTGGTATGTATATGATTTAAAAGCCGATTCAGGCTTTTTAAATCTTTGGCTATTGGATTTGGCTTATAATGCGTTTGGATGTTTTTTCAAAATAGCTTGAAAAAAAACAAAGATAAAGCGAAAATGAGCGGAATTTTTGAAAGAAGAATTTTAATTTAACTAGTAAACCGGAGAATATTCCATGAGCAGTATTGAAGAACGCGTCAAAAAAATTGTTGTAGAACAATTGGGTGTTGAAGAAGACCAGGTTACCCCTGATGCTTCTTTCATCGATGATTTAGGTGCGGATTCATTGGACACAGTTGAGTTGGTTATGGCATTGGAAGAAGAGTTTGACTGCGAAATTCCTGACGAAGAAGCAGAAAAAATCTCTACTTTAGCGCAAGCAACTGCTTATGTAGAAGCGAACCTAGACTGATCTAAACTGAAAGTTTTTCAGAAAAGCCGTTTTTACGGCTTTTTTTGTTTCTGGCCACTGAAAAATCGCCAAGTCGATATTTAATTATGTGGGGCTTGGCGAAAGGCGCATGGAACAATGGAATAAAACACTGACGGATAAGCGTCGGTGGCGTGTGAATGTAAAGGAATGAAAGATGAAAATGCGTCGTGTTGTGGTAACGGGTATCGGTTGTGTCACACCGGTCGGGAATACGGTTGAAGCCACTTGGTCGGCCTTGCTGAAAGGGCAAAGCGGTATTGAAACCATTAAAGGCTTTGACACGGATGGTTTTGCCGTGACATTCGGTGGGGAAATCAAAGATTTTGATATTACCGAATACATTACACCCAAAGAAGCGAAAAAAATGGACCCGTTCATTCACTATGGGATGGCAGCGGGCACGCAAGCGCTCAAAGACTCCGGTTTGGAAGTGACCGAAGAGAATGCCGAGCGTATCGGTGTGTCCATCGGTTCCGGTATTGGCGGGATCGGCTCCATTGAGAAACAACATGCGACCTTGCAGAAATCCGGTCCGCGTCGTGTTTCACCGTTTTTCGTTCCAAGTTCCATCATTAATATGGTCTCCGGTAACCTGTCGATCATGCACGGTTTGAAAGGCCCGAATATGGCGATTGGCACCGCCTGTGCAACCGGTACACACAGTATTGGTGATGCCTACCGAATGATTCAATTCGGCGATGCCGATGTGATGGTCGCCGGTGGGGCGGAACAAGCCACCACGCCGCTGGGATTGGCCGGGTTTGCCGCGGCGAAAGCCTTGTCGACCCGCAATGACGATCCGCAAACCGCCAGCCGCCCTTGGGATAAAGGGCGCGACGGCTTCGTTCTGAGTGACGGTGCCGGTGCCGTGGTGTTGGAAGACTATGAACATGCGAAAGCGCGTGGCGCGCATATTTATTGTGAAATCGTCGGTTTCGGCATGAGTGGTGACGCATATCATATGACCAAACCGGCCGACGGCGGGGAAGGCGGCGCGCGTTGTATCCAAAATGCTTTGCGAAACGCCGAGCTGAACCCGGATCAAATCGATTACATTAATGCGCACGGCACCTCGACACCGGCCGGTGATGTGTGTGAAGCCAGCGCGATCAAATCCGTCTTTGGTGACCACGCGCACAAATTGGCGGTCAGTTCCACCAAATCCATGACCGGGCACGCCTTGGGCGCGGCCGGGGCGATGGAAGCCGTGTTCACCGCCTTGATGATTCAAGAGCAGGTATTGGCGCCGACTATTAATTTGGAAGATCCGGCGGACGGATGTGATTTGGACTTTGTGTCCGATGGGGCACGTGAGGCGAAAATCACCTATGCGGTGTCCAACTCGCTTGGGTTTGGCGGAACCAATGCCTCTTTGGTGTTTGCTAAAGTTTAATGGTTTTTGACTGCTTCCGACATCAATAAAGGTTCGACCAAATGGCCGCCACGTCTACGCAGACAATGAACGTTGTTTCCATTGACTGTCCACAAGTTGACCTGTTAAAACTGCATCAGCTGGATGCGGCACGCTATCCGTTTTTATTGGAGAGCGTGGCCCAAGGGCAATTGGGACGTTTTGATGTGCTGTTTGCCTTTCCGCAAGACACCTTGACCTTGTCGGATGCAACCGACGCCGAGGCGTTCCAAAATGCGTTTCACGACGCCTATCAATCACTCCAAGTTCCAGACATTGATTCGGACTTACCCTTTACCGGCGGTTGGTTCGGTTATTTCAGCTATGATTACGCTCAGGTCGTCGAACCGACGCTGAATTTGCCTGTGTCCGATTTACCGTTGGCGGTGTTGGTTCGAGTGCCGGCGGCGGTGATGGTCGATCATCAAACCGGACAGGTACACTTTATGGCCGAAGCCGGTTTTGAGGCGTGTCTCGACACCATGCATCAGGATTTTGAATCGGCGCAAGCCCGGCCGGATAAACCGGTCGATATTCAGGTCACTAATCGCTGGGAAGAACCGGAAGCCAAATATCTGAACGGCATCGAAACCATTAAAGATTACATCCTGGCTGGAGACATCTTTCAGGTAAACCTGTCGCGTGAATGGCGCTTTGAATTAAGTGAGGCCGATTATGCCGCCTTGTACGCGTCGTTGCGGCGCAATAATCCGGCCCCATTTGCGGCTTGTGCGCAGTTTGGCGATTGGCAATTGCTCAGCTCTTCTCCGGAACGTTTGGTGCAATACCGGGCACCTTGGGTGGAAACGCGTCCGATTGCCGGTACCCGCAAACGCAGTGCCGACTTGGCGGCCGATCGCGCCTTGATCGAAGAATTGATTTCCCATCCGAAAGAACGCGCCGAACACATTATGTTGATTGACTTGGAGCGAAATGATCTCGGGCGAATCTGCTTGCCCGGTTCAGTGGAAGTTAATGAGTTGATGGTGGTGGAAACCTACGAGCATGTGCATCACATCGTGTCGAATGTGCGCGGGCATCTCCAGCCCGGCATGACGCCGTTGGAAATCATTCACGCCACCTTCCCGGGCGGCACCATTACCGGCTGTCCGAAGGTGCGCTGCATGGAAATCATCGCCGAATTGGAACAAATGCCTCGACAAGCCTATACCGGTTCTTTAGGCTATATCAACCGGGACGGTTCGTTGGATTTCAATATTCTGATTCGGACGATTCTGCAGCAAGGGAATCAAGTGTCGCTGCGGACCGGCGCGGGCATTGTCGCCGATTCGATTCCGGAACGGGAGTTGAAGGAATCACGCCATAAAGCCAAGGGGCTGTTGAACGCGTTACTGGGCGATGTTTAAAGGGTTGATACCAAAGAGGAGTGGTTATGAAGTTCAATACACAAATCTGGCTGAATGGGGAACCGATTTCACAGTCTGGCTTTGACCGAGGTTTGTTGTATGGCGACGGTTTCTTTACCACGATCTTGCTGGTCGACGGTCAACTGGCCAATTGGGACGCCCATTGGGCGCGACTGAACGAAAGCCAGAAGCGTTTGGGTTTTCCGGCGTTGAATCCGGTCAATATGATCAATGATTTGATTGCCTTTATCAAATCGCGCCCGGCGCAACCGTTGGAAGTTATTAAGATTTTGATTACCCGCGGCGAAGGTGGCAAGGGCTATCAGCCGTTGGCCAAGCCACGTCCATCGGTCTTCATCCAGCGGCTGCCGTTTCCTGAAGAGGGCGCGACGGAAAGCCTAACATTGGAAAACGACCGGGCCTGGCCGTTTTTTCGATTGAAGATGACCGTGTCCGATATCGAGGCGTCGCGTCAAACCCAATTGGCCGGCTTGAAGCACTTGAATCGCTTGGAAAACGTCTTGGCCCGCCAGGCGTTGTTGGACACCGAGTTCGACGAAGCGGTGATGCTGGACGGTGACGGTCAGGTTATCAGCGCTACTCAGGCCAATCTGGTGCTGCTCAAAGACGGGCGGCTTTTGACGCCGAAATTGACGCACAGCGGGGTCTTCGGAACCTGTTTGCGTTCGCTCAATCACGCCTTGCAGGCAAGCGGGTTTGAACAGACGGTGGAATGGAGCGAGATACGCCGCGAAGATGTATTGTCCGCCGACGAACTCTTTTGCTGCAATGCCTTGCGCGGAGTGATGCCGGTGAGTCACTTTCAGGGCAGAGCCTACGCCATGCATCAAAGTGATAAAATCGCCCAGGCCTGGCTGAATTGGCAACAGACGAATTTAACGAATATCCGAGGGTTACGGGTTTAATGCAAAAAATCAAACTGTTCCTTATGACGGTGGCGGCCTGTGTGCTGGTCACCTGGTTATCGGTGGAAGGTTGGGCCTTCAAGCAGTTTCTGACTCAACCGATTTCCTCACAAACCGACGCGCAAGTGGTGTCGATTCCGAAAGGGGCCACCTCCCGTAAAGTGGCGCATTTGCTGTACGAGGCTAAGATGGTGCGTCACCCGGAATGGCTGGTTTGGGTCCTGAAGTGGCGTGGTCAGGCAGAGCAGGTGAAAGCCGGTGAAATCGAAATTCATCCGAATTGGACGTTGGATGAATTAATCGACGCCTTGATTCAAGGCAAAACGGTGACGTATCCGGTGACGTTTATTGCCGGGGAGACCATACAACAAGGCTTGGAAACCCTGCGCAATTCACCCAAGCTGGAAAAGGTGCTCGATTATCAAGACACCGCCGCCATCCAGGCCCAGCTGGGTTTGAAACAACCTTTGGAAGGCCAGTTCCTGCCGGAAACCTATTTCTATTCCGCCGACGAAACGGACTTGTCGATTTTGCAGCGTTCCCATGCGTCGTTACAGAAAACCTTGCAGCAGGCCTGGGCGAATCGTGCGGATAACTTGCCGATTAAAACCCCTTACGAGGCGCTGATTCTGGCGTCGATTGTCGAAAAAGAAACCGGCTATGCGCCCGAGCGACCGATGATTGCCGGTGTGTTCGTCAACCGCCTGCGTAAAGGTATGCGGCTGCAGTCCGACCCGACGGTGATTTACGGCATCGGCGATAAGTACGACGGCAATATCCGCAAGAAAGACTTGCAGACCAAAACCGCTTACAACACTTATCGCATCAACGGTTTGCCGCCCACGCCGATTGCACTGGCGAGCGCCGATGCGATTCATGCGGTGTTGAACCCGGCGACCACCAAGGCGTTATACTTTGTGTCGAAAGGCAATGGTCAGCACGTGTTTTCCAACACGCTGAAAGAACACAATCGCGCGGTACGTAAATACATTTTGTCGCGCCAATAACTCAAGTAGCCCATAGGATTTATTCATGTCTCATGTCACACAGCCCGGTCAATTCATTACGCTCGAAGGGACGGAAGGCGCCGGCAAGTCTACCAATTTGATGTTTATCGAGCAGTGGTTGCGGGATCGGGATATCGACGTGGTGGTGACGCGGGAGCCGGGCGGCACCGCCATCGGCGAGGCCGTCAGACACATTTTGCTCGATAAGCAATACGGTGAGATGACGCCGGATACGGAGCTGTTATTAATGTTTGCGGCGCGCAACCAGCACCTGCAGGAAAAAATTTTACCGGCGTTGGCGGCTGGCCAGTGGGTGATTTCCGACCGTTTTACCGATGCAACTTATGCTTATCAAGGCGGTGCGCGCGGTTTGCCGTTCAAGCGCATTGCCGAAATTGAGCAATGGGTGCAGAAAGGGCGTTTTCCAGATCGAACCTTTGTGTTTGATTTACCCATTGAAGAAGGCATGAAACGGGTGGCTGCGCGGGCCGAATTGTCGGGGCAACACATTGACCGCTTCGAGCAGGAAAAAATCGATTTCTTTGAAAAGGTCCGAGCGACCTATCTGATTCGGGCAGAAGAGGCACCGGAGCGCTATACCGTCCTGGATGCGCAGCAGCCGCTGGAAGCAGTTCAAGCACAGTTGCAAGCCGCTCTGATGAGCATGGTAAGCGAGTCCGCAAATTTATGAAATTTCCGGGCGAAGCCTCTTTAAAACGTATTTCATGAAACACCTCAGGGTGTTAGAATGCAAACTTCCCGTGAACGAAATGAGAATCAATCTACCTATGAACCAGCGTGATACAGCACGAAAAAACGATGGGTGGCTAAAACGGATGGTGACTCAATGATTTTTCCCTGGCAGGAAACCGCTTGGCAACAGTGGCAGCAGCAGGCCGCCCATTTGGGACAGGCGTATCTGCTGTCCGGTGCGGCGGGCATTGGTATTGATGCCTTTGCGCGGGAAATGGCGCAAGGCTTATTGTGCCAAACGCCAGGCGTAAAAGCTTGCGGGCAATGCGCGCAATGTCATCAGTTTCAGCAGGCGACGCACCCGGACTTTTGGGTGTTGAAACGCCTGGAGGATAAAAAAGAAATCACCATCGATCAAGTGCGTGAGCTGACCGACAAGGTCAGCCGCACGGCCCATCAGGGCGGCTTCAAAGTGGTGCTGGTGCTGGAAACCGAAACCTTGAATGTGTCGGCTTTCAACGCCTTGCTGAAAACCCTGGAAGAACCGCCGGAACGCACGGTGTTGATTTTGACTACGCATCGTTTGAGTGCGCTGCCAGCCACCATTATCAGCCGATGCCGTCAGGTGGCGTTTGCCGCCCCGTCGCGTGATGAGGCCCTGGCCTGGTTACAACAGGCCTTACCGCAAGCGGATTTGCCGTTGTTGAAAAAAGCGCTGACGCTCAACTGGGGTGGGCCGGTGGCAGCGAAAACCTGGATTGACGACAAAGCGTTTGAATGGGAAGCGGCTTGGCAGGACGATATCAAAGGCCTGCAACAAGGACGCCTGAGTGTGTCGCAGGCCGTCGAAAAATGGAAAAAATGGCCCCAGCCGGAAGTGACGCTGGATTATTTCTACGCCTGGTCGGTGAATGTGGTGCGTTCCGCTTTGTATGGCCAAAAGCGGCCTTACAGTCCTAATTGGTTAGCCTTCCAGAAAGCGGTGTTGCAGGCGCGCCAATACTGGCATCAGAACGTCAATAAAGATTTGTTGCTGGAAGGCATCTGTTTGGAATGGTTGCAACAGCACCAGGCCGATTATCAGCCGGGCGCGGCGTTTTCCGGTGCCTTGATTCGCGGCCGCGATTTGTAATGAATGACGGGGGTGTTCGTGAATGGATGAGCATCACACCCAAAATAAACGAGTTTTACTATGATTATTGATTCACATTGTCACCTGAATATTTTGCCCGACGATGTCGGCGGAACGGAAGAGGTGCTGGAAAAGGCACATGAATTGGGCGTCGATAAAATGATGTGCATCGCCATTGGCCCCGGCGCCTGGCATGAGGTGCTGACGTTGGCGGACACGCACGAAGAAGTCTATGCCGCCATCGGTATTCATCCATGTGAACCCAAAGACGTGGTCACCACCGATGATGCCCTGTTAAAGGCGGCGTCGCACCCGAAAGTGCTTGCGGTGGGGGAAGTCGGTTTGGATTATTATCATTTTAATGCCGACGATGAGGACATGACGTGGCAGGCGGATCGTTTTCGGCAAATGATTCGGTTGGCCAAGCAGTTGGATAAGCCGCTGGTGATTCATACCCGTAACTCCACTCCGGATTGTTTACAGATTCTGAAAGAAGAAGGGGCAGACCAGGTCGGGGGCATTATGCATTGTTTCGTCGAAGATTTGGCGACGGCACAGGCGGCGATGGCGTTGGGCTTTTACATTTCCTTTTCCGGCATCGTGACTTTCAAAAACGCTAAAGAATTGAAAGAAGTGGCCAAAGCCATTCCGCTTGATCGCATTTTGGTGGAAACCGATTCGCCGTACTTGGCGCCGGTGCCATATCGCGGCAAAACCAACCAACCGGGTTATACCCGTTACGTGGCCGAAGAAATTGCGCGCTTAAAAGATTTGCCGTTGGAGACCGTGGCCGAAGCCACCACGGCCAATTTCAAGCGCTTGTTTAAGTTATGAGTCAGGTTGGAGCCGGGAAAAGCGACGACGCCTTAGTGAGTGTGTCGGCGGATCAATTGGGGCAACCGGAATCAACGGCGGCATCCGATCGTCCGGCGTATAGTTGGCAGCGTATTTTCGACTTGGTCTTGCGCCATAAATCACGTCTGATTAAAGCCCATATCATTGCGTTGTTCGCCATGCTCGCCACGGTGCCTTTGCCGTTGTTGTTGCCGTTGCTGGTGGACGAAGTGTTGCTGGATAAACCCGGTTGGATTGTGCATTCGTTGAATGATGTGATTCCGCTGGCTTGGCAAACCGCACTCGGCTATATCCTGATTGTGACCTTGATTACCATTTTGTTGCGTGTGCTCGGGGTGGTGTTCGGAGTGTGGCAGGTGCAGCAGTTCACCGTGATTTCCAAAGACGTGACCTTTGGCATCCGCAAGGACTTGCTGGCGCGGATTCAAGGCGTTGCCATGAGTCAGTATGAAACCATGGGCAGCGGCAGCGTGACGGCCACGATGGTGAATGACGTCAATACCATCGACACCTTTTTGGGCACGACCGTCGGCAAGGTGATACTGGCGATTTTCTCACTGGTCGGGGTGACGGCCGTGCTCTTGTGGCTGCATTGGGAACTGGCCTTGTTCATCCTGTTGATGAACCCCATCGTAGTGTATTTCACCATGCGGATGGGGCGCGCGGTCAAAACCCTGAAAAAAGACGAAAACACCGCCATCGATGCTTTTCAGCAGGCGTTGTCGGAAACATTGGACGCCTTGCAACAGGTACGTGCCGCCAATCAGGATACGCCGTTTTTCCGCCGGATTCTCGGCAATGCGCAGGACATCAAACGCCATTCCGAAGCCTTTACCTGGAAGTCGGAAGCTGCCAGCCGCATTTCGTTTTTGATTTTTCTGGTCGGGTTCGACATTTTCCGTGGCGTCAGTTTTCTGATGGTGGTGTTTTCCAACCTGTCCATCGGCGAAATGATGGCGGTGTTCGGGTACCTTTGGTTCATGATGGGGCCGGTGCAGGAAATTCTCGCCATTCAATACGCTTACAGTGCCGGTAGCGGGGCGTTGCAGCGCATCAACAATGTTCTCGATTTGGAGCAGGAACCCAAATACCCGCAAAAGCAGAACCCATTTGACGCCGATACCGTTTCGGTGGAAGTCAAAAACCTGTTTTTCCATTATCCCGGCAAAGACGAAGCCGTATTGCATGATCTGAGTTTTACCATTCAGCCAGGAGAAAAACTGGCGTTTGTCGGTGCCAGTGGCGGGGGCAAAACCACGCTGGTGCAATTGCTGCTCGGTTTTTATCAACAAGATGCCGGCGAGGTGTTATATAACGGGGTGTCGATTAAAGACATCGGCCAGCAGTGCGTGCGGGAAAATGTGGCCACTGTCTTGCAGCAACCCGTGCTGTTTCAGCAGAGCATTCGTTTCAACTTGACGCTGGGGCAGGATTTGGCGGATGAGCAATTGTGGCAGGCGTTGGAAATGGCGCAATTGAAAGAGGTGGTCGAGAAGCTGGAACATCGTTTGGACACGATGGTCGGCCGTAACGGCATTAAATTGTCCGGTGGTCAGCGTCAACGCCTCGCCATTGCGCGAATGATTTTGCAGGATCCGAAAGTGGTGATTATGGACGAAGCGACGTCGGCGTTGGACATGGAGACCGAACGCCAGCTGTACGTCGATTTAGCGCCTTTCCTGAAAGGGCGAACCACTTTGATTGTGGCGCACCGTTTGAGTTCCATCAAGCAGGCGGACCGCATTCTTGTCTTTGAAGACGGTCACATTATCGAATCGGGCAGCCATGAAGATTTGGTGGTTTCCGGCGGGACTTATCAGCGCCTGTATCGTTAGAGTCATCGTGTTAAGGCACATAAAAAACCACCAGGCCTGGTGGTTTTTTCAATTCAAACACAAGGTGACCGTTCCATCGGCGGTTCCCTCTGGTGGTTTAAAAATCACTCCATTCATCGGACGCCTTTTCCGACTCGTGACTGTCAGACGGTTTCGGTTCTGCAGGCGCGTTTGATTTTTTAGCCGGCGGTAAGCTGGCAGGTTTGGTATCCGTCTTTTTGGCCGGTGGCAGATGAACTGATTGACCGGTTTTGAAAAACGCCATGTTCCGGTCAAGGCTTTCGGCCTGCTCGTTCATGCTGTCGGCGGCGGCGGCCGTTTCTTCTACCAGTGCCGCATTTTGTTGAGTGACTTCGTCGATTTGACTGATGGCTTTATGCGCCTGGTCGATGCCTTCCATCTGCTGGTTCGAGGCTTGCGAGATTTGTTCGATCATCTGGGCGACTTCATTAATGGATTGATTAATGCCTGACAGAACCTCGCCCGACTCCGAGGCCAGTTGCGTTCCTTGGTCGATGCGGGCGACACTCTCGGTGATTAGGCTGGTGATTTCCTTGGCGGCATCGGCTGATTTTTGTGCCAGTGAACGGACTTCGCCGGCCACGACCGCGAAACCACGCCCGTGTTCACCGGCCCGTGCCGCTTCAACGGCGGCGTTGAGTGCCAGCAAGTTGGTTTGGAAGGCGATGCCATCAATCAATGTAACGATGTCGGAAATTTTGTGGCTGGATTCCTGAATCGCATTCATGGCTTCAATGGTCTGCTTCATCACTGTAGAGCCGCTGTTGGACTGGCCTTGTACCGTATGGGCCACTTCCGAAGCTTCCTTGGCATGTTGGGCGTTGTTTTTCACGCTGGAGGTCATTTCTTCCATGGTCGAAGAGGTTTCTTCAATGGCGGCGGCCTGTTCTTGAACCCGTTGGCTTAAGTCCATGGCGCCTTGCGCCACTTCCTGAGAGCCCTGCGAGACGACTTGAGATGCCTGAGCCGTTTGATTGATGACATCGGACAGTTTGGTGACGGTGTTGTTGACCGTTTGTTTGAAGTCGTCCAAATGGCCTTTGTAATCGCCGTTGATGGTTTGGGTGAGGTTGCCTTGCTCGATTTCCTTTAAGACCTGGATGGCTTCATTGACCGGCTGCACGATGCCGTCCAGTATCCGGTTGATGCCTTCAATCATTTGTTTCCAGTCGCCTTGGAATTGGTTGGCGTTGGCGCGTTTGTCGAGTGCGCCATCGGCCACGGCTTGAATCAACATGTCGGTGTCGGCGGTAATCGCTTTGAGGTTATGGCGAACCGCTTCAATAGCGTTGTTGATAAACGCTTTTTTGCCGGGAAGCTTTTCAATGTCGGCCCCGAAATCGCCTTTACCGAACGATTCAAACACGGCCATGGCTTTCTTTTTCACTTGAATGTGTCCGTCAACCATCTTGTTGACGCCGGTGGCCATTTTTTGGAAATCGCCCTGGAATTTACTTTCGTCGACATGGACATCGATGTCACCGGCATCGTGCTGTTGAGACATGTGGTCCATGTCCTGCAATAAGGATTGCAACGTGCCTTGAACGTGTTTCATGGCATTCAATAATTGTCCGGTTTCGTCTTCGGTCCGAATATCGATGTTTGTGGATAAGTCACCCGCGGCGATGGCGTTGGCGGTATCGATGGATTGGTGGAGTTGCCGGGCAATGTTTCTGGGAATGGAATACCCCAGCCACAAAGCACCAATTAGAATCACGCCCAATACTGCCATGGCGATGTTCTGGAATTGTTCAAGTTGCTGGGCTAGGTGTTCGCGTATCTCGACGGATTTCGACAAAGCCGCTTCGCCGGCTTTATCCAGGTTGTCGCGTAATGCGGAGAACTTCTGTTCGGCATCCTGGCGCAGCGCGCTGATTTCTTCCGGTGAGGCTTGTCCGATGGCGGCGACCAACTTGTCTGATTGTTGTTTCCAGGCGGCAAAGTCGGCTTGAAATGCGGAGGATTTTTCCAGCACATCCGGGTAATCCTGCATATTGGTTTGGTACTTGGCATAACGGTCGGCGACTTGCTGGGCGTTTTCAACGCGAGAGGCGTTTTCGGCCTCGGCATCGCCGTAGCGCGCCAATAAGTTCAACTCGGCTTCTTTGGCCTGATACAAATCCCGGTCCGCATTGAGCGTTAAGGAAATGGATTGGACAAATTTATCCGCTTGCAGTTGGATGGAGTGCTCTTGCATCTTGAGCATCCAGGATGACGCCGCAAGCAACAGAATGATGGAAATGGCCAGTGTGACAATGGGAATTGTACTTTTGACTCGAATACTGTTGAGTGCTTTTGCGTTTGTCATTAGTGCAGACCCTTTATTGTTTTAATTGTTGAAGCGTTTACATGCATACATGCAATATTTTCATTAATTATATAGGGGGTATCTTGTATTTTTGTGATAAAAAATTTTTACGAGGATTGAATGCTTTTATTTCAGTATTTGATGTTATGTGTTTAAGAGGAAAGAAAGGGAAGGGAGCTTGGACATACGAATCGGTTTCAGCGATGAAAGAATGCTGAGTGTTACAGGATTATTTGAATGGGGAAAATGGGGCGAATGACGGGGATCGAACCCGCGACAACAGGAATCACAATCCTGGGCTCTACCAACTGAGCTACATCCGCCATAGTGGTTTGAAAGACATACCGTAAATGGCACGCCCATCAGGATTCGAACCTGAAACCCTCGCCTTAGAAGGGCGATGCACTATCCAGTTGTGCTATGGGCGCTTATCGAACCTCTTAGATATCGTGCTGAATAGTGAGCATCAACAAGATAAAAATTGGTCGGAGTAGAGGGATTTGAACCCCCGACCACCTGTACCCAAAACAGGTGCGCTACCAGACTGCGCTATACTCCGAAAAGATGCGGCGTATTTTATAGACCGGACGGTAAGCTGTCAATAATTAAAAGCAGGAAATATGAAAAAATTTTTACATGCGGTTTTGGCGACGAACCCCATGAAATCAGTTATTATATCCAGCTATTTTCGTATTAATTTGTTTTAAATAGGATTTTTCACATGACGGCAAAAATTTTGGATGGAAAGGCCATTGCTCAGGAGTTGAGAGAGAGTATTCGTGCGGAAGTGGACGCACAGGTTGCGAAAGGGCAAAATCCGCCAGGCCTGGCCGTTATTTTGGTGGGTGAAGACCCGGCTTCCCAGGTATATGTGAGAAACAAAAAGATTGCGTGCGAGAAAGCCGGCTTCAATGATGTGTCGATGGTGTTGCCGGCCGACACGACCGAAGAACAGTTGTTGGCGGAAATTGACACTTTGAATGCCCGTGACGATGTGCACGGTATTATTGTGCAACTGCCGGTGCCGGATCACATCGACCCGGAAAAAATCATCGAGCGTATTGACCCGAAAAAAGACGTGGACGGTTTCCACGCTTATAACATGGGGCGTTTGGCGACGCGCATGCCTGGGTTGGCACCTTGTACGCCGCACGGCGTCATGACCATGCTGGAAAAAACCGGCATTCCGCTGCGCGGATTGGACGCCGTTGTCGTGGGTGCGTCCAATATCGTGGGGGTGCCGATGGCATTGGAACTGTTGAACGCCCGTGCCACAGTCACGGTTTGTCACAGTGCCACCAAAGATTTGGCGCAGAAAGTGTCCGAAGCCGATTTGGTGGTTGTGGGCGTCGGGATTCCGAATATGGTGAAAGGCGAGTGGATTAAAGACGGTGCCATTGTGGTGGATGTGGGCATTAATCGTTTGGACGACGGCACTTTATGCGGTGATGTGGAATACGATGTCGCCAAAGAAAAGGCCAGTTGGATTACCCCGGTGCCGGGCGGTGTCGGGCCGATGACGATTGCCACCTTGATGCAAAACACTTTGCAGGCGGCTTACGCTCAGTCGTAACCGAATTGTCCAAAACCGCCAGGCCTGGCGGATATCTTATTGTTCAGCCGTTCGGCTGAACATTCATTCTCTTTTTATCGCAGCTGATGGTTGATGGCCTTAAATCGTATTGTCGTTTGAGTTTAAGCCGTTTGTGAGTTTTGGCGCAAGGCTTCAATATCCCGTCTCGGTGGCGCGCCGAACAGGCGACTGTACTCCCGGCTGAATTGCGAGGGACTTTCGTAACCGACCTGAAATGCGGCGCGTGCCGCTTCCATGCCTTCATTGAGCATTAAACGTCGGGCTTCATTTAAACGTAACCATTTTTGATATTGCAACGGACTTTTGGCCGTGAGTTGGCGGAAGTAGTGGTGCAGGCTGGAACTGCTCATTTGCACATGGTGCGCGAGTTCATCAATCCGAAGCGGTTGGGCGTAATTCAGTTTCAGCCAATCGATGGCGCTGGCAATCCGCTGGCTTTGACTGCCGACTGAAACAATTCGCCACAACCGTGGTGCCAAATCCGTTTGCAGTAAGCGGTAATGAATTTCCCGTTCAATCAGCGGGGCCAAAACAGTCATGTCGTCGGTGTGGTCCAACAAGGCCAGCAACCGCGTAAAGGGTTCCAATAATTCCGGGGTGACGGTTCCGAGAACAGCGCTGCTTTCCGCCGCATCGCCGCGTGGAATCGGCCGTTTGGTTTGTGAAATCAATTCCGCAATGATGCGCATATCGAGTTTTAAAACCAAGCCCAAAGAGGGGGTTTCGGGGCTGGCTTCCAGCACTTGTGAGCTGGCCGGCAAATCCAGTGAGGTTACCAGAAAGCGTTCGGTATTGTATTCATGCACATCGTCGCCAATCAACATTTGTTTGGCGCCTTGCACCACGAGCACAATGCTCGGTTCGATCAAACACACACACGGATCCGAGGGCGCTTCCCGTCGGAAAAACGATAGATTGGGAATCGCCGTCGGACAGTCTTCCTGATCCAGGGTCAAACGGTTAATCACCGCGGCCAGTTCATCATGCAATGCTTGAATGGCAGATGTGTTTGGTGTTTTGTTATGTCCGGTTGTCATGGCATTTCTCCCATTTATTTCACTTCATACGATACCGTTTCCTATAGTGCGTTGTCGAATACCAATTTAATTTTCTGGTGGATTAGGCAAGAAATTTGCCTAATTAATATACCTTTTAAGGTGGGTTTCGATGCAATATGGTATCCAACACTTAAGTTATCTTTGGCTGAGAAGAGCCGAGTGTCGCAGTTTTAGGAGTGAGTGGTGAGATGACAAGGTTATTGAAAAAAGCCTATGGGGGTTATTGGCATTAATGACCCACGCCGCTTTTGCACAAAACGAGGCCACATCCATGGAAAGAGAGTCGTTTATGAAAATACGCCTGGTGGTGGAAAATGCCGTGGTGGAAGCCACCTTGGATGATAACGCGACCAGTCGGGATTTTGCGGCGATGTTGCCATTGGATGTGACCTTGTCTGATTACCATCAAACCGAAAAAATCGCCGATTTGCCGTCGACCTTGTCGACGGATGGCGCGCCGGACGGTATCGACCCAGCCATTGGTGACATCACTTATTACGCGCCCTGGGGCAATCTAGCAATTTTTTACCGAGATTTTGGTTATGCGCGAGGCCTGGTTCGCCTTGGGCGCATCGATTCCGGCATTGAAACGCTTATTCAACAAGGTGAGTTGCGCGTGCGAATTGAACGTGTTCAAGACGATCCGGACTGATTAAAGTCAGTCCGGACAGAACGTAATAAGTTTCAACTAGGAAGGAGAGAAGGATATGCAGACTCGACCATTTTTCAGAGCGTTTTTGATTGCGCTTAAGAGCAGTTTCGCCACACTCGGCTTTGCGCAAAGCGATCTCCCGCAAAACCAGGCCCAGACCCTGTACCCGCTTGATACACAAGAGACCTTTAACGGCCCGGACGCTTACTTTACCGGAGATGTGTCGGTGAAAATGTTGTTTCCCAACAACGAAACAGCACATTACTCCGGCGCTTATGTCACCTTTCAACCCGGTGCGCGAACCGCGTGGCACCAGCATCCCGCCGGGCAGCATATGGTGGTGACGTCGGGCACGGCTTTGACCGGCACCCGAGACGGACAGGTGATAGCGTTTGAGAAAGGCGAAACCGTCTGGTGTCCGAAAGACATTGACCATTGGCACGGTGCTACGCCGGACGCGGCCATGACCCATTTGGTGGTGACGGGGAGTTTGGACGGTGAAAATGTGGTGTGGAAAGAAAAAGTCTCCGATGCCGACTATCAGTTGGCGGTGGCTGCCAATGTCTCCAAAAAACTGGATATTCAATCTTTGACGTTACAGCAGCAGGCGTTGGTACCGATTTCGGCCTTAACGGCCAGTGGGGATTTGACGGCCTTGGAAGCCGCGATGCAAGCCGGCTTGGACGCTGGGTTAACGGTGAATGAGATCAAGGAAATTCAAGTGCATCTCTATGCTTATGTTGGTTTTCCGCGCGCGCTGAATGGTATGGGGACTTTGATGAAAGTCGTCGAAGCCAGACGTACCCAAGGTATTAAAGACCCGGTAGGTGACGCGCCCGGATCGATTCCAAAAGGGCAGACCAGCCGCGAGTTCGGTGAAAAAGTACAGACCGAATTGGTGGGTCACCCGGTGAGCGGGCCTTTGTTCGACTTCTCGCCGGCGATGAATGAGTTTTTACAGGCGCATTTATTTGGTGACCTGTTCGCACGCGGGATTTTGGATCACCAGGCCCGAGAACTGGTCACGGTGGCTGCTTTGGCTAATATGGACGGCGTGGAACCGCAGCTGAATGCGCATATCGGTATGGCGTCCAATGTGGGGTTAAGTCGACAGCAATTGCAGGATGTGGCCAGGGTGCTGAGTGCCCGTGTCAGCCGGGAAGCCGGATTAAGAGTCGACAACGCGTTAAAAGCGGTGCTTGCGAAGAACTAGCGGGTGTCTGAATGGAATTCAAAATCGGATAACAGGAGTCATGAAATGGATAAGAAGAAAGGTCTGACCAGACGGGAATTTATTGAAACATCAACCATTGCAGGAGCCAGTCTTATGTTAGGAAATACACCAAATGCATCGGCCGCCGAAACACCGGCCAACCAAAACATTCCATCCAGAGGTTATGCCGCCACGGATGAGTCGGGCATTTTAACGCCTTGGGAGTTTGAACGTCGCCCGGTCGGTGACAATGACGTGCTGATTGATATCAAGTTCGCCAGCATTTGCCATTCCGACATTCACCAAATGAAAGGGCACTGGGGGCCACAACAGTATCCGCAGGTGCCGGGCCATGAAATCGTCGGGGTGGTGGCTGCCGTCGGTAAAAACGTCACCAAATTTAAGGTCGGAGACCGTGCCGGGGTCGGTTGTATGGTCGATACCTGTCTGGAATGTGAGGACTGTAAGGGACAGGGCGAGCAGTACTGTCCGGAAACCACCTTCACTTACGGCTATCCGGAAGAAAGTTCTCCGACGGGCATTTCTCAAGGGGGCTATTCCAATAACATCGTGGTACGCGATTATTTTGCGGTGCACATTCCGGAAAGCATTTCCTTTCAGGAAGCGGCTCCGTTATTGTGTGCCGGCGTCACCACTTATTCTCCGATCATGAAAGCCGAGTTTAAGAAAGGCGATAAGGTTGGGGTGGCCGGTATCGGTGGTTTGGGGCACATGGCGATCAAGCTGGCGGTGTCGAAGGGCGCGGAAGTTTATGCGTTTACCACCACGCCGGACAAAGCCAAAGATATTTTGGCGTTCGGTGCCAAAGAAGCCATTGTTGTGGACGATTTGCAGAAGCTGGCCCCTTACAAAGGGATGTTGGATTACATGATCACCACCATTCCAGTGCAGTATGATGTGGCGGCCTACGCTTCAGTGGTGAAGCCGAACGGTTTCTATACCCAGGTCGGGATGCCGGAAGGGTTTGCGCTGACGTTAAGCGCGATTGGCATGTCGATTAACCGGGTGAATTTCAATGCTTCCTTGATTGGGGATATGAAAGAAACCCAGGATGTGGTCAATTATTGCGCCAATCACAAGATTTACCCGCAGATTGAAGTCATCAATGCCG
This sequence comes from Hydrogenovibrio thermophilus, assembly GCF_004028275.1. Classification (NCBI taxonomy): domain Bacteria; kingdom Pseudomonadati; phylum Pseudomonadota; class Gammaproteobacteria; order Thiotrichales; family Piscirickettsiaceae; genus Hydrogenovibrio; species Hydrogenovibrio thermophilus. Next base: position 885,233 of record NZ_CP035033.1, read on the forward strand.
AACAGGTGAATGAGGCCTGGAAAAATGTCGTGGACAAAAAAGCGCGTTATCGTTATGTCATTGATGCCGCGACGATTTAAACCACGGTGACAGACGTATAAGGCCTATTGCTGTATTATGGCGTTTGACCGTAAACAAAAAAAGCCCCGCAATGCGGGGCTTTTTATTTTCCGAGCTGAGAAGTTGGAATCGTGGGTTAAACGGTTTCCGTGTCGGTGCCGGTGTCGTCACTGTCCGGCGTGGCTTCTGCTTCCTCTAACGGCGGTAAGCCCAAATAGTCCCGACGGAAGTTTTCCATGCCTTTATTGACCAAATCGGTGGTGGTCGTGAAGTTGTCCTTGACCATGCCGTCGAACACTTTGAGTTCTTCCAGAATGCCTTGGGCTTCGTCAAAGCCTTGCTGCAACCCGCCGCCAACGACTTCCATGAATTTGTTCATCAGTTCTTCACCTTCCAGTTCCGGGTGGACTTTTTTAAAGCCTTCCAGGAAGCCGGTGGCACCACTGAGAATACGGTCGGCGGTGTTTTCCGGCGACCAATATTCCATACCACCTTGTTTTTCCAGGTTCTCCAAACTAATGGCATTTTCGCCCAGGTCTGGTGCCAGAATGTCATTCAGGTTGGTAATGGCCGATTGGTAGGTCATTTTCAATGCGTTGCCGATGGCCTCGTCGGAGTTGCCGAACAAATGTGCCACCAGGCTGGCTTGGTTTTCGTTGCGGATGGCGATTTGGTCGAATTTCATTTCCTGCCCTTTCTGGGCTTTGTCCGACGCGAGGGCTTCACTTTGGGTGCCGGCCAGTTTTTGGTAGGCCTGTAATCCGGGTGGTATCTGTGAAATAGACATGACGATTTCCTTTTTCTGGTATTCGGTCTGGAGAAATCTTATTGTTTTTGAACCACTTTTCGTTGCTTTCATCTTAACGGTTTTTCGTTGTTTGAGAAAGCCTTTTCTCCAAAATCGTTATCGGCTGAAGGTTTGAAAACTTAAGAAAAATTTGCCTTCAGGTAATGAAAAAACCGATTGGCCAGTGTGCTGAGAAAAGTGATGTGACTGGCTGATAATAAAGGCAAAAAGTGGTATCATTCCGCTTTTACAGAAAAAGCACATTTTTACGGATATGGAACTCAACCCGATTTACACCAAAATCAAAGATTTTACCGAGCGCACAGACGTGCTTAGGGGGTATCTTTGACTATGAAACCAAGCAAGAACGATTAGTCGAAGTCGACCGCGAACTGGAAGACCCGGCGGTCTGGAACGACCCGGAACGCGCCCAGAATTTAGGGAAAGAAAAAGCTCAGCTGGATAAGGTGGTGAAAACCATCCAGGATTTGGACGGCAGTTTGGAATCGGCTCAGGAAATTCTGGAAATGGCCGAAATGGACGAAGACCAGGAAATGGTCGATGAGGTCGTCAGCGAGCTGGAGCGTCTGGAGCAGGAATTGGATCAATTGGAATTCCAGCGCATGTTCTCCGGCGAACTGGACCCGAACAATTGTTATCTGGAAATTCAGTCCGGTTCCGGCGGGACCGAAGCGCAGGATTGGGCCAATATTCTGTTGCGCATGTATTTGCGCTGGGCGGAAAGCCATGGCTTCAAAGCGGAGTTGATGGAAGTCTCGGCCGGGGAAGTGGCCGGCATCAAGAGTGCCACCGTCCATGTGCAGGGCGATTATGCCTTTGGTTGGCTGCGTACCGAAACCGGCGTGCATCGTTTGGTGCGTAAATCGCCGTTCGATTCCGGCAACCGACGTCACACCTCGTTCGCATCGGTCTTCATTTCGCCTGAAATCGACGACAGTTTTGAAATCGAAATCAATCCGGCGGATTTGCGAATCGACGTTTACCGCGCCAGCGGTGCGGGCGGTCAGCACGTTAACCGGACCGAATCGGCGGTACGTATCACTCACTTGCCGACCAATACGGTCACGCAATGTCAGAACGGGCGTTCCCAGCATCAGAATAAAGCGGAAGCGATGAAACAATTACGTGCCAAGCTCTATGAGTTGGAGATGTTGAGCCGTAACGCCGAGAAACAGGAGTTGGAAGACAGCAAATCCGACATCGGGTGGGGCAGCCAGATTCGTTCTTACGTGCTGGATTCCGGTCGCATCAAGGATTTACGTACCAATGTGGAAACCGGTAATACCACAGCGGTGCTGGACGGTGATCTGGACCAGTTCATCATCCCGAACCTGAAAGCAGGTGTCTGACATACACCTTAAGTCGGTGTTGGACACAATCGGCCAGGCCTGGTAGAAAAGCCTGATTGGCTTGACGATAAAGAATTGAAACATTTTAAGTGATTTGAATAGGAAACATCATGGCAAACCCTGAAACCCCAGCAGTGGATGAAAACAAAATCATTGCGGAAAGACGCGCCAAGCTCGCCGCTTTAAGAGAAGAAGGGCATTCTTACCCGAATACCTTCCGTCGTAACGACGTCTCCAGTGATTTGCACGAGCAATACGATGCCTTGAGCAAGGAAGAAATGGAAGCCATGCCGAAGGTGCGCGTTAAGGTGGCCGGGCGTATGTTATTGCGTCGTATTATGGGAAAAGCCAGTTTCGCGACGTTGCAGGATACGCATGGCCGTATTCAGATTTACGTGACACGCGACGAATTGCCGGAAGGGTTCTACAACACTCAGTTCAAGAAATGGGATTTGGGCGACATTGTGGGCGCCGAAGGCTATTTGTTCAAAACTAATACCGGTGAGCTGTCGGTTCACGTTGAGCACATTGAGTTGATCACCAAATCATTGCGTCCATTGCCGGATAAGTTCCACGGCTTGCAGGATCAGGAAATCAAGTACCGTCAACGCTATGTGGATTTGATCGTCAACGAAGAAAGTCGCGAAACCTTCCAGTTGCGCTCCAAAATCGTTCAGCATGTGCGTCACTTCCTGATTGAAAAGGGCTTTATGGAAGTGGAAACCCCGATGATGCACGTCATTCCGGGGGGCGCCACAGCCAAACCGTTCAATACCCATCACAATGCGCTGGATATGCCATTGTATCTGCGGATTGCACCGGAGTTGTATTTGAAGCGTTTGGTCGTGGGCGGTTTCGAGAAGGTGTTCGAAATCAACCGCAGTTTCCGTAACGAAGGCTTGTCGACCCGTCATAACCCGGAATTCACCATGGTGGAATTCTATGCGGCTTATACCGATTATCATCAGTTGATGGATTACACCGAAGAACTGTTGAAAGAATTGGCGGAAATGACCGTTGGTTCGACACAAGTGCCGTATCAGGGGCAAACTTTTGACTTCGGCAAGCCGTTTGCACGCTTGACGATGAAAGACGCCATTTTGCAATACAACCCGAATATCTCCGCCGAGCAACTGGATGATTTGGACTCGGCGCGTGCCATTGCGAAATCGTTGCACCTGGATTTGGACGAGAGTTGCGGGCTGGGCAAGATCATGACCGAAATCTTTGAAGAAACGGTCGAAGAAAAGTTGATGGACCCGACGTTCATTACCGAATATCCGGCGGAAGTATCGCCTTTGGCGCGTCGTAACGATGACAATCCGTTTATCACCGACCGTTTCGAACTGTTCATCGGTGGCCGTGAACTGGCCAACGGCTTCAACGAGCTGAATGATGCCGAAGACCAGGCGGAGCGTTTCAAGGCGCAGGTGGAAGCGAAAGACGCCGGTGATGACGAGGCGATGCATTACGATGAAGATTACATCATCGCCTTGGAGCACGGTATGCCGCCGACGGCCGGTGAAGGTATCGGAATTGACCGTTTGGTGATGTTGTTCACCGATAAGCCGTCGATTCGGGATGTGTTGTTGTTCCCGCATATGCGTCCGGCGGATTAATGCACTCGGTCGACTCGCGATGCCAATAAAAAAAGCCGCTTGAAACAGCGGCTTTTTTATTTTGAGCGGTTGCCTGAAAACCACCAGGCCTGGTGGTTTTTGGGATGGGTGGTTTATTCTTCCGTCAGATCGTACGGTAGCGGTTCCACATTGGCGGGGGCGCCGCTTTCACTTTTCAGGTGGCCGTTCACGGCTTCCAGGGGTTTCAAGGTGGTAACGGCCAAACACACCGAGCCTTCGAATACATCCGGTGCGGACAAAATGCAGGTGAACTTGTATTTTTTATCCGCGTCGTCGGTCAGAACAAACTCTTGCCCGGGTGCCGGTGCGTCGGCGTCACCTAAGTGTAAGCGAAGCATGCGTTTGGTGGCTTTGCCGCGGTAATGCATGCGGGCAATAACTTCCTGGCCGGGAAAACAGCCTTTCTTGAAGTTGATGGCGTCCAGCTTGTCCAGGTTCAAAAATTGGGCAATGAACTCGTTGCCGGTGACGGCATCCACGCTGGGTTGGCCGCTGACAATTTGTAATAATTTCCAGTCAATATTGTTGGTGGCTTCGCCGTTGCTTTTTAATTGTTCCCAAACCGTTTTCATCGACGCCAGCGGGCCGAAGAAGCTGTAGCAGTGATAAGGGCCGGGGCGCTTCACGGCGATGACGTCGCGCACGCCGTCCATATCGAGTGTCTTGACTTCATACAATTCTTTGATCTTGGTGGTCAGGAGGCGCTGGATGTCTAGGTCACCGAAGTCGCCACCGTAGCCGATGTGGATCATCTCGTCGGAAACGTCTTCCAGTTCCACTTTGGAACGCAGCTTGAACATGGTCAAACGTTTCAAGATGGTGTCTTTCAGCGAGCCGTCAAAATTCAGGTAAAAAGCGTCCTGATGTTTGAAGACCATCAGGACGGCCAAGACTTTGCCTTGCGGGTCACAGTAGGCACTTAATTGCGCGTGTTCGTCGGTGACGTCACTGAGATCGTTGGTGAACTGCCCTTGCAAAAAGTCAAACGCTTCTTCGCCGGATACTTTGATGATGGCTTGATGGGCCAGGCTGGTGAATACCGGGCCGTTTTTCACCATATAGCGTTCGATTTCCGGTAGGCCAAAGGTGGTCACTTCACCGGCGTCGTTCCACTGCGCGCCTTTGGCGGATAAAAAGTCTTTCCAGTCAGCGTTCATCATTTTTCCTTTGAAAAAAATTTGCGGGCGACCATTATACCTTGAAGTGACTGCCTTTTTGAATGCGAACGCACGGAGTCTCTTTACGCGGGAAATGATTTAGAGATTGATAAACCCCGTCGGAGTGGTTAATATCACACTATAAAACAATTCGATTGGAGGTTACATTCGTGGCTGAAGCTTTTAATGAGTTTTTAACATTCAAACTGGGCAAGGAAGAGTTTGCAATTGCAATCGACCGTGTTCAGGAAATTCGCGGTTGGCAGGAGCCAAGCCCGCTACCGAACGTACCGGCCTATGTGAAAGGTGTGATTGATATTCGCGGTACCATTGTGCCGATTCTGGATTTGCGTGAGCGTTTCCATATGAAGGCGGAATTTAAGGCGACAACGGTGGTCATCGTGGTGAATCTGGCGACCCGTCAGGGCGAACGGATTGTCGGTCTGGTGGTGGATGCGGTATCGGACGTACATCAATTCGATATGAATGCGTTGCAGGCTCCGCCGGACATTTCCAACTCCATCGATACGCAGTATATGCAGGGTTTGACTACGATTTACGATCAAGGTTCGGAAGCGGAAGCGAATATTCAGAATGAGAGCCGAATCGCGTCGGAAAAAGTCTCGAAAGGCCGGATGGTGATTGTCATCGATATTGATAAGTTGGCTTCGGAAGGGCTGATTGAGCAAGTTTCCAACGTCGATGAAGCCATCCCGCTGCGTAACGGTTAAACGTTGTAACGTTTAAGATTTCTTTTTGTTTTTGTCGTGCGGTTTGGGCATTAGCGTAGTCGGCTTGCTACGCTTCTTCATGAAAGGGTAATCCAGATTGAAGTTCAAACCGCGACTTTCCTTGCGTTTTAACGCACTCTTGATCATCAGTTCGGCTACCTGAGCCAAGTTACGCAGTTCGAGCAAATCGGCGTTCAGCTTATGGTCGTAATAGTATTCGTAAATTTCCTGTTTCAAGATTTTGATACGCTTTAAAGCGCGTTTCAAACGTTTGTCGGTGCGAACAATGCCGACGTAATCCCACATCAAACGACGCACTTCATCCCAGTCATGACTGACCAATACCTTTTCTTTCGCCGGCGTGACCCGCGTGTCGTCCCAATCCTTGACGTTGCGGTCCGGGTCGAAGGTGGGCTTGATTTTCGCCTTGATGTCCTGATAAGCGGTTTCGGCAAAGACCAAGCCTTCCACCAATGAGTTGCTCGCCAGACGGTTCGCGCCGTGCAGGCCGGTATAGGCGGTTTCGCCAATGGCGTAAAGGTTTTTGAGGTCGGTCCGCCCTTTGAGGTCGGTGGTGATGCCGCCACAGGTGTAGTGTGCGGCCGGAACCACTGGTATCGGTTGCCGGGTGATGTCGATGCCGACGTTCAGACAGCGTTTCTGGATGGTCGGGAAGTGATGGCGGATAAAATCTTCCGATTGATGGGAAATGTCTAAATAGACACAATCGATACCGTGTTTTTTCATTTCCTGGTCAATGGCGCGGGCCACAATGTCGCGCGGTGCCAAATCCTTGCGTTCATCATAATGCTGCATGAAGGGTTCGCCATTCGGCAGCTTCAAAATGCCACCCTCACCCCGTACCGCTTCGGAAATCAAAAAAGACCGGTCTTGCGGGTGATACAGACAGGTCGGGTGAAACTGGTTGAATTCCATGTTGGTGACCGAGCAGCCGGCTCGCCAGGCCATGGCAATGCCGTCACCGGTCGAGGTGTCGGGGTTGCTGGTGTACAAATAGGTTTTGCTGGCGCCGCCGGTGGCGAGAACCGTGAATTGCGCCAGGTGGGTTTTTACGTCTCCGCTGGTTTGATCCAAAATATAGGCACCAATGCAGCGGCGTCGGTCCTTGTTGAGAATGAGGTCGACGGTCATGTGGTCCGGCAAAACGGTGATGTTCGGGGTGTTTTTCACCACTTCCAAAAGGGTTTCGGTGACGGTTTTGCCGGTGTGGTCCGCTGCATGGATGACGCGGCGATGACTGTGTCCGCCTTCCTGGGTCAGGTGGTAGGCATCCGACGTTTCCTGTTTGCTGAAGGGGACGCCCATTTCAATCAACTCATAGATGGCGGCGGCCCCGTTCTTGGCGACCATTTCGACGGTTTGGGCGTCGCACAAACCGGCCCCGGCATTCATGGTGTCTTCAATGTGTGATTGTACGGAGTCGAAAGGGTCCAGAACCGCCGCGATGCCGCCTTGCGCATAGGCTGAACTGCCTTCGTTCATCGAGGATTTGGCCACCAGCGTGACGGAAAAATGTTTGGCCAGTTTCAGGGCGATGGACAGCCCGGCAATGCCGCTGCCGATGACGAGAACATCAGTGTGGGAATGAGGAAGGACATCGGAATTCATGCAGTGTCTAGCGTCTCTTGAAAATCGAATAAATGGTACCATATCTGTCATGCTGTTATGGAATAGAAATAATGGGTAACCCAAAAGAGTTAAATGCGGAAAACCGGGAGAATCGCCTGACGGCAAAAGGCTGGGTGGTGTCGGTTTCGGGTGAGATGGCTTATGTCTCGACCGAGCGTCAAACCGGTTGTTCCGGCTGCGCTTCGCAGGAAGGGTGTGGAACGGCTTCGTTGGCCAAACTGTTTGCGCCACGTAATCGTTCTCCGATTGCGGTGTTCAATGCACTGGGGGCCAAGTCTGGAGATGAGGTTTTGCTCTCAATGGAGGAGTCACATTTGATCAAACATTCCTTCATGGCCTATGGGGTACCATTATTAGGACTGTTTATTGGAGCAGGCTTGCTGCAATTTATCACTCAAGCATTTGCGATGACCGAAGCGAGTGAATCGCTGACCATGGTCGGAGGGGTGTTGGGTGTCGTCATCGGCTGGTGGGCCACAAAAACATATTACCGCCCAGAGCCTCCGGTGATGGAGAAGATTCTGCAAGCCTCTTAAAGGAGCTAAGATGAAAACAATGGTTAAATCGTTATACACTTATGGTTTGGTCAGCTTGTTGTTGGTGCTGAGTTTGACGTCCGCTCAAGCCGCTACGGTCACCCTGCCGGATTTTTCCGAGTTGGCGGCTGAAAACAGCCCGATGGTGGTGAATATCAGTACCACTCGTAAGGTCGAGCGTGCGGCGTATCCGCAGTTCCGGGGCATGCCGGATGAAATGTTACGTTACTTCTTCGGTATTCCGGGGCAACAAGGTCCACGTGGCCAGCAGCCAATGCCGGAAGAGCAAGTAAATTCATTGGGGTCCGGTTTCATTATTTCCGAAGATGGATACATTATCACCAATAATCATGTCGTGGCGGATGCCGACGACATTGTTGTGAAGTTAAGCAATCGCCAGGAAATGAAGGCTAAAATCATCGGAACGGATGAGCGTTCCGATATTGCGTTGATTAAAATCGAAGGCGATGATTTGCCGGTGGCGAAAATCGGAACATCGAAGGACTTGAGAGTTGGTGAATGGGTCATGGCCATCGGTGAACCGTTTGGTTTGGATTACACTGTCACTCATGGGATTGTCAGTGCCTTGGGACGTTCGTTGCCGGACGATACCTACGTGCCGTTTATTCAGACCGACGTGCCAATCAATCCGGGGAATTCCGGCGGGCCTTTGTTGAACATGAAAGGTGAAGTGGTTGGCGTTAATGCACAGATTTTCAGTAAAAGCGGTGGTTCCATGGGATTGTCGTTCTCGATTCCGATTGACATCGCTATGAATGTGGCACAACAGTTGAAGGAAAAAGGACATGTCGAACGCGGCTTCTTAGGTGTAGGCGTGCAGGAAGTTTCCGGTGATTTGGCGCGTTCTTTCGACATGGAAAGGCCTACTGGCGCTTTGGTGACCTCCACTGAAAAAGACTCTGCTGCTGCCAAAGCTGGCATTGAGCCGGGCGATATTATTGTCGAATTTGCCGGTAAAACCATCCAGAAGTCGGCGGACTTGCCTCCGGTGGTCGGTAATTCGCCGGTTGGTAAACCGGTCAAAGTCAAAATCCTGCGGAATGGTGATTACAAAACCGTAACGGTTCGCCTGAAAGCATTGGATGGCGCTAAGGTTGCGTCGGCGGGAGACTCCGGCAAACAACCAGGCCTGGAGAACACGGCGCTAGGTGTCAAAGTGGAAATCATCGATCAGGAAACGTTGGATGAATTGAACATTCCGTTTGGTGTCGGTGTCAGCCAGGTTCAAAATGGCAGCGCGGCGCAAAAAGCCGGTATCCTGCCGGGCGATATTCTGGTGACGGTCAATTTTAAACCGATTAAGTCGGCCGCCGATTTAAACAAAATCGTTCGTTCCGCTCCGAAGGGGCGTTCGATTCCGGTTCGCATCATTCGTGGTAATCGTTCGATTTTCCTGCCATTGATGTTGTCTTAACCATACGAAAGGTAACTAAATCGGATAAACGAGTGAGATTTGAAACGAATTAGCGTAAAATACGCGAAATATTTGTTATCAAACGATTTAATACCTTGATATCGAAGAAGGGTGGCTAGCGCTATGCAACTAGACACCCTTTTTTATTATGCTTGGACGGATTTTGAAATCGTTTGGTTGGATTTCGTTTTGTATCGTTTTATTTGAGGCGTAGATGTCAAACCAGCTTGATCATATTCGTAACTTTTCCATTATCGCGCACATCGACCACGGAAAATCGACCATTGCCGACCGTTTTATCCAACTTTGTGGTGGCCTCACCGAGCGGGAAATGGCCGCTCAAGTATTGGATTCCATGGATTTGGAGCGGGAAAGAGGCATCACAATCAAGGCGCAAAGTGTGACGCTACACTATCAGGCTGACAACGGTGAGACTTATCAACTGAATTTTATCGATACCCCGGGACACGTGGATTTTTCTTATGAAGTGTCACGTTCTCTGGCGGCGTGCGAAGGTGCCTTATTGGTGGTGGACGCCTCTCAAGGTGTGGAAGCGCAAACGGTGGCGAACTGTTACACCGCCATTGAGCAAGGCTTGGAAGTCTTGCCGGTACTGAATAAAATCGACTTGCCGGCCGCGGATCCTGAAAAAGTGGTGGACGAAATCGAAGAAATCATCGGTATCGAAGCGCATGAGGCCGTGCAAGCCAGCGCTAAATCCGGGCTTGGTGTTAAGGAAACGCTGGAAGAAATCGTTCATAAAATTCCGGCCCCGGAAGGGAATCCGGATGGGCCTTTGAAGGCGCTGATTATCGACTCCTGGTTTGATAATTATCTGGGGGTTGTGTCGTTGGTGCGTGTGATTGACGGCAAAATCGGCAAAAAAACCAAAATGAAAATCGTCTCCACCAAGGAAGAATATCAGGTGGACGATGTGGGCATTTTTACGCCGAAACGGACCCCACGCGATTTTCTGACCGCCGGAGAGGTGGGGTATGTCATTGCCGGTATCAAAGACATTGACGGTGCACCGGTCGGGGATACCATTACCACGGCGGATGCCGATATTGAACCGTTACCGGGGTTTAAGCCTGTTCAGCCGCGTGTTTTTGCCGGTTTGTTCCCAATCAGTTCCGAAGATTTCGAAGATTTGCGTGAGGCCTTGCGAAAACTGCGCCTGAATGATGCGGCTCTGCATTTTGAACCGGAGAGTTCCGATGCGCTAGGTTTCGGTTTCCGGTGTGGTTTCCTGGGAATGCTGCACATGGAGATCATCCAGGAACGACTGGAACGTGAATATGATCTGGATTTGATTACGACCGCTCCGACCGTGGTGTATGAGGTTCTAAATAAAAGTGGTGAATTGATACGAATCGATAACCCGTCCAGCTTGCCGGATCAAAGTTTGATTGACGAAGTCCGCGAGCCGATTATTCAAGCGAATATCCTGGTACCGGACGAGTTTGTCGGAGCGGTGATGAAGCTGTGCCTGGAGAAACGTGGCGTGCAAAAAGACATGCAATACGTCGGAAGCCAGGTATCGATTACTTATGATTTGCCGCTGAATGAAGTGGTACTGGATTTCTTTGACCGCTTGAAGTCGACCAGCCGGGGTTATGCGTCCATGGATTATGAATTCCGTCGTTTCCAAGCGGATGATTTGGTGAAGCTGGAATTCATGGTCAACGGTGAGAAGGTGGATGCCTTGGCTTTGATTGTGCACCGTTCAACCGCGGTTCAGCGTGGTAAGGTGTTGATTGAAAAATTGAGAAAGATCATTCCGCGTCAAATGTTCGATGTCGCCATTCAAGCGGCAATTGGTGCTAAAATCATTGGCCGAACCAACGTGAAAGCGCTTCGCAAGAACGTAACCGCCAAGTGTTACGGCGGGGATGTGTCGCGTAAGAAGAAACTGCTTCAAAAACAAAAAGAAGGGAAAAAGCGCATGAAGTCCATCGGCAGTGTTGAATTGCCACAGGAAGCGTTTTTAGCCGTCTTGAATACATCCGAAGAGAACTGAGAGAACTGAAACATGAGCTTTGAATTAATTTTGGTGATTATCACCGCCATCACCGGGGTAATCGTGTATGTGGACCGCGTGGTTTGGAAGCCGAAACGTGACCGATCCGTGACCACAGAAAAAGAGCCGGTGTTGGTCGAGTATTCGCGCTCATTGTTTCCGGTTTTCTTGATTGTCCTGGTATTGCGATCCTTTGTGGTGGAACCTTTCCGAATTCCGTCCGGTTCCATGTATCCAACATTGGAAATCGGTGACTTTATTGTCGTGAACAAGTTTGCTTATGGCGTGAAACTGCCAGTCACTCAGACGAAGATTCTACCGGTAGGTGAACCGGAAAGAGGCGATGTTGTGGTCTTTAAATATCCGAAAGATCCGGATGTGGATTACATCAAACGCGTCATCGGGTTGCCGGGAGATGAAATCGCTTACTATGGTAAGACGCTGTATATCAATGGCAATCCGGTCAAGCAAAAGCTACTGGGCGAATATGAAGGTACGGCATCCGGTAAGGTGATGGATGGCGCGTCTCTGTTGGAAGAGTTTTTGGAAGAACATTCGCATGACATTCTGTTGGATCCGGAAAAAAGCAGTCAGGATATGAATACGGTCGTGGTGCCGGAAGGTCATTATTTCATGATGGGGGATAACCGTGATCACAGTAATGACAGTCGCTTTTGGGGCTTTGTCCCGGAGAAAAACTTAAAAGGCAAGGCGTTTGCGATTTGGATGAACTGGGATGATGGCGTCCATTTCGATCGCATTGGCAAGGGAATTGAGTAAGATGTCAGAAGTTGAAAAGCGTGCTAAGTTAGAGCGACTTTCAAAACGGCTGGGTTACCAATACCAAAACCTTGATTTCCTGCAGCGTGCGCTGACGCATCGCAGCATGGGCGCTAAAAACAATGAACGATTGGAGTTTCTGGGGGACAGTCTTGTTAACTTCATTATCGCCGATGCCCTGTTTCATCAGTTTCATAAAATTTCCGAAGGGGACTTGAGTCGTATTCGAGCCTTTCTGGTCAAGGGCGAAACGCTGGCCAAGATCGGAAAGGAATATCAGTTGTCGGACTACCTGATGCTCGGACCGGGGGAGTTGAAAAGCGGCGGTTATCGTCGTGAATCGATTATCGCCGATGCGGTCGAAGCGATTATCGCTTCCGTTTATGAAGACGGCGGCTTGGAAGCCTGTCGTGATTTCGTCTTGCGACTGTACCATAAGCGCTTGAAAGAGCTGGACCCTTCCAAGGTTGGCAAAGACCCGAAAACCCGCTTGCAGGAATTTTTACAATCCAACCATGAGCAGTTGCCGGAATACAGCGTGATTACCGTTAACGGACCGGCTCACGCTCAAGAATTTACAGTTTCTTGTTATGTAGCCAAACTGAATCGTAAGTTTGAGGCGACGGCCACCAATCGTCGTAAAGCGGAGCAAATTGCGGCCGAAGAGGCGCTCGACATTCTGGAGAATGCCAATGACTGACCACACTTCTGAAATGGATGCCACAACCGACTATCAAGCGGGGTTTGTGGCCGTTATCGGTCGCCCGAATGTGGGCAAATCCACGATTATGAACAGTTTGATCGGGCAAAAGCTCAGCATCACGTCACCAAAGCCGCAGACCACGCGTCACCGTATTCACGGTATTTTAACGACCGACCGCTTTCAAGTCGTGTTCGTCGATACGCCGGGGATGCATTTGGGCGGACAAAAATCGATCAATCGTTACATGAATCGTGCGGCCAACAGTGCCTTTGGCGATGTCGATTTGGTGTTGTTTGTGGTGGAGGCGGGCCGCTGGACCAAAGAGGACCAGGCCGTGGCCGATAAATGCCGCAATTTGGATGTGCCCGTTGTGATTCTGGTCAATAAGGTCGATAAGTTCAAAGACAAAACGGAACTGTTTCCGTTTTTACAAAAAGTTGGCGATCAAGTGGCGTTTGAAGCCTTGATTCCGATTTCGGCCTATACCAAGTCGGGCTTTGAACAGGTGCAGGCCGAAATTTTGAAACATTTGCCGCAGCAGGACGCGATTTTCCCGGAAGATTACATTACCGATCGTTCAACCCGTTTCCTGGCCGCGGAAATCGTGCGGGAAAAACTGATGCGTGCCCTAGGGGATGAAGTCCCTTATGGTGCCACGGTGGAAATTGAACAATTTGCGTTTAATGAAGAAGAGGGGCGTTGGCATATCAACGCCTTGATTCTGGTCGAGCGCCCGGGGCAAAAACAGATCGTAATCGGTAAGAAAGGCGAGCAAATCAAGCAGATGGGGATTCAGGCACGTAAGGACTTAATGCATTTGCTGGACAGTCGTGTGCATCTGGAGTTGTGGGTCAAGGTCAAGGAAAACTGGTCGGACGACGACCGGGCGCTGGCCAGTTTGGGCTATACCGAAAACCCTTGAGAGAGCTCGTCGGCGACCGATGGTTTCCTTATAAATCGCGGGTGTTTTGGAGGCGTGTTTGGCAAAAGACATCGAACAATTGGCGTTCGTTTTACATCGTCGGCCTTATCGTGAAACCAGTTTGTTGGTGACCTTCTTTACACCGGACTATGGCAAACAGAATGCCATCATCAAAGGTGTCCGCAGCGGCAGTAAATCCGCACAAGCCAAACAAGCCTGGTTACAACCGTTTCAGGGGGTAACCATCGGCTGGCGCGAACGGGCGCATCGCACCTCGGACTTGGTATCGTTACGTCAACTGGAAGCCAGTCGTGTCCGTTTTCCGTTGATGGGCGAGAGTAATCTTTGCGGACTTTACGTCAATGAATTGTTGTATCGTTTGCTTTATCCCGGGCTGGAATCCGAAACGTTATTTCAGGCGTATCAACAGACCTTGTATGACTTGGCCCGTGCGGAAGAACGTTTTCACCAGGCCTGGGTGTTACGGCAGTTCGAGTTTGAACTGTTATCCGAACTCGGCGTGGCCTTTCAAGCCGAAACGGACCATTTTCATCGCCCGGTACGCGCGGGGGAAACCTATCTCTTTCATTTGGAACAAGGCTTGTTCCCCCGTTCCGAGTTGGCGGACCCGGAAGGCGCGCAAGGGGTCTGGGTGTCCGGAGACTGTTTGCTCAAGTTCGCACAACGCAGTTATTGTGAAACCTGCCTGAAAGACTGGAAGCGCTTGTTCCGTTATGTGCTTTCGGCCCATCTGGGAGACAAACCGATACAGACACGAGCCTTGTTTAAAGATTGACCAGACCTGCCGGAGGGCTTCGGCAGGCGTTTTTAATGATGATTGAAGGAATTGCTATGAACCCGATTTATCTGGGATTGAATATTGACCATGTCGCCACCATCCGTCAAGCGCGCGGAACGCGCTACCCGGATCCGGTCAAGGCCGCGCTGGATGCCGAAATGGCCGGTGCGGATAGCATTACCCTGCATCTTCGAGAAGATCGGCGCCACATTCAGGATGCCGATGTCTATCGTTTGTCGGAATTGCGTCAGACCAAAGTCAATCTGGAAATGGCCGCGACGCAGGAGATGTTGGAAATTGCATTGAAATGCCGCCCGGAGGACGTTTGCCTCGTACCGGAAAAACGCGAAGAATTGACCACGGAAGGCGGCTTGGATGTGGCGTCGCAAAAGCCTTGGCTAACGGATTATTGTGCGCAGCTGGCGGAAAATAAAACGCGCGTATCCTTATTCATTGATGCCGACGAAATGCAGATTCGAGCGGCCAAAGAAGTGGGGGCGCCGGTCATTGAACTGCACACCGGTACTTATGCCGAATTGACCGATCCAGTTGAGGTGGAAGCGGAATTGCAACGCATCCGTGAAGCGACCGATTTGGCGGTGTCCTTAGGTTTGACGGTGAATGCCGGTCATGGCCTGCATTATCATAACGTGCAGGCGATTGCCGGCATCAGGATGATCGAAGAGCTCAACATTGGCCATGCAATCATCGCACAGTCGATTTATTCCGGCTTGCCAGCGGCGGTGTCCGAAATGAAGCGCTTGATGGTGGAAGCCCGTCAACAGGCGTACATGGCGTAAGGCGGCCCCGACGTGATTGTTGGTATTGGAACCGATATCGTTGAAATTCAGCGAATCGATCGTTTGTGGCAAAAGCGGGGCGATGCCTTTGCGACGCGTGTGCTGTCCGAAGTTGAAATGCTGGAACTTAAAGGACATGCGCAGCCGGAGAAGTTTCTGGCGAAGCGTTGGGCCGCGAAGGAAGCCATCGCAAAAGCATTGGGAACCGGCTTTACCCAAGGAGTGTCTTTTACCGAGATGACCATTGGGCATGCGGTGACGGGCCAGCCGGAAGTCGTGTTGGCTGGCGTCACGCGTGACGTCGCCCTGCGCCTGAATGTCGATAGCTGGTCCATTAGCCTCAGTGACGAAAATCACTATGCGGTCGCCTTCGTGGTGGCCGAAAAACATCTTTGATTCCATTCGGAAAATAGCATTGCGGCCTTGGCGGTCGTCTCTGTGATAGAAAGTCTGAATTCCTCGTGATAAGTGCTTACACTTTAACAGGTTATCCATTACAATTAACTTCCATGAAGCCATTATCTTTTCAAACGCTTAAGCCGAGGCTTAGGCCAATTCACCAGGCCTGGTCGTTTTTGATCCTGGCATTTATGCAACTGCCGGCATTCGCCAAAGCAGAGGAAACCCCGTCTTTGACCACTTCGCTGGAACCCAGCAGTTACATCGGTCAAATCATCCTGTCGTTGTTTTTCATTTTATTGATTATTTTTGCGGCCGCCTGGATGCTGAAGCGTTTCGGCAAAATCAACGGCGTGGCGGGCAACCAGATGAAAGTCTTGGGTGTCATGAGCTTGGGGCAACGTGAACGGGCGGTGTTATTGGAAGTGGGGAAAGAACAACTGCTGATTGGGGTGACGTCCAGCCGCGTGTCCTTGTTGCATAAGTTGGAAGAACCGATTGAAGTGGTCACGGAGAAGTCGGTTAACAATGCGTTTGCAAAACGCTTGCAGGAAGCGATTAATCAGCGGACGGCCACACAGCCGTCGAAAGACTCTTCGAAAGGTGGCGCGGATGATTAAGCGTTATGCACCTTATGTGCAATGGCTGTTGGGCAGCGCCTTGATGCTGTTGCCGCTGGTGGGTTGGACCGAACCGGGAATTCCGGCTTTTACCGTGGAAACCGACGCGCAAGGGAATCAGGATTACACCCTGACCATGCAGATTCTGCTGTTGATGACGGGCTTGACGCTGTTGCCGGCGGCGCTGATTGCCATGACGTCTTTTTTGCGGATTATTGTGGTGTTGGCGTTATTACGACAGGCTCTGGGCACGCAAACGACACCTTCCAGCCAGGTTTTGATTGGTTTGGCGCTGTTTCTCACGCTGTTTATTATGTCGCCGGTGCTGGATAAAATTTACGACACGGCGGTCAGCCCGTATCTGGAAGAGCAAATTAAATTCAAGGAAGCGGTGGAAATCGGCGCGAAGCCGTTGCATCAATTTATGATTCAGCAAACCCGTGCCGACGATTTGGGCATGTTTGCGGAAATGGCGGATGTGCAATTGACCGACCCGGAAACGGTCCCGTTTAAAATTTTGATTCCGGCCTATATGACCAGTGAATTGAAGACCGCATTCCAAATCGGGTTCATGATTTTTATACCGTTTTTGATCATCGATTTGGTGGTGGCGACCCTGTTGATGTCGATGGGGATGATGATGCTGTCGCCGATGATTATTTCCTTGCCGTTCAAAATCATGCTGTTTGTGTTGATTGACGGTTGGGCGCTGATAATGGGGACTCTGGCGAACAGTTTCGTCGTTGCAGGAGGGAGTATCTGATGACACCGGAATTTGTCTTAACCATCGGTCAGAAAATGCTTGAGGTGGTGACCATGCTGGCTGCGCCGCTGTTGATTCCTGCCTTGTTGGTCGGTTTGCTGGTGGGGATGTTTCAGGCCGCCACTCAAATCAACGAAATGACCCTGAGTTTTATCCCGAAAGTCGCCATCGTCGGCGTGGTGTTGGTGATTGCCGGTCCCTGGATGTTGACGACCCTGATTTCCTTTTCACGTGAGTTGTTCGAAAACATTCCGGCCTTTATCGGTTAAGTCATACGGCCTTAGGGATGCCGCCGCCGTTCACTCCAATGGAATGTGCTGATGAGCTTTAGTTACACCGAATTTTTGCAATTGATGGGCCTCTATTTTTGGCCGTTCGTGCGCATTTCCGGCATGCTACTGATGGTGCCGTTGCTCTCGGCTTCCTATGTGCCGGTCCGGGTGCGGCTGATATTGGCCGTTTTCATTACCTTAGGCGTGGCGCCTTCGCTGGACTTACCGCCGCCGATTGATCCGTTTACCTGGCATGGGGTGCTGTTAATTGTGCAGCAACTGGGCATTGGTGTCGCCATTGGATTGATTTTCCTGGTTATTTTTCAGGCATTTGTTCTCGCCGGTCACTTGGCCTCGATGGCTATGGGCTTGGCGATGGCCAGTATGGTGGACCCCGCAACGGGCGTAAACACGCCGATTATCGGCCGTTATTTCACCATTGTCGTTACGTTGTTGTTTTTATTGATGAACGGGCATGTTTTGGTTTTTACCGCGGTGATGAACAGCTTCGAGATGTTGCCGATCGGGCTACACTTCTTTACCCAAGACAGTTTGAAGTTGATTTACACCTTCGGGGGGCAAATGTTTGAATACGGGGTGGCTGTCGCTTTGCCACTGGTAACGGCGTTGCTGCTGGTCAATATTGCATTTGGTGTGGTTTCGAGAGCGGCGCCGGCCTTGAATATCTTTGCGGTTGGGTTTCCGGTGACGTTGTTGGCAGGGTTGATTATGTTGATTGTGACCACGCCGCTGTTGTTACCGAATATTCAGATACTGATGAATAATGCAATTGAAACGCTCTCTAAGCTGAGTTTGAATCAATAGGGTCATCGACGGGGAAGCTGAGACGGAATTATGGCTGAGAACGAAGACGGTACCGAAAAAACGGAAGAACCCTCCGAGAAAAAGCTTCGGGAAGCGAGGGAAAAGGGGCAGGTTCCCCGGTCTCGAGAGTTGGCAACCTTGCTGATGACACTGGGCGCCGCGCTGTTTTTGTATTTTTTCGGTGCCGGGATGGCGGAAGATATCCAGACCATTTTCATCGAGGGGTTGAGTTTTGACCGTTCCCACGCTTATGACGTCCATATGCTGACGAACCGTATATTGGCGCTGGTGGAACAGGCCATTTTTATGGTGTTGCCCTTCTTGATGTTGATGGTGTTGATTGCGCTGGTTTCCGGCAGCTTATTGGGCGGTTGGAATTTCAGTTTGCAGGCGATGTCGCCGAAGATCAGTAAATTGAATCCGCTGTCGGGTCTGAAGCGGATGGTGTCGATGACGGCGTTGATGGAGTTGCTGAAAGCTCTGGGCAAGTTTGTCTTGGTGTCGGTCGTGGCGACCTATTTTCTGTGGTATTCCTATGAAGAAATTCTGAGCATCGGCGTGGAGCCGACCAAGATGGCGTTGGCGCATTCCGCCAAGTTGATTTTGGAAGCGTTTATTTTCGTGAGCCTGTCGTTGATCGTGATTGCAGCCATTGATGTTCCGTTTCAAGTGCACCAACACATTTCGCAATTGAAAATGACCAAGCAGGAAGTGAAAGAGGAGTTCAAGCAGCAAGAGGGGAGCCCGGAAGTTAAGGCGCGCATTCGTCAGTTGCAACGCGAAATGTCGCAGAAACGCATGATGCAAAAAGTGCCGGAGGCCGATGTGGTCATCACCAACCCGACGCATTTCGCCGTGGCCTTGCAATATGACCCCGATAGCATGGGGGAGCCGATGGTTTTGGCAATAGGCAGTGACTTCATGGCGGCTCAGATTAGAACCTTGGCGAAGGAGCATGATATTCCATTGGTAGAAGCCCCACCTTTGGCCCGTGCTTTGTACTATAATGCGGAAGTTGATCGACCGATTCCGTTTCAACTGTTCCGAGCGGTTGCGACGATTCTGGCGTATGTGTACCAGTTACGGGATGGCAAGAAAGCCAATAAGGTCGATTTCGAGAATTTACCGATACCGGAAGAGATGCAAACGGACGGGCCGAGCGAGTAAAGCTGAGACGGAATGGACTTTAATCAAATACTCAATAAAATCAAAGACGCTTTCCAAAAAGGTTTAGGCATTCCGATTGCGATTTTGGCTTTGTTAGCCATGGTGGTGGTGCCTCTGCCGCCATTTCTGTTAGACGTCTTCTTTACCTTCAATATCGCCCTGTCTTTGGTCGTCTTGATGGTCACTCTCTACGCCAGACGGCCGCTTGATTTTGCCGTTTTCCCAACCATTATTTTGCTGGCCACACTGTTCCGTTTGTCATTGAATATTGCTTCCACCCGCGTTATTTTGCTGGAAGGGCATAACGGTGCCGCTGCTGCCGGGCACGTCATCGAAGCCTTTGGTGAATTTGTCATCGGCGGTAACTTCGCTGTCGGTCTGGTGGTGTTTGCGATTCTGGTCGTCATCAACTTCGTTGTTATCACCAAAGGCGCGGGGCGTGTGGCGGAAGTCAGCGCGCGTTTCACCTTGGATTCCATGCCCGGTAAGCAAATGGCGATTGATGCCGATCTGAATGCTGGTTTGATTACCCAGGAGCAAGCACAGGCCCGTCGAATCGAAATCACCACTGAAGCCGACTTCTATGGTTCGATGGACGGTGCCAGTAAATTCGTCCGGGGGGATGCCATAGCCGGCATCGTCATTCTGTTCATCAACTTGATCGGTGGCTTTGCGATTGGGATGGGGCAGCATGACATGACGTTTAGTGACGCCATTCAGGTATACACCATCCTGACCTTGGGGGACGGACTGGTTGCGCAGATTCCATCCTTGTTGTTGTCGACCGCCACGGCCATTATCGTCACACGGGTGTCTGGCGATAAAGAGGATATGAGTCAACAGGTGCAGGCGCAGATGTTTGCCAACCCGAAAGCATTGGGCATGACGGCGGGGATTGTCGGGGTGTTCGGCGTGATTCCTGGGATGCCCAACTTTGCCTTTTTGTCGTTTGCGGCCATTGCCGGTGCCGGGGCATATCTGATTCATAAAAAACAGCAGGAAAAGCCGGCGCCCGAAACCTTGTTGGCCGAAGAGGATAGTGCGCAGGAAAACGCCGCGCCGGAATTGAGTTGGGATGATGTTCAAGCGGTTGATGTGCTCGGCTTGGAGGTCGGTTATCGTCTGATTCCGATGGTGGATCAGGCGCAGAACGGACAGTTGTTGGAGCGGGTCAAAGGGGTGCGGCGTAAAGTGTCGCAAGAACTCGGTTTTTTGGTGCCGCCGGTGCACATTCGCGATAATTTGGATTTAAAACCGAACCAATATAGAATTATGTTGATGGGAGTGTCGTCGGGAGAAGGTGAAGTTTTCCCGGATAAAGAACTGGCCATTAACCCTGGGCAAGTGTTTGGCGAAGTACGAGGCGTCGTCACCAAAGACCCGACGTTTGGCTTGGATGCGGTGTGGATTTCCCCATCGGATCGTGAGCAGGCGCAAGCGTTGGGGTATACCGTCGTCGATGCCAGTACCGTTGTAGCGACGCACATCAGCCAGGTGATTCAGGATTATGCATCGGAGTTGCTGGGGCATGACGAAGCACAGAAACTGCTGGATAAGTTGAAAGACACTTCGCCGAAGTTGGTGGACGAGCTGGTGCCGGAGAGAATGTCGTTGGCCATTGTCGTCAAGGTGCTACAGAACCTGTTGACGGAAAAGGTTTCCATCCGGGATTTGCGAACCATTTTGGAAGCGTTGACGGAAAAGGCTTCGACGACGCAAGACCCGGCCCAGTTGACCCAGCACGTACGGGCGGCCTTGGGACGTTCCATTGTGCAGGCCATTGCCGGCACCGACGACGAGTTGAAAGTGATTACATTGGAACCTGGGTTGGAACAGTTGTTGCTTCAAGCATCACAGGGTGCGCCTGAAGGACAATTGGCTATTGAACCAGGCCTGGCGGAAAGGTTGCATACGACATTGAAGGAAGAGGCTCAAAAGGTTGAAATGACCGGCCAATCGGCAGTTTTGCTGGTGGCGCCGCAGATTCGTGCGCAGTTGGCGAAGTTGTTCCGGTTTAGCCTGTCAAATTTACATGTATTGGCTTATTCCGAGGTGCCGGAAAACCGACGCATTAGTGTTGTAGCCAGTGTCGGGCAAGGAAACTAGATGAAGTTAAAACGCTACTTAGCCCCCAATATGCGTCGTGCCATGCTTTTGGTTCGGGATGAACTGGGAGACGAAGCTGTCATTATGTCGACCCGTCAAACCGATGAGGGGGTTGAAGTGGTGGCCGCCATAGATCCGGAGGCGAAACAGTATCAGGCGTCGGAAGCCGCGGGCGAAGCGCGAAGCAGTTACCAATCACCGGAAACGGTGATTCCGTCTAAGATGCCGGATGCAGCGTCCAGCCCGGAAATAGCAAAGATGGCGGACGAATTGAAAGCCGTCAAGCAGATGCTGGAAAATCAATTGTCCGGTTTGGCATGGCACCAGAGTGAAACACAAGACCCCAATAAGGTCGGTTTGATTAAACGCTTGGTGCAGTTAGGAATCGGCTGGGACTTGGCACAAAAGTTAGTGATGGACGTGAATGTGCATCCTGACCAGGCCTGGTCGGAAATACTGGGCACGGTGGAGTCCATGATTCCGGTAGACGATAAGGATATTTTGGAGTCCGGTGGCATCGTTGCTTTGGTAGGGCCGACAGGGGTTGGTAAAACCACGACCATTGCCAAGATGGCCAGTCGTTTTGTCATGCGAAACAGCGCGAATCAGATTGCACTCGTGACAACGGATTGTTATAAAATTGGTGCTCAGGCGCAGTTAAAGACTTTTGCCGACTTGATGGGCGTGCCGGTCCATGTGGTGAGTTCGGAAGGCGAAATGTACAGCTTGCTGAGCTCCCTGGCATCGAAGAAACTGATTTTGATTGATACCGCCGGCATCAGTCAGAAAGATATTATGTTGACGCAGCAACTGACCAAGGCGCAACCGGGCGTGAATCATATCCGAAACTACTTGGTTATGTCGGCAGCGACGCAATTAAGTGTGATGAAAGACATCGTGCGATCCTTCAGCCAGGTTGGTTTGAAAGGCTGTATTTTGACCAAGGTGGATGAAGCCTTGCAGTTGGGCAACATCATTACGGTGTTGATTGAACACCGGTTGTCGTTGTCGTATTTGTCCAATGGCCAGCGTGTGCCGGAGGATTTGGAGCCGATTAAGGTTAGGGATTTAATGGATAAAGCAATTGTGCTGGGACAACAACACCAGCATTCGAATCAAGAAGAAGCCTTCCGCATGGGAATGGGCAAGGAGATTTCCGATGCTCAATGATCAGGCGGCCGGACTAAGAGCGATGCAAACGAGCAATAACGGTGAACGGAAAGTGAGTTCTGAAAAGAAAAGCAAACCGGTTAGAGTGATTGCCGTCGCCAGTGGTAAGGGTGGCGTGGGCAAGACGAATGTGTCCGTCAATCTGGGGGTCAGCCTCAGCAAGATGGGGCACCGTGTCTTATTGATGGATGCCGATATGGGCTTGGCGAATGTGGACATCATGCTTGGCTTGCAGACGCAGTACAACCTTTCCCATGTGTTGGACGGGGAAAAGAGCTTGCGCGAAGTCATGGTGGATGCCCCGGGCGGCTTGAAGGTGATTCCGGCCGCTTCGGGGGTGAAGCGCATGGCTCAATTGACCCCGATGGAAAATGCTGGAATAATTAACGCCTTTTCCGAGCTGGATGGCATTCTGGATGTGTTGATTATCGACACCGCTGCGGGGATTGCCGACAGTGTGGTCAGTTTTTGCCGGGCGTCCCAGGAAGTTGTGGTAGTGGTCAACGATGAACCGGCTTCCATGACCGATGCGTATGCTTTGATTAAAGTCTTGAGTCGGGATTACAAGTTAACCCGTTTCAAATTATTGGCGAACATGGTCCGTTCCGAAAAACACGGTCGGATTCTGTATGACAAGTTTGCGCAGGTGTGCGAACAGTTTTTGGATGTGTCCATTGACTATCTTGGAACCGTGCCGTTCGACCATGATTTGCGAGAAGCGATTCAGAAACAAAGCCCGGTCACCATCGCAAAACCGATGAGTGAGTCGGCACAGGCTTTCCGAAACATTGCGCAACGAATCGACCAATGGCCGATTCCGAGCGATGTGACGGGGTATTTGCAGTTTTTTGTTGAGAGTTTATTTCAGGCACCGTCTGAATAGATGAGGAATCGATTTTCATGACTGGCACTCAGGCCTACGCGAACATTCACAAACAGACCTCAAACGGGATGATGGACATAGAGGCGTTTTTGCCGTTGGTGAAACGAATCGCCTATCACTTGAAGGGGCGGTTGCCGGACAGCGTTATGGTCGACGACCTGATTCAGTCCGGTATTATCGGTTTGATCGAAGCGTCGCAAAAGTTCGATGCTGGGCAAGGGGCCAGCTTTGAAACCTATGCCGGGATTCGTATTCGCGGCGCCATGCTGGATGAGATTCGAAAAGGGGATTGGACGCCGCGTTCGGTGTACCGTAAGTCGCGTGAGGTCTCGGATGCCATCAATGTGGTGGAGTCGAAAAAAGGACGTGAAGCGCGCGACGAGGAAGTGGCCGAGGAAATGGGAATTACTCTGGATGAGTATTACCATATCCTTCAGGATACGAACTCCGCGCAACTGTTGTCGATCGATGAACCGGATCACGACGAATTGTCGGAAGAACGTATGGTCAGCGGTGTGAAAACGCCGGTGTCGGAATTGGCAGAATCCGGGTTTCAATCCGCGTTGGCGGAACAAATCAACGAATTGCCGGAAAAAGAAAAACTCGTGATGGCGCTGTATTACGATGAGGAGCTGAACCTGAAAGAAATCGGCGAGGTGCTGGAGGTCAGTGAATCGCGCGTCAGTCAAATTCACAGCCAGGCGATTAAACGCTTGAAATCACGCTTAAAAGATTGGATTTAATAAAGGTTTGAGGAAATAGAATGCAAATCGATAGAGATATGAACATATTGGTAGTGGATGACTTTTCTACCATGAGACGCATCGTTAAGAACCTGCTGAAGGAGCTCGGGTTCAGTCGTTTCGATGAAGCCGATGACGGCGCCACCGCCTGGCCGATGATTCAGAGCGGCAAATACGATTTCATCGTCAGTGACTGGAATATGCCGGAAATGACCGGGATTGATTTGCTGAGACATGTCCGTGCCGATGCGAAATTGAAAGATACGCCTTTTCTGCTGATTACGGCCGAAGCGAAGCGCAGCCAGATTTTGGAAGCGGCAGAAGCCGGCGTGGACGGGTACATTGTCAAGCCGTTCACCGCAGCGACCTTGAATGGCAAGATTCAAAAAATATTCGAACGTGTCGAAGAGCGCAAAAAGGCCGCAGGTGGTTAGGAGCGCATACAACAATAAGAAATGATTAAAAAGCCTTGTTCATCTGTCCGTGAATGAGGCTTTTTTTTTAATAAAAGGAGGAACGATGAAGAATATTAATGTCGAGCAGGCCAGAGAGCTGCTACAGGCTTTAGAAAGTGGCCAATACGACCAGGCCTCGAAGACACTGGATGGCATTGTCGCGGCCCGCGATGAGAACTTGTTGGAACAGGTCGAAGAAATTGCCCAGAACTTACATGATACGCTGGAATCGTTTGGAGCCGACTCTCGTATTTTGCAACACACCAAGCATGGATTGCCGGATGCGACCGAGCGTTTGGAGTATGTAATTCAAGCCACTGAGGAAGCCAGTAACAAAACCCTCTCTGCGGCCGAAAACACCATTGCCTTATTGGAAACCATGGAATCCAAAGCCTCGGATAACGAGATGAAGGAATGGATTGCTCAGGCTCAGACGCAAGTGACAGAAATTATGATGGCCCAATCGTTTCAGGATTTGACCGGGCAAGTGTTGAATCGTGTGATTATGTTGGTCACGAGTTTGGAGCAGAGTCTGGTGGAGTTGATTGAAAAGTCGGGCATCGAATTCGACAGCATTCCGGATGTGACCACCGATGAACAGCGAAAAGCGGAAGAAATGAAAGGTGTTGGGCCGAATGTGACGAAAAACAGTCAACAAAACGTGGCGCAATCGCAAGATGAAGTGGACGATTTGTTGGGGGATTTAGGCATTTAACGCAGAAGCGAAACCGGTTTGACGAGTTTGGTGGCATAGTGATTGCTTAAGTTTTTCCATTGAAAAACAAGAAGGATGAAGTGGCGAAAATTTGGCACTTCATTGGGATTCACACAGGCTCAAAGAGGAATACATCGTGGATGAAGATATTTTACAGGACTTTTTAGTCGAAGCGTCAGAGCTGGTTGAGCAGCTGGATGAACAGCTGGTCGAGCTTGAAAATTCGCCGTCTGATGCCGACCTGTTGAATGCGATTTTCCGTGGCTTTCATACCATTAAAGGGGGCGCAGGCTTTTTGGGTGTGACGCCTTTGGTTGAGGTATGTCACCGTGCGGAAAATGTCTTCGATAAAATTCGAAACGGTGACGTGTCGTATGATTCCAGCGCGGCGGATATCATTATGCGCGCTTTCGATGTCATCAGCGATTATATCCAGCAGCTCAACGACGGTGCGCGTGAATTGGAAGAGGCGGATACCGGGTTGTTGGCAGAACTGGATGCCCTTTGGAAAGGACAAGCTGCGGCCGAACCTGCTGCAGAGGTCGAAGTATCAGGGGCGTCAGAAGCCGAAACCGGTATGAAATTGGAATTGCCGGAAGGTGTGGATCCGGATGGCGATATTTCCGACGACGAATTTGAGGCCTTGTTGAATCAGCGTGATGCTTTGATGGGCGGCGAAATGGAAACCGCGGATGCTCCGGAACCGAAATTGGAGTTGCCAGAGGGGGTCGACCCGGATGGAGACATCACCGATGAAGAATTTGAAGCCCTGTTGAATCAGCGCGATTTGATCGACAATCTTCATGAGGCGGAAGGCAATACACCACCGGTTGCTCCGGAACCGAAACCCGAGCCGGTGGTCGAAGCGCCTAAACCGAAGCCACAACCGAAAGCCGCCGAGTCTGGCGGAGATAAAGGGTCGGCCAAAGCTGCCGCCAATACGGAATCCACCGTGCGTGTGGACACACGTCGCCTGGATGAAATCATGAACCTGGTCGGAGAGCTGGTGTTGGTTCGTAACCGTTTATTGACGCTACGCTCAAGCCAGGATTCTGAGGAAGACCTGTCCAATGCCGTGGGCAATTTGGATCACGTCACGACCGATTTGCAGGCTTCGGTGATGAAAACCCGGATGCAACCCGTCAAGAAAGTGTTTGGCCGTTTCCCTCGCGTGGTGCGTGATCTGGCGAGAAAACTCGGCAAGGAAATCGATCTGGAGCTGAAAGGCGAAGAAACCGATTTGGATAAAAATCTGGTGGAAGCGCTGGCCGACCCGCTGGTGCATTTGGTGCGTAATTCCGTCGACCACGGGATTGAAATGCCGGATGTGCGTGAACAGGCCAATAAGCCACGCAAAGGAACGGTGATTCTGGCTGCGGAACAGGAAGGGGATCATATTCTGTTGTCGATTACCGATGACGGTAAGGGAATGGACCCGGAAGTTCTGCGTCGTAAAGCGGTGGAAAAGGGCATGATGGATGAAGTCACCGCCAATCAGTTGGATGACAAATCCGCGTTTGAATTGATTATGTCGGCCGGTTTTTCGACGGCGGATCAGATCAGTGATATTTCCGGTCGTGGTGTGGGCATGGATGTGGTCAAGAATATGATCACCAAGCTGAACGGCAGTATCGACATTCATTCCGTACTGGGTGAAGGCACGCAAATCAGTATTCGTGTGCCCTTGACCCTAGCCATTTTGCCGACGTTGATGGTTTCGTTTGATGACGACAGTTATGCGATTCCATTGACCAGCGTACAGGAAATTTTCGATTACGATGCGTCGCAGGTAAACCGAATTGACGGACAGGTCATGGTTCGCTTGCGGGATAAGAGTGTGCCGTTGATGTTCCTGTCGGAATGGCTGGCCCCTGAAAGCATCAAGGAAAACTATGAAGGTGACAAGGTGATTATCGTGTCCATCGGTAATCAACGTGCCGGTCTGGTGGTCGATCAGGTCAACGGTCAGGAAGAAGTGGTCATCAAGCCGTTGGGCGTGATGATGAAGCATCTGGAAGGTTATGCCGGCGCGACCATTACCGGTAACGGTAACATCGCCTTGATTTTGGATTTACCGGGCGTGATTCAGCGCTTTCAATATTAATAACGGAGACGTGTCATGATGGAGCAAAGTATGACATCGACAAACCAATTGCTGGACGGCGTCATTGGTGACGAAGAAGAGGAACAGTATTCCGGTCCGAGCATCCGCTGTGTGATGTTCAACCTGGATTCGGAAGTGTATGGCATCAATGTCAAGAAGGTTCGTGAAGTATTACGCGTCGGCTCCATTCGTAAAGTCGAAGGTGCCGCGCATAATGTACTGGGCGTCATCAATGTGCGCGGGGTCATCGTCACCGTGGTGGATACGCGTGCAACCTATGGGTTGATGAGTAAACCGGCCGATGAACTGTCTCGTATTATTATCGTTGAGCTGGACACGGATAATATCGTCGGCATGATGGTGGATTGTGTCATGGAAGTCAAAGACATCCCGGAGAAGAAATTCGAACCGATGTCCGCGACCAAAGAAGGCGCTTCGCGGTATCTGCAAGGCATTGCGCATTACAATGGCGATGTGATTATCTTGATTGATGTCGACAGCATGTTTTCAGGTCAGGCGTAAGCCGGGTTCCGAACATCCATTTGCATTTCTGAAAACGCCCAGGCCTGGGCGTTTTTTATATTCAACGTTTAAGAGTGTCGCTCTGGCTCCTGAGAGGACTTCGGTTGCCCCGGAATCTCTTTTTCCGACAATTGGTAGGCGAAAATCAACACTTGCACCACGGCTTCATAAAGGATTTCCGGTATTTCCTGATCCAGCTCCACTTGTGATAGCAGACTGACGAGCTCATGGTCTTCCTTGATGGGAATGTTGTGCTCCTTGGCCAGCTCAATGATTTGCTCCGCCAGGTAACCGGTACCTTTTGCCGAGACGCGTGGCGCCGCCTGACCATCGTATTCCAACGAGATGGCGACTTTCTGGTCAAGGGTCACAGGGGAATCTTGGTTTTCCATCCGGTATCCTGAAAGATGGTTGCAGAGCAATAAAAAAGCCGCTGAAATGCGGCTTTTAAAATTAGGCGAGGCGGAGTTTTTCCGTTAACCCCAGCTTTGATGCGCTGGAGGTTAAAGGCTCGCTGGGCGAGTCCCAGAGAATTTCTTTTTGGTTCTGGACGGCATTCTTCACGAGAGCCAACAGCGCCTGTAGACCGGAAGTGTCAATCGACTCGACAGCGGAGGCCGCGATTTTGTAGGTTTCCGCGTCGGATTGAAAAGCGATTTTCAGGTTTCCATACACTTCTTCAATGTGGTGAATGGTCAAGCTGTCTGGCAGTTCGATTTGATATTCGCTCATCGGATCACCTCTGGCCGAAGCCGTTATTATAGAACGCGGTTGATAACGGAAAGTAACTTTTCAGGGCTGAAAGGTTTCACAATCCAACCGGTGGCACCAGCTTCTTTCCCCTTGGTTTTCATGTCACCGGACGATTCGGTCGTCAAGCAAAGAATCGGTGTGAATTTGTAGTTGGGAAGTGTGCCGCGAACCGCTTGAATCAGTTCGATGCCGTTCATGTTCGGCATGTTGATGTCGGTTACGATTAAGTCATATTGTTCTTTTTTGGCCATGTCGAGCGCAATTTGACCGTCTTCGGCTTCGGCGACGTCATGACCTGCTGATTTCAAAGACATGCTGACCATTTGACGCATAGATTTGGAATCATCAACCGCAAGGATTTTGGACATTGTTACTTCTCACTTTCTTAATACTTAAAATCTGGTTGTAATTATACATTATTCGTCAATATGAAGGCTTTTTTTGATCTCCGACAGGATGCCCGCAGAGACCAATTCATCGACATGTAAGACGATAACCATCTTTTCGCCGACGGTGGCGAGTCCTCTAACGTATTCGGTATGAATAGTGCCGTTGATTTCCGGTGCGCCCTGCAAGTTATGCAGGTCGATACCGTGTACATCCGAGACGCCGTCAACCACGATGCCGATGATTTTCTGTGTGGCGGTCTGCTCGTCGGTGGCGCGTAAAATGATGACGACGGTGCTTTCATCGTAAGTGATGTCGGACAGCCCGAAACGCACGCGTAAATCCACCACGGGTACGACGGCGCCGCGCAGGTTGATCACGCCCATGACATAGTCGGGGGCATTCGGAATGGTGGTGGTTCTTTCCCAGCCTTTGATTTCCTGTACACGAAGAATGTCAACGCCGTATTCTTCTCCGCCAAGAATAAAACTGAGGATCTGATCGTCCGTTCCGTCGTTTTCTTCGATTTGATCTTGAATGGCTTCTACGTCAGCGCTCATTTGGTTCTAGCCTCGTATCCTCGAATAATCTATATGCTTATATTTTGTAATGCTAACTTACCTTATTTGTCTGGAAAGGTCTAGTTTTTAAAAAGGGTTTTCACATAAAAAACCACGAGGTGATTATAAAAAATTTACCCTCTGCGTTTAAGCAAGGAACTCGCCAATTTCATGTGTTTTCAGACGTGAAGGTCAATTAAAGCGACTTTTTGTGCTTGAGGATGGTTTTCCGGTTTTTGTTGGGTGATGAATACCTGTTTCAGCGGGATGGCGGCTTGTTGGAAGCTGGCTTGCAGTTCCGGAAGGCCTGCCCGGACACGCTGTTCCAGATTGGTATTATCAGCCCAGAGGCTGAGAGAGATTTCGTCGTTCATAAACATCAGTTTGCTGGAGAGTTCACCGGATGACAGGGTCAAGTTGACGATGACCTCCCAAAAATCCGGTGTTTCCTTGGCCTGGCGGCGAATGTCGATTTCCATTTCGTCGATGTAGGGGTTAGGCTGTAGGGGGAGTTGGATGTTGAGCAAGTTTGGGTTTTCAATCGCTTGAATCTGTTGCAGGGTGATTCGGTTCAAGGTTTGAGAAAGCAGCTTGGCCAATTTCGGCATTTCTGCGGTGTCAGAAGCTTTCGTCTGTTGTGTCATTTGCAGCAGTTGCAATAGTCGAGCTTTAAGGTCACTGGTTGGTGGTTTTTGGGTTTTGCCTAACTGGTTTTCCAGAAACAAACCGCTCGACAATAGTTGGTTTTTCAGCTCTTTTGCACTGGTTTGGGTCGAAGGCTTGAACAATTGCTCCAATAGGGAAGTGATGTGCGACTGGATATTGGCGGGCAATAACCCGGTTTGGCTGAATTGTACGAGTTGCTGCAACCCTTGGTTGATGGGCATCTGATTAGGCAGTAGTTGTCGGTAAGCAGTTTGCAATGTCTGTTGGGTATTGGGTTGAGGTGTGCCGGGCGCCGTACGTGGTTGAATTTGCAGAATGACGTTCGGTTTGGTTTGAGTGACTTTGACATCCAATTGTTGGCCGGCTTGCAAGCTCTGCTGGCTGGTAGCGGTGAAGCTGCGCCCGGCGAGGTTGAAATTGACCTGATTGCCTTCCACTTTGGTGACGGTGACGGACAGCATTTGGCCTACAGACAGTTTCAGGGCCTGAGCCGCGGTTTGTCCAAGGTTTAGGGAGCCGCCAATGGATGTTGAAGTCGGGCCGATTGCCATAGCATTCCTGAGGCATGAAGCCGTTCGGTGATAGAAAATTGCCGATTAGGTAAAATAATAAACTGCATTCCGCGAATCAAGCAACTATAATTACTCTTACAATAAGACCATTTTAAAAATAAGGGCAACGGCGTGAGTGAAAGGGAATTTGACTTTACTGAAAAAGACTTTTTAAGAGTCAAAACAGTCGTTTATGATTTTGCCGGAATCGATTTGAACGATTCCAAGAAAAATCTTGTCTACAATCGCTTGGCGAAGCGTATCCGCTTTTTGGATATGAACTCCTTCTCCGCATATCTGGATTACGTTGAAGAGCAGGGTGAGGCGGAATTCGTCCATCTGATCAATGCCATCACCACCAATCTGACCTTTTTCTTTCGCGAAAATCATCATTTTGAGTATCTCGCCAATCAAGTCATTCCGATGTTGCTGGAAAAGAACAAAGGGTCGAAAAAAATCCGCATCTGGTCGGCGGGATGTTCCACCGGTGAAGAACCTTATTCCATTGCCATTGTGTTGAAAGAAGCGGTGCCGCCGGGCTGGGATGCGCGTGTTCTCGCAACCGATTTGGACACCAACGTGGTTCAGACCGGACAAACGGGCGTGTATAAAATGGACCGTTTGAAAGGGGTGTCGGACGAACGCAAAAAACGCTGGTTTCTCAAAGGTTCGGGTTCGCGGGAAGGTTATGTGCGCGTGAAACCCGAATTGCAACAGATTATCGATTTCGGTCAAATCAACTTGATGAATGAATGGCCGATTCGAGATGCCATTGATGTGATTTTCTGTCGTAATGTGGTGATTTATTTCGATAAGGAAACCCAGGCGCGTCTGTTTGACCGTTATGCGAACTTGTTGCCGGACAATGGTCATCTATTCATCGGGCATTCCGAATCCTTATATAAAGTGTGCGACCGTTTTGAGTTGCTCGGTCAGACCATTTACCGGAAAATTCGCTGAGCCGATTGCGGTATAATGGGTAATTAGAGAATCAAGAAAC
Organism: Hydrogenovibrio thermophilus; assembly: GCF_004028275.1. NCBI lineage: Bacteria > Pseudomonadati > Pseudomonadota > Gammaproteobacteria > Thiotrichales > Piscirickettsiaceae > Hydrogenovibrio > Hydrogenovibrio thermophilus. The sequence goes on from NZ_CP035033.1 coordinate 917,284, forward strand.
ATTAAGCCAGTCCAGGTGTCCCTATGTCAAAGGTAAAAGTACTCGTCGTCGATGATTCAGCATTGGTCCGATCCATGTTGCAGGAAATGTTGGGCGCCGACCCTGAGATTGAGGTGGTCGGTACGGCCTCCGATCCTTACGATGCCCGTGAAAAGGTCAAGGAGTTGCACCCGGATGTCCTGACCTTGGACGTTGAGATGCCGAAAATGGATGGCGTCACCTTTCTGAAGAATTTGATGCGTTTGCACCCGTTGCCTGTGGTGATGGTGTCCACTCTGACGGAAAAAGGCGCGGACATTACGTTTGAGGCCTTGGATTTGGGGGCGGTGGATTTCGTGACCAAGCCGAAAATCGATTTGGCGCACACCTTTGAAGATTATGCGGTGGAAATCCGTACTAAGGTCAAAACCGCGGCCAAGGTGTCGAGATGGCAGTTAGAGCGTCACTATGCGCGTTATGCCTCCAACCTGAAGGAAAAACCGATTGTATTGCCGTCTGTCCGTCCGGCCCCATCGAAAAGCGTGGCGGAAAAATATTCGGCGGATGTCATCGTTCAAAAGAAAAGTCCGTCGGCCACATCTCGAATTTCCGACAAGATTATTGCACTGGGGGCCTCCACTGGCGGCACCGAAGCCATTAAAGAAGTATTGATGCGTTTACCGGCTAACACGCCGGCCATTGTGATTACACAACATATCCCGGCGACATTCAGTTTGCCGTTCGCGCAGCGCATGGATACGGTTTCCGAAATGACGGTGGTGCAAGCCGAAGACCGTCAACCGATTTTGCCGGGTCATGTGTATATCGCGCCGGGCGATAAACATTTATTGGTGGAAAAAGCCGGGGGCGGCTATATTTGCCGCTTGAATGACGGTCCGCCGGTCAATCGTCACAAGCCATCCGTGGATGTCATGTTCCGTACCGTGGTGCAGAATGTCGGCAAAAATGCCGTGGGTGTGTTGCTGACCGGCATGGGCGCGGACGGTGCCAAAGGCATGAAGGAGTTGCAGGAAATCGGTGTGCCGACCATCGCACAGGATGAAAAAACCAGTGTTGTTTGGGGGATGCCGGGTGAAGCTGTAAAACTTGGCGCCGCGGATCATGTGCTGCCGCTGGGTAAGGTGCCTGAAAAAATATTGGAACTGGTCAAAAAATAATAATATTGACCAGGCCTGGCGTTTCTTATTGTTTTTAAATCGAAAACTTGCCTGAAACCAAAATCGTTGCCTCTGTTCATATAAAATTATCCATCAAGAATTTATCATTCCCGCCGAGAAAACACTTGGTGCTGGCATATTAACTGCTTTGCATGAGTTAACGTTACGGGAATATTTAAGGAAAAACGCATGTTGCATACTTTTAAGCAATACTGGCCGGCTTGGCTCTTAACCCTGTTAGGGGTGGTATTGACCTTCATAGACATTCCGCATATCGGTGCCATTGCACTTGTTCTGGTTTCCTTGATTTGGACATTGTCCGTGGCAAAAGTTGCCAGGGAAAGCGGTGCTCCAACCCCCGCGGTTGTTCAAGCGCCAGCGCCGATGGAAGCTTCCCAGTCCGCTAACTTTGATGCTACGGTGATTGACGATTCACTGCAGGTCATCATGAATGATATCGATGCGGTGGTGGATCAGGAAGTCGAAGTGATCCGCGGTGAATTGCTGCAGGTCAAAGAATTGGTGGCTGAAGCGATTGAAACCCTGAACTCAAGCTTTATGGGACTGCACAACCAAACTCAGGAAGAGTACAAAATGGTGGTGTCTTTGCTGGATAACCTGGGCGGCAGTGGTGAAGGCATGAGTATTCAGAAATTTTCGGCCGAAATCAAAGATGTCTTGGAGTTTTTGATTACTCTATTGCGTAACTCCAGTCAGCGCAGTAATGAAACGGTCGATAAAATCGACGATATGGTCAGTCAGATCGAGTCGATTTTCGCCCTGCTGGAAGATGTGAAAGGTATTGCCGATCAGACGAATTTGTTGGCCTTGAATGCGGCGATTGAAGCGGCACGTGCTGGGGAAGCCGGGCGCGGTTTCGCGGTGGTGGCGGATGAAGTCCGTAAGTTGTCCTTGAACTCCAACCAGTTGAACGAGCAAATTCGTAAGCAGGCGGAAAAAGCCAAACAAACCGTTGACCAAGTCCGTCGTCGAGTGATGGATACCGCCGAAAAAGACATGCAGGAAGCCAATTCTTCGCAGGATCAGGTCACAGTGTTGGTCACCGATCTCGAATCGATGAACAGCGGTATTTCCAACAAGCTGGGTGATGTGTCCGGTATTATTTCCGAGATTGAAGTCAGTGTGTCGAACGCCATGCGCTCTTTGCAGTTCGAAGACATTGTCCGTCAGTTGGTCGAGCAGGTGCTCAACCATTTGGAGAATTTGAGTGGCTTTTCCCACAAAATCAACCACTTCATTGAAGAGAGTAAAAACGATCCGGTGCAATCGGTGGCGGAGCATAAGCAACGTTTGGAAGCCTTCCGAAACACCATTCACCAGGAACGTGAAGAGATTGAATCCAAGCGGATGCGACGGGTTTCTTCCGAGTCAATGGAAGAGGGTGAAATCGATTTGTTCTAAGCGTCAAATCGATGCCATAAAAAAAAGCACCGAAAGGTGCTTTTTTTATGGGCGCTTTTAAGCGGGTAAAGTTGTCATTAAGACGCCATATTGCCCATTTCGCTATTCCAGAAGCTGCCGAAAATCAAACTGAAAACCAAACCGGTGGCGAAAACGATATACCAATAGGTGCGCATTTTGGCGGCTTGTTTGATTTCCGCTTCACTCAATGTACTTGGGTCCGGTCGATCCTTGAAGAAAATGACCATGAAGCCGACGGCGGAAATGAACCCGGCAATGTTCGCCAGATAATGATTATGTGTCAACATCGACGCGAATCCCAATGCCAGTATTATAAAATACGTAATCAATATGTTTTTCATCTTGCTCTACCTTGAGTTGGGTGATTCTGAAACCCCAATTATTTTAGTCGGTTTAAGGAGAAATATGTATAAATTGTGCTTTTTTGTCCCGGAAACACACTTGGAAACGGTCAAAGCGGCGGTGTTTGAAGCCGGGGCCGGACGCATCGGGGATTATGACCAGTGTTGTTGGCAAGTCAAAGGGGAAGGGCAGTTTCGCCCTTTGTCAGGCAGTCAGCCTTTTTTGGGGACGCAAGGAGCCCTGGAAAACGTGGCTGAGTATCGGGTGGAAATGGTCATGGAACAAAGCTGCGCTAAAACGGTTTTGAAAGCGTTGAAAGAATTGCACCCTTATGAAGAGCCGGCTTACGATGTGATGGCGTTGGTAGAGGGGTTATAGGCTTAAGATAAAATTTATCTATCGACATAGACAAACTTTATATTAGAAAAAAATAATGTAACTGGTACACTGGGAATAGTTGAAACTTCAACTAATCCTCCCTTTGTATTAGATAACCGATAATACAGCCCGGACACAGGGATCGTGTTCGGGCTTTTTTCGTTTTAGGAGGCTGGTTTTTCGGCTTTAATCAGTTCGATGGTGAAAATCAGCGTCTCATTCGGTCCGATGATGTCACCCGCACCTTTGGAACCGTAGCCCAGTGACGGTGGCACGAAAATTTCCCATTTTGCACCCGGCTTCATCATTTTCAAAGCTTCACCCCAGCCCGGGATGACATCGCCCATCTGGAATTCAATCGGCGTGCCGCGGCTGTAAGAACTGTCGAATTCGGTACCGTCAATCAAGGTGCCTTTGTAGTTGGCGGTCAAGACATCGTCTTCTTTTGGCGTTGCACCTTTGCCCGGCTCGATAATGCGGTACTGCAAACCGCTTTTGGTGACTTTCACATCGTCACGTTTTTTGTTTTTCGCCAAAAAAGCCTCGCCTTTCTGGGCGTTGTCTTCCGCGAGTTTTTTACGGGCTTCGGCCTGCTTTTGCATGACCTGTTTTTTCACTTCATTGACCGCTTGCTGCATTTCAGCGTCGGTCAAGCGTAAGGATTTGTTTTCCATCACGTCCTGCATGCCCAGAACCAGTGCCGGAATGTCGATTTCAACGCCTTGTTGCTGGAAGTTCTTGGCCAGGTCGGAGCCGAGGGCGTAGCTGGCTTTTTTGTCAACGGAGTTCAACTTGGTGTCGTCGGCCAGCGCGGTGAGACCGGTGCTGGACAGCGTCGCAAGCAGAACTGTGGTGAGTAATTGTTTTTTCATAAACGTCTCGAATAATGATTGGAAGGGTTCGAATGCCAAAACCGACCAGGCCTGGTCGGTTTTGTTATTCGATTGGATTAGCTTTGAGATTCCAGATGATCCAGGTATTTCTCGGCATCCAGAGCGGCCATACAGCCCGCACCAGCGGAGGTGATGGCTTGTTTGTAAACCTGGTCCATGACGTCGCCGGCGGCGAAAATGCCCGGGATGGAGGTTTGAGTGGCGTTGCCTTGCAAGCCGCTCTGTACTTTCAGGTAGCCGTGGTCCATGTCCAGTTGGCCGTCGAAAATGCCGGTGTTCGGGGTGTGGCCGATGGCGATGAAGACACCTGCTACGTCGATTTCTTTGGTGTCGCCGCTTTGGGTGTTTTTCAAACGCAATCCGGTCACGCCCATGTTGTCGCCCAGCACTTCTTCCAACGTACTGTTGTATTCAATCTTGATGTTGCCGTTTTCGGCTTTTTCTTTCAGTTGGTCGGCCAGAATTTTTTCCGAACTGAAGCTGTCGCGACGGTGCACAATGGTGACTTCCGCGGCGATGTTGGACAGATACAAGGCTTCTTCCACGGCGGTGTTGCCGCCGCCGATGACGGCGACTTTTTGGTTGCGGTAAAAGAAACCATCACAAGTTGCGCAAGCGGAAACGCCTTTGCCTTTAAAGGCTTCTTCGGATTCCAGTCCCAAGTATTTGGCGGAAGCGCCGGTCGCGATAATCAGCGCATCGCAGGTGTACTCGCCGCTGTCACCAATTAGCTTGAATGGGCGTTGCTGTAATTCAGCGGTGTGGATGTGGTCGAAAATAATTTCGGTGCCGAAACGCTCGGCGTGTTTTTGCATGCGCACCATCAAGTCCGGGCCGGTCAATCCTTCCACGTCTCCTGGCCAGTTGTCCACTTCCGTGGTGGTGGTCAATTGACCGCCTTGCTGCATCCCGGTCACCATGACCGGTTCCAGGTTTGCGCGGGCGGCATAAACGGCGGCGGTGTAACCGGCTGGGCCGGAGCCGAGAATCAATAGTTTGCAATGCTTTGACATAACATCCTTTCCTTTCTTATTTGTCTCTGTCCGAAGTGGGCGATACATCGCTCCGCCGGACGGGTGCTTGAATCAGGCAGAAGGTTTCGTTTGTCGTTAAAGACACCGAATTCGCCAGGCCTGACGAGGCCGTGTCGAGAGCGGAATAGAATTAACGACGGCTTCTGAAATATGCTAGAATTCTAGCAGCTTTTCAACTGGCTTTGCATAATTATATTTGCGGAAAAAACGGCAGCATTGAGTGAGTATGACTGTGTTTGCGGCGAATTGTATTTTGATAGAAATTTCTTTAAATTCGATAAAAGAATCCGATAACCTTTGAATAGGATGAAACAGTAATCGATGGGATTTAAACAACCGAAATCAGCGGACCTGGTGGACGACGTGCAAGACGCCGACGTTTCCGGCCGCCGTGTGCACTGGGTCGTGAAAGACGCGATTTTGCTGGCCTGCATCGGTTTGGCGTTTTTCCTGTTTATCGTCTTGTTCAGCTATCATCCGAGCGACCCGGGCTTCGATACCGTCAATGAAGGTCAAATGGCGGAAAACTACGGTGGCCGCACCGGGGCTTGGATTTCCTCGCTTATCTTGTATTTGTTCGGCATTTTCGGTTTTCTGATTCCGTTTGGATTGCTGTTCGCCGGTATGGTGACCCTGAAAATCCGTGCCGGCTCGGAAATGGATTACGTGCATTTCGCCCTGAGTATGTTGGGGCTGGCGCTGTTGATTGTGTCCGGCGCCGGGTTGTCGGCCTTGTATCTTGAACCGCAGAATGCCGTGATTCAACTGCCGTATTCCGGCGGCGGTGTGCTCGGTTATGAGTTCAGCGCCTTTTTGGTGGGCGGTATCGATTTATTGGGGGCGACCCTGGTGCTGTTGGTGATGTTTGCGATTGCCTTCAGCATGTTGACCAGCTTTTCCTGGATCACCATTATCGATTACACCGGGGTGATGGTCTGGAAGCTGTTGGATAAACTGAAACACGAAATGGATGCTCTGCGTTCCGACTATCAGGAAAAACGCCAGACCAGGCAGGATGATGCCTTGGTAGCGGATTCAACGGAAACCCGTGCACCGGCGATTTTGACACCGCCGAACCAAGCGGGCAAAAATGCTGACAAAACCGCGCTGGAACCGGTCAAGAAAAAGTCCAAAGTGGTCGAGGCCCTGGCGGAAAAGGTCAAGTCGAAAAGCAAACAGATGCTGGAAAGCAAAGGCGACGGTGCTGAAACGCCGCGTGTCGAACCCACGATTGATATGGATAAGTTGGACGAGTCGTCGTCTTCGGAAGAATCGTCGTCGGTCAAAGTCGGCAAGAAAGCCATTTCCAACAGTACGGTGCCGGCGGTGCGTTCCGGCGAGTTGCCGAGTGTGGAACTGTTGAATCCGGTACCGGAATATGATGAAGGGTTTTCCGAAGACGAGCTGACCACCTTGTCGTTGTTATTGGAAAAACGTCTGGAAGAGTTCGGCGTCAAGGTGAAAGTCGAAGCGGTACAGCCGGGGCCGGTGGTCACGCGCTTTGAAGTCTTGCCGGCGGCCGGGGTCAAGGTCAGCCAAATCAATAATCTCGCCAAGGATTTGGCGCGGGTCTTGTCGGTCAAGTCTGTGCGTGTAGTCGACATCATTCCGGGTAAATCCGTGGTGGGAATCGAAATTCCAAACGATGAACGAGAGGTCGTAAGCTTCCGCGAAGTGATTTCATCCGATGAATTCCAAAATTCCAAATCGCCGCTGACCGTGGCGCTGGGCAAAGACATTGCCGGCAAGGCCGTGGTGGCGGATATCTCCAAAATGCCGCACTTGCTGGTGGCGGGAACCACCGGTTCCGGTAAATCGGTCGGTGTGAACAGCATGATTTTGAGTATGTTGTATAAGAGCACGCCGGAAGAAGTGCGCTTGATTATGGTCGATCCGAAAATGTTGGAATTGTCGGTGTACGAAGACATTCCGCATTTGTTGACGCCGGTGGTCACGGATATGTCCGAAGCGGCTAATGCCTTGCGTTGGAGTGTGTATGAAATGGACCGCCGTTATCAATTGATGGCGAAGCTCGGGGTGCGCAATATCGCCGGGTACAATGCCAAAGTCAAAGGCGCAATTGAAAAGGGCGAACCCATTATCGACCCGCTGTATCAGCAACCGGCCAACTTTGGACACGAAATGAGTGAGCCGCCACCGACCTTGGAACCCTTGCCCTACATTGTTGTGGTGGTGGACGAGTTCGCCGATATGATTATGGTGGTCGGTAAGGAAGTCGAGCAGTTGATTGCCCGTATCGCCCAGAAAGCGCGTGCCGCCGGGATTCACTTGATTTTGGCAACACAACGGCCGTCGGTCAACGTCATCACCGGTTTGATCAAAGCCAACATCCCGACGCGGATTTCCTTTATGGTCAACACCAAAATCGACTCGCGTACCATTCTGGATCAAGGCGGCGCCGAGCAGTTGCTGGGCATGGGGGATATGCTGTTCATGCCGCCGGGCACCGGCAGCCCGAAACGGGTGCACGGCGCGTTTATGACGGATGAAGAAGTCCATAAGGTGGCGGAGTTCGTCAAATCGCAAGGCGAGCCGCAATACTTGGAAAGCGTGACTCAGGCCAATTCGGGTGAAAAGAATGACAGTTTGGCGGAAGATGCCGAACAAGATTTACTTTACGACCAAGTGGTGGCGTTTGTATTGGAAAACCAGCGGGTGTCGGTGTCCTTGGTGCAGCGTCAGTTTAAAATCGGTTATAACCGTGCGGCACGTATTGTCGAGGCGATGGAATCCGCCGGCGTGGTGTCGCCGATGAAAGCCAACGGTAACCGCGATGTGTTGGCGCCCAAACCGCAGGATTAATCTTTAACGAATCGTAACTTTCTTGAAAACCGCCAGGCCTTATACCCTTTAGGGTGTGATTTCCGCAGGTGGTGTTTTGAGAACTTTTGTAGGAATATGAATCGCTTATGCAGTCGAATATGCAGTGTAATCCATTGAAGCGCCGCTCAGGTGTGGCGCGGTTTTTCATCGGTCTCCTATTGATGTGGCCGATGCAGATGGCCCTGGCGGCCAAAGCCCAAGTGGCGGACTTGAACCGTTTCGTTTCGAACCTGGAAACCTTCAGCGCCAGCTTCGAACAAACTCAACCGGAAGAAAACCTGTTTGAAATGAACAGTTCCAAAGGGTATTTCGTCATGCAACGCCCGGGGCAACTGTTGTGGGTGTATGAAAAGCCGGACCCGCAGAAAATCATTTCCGACGGACGCAATGTCTGGGTGTACGACGTCGAGCTGGATCAAGCCACCGTGCGCCCACTCAGCTCGGTGGAAGCGGATTTTCCGTTGAGTTGGTTGCTGTATAAAGAACCGTTGTCGGAACGTTTCAATATCATTCCCGGAGACGTGCGCAACGGGGAAAGCTGGTTCAACCTGACGCCGAAAGACGGCACCTTTTTCCAAAGTTTGGACGTGGCGATTGCCGATGGCAAGATGACGCAGATTTGGATGTATCAATCCGTGGACAACATCACCAAGGTGAAGTTCAATAACATCCGTCAAAACCAGTCGGTGAACACCTCGGATTTCGAGTTTACGCCGCCGAAAGGGGTGGACGTCATCGGTCAGCCGGTGCGATAAAGGCCAGATAAAACGATGGAAACCCTCGTTTACCAACCGCTTTCGGACCGCTTGCGACCGCAGGCGCTGGACGAATTTGTCGGGCAGACGCACTTACTCGGGCCGGGGCGCGCCTTATCGAAAATGTTCGAATCCGGCCGCATGCATTCGATGATTTTCTGGGGGCCGCCGGGCACCGGAAAAACCACTTTAGCGCGGTTGATTGCCAAGCAGTCCGGTTTGCAGTTTTTAAGCTTGTCAGCGGTGTTGGACGGGGTTAAGGAAGTGCGGGCCGCCGTCGAGCAGGCCAAATTGCATCGTTCCCAGTTTCAGGAAGGTTCGCTGTTGTTTGTGGATGAGGTGCATCGTTTCAACAAAGCCCAGCAGGACGCCTTTTTACCCTTTGTGGAAGACGGCACTTTCGTGTTCATCGGCGCCACCACCGAGAACCCGTCGTTTGAATTGAATAACGCCTTGTTGTCGCGGGCGCGGGTGTATGTATTGCGCTCGTTGGACGACGAAGATTTAGCGGAAGTCTTGGAACGCGCCGTCCGCTTGATGAGTGATGAAATGGCGCAAACGCTGGTGTTGGAAGACGCGGCCAAGCAATCGCTGATTCAGTTTTCCGACGGCGACGCGCGACGCTTGCTGAACTTGTTGGAACAGGCGGTGGATTTTGCCGAGTTCCGTGAGGAAGAGAATTCACCAGGCCTGGTGGTTTTGACCGAAGCCAATTGCCGTGAGGTGGTGCTGGGCGGCGTGCGGCGTTTCGATAAAGGTGGCGAAGCCTTTTACGATCAGATTTCCGCCTTGCATAAGTCCGTGCGCGGTTCCGACCCGAACGCCGCCTTGTATTGGCTGACGCGCATGTTGGACGGCGGCGTGGATGCACGTTATTTATCACGCCGTTTGATTCGCATGGCCAGTGAAGACATCGGTAATGCCGATGTGCGCGCCTTGGAAGTCACGGTCAATGCGACGGAAGCCTATGAGCGACTTGGTTCGCCGGAAGGCGATTTGGCACTGGCGCAGGCGGCGGTTTATCTGGCGGTGGCTCCGAAATCCAATGCGGTGTACATGGGCTATAAAGCGGCTTTGAAAGATATCAAGGAACACGGTTCCTACGACGTGCCGCTGCATTTGCGCAATGCGCCGACCAAGCTGATGCAGAACATGGGCTACGGCGAGGGTTATCGTTATGCGCATGACGAACCCGAGGCCTACGCCGCCGGTGAAAGTTATTTTCCGGAAGAAATGCTGGAGCGCGATTATTATCAACCGGTCAACCGTGGCCTGGAAATCAAAATCGCCGATAAGATGCAGCGCCTCAGACAAATGGACGCGCAATCCCCAATCAAAAGGAGAGAGTCTTGATTCACTCGTTTCATATCTGGCAGTTGGTCGCCGTCGGGTTGGGCGGTTCCTTAGGCGCCATGGCGCGGTTTTTGGTGTCCAACCAGATGTATACCTGGTTGGGGCGGGATTTCGCCTGGGGCACCTTGACGGTCAATGTGTTGGGGTCGTTTATTATCGGGCTGTTGACGATTCTGATGATCGACAAGGTGCAGTTGTCGGTGGAAATGCGCTCCTTTTTGATTGTCGGATTCCTCGGGGCCTTCACGACGTTTTCGACGTTTTCGTTCGAAACCTATTCGTTTCTGCAAACCGGCGACGTGACCAAAGCCATGCTCAATATCGTGGTGAGCGTTTTGTCCGGTTTGGTCGCCGTGTGGCTCGGGATTTTAGCTGGCAAACATTTTTTCAGTCCGTAAAATAGTCACATATTTAAGGCACAACCCCTATTCACTTTTAATTAATTTGTTAGAGATTTTTTCATGTTAGATTCAAAATTGCTGAGAACCGATTTGCAAGCGGTCGCCGAAAAATTGAAAACGCGCGGCTTCGACGTCGATGTGGCGCGCATCGAGGCGCTGGAAGCGCAGCGTAAAGAACTGCAGGTGAAAACCCAGGATTTACAGGCCGAGCGTAACAGTCGATCGAAAGGCATCGGTAAAGCCAAAGCGGCCGGAGAAGACATTCAGCCGTTATTGGACGAAGTGGCGAATCTCGGCGAACAGTTGGAAGAAGCGAAAACCGCATCCGACGCCATTCAAGCCGAACTGGAAAATATCTACGGCGGCATTCCGAATCTACCGCATGACTCTACGCCGGTCGGTGCGTCCGAAGACGATAATGTGGAACTGCGTCGTTGGGGGCAGCCGCGTGAATTTGCATTCGAGATCAAAGACCACGTCGATTTGGCCGAAGCGCGCGGCTGGTACGATAATGAAGCGGCGGTAAAAATCACCTCATCACGTTTCTCGGTGCTGAAAGGGCCAATGGCGAAACTGCAACGGGCCTTGACGCAGTTCATGCTCGATACTCATGCCGAAGCCGGTTACGAAGAAGTCTATGTGCCGTTCTTGGTGAATCAGGACAGTTTGTACGGCACCGGCCAATTGCCGAAGTTTGAAGCCGATTCCTATAAAATCGACAAACACGAAGAGCACGACACCTCGGATCGCGATTTGTATTTGATTCCGACCGCCGAAGTGCCGGTGACCAATTTATTCCGTGACGAAATCATCGACGAAGCACAATTGCCGTTGAAGATGACCGCGCATACGCCGTGTTTCCGTTCCGAAGCCGGTTCTTACGGGCGCGATACCAAAGGCTTGATTCGCCAGCACCAGTTCGAAAAAGTGGAGATGGTGCAAATCGTCCATCCGGAGCAATCCTACGACGCATTGGAGGGCTTGACGCAGCAAGCGGAATCGATTCTGCAAAAGCTTGAACTGCCGTATCGTGTCATGGCATTGTGCACCGGCGATATCGGTTTTTCATCCGCCAAAACCTATGACCTGGAAGTCTGGTTACCGGGGCAGCAGGCGTATCGTGAAATTTCCTCCTGTTCCAACTTTGAAGATTTTCAGGCACGTCGCTTGAAAGCGCGTTTCCGTACCGGACAAGACAAGCCGCAGTTGGTGCATACGCTGAACGGTTCCGGTTTGGCGGTGGGGCGCACGTTGGTCGCAGTGTTGGAGAACTATCAAAACGAAGACGGTTCCGTCACCGTGCCGGAAGCCTTGCGTCCGTATTTGGGCGGCGCAGAGCGTTTATAAGCGCGCATCGGCGCTTTCATCGCCTATATCGAAAACCACCAGGCCTGGTGGTTTTTTTATATGAACCAAAAGGCGGCTTTCTGAGGTTTAAAAAGGTCTGGGCGTATTCGCATTGTGTTTGGCGAGAGCGGGAAAAGGGCGAAGCTTTGGCCGTCGAAAAAGTTTTGTAAAAAAAGGGTAAAAAACGCCGGAAACGCTTGCAATTATCCGGCATCCCTCTATAATACGCACCTGATTTGGTGGACTGGCTGAGTGGTTGAAGGCGGCGGTCTTGAAAACCGTTGTAGGTTAGTAGCCTACCTGGGGTTCGAATCCCTAGTCCACCGCCATTTAATTTCAAAAGTTGTGTTATTTGACAGCTTTTAAAATTGCGATGGGAAAAGGCATTAAAAGCGCTGAAAATGGCTTGACAAGATGTTCTTAACTCCCTAGAATACGCACTTCATTTCGATATGCGCCCGTAGCTCAACTGGATAGAGTACTCGGCTACGAACCGAGCGGTTAGGGGTTCGACTCCCTTCGGGCGCGCCATTATTCCAAAGGCTTGTCATTTTATGACAGGCCTTTTTTATTTTCCCTTACTTTTTCCCTTAAAAATTTACTCTGTCGCTTGTACTTCTTTTGTTCCGCGTAGGTAAACAGCTTTCGCTTTTTCAGGCTTATGCCCCGACTAGTGGAGAGGGTGATTTGTTATGCCAGCCGCTTTAATATCGTGAAAAGTAAATTTGCTTTCATTGGTGACAACCTCATTTGACCACTATAACCTTATTATAGTTTTTATATTTAGCATGGCTCCATCTCAATAATATGCTAAATTTTGACCTAAAGAATGTATTTAGCGGGATTGATGGCAGAGAGCTTAGTGGTATTTGTGTTCATAATGGAAATATTAGAATAAGGGTTCATGATTGCAAACAATCTAATCGGAAAGGCCTTTGAGTTAAATGGATACAGTAATTGAAAACAGTACAAAAATAATTGCAACGCTCGGAAAACTTTTCAAACGAGATGACTCAATGCCAGAGTTTGAAGTTTTATCAAAAGGTCTATGTGATATTGAAGTGACTGGGTTTGATAATTGGAACGGCGGAACCGATATATATGGAATATTTTGTCGTCTACCTATAGATGTCTACTCAAAATATGAACATGAAATTCAATCAATAGAGCAAAGTATCAGAAAAAAAGCTGAAATGATATTTCGGATATACCCAAACTGTTGGGTAGGAGAGGTTGTAATTTCACCAGAGCTATCAGGTGAAATGGATGGGAAGGCATATACTTTTAGTGTAGAGGAACTGTTAGAACTACTTGAGCAACAAAAAGCAATGATGATTTCTGTGTCAACTGGTGGGCCTATGATAAAAACAGTGAATTCAGAATATAAAGAAAGAGCCGAAATGATAGAAGAAGGCTTGCTAGAAAGGGGCATGGTAAATACAAACCAATTTGAAGACTTATGGACTTGGCATGGGAAGTGGAGTGATGGTTCGTTGCCAAATTATGCATCAAGAAGGAAGTTTGTTTCAGAATTATTTGGCCCAATGCTGGAAGCTGTTAAAAATTTGAAAAGCAAAGTTATAAACCCTGTATTTGAAGAGCCAACAGGTTGGGGAAGGGTCGATAGGAGTGTTGGTGAAATAAAGCTTAGATTAACGCAAGCCTCTACAGAAGAGCAATATCAAGCTATAGGACTGCTTTGTAGAGAAACTCTAATTTCTATAGCTCAGGAGGTGTTTATCGAAGAGGTGCATCCAATACTAGATGGGGTGACAGTCAGTAAAACCGATGCGAAAAGGATGTTAGAGGCTTATATTGCTCATGAATTGTCAGGAAGCTCAAATGAGCAAGTTCGAAAACACGCGAAGGCATCACTTGCCTTGGCAAATGATTTAACTCATAAGCGAACGGCAGAATATCGTTTGGCTGCATTATGTGCAGAAGCAACTAATGCTGTAGTTAATATAATCGCAATTATTTCCGGTAGAAGAGATCCCAGGTAAATTCTTGAGGAAGTCTTGACGCTCAGGTGGGGGGTTGTTAGTCTTTTAAACCTGTATATAAAAAAATCCTTGTTAAAGGTTCACTATGTTGCGCTTCTCCAAGATTCTATTCCCGTTTATTGCTATTGTACTTGCCGCTTGTAACTCTCCATCCGAGACCAAACCGTCTGGAACTTCGGCTAAAGCGTCCAAGTCTAACGCCTATACCGATCCGTTTTATGCGCCTCTGAATGGCGTGCCGCTGAGCCAATATGAAAACGAAGGTGGCGGTTTGTTGAAGGTGACGGAAAAGAACGATTTTGATTTGCTGCTGACGTCTCCGGGAACAACGACCGTGGTTGATACGCGTGGCATGGTGTCTTTAGGTTTGGAGAGGGGAACCTTGTATAAACAGCGTTTTGAAGGGTATTTATGGCGCTGGCATAAACGAAACGACCCGATGCCGTATCTTGGGCGATTGACGATTCAACAAAAGAGTGGTCGAAAAACGGTGATTACAGGGTCTTTTTGGGCGCGTTTCTATGAAGGTAAGGTTTTTGGAAGCAGTCCTGCCAACCTGGGGACGTTGCGAGAGGGGTTTGTTGAGAAGTATGACCGGAAAGGGCGCCTGGTCAGTCGGGAATACCATGTTTATCGTTACTCCTGGCGCTATTCAAGTTTAATGAAGCGCAGTAACGCTTCGAGTTATAAATATTACACTCAAAGAAGACTGCCCTTTATCGAAAAAGAAACCGGGCAGAAGCCCTATTATGGGTCGATGCTGCCGCAATACGAATTTGTTTTGCCAAAACCTCAGGTGCTTGTGAAAGCCTTTCCGGATGACCCGAAACGTTCGAGCTATATTCGTGAGGAATCTTTGGCCAAGGCGCTGAAAGCGAAGCAGATTTATCCTCGTCATTTATTGATTACCCCGCCTAAACCGGCTTATTTGGGGCGGTATGACTTATCGGGGCGGACGACTAAACGCGATCCAAATCGGAAATATTACTCTTGGGAGTCGCCGTTTGTGCGTGACTTAATCACCGAGACGACTTATTTACAATCCTACAATCGGAACACGCCGGTGTTGACGTTGCCGTCGTATCAGAAAATGGTGGCGACAATCCAACAACCGGAAAATGCCGTTTGTATGGGGAAAACCCGAGGCGTGGCGGTGTTGACGGGGCGTTGCGATGCGAAAGCTCCGGTGTTTCCGTTAACGGTTTTGACGCAAATGCCCAATGACCAGTTTTTGATTAATGTCTGGACGGATGCGAATAAGCGCTCGACCTATTTGCTGAGCGGAACGCGTGATCTGGAAAGAGGCTATTATAAGTGGTCCGTGGATGCCTTTATGATTGAGAAGCCTTTTTCAACCAAAGAGACTATGCAGGCGTTATCGACCGGCAAGGATTCGACGTCCGTGCAGTTGGCCGGGTTTGCGGAAACGAAACAAGACCAGTTGGCCTGTCGTAAGATGGTTCAGGCTGTCCAAAGTGCGGAAAACGCTTTGCAAGGTTCGATGAGGCTGGAAGAAAAGCTGGACAGCTACGAAAGAAATGTGGATATTTGGGACAATATGGGCTGGGCCGTCGAGAATATCAAGAGCGATTATTCGCCGTCCGCTTTATTCAAGAGTACGGTGTGGGACGATAGCGTTCAATTCGAAAAAGACTTCAAACAGACCGTTCAGCGTTTTACGCAAAACAAAAATGTTAATAACAGTGTGTGTCAGGCGGATAAGGCGCGAATGGAGGAGCTGACGGCGGCGCTTAACGCGCGTTCCAAGCAGATATCCAATACGCTGGATAGGCTGAATGACACTTATTATGCTCAGGCTCAGAAAAAGACTCGCGAAATTTATACTTGGCGCGGGCGACTTAAAGAAGCCAAACAACAAATGGCCATGAACCAACTTATCACCAAGATGAACCAATCCTTTGCAAAGGATGAGGCTTACCGTCGCAAGGAACGGGCGGAAATGGATCTGGCCGTACAAAGATCAAAAGATTCCGTGAAAGCGCAAATCGCCGAAGTGCAAGCACGCAATAAAGCGTATTTTGACAATCAAAAACCGGTCTATACGCAATCCATCCCGGTGGTGGTGCCGGTGAAGCTCCCGAATCGCAGTTTGGACACCACGACGGTTGCCAAAGCGCCACAGCCGGAATCCAACTCGCGCTTGTCCACAAAAGAAGCGATTGAACAGGCAAAAGCGAAAACGGAAAGCCTTAACCAACCGGTTGATGTGGCCCAAGCCGGTAAGAATGGAGCGGGAGCGGATAAAGCTCCTGAGGCATCGGGCGCGGCTTCGGAGTCTTCCGTGCGTCGCGGTGATGGCGGTGCGGCCATGTGCGCGGTGGCCAACCGAAATAGCACCAATACCCCGAGTGATGAAGCTTACTATTATCACTATGGGCGAACCATTTCCCCGTTGCAGGCCGATAAAGACGTGCGGAAAAAACTTCCCGACCATTACTCGGAGGTGCCGTCTTGTTGGCGTAATAAAGAGGGGCAAGTGGGCGCGATGGTGGTGGTTGTCTATGGTGGAGAAGATTCTAAGGGAACCCCTTACCAGCGCTATGGTATGGGCTTTGGCCAGTCAGTGGACGCGGCCGAAGTCGATGCTGTCAAAAACTTGAAGATGCGGGACTGGAACTGGACGACAGCCAAAGGTTATCAAGTGGTTTTCTCTAAAAAGTATTAATCTTTCGTTCGGTTGTGACATCGTGTTTTGATGGTGGCTCTCCTTTCAACAAAACAATCATGTTGGCGCCGCTGTTAAAACCAAGCGTTCTGGTAACAAATGAAACGTTTCCTGCACCAAGTCGGTTCATATTGTGATTTTTTTTACCTCCCAGTAAAAAACGATTCCTATAACATTATGATTTAATAAAACTAATTTTTTTTGGTATGGCATATGTTTTACCAGTTTGAATTTGGTTTGATTATAGGAGGGGCGATTTTGGCAGATCTTAAAGTGTTATTGGTCAGTGACGACGTTGACAATGCTGGAACATTGAAATCTGGCTTGAGTCAATCCGGGGCGAATTACGTTGATGTAATGTCCGTTTCGGAGGACTTGTTGTCCAAACTATCGTCAGACGACTACGGTTTATTGGTGTTGGAGTGTAAGTTTCCGACCGAACGTTTCTTTGAAGCCTTTGCGGACATTTGCGGCGCCATCGAAATTCCAATCATTTGTTTCAGTAACGAGCGCGATTCGCGTGTCATCGCCAAATCGGTGGAAGCCGGTGTGGTGTCCTACATTGTGGATGATAAAAGCATCAGTCGCATTCAGCCGATTGTGGACGTGGCCTTGGCGCGTTTCAACGAGCGTAAGTCCTTGAAGAAGGAGCTGGCGCAATTGAAAGATAAGCTGGCCAAGCGCGCCTTGATTGAAAAGGCAAAAGGCCTGTTGATTCAAGCGAAAAAAATGACCGAGGATGATGCATATCATTACATGCGCAAGAAAGCGATGAACCAAGGGCGCCGCTTGACGGATGTGGCGCAAGAGGTGTGTGATGGCTTGGCGTCTTCATCCATGGCGGCTTCCGACTATGCCGCAGGCGGTCATTTTATGGCGTCTGGCGATGATGGAATGCGTCCGGTGGCGATGGGGCAGGATTGAGTTGAGCGTCGGATTAGAAGTTGAACGATTTAAATGACAGCGAATAACACTAATTTTCATATGCAGAGCCGAGAGCCGGTTGCCGGAAGCAAAACATTGAAGCTGGAAGACAAAAAGCTGTTTTCGGTCTTTCAGCCGATTTACAGTTTTTCCAATCAGGCATGTATTGGTGTCGAAGCCTTGGTGCGCGGTCGTTCGGTCGAGACTGGGTTTCAGATTCCCGTGGATGAGTGTCTGGCTGTGCCGGAAGACATGGCGCAGGCTAAATTCAGTCATGCCTTGAATCGTCTGCATGTCGAGAACTGGCAGCAATCGCGTTTGCCGGACAGTTGGTTGTTTTTGAACCTGGATTTTGAAGGCGTTAACGACTTGAGCGAAATCTGCATCGAGCAGGTTTTGAAAGATTTGCGGGTCAAGGGGCATGAAATCGTCATCGAGGTGGTGGAAAGCGAAATCACCGACGAGAAGCTGTTTGAGGAGATTATTGCCACTTTGCGTCGTTTGGGCTGCTTGATTGCGTTGGACGATTTCGGGGCGGGGCATTCCAATGTGGACCGTATCTGGAAGGCGCAACCGGACATTGTGAAGCTGGATCGCGGCGTGCTGCTGGAAGCGTCGAAAAGCCTGCGCAGCCAAAGTATTTTGAAGAATCTGACGCGTCTGATTAAAGAAGCCGGCAGTGTGTGCTTGTTAGAGGGGATTGAAACCAAAGAGCAAGCGCTGCTGGCGATGGATGTGGGCGTGGACTTGGTGCAGGGTTTTTATTTTGCCCGCCCGAGACAGTTACTGGATCAGGTCAAAAAGGGCCAGGCCTGCATTAAGGAAGTGATTGACGAATACCCGCTGTACATTCAAGAGCAGCAGTTCATTAAGAATATTCAACGTCGTGGCTATGAAACCTTGTTCGAACGCGTCGATGACATTAACAGTTTCCGCTCACTGGAAGGTGAGATGGTGAAAAAGGTTATGGACTTGTCGTTCGTGAAACGTTATTTTATTTTGGATCAGGAAGGGTTTCAGGTCAGTGACGAGTGCAACTCGCCGGATGTCAGTGATCGAGTCGAAGTCTTGAAAAAAGGCAAAGGCCTGTGCTGGAAGAATCGCCGTTACTTTGTGAAGGCTTTTCAAACGCCGGGGCGGGTGTATGTGTCTCAGCCATATCGCTCGTTAATCGATATGCAATTGTGTTTTACCATTTCCAAACAGATTACATTGGATGAAGGTGAATTTGTCGCCTGTTTCGATGTGGTCTATCATGACAAATCCATGGAGTCGGTCCAGATTTCCGTGTAACCGCCGCCTTATTTCTTCTTTGGCGAGTCTCTTTCTTTTTTAGCGTGTTTTTGGTTCAAATTGGTGCATATTTACGGTTGATGGAAGGCTGTAAAAATTAAGTTATTGATACCGAATAGAAAATTTATTTTGGCTTGTATGTCGCTATTTACTTATATAAGTAAGAGGTGATGCAATGCAAGAGTTTATTAGCTTATACAATGAGCACAAACCGGAAATCGAGAAGTTTCTGGTGGAGACCATTTGTAACAACGCGCAGTTAATGAGCTTGGAAACAAAAGGGGCGCAGCAATTCTACACGATTTTCTCGTGTCTGGAATTGATTTACATTGCCGACTCCGAATACATCCAGACCTCTCCGAATATCTACAAAAACAAACAAAACGACGCGGCCATCGGTAAAAACCGTTCCTATCTGGTCTCGCATGTCGATCATGAAGAACAAGGCGTGTCGGTGACGTCGCCTTATATCAGTTCGGCGACAGGGGAATCCTGCGTCACGGTGATTGTCAGTGCCAATGGCCGGTTCTTCTTTTTCGATTTCAATGTCGTGTCTTTATTGATGCGCCTCGGTCTGCTGGAGCTGCACCCGGTCTTCAATAAAGTGACCAAAAGCTTTTATTTGGCCATTGGTCTGTCATTAATGTTTTTCTCAATCATGTCAATCGGTTATGCTTTTTATGACTACTTTCTGCAATGGCGTCATCCCGACACCTATACGCTGGAAAGTGTGTTCAAACCGATTGTCGCTTTAACGATGGGGTTGGCGATTTTCGATTTGGCTAAGACCCTGTTGGAACGGGAGGTGTTCTTTAAAGCCTATTCGGACAAGAAGGACGAATCCCGGTTGCTCTCGAAATTTCTGATTGCGATTATCATCGCACTGTCCATCGAAGCCTTGATGGTGGTGTTTAAAATCGCGTTGAACGATCCGACCTTGATGCTGCATGCGCTGTATCTGATTATCGGTATCGCATTGATTATTCTGTCACTGGCGTTTTATTCCCATTGGGTGAAAAAAGCGCCTGGCAAACAAAACTGATTGAAGGGGAAAGGTGTGTCGAAGCTGATCATCTTTACGGATCTGGACGGAACGCTGCTCAACCATAACACCTACGATTACGAGGTGGTGCTGCCGATGTTCGAGCGCTTGAAGCGGTTGGGCATTCCGGTGGTGCTCAATTCCAGCAAGACCTTGTCCGAACTGGAAGAGTGGAAATCCAAACTGAAACTGGACACGCCGGTCATTGCCGAAAACGGCGGTGTCATGACCGTGCCGGCCACTTCGTCGCAAGCTGCAGAAAAGGTGTTGATCGGCCATCCTTACAAAGACATTCGTTCTTATATCAAACATCTGCGCAAGCGTCACGATTGGCAATTTGAAGGTTTTGGCGACTGGACGTTGTCTCAAGTCATGAACCATACCGGCTTGCATCATAAAGAAGCCCTGTTGGCTACCGAGCGAGAAGTCACCGAACCGATTCTCTGGCAGGATTCGGACGAGAACCTGCAACGCTTTAAAGAGGCGCTCGCCGAAGAACATTTAACGTTGAAAAAAGGGGGACGTTTTTATCATGTGATGGGTAAACATGATAAGGCGGATGCCATGCATTTTTTAGTGAACAAAGAATATTTTTCCTGTGGGCGGGATTGTGTGGTGATGGCGTTGGGCGATAGCGACAACGACATCGCCATGTTGAATTACGCGGATATTCCGATTGTGATTTCCAACCCGGCCGGAAAAGGTATTGAAATACCGAGTGCGATTTACACCGATGCGGAAGCGCCGCATGGCTGGATTGAAGCGGTGGAAGCCGTTTTGGCGAAGCCCGAAAACGAATTAACCAAAAGCTCAAGGGGGAGTGTATGAGTGATTTCTTTCAAAACGGAACCGTTACGACGTTCCACAACATCACGGATCGTCCGGTTGATGACATGGAAGCGGAGCTGTGCCGTCACGGCAACAAAAAACCGTTAGGGCTGATTCTGCCGTCTTTGTTCAGCGAGCTGGAAGGCCCGGCTCTGGGCAACATTGTTGAAGAGCTGAAGAAGGTGCCGTATCTGAACCAAATCGTCATTGGTTTGGACCGGGCGGATGAAAAGCAGTTTGAATACGCCAAGGAATATTTCTCCGGTTTGCCGCAGGATGCCAAAATCATCTGGAACGACGGCCCGCGCATGCAAGCCATTACCAATAAATTGAAAGAAAAAGACCTGGCTCCCCGTGAGCGTGGGAAAGGCAGTAATGTCTGGAACTGCTTCGGGTACATTCTGGCCTCCGGCAAGGCCGAAGCGGTGGCGTTGCACGATTGCGATGTCGTCACCTATGACCGCAGTTTGCTGGCACGATTGATTTATCCGGTGGCTCATCCGACCTTCAACTTCGTGTTCTCCAAAGGCTATTACCCGCGTTACTCGGAAGGCAAGTTGAACGGGCGGGCCTCTCGCTTGTTGGTGACGCCGTTGCTGCGTGCCTTGAAAGGCGTGTTGGGGAATGACGACTTGCTGACGTATTTGGACAGTTTCCGTTATCCGTTGGCGGGTGAGTTCGCGATGGATGTGCAGTGTTTGAAAGAAATTCGTATTCCTTCCGATTGGGGGCTGGAAATCGGTGTGATGTCCGAGGTTTTGAAGAACTATTCCAACCGCCGCGTATGTCAGGTCGACATCGCCGACGTTTATGACCATAAGCACCAGGAAGTTTCGTTTGAGGACAAGCAAAAAGGCCTGTCGCGCATGAGTCAGGACATCGCCAAGTCGTTGTTCCGAAAACTGGCGGTGCGCGGACACCAATTCTCGCAAAGTACCTTGCGTACCATCCGAGCCAAGTATTACCGTACGGCGCTGGATCAGCTTGAATCCTATGCGTTCGATGCGGAAATGAACGGTTTGAAAATCGACTTGCACAGTGAAGAACAGGTCATCGAACTTTTCGCGCAGAACATTCTCGATGCCGGTAAGGCCTTTATCGAATCGCCGAGTGAAATTCCGTTCATGCCAAACTGGAACCGGGTGATGAGTGCCTGCCCGGATATTCTGGAGAACATTTACGAGGCGGTCGAAGAGGATAATAAATAGTCGACACTGAATAAGCCTGGCACAGGCAAACAAAAGGCAAAACGATGAAACAAGCGATTCTGAATCAGATAAAAGACCGATTGGTATTCTGTTACGGCGATACCGTCGGACAGGAAACCTTCGAGCGTGTCAGCGAGTTGCTGGCGGGCTCGGCAGACGGTGACTTCAACGACTCGCGCTGGTCGCAGGAAGATGTGTTGCTCATCACCTATGGCGATACCTTTTTGCGTGATGGCGAAAAACCGTTGGAAACCCTGCACGATTTCTTGAAAACCCATGTCAAGAAAGCCATCAATAACGTGCATATTCTGCCGTTTTTTCCATACAGCTCCGACGACGGCTTTTCGGTCATCGATTATCAACAGGTCAACCCCGATTTAGGCGATTGGCCGGATGTTGAAAAAATCGGTGAAGACTATCATCTGATGTTCGATTTCGTCGTCAACCATATTTCGCGTGAAAGCCTTTGGTTCACTCATTACAAGGCGGATAACCCACCGTACAACAAATTCTTCATTGAAATGAAAGGCGACGAGGACGTGTCTCAGGTCACACGCCCAAGAAACACGCCTCTGTTGGTTCCGGCTTATACCCACCATGGGCGAACGCTGGTGTGGGCGACCTTCAGCGCCGATCAGATCGATTTGAATTTCAAGAATCCCGATGTCTTGATCAAGATGTTGGAAGTGCTGTTGTTGTATTTGCAAAAGGGCGCGCGCATCATCCGACTGGATGCCATCGCCTTTTTGTGGAAGGAACTGGGCACCAAGTGTATCCACTTGCCGCAAACCCATGAGATGGTGAAGTTGTTCCGGGACGTGATGAGTTTCGTCAAACCGGAAAGCATTTTGTTGACCGAAACCAATGTGCCGCATGCCGAAAACCTGTCGTATTTCGGCCATCAGGACGAGGCGCACATGGTGTATCAGTTCGCGTTGGCACCGTTGGTGTTGCACGCCTTACACCGTGGCGAAGGGAATTATCTGACCGATTGGGCCATGTCGTTGGAACCGCCTCCGAAAGGCTGTACTTTCCTGAACTTCACCGCTTCGCACGACGGCATTGGGGTGCGTCCGGTGGAAGGCATTCTGCCCGAGCGTGAGGTGGAGGATTTAATCACCAGTATGCACCGTTTAGGCGGTTTCGTAACCACCAAGTCCAATCCGGACGGTTCGGAAAGCCCTTATGAAATCAATATCGCCTTGTTCAGTGCCTGTCGGGAGACTTATCACTCCAACGGGCCGGACCAATGGCAGGTGGATCGCTTCATCTGTTCCCAGAACATTATGATGACGTTGCAAGGTATTCCGGCCTTTTACATTCACAGTCTGGTGGCGACTCCGAACGATTTGCAAGGCGTGGAGCAAACCGGGCGGACGCGTTCCATCAACCGTCGTCGCTGGGATTACGAATATTTGCTGGCGCTGGTGGACAGCGGGCGAACCTCGAATGCCGAGGTCTTGAAACGGATTACCAATATCCTGCAACGCCGTAAAAAACACAAGGCGTTCCACCCGGACACACCGCAGAAGGTTTTGAATCTGGGCCGCGACTTTTTCGCGCTTTGGCGGGATTCCGAGGATTTGCGTTTCCCGTTGTTGGCGATTCACAACCTGACCAACGACATCAAATTGATTAATCTCAGTGAAATTGAGGGCATGGAACGTTTTTCCTATTGGGTGAATCTCCTCGATAACGGCGGGGTGTCCAATGCCGAGACCAAATACGTTTTACAGCCGTATCAGTCGGTGTGGTTGATGCCGGAAACGGTGGACGATGTCTCGGCCTTGTGGGCACCTTATACCGATTAGGCCGATTAGAGAAACTCGTCAGGCCTGGCCGGAATGTGGTTTTTGACCAGGCCTGGGCGTTTTCATTGTTTGACGGCGTCAAACGAAGTTGCACTTAAACGACTCGCATTTAAATGAAGAAGGTGGATAGAACAGATGAATAAACCGCTTTTGAACTACCCGATCAACAGTTTCTACGATGAAACCATGGAAGCGCCGGATACCCCGCGCGCTTGCGCCCGTCAGTTCATTGATCAATTGCAGGATTACAGCATCAAGGATTTTGTGGAGTTGCAGAGCAACGCCAACACCACCATTGCGGAAATGGGCATTTCCTTCACCGTCTACAGCGACAAGGGCAATATCGACCGCCTTTGGCCGTTTGACGTCTTCCCGCGCATCATCGATGCCGATGAATGGGAAACGGTGTCCAAGGGTCTGAAGCAACGTTTGACTGCCTTGAATATGTTCATCGAAGACTTGTATAACGACCAACGCATCATTAAAGCGGGCATCGTGCCGGAAGAAGTGGTGTTGTCCTCTAAGGATTACCGCCCGGAGTGCAAAGGCATGAAGCTCAAACATGGCGCCTGGGCGAGCATTTGCGGCTCCGATCTGGTGCGCGGTGGCGACGGCACCATTTATGTGTTGGAAGATAACTTGCGGGTGCCGTCCGGCGTGTCTTACATGCTGGAAAACCGGGCGGTGATGAAGCAGGTGATGCCGGAAGTCTTTCATGACATCAACATCATGCCGATTGACCATTACCCGACCAATCTGTTGTCGATGTTGAGTTCATTGTCGCCGAACGAGTCGCCGATTCCGGAAGTGGTGGTGTTGACGCCGGGCATTTTCAATTCCGCTTATTACGAACACGCTTATCTGGCCCACGAAATGGGCGCGGAGCTGGTGGAAGGCAGCGATTTGGTGGTGTTGGAAGACGACTGTGTTTACATGAAAAACATCGACGGCTTGAAAAAAGTCGATGTGATTTATCGCCGTATCGACGACGCCTTCATCGACCCGGAAGTGTTCCGTGAAGATTCCGCTTTGGGCGTGCGCGGTTTGATGCGCGCCTGGAAAGCCGGAAACGTCGCCATCGCCAATGCACCGGGTTGTGGCGTGGCGGACGACAAGGTGGTGTATTCCTACGTGCCGGACATCATTCGTTTCTATCTGGACGAGGAACCGCTGGTGCAGAACGTTCCCAGCTATCTGTGCAGTGTGGAAAAAGACAGACAATATGTGCTGGAGCACTTGAATGAGTTGGTGGTCAAACCGGCCAACGAATCCGGCGGTTACGGGTTGTTGATTGGGCCGAAAGCGTCGGAAGAAGAAATCGAACAATTCCGCCAACTGATTCAGGAAAATCCGCGCAATTACATCGCTCAACCGACCTTGAGTCTGTCGACGGTACCGACCTTGTGCGATGATGCGGTGGAACCGCGTCATGTCGATTTACGACCGTTCATCTTGCAAGGACAGAAAAGTTATGTGACGGCCGGCGGCTTGACGCGTGTGGCGTTGACCAAAGGGTCGTTGGTGGTGAATTCTTCCCAAGGTGGCGGCAGTAAAGACACCTGGATTGTCAAATCGGAGGAAGGCTAAATGTTGTCGAGAGTAGCGGAAAGAGTTTATTGGTCGGCGCGTTACATTGAGCGTGTCGAAAACACTGCGCGCTTGGCGCGAGTCCATTCCCAATTGATGTTCGACTTGCCCAAAGCGGTGAAGTTGAACTGGTACACGCTGGTGCAGATCACCAGCAACGAAGCCTATTTTGAAGAAAATTACGACGGGCGTAACGAAAAAAATTGCATGACCATGCTGCTCAGCGACCGGAATAATCCGACCTCGTTGATTTCATCGCTTTGGTGGGCGCGGGAAAATATGCGCACCACCCGTGACATTCTGCCGCGTGAAGCCTGGATTCACATCAATGAACTGTATTTGATGGTGAAGGAAAACCAGGAAGATTTTCAGTCCCGCAGCAAGCGTAATCAACTGTTGGCGAAAATCATCAAAGCCTGCCAGGCCTGGTCGGGGATGATGTCCAGCACCATGAGCCAGAACACCACTTATCGGTTCCTGAAACTGGGTATGGGCATTGAACGGGCGGACATGACCACGCGGATGTTGGATGTCGGTGGCTTTTTCGTGGCGCAGGCCAGCGACGAAACCGAAGAGCAACCTTACGACAGCATTCTATGGGCGAACCTGTTGAAATCGGTCAGCGCTTATTTCATGTATCGTCAAAAGGTGCAGGTGGACATTCGGGGGCAGCAGGTGGTGGACTTTTTGATTCACGACCCGGAGTTCGCCCGTTCGGTGAACTATTGCATCGACATGGTTAAAGGCATTGTCGACAAGCTGCCGAACACCGACGGCTTGATTGCGGACTTGGAGGCGCTGGAAGCTTTTACCCGTGAAAACGAATCCTTTGAAGTCGGTTCGATGGCCTTACACGATTATCTGGATGCAGTACAATTGAAGCTTTCGTCCATTCACACGAAATTCTATGAGATTTGGTTCAACCCTAAAGAAGTCGCTTAGAATCGTGCGCCCCGATAAGGATTTGGAAGCAATTTAATGAAACGCATGTTTTGCAAATGCGGGCAGGAGATATTTTTCGATAATCTCTACTGCGCCGCTTGCGGTCGTGATTTGGCCTATGACCCGACCATCGGCACCATGTGGAGTGGTGAAGTACGGAGCGATTCGCGCTTTTACCCGCACACCACCAATGGTACCAAGTTGCCGAGTTTTAAGATTTGCAATCACCGCTATTCGGTGGTGAATTGCAATTGGCTCATCAGTCCGGAAGACGAAGGCAGTTGTCAGTGTGTGTCCTGTCGCACCACGCGGACGATTCCGGATTTGAGTTTGCCGAAAAATCCCAAGCGCTGGCGTATTCTGGAAAGAGCCAAGCGGCAATTGATGTACACCTTATTGGATTTGAAGTTGGTGGACCCGCAAGGCGCACCGGGGCATAACGTCTTGCGCTTCGACTTTCTGGAAGATCAACGCAGTAACCCGAATGTCGCGCTGGAACATGTGTTGACCGGCCACAGCAATGGATTGATTACCTTGAATGTCGCGGAAGCCGATGAAGGCTTTTTGCATGTGATGAAAGAACAGATGGGTGAACGCTATCGCACTTTGCTGGGGCACTTTCGTCATGAGGTCGCGCATTATTTCTGGCATGAAATCATTGAACAGGAAGGGCTGTTGGAGGCCTTTCGGGAAGTGTTCGGCGATGAACGCGCCGATTACGACGAATCCCTCAAAGCCTATTATGAAAAAGGATCGGTGTCGCACTGGAAAAGCCGTTACATCACCCCTTATGCCAGCAGTCACCCGCATGAAGACTGGGCGGAAACCTGGGCGCATTATCTGCACATGGTGGATACGCTGGAAACCGCGGTCAGTTATAGCCTGAGTGTGTATGAACCACGCCGCAACGATTTCGACGATTGGTTCAGCGAATGGAAACGGGTGTCGCAGGTGATGAACGCTCTGAACCGCAGCATGGGGCTGGCCGATCCGTATCCGTTTATTTTATCGCCGGTGGTACAAGGCAAACTCCGTTTCATCGATGAAGTGGTGGACGCTCATTTTTACAGACAATCGTTAGAGGAGAATGCTCGTGAAAACCAAACCAGTCGACAACATTCGCTGGACGGGATCTAAGCTGTGAAGACCGTTCTCGTTGCGCCCGATTCGTTTAAAGGCTCCTTATCCGCGGTGGACTTCTGCCGCATCGTCGAACGCGCCGGCCAGGGGGTGGCCGATGGCCTGAATTTCATTTCCCGCCCCATGTCCGACGGCGGGGAAGGCTTTGTCGAATCCATCACCTTTGCCGGGTTGGCCGAATCGCATGAAGTGATTGTACAAGACCCGTTAGGCCGCCCGGTGGCCGCCAAATTCGGTTGGCAACCGGACTCAAAAACCGCCATTGTCGAGATGGCACAGGCATCCGGGTTGCCGAGATTGGCGGAACACGAGTTGAACCCGATGGCGGCCTCCACTTACGGCACCGGCCAGGTCTTGGCGGCGGCGATTCGACTGGGCGCGGAAAAAATTATTCTCGGGTTGGGCGGCAGTGCCACCAATGACGGCGGGGCCGGCGCTTTACAGGCGCTGGGGTTTGATTTCCGAAATGCACAGGGCGACTCGCTGGCGTTCGGTGGCGGGGCTTTGGTCGAGCTGGACCATATTGAACGAAATGCGCCAGGCCTGGTGAAAACGGATTTAAATCAGATTGAATGGGTCATTGCTTGCGACGTGTCCAACCCATTGTTGGGCGAGCAGGGGGCGACAGCGGTGTTTGGGCCGCAAAAAGGCGTGGATGAAACCACCGCACCGATTTTGGAAGCCGGGTTGAAACAGTTGGCTAAAGTGATTGAAGCCGACTGGGGCAAACGCATCGAGCATTTGCTGGGTGCCGGTGCGGCCGGCGGAATGGCCGGAACCTTTGTCGGTTTGCTGGATGCTCGTTTGGCGTCTGGCTTCGATTTACTGGCGGAACTGCTGTCTTTGAATGAAGTCCTTCGGGACGGCGATGTGCATCTGGTGATTACCGGCGAAGGCAAAATGGACGAGCAAACCCGCTTCGGAAAATTGCCGAACCGTATCGCCGAACTGGCCGGGGATTATGATATTCCAACCGTGGGTCTCTGCGGCAAATTGGAAGCCACGACACAGGACTTACCGGCGTTTTTCGAACTGCGCTCCATTCACGAACTGGCCCCATCTGACGCCGATTTGCTAACTTTACTGCGCTTGTCGGCACAGAATTTGGAAACCACCATTCACACCCATCTGAAAAACTGGTTGTAAGGGCTTATCTAACTACGTTTTTTCGTCCAGTTGGCATTCGGATTATTCGCCGGATGCGGCTGGTTTTTCTATTTTTATCTTTGTGCGTTTGCTGTTAACCCATCGTTAACCCGAGTTGTTCTATACTATCTGAAAAACGGCCAGGCCTGGCCGTCAAAGCAAGGTGCCGATTGAAAATGTTGCATGTGTTACTGGTGGAAGACGATTTGGATTTGGCGAATACGCTGGTGGATTATCTGGCGTTGGAGCAAATCGAGTGTGACCATATCGCCAATGGTTCGGCGGCGGAAAGCCTCATCAACGACAACCGTTACGATGCGTTGATCCTTGACGTCAATCTGCCGGGGCAAAGCGGGTTCCACCTATGTGAAAAAGTGCGAGCCGACGGTAACGATACGCCGGTATTGATGCTGACCGCCCGTGATGCATTGCATGATAAGTTAACCGGCTTTGAGGTCGGCAGTGACGATTATTTGGTCAAACCGTTTGAAATGGCGGAACTGGTGGCCCGTATCAAAGCGTTGGCGATGCGCCGCAGCGGTCAGGCCAAGCGCTTTCAGGTCGCAGATTTGATGATGGACATTCAACAACATCAGGCGACACGGGGGGCGGTTGCTCTTCGTCTGTCGCCCACAGGCTGGAAGTTACTGGAAACCCTGATGCGCGCCAGCCCGAAAGTGGTGTCCAAACAGGCGCTGGAGCATGCTTTGTGGGGCGATGAAGTACCGAATACCGACAGCCTGAAGGTGCATTTGCACAAACTGCGCAAGCAGGTGGATTTACCAGGCCTGGAGCCGTTGATTCATACGGTGACGCATCATGGTGTGGTGCTCAAATCCGGCAGCGATAAGGAAACGGGATGAAAGGCTTTAACCTCAGTTTGAAATATTATCTGGCCGGCACCGTCCTACTGATTGGTGTCGGGCTGGTGGTCGGGTACACCTTTTTGGCCGGTTCCTTTTTCCGTGAAGGCATCGATACCTATATCGTCAGTCAAATGGACGGCGTGGCCAAAAATTATCGCCAGCAACCGGCATTGTTTGAACAATCCCCACTGGATGACCTGTTTTATGTGTCATCCGATTGGCAGGCCTTGCCCGGCGAATTTCAGCGGTCGTTTTCCGCCAAAGACATCGAATCCAATCGTTTGTATAAACACAAAATCGTCTCTGAAGAGCGTGCATCACGCCGTATTCTGTTCTTATTGAAAGCCACGAATGGTGACCAGCTTCCGGTGTATGTCGGCAAATCCATGAAGCCGTCGGAAGTCCCGCAAATCGGTCGTCAAAAGGCCGGTCGTTCCTTTACGTTTTTGCACGTGACCGGGGGCGTGATTCTGGTTGGGTTGATTGTTGTACTGTTTTTGTTGTTGAAATCGTTGGGACGTCCCATTGAACGGTTGGGGCAATGGGCAAGGTCGGTGTCGCCGGAAACCGTCAAGGAGCCCCTGCCGGATTTCCGTTACCGCGAACTCAATCAATTGGCGACGCTGATTCAGCAAGGCCTGCAACAAACGCACGCTACCCTGGAAAGGGAACAACAATTTTTGAATTACGCCAGCCATGAACTGCGCACGCCGATTTCGGTGATGCGCAATAACATCGAGTTACTCTACCGAATGGACAATGAGCGGTCGGAAGCCGAAACCCGTGTGCTGAACCGATTGTACCGCGCCGGTTTGACGATGACCGATTTGATCGACACCTTGCTGTGGTTGAGTCGTGAAGAAGTTGAAGCCATTCCGGTGGCGAAAGTCCACTTGGATAACGAGGTGATGGAAGCGGTCAACAGTTTGCGCTATTTGACGGAAGGCAAACCGGTGACGCTTCATGTCGACACCGAACCTTTCGTCGGACGCTGGGCAAAAGTGCCCTGTCAGATTGTTTTGACGAATATGGTTCGCAACGCTTTCCAACACAGTTGGGAAGGTGGGGTGACCATTCGCCAAACGCAAGCCATGGTCGAAATTCGTAATCGGCTGGTGGAAGCGGAAGACGGTCGAGAACCGGCTGAACTGGGCTTTGGTCTGGGGCTTTTCTTGATTGAAAAATTGTGCCGACAATTTGGTTGGGGCTTGCAGACGACCATGGTCGATGGCGAGCATGTGACGCGAGTCGACTTTGAATCGTCTGCCCTTAAAGAATCGGAATGGCCAAACAGTTCATCAGAGGATACAGCATGAAACGGACATTGATTTTTTTCTGTATGAGCACCTTGGTCTTGTCCGGCTGCTCAAGCATCGGTTCGCGAGAGGTGCCGAAAGAAACCGCTCCGGCTGACTGGCACAGTCAGTCAGAAAAGGCGCCGGTTGAAGCGCAGACGCCGGAACAGGCGCAGCGGGCCGCGCAAATACCTTGGTGGACAGAGCTCGATGATCCACTGTTGAACCAATTGATTCAGGAAGCGATTCAGTCGAATCCGGACGTGTTGACCGCTCAGTCCGCCATCCGGGAAGCCCGGGCTTACCGTAAGCAGGCGCGGGGCGCCTTGTTTCCGAAGGTGACGGCCAGCGGGGGTGTCGGTTCCAGCCGTAATCACGATACCGATGTCACCACCGACACCTATTCCGCCGTGTTGGACGCCAGTTGGGAGCCGGATGTATTTGGTGCCAATCGTAGCGCTCTTTCCGCCGCCGATGCTCAGGAACTGGCTTCCCAGGCCGATTATGCCGATGTTTTGATTACCTTGAGTGCCGAGGTGGCGACCAATTATGTGGCCTTGCGGGGGTATCAGGCGCAATTGGCGGTGACGGAAGACTCCCTGAAAACCTGGCGGGAAACCGTGCAGTTGACCGTTTGGCAACAAATGGCGGGGATGGTGACACAACTGGATGTGGAGCAGGCCAAGCGCAGTTATGAACAGACGCTGGCGTCGATTCCGTCATTAAGACAAAACATTATTGAAGCTCAATATCAGATTGCGGTGCTATTGGGGCGTCAGCCGGAGAATTTGCCTGATGGTTTGGGGAAATCGGCGCCGTTACCCCTGTCTCCGGAATCGGTATTCCTACCGATGCCGGCAGACGTTTTACGTCAACGGCCAGATGTCCGCGCCGCCGAGCAACGCGTGATTTCAGCCATGGCGCAAACCGATGTCGCCAAAGCCAATCGCCTACCGAGTTTTGCACTCGGGGGCAGCCTGGCTTGGAATTCGACGAATTTGAGCGATTTGTTCAGCGTGGGGTCGTTGGTCTCGAGCTTGACAGCCGGTGTGGCGCAAACAGTGTTTGACGGCGGCCAGTTGGCAGCTCAGGTGGAAATACAGCAGGAAGTGGAACAGCAGGCTCTGCTCAGTTATCAGAAAACGGTGCTGGCCGCGTTGCAGGAAACCGAAAATGCTTTATCGAATTTGCACAACAGTCGCGAAACCTATAAAGCTTTGAAACGGGCCTTGAATACGTCGTTGTTGGAAGAGAAACTGGCGATTATTCAGTATGAAGCGGGGGAGGCCAATTTCACCGATGTATTGGATGCCCAAAGAACACGATTGACTCTACGAAAACAAAGTATCGAGGCCCAGGCAACGGAACTGGCACAAGTTATCACCTTATCGAAAGCGGTCGCCGGAAACTGGGCGATGAAACAAGCGCAACAACAAAATCAGGCCCAACAACATCAGACCGAACCAAATGATGTGAATCAGAGTGGAGGTTCAAGCAATGCAAACAACAAACCATAATGATATGGACAATTTAAAACAGCAGTTGAACCTGGATAAGTCGCCGAGCGCCAAGTGGTGGCGATGGCTGATTCTGTTTGTCTTGCTGTTGGCCGGAGGGTATGCGACCTGGTTCTTCGCATTGTCCAAACCGTCGGCCGGCCCGGTTTACGATACCGGAAAGGTGACAACTGGGGATATTCGCGCGACCGTTTCCGCCACCGGTACCTTGCAACCGACCAATGAGGTCGAGGTGGGCAGTGAATTGTCCGGCACCATCGACGAAGTATTGGTCGATTACAATGATGAGGTCAAGGTCGGTCAGTTATTGGCGAAGCTGAATACCGATAAGTTGGAGGCACAGGTGTTGCAATCCAGAGCCGCTTTGCAGGTGGCCGAAGCCGGTGTATTGGAAGCGGAAGCCACCTTGCAGGAAAGTCTTGCTCAAAACGCGCGTTTGGAAAATATTCGTAAACTGACCGACGGCAAGTTGCCGTCCAAAGCCGATTTGATTTCTGCGGAGGCGTCCATGAAACGGGCCAAGGCCGCGAAGCAGACCGCCATTGCCCAAGTCGATCAGGCCAAGGCCAGTTTGGAGCAGAATCTGACCGATATCGCCAAGGCCAAAATCGTTTCGCCGATTAACGGCATTGTCCTGATTCGTTCCATTGAGGTCGGGCAGACAGTGGCTGCGTCCATGACGGCACCGGTTTTGTTCACACTGGCCGAAGATTTGACCAAAATGGAGCTGCAGGTTGATGTGGATGAAGCCGATGTGGGTCAAGTCGAAGCCGGACAAAAAGCGACTTTCACGGTCGATGCCTATCCGAACCAAAAGTTTCCGGCCAAAATCAAGCAGGTACGTTATGGCGCGGAAACCACCGATGGCGTTGTGACTTATACCACTTTATTGGAAGTCGCCAATCCGAATTTGAAATTGCGTCCGGGCATGACGGCCACGGCCGATATTCTGGTGAAGGAAAAGAACGGCATTATGATGGTGCCGGTGGCGGCCTTACGTTTCACACCGGAACTGTTGGGCAATGAATCCGATAAGGCGGAAAAGAGTGTGATGGAATCCTTGATGCCGCGTCCACGCCGCCGCAGTGGGATGAACATTAAAAAAGAAACCGTTGAAGCCGGATATCATCGTATCTGGCGTTTGGTGAATGGTCAGCCGGAACCACTATTGATTAAAACTGGCGAAAGCAGTGGACGAATGATCGAAGTGACGGAAGGCGATGTGAAAGTCGGCGACGAGGTCATTGTCGGGGTCGAGGTGCCGTTGCAATGAGCGTTGACCATGAAAGCGAACCTCAAGCGCTGATTGAGTTCCAGGGCATCGTCAAGTCTTATGGCAAGGGCGCGTCCGAATTCAAGGCGTTGAAGGGCGTGGATTTCAAGATACAGGAAGGTGAATTCGTTGCCATCATGGGCCCGAGTGGTTCCGGAAAATCAACGGTAATGAACACCTTGGGGTGTTTGGATACGCCGACGTCCGGCCATTATTTGTTTCAGGGCATCCATGTGGAAGCCTTAACCCGTGATCAGCGAGCGTTATTACGCCGTCATTATCTGGGGTTCGTTTTTCAAGGGTTCAATTTGTTAGCCCGAACGTCTGCGTTGGAAAACGTTGAATTGCCATTGGTGTACCGAGGCATGAAACGTTCGCAGCGTCATGCCGAAGCTCGACGGGCATTGAAGCTGGTGGGGTTGGATGGCTGGGAAGACCATGCGCCGGGCGAATTGTCCGGTGGGCAGCAGCAACGTGTTGCCATTGCCCGGGCATTGGTGACCAACCCGAAAGTTTTGCTGGCGGATGAGCCGACCGGGAACCTGGATACGGCGCGCAGTCGTGAAATCATGGAACTGCTCAGTCAGTTGAATCGGGAACTGGGCATTACCGTTCTGATGGTGACTCATGAACCGGAAATGGCGGCTTATGCCAGCCGCTTGATTCATTTCGTGGATGGAAAAGTGGAACAGGATCAGTATCAGGAGCAATCAACATGATTTGGAATGCTTTTTTACTGGCGGTCAGGGAAATTCGCCGAAACATGATGCGTTCGGCCTTGACGATGCTGGGCATCATTATTGGTGTGGCGGCGGTGATCACCATGGTGACGCTGGGGAATGGCGCCACGGCGAAAGTGGCGCAGGAAATTTCCAGCCTTGGAAGTAACCTGCTGATGGTGCGCCCTGGGCAACGAATGGGGCCGGGTCGAGACAGCAGCGGCGCCAAACCCTTTAAGATTGAGGACGTGGAGGCCATTCGCAATGAGGTGGTGTCCGTCGTGGCGGTGGCGCCGACGGTCAGTGCCAGTGTGACAGCGGTGCGCGGTAACGAAAACTGGTCGACCTCTGTGGTCGGTACCAATAACGACTACTTTATTACCGGGAACTGGGAGTTGGCGGAAGGCCGGTTGTTTTCCGAAACGGAGCTTAAAGCCGGCAAAACGAGCTGTGTCATTGGTAATACCGTTTCCAAAGAATTGTTGGGCGGTGAAGACGCGTTGGGGAAAAAGCTCCGGCTGGGCAGTTTTTCCTGCGATGTGATTGGCGTTTTGGAGCCGAAAGGCCAGTCGATGATGGGCAACGACCAAGACGATGTCATCATCATGCCGACAAAAACGGTTCAGCGCCGTTTGACCGGGAATCAGGACGTGCGCATGATTCGAATCTCGGTGAAACCGGACATCGATACCGATGTCGTGAACCGGGCCATTACCTTACTTTTGCGCGATCGTCGCCATTTAAGCGATAACGAAAAAAATGATTTTTCGGTGATGGATACACGGGAAATTACCAACACTCTGACCGG
The DNA here is from genome assembly GCF_004028275.1 of Hydrogenovibrio thermophilus. Taxonomy (NCBI): domain Bacteria; kingdom Pseudomonadati; phylum Pseudomonadota; class Gammaproteobacteria; order Thiotrichales; family Piscirickettsiaceae; genus Hydrogenovibrio; species Hydrogenovibrio thermophilus. Next base: position 952,319 of record NZ_CP035033.1, read on the forward strand.
CACCACCCGCGTCATGACCATGTTGCTCGGCGCTGTGGCCGCGGTGAGTCTGGTGGTCGGTGGTATCGGTATTATGAACATCATGCTGGTATCGGTCACGGAACGGACTCGAGAAATCGGGATTCGTATGGCGATTGGCGCCTTGGAAAGGGAAGTTCTGTTGCAATTTCTGGTGGAAGCGGTGGTGCTGTCGTCGCTGGGGGGATTGATTGGTATTGTGTTGGCCTTAATCGCATCGGCGTTGGGCAGTATGTTGATGGGGATTCCGTATATGTTGGATTACGGCATTATCTCGCTGGCATTTGTGTTTTCGGCGATGGTGGGGGTTGTGTTCGGGTATTTTCCGGCACGCAATGCGGCGCGCTTGAACCCGATTGATGCCCTAAGGCATGAGTGAAATTTTGGTTAAGAAGCCAAAATAAAAAGCCCGCGCCAGACAGAAACGACGCGGGAAACAACGGTATCTTGAATCCAGTCTTGGAGGCCATCGTTGAAAATGGCGGCGGGTGATTAAATCAATTTGCCGGCATAATCTTCGATGCCCGGGTTATCGGCAATGCCTTTCAACGTCGGGTGATTGACTTTTTTAAGTTTCATGTCCGAACGCTGGCCGCGTAAGTGGTCGGCGACCACATCCCAGATCAAACGACCGTCACCGACTTCCTCCACTTGCCCCCAGCCAGCGACGGTGTAGGTTTTATTCGGTTCAATCGGTGTGCCGTCGTCCAGTTGCATATGGGTAATACGTTGGCCGAGCGAGGCCTTCGGTTTGCAGGTGTAATCCATGCCGCCGAGTCGAACCATGTCACCGCCGGATTGCAGGTAAGGGTCTTTCTGGAAAATGTTCTCACATACGCCTTCCAAGGTGTCTTTGATTTGCGCACCGGTCAATTCGGCTTTGTAGGTTTCCCCATAGGTCATGGAGGTTTCGTCCATCACGCGTTCCATGGTGATGGTTTCGCCCGCCAGCACCGAGGTGCCCCAGCGCACACCCGCGGACATGGCGATTTGGGTGTCGTGTTCTTCGCGCAGGGCGTTGACGATGATTTGGTCCCAAGTGCCCATAAAGTTACCGCGACGGTATAAGGTGTCTTCGGCCACGGCCAATTCTTCGCTGAGAATCTGCTCGTAGGTTTTGCCGAGGCGTTCCGGGTTATAGGCGTATTTTGGGTTACGCGATTCGACAATCGACTTGGTGTACTGCGTTTGACGCAGATTGGTGATGAACTGGTCCACACCGGCATCGGCCGCCAACTCGTTGGAGAAGACCGGCAGCAGGCGATAATGCATGCCGCGCAATTTGCCGTTTCGGATATCCAGGTCCATACAGCCGACGAACTTGCCGTTGGAACCGGCGTTGGTCACTTGGCAAACATGCCCGTCCGGAGCTTTCACCGGAATGGCTTTTGGAATGCCGTCGTGCGTGTGGCCACCGAAAATGGCGTCGATGCCGTTGACGCGTGATGCCATTTTGATGTCCACGTCCATGCCGTTATGAGAAATCATAATCACCGCCGCGACTTTTTCGTTTTCGCGGATGTGATTGACCGTTTCCTGCATGGAATCCTCCCGCAAACCGAAGGACCAATCCGGGAAGTTGGCGCGCGGGTTGGCGTTGGCGGTTCTCGGGAAGGCTTGGCCGATGACGGCGATACGTTCGCCGTTTACCACCTTGACGGTGTAAGGCTTGAACGGCAGGGCGCTGTCTTCGTCGTATAAACCGATGCCACCGTGTTTTTCGGTCATGTCACGATAGGCATCGCCGAACAGTGAATCTTCTTTGATGCGCATGTTCTGGGCCAGAAATTCGCCTTTGAATTTCTGAATATTGGTCAACACCTCGTCTTCATGATAGGTGAATTCCCAATGCCCGGTCATGATGTCCACGCCGATCAGGTTCGACGCTTCCACCATGTCTTGACCACGTGTCCAAAGCGCCGTGCCCGAACCGTGCCATAAATCTCCTCCATCCATTGTCAGGGTATTTTGCTGGCCACCCGCTTGCTCTCTGAGTTTGTCAAGTAGGGTTTTGAGATGGGCGAAGCCGCCCACTTTGCCATATTGTTCCGCCGCATCCTGAAAGTTCAGGAACGAAAACGCATGGGCCAAGGGTGTGTTGTCGGCAATGTTCAGTTCTTTCAGAAGTTTGTGGCCGACCACGTGTGGCAGTTGACCGTAAGCGGGACCGACGCCGAGGTTGACGTTGGGTTCGCGGAAATAAACCGGTTTCAATTGCGCATGGGAGTCGGTGATGTGCAAAATGCGAGCGGTGCCTTGCATGGGCACCTGATAGATGTCTTTTGAAATGGCCGTTCCTTTGGGTTGGGAAGACATCGCCAGGCCGGTGCCGGGTAATAGGCCTGCGGCGGCGGCCATGGACATAACGTGTAAAAACTCGCGTCGATTCAGAGACATGGATTGACTCTCCTTTGTTGAGGGCAATTCGGTTAACCTTTAGTGGATTCTGGCAACGCCAAATTCGTCAGATCAAGGCGTGAAGTTGCAGGAATGTCTAGACCTTGCAAGACTTCACAACGTGGAGGTGACCGAATTTGGCTAAGCCCCTTCGGGCGGAACTAGAAGACGACATCTTAGTTGTTGTGACTGGTAACTAAGGTCAGCGAGCCACGCCTAGAATATGCAGTCCTTTAGTTCCGCAGAATTTCACTAAGGATTAATCGAGTTGCCCTTTAATATTCACTTATGGGATTTGAAACTCAAAACCAGTTTACGAATTTCTCATGAAAACCATATTGGGAGGGTTCCTAAATCGATTAGGGTTTTCCCTAAGTTTTTGAAGATTGAGCCATTTTGGGTGGGAAAACGATTAGCTTTCCGATGATGGGACGGGGTGGTCTTTACCAGCTTCGATGGCGAGCCGAACCAGTTCGGTGACGGTTTTGACGTCGAGTTTCGACATTAGGTTCGCACGATGCACTTCGATGGTTTTGATGCTCAGGCACAATTGGTCGGCGATGATTTTATTGGGGTGACCTTGCAGGACGCCGGTCAATACTTGGGATTCGCGTTTGGAGAGCTGTTCGAAGCGGTTTTGCAAGGCATCGGTCTTTTCCTGATGTTTCTGCAAATCGTCGTAATGGTGAATCGCCAGTTGGATACGTTCCAGCATGTGTTGGTCGTTATAGGGTTTTTCGATGAAGTCGAAGGCGCCTTCTTTCATGGCACGAATCGCCATCGGCACGTCGGCATGACCGGTGACGATGATGACCGGAAAATCCGGGTCAATGTGTTTGATGGACTGATGCAGTTCCATGCCGTTCAGGCCGGGCATTCGTACGTCGAGCACCACGCAACCGGGCAGGCCTGGTGAAAATGCGTCCAAAAAGGCCTGGCCGTTTTCATACAGGCGGGTTTGCAGGTTGACCGATTCCAGCAACCATTCCAACGACTCCCGTACCAGACGATCGTCGTCCACAACATACACGCAAGGTTCCATCACGCGTTTTCCTCCGAAGTGTTTTTGCGAGCCTTCCCAGCTTCGCACAAGGGTAATTCAAACATAAATTGCGCGCCTTCGTGAGTGTTGCAGACGTGCAATTGGCCGTAATGCGCCTCGACGATGCTGCGGCAAATCGCCAGCCCCAGGCCCATGCCATCGGATTTCGAGGAATGGAAGGCATCGAAAACATGGGGCAAATCTTTTTCCGGAATACCGGGGCCGGTGTCGGACACCAGAATGCGCGCGGTATCGGTTTGAGGATGAATGTCAACCGATACACAGCCGTTTTCCTCGCACGCATCAATGGCGTTGCGAATCAAATTCAGCAAGACCTGTTCGATTTGAACCGGGTCGCCGACGACACAGACATCGCCCTGCAAGGATGGCGGAATCAATGTTACGGTATGTTGTTTGGCTTCCGAGTCCAGCAATGACAACACGCGTTTCAAAGTGGCATTGAGTTGGAAGGCTTCTTGGCGTCGTGCGCCGGTTTGCACGAATTCGCGCAGACGACGGATGATGTTGGTGGCGCGATCAAGGCTTTCCAAAGACCGGGTCAGGCCGGTTTTGAGATGTGACGGTTGGCTGTCGTCCAGACGTCTCAGGCTACCGCTGATGTAATTGGTGGCGGCGGTCAGCGGCTGGTTGATTTCATGCGCCAGACCGGAGGCCATTTCGCCGACGGTGAACAGGCGGGTGACTTTGCCGAGTTGGGTGCGATATTTGTCATGCTCGGTTTCGATGTCCTGACGCTCGATGCTGGAGCCAATCCATTGGGTGATGAGGCGCAATAACTCTTCGTCCACTTCGGCCAGTTGCCATTGTGCGATGTTCTGCCCCACGAACACCAGCACGCAGTGCGGTTGACCATTGACCTGTACGGTGAAAGTGATGACCTGGCCGGCGCAAGGCGTGTCGGAAAATTGCAGAATGGCTTGGCTTTTGAATTCCGGCAAGTGACTTTCCAGACACTGTTTCAGTTTGGACTCTTCGGGGATGTCCCCGTCGGAAACGCACAACGACAGCGCCGGGTGTGGGCCGTCGGGCAGTTTGTACAAAAACGCGGCGTCCATGCGGAAATGGCGGCGCGCCAATTGAATCAAACGCAACAGTTTTTCCGATTGGGGGAGACGAGTGTCGACGGAAATTTCGTAAACTCCTTGCAGCGCGGCGCGGCTGCGACGTAACGTATCTTCCACCTTTTCCCGGGCTTCGATGTCTTGTTCCAGCGCTTGGTTGACTTGCGAGAGTTCCACCGTGCGGTCGGCGACTTCTTTTTCCAGGTTGTCGCGGTGTTTGGCGAGTTCGGATTGGGAAACCGCCAGTTTCCGGTTGATGCGGCTCATGCGCGCGGAAAAAGCCGACAACATCAGAATCAATACCACAATCAAGCCGACGGCGAGGCCGTGTTCCTGCAAGATGGCCTTGAGACTGATCTGCTTGCTCGGCTCGTAAGGTGGCAGCTTCAGGGCGCGAAGCAAACCATGCACGGTGGTGAAGTCTTCGGCGCGGGTCCAGCCATAGTGCGGGTTATAGGTGCCGGGCGCGGTGCTTTTCGGCATGGCTTGCAGGGTGCGGGAAACCTGGCGGGCCAGCGCAATATCGGTGTGTGCCAATCGGATCATCGACCATTCCGGATAGAGAATGCTGCTGTGCAGCAACGGGTAAGGGCCGGTGTGCTGCGGGTGGATGACTTTGATTTGGTTGGCGGGCAGTTGGTTTTGGTCCAACAGCGATTCGATCAAACCGGAACGGATAATGCCGATATCGGCTTCTTCATTGATGATGGCGCGAATAATCGCTTCTTGAGACCCGTTGGTGAACAGCAGGTTGAAAAAGTCTTTTTTGGGGGCGATGCCGGCCAGTTGCAGTTCTCGCCAGATCATCTGGTAGCCGCCGAATTCCGACGGCGACACCGCCATGACGCTTTGACCCTTCAAGTCGGACAGGCGTTTCAGGTCACTGCGGTCGGCCCGGGTGATGAGTGCGGCACCGAAATGACTGTAAGGCCGAGTCTCATAACGGGTTTGCAGCGTGGCGATGGGGTGGACATCGTCGGTTTTTTCCAGCGCGACGATTTGCGACGGATTGGTGATGGCGAAATCGAGCTGTTGTTTGTTAATGGCGTGGGTCAGGCATTCCGGTCCCATGGATTTGATGACGAACTGGTGGTTGGGAATTTCTTTGGAAAGCCATTGTGCGGTCTTCGCCCAAAAGGCTTTGTCGGCTTCGGTATTGCGCAAATTCAACACGCCGATGTCGACGATGTCGGCCCGAACGGCGGACAACGGCATCAGCAGGGTGATGGCTAATAACCCGATTGAAATGCGTAATGGAAAGGGAGAGTGAAGCAAGAGGTTGGCCTTTTTAAAATGGTTCAATGTCGTCGTATTTGCTTTTTTTAGCATAGCTATTTTTTTCAGGACGGCAAGGTGGTTTTTGACCAGGCCTGGGCAGAATGCTGATTGATCGTGGCCCAAATCCAAGGATAGAAGCCGTTTATGTTGTTCTTAAAAATAATTGATTTAGCTTAAGTTTTATTTGATAGCTGGCGGGCATCTATTGCGTTATACTCGTTGCAAAATATACTACGTATTTTTGATAGAACAATTGATGAAACAAGATTGAACAGGCCCGATGTGAACCCACTGACTCCCCATAAAACCAAACACAAAAAGAACCTGAAACAGACCATGTTGGCAGGGGCGTTGATTACCGCTCTGGCGGTTTTCATCATCACCTTGTTTGCCGCATCACAGATTTTCACCCAGCGTTTCAGTGAGCAAAGCGTGGAAAACGCTGAAAGCCTGAGTCAGCTGTCGTTCGATAACATGTATCAGCTGATGAGCAAAGGTTGGAACCGTGAACAATTGCTGAAATTCCGCGCGGATTTGAAGCAGACTTACCAGGACCACGACATGACCTTTTCGATTTACCGTTCGGATATTGTCAATCGTCAATTTGGCTTTCTGGCGTCGGACGTGTCGGACAGCATGCAGCCGTTTTTTCAGGAAGTGTTGAAATCGAAGAAGCCGATGCAAATCAAACAGGACGAGTGGGTGCGCAGCTTCCGACCGTTGGTGGCGCAGAACGCCTGCCTGCAATGTCATACTCAAGCGAAGGTCGGGGATGTGCTGGGGGTTATGGGCATCGAGCAGAACATCGGGCAGGTGTTGAAGCCGGCTCGCAACGAATTTTTGGTTTGGATGCTGTTATTGATGCCGATTCCGGTGTTATTGGCACTGTGGGTGGGGCGACGTTTTTCGAAAAGCCTGTTGCGCAGTGTGCATGATTTGAACCAGCAGGTGGTGTCCATCAATCAAATCGACGATTTGAAGAAGTTGGCGCACGGCAAATCGGTGTTCGATTACACCGAGTTCGACCAGCTGAATGACAGCTTGAATCAACTGGGCGACAAGATTAAGAACATCGCCATTGACCGCGACATTCTCGACTTTGAAATCCAGTTGCTCGACAAACTGGTGCTGTCGTCGGAAATTGTCAAAGACTGGAAACAACACATCTGTTTGTTGATGGAGGAAATCAACCAGATTCTGCCGTTGTACACGTTGTTCGTGGTGTTTCGAACCGATGATGCTGAACAATATGTCATTGAAGTTTTCTGGTTGGGAAAACCGGAAAAAGCCATTGAAAAAGAACTGGAAGTGCATGCCAAGCAAATTCTCAGCGAAGTGTCGATTTTCGAACAGGGCTCGGTCTTCAAGGTCAATCACAGCTATGCCACCAAAGAGCCGCTGGCGGTTGAGAACCGCATCCAGACGCAAAGCAAGAGTTTGATTCTGGATACGCCGAAAATCGGCGGAGTGGTCGGTTTGGGGGTTAAGACTTTCCCGCCGAAAGATTCCTCCCGTTCCGTGGTGGTGGAAAGTATTTTGACGACTTTGGTCAACGTCATTGGTTCCATCAAGGCCATCAATAAATTCACCAAGGAGCTGGAATATTACGCCACGCGCGACCCGTTGACGCATTTGTTCAATCAGCGGGTGTTTCATGAGATGTTGGCCTATGAGGTGGGGCGTGCACACCGTCATCATTACGATTTCGGTTTGATGTTATTGGACTTCGATAATTTCAAATTGATTAACGACCAGTTCGGTCATGCGTTTGGCGATGAAGTGTTGCAGCAGTTCGCCTTGGCGGCCAAAAATGCTTTGCGGGAAGGGGATATTTTCGCACGTTACGGAGGGGATGAATTCTGTGTGATTTTCCCGGAAACCGGTTTCGCGGAAGTGCAGGAACTGGCGCACAAGGTACTGGACGCGACACACGGCATCGAATTGCTGGCACCGAGCGGCCAGCCGGTACACATTACCTGTTCCATCGGTATCAGTATGTATCCGGATCATGCACACGACAAGGAAGATTTGTTCATGGTGGCGGACAACATGTTGTACCGTGCCAAGGGTAGCGGCAAAAATGCCATTTCGTATCCGCAGGAAGCCGATTTGGTGGAGGTATACAAGGAATCCAACGACCAGAGTCTGTTCATCATGAAAGCGCTGGAAACCGGCGAACCGATCGAACCGAATTATCAGCCGATTGTCAGTATGGAAACCGGCGAAATCGAAGTGCATGAACTTTTGATGCGGTTGCGCCAAGATGACGAACTCATCAGCGCCGGGCGCTTTATTGAAACCGCCGAACACATGGGCTTGGTGAATCAGATGGACATGATTCTGATCGATAAAGCCTTGGCGGATGCCAACCGTTCCGGTTATGAGGGTGTGTTGTTCATTAACCTGTCGCCGAAAGCGATTGTGGCCAGTGAGTTCATTCAACGGATTCAGGATTTGACTGAAAGCTATCAAATTGACCACGAACGCATCGTGTTTGAAATCACCGAACGTGAGACAGTGCATAATGTCGCCTTGCTGGAGAAGTTCGTGCGTGAACTGCGCTCGGAAGGCTTCCGCTTCGCCATTGACGATTTCGGTTCCGGCTTTTCGTCTTTCCAATATTTGAAGCGCTTCCCGGTGGATTTCATTAAGATCGAAGGCGAGTTCATCAACAATATGTCCAAAAACGAGATTGACTTGGCGTTTGTGGAAAGCGCGGTGTCGATGGCGAAATCCCTCGGCATTGAAACCATTGCGGAATTCATCGAGAACGAGGAAACCCTCGACTTAGTCAAAAGCCTGGGCATTGATTATGCGCAGGGCTATTTGTTGGCCACGCCGCAACCGGATTTTTCCAAACAGTTGGATGCGGACATCAAAACACGGATTCAAACCCTTTAAAACAACAGGAGAGACGTGATGGCGTTGGCGACGATACAAGCGTTTTTGGGCTGGAGTGTGCTGTTGAATTGGGCGGTGTTGATTGTATGGGCGGCGATGTTTATTGGCGCCCACGATGTGATTTATCGCTTGCATACCCGATGGTTCGAGTTGGATCGGGCCGCGTTTGACCGTATTCACTATATCGGGATGGCGATTTATAAGCTGGCGATTATTTTGTTTTGCCTGGTGCCGTATTTATCGCTGTTGATTCTGCAAAGCCGTTAAGGGCAAAAACCGCCAGGCCTGGCGGTTTTTACAAACAGTTCGGTTCAAGGGTTAGTCGATTTTGTTGTCGGCACCGGTCTCGTCGCTTAAGTGTGGTACCGAATCGCCGCTGACTTTGAAGAAGTCCACCTGGCGGCTCATCTGATAGGCCGCTTCTTTCATTTGCTGCGCGTTCTGCGCGGTTTGCTCCACAATCAAAGCATTTTGCTGGGTGTCTTTGTCCAGGCTGACAATGGCCTGGTTGATGTGCTCCACCGCCTTGGCCTGTTCTTCGGACGAGGTGGTGATTTCGGAAATGATGCTGGTCACTTTGGTGATGACTTCGTTGATTTCACTCAACGATTCCTTGGATTGATTGACGTAATCCGCGCCTTCGTGGATTTTTTGCACGCTGTCTTCAATCAGGGTTTTGATTTGGCGGGCGGCATCAGCCGATTTTTGCGCCAGGTTGCGCACTTCACCGGCGACCACCGCAAAACCACGCCCGTGCTCGCCGGCACGTGCTGCTTCCACGGCGGCGTTCAGGGCTAAGAGGTTGGTCTGGAAAGCGATGCTGTCAATCAGGGTGATGATGTCGGCAATCTGGTTGCTGGATTTGGTGATCTGATCCATCGACTGAACCGCCACTTCATTGATTTGAGCGCCTTTGTGGGCTTTTTCCTGCGCTTGACGCGCCAGGGCATTGGCATTGCGGGCCGAATCGGTGTTCTGGCGGACGGTGGCGGTGATTTCTTCCGTCGAGGCGGAGGTTTCTTCCAGCGTGGCGGCTTGGTTCTGGGTTTTTTCCGAGAAAGCCATGGCGCTTTGAGCCAGTTCTTCCGACATGCGGGAAACGCTTTCGGCACTGTGGTTAATCTGCAAAATGGTGGTGCCGACTTTGTCACAGGTGGTGTGCAGTGCGGAATCCAGGCGTTTGAGGTCTCCGGTCAATTGAATGTCGCTTTTCGGGTCGTAGTTCCCGGAAGCCTGACGACTCAATGCTTCGGAAATATGAGTGATGGCTTCTTCCACCGAGTCCAGTGACTGGTTGATATTGTGTTCCAGTTTTTCGAATTCGCCTTTGACGTCGATGCTGATGCGGCGGTCGAATTTACCGGTGCTCATTTCCGACATCACCAGGTTGATTTCTTCAAAGGACAGTTTCAACGAGTTTACCACCGACTCGGTGTTTTCCAGAATGTGTTTGAAGCGTCCTTCCAGCCCGTTGATGGTTTGGACATCGAACACGCCCTTCATTTCGGTGTGAATCGAGACATCGGTATTGCCGCGAGCGACGTTGGCCATGACCGATTGAATTTCTTCAATGGTGTTGGCGAGAAACTGAATATGGTGGTTGAAGTCGGCGGAAATGCGACCGATTTCATCGTTCCCGCGGATGGAAATGGTTTGTGACAGGTCGCCGTCGTTACTGACCCGCTGCATGATTGAGGACATTTCTTTCAACGGACGGTTAATGGCGTTGAAGACCCAATAGGCGACCCCGATACTGATGGCGATTAAAAACGCCAGAATCGCGAAATGGCTGATGAGTGTGGCGTAGAAGGCTTCGTTGACGTCGTCAATGTAAATCCCGGTGCCGAGAATCCAATTCCAGCCGGGAATTTCTTTCACGAACGACATTTTCGGTACCGGTACGGTTTGGTTGGGCTTGGTCCAGAAGTATTCCACATAGCCCTGACCGGATTTTTCGGCGGTTTTGGCCATATTGACGAACAGCAAATTGCCTTTTTTGTCTTTGTATTCGCTCAGGTCGGAACCGTCCAGGCTGGGTTTCAACGGGTGCATGATCATGTTGGGATGAAAGTCGTTAATCCAGACGTAGTTGTTGCCATCGTAGCGAAACGAACTGACGATGTCCTTGGCCTCTTTCTGGGCGGCCTCCATCGTGAGCTTGCCTTCTTTGACCTGGTTCTGCAGGGCATGGATTTGCGATGAAATCCCGGTGATGATGGTTTCCACGCGCTCTTTTTTGGCATCCATCATGATTTGTTTTTCGGTGATGCTGTCGTAGATGGTGATGAATGACATCCCGACCAGGGTCACCAATACTAACAAGATGAGTTTTGCTTTAATCGTCAGATTCATTAAACCGTTCATTTGCCTGCCTCTATTACTCTGTCTTGGGTGTGCGTAATTTTTAGTATGTTGTTTTTATTAGGTTTTTTTGGGTCGCTAAAAGTTTAATTTATTAATGTTTATAAGGTTTTTCGTCACTTTCTTTATAGCGCAACTATTTTTGGAAAACAAAGCCTTTCGGTGTTTTTGAGTGAAAAAAATCGTTTTAAGTCAAAATGTTACAGAGATGTCATCTTTTTGGTTCGAGTTTGGAGGTGACGGTAAAAATGGAAGCGGGAATGGTTTTTATTCAGAAAAGGTCAAAAACGCCCAGGCCTGGGCGTTTTGAAAGCGTTTAAATCATTAATTGATGAATCAATGCTGGGTGTTTTTGGGGGAACGGTTTGGCCGTTTTCCGGATGGGTTTTGGCCGGAACGATTTTGAGACGGCTTACGGTTGGACGCGGGTTTGCGTCTTCGGGAAGGCGCCGGTTTTTTGTTGGATGGGGTGTCGTTTGTAGCACCTTCATTCGCTGTTTGGCCTTGAGGAGCGTTGGGTTTTTTGGGCTTCTTCGGTTTTTTTGGCTTTTTCGGACGGTGGTTCAAACGGGTTTCCGGCAAGTCGGTTTCGGGTTCAAAACCGTCTTCAATATGACGTGGAATTTGTTTTTGAATCAGGTTTTCGATGTCGGAGAGTTGTTTGATTTCGTCGGCGCTGACCAGTGAAATGGCTTGCCCGGTCGCGCCGGCGCGTCCGGTACGCCCAATGCGGTGAACGTAGTCTTCGGCCACATTGGGCAGGTCGAAATTGATCACTTGCGGCAATTGATCGATGTCCAGCCCGCGTGCGGCGATGTCGGTGGCGACCAGTACCTGAATCTTGCCGTCTTTGAACTCGCTCAAGGCGCGTGTTCGGGCGGCCTGGCTTTTGTTGCCGTGAATGGCAGCGGCGCGGATGCCTTTGGTTTCCAGCTGACGAGTTAAGCGGTTCGCACCGTGTTTGGTGCGCGAGAAGACCAATACTTGAAACCACTTATGTTCTTGAATTAAATGAACCAGCAGAGCGGATTTACGGTTTTTATCGACTGGGTAAACTTGTTGGGTGACGGTTTCGGCGGTGGAGTTGCGGGGTGTGACAGAAATTTCCACCGGGTTGGTAACGAAGCTTTGCGCCAGCTTCCGAATCTCATCGGAGAAAGTGGCGGAGAATAATAGGTTCTGACGGTCTTTCGGTAACAGACGTGCAATCCGTTTCAAGTCGTGAATGAAGCCCATGTCGAGCATCCGGTCGGCTTCATCCAATACCAGTATTTCCAATTGATCGAATTTGACGGCGTTTTGGCTGTGCAAGTCGAGCAGACGGCCGGGCGTGGCAATCAGAATGTCCACGCCACCGCGCAGGCGCATCATTTGCGGATTGATTTTGACGCCGCCGAATACCACGGTGGATTTGAGCGGTAAATGTTGGCCGTAAGTGGCCACGCTGTCGGCGACTTGTGCCGCCAGTTCACGTGTGGGGGTCAGAATCAAAGCGCGCGCTTGGTTGGCTTTAGGAGACGGCCCTTTTGATAAGCGTTCCAATATCGGCAACGTAAAGCCGGCGGTTTTGCCGGTGCCGGTTTGGGCGGCGGCCATGACGTCGCGGCCCTCCAGTACGACAGGGATGGCTTGCTGCTGAATCGGGGAGGGCGTTTCATAGCCTTGCTGTTGAATGGCGTCAAGAATGGGGGCGGATAAACCAAGGGCGTTAAAGCTCATAAAAGATGGATCTCATAAGGGTTGCGTAAGGCGTTGTTTCGGTCAAACAGAGTCAAACAGAAATGAATCGAGGCATTTGCATCGAAAAGGGAACCTAGCTTACCCTAATTTGAGGAATAAAGCGATGTTTAGTTCGATGGCGCTTTGATTGGGAAAGTATTAAGTTGTTGATTATCGGGGAGATACAAAAGTCACCAGGCCTGGTGAAAAGGTTACGTGTTGCGGTGATGGGTTGTTGAAGGCGATAAAAAATCCGCTGGTTCGGGGGAAGCCAGCGGTAACGTCTTAGGAGACTCTTTTATGTATTATTCGATTCGATTAAAGCTTGTAACGTGGCTCTCTAAAGAAAGTCTTTACGATAAAGCCCTTACTGACGAACGCCTTCCAAGTTGAGCTGGAAATAGACTTCCGTGGAGGCCGGCCCGAGGTTATACGTAATGCCATAATCCGCCAGTTTGATTAAGGTGGTTCCGGTGAACCCGGCACGGTAGCCGCCCCAAGGGTCTTTACCTTCGCCGACTTTGCTGGCTTGGATTTCAATCGGTTTGGTGACGCCGTGTAATGTCAGGTCACCTTTGACGGTCAGAGTTTTGTCGGCGTTTTCGGTGATTTCCGTACTGACGAAGGTCGCTTTCGGGAATTTCTTCACGTCCAAGAAGTCACCGCTGCGCAAGTGCTTGTCGCGCTCGGCATGGTTGGTGTTGACACTGTCGGTGTCGATGCTGACATCCACTTTACTGTTGGATGGCTTTTCGGAATCGTACACGAAAGTGCCGCCAAACTGGTCGAAACGACCGGTCAACCAGCTGTAGCCCAAGTGTTGGATTTTAAAATTCACCGAGGCGTGCATGCCTTTGGTGTCGATTTGATAATTGGCCGGTGCGGCGACAGCCGTAGCCGACAGCCCCAGAGAGGCGATGGAAAGGCCGGTGGCCAGGAAAGTGCGTTTAAGCCAAGTTAGGGTGTTCATAAGGATTCTCCTTTCAAGAGTGTTTTAAGATAAAGTTGTGTTGGATGGTTAATAAAGTCGTCATTCGTCGGTGGCTTTCAGCATGCGTTTCAAGGTGACGTCTTTGTCGATGAAATGATGCTTCAGCGCCGCCAGCATGTGTAAGCCTGCCAGTGCGATTAAGGTAACGGCAATCCAATAATGGAATTCGCCGGCAATATCGGCCTGGTTTTCAATGCCCAGCGGATAGGCCGGCACCGTAAACCAGTTGAATACGTCGATGCCGTGACCTTCAGCGGTGGAAATAAAATACCCGCTCACGCCCAAGGCGAACACCAGCAGGTACAACAGTGCATGGGCGCTGTGGGCCGCGAAGGTGACGAACCGGGAATGATTGGCCGGTGGTTTTGGGGTTGGATTGCCCCAGCGCCACACCAGACGCAACGCCATTAGGCCGATCAACAGCACACCGAGGCTTTTATGGATCGCCGGGGCGTCGTGATACCAGGGGCTGTAAAAGCTCAGGTCCACCATCCACAGGCCGAGTGCAAACAAGCCGATGATGCCCACGGCAATCACCCAATGCAGTGCGATGCTGATCCAGCCATAGCCTGAAAAACTGTTGGTTAATTTCATGTGTCTGCCTTTGTGTCGGGTTCGTGTTTGTATTGCGTTTCAACGTTATGAATAGCGTACATTTTTGTTGTATGGTTTAGAATGGTTAAATAATAAAAAGACTTTTTCCAAATAAAGAACAATCGAGCAGGCTTATGAAAAACCGTCACGACAGTTTGGAAGGCATCAGTACCTTTGTGCAGGTGGTGGAATCCGGCAGTTTTACCGAAGCGGCGTCGGTGTTGGGGCATTCGGTGTCGTATATCAGTAAGGAAGTCACCCGTTTGGAAGAGCGGCTGGGCGCACGCTTGTTGAATCGCACCACCCGCAGTTTGAGTTTGACCGACATCGGACGGGTCTATTTCGAAAAAACACGCGGCCTCTTGATGGAAGCGCGTGAAGCCGAAATGAGCATCGACACCTTGCAGCAAAAGCCGGTGGGGCGTTTGAAAGTGAGTTTGCCGGCCAGTTTCGGCCAATCGCACCTATTGCCGGTGGTGGCGACGTATATGCAGCGTTATCCGGACATCAAACTCAATGTGGATTTCAGCAGTCGTCTGGTGGATTTGGCTGGCGAAGGTTTTGACCTGGCGGTGCGGATGGGAGAGTCGAAGGATTCCAACCTGATTAGCCGCAAAATACTCTCGTTTCGAATGATTACGGTGGCCACGCAAGCGTATCTCGACGAACACGGTACACCGCAGCACCCGAATGACTTACGCACGCATCAGGCGGTGAAGTACCTGTATAACCAGGTGCCGATTACCTGGGAATATGTGAATGAAAAAGGCGAGGTCATCAATGTCGATATCGGGCATATTGCCGAAACCAATAACCTGCAGATGCAGCAGACGTTGGTCAGTGCCGGCGTCGGCATCGGGCGTTTGCCGGAATTTCTCTGTCAGCCTTTGATTGAGCAGGGTGAACTGGTTGAGGTGTTGGCCGAATACGAACTGCCGCCTCATGGTGTGTATGCGGTGTTTCCGCATCGTCACTATTTGTCGGCCAAGGTTCGCGCTTTTGTGGATTTATTGACCGAACATTTCAGCCCGAAAGGTAAAAAGGCGGCTATAAAATCGTCGTCATCCATTCACGAGTAAAACACGCCTTATGACCAGGCCTGGCGGTTTTTCAGAAAAGGTTTTCAAGTGCCTTATCAAGCGTTGGGTATTGGAAGCGGAACCCGGCTTTGGTCAATTGGGTGGGCACCACGGCTTGGCTGACGGTGAGCACCTGCGCGCCGTCGCCGAGCAGTAACCACAGTTGCCAGCGGAAAACCGGCAACCAGAAAGGGCGGTGTAGCTGGCGGGCCAGTTGGCGGCCGAATTCGGCCTGCGAAACCGGTTGCGGGCTGGTGAGGTTGAAGGTGCCGTGCATCTCCGGATGGTCGAGCGCAAATAAAAAACCTTGTGCCAGGTCATCGATGTGGACCCAGGAAAAACATTGCTGGCCACCGGCAATGGGGCCGCCCAGCCCCAGTTTAAACGCGGGCAACATCTTCTTCAAAGCGCCGCCATGCGCGGCCAGGACCACTCCGAATCGAAAGGTGACCAGCCGTTCCGGCGCAGCGAGTTGTTGTGTGGCTTTTTCCCAGGCCTGGACCAAATCGCCGAAAGCGTTCTGTCCGGCGTCGGTGTGGGATTCGTCCATGGGATGGTCGCAATCGGATTCCGGATAAAAGCCGATGGCGGAGGCGGCGATGACGCGCTTCGGTGGCTCATCCAGCGATTGCAGCACGTCGGCCAAGCGTTGGTTTAAATCCACGCGGCTGGACCAGATGCGTTTTTGGTGTGTGGCGGTCCAACGCTGGCCGATATTCGCACCGCTCAATTGAATCAGACAATCGAGGCCATTGAGTTCGGAAGCCAGATCAAATTCCGGATCGAACGCCTCATGGCCATAAGCCTTGACGGCATGCCCGCCTTGTTCGAGTCGCGGTTTTAAATAGGAACCAACCAGGCCGGTGCCGCCCAGAATTACGATGCGCATGCGGATTACTCCGTGTTGTTTGCGTTATTTTCCGGAGGGTCCGGTACGAATTTCAGCACATTGCCGTTGATGCAGTAGCGCTTATGGCTCGGCGGCGGGCCGTCATTGAACACGTGGCCTAAGTGGATGCCGGAACTGGCACTGCGGACTTCAATGCGGTGCATGCCGTGGCTGAAATCTTCATGTTCGGTGATGGCGCCTTCTACCGGGTTGAAAAAGCTTGGCCAGCCGGAGCCGCTCTCGAATTTGGTATCGCTGCGGAACAACGCCGCACCGGTGATGGGGTCCACAAAGGTGCCGGGGCGTTTTTCATCGAGATGCGACCCGGTAAAGGCTTGTTCGGTGCCTTGTTCAAAGGCGATACGTCGTTGTTCCGGTGTCAGCAAACGGAAGCCGATCCATTTCCAGAAACGGGCTTTGTCACCGTTGTAGCCGGTGAAACGTGAGACTTCTTTGCCATCTTCAAACAACACGATGGTCGGTGTCGCAAACAGGCTTTTCTCCAGTGTCCAACCTTCCGGTGGGTTTGGATTTAACGTGGTGGTCACGTCCACATCGGTTTGCCAGTCGTCGAGGATTTCCGCTTTGAATTGCTTACAGAAAGCACAGTCTTCAGCCTCGAACACCACCAGCTGACGCGTTTGGTTGAGGTCGCTGCCTTGCAAACGCGGTGCGGACGGTTCGCTTTTCGGCATCGGTGACTTACCGTCGCCGGGGTATTTCACCCCGGTTCCGCCCAGGCCGCAGTAGCCATTGGGATTTTTCTGCAAATAGTTCTGGTGGTATTCCTCGGCGGTGATGTAGTTATGAAGTGGCGCGATTTCGGTGGTGATTTTCGAGTAACCGGCTTGAGTCAGAGCGGTTTGATAAGCCGCTTCGGTTTGTTTGGCGATGGCGGTTTGGGCGTCGTTATGGGTGTAGATGGCACTGCGGTAATTGGTGCCGACATCGTTGCCCTGGCGGTCGCCTTGAGTTGGATCATGATTTTCCCAAAAATGAATCAGAATGGTTTCCAGGTCGACTGTTTGAGGGTCGAAGGTCACCTTGACGACTTCCGCATGATTGCGTTGGTCGGTTTTACCGTAACGGATTTCTTTTTCCAGGCCGAGTACGTCGTAATAACCGGCGTTTTCGGCATCGCCGCCGGCGTAGCCGCTTTCGACGTCAATCACGCCGGGAATTTCGCTCATGCGTTTTTCGGCACCCCAGAAACAACCCATTCCCAGAACGATGTAATCCGTGTTTTCGGCGGTTGGTGTGTTCATTTCCGGCTCCTTGGCACAGGCACTCACCGACAGGGTGGCGGCGAGAGCCAGTAGAGTTAACAGTTTGCGTAACATGGCGGTTCCTTTTTCTGTATCCGTTTACTCATTAGACCGCGGCAAGCGTGAAATCTTTCCCCGGATTCATTGAGGAACCCTGACGAATGAATTTAAGGTGACCCTTCCTGCAACGTTTTCAAATCCTTTAATACGATGGCGACGTGCGCTTCCGGGTCGACATCACGATAAATTCTAACGATTTTTCCATTCGGGTTGATGATGAAACTGTGACGTTTCGCCAGTTTGAATAAAAAATAGTCGCCGAGCGAACCATATTGTTCGGCCACTTTGCCGTCCGGGTCGGACAGCAGGTTAAACGGCAGTTGGTGTTTTTCGGCAAAGGCTTGGTGGCTGGCGGAATCGTCCAGGCTGACACCGAGAATCACCGCCTGACGTTGAATCAAGCGGTTGATATTGTCGCGAAAACTACAGGCTTCGGTGGTGCAGCCGGGCGTGTCGTCTTTTGGATAAAAATACAAGACGACCCATTGACCCCGGTAATCCGATAAACGGACAGTGTCGCCTTTTTGATTGGTTAAGGCGAAATCCGGTGCACTTTCGCCGACGGCGAGTGACGCACTCCAAGCGAAAGGAGTGAAACAAAACGCCAGGAAAAGCATTGTCAGGGGTGTCCAGTAAAGCGCGAATCGTGGTGTCATCCGATGGCCTCTTTGTAATCGGTAGGAATGAATATAGGTTCCATCTTACAGGTTCGGTGGCCGCTGTAAAGAGGAGAAGTGGGTCATAATGGGAGCAAGGGGACATAATGGTTTTTTGTTCGCGATGAGACAAAAATTGTTATACTTAAAACCACGAATGATTTGAAGCGTTTGAAACGTTTTTCAATTTAAAATCAAAGGGTTTGGCGATGATCAAAGCAAGGGTGAATCCCAATTCCGGATGGCATTGGGTGTATTACTGGGCCATTGCCTTGATAGGCGCGGGCGCCCTGTGTTTTCAATTGTATGTCGGGGTTGAGCAAACCGAAAAACGTTTCGACCAGAAAATTCAAACCCTGTCGGAAGGCGTGCGCGGTTCCTTTTACGATATGGAACGTCACCTGAAGGAAAGTTATAACTTTCTGTTATTGCACTATGGTCAAAACCCGCAATTGACTGAGTTGGTTCACCCGCAAAACCGCCAGGCGCTCTACGATTTTCTCAAACCGGAATACGATGCGATGCGGCAGTTGCAACCGAATCTGTTCGTCATGCATTTTATCGACCCCAATAATGTCACCATCCTACGGATGCACCGTCCTGAGTTCGCTGGTGATGATTTAACGGAAGTGCGCCCGATTGTGGTGGCCGTCAATCAAAGCCGTAAACAGGCCAGTGGCTTTGAAACCGGCCGTAATGGGTTTGCGTATCGCATCACCAGTCCGTTGTTTGACGCCGATAAACATTATCTCGGCGTATTGGAATTCGGTGTACGCCCGGAATATTTCATCCATCGTCTGAATCATCAGTTTGCCATTAAATCGCAGGTACTGGTCAAGTCCGAGAAATTGCAGCCCTTGGAACACAAAGCAACGTATCCGATTGTCGGTGACTATTCAGTGGTTTATACCGATCCGATTTTCAACCATCTGCCCGTGGACGAAAACAAAGTTTCTCAACTGATACACCGGCATGATCGGACCTATCTGGTGGTGACCGGTGTGCATCTCGGGTCTTTTGATGGTGAGCCGGTCGCCAAG
The DNA here is from genome assembly GCF_004028275.1 of Hydrogenovibrio thermophilus. Classification (NCBI taxonomy): domain Bacteria; kingdom Pseudomonadati; phylum Pseudomonadota; class Gammaproteobacteria; order Thiotrichales; family Piscirickettsiaceae; genus Hydrogenovibrio; species Hydrogenovibrio thermophilus. The sequence continues at coordinate 971,691 of NZ_CP035033.1, forward strand.
TTTCAGATGCTGGAAGACATCACCGACTTCTATCAAACCCATTTGCGAAACCTTTGGGGGCAAATCATTTTAGGTGGCTCGGCCTTGCTGGTGTTCCTGGTATTGCTGTATCTGATCTTGCGCAGTTACAGCCGTCGCTTGGTGGCCACCTTGGATGAAATCGATGTGTTGCAGCACAAAAACAAAGTGATTAAACATGCCAGCGAAGTGGATGAATTGACCAAGGCCTATAATCGCCGTTATTTCAATAAGCAGTTGTATTGGTTGATTCAGCAGCTTGACCGTCGAGAACCGGTGTCGATTTTGTTTTACGACATTGACCATTTCAAGAAAATCAACGACACCCACGGTCATTTGGTGGGAGACGAGATTCTCAAAGGCTTGACGCGTTTTGTGCGCAACCATATTCGGTCCGACGACGATTTGATTCGGTGGGGCGGTGAAGAATTCGCGGTGATTCTGCGTAAAGTGGGATTGCGTGAAGCGGTTGAAAAGGCCGAAGCTTTACGCCTCGGTGTTGAACAGATTACCTGGACGCATGACATCAAATTCACCATCAGTATCAGTGTGGTTCAACTGCACGCTCAGCACACACCTAAAGACGTACAGGGACAGTTGGACAAGCTGCTGTATCAAGCCAAGCAATCCGGACGTAATCGCGTCGAACACTGAGGCATTCTTTACAAACGTTTTTCCGTAGCGGGGACATTGTTTTGATTGGTATCCGGTCGGCTTAACCGTCGACCGTCGCGGGCATTCAATGTCATGAGATAAAAATTGACCAGGCCTGCGGTCAACTCCAGCATTTGAACACCGTAAAACAGTTCGTCGAACTCACCGATATCCGCTTTGTGGGCGAGAAACACCGCCGACGGTAACAGAATCAGCAGGCCGTTCAATGCAATGATGGGCATGCGTTTCAGTTTGCGGTCAACCAACGGATTAAGGCGACCGCAACTCAAGCGAAAACCGCTGATTCCGGCGGTGATGATTGACGGAATTAAAATCGCCATGCCATAGAGAATAAACGTTTTGACGGCTTGAATGTCAGCCGGATTCCCCAGTGTTTCCGACACAAGAGTGCTGCTCCAAAAAATCAAAATTAAACACCAGGCCAAGCTGGCGCTGGTAATGTGTATCCATCGTGTCATGACGTGCTCCTTTACGTTAACCCGGCGGTGTTTCATGTAAGTCTTTCAGTTTTTCCAATACCATGAGCGTTGTGTGCAGATCGGTTGCGGAAAATGCGTGTTCGATGTCTTCCAGGTGGGTATACCAACGGTTCTGTATTTGGTGATAACGTGCTTCGCCTTCGTCGGTGAGCCGGTAAAGCGGAGAGCGCTTGTTCATCGGGTTGGGGTGTTTTTCCACCAGGGCTTCGGCTTCCAACAGGTTCAATTGTTTCAACGCGCCTTGGCGGGTGACGCCCATACTGTTCGCCATTTGTGGGGCCGTCATCGGATGGTCGGAAAATATCAGGGCGCCCAGCATTTGCCACCGTGCACTGGTGAGATCGAATTGCCCGGTCAAACCGTCTCCCCAATGAAGCAGTTGCCCGTTGGCGCGAAAAATCTGAATAACGGTATCGGTAATGAGCGTTTGTTTGCTGTTCGGCATGTGGCCTCCTAAATGCCATATTGACAACTAGTTTACATAATGAAAACTAGTTGTCAATATGGGCGGTATTTTGGGATCTATATGTCAATAATGGCTTTAAGGTGAGGGTTATTAAGTCTTATTTGGAAAGACTGTTGTGCCGAATAGCCACTTTATTCCGGTGTCGTTTTTTGGCGTAATAGGCTCAACTAAACATCACTCAACATAACTCCATAAACCCAGAAAATATTTCGAGAAAGCCCATGAGTCACTATTCCTTGCAAACCCTGATGAACTATTTAAGTCGGTTCGAAAAAACGCCGCAAACCATGCCGGTTTTGTTTATTGGGCATGGCAATCCGATGAATGCGGTCACGCAAAACGATTTCACCCGTAATTGGCAAGCCATCGGTCAGGCATTACCCAAACCGAAAGCGATTTTATCGATTTCGGCACATTGGATTACGCCGGGCAAAACCCAGGTGTTGACGACGGCCAAACCGGAAACCATTCACGATTTTTATGGGTTTCCACCCGTCTTGTTCGAGCAACACTATCCGAGTGATGGCGCGCCGGCCTTGGCCGAACAGACCCAACAGCTGGCACCCGACACTGTGAGTCTGACCGACGACTGGGGCTTGGATCACGGAACCTGGTCGGTGTTGTTGTCGATGTTTCCGAAGGCGGAGGTGCCGGTGTATCAACTCAGTATCGACTACCGAAAACCGCCGGCGTTTCATTATGAATTGGCGGCGCGCTTGAAGGACTTGCGCGAGCGGGGCGTTCTGGTCATGGCCAGCGGAAATGTGGTGCATAACCTGTCGCAGGTGCAATGGCAGGAAAAGCCCGCTTTTGACTGGGCGTTGGAATTCAATGAACGGGTCAAGGCGGCGGTGTCGGATCGGGATGATGCGACTTTGATTGATTTCAAAGGCTTCGGTACCTTGGGCAAACAGGCGCATCCGACCTATGATCACTATCTACCGCTTTTGTACAGCCTCGGTCTTCGCAATGCTCAGGATGAAGTGTATTTCTTCAATGATGTTATCGACATGAGCTCGGTGTCGATGCTGTCGTTCGTGTATTTACCGAATTAACTAAAAACCACCAGGCCTGGTGGTTTTGGTGGTTCCAGTTCGATTTGACGTTCTTTTTAGTTGTCGCTCGAGTATTCGAGAAAATATAATGCTGGAAACTCGCCGTGATTGTTACATTGAAATCGGCGGCGAATCCAAAAAGAGTGAAAATGAAATATGCCAAAAGCGAATGAACTGAAAAAAGGCATGGTGGTTGAGATCAACGACCAGCCGTATGTGGTGAAAACCGTCGATTGCAAAAGCCCGTCATCACGTGGTGCGGCGACTTTGTATAAAGTGCGTTTCAATAACGTTAAAACCGGCCAGAAGTTGGACGAATCCTTCAAGGGCGACGACTTTTTAAAAGAGCTCGATTGCCAGCGGGTGCCGGTGCAGTTCAGTTACATGGACGGTGAAAACTATGTGTTCATGAACTTGCAGGACTTTTCGCAATATACGTTGTCGCCGGAAGACTTGGAAGGCCAAACCGGGTATTTGTATGAAGCGCTGGAAGGGATTGAAGCCTTGGTGCTGGACGAACAGGTGATTGCGATTGAATTGCCGATTGCCGTCGCACTGGAAATTGTCGAGACGGCGCCGGGCATGAAAAGTGCATCCGCCACCAGCCGAACCAAACCGGCGACTTTGAGTACCGGCTTGGAAATCCAGATTCCGGAATACATCGAACCGGGTGAAACCGTAAAGGTGAACTCCGAGACCGGCAAGTACATGAGTCGCGCTTAATCCGCTGAAAATACCGTCGACCGTCTTCGAAATTTTTTATATTAGAGTTTGCTTAAAAAGTGTTGATTTAGAACGATTTTTTTGCAAACTTCTTGCACAATTCTGCTTTCGCATTGTTTTTTCTATCTTTTTATCTGCACATTTCGGTCTGATCTTGATTTCACAAAACCGTTTATTTCCTTTGCATTGATAGGGTTTATTCAGCATAAATAAAAACTATTTGCATCTAAAATGGCGCCAAGGCTAAGTTGTTTATCGTATCTTTTTGAAATTTGAAACTGTTTGAAAAGGTGCGAACGTTTGGTTGCGCACGATAAGCACTTTAGACAAGGCGTTGCGTCTCAACCCTCATCCCGCGCCTGTTGAATCGGCCAGCGGGAAACATAACCATAATCAAAGAGGAAAACGGTATATGAAACGAAGAGACCTGTTAAAACTGGGCGCCCTGGCGGGCGCCAGCTTACTCACCGGTTGCAGTACGGCCGCCGCAGTCCGTTCCGGACCGGCTTCGGCTGGGCGAGTGGTCGTGGTCGGTGGTGGGCCGGGCGGTATTTCCGCCGCTCAGAACATCAAGAAAGCCAATCCGAATATTGAGGTGACGCTGGTCGAAAAGAACGCCGATTATTCAACCTGCTTCGGCAGTAACTGGGTGCTGGGCGGAATTGTCGGCATCGACGACATTACGTTCAATTATAAGACGCTGCAGCAAAAGCACGGCATCAACGTTGTGCACGATGAAGTCATCGGTGTCGATCCGGACAAGCAGTTGGTGCGTTTGGCCATGGCCTCGAAACCGTTGGCTTATGACCGCTTGGTGGTCTCGCCAGGCATTTCGTTCAAGTGGGATACCATCGAAGGGTTGGACGAATCGACGGCGTATCAAGTGCCGCATGCCTGGAAAGCGGGTTACCAAACGTTGATTTTGAAATCTCAGTTGCAGGCGATGCCCGACAATGGTGTGATGGTGATGGCGGCGCCGCCGAATCCGTTCCGTTGCCCTCCCGGGCCTTATGAGCGTGCCAGTATGATTGCGACCTTCATGAAGGCACATAAACCGAAAGCGAAATTGATCATTCTGGATTCAAAAGACAAGTTCTCGAAACAAGGTATGTTCACCGCTGGTTGGGAAGAATATTACGGTTATGGTTCGGATGATGCAATGATTGAATGGGTCTCAAAATCGAACGGCGGTGAAGTGACTCGTGTGGACCCGAAAACCAAGGAAGTGGTCACCGCCAATGGTCAGACGATTAAAGCGGATGTGGTGAATTACATTCCGTCGCAAACCGCGAACACGACGGCGAAACGCATGGGCTTGACCGATGCGTCCGGCTGGTGTCCGGTGAATCAGGAAACGTTTGAATCCACTTTGGTGCCGAACATTCATGTGTTGGGGGACGCCAGTGTGGCCAGTCCGATGCCGAAGTCCGGTTTCTCGGCGAATTCGCAAGGCATGGTGTGCGGAGCGGCTGTTGCCGCTTTGTTGGCCGGTCATCAGCCGAATGCCAATGCGACGATGGGGAATCAGTGTTATTCATTGGTGACGCCGGATTACGGCATTTCCGTGGCGGCAGGTTATAAGTTAGAACAAAGCAAAATCGTTAAAACCAGCGGTGGTCTCTTCCCGAAAGACGGCAGTTTTGCCAAGGAAGCGCGTTCGGCGCACGGTTGGTATGCCGGGATTACCGGTTCTTTGTTCAAGTAGACTCGCGAGCTTCCTAAGCCACGCTTTCCGTGTTCGGAAAGCGTTTTCAACACCCGCTTCGGCGGGTTTTTTTAGGCGTGAAAAATGTCGAGAAACCGCCAGGCCTGGCGGTTTTTGATAATGGGGATACGTCGTGGCCGGGCGGGTTATTCGTGGGTGATTTTCACCGACTGATAGAGTTGCGGGTCTTGCGCTTTCTTTTTCAACCAGTTGTTGGCGGCACTTTGCACGGAGCGCTCAATGGCGGCGCGTTTGCCGGTGCCGGGTTGGCCCGGCTGGTTTTGCACCTTGTCTTTGGTGTTGCTGACCCAAAAGCGCCAATAAGCCACCAAGTCGCTGTTCCAGAAACGGTCCGGATTGGCGGCGACATAATGCAGGAATTTATCGAAGCTGGCGCTGGCCGCTTCCGGTGACAAGCCTTCCTCTTCGGCGTATTGCAACATGGCTTGACTGTTTTCTCGAATCAGTTGACTGAGTTTTTTGTTCAGAATCGAGTCGGTGCTTTGGAAGCGCTTGAGGTGTTTCTTAAGGTTGTCGTCCATCAAAGCCTCGCTCACCGGCAGTTGCGCATCGGCGGGCAGGGTCAAACCGGTTTGTTCCTGATAGGCTTTCGGGTTGATCTGGAAGATGCAGTAGTCGTCCAGATTGCGTTTTACCTGAATGATTTGCCGTTCTTCCAGTTTCAACAATACTTTATAAAGTACTTCGTCACGCCAGAAAGCAAAGAGCTTTTCCAGTTCGTCGGTTTTAATCGGTGATTGGGTGTAATTGTATTGTAGCCAGCCGAGAAAAATCGCTTCATGCATGGAAAGCTTTTCCGCCACTTCGGTTTCAAAACGAATATTCATGCTTTATCCTGCGGATTGCTCGGTCAACTGACGCGCCAGCTTTTGCGATGTGCGACTGATCGTAATCAGTTTGTCGGGGCTGGTGAGGTGTTTCATGACTTCGCGCGCCTTTTTCGGGTCGCCGATTAAAACCGGCGGGGCCTTTTTCGCGCCTTCGATTTTTGAATTCTGGGCATTGATGATGCCAGTCAATTCTACCGGCGGTTGATTCTGGGCCGAGGTGCCGTACATGGCGCGGTAAGTGTTTTTGAATTCATTGGCTTTAAAGACCAGCGATTTTTCGTCCGGAATGTCGCAAATGGCCATCCAGCCGCCCATTTTATGAATGATGTGATGAATCAGCGGATCGTGAAACACCACGTCTTGATAGGCGCCGACTTTGCGAATGGCGGTTTCCACTTCGTTCCAGGCACGCAAGGCGTTGTCTTGGGTGCCGCCTTTGCAGTGTTTGATAATGTCGGAGACTTTCGGCCACCACTTGCCTTCTTCCGGGTGTTGCATGTGGGCGTTGAACGCTTCCTGAACCTGTTCGATGGAATAGTCTTTCAGTCCGTTCCAGTACATTTCAAACGTAAGGTCGGTTAAGTCCTTTTCGTAATAAGCGAAAACCCAGCTGAGGATTTTCGAGAACTTTTCCATGTCTTGTACTTGCATAGGCGTTCCTGAGCGAATTCCGGTGTCAATGACGGTTTTGGTTGTTTGAGTTTGTATGATGAATGTCGAATTATCTTATCATTTTTCACCCAATGCTGTGGTTTCAATTCGCATTCAAATTCGACCCGGTCTGGTGAAAAATGTCATTGGATTTTGGCGGTGGTTTTGCTGTCGGCATTGGCCAAAAGCGAGTAGAATGAAAGCTTGAATTTTAACGAAGCAGGGACGTCCGTGAAAAAAGTGCTTTTGACAATATGCCGGCTTGGAACCGGGCCGGTTTCCGGTCGTGTGCTTGCGGGCTTGGTGCTGTCCTGCCTTGCGTCGTTTACGGCATCGGCCGCCACTTTGGAGTCGGAGCTGGCGAAAAGGCCGGCTTCGGGGCTTTTGCTATTGAACGCCGCCGAGCAACCGTTGGTGTCGAATCAAGCGGAGCGGTTATTGATTCCGGCTTCCACCACCAAGCTGGTGACCGGCTATTTGGCGTTGGATCACTGGGGGCGCAACTATCGTTTTAAAACCGACTTCCGTGTGGTCAGGCGGGCGTCGGACGGCACGGTGGTTTTGTGGGTGAAAGGTTATGGCGACCCGTTTTTGGTGTCGGAGGAGTTGCAAACCATTGCATCGCGTCTGGCTTCCGCCTTGGGGGATAGAGGCGTGTCGCATCTGGATGCGATTTATTTGGATGCCGGTTATTTTCAGCCCGGCCTGGTTTTGCCCGGTACCACCGATACTCTGAATCCTTATGATGCGCATCCGAGTGCGTTGGCGGCGAATTTCAATACTTTGTTTTTGAAGTCGGATGACGGTGAAATTGTGTCGGCCGAATCGCAAACACCTTTGACGCGCTTGGCGGTTAAGATCGGTCATGAAACCGACCTCAGTGAGGGACGCTTTAATCTGGGGCCGGACGTGCGTTTGGGACAGCGTTATTTCGCCGAGTTGTTGGGTGCGTTCTTGAAACGACAGGGTGTGACGGTGGCGGATGATATTGAATGGCATCCGATGGTTGAAGCCAAAGGCTCGGGACTGCGCGAGCTATTGAGTTATCGCCACCTGAACTCCTTGACGCTGGGGGAAATGGTGGCGCCGATGATGCGTTATTCGACCAATTTTATCGCCAATCAACTCGCGCTGAAGCTGGCGGCGGACGCCTATGGCGAACCGGCCACGGCGGATAAGGTGAAGCAGTTGCTGAACAGTCGTTTAAAGCGCCGTTTCGGTTGGCGGGATTTTTATTTGGAAGACGGTGCCGGTTTGTCGCGTGAAAATCGGTTGAGTGCGCGGCAATTGGTGGACGTGCTGGAGCGTTTCCGCCCTTGGAAAGACCTGTTGCCGGAAGTGGAACCGGATGTGTATGCCAAAACCGGTACCTTAATCGGGGTCAGTGCTTTGGCGGGTTACATCAAAAACGACCAGGCCTGGTCACCGTTTGCCTTGCTGGTGAATCAGAAGGTGCCGTTTCATTATCGTAACCAAGTGGCACTGCAATTAAAGCAACGTTTGGCGGACGAGGCGGCGGCGCAACTCAGTCAACGCCCAGAATCTTATGGGTCTGTAAACTGAGTTTCCATTGCGGGTGCGCCAGACAATAGTCCAGAGTGGCTTTGAGGTTTCGGGCCTGAATCGTTGGGTCGGCATCGTCCATGGCCTGCAGATAGAAATGGTCAAACGGCAAACCGGCGACTTTTTCCGGTGGACAATCTGCCTGCGGGTACACCAGTTTCAATTCATTCCCCTCATCCAAAATCAATGGCGCATTGGCCTTGGGGCTGACGCAAACCCAATCGATGCCCTGCGGTGCCTTTTGTGTGCCGTTGGTTTCAATTGCAATTTCAAAACCATGCTCGTGAAACGAATCCACCAGCGTTTGGTCGACCTGTAACAGCGGCTCTCCGCCGGTCAAAACCACAAACGGATGGGGGTGAGCGTGAGCCGGTTCCTTGTCGGTGGGGTTGGTTTTCGGCCAGAGGGTCAATAGATGTTCGGCCAGGTCGTCAGCGGTTTTAAATTGCCCGCCGTTTTGGCCGTCGGTGCCGAGAAAGTCGGTATCGCAAAACTGGCAAACGGCTTGCGCTCGATCCGCTTCTCGCCCGGTCCAGAGGTTGCAGTTGCTGAAACGGCAGAAAATGGCCGGGCGGCCGGAATGAAACCCTTCTCCTTGCAGTGAATAAAATGCTTCTTTGATGCGGTAGCCCATGGCGTGTTTCCCGGTTGTTTCTCGATGCGGTTGGATGCTATTTTTTACAATGAAAGGGTTTGAAAATGCTATAATGATTAGCTATTTTTTAGACCTTATTGTTGACCTTGATTCGTATCAATTACGTTGAATTAAAACAGAATAGGGTTTATGCGTCGGTTGAAATGACTTTTCAGAGCGTTTAAACGCCGGTTTCATCAGAGCATTTCACGTCACATATTTTTAGGAGAGAGATTATACCAATGTCTGCCAAGACCTTATACGATAAATTGTGGGACAGCCATGTCGTCCGTCAGGAAGAAGACGGGACGGCGTTGATTTACATTGACCGTCAGTTGTTGCATGAAGTGACTTCGCCTCAAGCGTTTGAGGGCCTGCGTCTCGCCAATCGTAAACCTTGGCGCGTCAACGCCAACTTGGCGACGCCGGATCATAACGTGCCGACCACGCCGTATAAAACGGTGGACGACATCGCCGATCCGATTTCGCGGATTCAGGTACAGACATTGGATGCCAATACCAAACATTTCGGGATTACCGAATTCGGTATCGGCGACATTCGCCAGGGCATCGTGCACGTAGTCGGGCCGGAAGAAGGGATGACTTTGCCGGGCATCACGTTGGTGTGCGGTGACTCTCATACGGCGACGCACGGAGCTTTAGGTGCTTTGGCACATGGTGTGGGGACATCGGAAGTGGAGCACGTGCTGGCCACGCAATGCTTGATTCAAAAGAAAATGAAAAACATGTTGATCAAGGTGGACGGTCAATTGCAGCCGGGGGTCACACCGAAAGATGTGGTCTTGGCGATTATCGGCAAAATCGGTACCGCCGGCGGCAACGGTCATGCTATCGAATTCGGCGGACAGGTGTTCCGGGATATGTCGATCGAAGGGCGTATGACCGTGTGTAACATGGCGATTGAAGCCGGTGCGCGTGTTGGTTTGGTGGCGGTGGATGATAAGACCATCGAATATGTAAAAGGCCGCCCGATGGCACCGAAAGACGACCAGTGGGAAATGGCCGTTCAGGCCTGGCAAGATTTGAAATCCGACGATGATGCCGTGTTCGATAAGGTGGTGGAAATCGACGGTGCCAGCATCGAACCACAAGTGTCTTGGGGAACGTCGCCGGAAATGGTCTTGGACGTCAATGGCAAAGTGCCGAATCCAGCCAACGAGTCCGACGAAGTCAAAGCCAGCGGCATTCGCCGCGCGTTGGAATACATGGGTCTGGAAGCCGATATGGCGATTACCGATATTCCGGTGGATTATGTCTTCATCGGTTCCTGTACCAACTCGCGCATCGAGGATTTTCGTGAAGCGGCGGCGGTGTTGAAAGGCCGTAAAGTAGCCGCTTCGGTTGAGCAAGCGATCGTGGTGCCGGGGTCCGGTCTGGTCAAACAACAAGCCGAAGCCGAAGGGTTGGATAAGATTTTCATCGAGGCCGGTTTCGAGTGGCGTAACCCGGGCTGCTCAATGTGTTTGGCGATGAACGCCGATAAACTGCCGAGCGGTAAGCACTGTGCCTCCACGTCGAACCGTAACTTCGAAGGGCGTCAGGGCGCTGGCGGGCGCACGCATTTGGTCAGTCCGCAAATGGCCGCTGCCGCAGCGGTGGCCGGGCATTTTGTGGACGTACGTGACATGATGAAAGAAGCGGTTTAAGGAGACAAGATGGAAAAGTTTACGAAATTTACCGCCATCGTGGCGCCAATGGATCGTGCCAATGTGGATACCGATGCGATTATCCCCAAGCAGTTTCTGAAATCCATTAAACGCACTGGTTTCGGACCGAACTTGTTTGATGAGTGGCGTTACGAAGACGTCGGCGAGCCGGGACGAGATAATTCCAAACGTCCGTTACGCAAAGACTTTGTGTTGAACCAGCCGCGTTATCAGGGTGCGCAAATTTTGATTGCGCGTGAAAACTTCGGCTGTGGTTCCAGTCGCGAACACGCGCCATGGGCTTTGAAAGACTACGGTTTCGACGTTATCATCGCGCCGAGTTTTGCCGATATTTTCTTTAATAACAGTTTTAAAAACGGAATCTTGCCAATCGTGCTGGACGAGCAGACGGTGGACGGTTTGTTTAAAGAAATTTTCGCGCAGGAAGGTTATGAGCTGACCATCGATTTGGAAAACCAGCAAATCATCAAGCCGAACGGTGAGGCAATCGGGTTTGAGGTGGATGCCTTCCGTAAACATTGTTTGTTGAACGGGTTGGATGATATCGGTTTGACCTTGCAGCATGAAGATGAAATCAAAACCTTTGAAACCAAGCATAAGGCGACCTCGCCTTGGCTGTTTTGATTTGCGGCTCATTGACTCATTGAATAAGTAATTTAATAAAAGACACTGTAGAGACACTGTAAATGACAAAAGAAGTACTGATTTTACCTGGGGACGGCATTGGGCCGGAAATTACCGCCGAAGCGGTGAAAGTGCTGGAAGCCTTGCAAAAAAGCGATGGCCTGGACATCAAGATGACTCACGACTTGGTCGGGGGTGCGGCTTACGATGTACACGGTGTACCGCTGGCGGATGAAACCTTGGAAAAAGCCAAACAGTCCGATGCGATTTTGCTGGGCGCTGTTGGCGGGTATCAGTGGGAGTCGTTGGATATTTCGGTTCGCCCGGAAAAAGGGTTGTTGTCTCTACGCTCCAATTTGGAGTTGTTTGCCAACTTGAGACCTGCATATTTGTTCCCGCAATTGGCGGATGCGTCCACGCTGAAGCCGGAGGTCGTGGCCGGGCTGGATATTTTGATTGTGCGTGAATTGACCGGTGGGATTTACTTCGGCCAGCCACGCGGTATCCGTACTTTGGAAAACGGCGAACGCCAAGGTTACAACACCTATGTGTATTCCGAGTCCGAAATCAAACGTATTGCGCGCGTGGCCTTCGATGCGGCGATGAAGCGTAACAAAAAGTTGTGTTCTGTCGATAAGGCCAATGTGTTGGAAGTGACGGAAATGTGGCGTGAAATCATCGATGAAGTCGCCAAGGATTATCCGGAAGTATCGGTTCAGCATATGTATGTCGATAACGCCGCCATGCAGTTGGTGTTGAATCCGAAGCAATTCGACGTCATGGTGACCGGTAATATGTTCGGCGATATCTTGTCGGATGAAGCGTCTATGTTGACCGGTTCCATCGGCATGTTGGCGTCGGCGTCATTGGATGCCAACAATAAAGGGATGTATGAACCAAGTCACGGTTCCGCTCCGGACATCGCCGGGCAGAATATCGCCAATCCATTGGCGACCATCCTGTCGGCGGCGATGATGTTGCGTTACAGTCTGGGGCATGAAGATTTGGCCTTAAAAATTGAAAACGCGGTCAGCAAGGTCTTGGATCAAGGCTTGAGAACCGGTGATATCTGGTCGGAAGGCTTGACGAAAGTCTCGACTTCGGAAATGGGGGATGCGGTCGTCGCGGCACTGTAAAAGCGACGAACGATTCGTGCATTTTTCGTGTAAACGTGTAAACTGCACAAAACGCCTTTTGAGATGAACAGGAAGCCTCCCGTTTAAGATGAAGAATCATTTTACAATCACCATCAGCGATGTACACGGTTCCCGCCATTTTTCGTTTAAGCAGTTCATGCGAAAAATCGCCTTATTCGTGGTGTTGTTCATCTTTTTGTTGTTGGCCGGATCGGCGGCCGTCATCTGGTGGCTGAACCAGGAAATTGTCGATATTGAGGACAAGCGGGAAAACGCCGAGCAGGAATATCGCACCGTGCTGGAAAAAAGCAAAAGTGCTTACCTGTCGTTGGAAACCGAAAAGAAAAAACTGCAAACGCAGTTGGATAACCGGACCAAGCAGATTCAGTTTCTGGACCAGACGCTGAAGGGCCTGGAAGACTTGATTGGCGTCAAACCGGATGAAGATGCGTTGGTGACCGATCGGGTCAAGATTGTTCAACTCACCACGTTGGAAAAGCAGGTGATGTTGGAAGATATTCCGAATGGCCGTCCGGTAAAAGACTACAAAGGCGTCAGCAGTAGTTTCGGCTGGCGGACGCACCCGGTCAAAGGGACGCGTGAATTCCACCGTGGCATCGATTATCGCGGCAAGCGAGGTGACGGCGTCATCGCGACAGCCAGTGGTGTCATTGAATACGCCGGCTACCATAAACAAAGCGGTTATGGTCGTTTAATCATTATCTCGCATGACTACGGGTTTAAAACGCTTTACGGTCACATGAGTAAATTGTTGGTTAAAACCGGTCAGGTGGTGAAAAAGGGTGAGTTGATTGGTGAAATCGGTTCATCCGGTTTGTCTTCAGGGCCTCATTTGCATTATGAGGTCAGTTTTGTGCAGCGTAAGCTGAATCCCGTTCCGTTCATCAACTGGGATTTAAAAGATTACGATGAAATATTTAAAAAGGTAAAAGGTGTACCATGGGGATCTTTAAGTCAAATGGTTCAGGATCGCGTCCAGCAGGTGGAAAAACAATTATTGCTGCGGGATGTAAAATAAGCGGTGAGATTAAAGACCTGGGTGGTGCCTTACATATAGACGGGCATATCGATGGGATCATTGAAACCGATTACGATGTGTCCATCGGTGACAAAGGCATTGTCACCGGATTGGTGAAAGCCAAGACCATTGTGGTGAGTGGCACGCTGGAAGGGAAAGTGGCTTGTGAGAGCATTGATATTCTGTCCAGCGGGAAGATGCTCGGTGAAGTGGTCTGCGGCGAGATGATGATTGAATCCGGCGGGAAATTCATTGGTGAAAGCCGTGAATTGACCGAGGGCGGGTTGATTGTCAGCTTCCCGGAAGATGAAAAAACCAAATTGGAAAACCAAGCGAAATCCGTAGTGGAGATGATAAAAAGTAAAAACGCCATTACGGACGATATCAAAGCAACGGATGCAGAAGCCGTTTCAACGAAATAAACAGCAAAGAAGGGAGAAGTATGTCAAAGCAGTATGATGTTGCGGTCGTGGGGGCCACCGGTGCGGTTGGCGAAACCATTTTGAAAGTGTTGGAAGAACGCAACTTCCCTGTTCGGAACCTTTATCCGTTGGCGAGTAGCCGTTCGGCGGGTAAAAAACTGGAATTCAATGGCGGTTGGGTCGAAATTCAGGATCTGGCGACATTCGATTTCTCTAAAGTTCAGATTGGCCTGTTTTCACCGGGAGCCAGCGTGTCCCGCGAGTACGCGCCGAAAGCGGCGGCGGCCGGTTGCGTGGTGGTGGATAACACGTCCGAGTTCCGTTATGACGACGATATTCCATTGGTGGTGCCGGAAGTGAATCCGGATGCCGTAGCGGGTTATAAAACGCGCGGTATTATTGCCAATCCGAACTGTTCAACCATCCAGATGCTGGTGGCGTTGAAGCCGATTCATGATGCGGTGGGCATTACGCGCATCAACGTGGCCACCTATCAAGCGGTGTCCGGTTCCGGCAAAGAGGCGATTGATGAGTTGGCGACACAAACGGCGAACCTGTTGAATCTGAAACCGGTGGAAGCCACGGTGTATCCGAAGCAAATCGCCTTTAACTGTATTCCGCAAATTGATGTTTTCCAAGAAAATGGTTACACCAAAGAAGAAATGAAAATGGTGTGGGAAACTCAAAAAATCATGGGTGACGATAGCATTCTGGTGAATCCGACGGCCGTACGTGTACCGGTTTTCTACGGTCACAGTGAAGCGGTTCACATCGAGACCAAAGAAAAAATCACCGCAGAAAAAGCCAAGGAAGTATTGAAAGCGGCCGACGGCATCGTGTTGATTGATGAACACCAGGATGGTGGTTATCCGACGGCGGTGACCGATGCAGCGGATACCAACCCGGTTTACGTCGGGCGTGTGCGTGAAGACATTTCCTGCGAAAAAGGCCTGGATTTGTGGGTCGTCGCCGACAACGTCCGTAAGGGCGCGGCAACCAACACGGTTCAAATCGCCGAACTGCTGATTAAGGATCACATTTAATCTCCAATGGCGTTACTGGCAATTGGTATTGAGTATCAAGGCACGGCCTATTGCGGCTGGCAGCGACAACGTCATTGTGAGTCGGTGCAGCAGCACTTGGAAAGTGCGTTATCGGAAATTGCCAATGAACCCATCGAGTTGAATTGCGCCGGTCGAACCGATACCGGTGTGCATGCCATTGGTCAGGTTGCGCATTTTGTGACCTCGGCCGAACGTCCTGATAAAGCCTGGGTGCAAGGCGTGAATACCAAGCTCCCGCGTGATATTCGGGTGGTGTGGGCCAAGCCCATGACGGACGATTTTCATGCTCGCTTCTCGGCGGTGGCACGCCAATACCGTTATGTGATTTTCAATCGTTCCGTGCATTCGGCCATTTTGGCGCATCGTGTGACCTGGGAAAGCTGGCCGCTGGATGAACAGAAAATGCATCAGGCGGCACAGGCACTCATCGGCGAGCGCGATTTTTCCTCTTTCCGGGCAGCAGGGTGTCAAGCGGCGCATGCACGTCGGGAAGTACAGTGGATTGAGGCGTCGCGTCGCGGCGACTTCGTGTTTGTCGATATCCGCGCCAATGCGTTTTTACACCACATGGTGCGTAATATCGTCGGTACCTTGTTGGAGGTCGGTCGCGGGGAAAAATCGGTGACTTGGGTAACGGATTTACTGGCGAAGCAGGATCGTACCCAGGCGGGGATGACGGCGCCGGCGGATGGACTTTACTTCGTGAATGCCTTTTATCCAGAAGCTTTTGAGCTTCCGGTGGTTGAGTTGAACGAGCTGTTATGGCAAGGATGACGTGATGCGAACACGCATTAAAATTTGTGGCATGACGCGGTCTGAGGATGCATTGGCGGCGGCGGAAGCCGGAGCCGACGCCTTGGGATTTGTGTTTTACCCACCCAGTCCGCGTCATATTGAAATCGACCAGGCCTGGTCGATTATCGATGTTCTGCCGGCCTTTGTGACCACGACGGCATTGTTCGTCAACCCTGAGCCAGGCCTGGTGAAAACCGTGATTCAGCGTTTGAAAATCGATTTACTGCAGTTTCATGGCGATGAATCCGTCGAGTTTTGCGAGCAGTTTGAGCGGCCGTACATTAAAGCGGTGCGTATGCAGCCGGGTACAAATCTAGCCGACTTATCGCAGCACTATGCGTCGGCTCAGGCATTGCTGCTCGACACCTATGTGAAAGGCGTGCCGGGCGGTACCGGCGAGGCCTTTAACTGGGATTGGGTTGCGCCCTCGAAGCGAGAGGACACCTGTTTGCCGATTATCCTGGCCGGTGGATTGACGGCGGAGAACGTCGGGCAGGCGGTTCAAACTGTTCAACCTTGGGCCGTGGACGTCAGCGGCGGAGTGGAGGCTGAACCGGGCAAAAAGTCGGTGGCACAGATTCAAGCGTTTGTGGAAGCGGTCAACGCATCCGCACGAACCTAAAATTGAGATGAAAAGTGAGTTCAAGAATGAGTGTTGATTATTCGCAATATCCTGATTCAAAAGGACATTTCGGTATCTATGGCGGCATCTTTGCGCCGGAAACCCTGATGGCAGCGTTGGAGGATTTGAATAAACAGTATGAAAGTCTGAAAAACGACCCGGAATTTTTGGCCGAGTTGACCAAAGACTTTCAAGACTATGTCGGGCGCCCGAGTCCGCTTTATTTCGCCGAGCGATGGACCGAATCTTTGGGCGGCGCGAAAATCTACCTGAAGCGCGAAGACTTGAATCATACCGGTGCGCATAAGATTAATAACACCATTGGACAGGCCTTATTGGCGAAGCGTCTTGGAAAAACGCGCATCATCGCCGAGACCGGTGCCGGGCAGCATGGCGTGGCGAGTGCGACTGTCGCGGCACGCCTGGGCTTGGAGTGTGTGGTGTATATGGGCGCGGATGATGTGGTGCGTCAAGCGCCCAACGTGGCCCGCATGAAAATGCTGGGCGCCGAAGTGGTGGCGGTAGAATCCGGTACCCGCACTTTGAAGGATGCCTTGAACGAGGCCATGCGTGATTGGGTGACCAATGTGGACGATACG
Source organism: Hydrogenovibrio thermophilus (assembly GCF_004028275.1). Taxonomy (NCBI): domain Bacteria; kingdom Pseudomonadati; phylum Pseudomonadota; class Gammaproteobacteria; order Thiotrichales; family Piscirickettsiaceae; genus Hydrogenovibrio; species Hydrogenovibrio thermophilus. Next base: position 988,500 of record NZ_CP035033.1, read on the forward strand.
TTTTACATTATCGGCACCGTGGCCGGCCCACATCCGTATCCGGCAATGGTGCGTGATTTTCAAGCCATCATCGGGCGTGAAGCCAAGCAGCAGCACTTGGAAAAAGAAGGGCGTTTGCCGGATGCTTTGATCGCCTGCGTGGGCGGCGGCTCTAATGCCATCGGGTTGTTTTATGATTTTTTACCGGACGAATCGGTCTCGATTTACGGTGTCGAAGCAGGTGGTCATGGCTTGGAAACCAACGAGCATGCCGCTCCATTGTGCAAAGGCAAGCCAGGTGTGTTGCATGGTAACCGTACCTATTTGATGGAAGACGAAAATGGGCAGATCATGGGAACGCACTCCATTTCCGCTGGTCTGGATTATCCGGGTGTCGGGCCGGAGCACTCTTGGTTAAAAGACATTGGGCGAGTGGACTATGTCGCGATTAACGACGATGAAGCCCTGCAAGGTTTTCGCGATTTGACGCGTTATGAGGGTATTATTCCGGCGTTGGAATCGAGCCATGCCTTGGCGTATGCCACCAAGTTGGCGCCGACCATGCGACCGGATCAGACCATTGTCGTGAATTTGTCCGGCCGTGGTGATAAAGATATGAATACCATCGCGAAGATAGAGGGGTTTGAGTTTTAAAATGAATCGAATTGATGCAACGCTGGCGGCTTTGAAAGAACAAGGCAAGACCGCTTTAATCCCTTACATCACCGCGGGTGATCCGCATCCGGATATGACCGTTTCATTAATGCATTCGCTGGTCGAACAGGGCGCCGATATGTTGGAGCTGGGTGTGCCGTTTTCCGATCCGATGGCGGATGGTCCGGTCATTCAAAAAGCCGTGGAACGCGCGCTGGCCTATCATGTCAGCATGAAAGATGTTTTTCGTTATGTGACGGAGTTCCGAAAAACCGATGCCAAGACCCCGATTATTTTGATGGGGTATTTGAATCCGATTGAAGCCATGGGCGTGGAAACCTTTGCGAAACATGCCAAAGAAGCCGGTGTGGACGGTGTTTTGACGGTGGATATGCCGCCGGAAGAAACCAATGGTTATTTGAGCGCTTTACAGGATGAAACCTTAAACCGCATCTTCCTGGTGTCGCCAACGACGCCGGACGGTCGTTTGAAAGCCGTCAATGATATGGGTAGCGGTTTTGTTTATTACGTGTCGTTAAAAGGCGTGACCGGTTCCAAAGCGTTGGATGCATCGGATGTGGCGCAGCATGTTGGGCATTTGCGCCAGAAAACGGCCATGCCGGTGGCCATCGGTTTCGGGATTCGCGATGGCGACACCGCTTATCAGATGGCGAAACTGGGCGATGCCATTATTGTCGGTTCGGCTCTGGTGAGTTTGGTTGAACAGAATGCCGATCAGCAATTATCTGTGATTGAGCAGGTATTGAGTGATAAAATGCGCGAATTCAAACAGGCGATCAATAAAGCGGACAGCGAATAGCGCCTTAAATAGACAGATAAGATATGCAACAGGCCGTTACGGATTAATGGCCGTTTGGAGAACATCATGAGTTGGTTTGAAAAGATTTTACCGAGTATCAAGCAAGTGGCGGAACGCAAGAAAAACGTTCCGGAAGGGCTGTGGACCAAGTGCCCGAAATGCGAAAGCACCTTGTATCGTGCCGAAGTGAAACGTAACCAGGAGGTTTGCCCGAAGTGTGATCACCATATGCGCTTGGGTGGGCGTGATCGTTTGGAATCCTTCTTGGACGATGGAACGGCGGTTGAAATTTCGGCGAACATTTCGCCAGTCGATGCCTTGAAATTCAAGGACCTGAAGCCTTACAAGTCCCGTATTGCGCAAGCGCAAAAAGCCACCGGCGAGAAAGATTCTTTTGTGACCATGGTGGGCGAAATTCAAGGCCTGGAAGTCGTGGCCGGAGCGTTTGAATTTAAGTTCATGGGCGGTTCCATGGGATCGGTGATGGGCGAAAAATTCGTGCGCGCTGTGAATGAAGCCATTGAGCGCCGTTGCCCGTTGATTGTGTTCTCCGCCAGTGGCGGCGCGCGCATGCAGGAAGCCTTGTTTTCGTTGATGCAAATGGCCAAGACCAGTGCGGCGTTAGGCAAGTTGCGTGATCAGAATTTACCGTTTATTTCCGTTTTGACGGACCCGACTATGGGGGGCGTCTCCGCCAGTTTTGCGATGTTGGGTGACCTGAATGTCGCCGAACCAAAAGCCCTGATCGGTTTTGCCGGACCACGCGTCATCGAGCAAACGGTGCGCGAAAAACTGCCGGAAGGCTTTCAGCGCAGTGAATTCCTGCTGGAGCACGGCGCTATTGACATGATTATTCACCGTCATCAATTGAGTGCCGAATTGGCTTCCGTCTGCCGTATGCTTTTGAAAAAGCCGGCCTGATGCATTCCTGAAGCCGTGAAACCGACATCCCACTCCAGTCTGCAAGCTTGGATTGATTGGCTGGTGTCCTTGCATGCCGAGGAAATCGATCTCGGTATCGAACGCGTGAAATCCGTTGCTGAAATCATGGGGTTGCTCCCTATGGCGCCGACGGTCATTTCCGTGGCGGGGACCAACGGCAAAGGGTCCAGTGTGGCGATGCTGAACGCCATTTATCAAGCGGCCGGGTTTCGAACCGGCGTGTTTACCTCGCCTCATCTCTTGCGTTTTAACGAACGTATTCTTTTGGCCGGTCATGAAGCGACCGACCAGCAAATTGTCGACGCTTTCTGTGCCATTGAAGCCGCTCGCGGGCAAGTCAAACTGACGTATTTCGAATTTTCAACCTTGGCGGCGCTTTGGTTGTTTGCGAAACACTCGTTGGATGTGGTGATTCTGGAAGTCGGTCTTGGCGGGCGTTTGGACGCGGTCAATTTGGTGGATGCCGATGCCAGTTTGATTACGGCGATTGATGTCGATCACCAGGATTGGCTGGGATCGGATCGCAGTCAGATTGCCGTTGAGAAGGCGGGTATCATGCGTTCGGGACGCCCCAGCGTGTGTTCCGATGCGGATGCACCGACGACCTTGTTGTATTATGCGGAGCAGTATCAAGTGCCGTTGCAGTTACTGGGGCGGGACTTTGGTTATGTTGAAAACGACCAGGCCTGGTCGTTTGGGTCGGAAGGATCGGTTCGGGATGGACTGCCGATGCCGGCATTGAAGGGCCGCTTTCAATTGCAAAATGCCGCCGGAGTGTTGGCGTTGATTGAACAGTTACAAGCGCGTTTGCCGGTGTCGGAAGCCGCTATGCATATGGGGTTGGAAACCGTCACGCATGCCGGACGGTTGCAATCCATTGAGCGGGGGGCACAACACTGGTTGGTGGATGTGGCGCACAATCCCCAAGCTGCGATGGAATTGGCCCGTTTTCTTGATACTCAACCGATCATGGATGTGGCGATTTTCTCGGTATTGGCCGATAAAGACGCTTTGCCGATGGTTCAGGCCGTGGCGCCGTATGTGAAGAAATGGGCGATTGCCGACCTGGCGGTTCCTCGGGCCATGTCGCTGGAAAACCTGAAAGCGCTTTTGCTTCGGGCGGGCGTTTCAGCCAATAATATAGTAGAATACTCGGATATTTCGGAAGCGGTCGCCGCGCATCATGACGAACCTTGGGAGCGCATGTTGGTTTGGGGATCTTTTTTCACCGTTTCACAAGCTTTGGCCTGTTTGAACCATGACTGATCCAATCGACAATCAGGAACTTTCCGACTTTCAAGTGTCCAAATATCGCTTGACCGGCGCGTTTGTGTGGCTGGGATTATTGGTGATTATCGTGCCGATCTGGTACAGCAATCCGGTGAATTTCGATCCGACCGCACAAACGGATGCCGATGCATCCGACTCGAAAACCATTTTAGTGGAAAAGCCGTTTTTATTGCCGGGGCATGACCGCTCGACGGCATCGGACTCGAAGTCTTCCGAGCCGAAGCAAACGATTTCCGAAGCAACGACCAAAACAAAGTCAGAAGCCGCTGATGAGACGGTAGCGGTGGATAAAGCGCCGGTTGAAGCGGCGCCGGCCAAAGAAGAACCTGCGACGGCTGCGGCTTCCGAAGGTGATTCGGAATGGATTATTCGCTTGGTGGCCTATCGTAAAAAAGAGATGGCGGAAACGCTTCAGGGTCGGTTGAAATACGACTATGAAGCCTTTATAAAGTATTTTCCAAAGAGTAATTATTATTCGGTCAGAGTGGGGCCTTATACCTCGAAAGCACTGGCGGAAAAAGATCAAAAACGTTTGGACAGACTGTTAAGAATACAGTCGCAACTGGTTAAATTTAAACGGACGCCCTAGCCGTTTAAGCGTGTCGAACTGGGCTATATAATCGGAGAAAACTCACCATGTGCGGGATCGTCGGAATCGTATCAAACACACCTGTTAACCAAGAAATCTATGATGCCTTGACGGTGTTGCAGCATCGTGGACAGGACGCGGCAGGCATTGTCACGTGTCAGGAAGGTCGTTTGTACCAACGTAAGGATAACGGTTTGGTGAAAGATGTGTTCCGCACTCGTCATATGCGTGATTTGCATGGCAATATGGGAATCGGGCATGTGCGTTATCCGACGGCGGGCAGTTCTTCCGGCGCAGAGGCGCAACCGTTTTACGTTAACTCGCCTTACGGTATTGCGATGGGGCACAACGGTAATTTGACCAATGCCGATCAGTTAGGCAAAGAGCTTTACGAACAAGATTTACGTCACCTAAACACCAATTCCGATTCCGAAGTGTTGCTGAATGTATTCGCCCATGAGTTGATGCAGCAGAAAAAACTGTTTGTCGATGCGGAAGATATTTTCAGTGCCATTTCTCGAGTGCATAAACGGGCGCGTGGCGGTTATGCCGCGGTGGGTGTGATTCCGAGTGTCGGCATGTTCGGTTTTCGTGACCCGTTTGCCTTGCGCCCGATTGTTGTTGGACAACGCCAGACTTCTGAAGGTGTCGACTATATGGTGGCGTCCGAGAGTGTGGCGCTGGATGCCGCCGGTTTTGAACTGTTGAAAGATTTGGAACCGGGTGAAGCGGTTGTTGTCAGCGAATCGGGGAACATTCAATTCAAGCAATGTGCCGACAACCCACAGTACAGCCCGTGTATTTTCGAATTTGTGTATTTTGCCCGTCCCGACTCGATGATCGATGATATTTCGGTTTATAAGTCGCGTTTGCGTATGGGGGAAAAGTTGGCCGAGCAGATTTTGCGTGATTGGCCGGAAAATGACATTGATGTGGTGATGCCGATTCCGGACACGAGCCGGACGTCGGCCTTGCAATTAGCGGACATGTTGGGCAAACCATACCGAGAAGGGTTTATCAAAAACCGTTATATCGGGCGGACGTTTATCATGCCGGGGCAAACCTTACGCAAGAAATCCGTGCGCCAGAAGTTGAACGCAGTGCCGTTGGAGTTCGAAGGCAAAAATATCCTATTGGTGGACGACTCCATCGTGCGCGGCACGACGTCGGGTGAAATCGTGCAGATGGCGCGCGAAGCGGGTGCCAAGAAGGTGTATTTCGCTTCGGCGGCACCGGCGGTTCGTTATCCGTATGTGTATGGTATCGATATGCCAAGCGCCACCGAATTGGTGGCGAACGGTCGAGATATTGAACAGATTGCTGAGTATATTGGTGCCGACCGTTTGTTCTATCAGGATTTGGACGATTTGATTGAAGCGGTTTGGCAAGGCAATAAATCCATCAAAGAATTTGATACGTCCTGCTTTAGCGGTTGCTATGTGACCGGTGATATCACACCGGAATATTTGGAATCTCTGGATAAAAACCGTAACGATTCCGCTCAGTCCGCTCAAAAACGGGTTGGTCGAGAACCGGTTGGTATTTACAACGGTGATGCTTCCGATGACTGATGATTTCGATTTAGAGACGTTGGCCATCCGTTATGGCTATGATCAGACTCAGGAGCAGGAAAATTCCGAAGCGATTTTTCCGACATCGAGCTTTCGGTATCGTTCGGCGCAGCAAGCGGCCGACCGTTTTGCCGGAAATGAAGCGGGCAATGTGTATTCGCGGTTTACCAATCCAACGGTGCGCGCGTTTGAAAAACGTTTAGCGGCGTTGGAGCAGGGGCAAAGCTGTGTCGGCACCGCGTCGGGAATGGCCGCGATTTTGTCGACGTTTTTAGGACTGTTGGAGTCTGGCGATCACATCGTATCGTCGAGAAGTGTGTTTGGTACCACCAAGGCGTTGTTTGATCGCTATCTTAAAAAATTCGGCATCGAAATCACTTATGTACCTTTGACGGAGCTGAGTGCCTGGCAGAGCGCCATCACGCCGAAAACGAAAGCCCTGTTTTTGGAAACGCCATCCAATCCGCTGACGGAAGTGGCTGATTTAACGGTTTTGGCGGACTTGGCGCATGACAATGATGCGTTGTTAATTGTTGATAATTGCTTTTGTACACCAGCGTTACAAACCCCTTTGACGATGGGCGCTGATTTGGTGGTGCATTCCGCGACCAAGTTTTTGGATGGGCAAGGTCGTATGATCGGTGGGGCGGTTGTCGGTTCCGAAACCTTGATTGAAGAACATATCCGTGGCGTGATTCGAACCGCGGGGCCATCAATGAGTCCGTTTAATGCTTGGGTGTTTTTGAAAGGCTTGGAAACCTTGAAATTACGGATGGATGCCCATTGCGAACGCGCGCAACGCTTGGCGGAATGGTTGCAGGCCCACCCGGCGGTGGAATCGGTGTTTTACCCAGGCCTGGCTTCGCACCCGCAGCATGATTTGGTGGCAAAACAGCAAAAAGGGCCGGGTGGTCTCTTGTCTTTTCGAGTGATTGGCGGGCGTGAAGCTGCCTGGCAAGTGGTGGACGCCACGCAAATGATTTCCATCACGGCGAACCTCGGCGATGTGAAAACCAGTATTACTCACCCGGCGACCACGACACATTGTCGAGTGGAACCGGAAGAGCGGTTGAAAGCCGGGATTACTGAAAATCTATTGCGGGTGTCGGTCGGATTGGAGAGTTTTGAGGATATCCGGACGGATTTAAGCCGAGGCTTGGACGCGTTGCTTTAACGGTTTCCGTTAAAGCAGGCGGAGAGCGAAGATTATTTCGGGAGTTGTAATTCCGAGTCTTCGTTTTGACGGAAAATCACCACGGTTTTACCGATGGATTGCACCAGTTCGGCTCCGGTTTGTTGCAGGATGTAATCAACGATGTCTTTTCGGTCGGCTCTTTCCGCTGACGCCATTTTGATTTTTAACAATTCGTGATGCGATAAGGTCGTTTCCAGTTCCTGCATCAAGTTGTCCGTTAAACCATTGGCTCCGATCAGGATGACCGGGTTCAGTCCGTGTGCAATCCCTCGTAAGAATCGTTTTTGATTATTTGAAAGTTTTTTGGTCTGTGGCATTGAATTTCCAAAACATATTATTATGAAGTATCAAATCGACATTTGTCGGCACTTTGTCCGACGGGTGTCGCTTGACGGTAACAGCAACGAAGTTGTGTTTGGCCGATACGACTTCGGTCGTGTCGGCGAAAGTGATATTCTAGCGGAAAAAGTGATAAAACACGATGGCAAGAAGTAAATCCAGCGCAGGCTGGCTGAAAGAACATTTTGACGACTACTATGTGAACAAAGCCAAACAAGAGGGTTGGCGTTCACGGGCGATTTATAAGCTACAGGAAATCGACGAAAAAGATCAATTGTTCCGAAAGGGGATGACGGTCATCGATCTGGGAGCCGCGCCGGGTGGTTGGTCACAATGGACGACCCATAAGGTTGGCGAAGAAGGTCGGGTGTTTGCATTGGATATTCTTCCGGTGGAACCTTTTGCTGGGGTGACGTTTATTCAGGGTGACTTTCAGGAAGATGAGGTCTACCAGGCATTACTGGATGCGCTGGACGGCCGGGAAGTCGATTTGGTGATGTCTGACATGGCGCCGAATATGACCGGTAATAAAGGCATTGATATTCCTCGCGCCATGTATTTGGTGGAATTGTGTGTCGATTTGGCTGAGCAGGTTCTGAAACCGAATGGCGATTTGTTGATGAAAGTGTTTCAGGGAGAAGGTTACGATCAATTACTGAGTCGCCTGCGGCAGCAGTACCAAAAGGTATTGACACGAAAACCTAAGGCGTCCCGCCCCAGAAGCAAAGAGATATACGTTTTGGCCAGAGGCAAGAAACCCTGAGGGATTCGGGTGATGGTTAAAAGCAATGACCATGATGTAAAAAAACAATCGCGCGCTTAAGCATCTATAAAGAATATTTATAGCGTTTTGTGGTAAAGTGACGCTTATCTAACAGTCAAAAAAAGCGAAAGCGAATGATTCCGAAGGTGGATTATGAAAAATGATATGTTGAAAAATATTTTGATTTGGACAGTGGTGGCCACGGTGATGCTGTCCATCTTTAACCATTTCAGCGGTCAAAAATTGATGGGAAGCAGTTCCCAGTTGGCGTACTCGGATTTTATCGACCGTGTTCGTGATGGTTCTGTCAGTCAGGTTTCGATTGAAGGAGGCACGATTCACGGTGTCTTCACCGACGGAAAAGCTTTTACGACCTATAACCCGGGCGATGCCGGCTTGATGGGTGATTTGCTGAATAATAACGTTAAGGTAACGGCGCGTCCGCCGGAAAAGCAAAGTTTGTTGATGCAGATTTTCATTTCCTGGTTCCCGATGTTGTTGTTGATCGCCATTTGGATTTTCTTCATGCGCTCCATGAGTGGTGGCTTGGGCGGTAAAGGTGGCCCGATGTCGTTTGGGAAAAGTAAAGCGCGCATGTTGACCGACGATCAGGTGAAAGTGACCTTGGAAGACGTGGCCGGAGCGGATGAAGCGAAAGAGGAAGTTGGTGAGATTGTCGACTTTCTGCGTGACCCGGAAAAATATCAGAACCTCGGTGGGAATATTCCGCGTGGTGTCTTGATGGTTGGACCTCCGGGGACAGGTAAAACTTTGCTGGCGAAAGCGATTGCCGGGGAAGCCAAGGTGCCGTTTTTCAGTATTTCCGGTTCCGATTTCGTGGAAATGTTTGTCGGGGTGGGTGCCTCGCGTGTACGGGATATGTTTGAGCAAGCCAAGGCGCACTCGCCTTGTATCATCTTTATCGACGAGATTGACGCCGTTGGGCGCAGTCGTGGTGCCGGCATGGGCGGCGGAAACGATGAACGTGAGCAGACGTTGAACCAGATGTTGGTGGAGATGGACGGTTTCGAAGGCAGTGAGGGTGTGATTGTAATCGCTGCGACCAACCGTGCGGATGTGTTGGATCCGGCCTTGTTGCGTCCTGGTCGTTTCGACCGCCAGGTAACGGTGGGCTTGCCGGATGTGCGAGGCCGTGAACAGATTTTGAAAGTGCATATGCGTAAAGTTCCCTTGTCGGATGATGTTAAGCCGGCGTTGATTGCGCGAGGGACACCAGGCTTTTCCGGGGCGGATTTGGCAAACCTGGTCAATGAAGCCGCTTTGTTTGCGGCTCGTAACAATGACCGTCTGGTGACGCAAGCGCATTTTGAAAAAGCCAAAGACAAAATCCTGATGGGGGTTGAGCGTAAGAGCATGGTGATGAGTGAGGAGGAGAAGAAACTCACTGCTTATCATGAAGCTGGGCACGCCATTGTCGGTTATTCGGTGCCGGAGCATGATCCCGTCTATAAGGTCAGTATCATGCCGCGTGGTCGTGCACTGGGTGTGACCATGTATCTGCCGGAAGAAGACTCCTACAGTTACAGCAAACGTAAGTTGGAAAGTCAGTTGTCGAGTCTGTACGGTGGGCGGATTGCCGAGGAGATGATTTTCGGTGCCGACGCGGTCACGACCGGCGCAAGTAATGACATTATGCGCGCAACGCAAATTGCTCGCAACATGGTCACCAAGTGGGGGTTGTCCGATAAGCTTGGGCCTTTGATGTATGAAGAAGAGGATAATGGTTCCTTGATGGGGTCGTCGCGTAACGCGAATGTGTCCGGTGAAATCTCCAAGGAAATCGATGTCGAGATTCGTAATTTCATTGATCGCAACTATCAGCGTGCCGAGCAGATTTTGACCGATAAAATCGATGTGTTGCATGCCATGGCGGATGCGTTGATGCAATATGAAACCATTGATTCGGATCAAATTAAAAACCTGATGGAAGGTAAAGAGCCGGGTGAACCGAAGGATTGGCAGGAGCGATCCGGTGGTGACGATTCTTCTTCTACACCGGTATTGAGTGATGAAGCTGAAACACCGACCGGTGACACCAAAACGGATTTGTCTTCGGGTGATTCCGTTGAGGGCGGCGAGCCGAAACTACATTGATTCCACTTGGAATGGTTAGAAAAACCCCTTTACGGGGTTTTTTTTATGGGGACAAAAACACGTGACATTGATTGAAAAATTGCATGATTCCGGCTTGGAGAGACCGCTGGTAATGGGGATTTTGAATGTAACCCCGGATTCGTTTTCGGATGGCGGACGATTTGTATCGAAAGATGCCGTTCGTCGTCAGGTGGATGCGATGGTGGCGGCCGGTGCGGATATGATTGATATTGGTGGGGAATCGACCAGGCCTGGTGCGCCGGAAGTATCGCTGCAAGAAGAGCTGGACCGCGTTTTACCAGTAATGGAATGGGTTAAAAGCCATTGTGATGCTTATGTTTCCGTCGATACCTATAAGCCCCAGGTCATGAAAGAGTCGATTGCACTTTCGGTGGATATGATTAATGACATCAATGCCTTGGAGTCGGATGGCGCGGTTGAGTTGGTCGCTGATTCCGGAGTGGCGGTGTGTCTGATGCATAAAAAAGGTACGCCGAAAAATATGCAGGCCAACCCCGTGTATGAAAACGGTGTTTTCAACGAGGTTTTCAAGTATTTGGCGGCTCGAGCAGATGCTTGTGTGCAGCAGGGTGTTAAACCGGAGGCGATTACCTTGGATCCCGGTTTTGGGTTCGGTAAAACATTAACGCATAATATTGAGCTGTTTGAGCGACTTGAGATGTTTTCTGAATTACAATACCCACTGCTTGTCGGGGTGTCACGTAAACGCATGATTGGGGAGTTGTTGGGCGATGTGCCGGTAGATGAACGTGTCATCGGCAGTGTGGCCGCCGCGTCACTAGCGGCTTTGAAGGGCGCTAAAATTTTACGGGTGCACGATGTGGCCGAAACGGTTCAGGCGCTGAAAGTGACTATGGCATTGTTGTAAAGGTTGAGTAAGGTTGGATAGTAAATAGATGGCAAAGGCAAAGAAATATTTCGGTACGGATGGTATTCGCAATCAGGTCGGGAAAGGTTTGATTCGTCCGGACCAGATTCTCAAGCTGGGATGGGCTACAGGTAAAGTGCTTAAAGAGCAGGGCGGAACCAAGGTCATGATTGGTAAGGATACGCGTATTTCCGGTTATATGTTCGAGTCGGCACTGGAAGCCGGGTTTATTTCCGCCGGGGTGGATGTGCTATTGCTCGGGCCGATGCCGACGCCGGCGATTGCATATTTGACGCAGACTTTCCATGCCGATGCCGGTATCGTTATCAGTGCGTCGCACAATCCGCATTATGACAATGGCATCAAGTTTTTTTCCGGTAAGGGAAAGAAAATCTCTGATGAAATGGAATTGAGAGTCGAAGCGGCGTTTGAAGAGGAGTTGACGATCTGTTCGTCGTCCGAGCTGGGAAGAGCTCGCCGCGTTGATGATGCCGCCGGCCGCTATATTGAATTTTGTAAGAGTACTTATGACAGTTCTCAGAAGCTTGACGGTTACAAGATTGTTTTGGATTGTGCCAATGGCGCGACCTATCACATTGCACCGTCGGTTTTCCGTGAGTTGGGTGCAGAGGTGGTGGCGATTGGCACGCAGCCGGATGGCATCAATATCAATGACGACTGCGGCGCGACGGACTTGGAGCAGCTTCAGGCTCGGGTCGTGCTGGAGAAAGCCGATTTTGGTATCGCTTTCGATGGTGACGGTGATCGGGTGATGATGGTCGATGGAAGTGGCGATGTCGTGGATGGGGATGAGATTCTTTACATCCTGGCCACAGGCTCCAAGTTTCCGGTCAAAGGTGTGGCGGGTACTTTAATGACCAACTTAGGACTGGAAAACGCCTTGAAGGATAAGGGAATCGAGTTGCTGCGAACCGCGGTGGGCGATCGATATGTGATGTCCGCTCTGGTTGAAAAAGGCTGGTCTTTAGGGGCAGAGCCCTCCGGTCATGTATTGTGTTTGAATAAAACGTCGACGGGTGACGGTATCGTGGCCGCACTTCAAGTGGTGGCTATTTTGGTTGAGTCCGGTCAGAAACTGGAGGATTTGAAGCGTGGAATGAAAAAGTATCCGCAGGTATTGAAGAATGTACGAGTGGATGGTTTTGCAGATATTAGTGCTAATGAAGCGCTGAATTCGGCTGTGGAAGCATCGGAAAAAAGAATGGCCGGAAAGGGGCGGGTTTTGATACGCGCATCCGGTACAGAACCTTTGATTCGAGTGATGGTCGAAGGTGAAGATCTGACCTTGGTGGAAAGCGAAGTTTCAGGCCTGGTAAAGGTTGTTGAAACAGAATTTTGTTAAGATTGTCAAGATTGTTTTTTGAAAAAGAAACCGCTAATATAGGCGGAATTTTGTGTCGGAGACTAAACGGGATGAGACAGTTATTCGTTGCTGGTAATTGGAAAATGCACGGGGATAAGGCCTCAATCAAAACACTTGTGACCGGTTTGAACGCCCAGGCAGATTCAGTCGGGAATGTATCGGTCGCCGTTTGTCCACCTGCGGTGTATTTAGACTATACAAAAAATTGCTTAGTGGCAAGCAATATTGCCGTTGGCGGTCAAAATATTGCAGAGGAACCCGTTAGTGGTGCGTTTACCGGCGAAACGTCGGCCGCCATGTTGAAGGATTTGGATTGCGAATATGTCATCTTAGGACATTCTGAACGTCGTGCCATTTATGGTGAAACCGACGCTGAGATTGCCCGAAAGGTTAAAACGGCTTTAGGCATGGGCTTGACGCCGATTCTGTGCGTGGGTGAAACGCTTGAAGAGCGTGAGTCCGGTCAGTTGGAAACCGTGATTTCAACGCAATTAAATGCCGTGATTGATGAAGTTGGCATTGCGGCTTTTGCGAATGTCGTGATCGCTTATGAGCCGGTTTGGGCGATCGGAACCGGGAAGACGGCCTCGTCTGGGCAGGCACAAGAAGTACATGCCTTTATTCGTGGACAATTGGCGGCAAAAGATTCAGCGGTCGCGGAAAAAGTGATTATTCAGTACGGTGGCAGTGTCAAGCCTGGTAATGCCGCCGAATTATTCAGTCAGCCGGACATTGATGGTGGTTTGATCGGCGGAGCTTCTTTGAATGCCGATGACTTCATCGCCATCTGTCGTGCGGCGGGAGAACAGTAATATGTTTCAAATTATTTTGGCAATCCACTTGGTGATTGCGTTTGTGTTAATCGTGCTGGTGTTGTTGCAGCAAGGGAAAGGCGCGGATGCCGGTGCCAACTTCGGTGGCGGCTCGTCTCAATCCGTATTCGGCAGCAGCGGCTCGAACAGTTTCATGCTTAAGGTGACGTCTGTGGTGGCGGTGATTTTCTTTATCACCAGTTTAACCTTGGCGTACTTGGGCTCCGAACAGGCCAAGGGCTATCAAAGTGTTGTGCAAAAGCCAGTGGTTGAAGAAAAAGCGGATACGTCTTCGGAAGAACCGGTCGTACCGAACTGATACAGAATTTGCCGATGTGGTGGAATTGGTAGACACGCTATCTTGAGGGGGTAGTGGCGTAAGCCGTGCCGGTTCAAGTCCGGCCATCGGCACCATGATTAACGAGCGCAGGATGCGCTAATAACGATACAAGCTGAATTCATCAGCGGAAATCAAAATGTAGCGGTGCATTTTGAACTAGAGGGGCTTAAAACCTATGCTAGAAAATTATTTACCCATTCTCGTTTTTGTCGTATTGGGCATTCTGTTTGGTGTCGGGCCTATTGTAATGGGCTATATTTTAGGCCCTAGAAAGCCCGATCCAGAAAAACTGTCGCCTTATGAGTGTGGCTTCGAAGCCTTTGAAGACTCTCGGATGAAATTCGATGTCCGCTTTTATCTGGTCGCGATTCTGTTCATTATTTTTGACTTGGAAATTGCTTTTCTGTTTCCGTGGGCGATCGCGCTGGAAGAGGTGGGGACCTTTGGCTTAATGGCCATGGCCGCTTTCCTGTCGTTGCTGGTCGTTGGCTTTATCTATGAATGGAAAAAAGGAGCGCTGGAATGGGAATAGAAGGCGTTTTAAAGGAAGGGGTAGTCACCACTTCTGCAGATAAGCTCATTAACTGGGCCCGTACGGGGTCTTTATGGCCGATGACGTTTGGCTTGGCTTGCTGTGCCGTGGAGATGATGCATGCCGGTGCGGCACGTTACGACTTGGACCGTTTTGGCATTATTTTTCGCCCAAGCCCTCGCCAATCGGACGTCATGATCGTTGCGGGAACCTTGGTCAATAAAATGGCGCCAGCTTTGCGTAAAGTCTATGACCAAATGGCCGAGCCGCGTTGGGTGATTTCGATGGGATCCTGTGCTAACGGCGGAGGGTACTATCATTATTCCTATTCCGTTGTGCGTGGTTGTGACCGTATTGTTCCGGTAGATATTTATGTGCCGGGCTGCCCTCCAACGGCTGAAGCTTTGTTATACGGCATTATTCAGCTGCAAAATAAAATTAAACGCACGAACACGATTGCGCGCTAGTCTGAAACAGAACGGGAAAGTTTTATGAAACAATCGGTATTGGATTTACAAACAAACGTTCAAACGGCCTTGGCGGATGCCGTGGTCGCTTCAGAAATCGCCTTGGATGAATTGACGGTTGAACTGGCCCCTTCTCAGGCGCTCAAAGCATTTGAAAAGCTGAAAACGGATTTGGGTTTTGAGTTATTGATCGACATTTGTGGTGTGGATTACTTGGCCTATGGGGATGTAACTTGGGAAACCCGCAAAGCGACGAAAGCCGGCTTTAGTCGTGGTGTTTTTGATTTTGCAGAAGATGAGTCCGATGACAATGTTGATTTGCCAAGACGGTTTGCCGTCGTCTATCACTTATTGTCTGTTGAGCATAACCTTCGCTTAAGAGTGAAAGTGTTTCCGGAAGATTCGAAGATGCCGGTCGTGGATTCAGTGGTTTCGATCTGGAATTGTGCCGACTGGTATGAACGTGAAGCGTTTGATTTGTTCGGGATTTTGTTTAGCGGTCACCCGGACTTGAGACGTATTTTGACCGATTACGGTTTCGTGGGGCATCCGTTGCGTAAAGATTTCCCGTTGACGGGGCATGTTGAAATGCGCTACGACGCTGAGAAAGCACGAGTTGTTTATGAGCCTGTTACGATTGAGAACCGCGTGAATGTACCGCGCGTGATTCGTAATGATGCCGAACCTAATGGATAAGTAGAGCTAATTATGTCTGAAATTCGTAACTATACCCTTAACTTCGGTCCTCAGCATCCATCTGCACACGGCGTGTTGCGTTTGGTTTTGGAGTTGGACGGCGAAACGATTGTCCGCTCTGATCCGCATATTGGGCTGCTGCACCGTGGAACGGAAAAATTGGCGGAGTATAAACCTTATAACCACTCCATCGGTTATATGGATCGTCTGGATTACGTTTCCATGATGTCGAACGAGCACGCCTATGTCATGGCGATTGAAAAAATGCTCGACTTGGACGTGCCGGAACGCGCGCAGTACATTCGCGTGATGTTCGATGAAATTACCCGTATTTTGAATCACTTGATGTGGCTGGGAGCGCATGCTCTGGATATCGGCGCCATGACGGTCTTTTTGTACGCTTTCCGAGAACGCGAAGACTTAATGGATTGTTATGAAGCCGTTTCCGGTGCGCGGATGCACGCCACTTATTATCGCCCAGGTGGCGTCTATCGTGATTTGCCGGATACCATGGCGAAATACGAGGAATCCGAATGGCATTCCGGCAAAAAATTAGACCAGCTGAACGAAACACGCGAAGGTTCGTTGCTGGACTTTATTGAAGCTTTTACAGAGCGCTTTCCAGGGTATGTTGACGAATATGAAACCCTGTTGACCGATAACCGAATCTGGAAGCAAAGAACGGTGGATATCGGTATTGTATCGCCAGAGCGCGCGATGCAGTTGGGCTTTACTGGCCCGATGTTGAGAGGCTCGGGCATTGCATGGGATTTGCGTAAGAAACAACCGTATGAAGTCTACGATAAGTTGGATTTCGATATCCCTGTCGGACAAACCGGTGATTGTTATGACCGCTACTTGGTACGTGTCGCGGAGATGCGTGAATCCAATAAAATTATCAAACAATGTGTGAAATGGCTGAAAGAAAACCCAGGCCCGGTCATTTCTGAGGATCATAAAGTGACGCCGCCTTCTCGTGAAGACGCCAAGTCAAGCATGGAGGCGCTTATCCATCACTTTAAACTCTTTACGGAAGGGTATTCTGTTCCGGAAGGAGAGGCCTATGCCGCGGTTGAACACCCAAAAGGTGAATTTGGTATTTACATGGTTTCGGATGGCGCCAACAAGCCTTACCGCTTGAAAGTCAGAGCGCCTGGCTTCCCGCATCTGGCCGCGCTGGATGAAATGGCAAAAGGGCATATGATTGCGGATGTCGTAGCCATTATAGGGACACAAGATATCGTATTTGGGGAGATTGACCGATGAGTTCAGTGAATGAAAACATCATTCAAGGCGACGTGAAAGCGCGCATCGACCGTTGGGTGTCACATTATCCGGCTGATCAGAAGCAATCGGCGGTCATGCCGGCTTTGCGTATTGTGCAAGAGGTGAACGGTGGTCATTTGACAACCGAGCTGATGGATCAGGTGGCGGATTATTTGGATATGACACCGATCGCGGTTTATGAGGTGGCCACCTTCTATTCCATGTATGAACATGAACCGGTCGGCAAGCATAAGATTTGTTTGTGTACCAATATTTCCTGTATGCTGCGCGGCAGCGATGAAATTCTAGAACATTTGGAAAACAAACTTGGCGTGGGTGTCGGTGAAGTAACGGACGACGGCAAGTTTTCCATCAAAAAAGTGGAGTGCCTGGGCGCATGTGGTGGGGCTCCAATGATGATGATCGGTAAGGAATATTATGAAAACCTGACCGAAGCATCCGTTGATGAAATTTTAGATGGCTTGGAGTAGTGAAAATGATTCCGTTAAATGAATGTTGCTACCGCTTGAATCATCTAGACACGCCTTGGGATATTGAAACCTATATTGCCAACGGCGGTTATGAAATCTGGAAAAAAGTGCTGGCAGGCGAAATTTCGCCGCAAGAGATTATCGATGAGGTGAAAACCTCCAATATCCGTGGGCGCGGTGGGGCCGGTTTCCCAACCGGTTTAAAGTGGAGCTTTATGAATCGTGCGGCGCCCGGACCGAAATACATTTTGTGTAATTCGGATGAAGGGGAGCCGGGCACGTTTAAAGACCGCGATATTTTGCGTTATAACCCCCACCAATTAGTGGAAGGGATGATGATTGCCGGTTATGTCATTGGTGCGTGCGCCGGTTACAACTACATCCGTGGCGAATTCTGGGAACCTTACAAGCGTTTTGATAATGCCATTAATCAAGCGAGAGAAGCCGGGTTACTGGGTAAAAACATTTTGGGTTCTGGGTTCGATTTCGACTTATACACGCATTTGGGTGCCGGGGCCTATATCTGTGGTGAAGAAACCGCCTTGATCGAGTCCATCGAAGGCAAGAAAGGCCAGCCACGCTTTAAACCCCCTTTTCCGGCCAGTTACGGGTTGTACGGTAAACCAACCACCATCAACAATACCGAAACGTTGGCATCGATTCCGGTGATCTTGGCGAAAGGCGGTGAATGGTTCTCCGACTTGGGCGTGCAGAATGCCGGCGGTACGAAATGTTTTGCGGTATCCGGTCACGTTGAAAAACCGGGTAACTTTGAAGTCCGTATGGGAACGCCGTTTAAAGATTTGTTGGACGCCGCCGGCGGTATCTGGAAAGGCCGAAAATTCAAGGCGCTGATTCCGGGTGGTTCTTCAACCGCTGTCTTACCAGCCGAAAAAGCGCTGGAAATGAATATGGATTACGATTCCATCGCTAAAGCCGGGTCTTTTCTCGGTGCGGGTTCCGTGGTGGTGATGGATGATCATACCGATATGGTTAAAGCGCTGGAGCGTTTGACCTGGTTCTATTACGAAGAGTCTTGCGGTCAATGTACACCTTGCCGTGAAGGAACGGGTTGGATGTATCGCGTGGTGCACCGTATCCGTCAAGGAAAAGGGCGTCCGGAAGACTTGGAATTGCTCAAAGACGTTTCGGGCAAAATTATGGGGCGTGTGATTTGTGGTTTGGGGGATGCTGCGACGATTCCAGTCAGCAGTTTCCTGCAACACTTTGAACATGAATTCCGTCATTATATCGATCACGGTTGCAGCATTTTCGACAGACAATAAGCGTTGAGCTGTCGATGCATACCCCAATAAATTTAGGTTTGAAATTATGGTAAAGATTGAGATTAACGGACAAGTAGTTGAAGCTCATGAAGGCGACATGCTAATTGATGTCGCGGATGACGCTCAAATTTCGATTCCGCGTTTTTGTTATCACAAAAAACTATCAATCGCGGCGAACTGCCGGATGTGTTTGGTTGAAGTAGAAGGGGCGCCTAAGGCGTTACCGGCGTGTGCGACTCCGGTCACTGACGGGATGAAAGTACACACAAAATCGGCCAAAGCGCTGACGGCGCAAAAATCCGTTATGGAATTCTTGTTGATCAACCACCCGCTGGATTGTCCGATTTGTGACCAGGGTGGCGAGTGTGAACTGCAAGACGTGGCCATGGAATACGGTGATGACGTGTCCAAGTACACCGAAGCCAAGCGTATTCTTGGGGATAAGAACATCGGTTCCTTGATTCACACCGACATGACACGTTGCATTCACTGCACCCGTTGTGTGCGTTTCGGTCAGGAAGTGGCCGGAATGATGGAACTGGGCGCGACCGGGCGAAGCGAATGGATGGAAATCGGTACCTACATTGAACGTTCCGTTACCTCCGAAATGTCCGGCAACATGATTGACTTGTGTCCGGTGGGGGCCTTGACCTCGAAACCTTTCCGTTATTCCGCCCGTCCGTGGGAGTTGAAGTCGCATAAAGCCATTGCGCCCCACGACAGCATCGGTTCCAACATTATCATTCACTCCAAAAACAACGAAGTGAAACGGGTGGTACCGGCTGAAAATGAAAGCATCAATGAAGTCTGGATTTCCGACCGAGATCGCTTTTCGTACGAAGCCTTGAATGCCGCAGATCGTTTGACAACGCCGATGATCAAGGAAAAAGGGCAATGGAAAACCGTTGACTGGGAAACCGCGTTGGCGTTCGTGGCCGATAAGCTGAAGCATTATGCGCAAGAAGACGCTTCAAAAGTGGGCGTATTCGCCTCTCCGAGTGCGACTTTGGAAGAACTGCATATTTCTCAAAAACTGTTCCGCGGTTTGGGCGTGGAAAACCTTGAGCACCGTTTGCGTCAAGTCGATTTCGACATGGATGCTTCCGGCGGCATTATGGCGCCGAAACTGAATCATGCCTTCGAAGAGGTGGAAGCTTTGGATTCCGTGCTGTTGATCGGTAGCTATTTGCGTAAAGAATTGCCGCTTTTGAACCATCGTGTTCGTAAGGCTGCTTTGAACGGCGCACACGTGCTGTCGGTCAATCCGGTCGCGTTCGATTTCAATTACGACGTTTCAGCGGAATTCGTGGCTGAAAACATGGTCAATGAACTGGCGGCTTTGGCCAAAGCGGCACTGGAACTGAATGGCGAAAGCGACCAGGCCTGGTCGAAATCCATTGACGTAACCGATGCACACCGCCAAGCGGTTCAGCGTCTGAAAGACGGTCAAAAAGCCTCCATTATGGTCGGACAAATTGCACAGATGGATGCGCATTACGCGAAACTGGTGAAGTTGGCCAGTTTGATTGCCGATGCGACCGGAGCGACCTTGAATGTGTTGCCGATGTCCGCGAATGAAGTCGGTGCCCATATGGCCGGTTTTGTGCCGAAGGCCGGTTTGAATACCAATGAAATGCTGTCTGAAAACATGAAGTGTTTCATTAACTTGGGTGTGGAAGCTGAAAAAGATATTCAAGACGGTGGGCGCGCTTTGAAAGCGATGCAAAACGCCGAATGCGTCATTAATTTCACCCTATTCGACAGCGATGCTCAGCGCGAATACGCCGATGTCATGCTGCCAATCGCTTCCTTTGCGGAAACCGCCGGAACCTTCGTGAATGCCTGCGGCCTGAAGCAATCCTTCAAGATGGCGGTTGAGCCGGCCGGTGAGGCGAAAGCGGCATGGAAAATCATGCGTGTGCTGGGCAACCTGTTGGAATTGGAAGGGTTTGATTACACACACAGCAACCAAGTGTTTGCAGAAGTGTCGGACGAATTGCGTCCGGTTGATGTCTCCGGTATGGCATTTGAAATGCCGGAGAACATTGACCTGATCGGTACGCAATGGATTTCAATGTATCAAGTCGATTCGCTGGTGAGACGTTCGCCGTCCTTGCAAGCGACGCCGGATGCTCAGGCTGTGGCAAATTAAAGGTAGAGGGTATAAATAATATGTTTGATGCGTTACAAGCTTGGCTTTCTTCCTTTTTATTTGACTGGTTGGCCATTTTAATTACCTTGTTGTTGCAAGCGGTGGCGGTCATCTTGCCGGTGATGCTGGCGGTGGCTTGGTTAACGTTCGCGGAGCGTAAAGTGATCGGTTACATGCAGGTGCGTATGGGGCCGAACCGCGTCGGGCCGAAAGGTTGGTTGCAACCGATTGCCGATGCCTTAAAGCTGATGTTCAAAGAAATCGTGATGCCGTCCCAGTCGAACTTGTATTTGTTCGTGGTGGCACCTATTTTGACCATTGCGCCAGCCGTGGCCGCTTGGGCGGTGATTCCATTCGACGATAACGGCGTGGTGGTGTCTGATATCAACGCCGGTGTCCTGTATGTACTGGCCGTAGCATCCATTGGGGTGTACGGGGTGATCATTTCCGGTTGGGCTTCCAACTCCAAGTACGCTTTCCTGGGGGCGATGCGTGCTTCCGCACAGAAAATTTCGTATGAAATCGCGATGGGCTTCGCACTGGTCACGGTTTTGATGGTCGCCGACAGCATGAACTTGACGGCTATTGTCAACGGTCAGCAAGGCGGTTTCTGGCACTGGTACTGGATTCCACTGTTGCCGATGTTCTTCGTTTATTTCATTTCCGGTGTGGCGGAAACCAACCGTGCGCCATTCGATGTGGCGGAAGGGGAGTCTGAAATCGTCGCCGGTTTCCACGTTGAATATTCCGGTATGGCCTTTGCGGTCTTTTTCCTGGCGGAATACGCCATGATGATCCTGATTTCATTCATGACCGCCATCATGTTCATGGGTGGCTGGTTGTCACCGTTTGAAGGCATTCCTGGGTTGGAAGCGGCCTTTGCATGGGTGCCGGGCTTTATCTGGCTGTTTGCGAAAGTCGCTTTCTTATTGTTCTTATTCCTCTGGTTCCGTGCGACTTTCCCGCGTTACCGTTATGACCAAATCATGCGTTTGGGCTGGAAGGTGTTGATTCCGGTTACCATTGTCTGGGTCTTTGTGGTCGGCGTGATGGAATATTTTAAATTTGGCCCGTGGTTCAATTAAAGAGGTTCGTCATGATTGCATTTATCAAACATCAAGTAAAAACCTTTGGATTGACCGAATTGTTCAAAGGGTTGGCGGTCACCGGTAAATATCTGTTCAAAAAGAAAATTACCGTCCGTTATCCGGAAGAGAAAACACCGCTGTCACCGCGTTTCCGTGGTCATCACGCGTTGCGTCGTTATGAAAATGGTGAAGAACGTTGTATCGCCTGTAAATTGTGCGAAGCCGTTTGTCCGGCCAACGCCATCACCATTGAGTCGGAAGAGCGTGAAGATGGCAGCCGTCGTACCACTCAGTACGACATCGACATGTTCAAATGCATCTACTGCGGTTTCTGTGAAGAAGCCTGTCCAGTGGATGCGATTGTGGAAACGCGCGTGTTCGAGTACGAATTCCATGAAAGAGGACCACACATCATGACCAAGGAAAAACTCCTGGCCTTTGGTGATAAACATGAAGAGCAAATTGCTGCCGACCGAGCAGCGGATGCGAAGTACCGTTAATAAAGAGACTGTATTCAATGACTTTTGAGCAATTTATTTTTTATCTATTAGCGGCAATTTCTGTTTTTTCCGGTCTGATGGTCATCAGTGTGAAAAACCCGGTTAAAGCCGCACTTTGGTTGGTATTGGCGTTTATTGCAACCGCCGGTGTCTGGTTGACGGCTCAAGCGGAGTTCTTGGGGCTGGTATTGATTCTGGTTTACGTCGGGGCGGTGATGGTGCTGTTCTTGTTCGTGGTGATGATGTTGGACATCAATATCGCACGTTTAAAAGAAGGGTTTACCCGTTATTTGCCATTAGGTGTTCTGGCAGGCCTGGCGATTTTTGCCCTGATGTATTTGGTGTTAGGGCCGGAGCGTTTCGGCTTGGAACACTATGCGGCACCGGCGAAAGTCGGTGCGGAAGACAGCAATACCTTGTCGATTGCGGTGCCATTGTACACGGAGCACGCTTATGCGTTTATTTTGGCAGCGGTTTTGTTGTTGGTCGGTATAGTCGCGGCCATCACGCTGACATTGCGTCGTCGAGCGCCGAAAGAGGTGTTGTATCAAGACATCGACAAACAGGTTAAGGTTCAGGCTTCTGAGCGTTTCAAAATGGTCAAAATGGACGCGGTGGTCGAGAAAGACATCCCTGCGAAGGAGGAAGACTGATGATAGCTTTATCGGATTACTTAATTTTCGGTGCGATTCTTTTCATGATCAGCATGGCGGGGATTTTCCTGAACCGTAAAAACGTCATCGTATTATTGATGTCGATTGAATTATTATTGCTCGCCGTCAACACCAACTTGGTGGCGTTCTCGCACTTCTTGAATGATGTTACCGGACAAATTTTTGTCTTTTTCATCCTAACGGTTGCGGCCGCTGAAGCGGCGATTGGTTTGGCCATCATCGTATTGGTCTTCCGTAATCGAAAAAGTATCAATGTTGATGATTTAGGTTCAATGAAAGGGTAATAACAACAATGCTATTAAAATTTCTATTAACGATTATCCTTTTGTCGCCATTGTTTGGCGCCGTGGCGGCCGGTTTGTTCGGGCGCCAGATTGGGCGACGTGGTGCCCACACGGTGACGATTTTCGGTGTGGCGGTATCCACCATCCTGTCGGCTTACGTTTTCTGGCTGTTCATCTTTGAAGGCCATGCGACTTACAATGTCTCGCTCTACACCTGGTTGGTGTCGGACGGCATTAAATTCGAAATCGGTTACATGATCGATCGTTTGTCCGCCACGATGATGCTGGTGGTCACGTTCGTTTCCTTGATGGTTCACATCTATACCATCGGTTATATGAATCATGACGAAGACTACGATCATAACAATCCGTATTATCAGCGTTTCTTCAGCTATATTTCTTTGTTCACCTTCTCGATGCTGTCCTTGGTGATGGCGAACAACTTCCTGCAGTTGTTCTTCGGTTGGGAAGCCGTGGGCTTGGTGTCTTACCTGTTGATCGGTTTCTACATGAAACGCGAATCGGCGATTCAGGCCAATTTGAAAGCCTTCCTGGTGAATCGTGTCGGTGACTTCGGCTTCATTCTGGGGATTGCCGTTGTGGTCATGTATTTCAATACCTTGGACTACGAAGAGTTCTTTGCTGGGCTGGAAGCAAATCAACATATTCAAATGAGCTTTTTCCCAGGCGTGGAATGGTCGATGATCACCGTTCTGTGTTTGTTGTTGTTTATCGGTGCCATGGGTAAATCGGCGCAAATGCCATTGCACGTTTGGCTGCCGGAATCGATGGAAGGCCCAACGCCGATTTCCGCTTTGATTCACGCTGCCACTATGGTAACGGCGGGTATCTTTATGGTAGCCCGTTTGTCGCCGGCCTATGAGTTATCCGAAGTGGCTTTGAGTGTGATTTTGATTATCGGTGCAACCACCGCCTTTATGATGGGGGTTCTGGGGATTGTTCAGAACGACATCAAACGTGTGGTGGCGTATTCGACCTTGTCCCAGTTGGGTTACATGGTCGCCGCTTTGGGTGCGTCCGCTTACGCGGCGGGCATGTTCCATGTTTTGACGCATGCCTTCTTTAAAGCCTTGTTGTTCTTGGCAGCTGGTTCGGTCATCATCGCCATGCACCATATTCAGGATATTCGTCAAATGGGCGGCTTGCGTAAGCACATGCCGATCACTTATTGGGCGTTGTTGATCGGTTCCTTGGCTTTGATTGGTTTCCCAGGTTTCTCCGGGTTCTTTTCGAAAGACAGTATTTTGATGGCAACCGACCAGACCGAAATCTTTGGTGCGGGCTATGCCCAGCTCTTGTTGCTAATCAGTGTTTTTGTCACGGCCTTCTACAGCTTCCGTATGTTCTTTGTCGTGTTCCATGGCGAAGAGTCGGATTACGTGAAGAGCCACAAAATCACCGAATCGCCTAAGGTGGTAACGATTCCGTTGATTATGTTGGCGATTCCGGCCGCCATAATGGGCATTCCAATGGTCGGAGGTATTTTCTCCGGTGCTTACTTCGGCGATTCTATTACCGTTTTGCCGCAACATGACGTGCTGGGCAAAATTTATGCTGAGCAATACCACGGCGTCATTGATATGATTCTGCACTCCCTGACGACGGCGCCGGTGATTCTGGCCTTGTCCGGTGTGTTCCTGGCTTGGTTGTTCTATCTGAAGAAGCCGGAGTGGCCAGCTAAAATTCGCCAGGCCTGCCCGCGCGGTGCCTATGTGTTGGATAACGCCTATGGCTTCGACCGTTTCAATGACATTGTGTTTGTGAACGGTGCGCGGAAGTTGGGTGACTTCTTCTGGAAGGGCATCGACGTCAAGATAATCGATACCGGTATCGTGACCAATACCTTCACGTCCATCGCGAATGCGGCGGGAGCGTTGCGACTGAGCCAAACCGGTTATCTATACCATTATGCGTTCGTGATGATTTTCGGCCTGCTGGCGATGCTGGTTTGGGTACTTTGGTAATGATGATAAGAAATAAAAGAGAAGGGAATTACATAACATGATTTTCGATTTGCCTATTTTAAGTACCCTGATTTGGTTACCCATTCTGGGCGGTTTACTGATTTTATTCGTGGGATCGAATCGAGATGCGTTTGCGAAATGGTTTGCGCTTTTTATTTCCGTCGTTACCTTTTTGTGCTCGATTCCGCTGTGGACGAATTTTGATACCACTACCTCGGCGATGCAGTTCGTTGAGCGAGTCGAGTGGATTCCGCAATTCAATATCTATTACAGCCTGGGTGTGGACGGCTTGTCCATGCCATTGGTCTTGTTGACGACCTT
This sequence comes from Hydrogenovibrio thermophilus, assembly GCF_004028275.1. Taxonomy (NCBI): domain Bacteria; kingdom Pseudomonadati; phylum Pseudomonadota; class Gammaproteobacteria; order Thiotrichales; family Piscirickettsiaceae; genus Hydrogenovibrio; species Hydrogenovibrio thermophilus. The sequence continues at coordinate 1,013,924 of NZ_CP035033.1, forward strand.
TACCCAGATTCTGGTGATTGCGTCGGCTTGGGACGTGATTAAAGAACGCGTCGAACAATACATGGGTGCCTTCATGATTATGCAAGGCCTGATGATTGGGGTCTTCGTTGCGTTGGACGGGATTCTGTTCTATGTGTTCTGGGAAGCGCTGTTGATTCCGATGTTCATTGTCATCGGTAAGTGGGGTGGCCCGGACCGTGTCTACGCGACCATCAAGTTCTTCCTGTATACCTTCTTCGGGTCGGTCTTCATGCTGGTGGCGTTCCTGTATATGTACTTCCAGTCCGGCAGCTTCTCGATTTTGGATTTCCATACCATGTCCTTGTCTTACATGGCGCAGATTCTGATTTTCCTGGCGTTCTTGATTGCCTTCGCCGTCAAGGTGCCGATGTTCCCGGTGCATACTTGGTTGCCGGATGCGCACGTTCAGGCGCCAACGGCGGGTTCCGTGGTGTTGGCGGCCATTATGCTGAAAATGGGGGGCTACGGCTTCGTACGCTTCAGTTTGCCGATTACGCCGGATGCAGCCATGGAATTGGATTGGTTGGTCATCGTTTTGTCGTTGATTGCGATTTTCTACATCGGTCTGGTGGCCATGGTGCAGTCGGACATGAAAAAACTGGTGGCTTATTCCTCGATTTCCCACATGGGCTTCGTGACCATCGGTATGTTCTTGGTGTATGACATTGTTCAAAACACCGGTTCCATCCAAGGGTCGATGATCGGGATGGAAGGGGCCATGATTCAAATGATTTCCCACGGGTTCATTTCCGGCGCGATGTTCTTGATGATCGGTGTCTTGTATGACCGTATGCATACCCGTGAAATTTCCGCTTACGGCGGGGTGGTGAACACCATGCCGTGGTTCGGCTTCTTTGCCGTGTTGTTTGCGATGGCGAACGCCGGTTTGCCGGGCACGTCCGGGTTCGTGGGTGAATTCATGGTTATCCTGGCCTCATTCAAAGCGAATGTCTGGTACGGCGTGATTGCGGCTTCCACCTTAATTATCGGCGCGGCTTATACCCTGTGGATGGTAAAGCGTGTCTTCTTCGGTGCGGTGGCGAACGACAACGTCGGAACCTTGCAAGATTTGAATAAACGCGAATTCGCAATTATGGCGACACTTGCCGTGGCGGTTGTGCTGTTGGGTGTGTACCCGGCTCCATTGATTGATGTGATGCATTCTTCGGTGGCCAACTTGCTGATTCAAGCGACCACGTCAAAACTATAAGAAACAATAGGTGAGTTAATCGTATGAACTTTGTTATTCCCAGTTTTACCCCTGCAATTCCAGAGATTGTCTTATTGACCCTGACATCTTTGTTGTTGGTTGCAGACACTATCTGGTCTAAGCGTAGCGAATTCGCAACCTATTATGCCACTCAGTTAATCTTGGTTGTCGTGGGTTATTTGGTTTTAACCAGTTTCTCTGTGGAGCAAGTACTGACGTTCGACGGAAGTTTTGTGCGTGATGCTTTCGGCGATGTGCTGAAGCTCTTCATCGTCATTATTTCAATAGGGGTTTTCCTGTTCTCGAAAGAATATCTTCTGCAGCAAAAATTCTATCGGGGTGAATATTTCACCTTAGGATTGTTCGGTGTGCTGGGCATGTTTGTCATGGTGTCCGCTTATAACCTGATTACCTTGTACCTGGGGCTGGAAATCATGTCCTTGGCAATCTATGCGATGGTGGCCATGCGTAAGGACAACCAATTCGCCTTGGAATCGGCCATGAAATACTTTGTGTTGGGCGCATTGGCCACCGGTATGTTGTTGTATGGCTTCTCGATGCTTTACGGGGCGACCGGTACCATCCAATTCAATGAAATGGCCGATGTGATTGCTTCCGGCAATGTGGATCACGTGGTCTTGTCATTCGGCGTGGTCTTTGTGGTCATCGGTTTGGCATTCAAACTGGGGGCAGTACCATTCCATATGTGGGTGCCGGACGTTTACCATGGTGCACCAACCGCCGTGACACTATACCTTGGTACGGCACCAAAGCTTGCGGCCTTTGCCATCATGTACCGTCTATTGGTGGAAGGTCTGCCAGGCCTGGTGGAAGATTGGCAATCATTGATTATCATGATTTCCATTCTGTCGTTGATTGTCGGTGCCGTTATCACCTTGGTGCAGGATAACCTGAAACGTCTATTGGCCTATTCCGGTATCGGGCACGTCGGTTTCCTATTGTTGGGCATTATCGCCGCGAATCCGGACGGTTATTCCGCCGCGATGTTCTATGTCATCGTCTACGCCATCACGGCCGTCGCTGGGTTCGGCATGATTACCGCTTTGGCGAGAACCGGCAATGAATTCGACTTGATTGCTGACTTCAAAGGCATGAACAAGCGCAACCCTTGGTTGGCGTTAATGATGTTATTCGTCATGTTCTCTATGGCCGGTATTCCGCCATTTGTCGGCTTCTATGCGAAAGTGGTCGTGATTGAAGAAGTGGTGGCGGCTGGCTTCACTTGGTTGGCGATTCTAGCCGTGGTGACGGCGGTTATCAGTGCTTTCTACTATTTGAAAGTGGTCAAGGTTATGTACTTTGATGAGCCGGACGATAACGCTAAAATCGAGCCGATCAGTAATCAGCTGAACTGGGCCGTGAGCTTTGTTTCCATTGCCTTGTTGCTGCTTGGGTTGATGCCGTCGCCATTGATTACGCTGTGTTACAATAGTTTGTAATATTAATCCTAGCCCGTTCCAAACGGGCTTTTTTGCTTGAAGGAGTGTTGTTATGACAGTCGACACCGCTGTTTGGGTTTTATTGGTCACGGCCATCGTTTTAGCGAATATTCCTTGGATTCTGTCCAATCGAGTATTTATCTTTATCCCGGTTCAAAAAGCCAAATCCATTTGGTTTAACTTTGCCGAATGGTTTTTGTACTTCCTGGTGACCGGCATCTTTGCTTACCTGTTAGAAAACAAAGCGATGGGGCATGTCAAACCACAAGAATGGGAGTTTTATGTGGTGACGTTCTTTATGTTTGCCATCTTCTCTTTCCCTGGGTTTATCTACCGCTACAACCTGAAAATGTTTTTGGACAAGGCACGCGGTAAGAAACAAGCGGCCTAATTGCCCTTTACATCAACATCTGTTTTATTGATTCTTGAATCAGGCCTTTCTGGCCTGATTACTATCTTCCTTGCTTTTACCGTCTAATCGCTTAATATTGAACCTCATTAATTTAGATTTTGAGTGCCTTATGAAACCATCCATTCCGATTGAAACCGCTGGCAAAGGTTGTTCGCAATGCCATAAAGACTTGGGTTTCGAGTTTTCGTTCGCTTTTCAACCCATTGTGAATGTGCGTGAAGCCACGATTTTTGGTTATGAGGCTTTGGTGCGGGGCACAGAAGGGCAAGGGGCTTTTTTTATCTTGAATCAGGTGGGGGCCGATAACCGTTACGCTTTTGACCAGGCCTGCCGCGTAAAGGCGATTGGCTTGGCAGCCAAATTGAACCTTCAGCAAGTGATCAGTATTAATTTCCTGCCCAATGCCGTTTATGAACCGGAACACTGCATTCAAAGCACTCTGAAAGCCGCAAAAGCCAACGATTTCCCGATTGAACGGATCATGTTTGAAATCACCGAATCCGAACAGGTCTATGATTTGGATCACATGACCAAGATTTTTGATTACTATCAAAGAAGCGGGTTTATCACGGCGCTTGATGATTTTGGCGCTGGGCACGCAGGCCTAAATACCTTGTCGCGGTTCGTTCCCAATATCCTGAAAATTGATATCAATCTCGTCTCTAATATCCATCGTGATGCCGTCAAACAATCCATCTTTAAAGGTTTGAGTTCGATTGCCTCCGATTTGAATTTTACGTTATTGGCCGAGGGAATCGAGCAGGAAGAAGAGGCTCTGTATTTCAAGGAAGCGGGCGTCGAGTTAATGCAAGGCTATTATTTTGCCAAGCCCGGCTTTGAAACCCTGCCGACAGTTGATTTTGCCAGCAAAGTGTTTGGTTGATTTGTAATGTATTGTTTCTAAAGACAAATTTTGGACAATAGAAAAGCCAGACTTCATAAAGTAATGAACATCTGGCTTTCCAGAGTGCTAGATTAAACCAATGATTTTGAGGATAGTCAAAAGCATAATTGTTTGATTTTGAATACTATATTTGTTTTTGAAGATCGTTTAGAAGAAAGAGTCGCTAAATGTTATTCACGAATTTATTAAAAATACAGCAAAATTTAAATAATTTATAACTTAAATATATCAAAAATCTTGTTAAAAAAATTCAAAGAAGTAATACTAGTTTTTAGGCAATAAAAGGGACTTAATGAGAATTAATTTATGTATGATGATTACGACTATAAGCTGACTGAAAAAAGAATTAAGTTTGAATTCATTCAAGAAGATGATATTTCTATTTACCCTTGGGAAGTTGGTAGATTTATAAACGATCTAAATACAAATTACTATAAATTTGAATTACTCAATTCCATTTCGACAGCTTTAATAAATGATATTGACCCGCAAAATATTATTATTCTAAATAAATCATTACCGCTTCATAAAAACTACACTCATTTAGATGTTATTGATGCCAAAAATAATGGTCTTTCATTTATTTATGAAATTGGCGCAATGCACTCACTTAGTCCGTCCCTGGAAATTGCAGAGCTTTCTGCTGCACTCGATTTATTTCGATCCTTTAATAGTAGATTACACGGCGCAAATCACCAGCCTTTATCTCTAAAAAAACTAACAGCTTTATATGAAAGTATTAAGCAAAATGGAATCCATAGCGCTCCAAAAGCAATGCTTGAATTAGTAGCTAAAAAAAAGACAAAGAAAAAAGAATTACCAAGTTTTGAAAAATCTATTTTGGATTTTAATTCAAAAATAGAGGGGGTAGTTAATCAGTTTAAGTTATCAAAATTAATTGATATAAATGATACTGAAAAAAATTATCCCAAAGATTTTCCTAAAGGATTACCTAAAAAGTTTTTTAATTATTTTGAATTCTTGTTTATTAAATTACATAGACCAGTAGTACTTCTTAAAGAAGAGGATCAATTTAGAGTACTTGGTCGGTCTTTAGTCAATAAATCAAGCAAAAGAATTAAAGGGCTTGAACTGATTGAAATGCCTAGAAATAGCCCTCTTCGAGGTATATTTGAAGGTGGTGCAGCTGTCTATAGGACAATACAAGAAGAAAAAAGAGCTAATGAGCTTCATGAATATGAAAAAAAAGATCGACAACTTGCTCTTAAAGAAAGGGCATTGGCTCTTGAAGAGCAAAAGGCAAGGTTTCTTGAAAATAGATCGATCGCTGCAGAAAAAATGAAACAAGAAAAATTAAAAACTGATGCATTACAAAAGTTGAATTTAGAGTTAACTGAAATTTCAGAGAAATCTGATGTCACTTCTCATGAAAAATTGGGAAATCAATATCATGAAATGCAAGTTAAGAGTTTACTTAAAATGGTTGATAATCAAACATATTCAACTATAAATAGTAAAGGCTTTAAGCTTTTGCCGGAGAAAACGGAGATAAAAACAATTGATATAACAGTATGAATTATTATCATTTAATTTTACGCTTTCGTATTAATAACTTAATGGCGTATAAGATTAATTAAATGTCAAAATCCTATTAAAGTACTTCAAATTAGATTTATCTAATATAGATAAAGTTAAAAGAGGTGGCAGGGGGAGTTGTTAGTGAAAAAATCTCTTGTTGTATCTATATACATGCCAAGTTTTGGCACTATATTATTGGCCACTCATTAGATTTTTAAGTAATAAAAAAGCCAGACTTCAGAACTTTTGTTAAAGTAATGAATATCTGGCTTCCAGAAATTTGGTAGCGGGGGCTGGATTTGAACCAACGACCTTCGGGTTGTTAGTCAAAAATTAACAATATCAACAACTTGTAAACACTCTTCTTATCTTTTCTACAAATCTAATCTACTCTATACGGATTAAATAAATTGACCTTGTTTTAAAAGTATATACAATAAAGTATATATTTAATTAAAGGAAGGGGATTTATTATGGAAGCTAGAATTTTCCAATCCGGAAACAGTCAAGCCGTTAGAATTCCGAAAGAATTTCGTTTTGATGTCACGGAAGTTGAAATCTTTAAGCGTGGCGATGAAATCGTTTTAAAGCCGAAACCCAAAAATTTAGGAGCCGCTTTTAAATTGCTTGGTGAGATGCCAGACGATTTTATGGTTGATGGACGTGAAGACACCTTACCTCAAGAAAGAGAGTCTTTTTAATTATGTATGTCCTTGATACCAATATCTGCATTTACATTATTAAAAAACAACCGCCTAGCGTTTTTGAAAAGTTCGAGAATTTGCCTTTAGGTTCAGTCTCTATGTCATTAGTGACGTTTGGAGAGTTGGAATATGGAGCGATGAGAAGTAACAACTCAGAAAAAGCACTGAATATTCTGGATGAATTGATTAACTATATTCCCGTTTTACCAATGGGAACCAATGTGGCCAAACACTATGCCGATATACGAGCAGATTTAGCAAAAAAAGGAACGCTTATTGGCAATAATGATCTATGGATCGCCGCGCATACAAGGTCGCTTGATCATACTTTAGTGAGTAATAACATTAAAGAATTTGAAAGAGTTGAAAGCCTTGAGTTTGAAAATTGGGTGTGATAGAACGAATTTGCCAGGCCTGGTGGTTTTGAAAGAGTGTGTTGCTGGGTAAATTCTGGACATAAAAAAACCAGACAAGTGTCTGGCTTTTGGTATTTGGTAGCGGGGGCTGGATTTGAACCAACGACCTTCGGGTTATGAGCCCGACGAGCTACCAAGCTGCTCCACCCCGCATCAATTGATGTGGCGTATTATAGAGTGTTACGAGAATATTTCAAGGACTTTCCCGGATTAATTTCGTAATCCCTTCAAAAACGGCCAGGCCTGGCCGTTTTAACTATTTAAATCCGGTTTTTATGGAAAGATGTTTGATGGTTTGAGCCCTAGCTAGGGGAAACAATTTTCTTGGCGATCGTCTCGGCAATGTGTTCTTCCAAATATTTATGCTGTGTATTGATCATGACTAAAGGTACGTTGGCACTTTGGAAGGCCTCTAAAATGAACTGGTCTCTAGTCTTCCGGTCCTTTCTTTGATGTGACGGGTCGTTCAGCTCAACAGCACAGAGCAAGTTTAAGTTTTGGTCTGTAATTACAAAGTCGATGTGCTTTTGACTAATTTGAGAAAAAAGCCAATGCCAGCCGCTTCCTTTTTCAAACTTATTGACGGCCGGTGTCAGAATATCGGAAACCCTGACTTTGCCAAAAACCTTTAATTCATCGCCCGCGATGGATTCTAAAACCGATAGAAACTTCTTTTCGGTTGCAGTGAAAAGTTGAGCCTGAGGCTTATATTTAATGGGATGTTTTCTTTGTCCTTGGCTCGCAGTCGTAGTGGACTTTCGTTTATGAGCAAGGCTAAAAAAATACAAAATAGAAAGTAAAATTAGAGCGCCGAACAGAAATAAAACAAATTCAACCATTGTTATAATTACTTATTTTTTGAATATATGAATCTTAGTGTAATCATAAATTGGAATCAAATTATTTTGAGAAGGGGAGTATTGCATTACCTATTCTTATTTAATTAAACCAAAATCACTTAACGGCCAGGCCTGGCCGTTTTCCACTTTCTTTTTTATTTCTTGTAAAACGAATGCGCGAATTCTAGCGCTATTCGATATACTTTAGGCAACGTGAATTTAAGGTAAGTTTTAGATGCCAGTTTCGGGAGAACCGACCAGAGTGATGTTGGTGGATAACGAGTCGGCGCGTGCGGCGTTGTTGTCCAAAGCACTGGAAGACCATGGTTACCAAGTGGTGGCCAGGGTGGCCCCTGGCCCGAGTTTGCTTTCCAAGGTGGCCAAAATCATGCCGGATATGATTGTGATCGATACGGATTCGCCGGACCGGGATATTTTGGACAGTATGTCGTTGTTGAATGAGCATAACCCGATGCCGGTGGTGATGTTTGCGGATGAGGATAATGAAACCATTATTCAGGAAGCGATTCGTTCCGGTGTGAGCGGCTATATCGCGAAAGGGGTGGACAAGGAACGCGTCAATTCCATTATGAGTGTGGCGGTGGCGCGTTTTCGTGAGTATCAAGCCTTGAAGAACGAGTTACGTGAAACCAAGGATGAACTGGAAAGCAAGAAGGTGATTGATAAAGCCAAGCGCTTATTGATGCTACAGAAGAAGGTTTCCGAAGATGAGGCTTATGAGGCGATGCGCAAGATGTCAATGGATCGGAATATTCGGATGGTTGACGTTGCGGAGAATATTATCAGTGTGCTGGAGTTGTGAGGGGCAGTATGACGCAAATTAATATCGGATTCATTCCATTGACAGACAGTGCACCTCTGGTCGTGGCACAGGAACAAGGTTTTTTCGAAAAGGAAGGCTTGGACGTTCGTTTGCAGCGTGAGGTGTCCTGGTCAAACATCCGTGACAAATTGACGTTTGGCGAAATCGAGGCCGCTCAAATGTTGGCCCCGATGTTGATGGCGTCCACTTTGGGCGTAGGCGGCTTGAAAAAACCGTTGGTGACGGCTTATTCATTTGGCTTGAATGGCAATGCAATCAGTGTGTCGAATGCGTTGTATCGCGAAATGCTGCCTTATGAAGATAAGGTGCTGGCGAAGCCGGAATTGAGCGCTCAGGTTTTGAAAAAAGTGATTGATGCCCGACAAGAAGCCGGAAAAGAACGCCTGCGATTTGCGGTGGTGTTTCCATTCTCGATGCATCACTATCTGTTGCGCCACTGGTTGAGCAGCGCCGGGATTTCCCCTGAGCAAGATGTGCAAATCGTCGTGGTGCCGCCGCCCAGTGTGGTCAAAGCGATGGAAGAGGATTTGATTGACGGTTATTGCGTGGGGGAACCTTGGGGCACTCATGCCGCGATGCGTAAAGCCGGGGTGACCCTGATTACGGGGTATGAAATTTGGAATAACGCGCCCGAGAAAGTGTTGGGCGTGACGAAAACCTGGGCGGAAGCCAACCCGGAAACGCATCGCAAGTTGATTTGGGCGTTGTATCAAGCCAGTGAATGGATCGATCAGCCTGACAACAAGGAAACTTTGGTGCATTGGCTTGCACAGCCGCAATACGTGGGGGCGCCGGAGTCGTCGCTTTGGAATTGTATCAATCAGGAGATATATCACCCGGATGATCAGCTGCGTCGCCAGGTGCCGAACTTTACGACGCCGTTTAAATATTTGGCTAACTTTCCATGGCAGTCGCATGCCGATTGGATATTGCAACAAATGCAGGCGTGTGGGCAATTGGCCGAACCGTTGGATGTGGCTGCCGTATCGGAATCCATTTACTGGACAGACTTATACCGGGATGTGGTGGGCGGCCATGGTGTGACCTTGCCCAGCGTGAATCGTAAGCCGGAAGGGGAGCATTGCGCTCCTTGGTTATTGGAAGGCATTCAAATGGGAGAAGATTGCTTTATTTAAGTGCAATTGAACTGTTTTGGAACATGATGGTGTGGTCTTAAACGGCGCCTTATTCCAATGTTTTTTATTTAACTGTATGTTTATAAAATAAAATTAGTTTTTTGGCACGGATATCGTTTAAAGAAAGCTAAATTGACGAAAAGAGTGTAGACGCTCACGGACTGTTTCCCGAATGGGAGGCAAGTCCGTGGGCGTTTTTTTTTGCTTTTAAAAAGTTCAACGCCGAAACTTAAATAAAAGTAATGTGAATCCATAATGCCGTGAACAGCAAAGGAAGAAACATGATGACACAGACAGGACGACGTACATTTATCAAGAAGACCGTTTTGGCGATGGCTGCAACGTTTGCGTTTGCATCCAACTCGGTTTACGCATTGGGCGACCCGGAAAAGGAAGACTTGAAATTCGGTTTCATTAAATTAACCGATATGGCGCCTTTGGCCATTGCCTATGAAAAGGGGTATTTTGAAGACGAGGGCCTGTATGTGCAGTTGGAAGCGCAAGCCAACTGGAAAGTGTTGTTGGACCGTGTGATTGACGGGCAATTGGACGGCGCGCATATGTTGGCCGGCCAACCGATTGCCGCCACCATTGGGTATGGCACCAAAGCCAATGTCATTACGCCGATTTCGATGGACCTGAACGGTAATGCGATCACGGTTTCCAATAAGACTTGGGAAGAAATGAAACCCCATGTCGCCATGAAAGACGGTAAGCCTGAGCATCCTATCAGTGCCGCGGCCTTGAAGCCGGTGGTGGAAGCGTATAAGGATGCCGGTAAGCCGTTCAAAATGGGCATGGTTTTCCCGGTGTCGACCCATAACTACGAGCTGCGTTATTGGCTGGCCGCTGGTGGTTTGAAGCCAGGTTATTATGCGCCTCATAAAGGAGACACCGCCGGCACTTTGGATGCCGACGTGCTATTGTCGGTTACGCCTCCGCCGCAAATGCCGTCAACGATGGAAGCCGGCACGATTGAAGGGTACTGCGTAGGTGAGCCTTGGAACCAGCAAGCGGTTTTCAAAGGCATTGGTGTGCCGGTGATTTCCGATAATTCCATTCAAAAGAATAACCCTGAAAAAGTGTTCGGGCTGCGCGAGGACTTTTACAAGGAATATCCGAATACGACCATCCGAATCGTGAAAGCGATGATTCGGGCTGCGAAATGGTTGGATGAAGAGAACAATAAAAACCGTCCTGAAGCGGTGAAAATTCTTTCCCAATCGAACTATGTCGGTGCGGATTATAAAGTCATCGCGAATTCCATGACCGGCACCTTCGAATATGAAAAAGGTGACAAACGCTCGGAACCGGATTTCAACGTTTTCTTCCGTTATAACGCGACCTATCCATATTATTCCGATGCCGTTTGGTACATGACGCAAATGCGTCGTTGGGGACAAATTTCCGACTATAAGCCTGATTCCTGGTATCAGGATATGGCGAAAAAGGTCTATCGTCCGGACATCTACAAAAAAGCGGTTGAGGCTTTGATTGAAGACGGCGTGATGGAAAAGTCCGAGTTCAAAGAGGTGTTTGCAACCGATGGTTATCGCGGTGCGCAGGATGATTTTATGGACGGCATTCCATATGACGGACGTAAACCCAATGCTTATATTGATAGTCTGAAAATCGGCTTGAAAGGTAAAGATACGCTTTAAGTTAAAAGTGACGTTTGGCCCCGTTTTGTTCCAGGGGCCTTTTTTAAGATTCAAAGGTGAGTGATATGAATCCTTTAAAGTGGGCGATGGTAGCGCCTTTTTATAAATTGATGGTCGGTGAAGACCGCAAAAGCCAAGTGAACCTGATTTTGAAAACCATTGGGTTGCCATTGTCAGGCCTGGTCATTTTCCTTTTGTTATGGCAGGGCGCCGCCTCGCATATCAATACTTCGCTGGGGCAATTCCCTGGGCCGGTTCAAACGTACGAGCAGTTTGAAGCCCTGCAGGCGGAAGCCAAAGCCGAGGGTGTCAAAGAACAGGCGTTCTATGAACGGCAAGAAGCCCGTAATGCCAGAAAACTGGAGAAAAACCCGGATGCCGAGGTCAAGATTCGGGACTATATCGGCCCGCCGACATTCTTTGACCAGATTGGTCGCAGTTTGGTGACGGTGATGAGCGGGTTCATTCTCGCGTCGATTATTGCCATTCCGATTGGCATCATCATCGGCTTGAGCGCCAATGCTTACGCCGCTGTTAACCCGTTGATTCAAATTTTCAAACCGGTTTCGCCGTTGGCCTGGTTGCCGTTGGTGACGATGGTGGTGTCGGCCCTGTATGTCACGGATGATCCGGCGTTCGATAAAGCGTTTTTGAACTCCATGTTCACCGTGTTGTTGTGCTGCTTATGGCCGACCATCATTAATACCGCCGCGGGTGTGGCGACGGTGACACAGGATTTGAAGAATGTCAGTCAGGTATTGCGCCTGAGTTGGTGGACGCATGTTCGCAAAATCGTTTTGCCATGTTCCATTCCGATGATGTTTACCGGTTTGCGTATCTCGTTGGGGATTGCCTGGATGGTTTTGATCGCGGCAGAGATGCTGGCACAGAACCCAGGCCTGGGCAAATTTGTCTGGGATGAGTTCCAGAATGGGAGCTCCGATTCCTTGGGCCGCATTATGGTGGCTGTCATCACAATCGGTATTGTCGGGTTCTTTTTGGACCGGGGCATGCTGATGTTGCAAAAAGCCGTGTCCTGGGACAAGTCGGTCACATTACGTTAAGCGCGAGGAGAAAAAAATGTCAGAAGTCCACTTAGAACTCACTCATGTGGGGATTGAGTTTCCGACGCCGAAGGGGCCTTTTCGCGCTTTGGAGAACGTTGATTTGAAGATCGATAAAGGCGAGTTTATTTCATTGATCGGCCATTCGGGTTGCGGGAAATCCACGGTATTGAACATTGTCGCCGGACTGTATGGCGCCACCGAAGGCGGCGTTCTGTTGGACGGGCGCGAAGTCAATGAACCGGGTCCGGAAAGAGCGGTGGTGTTTCAAAACCATTCCTTATTGCCTTGGTTGACCGCTTATGAAAATGTTGAGTTGGCTGTTGACCAGGTGTTTAAAAGAACCAAAAGCGCGGCTGAAAAAAAGGAATGGATTGAGCACAACTTGAAATTGGTGCATATGGATCATGCCATGCATAAGCGGCCGGATGAAATTTCCGGGGGCATGAAGCAGCGCGTCGGTATTGCCCGTGCATTGGCCATGCAACCCAAAATCATGTTGATGGATGAGCCGTTCGGGGCTTTGGATGCCTTGACTCGAGCGCATTTGCAAGACTCCTTGATGGAGATTCAAAAAGATCTGAATAACACCGTGATCATGATTACGCATGACGTCGATGAAGCCGTATTGCTATCCGACCGTATTGTGATGATGACCAATGGCCCGGCGGCCACCATCGGTGAAATTTTGAAGGTGGATTTACCGCATCCGAGAGATCGTCTGGCCTTGGCGGATGATCCGACTTACAACCACTACCGTTCCGAAGTGCTGCGTTTCTTGTACGAGAAGCAACGCAAGGTGGAACACTGAGGGCGGACGCTGTGAAATCGAAGTTGGTTTTAATCGGTTCCGGTATGGCCGGGACGCGTTTTCTGGAGAACCTTCTGGAGACGGCTCCGGATCAATACGAGATTGAAGTGTTTAATAAAGAACCGGTGGGCGGCTATAACCGCATCCTGTTGTCCCCGGTTTTATCGGGCGAGAAGCAGTGGCCGGAGATTGTGACCCATTCGCCGGAGTGGTTCCAGGAGCGAGGCATTCGATTGCATTTGGGGAAAACCATTTCGTCGATTGATTCGGTCGGGAAAGTGCTCACGACTTTTTGCGGCGAAACGGTTTTTTACGACAAGCTCGTCATCGCGACGGGTTCCAAGCCCTTTACCTTGGATATTCCCGGCAAGGACCTTCCGGGCGTGGTGACGTTTCGCGATATTCGGGATGTCGAAAGCATGGTGGCGGTCTCTGAAAACCGGGGCAAGGCTATTGTCATCGGTGGAGGGCTGCTGGGGCTTGAGGCCGCTTATGGTTTGTTGAAAAGAGGCATGACCGTCACCGTCGTACACCGCAATCCGGTGCTAATGAATGTGCAGATGGACCAGGAAGCGGGGCAGCTTTTGAAAAATCATTTGATGTCCGGATTGGACGGCTTACCGGGAATAGCGTTTCGGTTAGGCGCGAATGTCGTCGAAATCGAGGGCGATTCGTGTGTGACATCGGTGCGCCTGGATAGTGGCGAAGTGCTGTCGACGGATTTAGTGGTCATGGCCATCGGGATACGCTCGAATGTCGCTTTGGCGAAAGGGTCCGGCATTCGGGTCGACAACGGAATCTGGGTGAATGACCGGTTGGAAACCGACACCCGTGACATTTATGCGCTGGGTGAATGTACGGAGCACCGCGGTCGAACCTATGGCTTGGTGGCGCCACTGTATGAACAGGCACAAGTGTTGGCGGATGTTTTGGCAGGTAAGGTGGCTGAATACACCGGGTCCTTGACGTCCACTATGTTGAAAGTCACGGGCGTGAATTTATTTTCCGCGGGCCGCTTTCACTCCGAGGACGATACCCAAAGCATTATTTTTCGGGATCTGGCCAGAAACATTTACCGAAAGGTGGTGCTGAAAAACGGGCAGGTTGTGGGGGCGCTGTTATTTGGAGACACCACCGGCGCGAACTGGCTGTTTGATTTATTACGAAAACGTGAAGACATCACCGCCATGCGCGAGACATTGGTATTCGGTCCAGGGTATGTCTGATGGAACCGACCGTCACAGGAGAACGGATATGAAACAGAAAATCATCATTATCGGAAATGGCATGGTCGGGCACAACTTCGTGGAGAAGTTGGTCGACAGCGAGCCGTTCCAACAGTTTGAAGTCACCGTATTCGGTGAAGAGCCGAGAGCGGCTTATGACCGGGTGTATCTGTCATCGTATTTTTCCGGAAAAACCGCCGAAGACCTGTCTTTGGTCGCGCCGGGGTTTTATGAGGAAAACGGGGTGGACTTGCGCTTGAAGGATAAGGTGGTCGCCATCGACCGTGGCGCGAAAACCGTGACGTCCGAATCCGGTGAAACCTTGCCGTACGATAAATTGGTTTTGGCAACGGGGTCCTATCCTTTTGTTCCGCCGATTAAAGGAAATGACCGGGAAGGTTGTTTGGTCTATCGCACGATTGAAGATTTGGACGCGATTCAAGCGGCGGCTGAATCCGGTCGTGTCGGAGTGGTGGTCGGTGGCGGCCTGCTTGGGTTGGAAGCCGCCAAAGCGTTGAAAGACTTAGGTTTGGAAACGCATGTCGTGGAGTTCGCCCCGCGTCTGATGCCGGTCCAGTTGGATGATGGAGGCGCGGCGCTACTGAAACGAAAAATCGAGCATCTGGGCGTCAGCGTGCATGTTTCCAAAGCCACGACGGAGATTGTCGCTGGAGAACAGCACCTCAATAAGATGGTGTTTTCGGATGGTGAATCTTTAGAGACCGATATCGTATTGTTTTCGGCGGGTATCCGGCCTCGTGACGAGCTGGGACGTTTGGCCGACTTGGAGGTGGGGCCGCGTGGCGGGATTCAAATCAATGATTACTGTATGACGTCCGACCCGGACATTTATGCCATCGGTGAATGCGCTTTACACGAAGGCATGGTTTACGGGTTGGTGGCGCCCGGATACGCCATGGCACAAGCCGTCGTCAATCAATTGAATGCGCAGCCCGGTGAATTTTCCGGTGCGGACATGAGCACGAAATTGAAATTGATGGGGGTGGATGTCGGTTCCATCGGCGACCCGCACGGCAATGACGAGAATGCGTTGTCTTATGTTTATGAAAACGGGCCTGAAGAGATTTATAAAAAAATCGTGGTGTCTTCCGACGGCCAAAAGCTGTTGGGCGCGGTGCTGGTGGGGGATGCCGAAGATTATGGCAACCTGTTGCAATTGATGCTTAATGATATCGATTTGCCCGAGCACCCCGACAGTTTGATTCTGCCCAATCGTGATGGGGCCGCCGAGAACCTGTTCGGGCCGGATGCCTTACCGGAAACCGCACAATTATGTTCCTGTTACGACGTTTCAAAAGGCGATGTGATTCAGGCGGTGGATGGCGGCTGTTGCACCATGGCCGATTTGAAGGCGACGACCCAGGCGGGGACCGGTTGTGGTGGCTGTGTGCAGCTGGTGACCAATGTTTTGAACAGCGAGCTGTCGAAACGCGGTGTGGAAGTGAATACCGATATCTGTGAACACTTCAGCCATACCCGCCAGGAGTTGTTTCATTTGTGTCAGGTCGGTGAAATCAAAACCTTTCAGGATTTGATTCACAAACACGGTCGAGGCCACGGCTGCGAAATTTGTAAACAGGCCGCCGGCAGTATTTTCGCGTCTTTGTGGAACAGTTATGCGCTCGAACCGGACAAAATTCCGTTGCAGGACACCAATGACAACTATTTGGGCAATATGCAGAAAGACGGCACTTATTCGGTGATTCCCCGTGTGCCGGGCGGCGAAATCACGCCGCAAAAACTGATGGTTTTAGGGCAGGTGGCGACGCAATACAAGCTGTATACCAAAATCAACGGTGGCCAGCGCATCGTGTTGTTCGGCGCTCAGATGAATGATTTGCCCGCCATTTGGAAAACGCTGATTGAAGCCGGATTCGAATCCGGTCAGGCCTACGCCAAAGCGTTACGGACCGTGAAATCCTGCGTCGGGTCGACTTGGTGCCGTTATGGCTTGGACGATTCCGTCACCATGGCGATTGACATGGAAAACCGTTACAAAGGTTTGCGCTCGCCGCACAAGATCAAGATGGGGGTGTCCGGTTGTACGCGTGAATGTGCCGAAGCTCAGGCCAAGGACATCGGGTTAATTTCCACTGAAGAAGGCTGGAACCTTTATGTTTGCGGCAACGGCGGGATGAAGCCGCGTCATGCGGATTTGTTCGCCACGCGCCTGACCCAGGAAGAAGTGTTTCGTTATGTCGATCGCCTGCTGATGTTTTATATCCGAACCGCCGACCGTTTACAGCGAACCGCGACGTGGATGGAAAACCTGGAGGGGGGGCTGACTTACCTGCAAAAGGTGGTCATCGACGATTCACTGGGCATCGGAGTCGAGTTGGAATCGCAAATGGCCGCCCTGAGAGATTCTTACCAGTGCGACTGGCAGCGAGCGATTGAAGACCCGGCTTTCACGAAACGTTTCCGGTCTTTTGTCAATGTCGAAGACAAGGCACCGCAATATTTTGTGCAAGAAAGGGGGCAAATCCGTCCGGCGACCGAACAGGAAACGCTGGACGGGATTGCCGTGGAAATTCGCGATATGGCCTGATTGGGAAAATATGGCCAGGCCTGGTCAATTTAAGGATTGGAAAGGAACGAGAGAATGAACGAGTTTCAACCGGTGTGTAAGGTGGATGAGTTGGTGCCGGATGCGGGCGTCGCGGCTTTGATGCAGGATACGCAAATCGCTTTGTTTTACGTCGGGGGCGAGGTGTTCGCGATGGATAACTTCGACCCTGTCGGGCGGGCAAATGTGATGTCGCGGGGCATGACCGGCGATTTAAACGGTGAGTTGATGGTGGCGTCGCCATTGCAAAAGCAGCATTACAGCCTTCGAAGCGGCGAGTGCCTCGATAATCCGGAAATCGTCATTCCGGTTTATGAGGCTTGCATCGATGGCGACTGGGTCAAAGTGCGTGTGCCATGAAGAAGCCGATATCTTCCTTTAGTGCCGCTGTCGAGACGACTTGCCCTTACTGCGGTGTGGGTTGCGGGATGACGGTTCAAACCCGAGAGGCGGGTCTTGAGGGTATGTCGGAAATCAAAGTGTCCGGCAGCCGTCGTCACCCGGCCAATTACGGAAAATTGTGCGTTAAAGGTGCCGCGGCCGGTGAAACCATCGGATTTGACGGGCGAATGTTACACCCGCAGATTGACGGTCGTATCGTGGGTTGGGAAACCGCTTTGTCGGATGTCGCGAACAACTTTAAACGCATCATTGAAGAACATGGCCCCGATGCGGTGGCTTTTTATGTTTCAGGCCAGTTTTTAACCGAAGATTATTATGTCGCCAATAAGTTGATTAAAGGCTTTATCGGCACCGCCAATATTGATACCAATTCGCGCTTGTGTATGGCTTCGGCGGTCGCGGGCTATAAACGTGCGTTCGGGGCGGATACGGTTCCGTGCAGCTATGAAGATTTGGAACAGGCCGACTTGATTACCCTGGTGGGCTCGAATGCCGCTTGGGCGCATCCGATTGTGTATCAACGTATTGCCGCCGCTAAAAAAGCACGGCCGACCATGAAAATCGTCGTGATCGATCCGCGCCGGACAGCCACCTGTGATTTGGCCGATTTGCATCTGCCTATCCGTCCCGGCTGCGATGCGGCGTTGTTTAATGGTCTGCTGGCGTATTTATCGAACAACGAAGCCATCGACCAGGACTATATCGCCCGTCACACCGAAGGCTTTGAGGCCGCGTTGGAAACGGCACAACTTGGGCAAGGCGATTTGCAACAGTTGGCCCGGGATTGCGACGTGGAGGTTGACGCTTTACAGACCTGGCTGGATTGGGCGACGCAGACCCCAAAAATGGTCACACTTTATTCGCAAGGCGTCAATCAATCGACTTCCGGTGTTGATAAATCCAATGCCATTATCAACTGTCATTTGGCGACCGGGCGGATTGGGAAAGTCGGTGCCGGTCCGTTTTCCATCACGGGGCAACCGAATGCGATGGGCGGCCGGGAGGTGGGCGGACTGGCCAACCAGCTGGCGGCGCATATGGATTTTAACCGTCCCGAAGATATCGAGCGGGTCGAACGGTTTTGGCAAGCGCCGAACATGGCCCGACAAAACGGGTTGAAAGCGGTGGACATGTTTCAAGCCGTCGCGGACGGCCGAATCAAAGCCATTTGGATTATGAATACCAATCCGGTGGCCTCGATGCCGGATGCGGATGCGGTGAAGCGTGCCCTGCAAGCCTGTGATTATGTCGTGGTGCAGGATTGCATGCAGCACACCGATACGACGGCGGTGGCCAAGGTGTTATTGCCGGCGGCGACCTGGGGTGAGACGGACGGTGCCGTTACCAATTCGGATCGCACGATTTCGATTCAGCGTCGTTTTATGGCGGGGCCGGAAAATACCCGTCCGGATTGGTGGATTTTGTCCCAAGTTGCGGAACGAATGGGCTGGGGCGCCGCGTTCAATTACCGTTCCGCAGTGGATATTTTTCGTGAACATGCTCGTTTGTCCGGTTTTGAAAACGACGGCGCTCGGGATTTTGATATTTCGGCTTTTTCAAATATCACCGAAGCGGAATACCAACAGTTTGAACCGGTGCAGTGGCCGGTGAATGCGAAGGCGCCGCAGGGGACGCCGCGCATGTTTACCGACGGCCGGTTTTACACGCCGTCGGGCAAAGCGCAGTTGATCGCGATTGAACCGAGAGGGCCTCAAAACCGGGAAAGCTTGGAAACGCCTTATGTCTTCAATACCGGGCGGGTGCGAGATCAATGGCACACCATGACGCGCACGGCCAAGACACCGAAATTGATGGCGCACAAGGACGAACCTTATTTGGTGATGCATCCGGACGATGCTCAAGCGGTTGGCGTGGCATCGGGGGAACTGGTGCTGGCACAAAACGATTTGGGGCGTTATGTCGGACGGGTGGAAATTTCGGACGGGCAGCGTAAAGGCGACGTTTTTGCGCCGATTCACTGGACGAGCCAACACGCCAGTGAGGCGCGAGTGGACGCCTTGATTCCGGCCAACGTCGATCCGATTTCGGGGCAACCGGAGCTGAAACATGCGCGCGTTTCGCTGAAGCCGTTCGGCGCGAAGTGGTATGGCTTTATTTTAACTCGAGAGCCTTTGAAGATGGCGGCTTTGCAAGGATGTCACTGGGTGAAAGTGACCGGACAGCAGTTCGTTCGTTATGAAATTTCCGGGTGTCAGTCCATTGAAAACGCCCAGGCCTGGGCAAAACAAGTATTGGCGCCGAAAGAGCAGGGTTCCGATTGGTTGGAGTATGGCGATGATGGCCAGCAACGTTATCGCGCGGCCGTTTTGGAAAATAATCGGATGCAATCGGTGGTGTTCATTGAACCGGGGCACGACATGCCGAGCCGGAACTGGTTGGGCAGTTTGTTTGCCGATTTGGCGTTGGACGATGCGCAACGCCGTAGTGTGCTGGCCGGACGAGCCAGCGGTGTGAAAGATCCCGGGAAAATGATTTGCAGTTGTTTCGGAGTTGGTTTGAACACCATTGTGGAAGCGATTCGGTCTCAGGAATTGCATTCGGTGGAAGCGATCGGGAAAGCATTGAAGGCGGGCACGAATTGTGGCAGTTGTGTGCCGGAATTGACTGAAATTTTAGCGGTGGAGCTGGCGTCTGAATTGTCCGGCACGGAGGGGTGAACCATGGATTATTTACCGATTTTTACAAACATCCGAAACCAGCATTGTCTCATTGTGGGTGGCGGACCGGTGGCGGCGCGCAAGGCGGATTTATTTATCCAGGCGGGTGCGATTGTCACGGTGATTGCGCCGAAGCTGGCGGGTGAAATGCAATTTCATTTGGCTCAAGGGAAAATCATTTGGCAAATGGGACGGTTTTCCGAGGCGGTGATGCGGGATGTGCCGGTTCCGAAATTGGTGATTTCCGCAACGGATCGACAGGAGGTCAATCTGGCGGTATATCGATATTTCAAGGCACATTCCATTCCGGTTAATGTGGCCGATCAAACCGAATATTGCGATTTTATCCTGCCGGCGATTGTCGACCGGTCTCCGATGACCATTGCCATTTCCACCGGGGGCCGTTCGCCGGTGTTGGCCCGAGTCATGAAAGCACGTTTGGAAACCATGATTCCGCAAGGTTTCAGTCGTTTGACGGCATTGGTGGGCGCGTATCGTGAGAAAGTCAAAGCGGCAATCCGGGAGCTGGAAGGGCGTAAGGTCTTTTGGGAAACGTTATTGGATGGGCTTTTTATCGATAAGGCGGTACACGGCAAAGACGGCGAGGCGGAAGCCTTAATCGATGAAAAACTGGAGCAGGTGATGGGCTCCGGCCAGACAGTGCCGAGGGGAGAGGTTTACATTATCGGTGCCGGCCCGGGGGATCCAGACTTGATGACCTTCAAAGGATTGCGCTTACTGCAACAAGCGGATGTCATTTTGTACGACCGGTTGGTGGCGCCGGAAATTTTGGAAATGGGCCGCCGCGAAGCCGAGCGCATTTATGTGGGCAAGAAAGAAAAATTCCATAAGGTGGCGCAACAGGACATCAACCAAATGTTGGTGAACTTGGCTCTGGAAGGCAAGCGGGTGGCGCGCTTGAAAGGTGGGGACCCTTACATTTTCGGACGTGGTGCCGAAGAGGTTGCGTTATTGGTCGAACATCAAATCCCATATCAGGTGGTGCCGGGCATTACCGCAGCGGCTGGGTGTGCCGCCTATGCAGGCTTTCCGTTAACACATCGAGATTATGCCCAGTCGGTCGCACTGGTTACCGGTCATCAGCAGGATGGTGCTTGTGACATTGATTATGCCCGTTTGGCGCATTCCGGCGATACGATGGTGTTTTACATGGGGATTAAAAACGCACCGAAAATTCAGGCGGGTTTGATTGCTCACGGTATGTCGCCGACCACGCCGGCCGCTATTATCGAAAAAGGCACGCGCATCGACCAGAAAGTCACGGTGACGACCTTGGGGCAATTGTCGGAAACGGTGTCTTCGAACGCCATTAAGCCGCCAGCCTTATTGGTGGTGGGGGAAGTGATTCGGGTTCGTGAACAGTTGCACGCAAAAAAGCATGACGAGCGAGTGCCGGCATGAGCGATCACCCGTTTTCCGAATACCTGCGGATTTTGGGGAAGGGGCCCAAAAGTCGACGTTCGTTGACTCAGGCGGAAGCGGCATCTGCGTTGAAAATGATTTTGTCGGGGCAAGTGACGGAAAAGCAGTTGGGTGCCTTTCTTCTGCTGATGCGGGCCAATGGCGAGTCGCCGCAGGAATTGATCGGGTTCGTGAAAGGGTTGCGGAGCGCGCTGGGATTGAACGCACAATCTTGCCGGGTAGATTTGGATTGGGCGGCTTATGCCGGTAAATGGCGTTACCCGCCTTATTTTCTGTTGAGTGTGAAGCTGCTGAATCAAATGGGCTATCGGGTATTGTTGCATGGGGACAGCGGGCAATTCGATAATCGTCAATATGCGTCGGCTTTTCTGGCGGAATTGAATTTTCATCCGGCCGAATCGCTTGCCGAGGCGGCGGAAGCCATTGAACAAGGCACATTAACCTATTTACCGTTAGAGGCCTATGCTCCTGCATTACGGGAGATTCTGCATTTGAAATCGGAGCTGGGCGTTCGCACGGTGTTTAACACCGCGGTGAAATTACTGAATCCTTTGAATGCACCGGCGTCTTTGCAGGGCATTTTTCATAAAGGGGTCGAACAGTTGCATCACGACACCGCGAAAGCGGTCGGTGTGGCGGATAACCTGGTGTTTAAAGGAGAAGGCGGCGAGGCCGAGATTCGACCGGACGCCATGACGCATTTGTTTGTCAGTCGACGTTCGCATGATTCCTTGGAAAAGGTGGGCATGCCGGGAGTGATCGAACGTCAAACGCGTCCAAAGGAATGGTGCGCTCAGGATTTGTCGGCGCTTTGGCAGGGGACGCGGGTTGACGCTTACGGGGAGCAGGCCGTGATGACCACCGCGGCGGCGGCTTTGATGTTGGTTGAAAAAATCGATATGGACCAGGCTATGTCAAAGGCACATGACGCTTGGGTCGGGAGGATGGCATGTTAAAAGCAAATGTGGATTTACAACAGGATTACGATTCCGTATTGGCCGAAATCCTTGAAAAAACGCATCCAGTTACCGAGAAAGAATTGCTGTCACTGAATCGTTTAGTTGGGCGGATTCTGGCGGAGGATGTTCTGTCACCACTGGATTTGCCGTCGTACAGACAAAGTGCGATGGATGGTTATGGCATTGCTGCGGGTGAAACCGTCGGTAGGCAAAAAGTCGTGACGACGATTTCAGCAGGCGATAAACCGGGGAAGGTGACGATAGAACCCGGCCAAGCGGTTCGTATTATGACCGGTGCCGCGGTTCCGGCCGGCATTGACTATGTGATTCCTCAAGAACAAGCTCGAATTCAGGAAGACTCTGGAGTGACTTGGTTGTTGCTGAAAGGCGATGTTCCTAAACGAAACCATATTAAAGCGATTGGTTCCGATGTGAGCGAGGGGCAATGTGTCTTGAAAGCCGGGCATCGTTTGCGCCCTCAGGATATCGGGTTGCTGGCTTCGATTGGCTTGACCTCGGTGAATGTGTTTAAAAGGGTCAGGGTCGTGGTCCTGACTTCCGGTAATGAATTGGCCAGGCCTGGTGAAAGTTTGCAAACCGGGCAAGTGTATGACGCCAATGCGTTTTTAATCACGTCTTTGTGTGAAGCGCTGGATGTCGATGTATTGGCACAGATTACCTTGCCGGATGAGGCCGAGACCGTGAAAAAGACGTTTGATGACTGGCAGGACCAGGCCGATGTGATTTTGACCGTCGGCGGGGCTTCCGTGGGTGAAAAAGATTTCGTGGCATCGGTCATCCGCTCTTTACCGAACCATCGGCGCTGGAAGTTGAAAATGAAACCGGCCAAGCCGTTTTCGATGGGGATGATGAACGATTGTATGATTCTGGCGTTACCGGGTAATCCCGTGGCGGCATTCATGAGTTTTCAGGTGTTGGCAAAGCCCGTGCTCAAAAAACGTTCGGGGCGGCGGGATTGGTCAGGAAAGGCGATGCGTTATCCATTAAAAACAGGTCTGGATAATCGGCAACAACCCATGCGTTGGCTGCCTGTGCGGGTGGTCGGTGAAGAGCTGGTACCATTAAAACCTTTGTCGGGTGGAGACTTGGCTGGGTTAAGTGTCTCTGACGGGTTTGTTCGATTCGAGTCCGGTCGTGAATATGCGGCTGGTGATGAAGTCCGGTTTTGGAGGATTTGACGTGTTGGGCGTCATCATTTTGGCGGGCGGGGAAGGCCGGCGGATGCATGGAATGGATAAAGGGTGGTGCCGTTTTTCAAACGGCGAATCCTTTGTTGAAACCGTCATGTCGCAGTTGGAGCAATTGGGACAATATAACGAAGGGAAGCGGGTCAAATTGGTGATCAGCGCAAATCGAAACCTGCAAGCCTATCAATCACTCGGCAAAGCGGTTGTGCCGGATATTCGTTCAGGGTTTCATGGCCCTTTGGCGGGCATTGAGTCCGTGATGAGTGCGTTTCAGCATGCGTCGATTTCCCGCTGGTGCACCTGGCCGGTGGATTCCGTTACGGTTCCCTATGAAGCACTTCAGCGCTTAGTGGCGATGGACGAGGGCAAAATCGGTTATCTCGCGGATGCGCATCGACAACATTTCGCCCATTTATCCGTTCCATCCTCTTTTCGGGCATCGATTTCCGGTTATTTGAATGGCGGTGAAGGTTCAATTAAGGGATGGCTGACTCAACAGCGGGATTATGTGGTTCCTTTGAACCTGAATCCGGCAGAACGGATTGAGAATTGCAACCGTTGGCCGCAAGCTGTCGACGGAACCAACGATGTTATTCGTCTTTAAAGCGTCGGTTGATATCGAGGAAGTCGTCGAAGTTTTGCAGGAAAAGCTCGGCTAAGTCGGGGTCGAAGGCTTTGCCCTTTTGTTCGCGAAAATAGTCGCGTACTTGTTCGGGTTCCCAAGCGGGTTTGTAAACGCGTTCGTGGCTGAGGGCGTCGAATACGTCGGCCAGGGCGCATACTCTGCCGGCGATGTGGATGTCTTTGCCTTTTAAGCCATTCGGGTAGCCGAAGCCGTCAAAGCGTTCGTGATGTTGCTGTGCAATGATGGCGGCCATTTGCAGGACGGAGCGTTTGGAGTATTTGAGAATGTCGTAACCGATTTGGCTGTGGGTTTTCATCATGGCCATTTCGTCGTCCGTCAATTTGCCCGGTTTGTTGAGGATGGCGTCCGGAATGGCCACTTTGCCGATGTCGTGCATAGGCGCGGCGCGGTAAATCAAATCGATGGTATCGGCTTCCACGCCGTGCAACGTGGCGAGCCGTTTGGCGGCCTCGGCCACGCGAACCACGTGTAATCCGGTTTCGTGTGAGCGTTCGTCAATGGCGGCACCCATCATATAGATGACTTCTTTTTGGGTTGCTTCCAACTCGTCGTTGAGGTTTTGAATTTCAGAGACGGCTTGACTGACTTTTTCTTCCAGATGGTTTTTGTAGTCGTTCAGTTCCAGGTGAGTGTGAACGCGCGCCAAGACTTCTTCGTTGGCGAAGGGTTTGGTGATGTAGTCGACGCCACCGGCACGGAAGGCATCGACTTTGCCTTCGGTTTCATTGAGGGCGCTGATGAAGATAATGGGAATGCTGGCGGTTTCCGGCTCGGCTTTGAGGCGTTTACAGACTTCGAACCCGTCCATATCGGGCATTTTGATGTCCAACAAGACCAAATCCGGTTTTTGAGCATGAATCGAGGCGAGCGCCATCTGACCATTGATGGCGACACGAACATTGTAGTGTTCGTCGGCCAGAATGTTGCTCAATAACTTGAGGTTGGCGGCGATGTCGTCAACAACAAGAATTTCATGCTGTCTGGGTGATGTGTGACTCACAAGCACTCCTTCCGGTAATGGCACGATGCAATCGGCGTTGGAAGTCGCAGATTGCCAGGTGGCGTGTTTTCATTGTAATTTCTATTCATGAAAATTTGAATTGTTAAATTACGTATCCGTTTTGGTCTCGGTTTTCGTCAATTCCATAATCAAGTCGAAGCGGTAGGCATCGACCAGTTTGCGTAAGCCGCTTGCTAGAGCGATTTGGGCTTCCGGTAAGGTCTGGATAATCTCGGTAATGCTTTGAGCGTCGCCGATAACGGCCGCGCCATAGAGACTGTCCCGTAGCGTTTCCGACAGTTGGGCCATATCTTGTGTCGACAGATTCAACAGCTTGGAACCTTCGTCTTCCAATTCACCGTCTTCGGCGTAGCGGTAATGCAAGGGGAGGTGACGTGCCATGCAATCATAGAGTTCTTCCGGGCGGTAAGGTTTACGCACAAAGTCATCCGAACCGGCTTCCATGACTTCGTCACGCTGGTCCTTGAAAACCGATGCGGTCAAGGCAACGATTTTGACTTGGTCCCCGCCGGGCAGGTGGCGGATTTTACGAGTGGCGGTGAGGCCGTCCATGACCGGCATGCGGCGATCCATCCAGATAAAGTGGGGCTGCCAGGTTTGAAAAAGTTCAATCCCTTTGGCGCCGTTTTCGGCAATTTTGACCTGGAAGCCGATTTGTTTGAGGATTTTTTGAATCAGCAATTGGTTTTCCAGTTGGTCTTCCACCACCAGAATACGCCACTCGGGTTCGCCGTCGGCCAGGCTGATCACGGCCTTTCCGTCCGAGCCGCCATTCGTGATGAGGTCCAGGTCGGTGGTGGCGTGTTTGACCTGAATGCTGAACGAGAAGATGGAACCTTCATCGGGTTTGGACTGTACGTGGATGTCGCCGCCCATCATATTGACGAACTGGCGCGTAATCGCCAAACCAAGCCCGGTACCTTTTTGCGAGGTGGCGTTGGCGAGCTGTTCAAACGGCATGAAGATGCGTTCGATGTCTTTTTGTTCAATGCCGGTGCCACTGTCTTCGACTTCAAACTTGAGCACGAGATTGCAGTCGTCGTCTTCCAGCGTGTCGAGTCGGAGGGTGATGCCGCCCTGGTTGGTGAATTTGATGGCGTTGCTCAGCAAATTGATGAGGATTTGGCGCAGTTTCGGGGCATCGCCGTGGATGATGCGAGGGAATTTCGAGGTTTGATCGACCAGCAGTTGCAAACCTTTTTCGGAGGCACGGATGCGCATCATGTCGGTGATGTTTCGAATCAACTCGCCCAAGTCGAAATCTTCGGCGTCCAGGCGGACATGGCCGGCTTCGATTTTCGACATGTCCAGGACATCATTGACCAGTTGCAACAGGTGCTCACCGGAATGGTTGATGATTTTCAGGTTATCCTTTTCGGTTTCCGGAATGTCGGAGCTTTGGGTCATCAAGGTCGAGAAACCGAGTATGGCGTTCAAGGGGGTGCGCAGTTCGTGACTCATATTGGCGAGGAATGCGCTTTTGGCACGGTTGGAGGCCTCGGCTTTCTCTTTTTCTTCTTCCAACGCTTTGGTACGGTCTTGAACGATGGTTTCCAGATTGTCATTCAGGTCTCGGATTTCTTTTTCGACCTTGACGCGTTGTCGGATATCTTGGCGTAGGTTTTTCTGCGTGCGTTGCAGTTCTTCTTCGTTTTGTTTCAAGGTGCCCAGCATGAGGTTGAATTCGTGTGACAGTTGACCGACTTCTGCGACACCGTTTTCGTCGGCCATAGCGTCTTTATCGCCTTTTCGGATGCGTTTCATGGTGTCGATCAGGCGGTAAAGCGGGTCGGTCAGGCTTTTGGCGGTCAAGAAGGAGACCAATAGGCCAATCAGTAGGGCGCCAAACGTGAAGAGCAAGCTGTTACGAATGGTGGCTGAAATACTTTCCTGGCGCTGGGTTTGGTCGGTGCGCAGTTCCACCCAGCCGATGTAGTGGTTGTTGTGACGAATCGGCCGGGCCAGGTCGATATGATGTTCATTTTGGCTGATGATGGTGGCGCGGTCTGACAGCTGGTGTTTTTGGGCCAGCAGGTGCTTGAGATAATTGACACGGGCTTTGTCGGAGACGTATTGTCCGATACGTTCTTTATCGGTGTGGGCAATGACTTTTCCATCCATATTGATAACGGCGGCGTAGATAAGGTCTTTGTAGATTTCGAAATTGGAAATGACTTCTTCCAGGCCGACGTAGTCGTTGGCCATGACCCAGACCTGGCTATTAACCGCGAGCATGAGGCTACGGTCCTGGGTTTCGGCCATGGCTTCTTTGTGCAGGAAATCGCTGTGGTTATGGATGGTGAAATAGGAAAAGACGCTGATCAGCAAGGTAAGTATGCCGGCGGTGCCTAAGATTAGTTGGTTACGGATGCTTTGATTCCAAAGCTTCTGGATAAGGGTATTCATGGTTGCAACCTGATAGGGCGGACGTCTTTTTCAAATTCGGCCAAAAAGGTTTCGACCGGTTGGTAAGTCGTATTGGTGGCCGGTTCGTAATGACTCAGCTCCATGGACGACAGGATGGTTTGGCCTTCCGGCGTGTCTTGCAAATGAAAGATGATGTCGCCGACCTGTTGAAGGATTTTCTCGGGGACGTTTTCTTTCACCACCAAACCGTTGTTGACCAAGTGCGGCGTTTCCCATTTGACCATGACCTTTTCAGCCACTTCCGGCCGTTCCTTGATAAAGGCTTGCCATGGCGGTGGCCAGGTGGAGGCGGCGTCGGTTTTGCCGAGATAGACGTTCATGATGGACGACTCCTGCGAACCGACATAATGATTGGTGATGTCCTGATTGATGTTCAAGCCGTGTTCATGCAAATACCACTGAGGCATGATGGTCGCGGCCAGAGCGGTAGGGGCTGGATAACTTACCGATTTGCCTTTCAGATCGCTGACCTTTCGAATCGAACTGTCTTTTCGGACCAGAATGATGCCGCGGAAATTCGCATCGTCCGCCATCTTTCCGAACACGCTGTAGCCATGCTTTAAGGATGCGACGGTTTGGTAAGGGTTTGGGAGTGCGAAATCGAAATGGCCGTGAAACAGTTTCTCGTTATAGGCGCGGTAATTTCGGGAGGCCTCCAAACGTAATTGGCCGCCTTCGAGACGCGCATTGATGTAATCGACCATCGGTTGATAGATTTCGAACAGGCGTTTGGGGTTGTGGAGCGGATGAACGCCGAAAATATAGACATTTTCCAGAATCGGGGGCGTGTCGGCATATTGCAACTTCGGCGTTGCGTTCGATGAATCGCTGCATCCGTTTAAAGAGATAAATATGAAGGACAAGAAGACCAAAAAAATCTTTTTACAGCAATGCATGGCGACTCAATAATCCCTCAAGATTTGTATTGATGATTGCAATATAGCATTGAGCCGAGCACGACTCAAGCGAATGCATGCAATATCTGTCATAAAAACGACCAGGCCTGGCCGTTTTGGAGATTCTTAGAATTGTTTGATGGTGGCGGTGACGACGCCCCAAATGAATATATCCGATTCTTCGCGGACTGGAATAGGCGGGTAATGGTCGTTTTCCGGCACCAGCCAGGTGCCGGTGGATTTGATGGAAAGCCGTTTGACGGTCAGCTCGCCGTCCAGTGCGGCGATGACGACTTTACCGTCTTTGGGTTCCAGGCTGCGATCCACCACCAGAATGTCGCCGTCCTGTATGCCGATTTTTTTCATGGAGTCGCCCTGAACCGTGAGCAGAAAGGTACTGCTTTTGTTTTGAATCAGCTTGCTATTGAGGTCGAGTCGGTTTTCGATATAGTCGTCGGCCGGGCTGGGAAAGCCGGCCACGACTTTATGGCTATGCAAGGGGAGCGGAACCTCGTCGCCGATTTCCGGCACATGAATCGTCAGTTTGTCGCCCGCCATGGCTTGTGCGGTTTGTAGCTGGCGCTGTTGCAACTCTTGTTCAGCTTGGTTGGATAGCCAGCTTTTGACGACGGAAACCTTTGATTCCGGCACGCGAATGACTTTGGTGTCTTCACCGAACTTACCGGACCCTTTTTTGCGGCCGGCCCCTTTGCGGGCGCCGCCGCTTTGTTTTTTGGACTCAGAGTGTTTCATATCATTTTGGCTTTTATTGTTTTGATTTTTGTTACAGAAATTATAAGATAGAAAAAGCGATTGGAAAAGTGATTTTTGCAATCTTTGGGGTTTATGTCAGGAGAAAAGCGCGGTATGGCCGTATTTGCATTGGTGGATGGCAACAGTTTTTATGCATCTTGTCAGGTGGCGTTCGAACCGGCTTTGCGGCATCGTCCGGTGGTGGTGTTGTCGAACAATGATGGGTGTATCGTGGCGGCGAATGCACGTGCCAAGGCAGTGGACGAACTGTTGAAACAACAGCGGGGAGATTTCGGGCCGGGCGGTTATCGGGCGGCGCGCCCGGACAGCTTGATGTATCAGCCGTATTTTAAGGTCAAACCCTATCTGGACCGGATTCAGGCGGTGGTGTTCAGTTCGAACTATGAATTGTATGCCGATATGAGCAGCCGGATGCATGCACTTCTCGGTGAGTTTTCCCGTCGCCAGGAAATTTATTCCATTGACGAAAGCTTTTTGGATTTATCGGATGTGGCGCATTGGAACCTGACCGATTACGGGCAGGAAATCAAACGGAAGGTGTTGCAGTGTCTGGGACTGCCGGTGGCGGTTGGCCTCGGTCATTCCCGAACTCAAGCCAAGCTGGCGAATCACTTGGCGAAAAAACATGAGGCTTACCAAGGGGTGTTGGATTTGACCGCCTTGACGCCCCTGAGCGTGGATTTGTTGTTGAAACAAGTGACGGTGGATAAGGTCTGGGGCGTGGGAAAACGCTTGTCGGCGAAGTTGGTCGATCAGGGCATCTTAACGGCGTACGATTTGAAAAGCTGTGATTTGAAATGGATTCGTCGTTGTTACTCGGTGACGGTGGAGCGCATTGTCCGTGAGTTACGCGGGGAGTCGTGTTTGGGCGTGAACAGTCATGAAAGCTCGGAGCGGCAGATTATTTCGTCGCGGTCTTTTGGTCGTTCGGTGACGGAGTGGGAACCGATGGCACAAGCGGTGTCGGCGTACGTTTCCCGAGCCGGGGAAAAGTTGCGCCAGCAAGGTAAGGTTTGCCAATTTGTCACGGTCAGCATTCGTTCGAGCCCTTATACCAAACGAGGAGAACCTTACCAAGCCTCGCAAACGGTGCCGTTGATTTACCCGTCTGATAATACGGTGTTACTGGTAAAACAGGCCAAACGGGCTTTGCAGAGTATTTGGCGTTCGGGAGTGTTTTATCAGAAAGCCAGTGTGGTGTTATCGGGTGTCACAGGCAAAGGCGCTGTGCAAATGGACTGTTTTGCACCGGATCCGAAATATTCCGCCAATGCGCGTTCGGATCGTTTGATGTCGGTGGTGGACGGTTTGAACCAGACAATGGGAAAAGGCACGATTCAATTGGCTTCCGAAGGGATGAAAAATCACCAGGCCTGGCGAATGCGCCGTAACTTGATGTCGGGACGTTATACGACGCGTTGGGACGAGTTGCGGGTGGTTTCTTAGCGTGTTTCGGTTCGGTGGACGGAAAAACATCAGAAAATATCATCGTGCGGTTAAAAAAATTAATGGCTTTTTCAGGCAAGAGACTGGGCAAAGTCGTGGCGTTTTCATTATGATAGTGAGTTAAATGATTGATATTCTGTTGGGGTCGTCACAGAGCATAAGAATAAACGGCCAAGTTGGACAAACAAATGGAAGAACTTTTTATTGGCCGACAACCGATTTTTGATCGGCGTAAACAAGTCTATGGGTACGAGTTGTTGTTCCGTGACGGTTATCACCCGAACGAAGCGCATTTTGAATCCGATGACGATGCCACTGCGACGGTGGTGCATAATTCGATGATGGGGTTTACCCTGGACGAACTGGTCGGTGGCGCCAAGGCCTTCATCAATTTCCCGGAAGCGTTTTTCGACCCTCGAATTGATCCGTGTTTTTCATCGCATCGCATTGTCTGTGAAGTTCTGGAGACGGTTCCCGTCAATGAAACCACTTTGGCCGGTATCAAAAAATTACGGCAGAAAGGCTTTCAAATCGCACTGGACGACTTTGTGTTCAAAAAGGAGTTCATTCCATTCATTCGTTTGGCCGATATCATTAAAATCGACATCGAAGGCGTCAAGCCGGAAAAGATTCCTCTGTTGATAGAACGCATTCGCAAGGTCGCCAATACCAAAATCCTGGCCGAGCGGGTCGAAACCCAAGCGATTTATGAAGTGTGCCGCGATGCGGGTTGTGATTATTTTCAGGGGTATTATTTTGCCAAGCCGGAAATTGTCACCAGCGCGAAACTGTCGGTGTCGAAACTGCATTTGTTGATGCTGTTGCGCAAGTTGGCGCAGGAAAATATCAGCTTAGAGGACTTGGAAGAGGTGGTGTCGCAAGATGTCGGTTTGATGCACAAGTTGATTAAACTGGCGGCGCAGAATCGTACGGTGGGTATGCCGGAGTTTGAAACGCTTCGGCAGGTGATGACGCTTTTCGGATTGCGCCGTGTACAATCCTGGGCAAGCATGATTTCGATGAATTTGCTGGACGATGTGGTGCCTGAAGTCTTCAATATCGCCCGTACCCGAGCGATTTTCATGCGCTTGTGTGCCGAGCACGAAAAACTGGAAAATCCGGATTCCTATTACCTGGCCGGGATGTTCTCATTATTGGATGTGATTTTGAAAAAACCGTTGCTGGAATTGTTGGAGGCTTTATCTTTGAACCGGAAAATCGTCAATGGCATTCTCCGGGAGGAGGGTGAGCACGGACGTATGTTGCAGATGGTGAAGTCGTTTGAGCAGTCGCGTTCCGAATCCCTCGATCAAGTGTATCGCCACCTCTATGTTCGTGCCTTAAAAGAAAGCCATAACGCCGAAGCCTTGCTATGAAAGCACGATTGAAGCCCTTGTTACAGAAAGCCGATTCTCGGATCACCTTCATTATTCCGACCTATTTTATTCTCGTCGTGGTTTTTGCAGTGATGGCTGCCGTCGGTCAAGAATGGGTACTGGCTCTGTGGTTGTCGTCTTTTGCGGCTATGATTTTATTGTTCGGATTTCATATCTTCCAAAACGGATTGACCTGGATCGGAAAGGGTATGATGCTGGTCACCAATGCCTTGTTTATCGGGTTTCTCGTGGTGCATGGCGGGCATGGGCATTCGGGGTATTTCTGGGTTTTTCCATTGCTGGTGGCGACCATCCAGGTGATGGGGGCAACACTCGGCGTTTTATTTGCGGTCTTGCTTCTGGGGATGGTTTGGCAGCTGGATGCGTTCGGCTGGACGGATACCGCTTTGTCGAGCCGTTTCTATTTTGCCGCGCTGGGCCTGGTGTTGATTACCGGAGTGCATGAGTTTACGTTGGAACGCCATCGAAAAGAGTTGTCACGTCAGGTGAAGGATAAACAGCGCGAAAGCTGTCTCGACCCTTTAACCCGGGTGGGTAACCGGCGTTTGATTGATGAAGAATTGGCCATGATTTATACACGAGAGTCTGTGGGCACATCCATCGGCCTTTTGATGGTGGATTTGGATAATTTCAAACAAATCAACGATGCTTTCGGCCATCATGCAGGCGATGAAGTGTTGAAGACAATCGCCAGTCATTTATCGGAAAGTGTGCGGCCGTCCGATGCGGTCGCGCGCTGGGGCGGCGACGAATTCGTAGTCCTGTTGCATCCTATTCGTCAAGATGAGCTGGAGGCGGTCGCCAAGCGTATTCAACAATCGATCGTTCAGGATGAACGTTTGACCAGTTTTGATTTGAGCGTCAGCATGGGCGGCGCCTTGACATCGTCGGATTACCGCGCTTTATTGAAAGTGGCCGATGAAAACCTGATTGAAATGAAAAATCACACCAAAAACGATTACAAAATCACACGCGTCTAAGCATTTCCTTATATCTGTATTATTTATAGGGTTATCTGTCATATTTATTTCCGAAAGATGTCATTTTCCAGAAATGGCCTAGTCATATTTGCTCTCTAAAATTTGAGCCACCTACTTGGTGGTTCAATAACAATTTATGCTTAGGAGCAATAAACATGAAATTTAAGACTTTGACCCTGGCGATTGCAACGGTAATCGCTTCCTCGGCTGTCCTGACCGGATGTGGTGGTGACGGTTCCGATGGTACTGACGGAACAGCCGGCACGGATGCCAATGCTTCCGCTGTTAAGTTTGCTTCCATCGCCCCGGCGGTGACCGAAGACGAACAAAATTCTATCCGTGCAACCGGCAGTGTCAATGTGGCTGGCGAAGAGCAAACGGTCAGCTATCAAACTTTGATTAAAACGGGCGACGTCAACAATGGTGAGACTTACGGGGTGGTCAAAGATTACCAGGATAACGTGATTCAAGAATTGGACGGTTCCGCTTATTTGTGTAACGGTACGGATACTGGGAAAGGTTCCGGGCTGGATCATTTCTCGTTCTTGCAGAAAAACGGTAAAGTTTACATGGTTTCCCAGTTCGAATGTGGACCGGGTGCGATGTATATGAATGAATTGGAGCAGGCATCCGACGGGAAATTGACGGTTAAAGCCGATAGCTTGCAATTCATCAGTCAGAAAGACGACTTCGGTGGCTGGGTACACTGTGCCGGTATGACCACGCCATGGAATTCACATCTAGGGTCGGAAGAGTATCCGGCGGATGCAAACCCTGCCGCTTCTTACCCTTATACGGCAAACAGCTACTATTCAGAAGTGACGGATAAGTTCTGGGGCGGGAATGCCGCCATGAATAACCCTTATTATTATGGTTGGACGCCGGAAGTGACGATTGGTACTGATGGTACGCCTAACTATACCAAACATTACAGCATGGGGCGCTTTGCGCACGAGCTGGCTTACGTGATGCCGGATAAGAAAACGGTTTATTTGTCGGATGACGGTACCAATGTCGGGCTGTTCATGTTTGTGGCCGATACGGCGGAAGATTTAAGTGCCGGTACTTTGTATGCCGCTAAATGGGTACAAACCTCGAGCGACGGTTCGAGCATGGGGCAGGCTGTTATCAAGTGGATTGATATGGGCCACGCGACGGATGCGGATATCAAAACAATCGTTGCAGCCAAGCCGGCTTTCTCAGATATTTTCGCCACCGAAGCGCCACAAGCAGATGGTTCCTGCGCAACTTCTGGATTTGTCAACGTCAATACCGAAGCTGGCAACGAATGTTTGCAATTGCAGGACGTCAATGGCGATACGGCTGTGGATGCCGCGGATGAAGCCATTGCCGCACGTTTGGAAACACGCCGTATGGCGGCTTATAAAGGTGCGACCACCGAGTTCCGTAAAGAAGAGGGTATTACCTTCAATCAGCGTGACAACAAGTTGTATATCGCCATGTCCGAAGTCGCTTACGGTATGGAAAGCAACGAGAAGAAAGGCGTCACTAATACCACGTATGACTTGGGTGGAAACAACGACATTCGCGTTGAATATAACCCTTGTGGTGCGGTTTATGCACTGGATGTCGCCACTAACTCAACCATTGGTTCCGATTATGTGGCCTACAGCATGAAAGGCTTGGTGAGTGGTACACCAGTGGATTACTCCGGAACGGCTTTGGAAGGAAACACCTGTGATGTGGACGGAATCGCTAGCCCGGATAACGTTACCTTCTTGCAAGGTTCCGATATTCTGGTGATTGGGGAAGACACCAGCGCGCACCCGAACGATATGGTTTGGGCGTATAACATCAAAGACGGTTCCATGGAGCGTATCTTCACCGGTCCTTACGGTTCTGAAACCACATCGCCTTTCTGGCATAAAGACATCAACGGTTTCGGTTACCTGACGGTGACGACGCAGCACCCATTCGGTGAAGTCAGCGGTTCTTATACGCGACCAGCCGGTGTTGAAACCAAGTCGGAAGCCGGTTACATCGGGCCGTTCGATTTCTCGGACGTCAAATAATCCGATTATCTCACTTGGCCGATCCTCGGCCAATCTCAACAAGCCTCGCCCTTCCGGCGGGGCTTTTGTGTTTCAGTGTAAAGAGTCAAAATTATGATTGTTTCTTATTTTTTTAAAGTGGGGCTTTGGGCCTCTTTGGGTGTATCGGTCGCTGGTCTGACGGCCTGCTCTGGAACCAGTGGTTCCAAAACTCAAGACGTTGAAATCATCACGCTGGACGGCCCACAAACCGTCCAGCAGGTGACCGCCATGTTTGATGACGATTGGCTGTTGAACACGAAAGTGCATCACCGAGCCAGTAGCTACATCCCGTCCCAGTGTTACACCCGTACGGAAGGGCAAAACGGCAAGGTGCATAACCCATGCTTTACGTGTCATTCCACGCCAAAAGCACCGACCTATATCGACGACACCAGCTTTCAGATGGCCTATGAATTTCGTGATACGTCTCGAAAAAACCCTTGGATTAACTTGTTCAAGGATCGAACCGAAGCGGTGGCAAATATTTCCGATGACACCATTATGGAATACGTTCGTCAATCGAATTACTTTGATGAAGACGGGCGAATCATTCTGGCCGAAACCCTGAAAGACGTTCCTAAAAATTGGGATTTTAACGGTGACGGTGAATGGAACGGCTATCGTCCGGATTGTTATTTCAACTTCGACTCCGAGGGATTTGATCGAACGCCGAGCGGAGAGGATTCGGGCTGGCGTTCATTCGGTTACACCCCGTTTCTCGGGACTTTCTGGCCCACCAACGGCAGTACCGATGATGTGATTATGCGTCTGGCACCGGCTTTCCGAAAAGACGAAAACGGCGCTTGGGACCGAGATGTGTATCGTTTGAATTTGGCGATTGTCGAGGCCTTGATTAAACGCCGCAATGTTTCGATTCCACCGACCGACGAAACCCTATATCAGGTGGATTTGAACAAGGACGGTGAACTGGGGCAGGCCACTGAAGTGGTTTACGACTGGGCGCCTTTGGAAGGGCGGTACATGTCTTATGTCGGTCAAGCCAAACAACAATTGGCGCAGAAGAAGGTGCACTTGGC
Organism: Hydrogenovibrio thermophilus; assembly: GCF_004028275.1. Taxonomy (NCBI): domain Bacteria; kingdom Pseudomonadati; phylum Pseudomonadota; class Gammaproteobacteria; order Thiotrichales; family Piscirickettsiaceae; genus Hydrogenovibrio; species Hydrogenovibrio thermophilus. The sequence continues at coordinate 1,050,126 of NZ_CP035033.1, forward strand.
TGGTGGTTTGTATCCGGAAGGCACTGAGTTCATTCACAGCGTTCGCTACATCGATTTCGATGAAAACGGTGATATTCGAATGTCGCCGCGTTTCAAGGAATTGCGTTACGGTATTAAAACCAACTGGAACACCTATACGCAATTGCGGAACGTCGCGATGGAAGAGCTGAAAGAGGCGCATGATTTTCCGGACCGGTTGCGATATGTTCAAGGCTCGCCGGAAGGCGGCATGCTTAGCGGTGTCGGCTGGACATATCAAGGGTTCATCGAGGACCAGAACGGCGACTTGCGACCACAGAGTTATGAAGAGTCGTTGAACTGTATCGGCTGTCATGCCGGGATCAGTCAGACCACCGACACCAGTTTTGCCTTTCCGCGTAAACTGGACGCCGATGCCTTTCAAGGCGGTTGGTACCATTGGACGCAAAAAGGTCTGTCGGGCATTCCGGAACCGAAATGGTCGGACGGCACCTATGAATATACCCAGTATTTGCTGGAAAACGGTTCCGGAAACGAGTTCCGCAATAACCCGGAAGTCATCGCCAAATTCTTCGATGAAAAGGGCGAGGTGAAGCCCGAGGCGTTGGAGCGACTGCATGGCGACATCGGTTATCTGTTGTTACCGTCTCCGGAACGGGCAAAGGCTTTGAACAAGGCCTATAAGGTGATTGTGGATGAGCAAAGCTATATTTATGGTCGCACGCCACACATCAAATCCTTGAAAGACACTGTCTGGCTGGAACCGCCTGCGGATGAACCGACCGGTGTGAAGGAAGCGGTATTGATTCCGTAAAACCAAACTGATTCAATCAACACCATAAAAAAACCGGGCCATGCCCGGTTTTTTTATGGAAAGCCCAATTGTTCAGGCGCGGGTTTGCTGCGCCGTTTGTTGAGCTAAACTGAGCATTTCTTCCGCGTGTTTCAGCGTTTGCTCGGTGATTTTCATGCCGCCGAGCATCCGCGCCAATTCCTCAATCCGCGCGTCGTCATCCAGTTGGGTGACTTGGGTTTTAGTTTGGTCGTTTTCGGTATGTTTGCGGATAATGAGTTGCTGGTCGCCGTATGCCGCCACTTGTGCCAAGTGAGTGATGGAAAAAACCTGACGATGACGCCCCAGTTGTTGCATTTTTTGACCGACCACCTCGGCGATGCCGCCGCCGATGCCGACATCGACCTCATCGAAAATCATCGACGGCAAACTGGCGACTTCGGCGCTGGCCACTTGAATCGCCAAGCTAATGCGGGAAAGCTCTCCGCCGGAAGCGACTTTTGCCAAGGGTTGCAGTGGCTGACCTTTATTGGCGGTGACCTGGAAGTGCACCTGATCCAATCCGAGTTTGCTGGCTTTGTCGGTGGTGTTGACATCGATTTGGAACAAGCCGTTTTCCATGCCCAATGTGTGCATGGACGCGGTGACATTCTCGCTCAGGCGTTTGGCGGCCTGGGTGCGTGATGTATGCAGCTTTGAGGCCTGTTGGGTGAATGCCGACCAGGCCTGGTCGATTTCCTGTTTCAAGGTGTCGAGCGAGGCGCCGGAGTCGCTCAGTTCGGCCAGCGCATCACGAATTTCCTGATGTTTGGTGATCAGTTGCTCCGGGTCGAGTTGGTATTTTTTCGCCAGCCCAAACAGTTCGGACAGGCGTTCATCGACTGCTTGCAAGCGTTCCGGGTCCAGTTCGACGTGATGGTTTTGCGCTTGAATGTCGTCGGCCACGGCCTGACAGTCGATTTGAATGGAGTTGAGTTGCGCCAGCGCTTCGGCCAGTTGCGGTGAAAACTCGCTGACGTTTTCCAACTCGGAAATGGCTTGCGACAGTTTATGGGTCAAACCGTCGTCGCCTTCAATCGCTTCATAGGCGTTGTACACCGATTGTTTGATTTCGCTGGCATGCGACAAGGTGTTTTGTTCATCCGATAAGGTTTCGAATTCATCGGCTTGCGGCTGCACCTTATCGAATTCCGACAATTGAAATTCCAATAATTCCAGTTTGCTCTGGCGGTCCGCTTGCGAGGCGTGCAGTTCTTCGTAGCGTCGGTTCAATATTTGCCAGGCCTGGTAGGATTCGGCCGTTTCCGCCAGCTGGTCGTCGTGCTTGGCGTAAGCGTCCAGAAGCGCCAGTTGCTTGCTGGTGTGCATCAGGGTCTGGTGTTCGTGTTGACCGTGAATGTCAATCAGCAGGGCACTCAGGCTTTTCAGTTGGCTAACGGAAGCGGGCAGTCCGTTGATGTAAGCTTTGGAGCGCCCTTCGGATGAGAGCGTACGGCGTAGCAGACAGCTGTTGTCTTCATCCAGTTCGTTTTCGGTTAACCAGTTTTGGACGTCCGGTAAATGGGTAATGTCAAAATCGGCGGTGATGTCCGCTTTGGGTGTGCCATGGCGAACCAGCGCGCTGTCGGCGCGTTCGCCCAACGCCAGCCCGAGGGCATCCAGCAAAATCGATTTACCGGCGCCGGTTTCACCCGTCAAGGTGGTGAAACCGGATTCGAAATTCAGGTGCAGTTTTTCAATCAAGGCCAGGTTTTGAATGGTCAGTTCTTGTAGCATGTCGCTCCTAAGTTGCTCGGTGCCTGTGACGGCGCATTTACAGCTTTTGTCCCCAGTTGAGTTTGGCTCTTAGCAGTTCGTAATGATCATGGTTTTTCGGGTGGACCATTTTAATGAAATTGGGGTGACGCGTCACGATGGTTTCGTAGTGTGCCATAAATTGAAAGGAACGCTGGCCGTCGCAAATGATGGACGCCACGCTGCAGCAGTTGGCGTGCGGTCGAATCAGAACTTCGCTGTCGCCGGACACCACCACCGGGCGGTTACTCATGGTGTGCGGGTTGATGGAGACCAGTGAAATCACATTCAAGCCGGCGTCGACAATCGGGCCGCCGGCGGATAGTGAATAGGCGGTGGAGCCGGTTGGCGTGGAGACGATCAGGCCATCCGAGCGTTGGCTGTTCAGAAAACGGTTGTCGACGAAGGTTTCGAATTCGATCATGCGCGGCGAATCGTTTTTGTGCAGCACCACATCGTTAAAGGCCACTTCTTCAAACAGGGTTTCGCCGTCTTTTTTGATGACAACTTTTAACAGTGTGCGTTCTTCGCATTGGTAATCATCGGCCAGCACTTCGTCCAGGGTGTCAAGCATGGTGTCGGGTGACACGTCGGTTAAAAAGCCCAAACGCCCGAGGTTGATGCCGAGAATCGGAATGTTGTAATTGACGATGGAACGCGCCACGTCGAGAAAGGTGCCATCGCCGCCGACGACAATCGCGAAATCGATGGTTTCCAGCAGTTCGGAACGTTCCTGGCGTTCAATGCCGTAACGGTCAATGGGAAAATCCGAGCAGGAGCGTTGATCCAGCAACACGCGCTTGTCTTTTTCCTGAAAGTACAGAATCAGCTTATCAATCACTTCCCAGGACTGAATGCCGTTGTATTTGGCGAAAATTCCGATTTTACTGAACATGCGTTATATCCTTCGTCGAGCGGGTTGACAGTCGTTGGTCGTCATCCGCCTCTTGAAAATTTCCGTTTTATACCCATAATGCTTTTGAGTCCAATTTATGAGCTAGAATATTAAGCATCATTTTACGTTAAGCAAGTACTATTTTTGCCTAACATCCGTTAAAGAATGACGAGTGTCGCTGCGCTGTATGAACTTGAATGAACGATCACAACTGCTTTTCAAACACTTAATGGTATTATACCTGAATGAGGGACGGCCCGTCGGGTCATCCGTGCTGGCGAAAATGCCGGACGTTTCGGTCAGTTCCGCCACCATTCGTAATGTCATGGCAGACCTGGAAAGGATGGGGCTGATTCATTCGCCGCACACCTCCGCGGGACGCGTACCCACCGAGCACGGCTTTAGGGTGTTTGTGGATTCGATCCTGACGGTGCAGCCGTTGAATGCCTCGTCGATGAAGCAAATCGAACAAGGCTTCGATAAAGCGCAAACTCAGGAGGAGTTGCTGGGTTCCGCCTCGCAGATTTTGTCCGGCTTGACGGGCATGGCGAGTTTGGTGATGCTGCCGAACCAAGAACAGGAAGTCTTGCGCCATATCGACTTTGTGCGTTTGAACGACAAGCGCGCTTTGGTGGTGCTGGTGCTGAACGACTTGGATGTTCAAAACCGGGTCATCGAATTTGACGAGCCGGTGTCGGCCTCGCATTTGGAACAGGCGGGCAACTACCTGAACGCGCATTTCGCCGGCCGTCACCTGTATGAAGTCAAACAACTGCTGGTGCAGCGCATGGACGAGTTGCGCAAAACCATGGACCAGCTGATGGTGTCGATTGTCGAAGCCACTGATGAAGTCATTGACGACAAAATGAAGCAGGGCATGCCGTATTTTATTTCCGGTCAGACCAATTTGTTGAATTACGACGAACTGGCCGATGCCGAAAAGCTGCGCGCCTTGTTTCAATCCTTCGAAGAGCATTCCGATATGCTCAATCTGCTCAATAAAAGCATGCAGGCCAAGGGCGTTCAAGTTTTTATCGGCCAGGAATGCGGCAATGAAAGTTATCAGAACTGCAGCGTCATCACTACGCCTTACGAGCGTGACGGCGAAGTGATGGGCGTGCTGGGTGTGGTCGGGCCGAGTCGAATGCCGTACGATAAAATCGTGCCGCGTGTCGATATGACCGCACGGATTCTCAGCTCCCTACTCAATAAGTGATCAACACGGAATCATCCAAAACGACCAGGCCTGGTCGTTTTCGGGATTGCGCGGAACGACACCGTCCTGAATCGTCTTCGCAAAATTTAATGCAAAAAATTCATTTTGGGCGCTTGAAACCCTGAAAAGCGTCCTTATAAACCCCCTGATTTTACAGTTATCAACTTCTGGAGATTTTTATGTCTGAAAACAAGGCAGAACTGAACGAAGAACACATTCCAACGGCGGAAGACGGTGTTTCCGAAGAAACCCACCAAGCCGAAGACGCCGTCGAACATGACCTGGAAGCGATGTTGGACGAGGCCAAAAAAGAAGCCGATGCGCAAAAAGAGTTGGCGCTGCGCACCCTGGCCGATATGGAAAACTTAAAACGTCGTACCCGTTTGGACGTGGAAAACGCGCATAAATTTGCGTTGGAAAAATTCGTTGGCGAATTGCTGCCGGTATTGGATTCCATGGAAATGGGCTTGGACGCGGCATCGAAAGATGATGCCTCCGCGGACAGCATCCGTGAAGGCTTGGATATGACATTCAAGCAATTCCTGGACGTGATGCAGAAGTTCAATGTGGAGCGTGTGGACCCGGCGGGCGAGAAGTTTGACCCGCAATTGCACGAAGCCATGACCATGGTGCCGTCGCCGGATCACGAATCGCAATCGGTGATTGAAGTCTTCCAGAAAGGCTATGTTCTGAACGAGCGTCTGGTCCGTCCGGCGCGTGTTGTGGTGGCGCAATAAGCGGTAAACGGCCAAGGGCGAAAAAATACGAAAAAACTTTCGATGCCGCCCTTGAATAATCTCAGGCGCCCCCTATATAAAAGCTAACACAAAAAACTTTACGTATTAATTTGAAAGGCTTTGCCTCGCGAAGCCATGAAATTTGGAGATAAACGAATGGGAAAAATTATCGGGATTGACCTCGGGACAACGAACTCATGTGTCGCGGTAATGGAAGGGAAAGAAACCAAAGTCATTCCTAACGCGGAAGGGGCTCGTACCACACCTTCCATCGTGGCTTACGCAAACGACGGTGAAGTCTTGGTCGGGGATTCGGCCAAGCGTCAAGCGGTGACCAACCCTGAAAACACTTTGTTCGCCATCAAGCGTCTGATTGGCCGTCGTGCCGACGATGCCGTGGTGCAAAAAGACAAGGATATGGTGCCTTATAAAATCATTCCTGCCGATAATGGCGATGCATGGGTGGAAGTCGGTGACAAGAAATTGTCTCCGCAAGAAGTGTCTGCGCGTACGTTGATGAAAATGAAGAAAACGGCTGAAGATTATCTGGGCCATGAAGTGACCGAGGCGGTTATTACGGTACCGGCTTACTTCAACGACTCGCAACGTCAAGCCACCAAAGATGCCGGTAAAATCGCGGGTCTGGAAGTGAAGCGTATCATCAACGAACCGACGGCTGCGGCCTTGGCTTACGGTATGGACAAAGTCAAAGCGGACAGCAAAATCGCGGTTTACGACTTGGGTGGCGGGACCTTCGATATCTCCATCATCGAAGTGGCCGATCTGGACGGTGAAAAACAAGTCGAAGTACTGTCGACCAACGGGGACACGTTCCTGGGTGGGGAAGACTTCGATAACGTCATCGTGGATTACATCGCCGAAGAGTTCAAGAAAGACCAGAACGTGGACTTGAAACTGGATAAGTTGGCACTGCAACGTGTGCGTGAAGCTGCGGAAAAGGCCAAAATCGAGTTGTCTTCCCGTGAACAGACCGACATCAACCTGCCGTATGTGACGGCGGATGCCACCGGTCCGAAACACTTGAACATGAAAATCACACGTGCCAAGTTCGAATCCTTGATCGAAGGTTTGGTTGAGCGTTCCATCGAGCCATGTCGCATCGCATTGAAAGACGCCGGTTTGTCGGCTTCTGAAATCGACGACGTGATTTTGGTCGGTGGTTCCACACGTGTACCGATGGTGCAAGCGAAAGTAAAAGAGTTCTTCGGTAAAGAACCACGTAAAGACGTGAATCCGGATGAAGCGGTTGCCATGGGGGCGGCCATTCAAGGTGGTGTTCTTTCCGGTGACGTGAACGACGTACTGTTGCTTGACGTGACTCCGCTTTCCTTGGGGATTGAAACCATGGGCGGCGTGATGACCAAACTGATCGAGAAAAATACGACGATTCCGACGCGTAAGTCGCAAACCTTCTCGACGGCGGAAGACAATCAGGCGGCCGTTACCATTCATGTCCTGCAAGGTGAGCGTGAAGTGGCTTCCGGTAACAAATCGCTGGGTCAGTTCAATCTGGACGAAATCCCACCGGCGCCACGTGGTACGCCGCAAATCGAAGTGACGTTCGACATTGATGCCAACGGTATCCTGAACGTTTCGGCGAAAGACAAGGCGACCAACAAAGAGCAGCACATCACCATTCAAGCGTCTTCCGGTCTGTCCGAAGACGAAATCGAAGCGATGGTGAAGGATGCCGAAGCGCACGCCGCGGAAGACGCCAAGCTGAAAGAGTTGGTGGAAGCACGTAACCAGGCCGATGCCATGATCCACGGTACGAAGAAACTGTTGGAAGAACAAGGCGAAGGCGTGGATGCGGCCGAGAAAGAAGCGATCGAGAAAGCGATTGCCGACTTGGAAGAAGCTGTGAAAGGCGACGACAAAGCGGCCATCGATGAAAAATCGCAAGCATTGGCGGCAGCGAGTCAGAAACTGGCCGAAAAAGCCTATGCTCAGCAACCGGGCGCCGATGCCGGTGCGCAGGAGCAAGGTTCCGCCAATAATGCCGATGACGACATCGTCGATGCCGAGTTTGAAGAAGTCAACGACGACAAAAAATAATTCGGTTAGGTTCGATAACAGGGCCTAATTGAATACCAAAATCGGTATAATGCGGGCCATTCTCAAGAATGGCCCGTTTTTTTATGCCTCACTGCGCAATGGACTTTGCGGTTCAATTACCATTCAAAAAGATAGGATAACCCCGACCGTTTCTGGAAAATCGCCAGGCCTGGTCATTTTCGGTTTTATCGTATGGTTTTGAATATTAATTGACCGATTTAACAAGATATCTGAATCATTATGAGCAAAAGAGATTACTACGAAATTCTGGAAGTATCGGCCACGGCGTCGGACGGCGAAATCAAAAAAGCCTACCGAAAACTGGCGATGCGTTATCACCCGGACCGTAACCCGGACAACAAAGACGCCGAAGATAAGTTCAAGGAAGCGTCCGAAGCGTATGAAATCCTGTCCGACCCGCAAAAACGCCAGGCCTATGATCAGTTCGGTCATGCCGGCGTAGACGGTAGTGCGGGCCAAGGCGGCTTCGGAGGCGGCGGTTTTGCGGACTTCGGCGATATCTTCGGCGATATCTTCGGAGGTGGTTTTGGTGGCCGTCGCGGCCCGCAGCCGGGGAACGACCTGCAATACGAATTGGAAATCTCACTGGAAGACGCGGTGTCCGGCACCACCGTCGATATCCGTATTCCAACCAAAGAGTTGTGTGAAGCCTGTGACGGCTCCGGTGCCGAACCGGGTTCGGATGTGCAAACCTGTCCGACCTGTCAGGGCGCGGGCCAGGTTCGTGTTCAGCAAGGTTTCTTTGCGGTATCGCGTACCTGTCCGAACTGTCACGGTACCGGTAAAATCGTCAAAACGCCGTGTAAGGCGTGTCGCGGCGAAGGCTATAAGCACAGCCACAAGACCTTGTCGGTCAAGATTCCGGCCGGAGTCGATAATGGCGACCGCATTCGCCTGCAAGGCGAGGGCGAAGCCGGTGAGCCGGGCGCGCCGCATGGCGATTTGTATGTGCGCATTCGCGTCAAAGAACACAAAATTTTCCAACGTGACGGCAATACACTCTATTGTGATATGCCGTTGTCGTTTGCTACAGCCGCTTTGGGGGGCACCATGGATGTGCCGACTTTGAGCGGTAAAGCCAACTTGAAGATTCCGGCGGGCACGCAATCCGGTCAACGTTTCAAGCTGTCCGGAAAAGGTGTGAAATCGGTGCGTTCACATCATATCGGCGATATGGTGGTGCAGGTGCACATTGAAACGCCGGTCAAATTGACCGAGGAGCAGAAAGAATTGCTGCGTGCGTTTGACGAAAGCCTGCAAGGTAAGCATCATAAACAGCACAGTCCGAAAACGCACAGTTTCTTCGATTCGGTGAAAGCCTTCTTCACCGGTGATGATGAAAACGAGAAAAAAGACAAAGACGGACCTTGGAATTAAAAAGGAATAGCATGATGAGAGTTGCGGTAATCGGCGCTTCCGGGCGTATGGGAAAAAACTTGATTGATGCGGTCAACCAGGCCGAAGGCTTGACTTTGTCGGCGGCCATCGAGCGTCCCGGGTCGTCGTTGGTCGGTGCAGATGCCGGTGAACTGGCCGGTGTTGGCACGTTGGGTGTCAAGGTGGTGGATCAAATCGAACTGGCGGTGGACGACTTCGATGTGCTGATTGATTTCACCACGCCTGAGACGACCATGCACAACATCAAAGTTTGTTTGGCGCATGATAAGAAAATGGTCATCGGCACCACCGGGTTCGATGAAGCCAGCCTGAAAACCTTGCGAGAAGCGGCCGAGCGCATCGCCATCGTGTTTGCCGCCAATTTCAGCGTCGGCGTCAACCTGGTGTTAAAGCTGCTCAAACAAGCGGCGGAAGTGCTGAACGACGGTTACGATATTGAAGTGATTGAAGGCCACCACCGCCATAAGGTGGATGCGCCTTCCGGTACCGCTTTGCGAATGGGTGAAGTGGTGGCCGATACCTTGGGACGTGATTTGAAAGAATGTGCGGTTTACGGGCGTGAAGGCATTACCGGCGCGCGTGACCCCAACACCATCGGCTTTGCGACCGTCCGAGCCGGCGACATTGTCGGTGATCATACGGTGCTGTTTGCAACGGAAGGTGAACGGGTGGAAATCACCCATAAGGCGTCCAGTCGCATGACTTTTGCCAAAGGCGCGGCGCGTTCGTGCTTGTGGTTGCAGGATAAGGTAACCGGGTTGTTCGATATGCAGGATGTTCTGAATCTGCGTTAATCTCTCGGTGGTTCGACGGTTTGAAAACGCCCGTTTTTACGGGCGTTTTGTGTTTTAGAAGTGTGAAAACACTTTTGAAATCAAATGGTTTTGACAAGATGTCAGACTTGTTTCCTTTTATCGGTGTTGGCTTAGGACTATACTGGTTCGAAGGGCCTGGCTGGATGATATTCAGCCGCCCGTTAAACAAGGAGGTGTCCCATGTTGGTTTCTCTTCAAAATCGACCGTTGTTGTTAACGGCTCGAAATGTTTTATTCTTCCTGTCTTTGTTCTTTGTGTTCGGATTGTTTTCCTCTTTCTCGTTGGCGGCGTCATCCGGTGCGTCGTCGAACATTATCACCGTGCAGCATCAGAAAGACATCAAGGTCGTGTACGACATCAATCAGGATCAGCAACAGGCCGGTATTGGCAAAGGGCTGTATTACGTTCGCGGGTTGTTGGAGGCTTATGAAAAACAGGGCATTCCGGAAAGTCAGTTGCACATCAGCGTGGTGGTGCACGGGGCGGCCGGCTATTGGCTGTTGAAAGACGAGCCTTATCAAATGTTCACCAACGACCCTTTCAGCGTTAACCGCAATGCGAAGGTGGTACAGGAATTGATTGACCACGGCGTGAGCGTGGAATTGTGTCACGTGACGATGAAAGGACACGGCTGGACGGCCGAAGATGTGCTTCCGGGAGTGAAAATCGTGTTTGATGCGTACACTCGCATGATTGATTTGCAACAATCGGGTTACGCCTACATCAAATTCACGTAATCAAACATCAGGTTTCATTATCCGAAACGACCAGGCCTGGTCGTTTTTTGATCCGCTTTCGGAGCACTGTTAAAAAAAGCACGTATTTACGTGCTTTTTTTATGGCAATCAAGCCGTTAAGGGCTTTGTAAACGGCCAAGGAAAGGGTAGAATTTTCGACTGTTGCCGAAAAGTGCTGAATCATTTTTGTTGCACTTTTCGTTCTTGCCATCTTGCTAGAATGGCGAAGACTCTGAAAAACCATACAAAAAAAGAAATAATTATGAGAGAGAACCTACCCGTTACTCAAGAAGAATACCCTATCCCTAAGGGACTGACCCTCGTTTCCCGCACCGATCTGAACGGTACCATCGTCGAATGCAACGACAGCTTTGAAATCATCAGCGGTTTCAAACGGTCCGAACTGATTGGGCAGCCGCATAACCTGGTTCGCCATCCGGATGTGCCGCCGGCGGTGTTCAAAGATATGTGGCAAACCTTGAAATCCGGTATGCCCTGGACGCAAATCGTCAAAAACCGTCGTAAGGACGGCAGTTATTACTGGGTGCGTGCCAATGTGACGCCGGTCTATGATATGAACGGTCAAAATACCGGTTATCTGTCGGTGCGCGAAGCCGTGCCGGAATCGGAAAAACAGGCGGCTGAAAAAGCTTATCAAGCGCTTCATAAAGGGCAGGCTCGAATCGAGCAAGGCAATGTGCATACCGGCATCAACTGGCAGAAGTGGAATCTCTGGACCAAACTCGGCCCACGCAGTGAAATGGTGGTGTTGGCGCTGTTATTGGGCGTGGCGCCGCTGATTCTCACCCACACCTTTTTGGAGGTGACACCGACGATGATCGGGGTGGTGTCGGTGTTGATGTTGTTGGTCGCTTGGCTGATGGGCTCTTATTTGCAAACCAGCATCCGGCAAGCCGTTTCGTTGCTGCGCAAAGTGGCGGGCGGTGAGCAGGTTCTGGATGTGAAGGTGAAACCGAATTACACCGGTAAACTCTACGGCGCCATTCAATCCAGTGCGCTGGCAATGGGCGCTTATCGTTCCAATCTGGAAACCGAAAGTGATCGCTCACGCCGCCTGCAAATGGCGGTGGATCAGGCCTGGGTGAATATGATGATGTTGGATGCCGACGGTAAAATCGTGTATCTCAACCAACAGTTGAAAGACTTTTTTGCCAGCCGAGAAGCAACCTTGGCGAATGTGATCAGTGGTTTCAACGCCGCCAAGCTGATTGACCAACCGATGGATCTGTTCAATGTAGACGGCGCCGGTTTTGTTCTGAATCAGGCCGACACCCAGTACCGTGAAATTGAAATGGCGGGAATGTTGTTCTGCCTGAAACTGGTGGCGGTACATAACCGGGCCGGTGTTCACGTCGGAACCGTGGTGGAGTGGGAAGACAAAACACTTACCGCGCAACTGTTGCAAGAAGTTAAAAAGATTCACGACGGCATTCTGATTGGGGACTTGGGGTATCGCGTCGACCTGGAGAAAGCCGACAAGGAGCTGCGTCCGGTGGCCGAAGCTTTGAACATGACGCTGGATTCCATTGTTCGCTCCATCGATATGTCGACGGAAGTGGCCATTGCCATGTCGGTGGGTGACTTCCAACAATCCATCGAACAGCCGTGTCCAGGCTATTTCGGTGTGGTGAAAGAAGCCTTGACGGTGAGCATGGAAAACATTTCCGATATCCTGTCCGGTGTTCAGGAAGTATCGGAATTGATTGATACCGACAGTAAGGAAGTGCGCCGCGCCAGTACCGAACTGAGCTCCAGTTCACAAAGCCAAGCGGCGTCGATTGAAGAAACCTCCGCGTCGATGGAAGAAATGACCAGCGCGGTGCAAAGCAGTTCCGACAATGCGCAGGATGCCGCGTCTCAGACCCATGATGCAGCCGCCAAAGCGGCACAGGGCGTGAAAGTCATGCAGGATGCGATTCAGTCGATGGAAGCCATCAGTCATGCCAGCCAACGCATTGGTGATATCATTACCTTGATTGATTCGATTGCCTTCCAGACGAATTTGCTGGCGTTGAACGCGGCGGTGGAAGCGGCTCGCGCCGGTGAACATGGCCGCGGTTTCGCGGTGGTGGCGGGTGAAGTACGTAACCTAGCCGGAAAGTCGTCCGATGCGGCCAAGGAAATTCGCGGCTTGATTGAGGACACCTTGGAAAAAGTCGAACAAGGTTCGGCGTATGTGAACGATTCCGGTGATTCCTTAAACGAAATTCACCAGTCAATTCAGAAAGTTCAATCGATTATCGATGACATTTCCAAGTCGAGCCGGGAGCAGACACAGGGGATTTCGCAGGTCAATATCGCCATCAGCGACATCGATTCTCAGGTTCAGAAAAACGCCATCATGGCGGAAAGTACCAGTCAGACCGCCAAGCAACTGGAAAGCCTGACCCATGCGATGACGCAAAATGCCCAGACGTTTAAAATTCAACCGAAGTCACACAAAACCGCGTTGGATGCGGATGCCAATTTTGTGCGCATCCGTATGGCGCACCGTCAATGGCGCGCCAAGGCACGGGCTTACATTCACGGGTTTGATGTGGGCGTGGATCCGCAAAAAGCCGTTGACCCGAGAGCCTGTGAGCTGGGACAATGGATTTACGGCGCTGGCCAACAGTATGCGTCTTTCCCGAGTTTCCAGCAGTTGGAAAAATCGCATCAGGCCATGCACGCCCATATCGGTAAAATCATTCAGTTGAAAGAAATCGGCGACAACATCAGTGCCGAAACCAACCTCGACGAGCTGGAGCGATTGAGCCGTGAAGTGGTGGATGCCATCAACGAAATGGAAACCCATCTGGCCGAGGTCAGCGGGTCTCGCAGTGTTCAGGCCAATCATTTGCCGGATTCCGTCTCATGATGTAAAGGGGTTGACTACCTTTCGAAATATTACAAAATCCGCCAGTCCTGGCGGATTTTTTGTATGGGTGACTGGAAAGAAAAGGAGGGTGGCGTGATTACGCTGTCAAGCGGGTGGAAACTTCCCGAAAACGAATTGGATTGGCAGGCCGTGCGCTCGCAAGGCGCTGGCGGTCAGAACGTCAATAAAGTGGCCACCGCCGTCCATTTGCGTTTCGATATTTTCGGTTCTTCGTTGCCGGAAGCCATCAAATTGCGCTTGATGGCACTTCCGGACCGACGCATTACCAAAGACGGCCTGATTATCATTAAAGCGCAATCTCAGCGCACTCAGGAAGGGAATCGCCGGGAGGCTCTGCAGCGGTTACAACAGTTGTTGGAAGCTGCCTGGGTTCGACCGAAAAAGCGTTTAGCCACTCGTCCGACCAAAAGTGCTCGCCGGAAGCGCATGGATCAAAAGCGTCAAAGAGGTGAAATCAAGGCGCGGCGCAAACCGGTGAGGCTGGATGAGTGATGGTGCAGATTCGAACCTACCAGCCGCAAGATGCCGACGCGATTGCGGATTTATACCATGCGGCGGTGCATGCCATCGATCCGACGGTGTATTCCAAAGAACAGCAGGAAGCCTGGGCGCCTACGCCGCCGGATAAGGTGTTTTGGAAAGAACGTCTGGCCCAAAAACAGCCCTTTGTCGCGTGGCGGGAGGGGCGAATTGTCGGTTTTATGGAGTTGGAAGCCGACGGGCATATCGATTGCGCCTATACGCATCCGGCATTTCAGGGGCAGGGTGTGGCGGCGGCCTTGTATGCGCATTTGGAAGCGAATGCCCGCCAAGCGGCCATGGCACGCCTGTATGTGGAAGCTTCGCATCTGATTCGCCCGTTTTTCGAACGGCGTGGATTTCACTGTGTGCAGACCAATCAAGTGCGTCGTGGCACGGTTTCACTGACGAATTTCACGTTGGAAAAACCCCTGTCAGAACCATCCCGCTAGCGCATGCATTTCACCCCATCATCTACCATTTAGTCTCATTTGGACAAAATCTGCCAGGCCTGGGAGATTTTGAGTCACTGCCTTTTTAAACCGAATGCCGTAGCGGAGTCGGGTTTTGACTTTCCTGATGCAGTTTTTCGGTTTCATGCAATATCTTCAAGATCGCGAGTTCGGTTTCACGGTTCCATTTCAACGCGCAGGACAGCCGGAAAAAATGATTGTATTTGTCGGTGGTGGAGAAAATACGCCCCGGCGCGATGCTGATGCCATGCGGAATCAGGCGGTTCGCCAATTCAAAGGTGTCGATCGCATAGGGTAATTCCACCCAGATGACAAAACCGCCTTCCGGGCGGGTGACCTTGGTGCCGGGTGGAAACAGCCGCACGATGGCACTGGTGAGTTGGTCCACCGCGTAAGCGTATTGTTGCCCGGCCCGGCGCAAATACAAGTCGTAACGACCGGATCGCAGGATGTCCAGAGTCGCGAGCTGCGCGGCGGAGGAGGTCGACAGGTTGGAAACGTATTTCAGGTATTCGAGCTGTTTGTAATAGCGTTTCGAGCTGACCCAGCCGACCCGTAAGCCCGGCGACAGGGTTTTGGAAAAAGACGAGCAGTAGATGACGTTATCGTAAGGGTCGAACGCCTTAAGCGGTTTAGGGCGACTGTGGCGATGCGATAGCTCGCCGTAAACGTCATCTTCAATCAAGGGAATGTCGCGTTCGGCCAGTAAGACGTTCAAGCGGCGTTTATGGTCGTCCGGCATGCTGAACCCCAGCGGGTTGCTGAAAGTGGGCACCGTCACGCACGCTTTGATCGGCCATTGATCGATGGCCATCTCCAGGGCGCTGATCGAGATGCCGGTGTTCGGGTCGGTGGGGATTTCAATGGCTTTCATACGCAATGAATTGATGACTTGCAGTAAACCATAAAAGGTGGGGGATTCGATGGCGATGATGTCGCCGGGTTCGGCGCAGGCGCGTAACGCCAGACGCAAGGATTCCTGACAGCCGTTGGTGATGACGATGTCGTCTGCGGACACGTCGCAACCGAAGCCGGACATGCGTCGCGCGATTTGCCGCCGCAATTCCGGGTTGCCCGGCGGAAACTCGTAATGGCTGATGGTGTCGGCCTGATGGTGGCAGACTTTTTTCATGGCTTGTGACACCAGTTTAATGGGTAAAAAATCGCTGTCCGGCACGGCGGCGCCGAATTGCAGGATGTTCGGATCATTGGCGGCTTTGACCAGGTTCAAAACCATTTCCTGACCGGTGACGGCGGAAGGTTTGGCTTCCGGTTGGCTGCGGTTCGGGGTTTCGAACGACAGTTTGGCAGCACTGCGCACATAAAAACCGGACTTGGGACGAGACTCGATGTACCCCATGCTTTCCAGTTTGTAATAAGCCGACACCACCGTCGAGACGCTGACGTGAAAGTTTTTGGCGCTTTGGCGCACTGACGGCAGTTTTTCACCGGGCGCATAGGTGCCTTGGCGAATGTTATCCGCTAGGGACTGGGCGAGATCCTGGTACAAAAACTCGCTTTTCGGCGAGCGTGGCTTGGTCTTTTTACTCATCTGATGGCCTTATTTCGTTCTTCACTTCAATACAGTTGTTGTCTTTCAAACCGGTACAGATGATTTTAACGCTAATCTGTACTGGTTTATTTAATATTTTTTGAATCTGTATATTTTTTTGGAAAGCCTTAGACTGATTATTTGGTGATGATGAAGCGGAAATGGAGGTTTCAGGCAATGAAGCGTGAAGGATTCATAAAACTATTGTGGGTGGTTGTGCTGTTCTTGTTGGCGCTGGGTTGGGGCTGGATGAAGCAAACAATCGGGCAGCCGGTAGGGCAGACGGCAGAGGAGACTCACGTTGAGGCAGATCGCCCTTGGTGGTGGCGCATTAAATAATCGAAGAAATATAGTATAACGGATATTAAGGAGTGGTAATGGAACGGCAGTGTTGGATAAATCAGGCAATCAAACCGGTCTCACAAGCGGGTGTGGCCTTGACGGACCACGGTCTTTTATACGGCGACGGCGTTTTCGAGGGGGTTCGATTTTATCATCGGGTATCGTTTTTATTGACCGAGCATCTGGAGCGGTTGTTTCAATCCGCCAAGGCGATTTGTCTGGAGCTGCCGTATTCAATGGATGATTTACACCAGGCCTGCCGTGATGTCATTGCACAAAATGATTTAATGGATGGGTATTTGCGTTTGGTGGTCACGCGCGGTTCGGGCGCGTTAGGGCTGGACCCGAAGCGCTGTGAAACACCGACGGTTTTCATTCTGTGCGACGAGTTGAAGATGGTGCGTGATTCGGCGCAATCCGGTTTGAAGTTGATTGTCGCCGCCACGCGACGTATGCCGTTGGATGTGTTTGACAGTCAAATTAAAACTTTGAATTATATGAACAATATTCTGGCGAAAATCGAAGCCAATCAAGCCGGTGCCGACGACGCACTTTTGCTGAACACGCAAGGGCGTGTTGCCGAAGCCAGTGCGGCCAATGTGTTTGTGGTCAAGAATGGAGCGTTGATCTCACCTCCGAGTTCGGAGTGTGCGTTGAATGGCATTACACGGCGTTTTATTCTCGAGCTCGCGGCCTCTTTGGGGATAGAGTGTGTCGAAAGGCCGCTATCTTTGTATGATGTTTATCATGCCGATGAAGTTTTTCTCAGCGGGTCGGGCGCGGAAATGTTGCCGGTGGCGGACATCGGCGGGCGGCGCATGACGGCCTGCCCGGGGCCGATGTTTAAACGCTTGAAGCAGGCCTTTGATGAACGGGTTCAAGCTTTGTCCGAGGCTTAAAGCCGATAACAGAGCGAATAGCGGAAACCACCAGGCCTGGTGGTTTCTGAGATTGCCGGTTTCAATGAGTATGGCTGTGGTATGATATGGATGTTTACAAGTATGTAACATTTTATCTGGGTGTTAACGTCGTTCTTAACCCCCTCAAGCCGTTTTACGGCACACTTTTTCACTGGAAGATTCGCTATTATGCACGCTTTGTCTGCTCGACAATTGGCTCCAAGGTTGGGGGCTTTAGTCGCTTTGACCCCTTTTGCGGTCGATACCTATTTGCCCGCCATTCCGGAAATCGCCACCGCATTGGAGGCGACCGTCAATGAAGTGAGTTTGACGGTGCCGTTGTTTCTCATCAGCTTTGCGCTGGGTCAACTGATTGGCGGCCCCTTATCCGACCGTTTCGGTCGTAAACCCATCGCGTTTATCGGTTTGTTGGTGTTTTCGGTCACCTCGGCGTTGATGATGTTTTCGGTGCAGATTGAGCAGTTGTATGTGATGCGGGTGCTGCAGGCGGTGGGCGGCGGTTTCGCGACGGTGGTCTCGGCGGCGATTGTGCGCGATTTATACTCGGGGCGGGAGAGTGCCAGAGTGTTTTCGATGATTGCGATGGTGATGCTGATAGCGCCTTTGGCGGCGCCGGGCGTGGGGGCGTTGATTTTGAACTTGGGCGATTGGCATAAGGTGTTTTTGTTTCTGGCGCTGTATGCCGGCTTGTTGTTTGTGGTGGTGAAATGGGCCTTGCCGGAAACCGTGGGGCCGGAAGCACGTCAAAAGGCGCGGGGTGAATCGGTTTGGCAGTTGCTGGCAAACTATAAAACGGTGCTGTCGAACACTCGGGCCTTGGGCTTTTTGCTGGCGCAGGGCTTCGCCAGCAGTATTTTGTTCGTATACATTACCGAGTCGCCGTTTATCTACATGGATTTCTTTGGTGTCAGCTCAGCGTCCTTCCCGTTTTATTTCGGCCTGGTGGTGTTGGGCGTGATGTTCTTCAATCGGGTCAATATCGGCTTGTTGAAACATTACGAACCGCAGCAAATTGTGCTCGGCGCTTTAATCGGCCAGGTGGTGATGACGGTATTGTTCGTGAGTTATGTGGAACTGTTCGAGCCGAATGTGTATCTGGTGTTGTTGATTCAGTTTTTTATTTTGGGTCTGCTGGGGGCGATTACGCCAAACGTACAGGCCAGTTACATGGATTTCTTTCCGCATATTTCCGGCACGGCCAACGCCTTGGTAGGTACCAGTATCTTTGCGTTCGGGGGCGTGATGGGTTTGGTGATGGGAGCCTTGCATGACGGCAGTTTGAGTCGAGTGGTGGTGTTTATTTTCATGCTGTCGAGCATCAGTCTGTTGAGTTTGTGGTGGGTGGCGAAGGTGCGGTTTGTCAATCCGGCGGCACCGAGCGATGTCGGAGCGCAAGCGGATTGATTTAAACGGGCGTCGAGCCGATTACTTGGAACAGACTTTGGTAGTGAACTGCTGAACCGGCTTGCCGATGACCAAAATGGCGGCAAACGCAATCGGCCAGGCCACCAGCATGGCTTCCCACCAGCGCTGGATGAAGTTACCGCCGATGCCGGTATTGACGGCGGTGATGACAGCCGTCATGACGAAGACCATGATGACGGACATGGTGAAAGCGGCGACAAAGCGGTGATAGTGTTTTGGAAACATAGTCGGTTGTCCTGATGGTTAGGGTTTAGGAACGACGGATGAACGTTCTGCGAATCGAAGCGTTCATGCGATATTTAAACGGAAAGCCATTGTAAAAGATTCCGCTTCTTTTTGACCAGGCTTTTAACCTCAATCACTTTTATTGACGCTGGAAAAACTTATTGAAAAACGTCGTTTTACTGCGGTTTTAATATAGACAGATAGGCCCGAATCAAGTACAATCCGCGTAATCTTATTTTTATGGCTTTGACTATTTGGGGTCGGTACGAGAAATGGCGGTGAAACCCACTGATTTCTAAGAAAAAACGGAGTGAGTTCCTTCTGGGAATTGGCTCCGTTTTTTTATATGGCCTCCCCAAAAGTTTTTGAATTTCTGTTGGGCGGAACAAATCAATGACACAAACAGCTTTATTGGCTTTGGAAGATGGCTCCCTGTTCTGGGGAACGTCTCTTGGTATCGAAGGGGAAACAATCGGTGAAGTGGTATTCAATACTTCGTTAACCGGTTATCAGGAAATTCTGACAGACCCATCGTATTACAAACAAATTGTGACGTTAACTTATCCGCATATCGGTAATGTGGGCGTGAACGAAGAAGACGAAGAGTCTCCGTCAATTATGGCTCAAGGTTTGATTGTTCGCGATTGCCCGCCGCTGATGAGCAACTTCCGTGCGGAAAAATCCCTGCCCGATTACCTGAGAGAACAAAATGTGGTGGCGATTGCCGATATCGACACGCGTAAATTGACGCGCATTCTGCGTGATAAAGGCGCCCAGTCCGGCATTATCGTGGCCGGTGATGAGATTGACGCCGATGCGGCCGTCGCCAAAGCCAAAGCGTTCGCCGGGTTGAAGGGGATGGATCTGGCCAAAGAAGTCACCACGCCGGAAACCTATGTCTGGACCGAAGGCACTTGGGTGTTGGGCGAAGGGCATAAAGACTGTTCCGATAACACACCGTATCACGTGGTGGCGTTTGATTACGGTATCAAACGCAACATTCTGCGCATGTTGGCGGATCGTGGTTGTAAGTTGACTGTGGTTCCGGCGAAAACGCCGGCGAATGAAGTCTTGGCGATGAACCCGGATGGCGTTTTCCTGTCGAATGGCCCGGGAGACCCGGAGCCATGTGATTACGCCATCGAAGCGATTCAAGAGGTCTTGAAAACCGATATTCCGGTTTTCGGTATCTGTTTAGGGCATCAGTTGTTGGCACTGGCATCCGGTGCGAAAACCGTGAAGATGAAATTCGGTCATCACGGCGGGAACCATCCGGTGCAGGATTTGAAAACCAAGAAAGTGATGATTACCGCACAGAACCACGGGTTCGCTGTGGATGCGGATACCTTGCCGGATTGCTTGGAAGCCACGCACAGTTCGCTATTCGACGGTTCCTCGCAAGGGATCCAGCGCAAGGATAAGGCGGCGTTCAGTTTCCAGGGTCATCCGGAAGCCAGTCCGGGGCCGCACGATGTCGCGCCTTTGTTCGACCAGTTCATCGATAATATTAAAAAATACAAACAAGCATAAGTGATAGGAAGTTAAAGAAGATGCCAAAAAGAAGTGATTTAGAAAGTATTCTGATTATTGGTGCGGGTCCTATCATTATCGGCCAGGCCTGCGAGTTCGACTACTCCGGTGTACAAGCCTGTAAGGCGCTGAAAGAAGAAGGTTACCGTGTCATTCTGGTCAACTCCAACCCGGCGACCATCATGACCGACCCGGAAATGGCCGATGCGACCTATATCGAACCGATTGAATGGAAAACAGTTCGCAATATCATCGCGCAAGAACGTCCGGATGCGATTTTGCCGACCATGGGTGGTCAAACCGCTTTGAACTGTGCGCTGGATTTGGACAAGCACGGTGTGTTGGAAGAATTCAATGTCGAGTTGATTGGCGCCAATGCCGATGCCATCGACAAAGCGGAAAACCGCGACCGCTTCCGTCAGGCGATGACGAAAATCGGTTTGGATATGCCGGTGTCCGATGTGGCGCATAACATGGAAGAAGCCTGGGCGATTCAAGAAAAGGTTGGTTTCCCGACCATCATTCGTCCGTCTTTCACGTTGGGTGGTTCCGGCGGTGGTATCGCTTACAACAAAGCGGAGTTCGAACAAATCTGTAAGTTCGGTCTGGACTTGTCGCCAACCAAAGAGTTGTTGATTGAAGAGTCGATTCTGGGCTGGAAAGAATACGAAATGGAAGTGGTGCGCGACAAAAACGACAACGCCATCATCATCTGTTCCATCGAAAATCTGGACCCGATGGGGGTGCATACCGGGGATTCCATTACGGTGGCACCGGCGCAAACCTTGACCGATAAAGAATATCAAATCATGCGTAACGCCTCTTTGGCGGTTTTGCGCGAAATCGGGGTTGAAACCGGGGGCTCCAACGTTCAATTCTCGATCAATCCTGAAACCGGGCGCATGATTATCATCGAGATGAACCCGCGTGTGTCGCGTTCTTCGGCCCTGGCGTCGAAAGCCACCGGTTTCCCGATTGCAAAAGTCGCGGCCAAGTTGGCTGTGGGTTATACGTTGGACGAGTTGAGCAACGACATTACCGACGGCGCTACGCCGGCTTCCTTCGAGCCGTCCATCGATTATGTGGTCACGAAGATTCCACGCTTTACGTTTGAAAAATTCCCGCAAGCCGATGCACGCCTATCGACGCAAATGAAGTCGGTCGGTGAAGTCATGGCGATGGGGCGTAATTTCCAGGAGTCCTTGCAAAAAGCGTTGCGCGGTTTGGAAACCGGTAAAGACGGTTTGGATGAAGTCATGCCGTTGGCGACCATGGATGAAAAAGATATCAAGGATGTCTTGCGTCAGGAATTACGTGCGCCGGGCCCTGAGCGCCTATGGTATGTCGCGGATGCTTTCCGTGCCGGTTGGAGTTTGGAAACCGTTTATGAGATTTCCCGCATCGATCCGTGGTTCCTGTCTCAGATTAAACAGCTGGTCGACATGGAAGACGACATCAAACAACGCGGTTTGGATGCGTTGGATGAAAATCTGTTGCGTCAATTGAAGCGTAAAGGTTTCTCGGATAATCGTCTGGCGAAATTGTTGGATACGGATGCCGCCTTTATCCGTAAGTTCCGTCATACCTTGAATGTTCGTCCGGTCTATAAGCGCGTCGATACCTGTGCGGCCGAGTTTGAAACTTCGACGGCTTACATGTATTCCACTTACGAAGAAGAGTGTGAAGCGGCGCCGAGCGAGCGCGAAAAAATCATGGTATTGGGCGGTGGTCCGAACCGTATCGGCCAAGGGATCGAGTTCGATTACTGTTGTGTGCATGCCGCCATGGCGATGCGCGAAGACGGTTATGAAACCATTATGGTCAACTGTAACCCGGAAACCGTTTCCACTGACTACGATACGTCCGACCGTTTGTATTTCGAGCCATTGACATTGGAAGACGTTTTGGAAATTGTCGAGGTTGAAAAGCCGAAGGGCGTTATTGTCCAGTACGGTGGTCAAACACCACTGAAGCTGGCAGAAGATTTGGAAGCCGCTGGCGTACCGATTATCGGGACGTCGCCGGAATCCATCGATTTGGCGGAAGATCGCGAGCGTTTCCAGCAAATGTTGTACGGACTCGATTTGCAACAACCGCCTAACCGTACGGCGCGCAGTGAAGAGCAGGCTTTAGCGTTGGCGAATGAAATCGGTTATCCGCTGGTGGTGCGCCCGTCTTATGTCTTGGGTGGGCGAGCCATGGAAATTGTCTATAACGATGCCGATTTGTCGCGTTATATGACGGAAGCGGTGAAAGTGTCGAACGACTCGCCGGTTCTGTTGGATCGTTTCCTGGACGACGCGGTTGAGTTGGATGTCGATGCGGTGAGCGATGGCGAACAGGTTGTCATCGGCGGGGTAATGGAACACATCGAGCAAGCCGGGATTCACTCCGGTGATTCGGCTTGTTCCTTGCCGCCGTACAGCATTCCAATGCACATTCAGGATGAAATCCGCAGCCAGGTCGAAAAAATGGCCAAGGCCTTGAGCGTGGTGGGCTTGATGAATACCCAGTTTGCCGTCAAGGGCGATGAGATTTATGTGCTGGAAGTCAACCCGCGTGCCTCGAGAACGGTTCCGTTTGTGTCCAAAGCCATCGGTCATCCGTTAGCGAAAATCGCTGCGCGTTGCATGGTCGGCCAAAAACTGGCGGATCAGCAATTCGTTAAAGAAGTGCGTCCAACGCATTTCTCGGTGAAAGAAGCGGTTTTCCCGTTCATTAAGTTCTTGGGTGTGGACCCGATTCTTGGGCCGGAAATGAAATCAACCGGTGAAGTCATGGGCGTGGGCGATACTTTTGCGGAAGCTTATCAAAAAGCGCAATTGGCGGGCGGCACCATTTTGCCGACGTCCGGTAAAGCCTTCTTGAGCGTACGCCAAGCCGATCGCGTCAAGGTGATTGATTTAGCGAATAAGCTGATTGCGAAAGGGTTCACCATTTTGGCGACGCGTGGCACAGCCAAATCGTTGGAAGAAGCCGGTATCGAATGCGAAATCGTCAATAAGGTAACGGAAGGACGTCCGAATATTGTGGACTCCATCGTCAACGAAGAAGTGGATTTGATTGTGAATACGTCCGATGGTTCTGTTAGTATTAAAGATTCATCGAGTATTCGCCGTGAAGCGTTGATGCATAAAACCTGTTATACAACGACGATGGCAGGCGCTTTGGCTATGGTGGCCTCTATGGATTACTTGGACAACCAAAAAGTGACCAAGCTGCAAGCGATTTAATCCGTAGCGTCCGTCATCTGAAATAACGCCGAGCAAGGGCTCGGCGTTTTTTGTTTTAGGAAGAGTGTGAGGAAAAGAGAATGCAAAGACATCCGATGACAAAAGAAGGGGCAGACGCCCTGCAAGCCGAATTACAAAAATTGAAGAAAGAAGACCGCCCGACGATTTCCAATGCCATTGCCGAAGCGAGAGAGCATGGCGACCTCAAGGAAAACGCGGAATATCATGCTGCTCGCGAGCAGCAAGGGTTGATTGAAGCACGCATCAAGCAAATCGAAAACATGCTGGGACGCGTTCAGATTATTGATGTCACCAAACTGAATCCAAACGGAAAAGTGGTGTTTGGTGCGACGGTGACGGTCCTGAATGTGGAAACCGATGAGGAAGTCACCTATCAGATCGTCGGTGAAGAAGAAGCCGACTTGAAACACAATAAAATTTCCGTCAATTCGCCGATTGCACGCGCCTTGATCGCCAAAGAGGAAGGGGACGAAGTGGTGGTGAAAGCCCCAAGCGGCAACATCGACTACGAAATTGTCGAAATTCAATATATTTAAATCGGTTGGGGGCTTTTAGTCATGCATTTGGCACTGTTGATGATTCTGCTCACGGCGAATATCACCATCGGTTATGTTGTTGCGCCAGTTTTGTTCGGCCGCTTGAGCAGTGAAACCGCCGGTGAGCTGATGGGTATTTTTCTGACAGGGCTATATGGGTTTGACTTACTGCTTTTGCTTGGGTTGCTTGGCTTGTTGGTGCTGCAAAAACGGTTTCGTCCGAAACGGGAACTTCTGCTGGGGATTGCGGCCTTGTCGGTCGCGGGTAATTTGTGGGGGATTTCGCCGCTGATGATGGAATTGAAAGTCATGGGGCTGGCTACATCGCCACAGTTATATGGAATGACCTTTGCCCAGTGGCACGGCGTTTCCCAAGTTCTGTTTATGCTGACGTTGGTGCTGCTGGTCGTCTGGGGGATTCGTTTTGGCCGAAGCCGTTGAGTTCGTCGTCCTCAAAGCCGCGACTGGACTATAAAAAAAGCTTATAAGCATTTAATTATTTTATAGCTGAAAGTCAGGGTTTTCGGTTGCAATTTGCACTAAAAAGACTGAAAATAGTCCCGGTAAATGATTAAATCCTAATATAAATACAACGGTAAGATAACGGAGTGGTTTGAATGAAATTAACATTACAGGCGCTATTTGTTGCAGCTGTTGCCGCGTTCACTTTAAACGTGCAAGCTGCAGAGTCAAAATATGATCAATGTGTTGCAGACGGTGACACGATCGTTAAGTTGGCAAGAGAGAAAGGGGCCACTGCGGCACGTGCTTACGAGCAGAAAACAACTGTTGGTGAGTGTTTTGCTGAGTTGAGCAAAATCGAAGCGACTTACGGTGAGAAGACTTTGGGTCTAAACCCATCTTATGTAATGACTCCGGAAGATCGTGCCAAATGGGCGAAATTGTTCGATTCCATCGATGCGAAACAATATCGTGGCACACCTTACCTTCAAGCGGCTTATTACTTCAGCAAGTAATCGCCAACAGGTTAGGAAGAAAAAGCCGGCTTTATGTCGGCTTTTTTGTTTCCGGGCGTTTTTTATTCGTTGTTAGGAATTGGGTGTGAAATACAATTTATTTGAACAGACTTACCGTTGTCTGGTGGAATCCGATTTGGGTGAAAAGGTAAGGCAGTTGGCTTTGCTACAACAGTGGTGGACCGAAGATACCTTCGACTTTGAACCGACATCTGAAATCCATAAGGTGCCGGATGCCGGTCGCCCCGAAAAACCGGAGTTGGTGCCGCCCAGAGAGTTGCCCAAGCGCCGGTTGGGTTCCAAAGAAGGCCACGCGGCGTTAATGCACTCCATTTTACACATTGAATTCAATGCCGTGAATCTGGCGCTGGATGCCATTTACCGTTTTCAGGATATGCCCCGAGAATATTATCGGGATTGGTTAGGCGTGGCGGGAGAAGAGTCCTATCACTTTCAAATGGTGCGCGAGCATTTGTATCATTTGGGCTATGAATACGGCGATTTTCCTGCCCATAACGGCCTTTGGGTGACGACCTATGAAACCGATCATGACCTATTGGTTCGCATGGCATTGGTGCCAAGAACGCTGGAAGCACGCGGTTTGGATGTGACGCCGCCGATGATTCAAAAACTGCGTGCCGTGGGCGATAAACGCGGTGTGGAAATCTTGAAGATACTGCTGCGGGACGAAATCGGCCATGTCGAGGTCGGTACCCGTTGGTTCCGATACTTGTGTGCAGAGCGGAGCCTGAACCCTTTTGAAACTTTTACCCAGGTCATTGACGATTACTTTCATGGCGATTTGCGCGGACCGTTCAATTTCGAAGCCCGCCAGGAAGCCGGTTTCAGCGACGATGAAATCGCCTGGCTGAAAACCTTGGAGTCGGCCTGACAATGAAACTCAGCGAACGGCATCGCGAGCGGATTATCCGGCGGCACCAACGCTCCATTCAGGAGCGCGGTTACGGGGCGACGGCGCTTTATTGGAATAATACCGAAGCCCAGCAGGTAAGATTTGACGTGTTGTCAGATTTACTGTTGCGTTATGGGTTGAAAAACGACCAGGCCTGGTCGTTTCATCTGTTGGACGTGGGGGCGGGGTTTGGTGATTTTTACCCGTATTTGACGGCGCGGGAATTTGATGTCCGTTATACCGGTATTGATGTGTCACCGGACATGGTTCAGGCTGCCGGGTTTAAGCACTCGGGCTTGCGTTTGCAACAAGGTGAGCTGTTCGACTTCGATTGGCCGGCCAATTCGTTTGATTTTGTGGTGTGTTCCGGGGCGATGAATGAAGTGGTGGATGCCCCCGACTGTGAAGGGGAGTATGCAAAAGCCGTGATTCGCCGAATGTATGCCCTGGCCAAAACCGGCGTGGCGTTCAACTTGTTGAATGCCCGGCACGATTGGACGGCTAATCGAGGGCTGTTGCAGAGTTTTGATCCGGAGGAAATAGCCGAGTATTGTTCCGATTTTGCCCGGCAAGTGGTCTTGGAAGAAGGGTATCTTCCCAATGATTTCAGTGTGTATTTAGGAAAGTAAACGGCAATGAAAGTGGGGATTGATCTTGGTGGCACGAAAATCGAAGCGGTGGTGCTGGATGATGACAATCATATTCTGCTGCGAGAGCGAATGCCGACACCGCAGGGCGATTATGCAGCGACTTTGGCGATCATCATTTCTTTGGTCCGGCGGGTGGAGTCGGAGTTTGGGGCTTTTCTGCGTTTGGGAATCGGTATTCCGGGTGCCGTCTCCAAGCAAACCGGCCGTATCAAAAACGCCAATTCGACCTGTTTGATCGGTCGCGATTTGGTCGCTGATTTGTCGGCCACTTTATCTCAAACCATCGTGTTGGCAAACGACGCCAATTGTTTGGCGTTGTCGGAAGCGTCTGACGGCGCCGCGGCGGGTGAAGACGTGGTCTTTGCCGTTATTTTGGGCACCGGCTGTGGCGGCGGTTTGGTGGTGAATGGACAGGTTTTGAACGGGGTGAATGCCATTGCCGGAGAATGGGGGCATAACCCGTTACCGTGGCTTTCGGAAAAGGATGAAATGCATCCGTGTTATTGCGGTCAAAAGGGTTGTCTGGAAACGTTTTTGTCGGGACCGGGCATGGCAATGCATTTTGAAAAACGTTACGGACGGCCGTTGAGTGCGCAGGCCATTTCCGAAGGCGCTGAAGCGGGAGAGGCAGTGTGTCGGCGGCATATGGAGTCCTATGCACACTGGTTGGCGAAAGGCCTGGCCAGTGTGATGAATGTCGTCGACCCGGATGTCATTGTATTGGGTGGCGGCTTGTCCAATGTGGATTTTTTGTATCGTCGTGTTCCGGAGCTTTGGGCACAATGGGTGTTCAGCGACCGGGTGGATACCCGGTTGGTGCCGGCAAAATGGGGGGATTCCAGTGGGGTTCGTGGGGCCGCTTGGCTCTGAATCGATGCTGAATTTGACCAGGCCTGGCCGAAAAGGCCAATAGCGTTATGGTGTGGGAATCAAAAATGGAGAAAGGGAAGGTGGAAAATATCACATCGTTGGAACGGTTGGATGAGTTGAAGCAAGCCGAAGAAGCCTTATTGGTGCTGTTCGGTGGGCGAGATTGCAATGTCTGCCATGCCATCAAGCCGAAGTTGATTGAGCTGGTCGAGGCGTCTTACCCAAACATTAAAATGGTGTATGTGGATTGCCATGAAGTGACGGACATTTGTTCACAGAACGGCGTGTTTACCTTGCCGACCTTACAGGTGTTTTTCACCGGGCAACGCTTTATCGAGGAAGTGCGCAGTTTCAGTGTGCAAAAGGTGATGCAGGAAATCGAGCGTCCGTACCGTATGCTGTTTTCAGATTAAGGCACGGGTTTAGTTGAAGGAGTGCCCGAAGTAGAAATACAGCGATTGGTGTTCTTCGTCGTGATAGCCATAGGCAAAATAAATCGGCCCGATAAAACTGTTCATGCCGATGAATATACTGCCGGCTTGTTTGGTGTTGGCCCAGGTGACATCGGAGGTGTCGACACCGGTGATATTCTCTTCATCGTAAATATTCCCCGCTTCCAGCGTCGCGCCGAGGTAATACGGAAAATTCAGCGGGTTGCTGCTGGATGACATGCGATACAGATATTTCAAGCGGGCGAAAATGACTTTGTTGCCGATCAAATCGTCCTCGGCATAGCCGGATAGGCGTTGGAAACCGCCCAGGGTGTAGAAGTTGTGGATGTCGTCGGCCTGGTCGGCTTGCAGGTCGGTCGCTTCAAAATGGAAGTTGACTGTATGGCGGCCGTGTGAGAAGTAGCTGGACAGGAAGGATTTGAATTCCTGCACCTTGCCGGCTTTGTCGATATTGTAAAGAGTATTGTGATACGACAAATCCAGCAGGGTGCCTTTTCGCGGGAAAGCGACCTGATCCAAGCTGTCGTATTTCAACCCGATATAGACGATGTTGTCGTCATAGGTCTCTTTTTGCTGCGAGCTGGCGTTTTTGCCCAAGACCAGCTCGCCGGCTTCCCAGTCGTATCCGACGTAGGTTCTTAGATTCAGATTGAAGTTGTAGCCCATTTCCAGACTCGGAGTCAGGGTTTGTTGCTCTAGCTGCACGGAGGCGATGCTGTTTTGGTCGTTGATGTCGTAGATGCGGCTTTTGGCTTCGAAGGCCGGTTGAATGTAGAGTTGCTGTCCCGTATCTAACGGTTGGTAAAAGGCGGTTTTCAGCCGTTGTGTCTGGCCGATATTGATTTCATTCCGCCATTCACCGCCCAGTCCGTTGGCCGGTGAGTAAGTATGCCGTAACCCGATATTGAATACATTGCTGTCGTCCAGGTTGGAGGCGAGATTAAGTTTCAGTTTGAAGAAATTCGGGCCCCAGGACGGCGGTGTGGTTTTGACGGTCAGGACATTGCGGTCATCTTTCCGGCTGATTTCATAGGTGATGAGTTCGAAAAACCCCAGGCCATAGAGAGTGGTGATGTCGGTTTCCAGTTGAATCCGGTCAATAGGCTGGTCGACTTGTTGGTGAATGTAATGGCGAATGACATCGTCTGACAGATGGGTTGTATTGATAATTTTGATGTCGTCAATGACGCCCCAAGTGCGTTGATTCGACGGAATACGATAATTCGGGTCGCTCAAGGTTTTCAGTTGATCGGTTTTCGCCAGTGCGGCTTCCGAGCCGATTTGAATGATCTCTTTAGGGTGGTCGAAATCGGTGGCGCTGAGTGTTTCGGGAATAATGGGGCGAATCAGTACGTCACCGGGTTTAAGGGTGGCCAGTTGACGTAAACTGTTGGCGGTGATCATGCTGGAAATGATTTGGCTGGTGATGCTCAAATACGAATCCATGGCTTCGTCTTCCGGTGTTTGGGTGTGGGTGTCGGACACAATCACAATGTCGGCGCCCATGTTTCGCACCACATTCACCGGTGTGTTGTTGGTGACACCGCCGTCCACCAGATAGCGGTCGTCGATTTTGACCGGCGCGAAAATCCCGGGTACCGACATGCTGGCGCGGAGGGCTTGTGCAAGGTCGCCGGATTTTAAGACGACTTCCTCGCCGGTACGTGCATCCGTGGCGACGGCTCGAAAAGGAATCGGCAGTTTGTCGAAATCGTGAATGTTGCTGACCGGAAGTGTCATGCCTTTCAGGAGAGTGGCCTGTTGTTGTCCCAGTAACAAGCCGCTGGGCAGTTTGAAGTAGCCGTCGTTTAGGCCGAATTCCCCTTTGACGAAATAATGGAATTGGTCCTGTTTGCGGCGAAACGATAAGAAGTGTCGGGAGTTTTCGTCCACGAAGGTTTGGTCCCAGTTGACGTGGGTGACGAAATTTTCGATTTCCCGGGTGCTGAGGCCGGACGCGTAAAGCCCGCCAATCAAGGCACCCATGCTGGTTCCTGAAATGTAATCGATGGGAACGTTCAAACGCTCCAGCTGTTTAATGACGCCGATGTGCGCTAAGCCGTGCGAACCGCCGCCCGGGAGTACCAACCCGATTTTCGGGCGTTTTGTTTCAGTTTCGGCCGCCAAGCTGTTAGTGGTTGGAAGCAGAAAGAGCCAGCAAAAAGCGAGCGGCAACAGGCGCTTAACGTTTGCCATTGCCACCTGCCTGAATCAAAAGGGCGTCGAGCCAGCGTCCGGGAAGGACGCGTTTGAGGTAAGCGAACAGTACTGTCGGAAAGGTGATTCGGTAGCGCAGGGCAGGCCTGGTGGATTTCAGAGTTTTTTCCACGGCCGCTGTGACGGCTTCCGGTCCGAGCGTGAAAGGCGCGGTGGGGCCTTCGGTTTCCAAACGGTCGATCATGGCATTGTAGTTATCGCGATGTGCGCTTTGCTCTTTGGCGATCCAGTGTTTGAATTGCGCATAGGCATTGGCGCGGAAGTTGGAAATAATCGGGCCCGGCTCGATGAGCACGACTTGAATGCCCGTCTCTTTGAGTTCCAGGCGTAGGGTGTCGGCGAGCCCTTCAATTGCAAATTTGCTGGCATTGTAAGCGCCGCGATACGGCATGGCGGCAAACCCGAGGATGGAGCTGTTATAGACGATTTTTCCGAACCCTTGCGCGCGAAAGGTGGGCAGTAAGCGGTTGGTGAGTTCTTGCGTGCCGAAGACGTTGGTTTCGAACTGATGGCGGAGCGCGTCACGGCTTAGGTCCTCCACCGCGCCGGGCAGACCGAAAGCGGCGTTATTGAACAGCAAGTCGATGCGTTGTGTCATCGACAAAATGGTGTCCACCGCCTGTCGGATGGATTCGGTATCGGCCAGATCCATCTGCACACACTCGATGCCCAGGTTTTTGAGTTGTTCGACATCACTCGGTTTACGACAGGTGGCAATGACCCGATACCCCTGTTGATGGAAGTGTTTGGCGGCATGATGTCCGATGCCGGTGGAGGCGCCTGTAATCAGCAAAGTCTGCGTTGTGTGCGGGGTGTTTTCCATGGTTTCTTAGCGTTGTTGGTCGATGTTTTCCTAATTTTAGGGCAACTTCGGTAAAGTGCAAGTGTTTCCGGGAATTTTTATCGTTTGCAGGGGGTTTTATAAATCTGGCACAAATCGCAGGAGAATCGTATGAATCCTGCCAAAAGGATCCGAATTCTTATATAATAAAAGGCTTGATTTAACAATTCGCGAAGCGGGACAAATGTCATTTATCAAACGTTATTTAATTGCCGGTTTGTTGGTGTGGCTGCCTTTAGGGGTAACGATCGCCGCTTTGATCTTTTTGGTCAACCTGTTTGACCAGAGTCTGCTGCTGCTGCCGGAGCATTTGCGGCCGGATGAATTGTTAGGGCGCCATATTCCAGGCTTTGGCATTATTTTGTCGTTTGTACTGATTTTTGTGACCGGGATGCTGGTGGCAAATTTCTTCGGGCGCTATCTGTTTGGCATGTGGGAAAAGCTCTTGTCCCGTATTCCGTTGGTGCGGTCAATTTACACCGCGGTCAAACAGATAGCCGAAGCGCTGTTCGGTTCGGGATCCCAAACCTTCCAAAAGGTGTATTTACTGCAATATCCGCGTGCGGGCTTATGGACATTAGCGTTTCAAACCAGCAAAACCCAGGGCGAAGCACAGATGAAGACCAATATGTCGGAAGTGGTGAACCTGTTTGTACCGACCACGCCGAATCCGACGTCCGGTTTTTTCATCATGGCGTCGAACAATGAAATCATCGAGTTGGACATGAGTGTCGATGATGCATTGAAAATGGTCATTTCCGGCGGGGTGGTTGTGCCGCCTTGGCAAAAAGTTGATAATGCCGGGGCCGTGATCGAGGTGATTGAACCCATCGAACTGGATAAGACCAAAAACGATGATTCGCCGTCGGCCGAAAAACAGAATTGAACTTAATTTTTAACCATTGAAAAATAGGATGCGCCGGTTTCGGGGTGTTTTAGTAAGATAAGGTAATAAACGATATGATGCGTACACACTATTGTGGACAAGTAACTGAAACTTTGGAAGGCCAGCAAGTCACCGTGTCGGGCTGGGTACATCGCCGCCGTGACCACGGTGGGGTCATCTTCATTGATTTGCGTGATCGTGAAGGACTTGTTCAGGTAGTGGTGAATCCGGGCAATGACGCCATGTTCAATATCGCGGAGCGTGTCCGTTCCGAATATGTGTTGAAAGTGCAAGGTAAGGTGTGTGCTCGAACGCCGGAAACCATCAACCCGAAAATGACCACCGGGAAAATCGAAATCGTTGCCGATGATTTGGAAGTGTTGAGCGCGGCTGAACCGATTCCATTTCAGTTGGACGATAAACATATTTCCGAAGAGGTGCGCCTGACGTATCGTTATCTGGATTTGCGTCGTGATGAAATGCAGGAAGCTTTACGCACCCGTTACCGAGTCACGCGTTCCATGCGTCGTTATCTGGACGACAATGGCTTTATGGACATGGAAACACCGATTTTGACCAAATCCACACCGGAAGGCGCACGCGATTATCTGGTGCCGAGCCGAACCCATCCGAACAAGTTTTTTGCCTTGCCGCAGTCCCCGCAGCTGTTCAAGCAGTTGCTGATGATGTCCGGCTTTGACCGTTATTACCAAATTACCCGTTGTTTCCGTGATGAAGACTTGCGTGCCGATCGTCAGCCGGAATTCACCCAGTTGGATATCGAAACCTCGTTTATGACCGAAGAAGAAGTCATGGA
Source organism: Hydrogenovibrio thermophilus (assembly GCF_004028275.1). Taxonomy (NCBI): domain Bacteria; kingdom Pseudomonadati; phylum Pseudomonadota; class Gammaproteobacteria; order Thiotrichales; family Piscirickettsiaceae; genus Hydrogenovibrio; species Hydrogenovibrio thermophilus. The sequence goes on from NZ_CP035033.1 coordinate 1,082,886, forward strand.
CATGATGGAAGGTTTGACCAAAACCATTTTCCGAGACGGTGTGGATGTGAACTTTGATTATGACTTCCCGCGCATGACCTATGCCGAAGCCATCGAGAAATACGGAATCGATCGCCCGGATTTGCGTATTCCGTTGCAGTTGGTTGACGTGGCCGATTTGTTGCAGGACATTGAATTCAAAGTCTTTGCCGGGCCGGCCAAAGACCCGATGGGCCGCGTAGCGGCCTTGCGTGTGCCGCAAGGCGGCCAACTGTCACGTAAGGAAATCGATGATTACACCAAGTTCGTCGGCATTTACGGTGCGAAAGGGTTGGCTTATATCAAAGTCAACGACTTGTCCGCCGGGTTGGACGGTCTGCAATCGCCGATCGTGAAATTCTTCCCGGATCAGGCCATGGAAATCATGGAGCGCGTTGGGGCCGAAGATGGCGATATCGTTTTCTTCGGGGCCGATAAAGCGAAGATTGTGAACGAAGCCTTGGGTGCCTTGCGTTGTAAAATCGGTGAAGATCTCGATATGATCGAGCGCGAATGGGCGCCGGTTTGGGTCGTGGACTTCCCGATGTTTGAAATGGATGAGAAAACCGCTCGAATGACGGCGATTCACCACCCGTTTACGCAGCCGAAAGCCACGACGGAAGAAATTTTGAATCACGATGCGCCGCATCAAATGTTGTCTCGTGCCTATGACCTGGTCATTAACGGTATTGAAGTCGGCGGCGGGTCGGTGCGTATCCACGACACCCACATGCAAGCGGCGGTGTTGAAAATGCTGGGCATTTCCGACGAAGAAGCTGAAGAGAAATTCGGCTTCCTGTTGAATGCGTTGAAATACGGTTGTCCACCGCATGCCGGGATGGCCTTTGGTCTGGATCGACTGGTGATGTTGATGGCGAAGCGCGATTCGATTCGCGACGTGATTGCCTTCCCGAAAACCCAGTCGGCGGCGTGTATGTTGACCGATGCACCAGGCCTGGTCGATAACGCCCAAATGGCGGATTTGGAATTGCGTTTCCGTAAATCCTTGACGGAAAAACAGGCCGACTGATTCGGTTCGGTCAGGAGAAATTATGTCTTCACTAGCCACCAGCGTACCGGTTGAGTTGCTCAGTCGCATCGATTTGCTGGCGCAGTCGGCGCCGGTACCGCCTGTGATGGATGCCGCCGAAAAGCAAGCGTTGAAAGACAAAATCAAGCGTCTGCTCCAGGAAAAGAACGCTCAGCTGGTTGCGCACTATTATGTGGATGACGACCTGCAGGCATTGGCGGAAGAAACCGGCGGTAAAGTCGCGGATTCCTTGGAAATGGCCAATTTCGGCGCACAATCCGAAGCGGATATGTTGGTGGTGTGCGGCGTGCGATTCATGGGTGAGACTGCGAAAATGCTCAGCCCGGAAAAAACCATTCTGATGCCGGATTTGAATGCGACCTGTTCCTTGGATGAAAGCTGCCCGCCGAAAGAGTTTGCCGAGTTTTGTGCGCAATATCCAGATCATAAGGTCGTGGTGTACGCCAATACCAGTGTTGAGGTTAAGGCCTTGGCGGACTGGGTGGTGACGTCGGGCAATGCCTTGGAAATCGTCACCCATCTGAAAGAGCAGGGCGAAAAAATCATTTGGGCGCCGGACCGGCACTTGGGGCATTGGATTCAAAAAGAAACCGGTGTCGATATGATTCGCTGGCAGGGGCATTGCATCGTGCACGACGAATTCCAGATGTATGAATTGCAGTCCTTGAAAGAAAAACACCCGGACGCAAAAGTCATTGTGCATCCGGAGTCGCCCGCGGAAGTGGTTGATCTGGCCGATGTGGTTGGGTCGACTCGTGTGATGATTGACGCGGTGCAAACCCTGCCGGACCAAAAATTCATCGTGGCGACCGATTACGGTATCTTCTATAAAATGCAGCAATTGGCGCCGGAGAAAGAGTTGATTGTCGCGCCGACCGGCGGTAAAAGCGGGCATTGCATCAGTTGCGCGCATTGCCCTTGGATGGCGATGAATGGCTTGCATAATCTGGCCGCCTGTTTGGAAAACGAAACCGGTGAGATTCTAATCGAAGAGCCCATTCGTCAAAAAGCCTTGCAGTCGGTTGAGCGTATGTTGGAATTCTCGCGCGCCAAAGGGCTGGTGCAAAGCAAAGCATCCGGCGACTGAGGTCGGAGTGGCGTTCGTCGCCGCTTTGAAATATCTGGCCGATGTTCAGAATGTGTATTCCAATATTGGCGTGTCCGATGCGGTGATGGTGCAGTTAATGGATGCAAATTAGGCCAATATGTAAAAACTACCAGGCCTGGTGGTTTTAATTGAATTTTCAGGATGTTATGTGGCAGAGTTACAACGCATTTTAGGCATTGACCCCGGGTCTCGTAAAGCCGGTTTCGGCTTGATTGAGTCGGGCCGTTATCATCCGAGTTATTTGCTGAGCGGGGTGATTCGGGTTGAAAAGCTGTCCGGTGCCGAGCGTTTGAAAACCATCTTCGAATCCGTCTGCCAAATCATCGATCAATATCAACCGCAAGTGATGGCGATTGAAAAGGTGTTTGTTTACAAAAATCCCAATTCGGCAATCAAGCTCGGCCAGGCACGAGGTGTCATTTTGTGTGCCGCCGCCCTGAAAGAAATTCCGATTATGGAGTACACGCCGACGCAAATCAAAAGCACGATTGTCGGGCAGGGGCATGCCTCCAAAGATCAGGTGCAGTTTATGGTGCAAAACCTTTTAAAGCTGACCGAAAGCCCGCAGGAAGATGCCGCCGATGCCTTGGCCGCCGCCCTGTGCCATGATCGTTATTTAACCCTGGGCATCGACCCGGAAAAAATTTCCAAAGGTTCCAAGTTTTAAGGATTGTTATGATTGGTTTTTTATCGGGAAAATTACACGCCAAACGCCCACCGCAGATTTTGATTGATGTGAATGGCGTCGGCTACGAAATTGAAGCACCGATGTCCACTTTTTACGCCATCGGCGAAGCCGGCGCCGATGTGACGTTGCTGACGCACATGCATGTGCGGGAAGACGCCATGTTGTTGTTCGGTTTCGCCACTGAGCAAGAGCGCAATTTGTTCAAAGAACTGATTAAAGTAAACGGTATCGGTGCGAAAATGGCCATTGGCATTCTGTCGGCCATGTCGGTCAACGATTTTGTCGGGTTGGTGGATGTCGGTGATGCTCCGGCCTTGACCAAAATTCCAGGCGTGGGTAAGAAAACCGCCGAGCGTCTCGTAATCGAAATGCGTGACCGCTTGAAAGGCTGGGGCGCCGTGGACGGGGTGGCGCCTTCTGCGGGCACCGCAAGCCCGAAACTCGAAACGGTTGGAAACATGGCGCCAGCCATCGAAGCGCTGGTGTCCTTAGGTTATAAACCGGCGCAGGCCGAAAAAATGGTCAATGCAGTGGAGAAGGGCTTGAGTTTGGAAGAAACCATCAAACAGGCCTTGATGACCATCAAGTTATGAGAATCGGAAGCCGGCATTCTTCGGCTTCAAACTTTTTCAATGGTGTCTGACGAGGGCACCGTTAGAATATCGATAACCAATCACATAATCATCCGGCATGTATCGGATGAAAACGATACCCTGAAGCACTTGACCGGTGGAGGCAATAACGAAATTCAACTCAAAAAAGATAAGAGAAAGATTATAATGAGTTGCGTTATTCGATAAGTAGTCGACACTGAATAACACATTTGAATTTTGGCACAGCCAGACTTTTCTCAACAAGGCAGAATTTTGAAATGCTATCTCGATAACATGAGAAATTCTAACGATGTTGAGGTAAGTCTGGTGAAGCCCTTTCAGGTGGGCGTTTAAGCGCGCATCCTCGTTGTTGCGAATCTTGATAAAGGAATGACCTTTATCTGCAATTCGCGCCTAGAGGCTACTCGCTTAAACGTCCCACAAAATTTTAAATGCGTTATTCAGTGTCGACTAAGTAATGGCACTGAGCTAAGGTGACGGGTTTAAGATGATTGAAACGGATCGTATTGTCGGTGGACAGGCGTTAGAAGAAGACATGTATGTTCAGCCATCTGTTCGCCCACAGATGATTACCGACTACATTGGACAGCAGGCGGTTCGTGAGCAGCTTCAATTGTCGATTCATGCGGCGAAAATGCGTAACGAACATTTAGATCACGTTTTGTTATATGGCCCGCCAGGCCTGGGTAAAACCACGCTTTCCAATATCATCGCCCAGGAAATGGGCGTCACCTTACGCCAGACATCCGGACCGGTCATTGAAAAACCGGGCGATCTGGCCGCCATCTTGACGCGTTTGGAACCGAACGACGTTCTGTTTGTCGATGAGATTCACCGTCTCAGCCCGATTGTGGAAGAGATTCTGTATCCGGCGATGGAAGATTTCCAGATCGATATCATTATCGGTGAAGGGCCGGCTGCCCAGACCGTGAAAATCGATATTCCACCCTTTACCTTGGTGGGCGCGACCACGCGCGCCGGGCTGTTGACGTCGCCGTTGCGCGATCGTTTCGGTATCGTCCAGCGCCTGGAGTTTTATTCGGAAGACGAGTTGGCTCAGATTGTCAGTCGTTCCGCCAATATTCTCGGCATGGATACCCAGTTGGACGGCGCCTTGGAAATTGCACGCCGTTCACGCGGCACGCCGCGTATCGCCAACCGTTTGCTGCGTCGAGTGCGGGACTATGCCCAAGTGAAGGGGAACGGCATTATTACCGCAGACATTGCCGATGCCGCCTTGAACTTATTGGAAGTGGACCCGCTCGGTCTGGATAAGATGGACCGGCGACTGCTGGAACTGTTGATTGAAAAATTTGAAAGCCGCCCTGTGGGCATCGACAGCATTGCTGCGGCCTTAGGCGAAGAAAGAGGGACGATTGAAGATGTCATCGAACCGTTTCTTGTGCAGCAGGGCTTTTTAGTTCGTACGCCCCGGGGACGGGTGGTGACGCAAACCGCGTACCGCCACCTGGGGTTAGCACTACCGGAGAAATTTGAAGATGAATGAACATTCCTTGATGGAGTTGATTTTGGACGCCAGCCCGGTCGTTCAGGGTGTGATGTTGATTTTGTTGTTGATGTCAATCATGGCTTGGGCGATTACCTTCGCGAAATCCTATCAAATTCGTAAGGCGGCGGCCGAAGCCAAGGCCTTCGACGATGTGTTCTGGCAAACCACCGAGTTGACACAACTGTATAACCAAGTCGCTAATGAAGAGGATAAGCGTGGGAGTGCCTCGATTTTCGAAGCCGGTTTTAAAGAATTCGTCAATCTTAAGAAACAAGGTGTTTTGGATGCCTCCGATTTGATGAACGGCACGCAACGCGCGATGCGCGTAGCCTTTTCCCGTCAAGTGGAAACCCTGGAAAACCAAACCCCTTTGTTGGCGACGGTCGGTTCGTCCGCTCCTTACATTGGCCTGTTCGGTACGGTCTGGGGGGTCATGCACGCTTTCTCTTCTTTGGGGGATATTCAGAACGCGACTTTGGCGGCCGTGGCGCCGGGGATTTCCGAAGCCTTGATTGCAACCGCAATGGGCTTGTTCGCCGCGATTCCGGCTGTTATCGCCTATAACCGTTTGTCGGTTAAGGCCGACCGAGTGGTGGGGCTGTACGAAAACTTTGCCGAAGGCTTCCTGACCATTATCCAGCGTCAGGCGCACGCGCTTGAGAAGAAAATGGAAGCCGAACAGGGATGAGTCCGATGCGCAACTCTTTTCGTTCTCAATCCCGTAAACGCCTGATGTCGGAAATCAATGTGGTGCCGTATATCGATGTCACCTTGATTCTGTTGATTATCTTCATGATTACCGCGCCGATCGTTCAACAAGCGGTGACTGTCGATTTACCGCAAACGCCGCGAGTGCAAAATCAAAAACAGGCCGATGCCAAGCCGGTTGAACCGTTTGTCATTACCGTTACAGCGGACGGTCTTTACAAAACCTCCGAGGCTCCGGACACCGTACTGGGGCAAAAAGACTTGGCAAACCTGGTTGCAGAAGTTGTCGCACGCGCTCAGCTGAAGCCGAATCAACCATTTTACATTCAAGGGGATCGCCAAACGCCGTACGGTAAAGTGGTTAACCTATTTGTATTGTTGAAAGCCAATGGCGTTCAACAGGTTTCCCTTATGACGGAGCCTGAAGAGAAATAAGTATGTTTGCATTTGTTATTCGTCATCCTTTGGCCTTATCGGCCGCAGTCTTGTTGCATGTCGTTATTGCGATCGGTTTGGTTTTCGGTTCCTTTGATGATGACCCGATTTTGAAAGTGACGCTGCAAAGTGATTCCGAAGAAGGAGAAATCACTCAGGTTAAGCAGGTTGAACCGATGAAAACGTTTGCGGTTGATTCGGCATTGGTGAAGGAGCAGCTGGCCAAAATCAAGCAACAGGAAGAGGCCAAACGAAAAGAACAGGAAGCGTTGAAAAAACGCTCTGAAGCCGAAAAGCGCCGCTTGGCAGATTTGCAAAAGCAGCAATTGGAAGAAAAACGCAAAACGGAATTGGCGAAGAAACAGGCCTTGGCCGAAAAGCGCCGTGCCGAAGAAGCCAAGCGCTTGGCGGAAATCGAGCAGCAGCGTGTTGCGGCGGAGCAGAAACGGGCAGCCGAAGCCAAACGTTTAGCCGAACAGGCCAAAAAAGAAGCCGTATTGGCTGAGAAAAAGCGTGAGGAAGCCAAAAAAATGGTGGCCGCAGCCGAGAAACAACGTCAGGAAGAAGAGGCGAAAAAACGCGCGTTGCAAGAGCAAATCAAAAAGCAGAATGCTGAAAAGAAACGCCTAGAAGAAGCGGCACTCCAAGCGCGCTTGCAAAAAGAGCAACAGGAAGCCGAGACGGCGTTGCAGCAGCAAATTGCCGCGGAAGAAGCCAAGCGTCGTCAGGCCGCAAAAGAAAAAGAAATGCAGAGCCTGCGTGAGACTTATATTTCTTCGATTGCGGCCAGCGTTAAGGACAACTGGCGTACGGCGGCAAAAGTCTCGGATGAAGCTCAGTGCGTTTTGTCGATTACACAAACGCCGAAAGGCATGATCAGTGGTGTAAAAGTCGAACAATGTAATAAGTTTGCCAATGAACAGTTCCAAAAAGATGCGGTCAAGGCGGTGTATCGTGCCGAACCGCTCCCGGCACCACCGGTCAAGGAACTGTTTGAACGAAACATCAAGTTTATTTTTAACCCTTAAAATACAAAAGTTGCAGAGCTGAATCACAATGATGTCGAATATGAAGAAAGTTTCCCAGTATTTCATCGCGTTTCTATGGTTGTGGGTTGGAACGGCGCAGGCCGATCTGACCATTCAAATTGACCAGAGTTCGGACAGTGCATTACCGGTTGCGATTCTGCCGTTTGAGTGGCAGGGAAAAACCGTGACGCCGCCCGTAAATATGAGTGATGTCATCGGGAATGATCTGCTGCGCAGCGGTAAATTCCGCCCTGTGGCGGAAAGCCGTTTGCCGGCACGCCCGAAGACGTTGGATGAGGTTGATTTTGCTGAATGGAAGCAATTGGGAACCGACAATCTGTTGATTGGGCAATTGAAGGAAGACGCCAACGGGCATTATGAAATCGAAATGCGATTCATTGATTTGCTACGTAAGCAACAGGTCATCGGTAAGCGCTGGGTTAATATTCCAAAAAGTGCCTTACGCCAAGTGGCGCACAAAATGAGCGACCTGATTTACGAAGAGCTGACGGGGATCCGCGGCGCATTCAATACCCGTATCGCTTATGTGACGGTGAAGACTGTTGACGGTAAAAAACAATTCAGTTTGGAAGTGGCCGATTCGGACGGCTACAATTCACAACCGATTTTACGGTCAAGCAAGCCAATCATGTCGCCGAGCTGGTCTCCGGATGGCAAGCAGTTGGCTTATGTTACCTTTGAAAACGGCCGTTCGGAGATTGCCGTTCAAAGTTTGGATGGCAAAACGCGTGAAATCGTTGCCAGTTATAAAGGCATTAACGGTGCGCCGAACTGGTCACCGGACGGTCAGCATTTGGCACTGACCTTATCCAAAGATGGATCGGCCGATGTGTATATCATGAATATGAAAACCAAGAAGTTGCGACGATTGACACGTAACTGGGCGATTGAAACCGAAGCGGTGTGGGCGCCGAACGGGCACTCCTTGTTCTTCAATTCGGATCGCCGCGGCCAGCCGCAAATCTTCCAGGTTTTCTTGGATACCGGCGAAATTCGCCGTGTTTCCTTCGTCGGTCGTTATAACGCCAATCCGGCCGTGTCGCCGGATGGACGTTACGTCGCGATGGTTCACGCCAACGGGGGCTTTCACATCGGTTTGTTGGACTTGTATAATGATGAATTCAATATCCTGACAAAAACTTACCTGGATGAGTCTCCGAGCTTTTCGCCGAATGGTGAAATGATTTTGTATGCCATGAACCAAGGCGGGCAGGGTAAATTGGCAGTGGTTTCACCGAATAACAATACGACACAGATTCTAAGCGTTCAGAAGGGCGAAGTCCGTTCGCCGTCCTGGGGGCCTTTTCAGTCGAACTGAGACTGATTTACGAAACACATGACATTTAAGGAGTTGGGTATGTACAATCAACTGAAACTGGGCTTGGGCATTGCTTTAATTGCGTCATTGGCCGCGTGTAGCAGCAACCCGAAAACCGGCGAAAATGCCGATATGAACATCGATCCGGCAACGGATGATTCCGGCGTGGATTATGAAGAAAGAGCGCGTCTTGAGCTGGAGAAAGCCGATACCGGTGAAATCAATGAAGTCGAAGTCATGGGCGCCGGTGGTGCCACTGGCGCGGCGGTGAGCAGCGAAGAACTGGCCAGTCAGGATTTGAACGCCGCGAATCAATCCGTCACCGATATGGGGCAGACCTTCGAGCCGGTGATTTATTTCGGTTACGATCAATATATTGTGGACGATACCTCTCTGGAAACCGTGAAGCATTATGCGGCGATTTTGGTGGATAATCCGGATGAAAAGATTCAATTGGTGGGGCATACCGATGAACGGGGTACGCCGGAGTACAATTTGGCTTTGGGCGAACGTCGAGCCAAAGCCGTGGCGGAAGCTTTTATGTTGTACGGTGTGAGCGACGATCGAATCGATGTCATCACGATGGGTGAAGAAATGCCTGCGAATGAAGGGCACGATGAAGAAGCCTGGTCGAAAAACCGTCGAGTCGAAATCAAAGCACAATAATTTCCGGAGTCAATCACGATGGTAAAAGCTCTGACATCTGCAATGGCCCTACTGCTGGCGGTGGTCGGTTTTAGCGCAACGGTTCAAGCCGCCACTCAATCATTGGAACAGCGCGTCGAGCGTTTGGAGCGCCGGGCCGACAACCCGGTGTTGATCCAGTTAAGCCGTCGTCTGGCGGAACAGCAACGCCAAATTCAAGAGCTTTATGGTGAAATTGATCGCTTGAAATATCAGCTGTCGCAAACGCGTGACAAAATGGCGAAGCAATATCAGGAAACCGATGAGCGCATCAATCAATTGGAAACCCGCCCGGCCGGAAAGGCCGTCACAGCGGTGCCGGTGGTGAGTTCAGAGGCCGTAACATCAGTCGTTGAATCACGAGAAGCGACGAAAGAAGCGGCCGCCGAATCGAAGGCGAAGACCCATGCTATCCACCCGGCTACCGCCGAAGAAAAGAAAGCTTATGATCAAGCCTTTGGGTTGATTAAAAAATCGGATTACAAATCGGCTTCCGAAGCCTTTGCCAAATTCAAAAAACAATACCCGCAGAGTGAACTGGCCAGTAACGCTTCGTACTGGGAAGGGGAGTCTGAGGTGATTTTAGGGCATGACCAGAAAGCGCTGGAAGCCTTTAAAATGGTGTATGAAAAATACCCGGATTCCAGCAAAGCGCCGGATGCGCTACTGCGTTCGGCTGACATGCATCAGGAAATGGGTCAGGTTAAAGAAGCCAAGGCCTTATATGAAAAACTTTTGAAAGCGTTTCCTAAGGGTAAAGCGGCCACCAAAGCCGAGCAGCGCTTGAAAGATTTGAAGAGCAAATAAGGCAATAGGGAGTCACACTGTGAAAAAAGCCATTGTCTTGCTCTCCGGAGGCTTGGATTCGGCTACGGTTTTAGCCATTGCCCAGTCCGAAGGCTATGAATGCCATACCATGAGTTTCGATTACGGTCAGCGGCACCGAGCCGAGTTATTGGCGGCAGAACGGGTTTCTAAAGCCTTCGGTGCGAAAACACACCGGGTCATGTCGATGAATATGCGTGCGATCGGCGGATCGGCTTTGACCGATGATGCGATTGACGTGCCGACGACGGGCGTGGAAGAAAACCAGATTCCGGTGACCTATGTACCCGCCCGTAACACCATTTTCCTATCTTATGCTTTGGGGTTGGCCGAAGTGGTGGATGCGGATGATATTTTTATCGGCGTCAATGCCGTGGACTATTCCGGCTACCCGGATTGCCGTCCCGAATTCATCCAAGCATTTGAAGTCATGGCGAACCTGGCAACCAAAGCCGGGGTGGAAGGTCATAAGATGCATATTCGTACTCCTTTGATTGATTTGACCAAAAGTCAGATCATTCAGGAAGGCATTCGTTTAGGGGTGGATTACAGCCAAACCGTGTCCTGTTATCAGGCGGACGATTCCGGCGCTGCGTGCGGCGTTTGTGATTCTTGTCGGTTGCGTAAACAAGGGTTTGAAGCGGCTGGCGTGGCCGACCCGACGGTTTACGTGAACACGCACTAAAAAAGTTCGAAAAAAGCCTAAAAACAACTTGCCAAACCGCTCTCACCTTGTATAATACGCCCCATTCCAGAGAGGGTCGTTAGCTCAGCTGGTAGAGCAGTTGGCTTTTAACCAATTGGTCGCGCGTTCGAATCGCGCACGACCCACCATTTATGCAAATGGTCTTATCTAATTTGGAATCCTTTCATTATATTATGGGTCGTTAGCTCAGCTGGTAGAGCAGTTGGCTTTTAACCAATTGGTCGCGCGTTCGAATCGCGCACGACCCACCATTTTCCTTCATATTGAAATTGTTATTTTCCAAACCGTATTTAAACGTTCGGTCTTTTGCCGTGTTCAAGCAATGGTTTGTCTAGCAGATGGGTGGCTTGTCAGTTTGGGTTAGCAAGGGCGAAAACCGCCAGGCCTGGCGGTTTTTGAAATTGACGATACGCGGTTTATAGGTGGTCGGCGGCGATTTTACGTAAGGTCGGCACGGCCAATCCGAATTGGTCGGCAAACGTTAAAGCACGCGTTAAGCGTGCCGGAGCGGAACGGCCCATGCACTTATGTTCCAAGTCGCCGTGGATGGCTTCGTCTAGGCCCGCCATCAGCTTTTCCCGGTCTTGTTGAGAGTCCGTTAAAGCGTCCTGAATGTCCAAGACGTCTTGCGCTACAGCATTCATGACGTCGGCATGCTGGTGTTTAAGCTGGTCCACATTGCCGCCAACTTCCAAACCGGCAATGTTGGTGGTCAGAATGTAAAGATTCTTGCGCACCAGCTCGTATAAAAGTTCGTCTTCGTTGTCGAGCTGAACGCACGGTAAATCGACTTGTGAGAGGGCATTGAAAACCAGTTTGCTGTGCGGGGCGAAAACCGGTGACGGCAACACGACTTTGCTGTCCATGCCTTTTTTCTTCTCAAACCAAACGGAGATAACGGTCGGGTTTTGAAGGGCCGATTCCGCCCAATCCCGAGGCAGCAGTTCATTTTGCAGCAAAATCACCTTGTCGGCCCAGTTGGCCGGGCAGTTTTGGATGGCCTGGTGAATGTCGGCTTCACCGACAGCAATTAAAACGGCTTCGGGGTCCGGAATCTCATTCGCCATTTCGTCAATATTCTGATTGCGCGTTACGCCCTGGACGGGGTGCCCCAGTCGTAAAAAGCCACGTGCGAAGACACTGCCCAGTTCTCCCAGGCCGACAACAACAACGGTTTTTTTCATCGGTTTTCCTTTATTTTTTAAGTTTTTCAATCGCTTCCATTCGAGAAAGCGAAGCGATCGCTTGGATGGGGTAGATTGTAACTGAAAAACTTTTCAGGTTCATGTCGCAAAGTTTTTAAAATATGGGGCATAATGCATTAAAATAGTGCATAGTTAAAATGGATTTTGAGGAAGACAGATGCCGGCGCAAAAAGCAAAATTTACTTGGCATTACTATGCCATGGCCTTTGGTGTCCTGATGGCGTTACTGGGCATGACTTTGTCCGCATGGGGAGCCGTGGTCAGTGCATTGGGGTTCAGCATCATTTCACACCCGGCCTTGCCGTTTAAGGGACTGACTCGATTTATTTTCCTGGCGCTGTTCGTGGTGGTGTATATTCTGGGCTTTCCGGATGCCTCTGTGGTGCTGGAAATGATGGCGACGGATATCTCGAAGGCGTAATGTGATGGCCAGTAAGGCACTTGAAGATTATCTGAAAATCATCTACAAGCTTGAAGAAGCAAATGAGACCGATAAAGGGGTGAGTACGTCGGCGATTGCCGAGCGTTTGGCGATTTCGCAGGCCTCGGTTTCCAATATGCTCAAAAAGCTGGCGGATAAAGCGTTGATTCGTTACGAGCCTTATTATGGCGTGGCCTTGTCCGATGCCGGGCGAAAAGTGGCTTTGAGCATGATTCGCAAACATCGCATTCTGGAATTGTTTCTGGTGGAGCGATTGGGCTATCAGTGGGACGAAGTCGATGAAGAAGCGGAAGTTTTGGAACATGCCATTTCCGATAAGTTGACCAATCGGATGTGGGAAGAACTTGGACGTCCGACGGAAGATCCGCACGGTTCGCCGATTCCGGATGAATCCGGCGAAATGATTGAGCAGGCCGCGATTGGTCTGTCGCAAGCCGACCTGGAAACTACCCTGGAAGTGATTCGAATTCAAAACCGCTCGCCGGAAGAATTACGTTATTTGTTTTCGATTGGGCTGGTGAAAGGCGCAAAGGTGCGCGTTTTACAAAAAGCGCCGTTTGACGGACCGATTTCCATTGAAATCGCCGGAACGCAACACCCGCTGGACTTCCGTCTGGCTGAATCTATTTTTGTCGCTTGAGGCGATGAGGAGCCGTAAATCATGACGCACCCGATTAAGCAGAACGTCAACCTGGTCGAAATTCTGGCCGGGTTGACCACCGCGGTTGTCTGGATTGATAAGAACGAAAATATCGGGTTTATCAACTTGGCCGGAGCCGAGTTGCTGCAGCTCAGCGCTCAACGGGTTATCGGCATGAACTGGCGGTATATCTTGCCCCGTCTTTTGGATGATATTCATGCCTGTGGTACCGGCCGTTTAACGATTCACGAGTACACGATTCGTTTGCCGGATGCCCAGAAAATTCATGTGACCTGTACCATCTCCTATTATGAAATGGATGGCGACGACGGCTGGTTGATCGAACTTTACAACACCGAGCGCCACCATCGGATTGCTGAAGAAGACGAACGTTGGCATCAATATGAAGCCGGGAATCTGCTTGTGCGGACGTTAGCGCATGAAATCAAAAACCCGTTGGCCGGTATTTACGGCTCGACCCAGTTGTTGCAGAAACGTTTTCCGGATAACGACAAGGCCGATCAGTTCCTGGAAGTGATTCTGCGCGAGGTCAAGCGGCTGCAAAACCTGGTGGACCGCATGTTGGGGCCGAGAGGCGATGCGGATAAGGAACCTTATAACATTCACGAACTGATTGGCTATGTGATTGATGTCGTACGTGGCGAAAAACCGGATAACGTCTTTATCAAGCTGGATTATGACCCGAGTATCCCGGAGATTTCGATGGACTTCGAGGCGATGGTCCAAGCTCTGTTGAATCTGGTGAAGAACGCGATTCAGGCGATGGAAAAACACGGCGGCGTGCTGACGTTGAAAACCCGCGTCGAATCGAAGTTCACGCTCGGAACCAAGACCTATCCGCTGGTGGCCGTCATCAGTGTGATGGACGAAGGAGAGGGCATTGCACCGGATGTGTTCGATTCCATTTTTTATCCGATGGTGAGCAGCAAGAAGAGCGGTTCCGGTTTGGGGCTCTCGGTCTCGCAGAACATTGTACGTAAACACGGCGGCTTGATTGTGGCCCAAAGCGAACCTGGCAATACCGTGTTCAATATTTATTTACCGTTCGACCATAACCGCAGTGAAACTCAGCGGTTATTGCGTAAGGAACGGGGTTAAACATTTTTTAACGGAATTTAAGCGAAGCGGCTTGAGTGAACAGTAAACAAGCAAGCATGAGTTGATAGGAAAACGGCATGGAACAAGAAACAAACGGAAATCAATCGGACCCAGTGGTTTGGATCGTGGATGACGACGCCTCGATTCGATGGGTGTTGGCGGAATCCCTTGAGGACAGGCCTTATATCATTCGCGCCTTTGATTCGGCGTTTGAGGCTCTTCGCAACCTGCATGAAGAGCGTCCGACCGTGGTGATTTCGGATGTTCGCATGCCGGGTATGGACGGCTTGGAATTCATGGAAGCCATTCATGACCACGATAAGGACATTCCGGTTATTATCATGACGGCGCACGCCGACTTGGATACCGCAGTAAAATCCTTCCAAAGTCGCGCTTTCGAGTATCTGCCAAAACCGTTTGATATCGACGATGCGTTGATGATTATCGACCGGGCGGTCAAACGTCAAATGTCGGGCGGTAAGCGGGTGCGTAAATCCAAGCAGACCAAGCAGCCGTTGAATATCATCGGTTCGGCACCGTCGATGCAGGAAGTGTTCCGGATTTTGGGGCGTGTGTCTCAATTGGATGTGACGGTCTTGATTACCGGGGAAACCGGGACGGGGAAAGAGTTGGTCGCGCGTGCGCTGTATGAATTGAGCGGCCGTTCCAATCGACCGTTTGTGGCGATCAACACCGCGGCGATTCCACGTGATTTGTTGGAGTCGGAGTTATTCGGTCATGAGAAAGGGGCCTTTACCGGGGCGCACACTCAGCGCATGGGACGATTTGAAGAAGCCAATGGGGGGACGCTGTTTCTGGATGAAATCGGTGATATGCCGGTGGATTTGCAAACTCGTTTGCTTCGGGTTCTGAATGACGGCACCTTTTATCGCGTCGGCGGAAAAACCCCGATTAAAACCGATGTGCGCATTGTCGCCGCCACTCACCAAAACATGCAGGAGCTGGTCAAACAAGGGCGATTCCGTGAAGATTTGCTATACCGTCTGAACGTGATTCGAATCAAGGTGCCAGCCTTGCGTGAACGCCGCGAAGATATTTTGCCGATTGTGCGTTATTACTTGACCGAGGAAGCCAAAACCTACGGCTTGGAAGAAAAGCGCTTGAGCAAGCCGGTCGAAAAGTATCTGGCCGAATTGCCTTGGCCGGGGAATGTGCGCCAAATCCGCAGTTTATGCACCTGGTTGACCATTATGGCGCCGGATAAAACCGTGTATATGGAAGACTTGCCATTGGAACTGCAAAACGACTCAGAGCCGATGAGCGGCGTGGAAGGCGGTCCTGGCGATATGTCGGAAGATTGGGAAACGCCGTTGCGTCTCTGGGCGAAAAACTTCCTCAACGCCGGTCAATCGGAACTGCACACCGAAGCGGAGAAAATCTTCGAGAAAGCGTTGATTGAAGTGGCGATGAAACACAGCATGAACCATCGCCAGAAGGCCGCGCAGTTACTTGGGTGGGGGCGGAACACCTTGACGCGTAAAACCCAGGCATTGGGATTGGATGAGTAAGCCGAACGGCTGTCGTCCGTTTGGATGTAATCCCGGATGCTGAAAGAGTTCGTTCAATTCTATACCACGCCGTCCTCGCGTTTGGCACGCAAGATGGGCTTTCTGCATGAAGCCATCGCTATGTCGGCGCGCCATCAACGCTGTCAACAGTCCTGGCAGCCGCATTTCGAGCAATGTCAGGCCGCCATCCGCCAAGCGGTGGCGGAATGCACTTCCTTTCGCCACATCGTCGTTCTGGGCGCCGGTTCGCTGAATGACATCCCGTTATCGTTTTTAAGCCAGACATTCGCCTCCGTGACCTTGGTGGATATGGTGTTTTTGAAGCCGGCCCGTCGCCAGGCGGCCGAGTACGATAATGTGACCTTATTGGAAGCGGATGTCAGCGGTTGTTTGGCGAAGGTCGAACAGGGCGGAAGCGTTGTGGAGCCGCCGAGTTTGCCGGGGATTGAACCGGAAAAGGTCGATTGTGTGGTGTCCTTGAATCTGGCGACGCAATTACCGTTGATTCCGGTCCGTTGGCTGATGGACCGGTTCGGTTTATCGGAAGCGAAAGCCGATGCGTTTGGTAAGGCGCTGATTCAAGCCCATTTGGCGTATTTAAATCGGTTTGGCGGAGTGAAGTGTTTGATTGCCGACCGGGAAATGCGGGAATACGACCGCAGTGGTCGTTTAACCGATCAGTTGGACCCCGCTTGGGATGTGCCGTTACCGGCGTATGAGCTCGCTTGGGATTGGGAGGTCATTCCGTTCGGTGAATCCAGTGAGAATGCCGAGCTTTGCCAAAAGAACCGAGTGGGAGTATCGATTTGGCCGTCGAGAGAGGGAGCGGTTTAGAAAGTGCAGATATAAAAAACGACCAGGCCTGGTCGTTTTTTGAAGGGCGAGAGGGGGATGCGCTTACAGTGCTTCCGGCCCGGTCTCACCTGTACGGATACGAATCGTTTGTTCGATGGCGGTAACGAAGATTTTGCCGTCACCGATTTTGCCGGTTTGCGCCGTTTGAGTGATGGCTTCGATGACTTGGTCCACCTTATCCTCGCTCACGGCGATTTCCAATTTCAACTTCGGCAGGAAGTCGACGACATATTCAGCGCCACGATACATTTCGGTATGACCTTTCTGGCGGCCGTAACCTTTGACATCGATCACGGTCATGCCGTGTACGCCGATCTCATGTAAGGCTTCGCGTACATCGTCCAGTTTGAAAGGTTTGATAATCGCAGTAACCATTTTCATAAAAACCATTCCTCGTATTGGGATTTCATTTTATTTATTGTTGCAGAGCAAAAGCGTGAGCCTTGCCCATTCCAATGTTGCAACATTGAAATGGACGGCCGGTTAAGGCTAAGGCGTATTTTCCTGCGCTGAAAAATTATCTTCTGCATATTGTGCCAGCATTTGGCCCATTTGAATAGGGGTATTTTCCGCTATTTGTCCCAGGCCTGGCATTTTGCCTTCCGGGCTGAGTAGGATGACGGTGGACCCCATGTTAAAACGGCCAATTTCCTGGCCTTTGCTATAGTGTTGTTCGTCGTTTTGATAGTCCCAGTGTTGCAAAGTCGGCAAATAATCCGGGGTGATTTTGCCCTGCCAGACGGTTTCCATACTGCCGACGAAAATGGCACCGACCATGATCAGGCAGAAGGGCCCCTGTTCGTTCTCAAAGCGAATCACCAAGCGTTCATTACGGGCGAAGAGGCCGTCGACATTGCGGACCGTCGCCGGGTTGACGGCGAAGAGGTCGCCGGGCACGTATGTCATGGACAGCAGCTTGCCGTTGGCCGGCATGTGAATGCGGTGGTAATCCTGGGGAGATAGGTAGATGACACAGCTGTCGCCGTTGGTGTAGGTTTTGGCGTATTCGATGTCGCCGCCCAGCAAGGCTTCCAAAGAGTAGTCATGGCATTTGGCTTGAATCATGGTGTGGCCTTGAATGGCTTGCGATTGGCTGATGACGCCGTCCACCGGGCTGCACCAGGCCTGGTCGTTTCCGTCAATCGGTCGTAATTCGGGTTTCAGGGCACGGGTGAAAAAGGCGTTGAAATGCGGGTAGTTTTCGAAGTCCTCGTCTTCCGCTTCGGAGACGTCGATTTTGTAGGCCTTTGTCATCAATTTGATGGTGGTGTTCTTCACCCAAGGCTGGCGGATGTGCATAAACCAGTGCATGCCCTTCGACAGCAATTGCTGGGGCAAAAAGTACTGGGGAACGACCTTGAAAAAATCGGTAAATCGCATTCGGGGAAACCTGTCTCGTATTCAAAATAGTGAATGGCTGTTTGCGGTGCTCGGCGTTTGACGGAAGCCAGAAGCCGGGCGGGTTTGCCTGTGAAAATAAATTCGCGGGCAAACGCAAAGTAGCATTAAGGAACCGCTGCTTGAATCAGTTTGAGGTTCTGCGGGACTTAAAGCCCACCTATTCTAGGCGTGGCTCGCCGACCTTAGTCATTCTAAGGTCAAGATCCATAACAACGAAGAGGTGGGCTTTATGCCCCGCCCGAAGGGGCTTAGCCAAGTTTCCGACTTCTGCGTTATCCTTTTTCGCGGTATCCAGATGGCCCTTCAAAATGAGGCCTTGAAGACGAAAACTTGGCGTTGCCAGAATCCAAACCGATTCAATCAGAGGTTCCTTTAAAAAACAGTTGATTTTAATGTATAATTCGCGCGATTAACAGTATTACTTTTTAACAAGGAAATCGCATGTCGGAAATTAAAAAAGTCGTTTTGGCCTACTCGGGTGGTCTGGATACGTCAATTATCGCCAAATGGTTGCAAGAAGAATATCAGTGCGAGGTGGTGACCTTCACCGCCGATATCGGGCAAGGCGAAGAAGTGGAGCCGGCTCGTGCCAAAGCGCAAGCCATGGGCATCAAAGAAATTTACATTGAAGACCTGCGAGAAGAATTTGCACGTGATTTCGTTTTTCCGATGATGCGCGCCAATGCGATTTACGAAGGCGAGTACCGTTTAGGGACGTCCATTGCGCGTCCGTTGATTTCGAAACGCTTGGTGGAAATCGCTCAGGAAACCGGTGCCGACGCCATTTCTCACGGCGCGACCGGGAAAGGGAACGACCAAGTGCGTTTTGAGTTGAACGCTTATGCCTTGATGCCGGACGTCAAAGTCATTGCGCCTTGGCGTGAGTGGGATTTGCTGTCACGTGAAAAACTGATGGCCTATGCCGAAGAGCACAATATCAGTATCGAGAAAAAACAAGGCAAAAAATCGCCGTATTCGATGGACGCCAACCTGCTGCACATTTCTTATGAAGGCGGCATTATCGAAGATCCGGCCAACGAACCGGAAGAGGATATGTGGTTGTGGACGGTCTCGCCGGAAAATGCACCGGACGAACCGACCTATTTGACCATCGGTTATGAAAAAGGTGACATCGTTTCCATCAATGGTGAGGCGATGTCCCCGGCGACGGTTATGGAATACCTGAACAAGGTGGGCGGTGAAAACGGCATCGGTCGTGACGACCTGGTGGAAAACCGTTTTGTGGGCATGAAAGCGCGCGGCTGTTATGAAACTCCGGCCGGGACCATTATGCTGAAAGCACACCGTGCGATGGAATCCTTGACCTTGGACCGTAATGCGGCGCACTTGAAAGACGAGTTGATGCCGAAATACGCGGAAATGATTTACAACGGTTTCTGGTTCAGTCCGGAGCGTGAAATGTTGCAGGCACTAATCGATCAGTCGCAACAGAATGTCTCCGGTGAAGTCCGCTTGAAACTGTATAAAGGAAATGTGATTGTGGTGGGACGCACGTCCGACAACAGTCTGTTTGATGAAGACATCGCCACTTTCGAAGACGATGGCGGCGCTTATAACCACAAGGATGCGGAAGGTTTCATCAAGTTGAACGCATTGCGTTTGAGAACGGCTGCCAAGAAGCGCGGCAAGTAACGTTCAGGCCGAACTTGTCATGAAGACGCAACAGCCTAAACCGGTTCGCTGGACGGACTTGAATCGTCATCCGGTGATGTGGCTGGGCTTCGGTTTCGGTTCCGGTTTGGCACCGAAAGGGCCGGGGACCGCCGGCACACTGTTGGGATTGCTGTTATTTTTGCCCATTTTATTATGGAGCGAAGCGGCAGCCTGGAGCGTGTTGGCGTTGGCCTTGGTGTTCGGCAGTTATATTTGTGGTGAATCGGCGCGCCAAATCGGTGTGCATGACCACGGCGGGATTGTTTGGGACGAGTTTGCAGGCATCTGGTTGGTGCTGTTGGCTCTGCCGGAGCAATCTTGGCTCTATTGGACAATGGCGTTCATTTTTTTCAGAATTTTCGATATCGTTAAGCCTTGGCCGATTCGTTGGGCCGACCAAAAGGTGTCCGGCGGCTTTGGGATTATGCTCGATGACATAATGGCAGCTTGTTACGCCATAATTATTATTTGGGCCCTGCAAACTGGCTTTTTATAAGGCATTAAGGTATATTTCGAGAAAAATTAGATTTCATTAAATGAGAGCTTTGTACGAGTGGGGTGCGAAGAAAAAAAGAGAAAAAATCTGTTCGATTAAGGCGGAAAACGCAGCCATTGGCAAGTTTTTCAACGTAAATCGGGCGGATTTTAGCCTTTTTTACTCGTGCATCCATTTAGTGTAACGCTCTCTAAAATAACGGGTTAAAGAAGAATGTTTACGGCATGTGAAGATGTAAAACGACTGATTAAAGAAAAAAACGCGCAGTTTGTGGATGTGAGAACGCCAGAAGAATATGCGATGAACAAATTGCCGGGTGCGGTCAATATTCCCCTTCAGGATATCGACCGAGTTGGCGACAGCATGTTGAGCAAGGATTTGCCGGTGATTGTGTTTTGTCGTTCCGGTCAACGTTCACATATGGCGATGCAGATTTTGTTGTCTCTGGGCTTCGATGAAGTCTATAACATGGGGCCATCTCAAGCCTGGACGCAGTGTCCAGATTCTTAATGGCTTGCGCGTTCTTCGCGCGGACATAATGCATCCAAGATAAAAAAGCACCAGGCCTGGTGCTTTTTTTATAACTGGGTGTTTGTTTGATTGCACAACAACAGAAATCAAAGGGAAGATGATGAGACTTGCTTTGCATTGGCAGATATTAATCGCACTGGCCTTGGCGGTGGTGATGGGGGTGTGGACCGGCACCGAAGCACAGATTTTCGGGGTGCACTGGTTGGCGATTTACACTTTTATCGGCACTTTGTTCTTGAATGCCTTGAAAATGATTGTGGTGCCGCTGGTGGTGTCCGCCATCATTACCGGGGTGGCGAATGTCGGCCAGCATGGCGGTTTCGGGCGCTTGGGCGGTAAAACGCTGGGCTATTATGTTCTGACCAGCTTTTTGGCGATTCTCATCGGTCTGGCTCTGGTCAACTTATTGCAACCCGGCGTGTCCGAAAACGGTGTGCCGGTGATGGAAACCAACGATCAGATCATGAGTGCGATTTCCGGTAAGTCGGCCGGGGATGTGGTGGATGTTTTCCTGCGAATGATTCCGGTCAATGTGGTGGATGCCGCGGCCGAAGGTCAAATGCTCGGTTTGATTTTCTTCAGCTTGCTGTTCGGTTATTTCATGACCAAACTGAAAGGAGCGCATAAAGACACTCTGACGAATTTCTGGCAAGGGATTTTCGAAGTCATGATGATGATTACCGCCTGGGTGATGAAATTCGCACCTTTGGGGGTCTTCGGTCTGGTGGCGGCCTCGGTCGCGAAAACCGGCTTTGACCAGTTCGGTCATTTGGCGTTGTTCTTTTTGACGGTGTCCTTGGCGTTGGGCGTGCACTTCCTGGTGGTCATGCCGATTCTATTGCGCGTTTTGGGCGGGGTGAAAAATCCGTGGTTGCATTATCAGGCCATGGCGCCGGCGATTCTGACGGCCTTTTCCACCAGTTCGTCCTCATCGACTTTGCCGATTACCATGAATGCGGTGGAAACCCGTGCCGGAGTGTCCAACCGCGTGTCGAGTTTTGTGTTGCCGCTGGGCGCGACGGTGAATATGGACGGCACCGCGTTGTATGAATGTGTGGCAGCGGTGTTTATCGCACAATTATTCGGTGTGCCGCTGGACTGGAGTACGCAACTGTTGATTGTGGTGATTGCCTTGACAACATCCATTGGCGTGGCGGGGATTCCATCCGCCAGTTTGGTGGCCATCAGCATTATTTTGGTGGCGGTCGGTTTACCGGCGGAGGCCATTGGGTTGTTGCTGGTGGTGGACCGGTTATTGGATATGATGCGCACTGTGGTGAATGTGTTCAGTGACTCGGTCGGGGCTGTCGTCATCGCGCGCTCCGAAGGCGAAGACCAGGTGTTGGTCTCCAAGCATTTTTAAGGTGGGTTTGTGAAGATTATCATCACGGAATTGGCCGGGTTGACGCCCGGCGAAGAGCACAACGAAACCATTCTCGCCCGTTTCTCGGAGCGTTTGCCGGAACTGGAGCATGACCTGGTTCAGGATTTATCGCACATCAGTCATTTCGCCAATTACATGGGCGGCATGGCGCTGGATGCCGTCATTTATCAAAAAGATAACCTCTATCGTCTGGATTACCATTATCCGTGGGAAATCAACTGGAGTTGTGCCGATCAGATGGAGCAGGGCGTCATGAACGACAAAGTGCGTTTTACTTTGGCCGAAGACGGCGAAGTGCACTTCAAGCTACTGAAATTAGATTAGTTTAGAATGCGACACTAGGCCTTAGCGTGCGACCAGTTCAAGGGTTTGGTTGGACCAGACTTTGAGGACTTCGGTTTCCGGACGCCAGTCGCCCAACACCCAACGATGTTTGACTTGGCCGTCCTGTTCGATTTGATGTAAATAGGGGCGGTGGGTGTGTCCGTGCACCAGGTGACGGCATTGTGGGTGACGCTGTAACAGCTTTCTGACCGCCGCTTCGTTCACGTCCATAATGTTTTCCGCTTTATTGAGGTTGTATTTCTGAGAGTTGGCGCGCATGTTTTCGCCAATGGCGACGCGCTTGTGCTCCGGCAATTTCAGAAACAACCAGGTCACCAGGCGATTGCGTAACAGAAGACGCATGCGCTGAAACGCTTTGTCGTCGGTGCAGAGCGAATCCCCATGCAACATTAAGATCGGCAAACCATACAGGTTGACCAACGCCGGTTCTTTCAAAAACTGAATGCCGGTGGCGTCGAAAAAAGCCCGCCGCATCAGAAAATCCCGATTCCCGTACATCAGATAAATCGGCAGGCCGTGTTCGGTGAGGTGTTTGAACTTACGAATCACCGTGGCGTAATGCTCAAGGCCGTGGTCGTCGCCGACCCACATTTCGAACAGATCGCCGATGATGTAAAGCGCATCGGCTTTCGGCGCGTCCTGGTCCAGGAAGCGGTAGAACGCCTGGTTGATCGGATGGGTGTCATCCGGTTGCAAGTGTACGTCGGCGGTAATTAAAGTATGCGGCATATCAGCCATCGCTTTACCCAATCAGTCGGTTTCTTTGACGAGGGTTTTTTCGATGATGATGTCTTCAACCGGGACGTCCTGGTGGCCACGGCGAGTGGTGGTTTCGACTTTGGCCATCTCATCGATGACGTCCAAGCCTTCCACGATACGTCCGAATACCGCATACCCCCAACCGTGCATGTCTTTCGATTTGTGGTCGAGGAAATCGTTGTCTACCAGGTTCATGAAAAATTGTGTGGTGGCGGAATGCGGGTCCATGGTGCGGGCATAAGACAATGAACCGCGGACGTTTTTCAAACCGTTGTCGGCTTCGTTCTCAATCGGCTCGCCGGACGGTTTTTCTTCCATGCCCGGTAACATGCCGCCGCCCTGAACCATGAAGCCAGGAATGATGCGGTGGAAAATAGTGCCGTTGTAAAAGCCTTCCATAGCGTAATGCACGAAATTTTCGGCGCCGATCGGCGCATTTTCGTGGTCGACTTCGACGGTGATATTACCCATATTGGTTTGAAATGTGACTTGTGTCATGCGATTTCCTTTGATGATATTTTTTGAATTCGGGTGTTTGTGTGTTGTTTGGATTGTTTAATGGGGACGCGATGTGCCCATTCAAGCATGCAATCGATAAAACCACCAGGCCTGGTGGTTTTATCGATTTGGCAAATTACGCAAGCTTATTGAATTTGCGTGACCTTAATGATTTCCACGGTCTGCAAGGGGACGTCGCCCATGCCGTTTTTAAAGCCGGTTTGCACCTGACGGATTTGATTGACGACGCGCATGCCTTTGATGACGCGCCCGAAAACCGCATAACCGTAAGCGCGTGGGGTTTTCTCACGGAAGTCCAGGAAGGTGTTTTGCGCGACGTTGATGAAGAATTGCGACGTTGCGGAATGCGGGTCGTTGGTTCGGGCCATAGCTAAGGTGCCGATGCGGTTGCGTAAGCCGTTGTCCGCTTCATTTTGAATCGGCGCATGGGTCGGTTTTTTCTGCATGTCCGGCGTGAAGCCGCCGCCCTGAATCATGAAATTGGAAATGACACGGTGGAAAATAGTGCCGTCGTAGAAACCTTCATGAACATAACGCAAAAAGTTTTTGACGGTTTCGGGCGCTTTCTCCGGGTACAGTTCGGCTTCAATGTCGCCCATGCTGGTCTGAATCAGGACCACCGGGTTTTTGGTGTCTTTGTTGGTCTCGGCGGCGCTGGCTTGAAAACTCAGCAGGCTGAAAAAGAGCGTAAAGATAAAAGCGCGTTTTGTCATGATGTTCTCCAAGATTGTCACGGCTTAACGTCCGTTTGATATCGGACCGGATGTCATTGCATTCAATAGTGTTTCACTGTGGGGTAGCATTCTAACACGACCGGTCTTTTTGGATGACGCAAATCACCATGCCAAGTATTGAAAAAAGCCTACAAAACTCATGAAAAAAGCGTACGAATCGTGATGGAGGATGGCGAGTTTTATCTCGGTTTTCACTCCGATGACGATTGGCAATTTCCTGTATAGATGGGGTATTTCGGCGTCTTTTTAGTGTTATAATGTTGCGTTATTCTAAACGTATGCGTTGGCGTAACGATTCGGGTCGCTCACGGGGTGAGCTTGAATCGGTTCTGCGACAGCACTTGCACCCACTATTCTGATATTTTTCGATAGGTTTTTTTGGACATGAGTCAAAACACGAACGCCGCTGTTGATAAGCCCACCAATTTCATTCGCAACATCATCGATGACGATTTGGCGAATCACAAATACGAAACGGTCATTACGCGTTTCCCGCCGGAGCCGAACGGTTACCTGCACATCGGGCATGCGAAATCGATTTGTCTGAACTTCGGGTTGGCGGAAGATTACCAGGGCGGCTGTAATCTGCGTTTTGACGATACCAATCCGACGAAAGAAGACGTCGAATATGTGGACGCCATTAAGGAAGACGTGACCTGGTTGGGCTTTCAATGGGCCGGTGAACCGCGTTATTCCTCCAATTACTTCCAAAAGTTCCACGACTATGCGGTGGAGTTGATTGAGAAAGGTTTGGCCTATGTGTGTTTTCTGAACGCCGAACAAACCCGTGAATACCGCGGTACTTTGACCGAGCCAGGGAAAGACAGCCCGTATCGCGATACGTCGGTGGCGGAGAATCTGGAATTGTTCGTTAAGATGAAAAACGGCGAATTTAAGGAAGGGGAATGTGTGTTGCGTGCCAAAATCGATATGGCGTCATCGTTCATGTGTATGCGCGATCCGACGCTGTACCGTATCCGTTATGCGCACCATCACCAAACCGGTGACGAGTGGTGTATTTACCCGATGTATGATTTCGCACACTGTATTTCCGACGGTATTGAAGGGGTGACGCACTCCCTGTGTACCTTGGAATTTCAGGACAACCGCCGGATTTACGATTGGTTGTTGGAACATCTGGACGATTTCAATAAGCCGGACCGCCCGTTCCAGTATGAGTTCTCACGTTTGAACCTGGAATACACCGTCATGTCCAAGCGGAAATTGATGCAATTGGTGGAAGACGGTTTGGTGTCGGGGTGGGATGACCCGCGTATGCCGACCTTGTCCGGTTTGCGCCGTCGAGGCGTGACGCCGGCGGCGGTTCGTGATTTCGCGGAACGCATCGGGATTTCCAAGGTCGATAGCATGACGGAAATGGGTATTCTGGAAGCGGCGATTCGTGACGATTTGAATGTGGTGGCACCGCGCACCATGGGCGTGATTGACCCGATTAAACTGGTTATCGAAAATTACCCGGAAGGCGAAGTGGAAGCTTTGCAAGCGCCGGTGCATCCGCAGAACGAGGCAATGGGCAAACGCGAAA
The DNA here is from genome assembly GCF_004028275.1 of Hydrogenovibrio thermophilus. Taxonomy (NCBI): domain Bacteria; kingdom Pseudomonadati; phylum Pseudomonadota; class Gammaproteobacteria; order Thiotrichales; family Piscirickettsiaceae; genus Hydrogenovibrio; species Hydrogenovibrio thermophilus. The sequence goes on from NZ_CP035033.1 coordinate 1,108,779, forward strand.
TCTCCTTCAGCCGAGAATTGTATATCGACCGCGCCGATTTCATTGAAGAAGCGCCGAACAAAAAATGGCAACGCCTGGCTTTGGACAAGGAAGTGCGTTTGCGTAACGCTTATGTGGTGAAAGGGTTGCGTGCCGAAACCGATGCGGATGGAAACATCACTACCGTATATTGTTCTTACGACCCGGAGACTTTGGGCAAGAACCCGGCGGATGGTCGTAAGGTGAAAGGGGTGATTCACTTTGTGGAAGCCTCCAAAGCCTTACCGGCGGAGTTCCGTTTGTATGACCGTTTGTTCTCGGTACCGAATCCGGCCAAGGAAGACGATTTTGAAGCCGTCATCAACCCCGAGTCATTGGTGGTGAAAAACGGTTTTGTCGAGCCGGGTATGAAAGACGCCGAGCCGGAACAAGCGTATCAGTTTGAACGTGAGGGGTATTTCTGCCGTGACAACCAAGCCGGAGACGCGTTGGTGTTCAATAAAACCGTTGGTCTAAGAGATACATGGAGTCAGAAATAGTGGCATTACAGATTTACAATACCGAAACCCGACAAAAAGAAGTCTTTAAACCCATTCATGAAAATCAAGTGGGCTTGTATGTCTGCGGAGTCACGGTTTACGACTATTGCCATGTCGGTCATGCACGGGTGATGGTGGTGTTCGATACGGTGGTGCGCCACCTACGCGCTTTGGGTTATGACGTCACCTATGTGCGTAACATCACCGACATTGACGATAAGATTATCCAGCGTGCCTTGGAAAACAAAGAACCGATTCAAGAATTGACGGCGCGTTTCATCGACGCTATGCATGAAGATGAAAAAGCGCTGAATGTGCTGCGTCCGGATATGGAGCCGAAAGCCACTGAGCACATACAGGACATCGAGCAGATGATCACCAGCCTGGTCGATAAGGGTTACGCTTATCCGGCGGAAAACGGTGATGTGTATTTCCATGTGAAGGCCGACGACGATTATGGTCGCCTGTCCGGTAAACACATCGACGAACTGGATTCCGGTGCGCGAATTGAGGTGAATTCCTTTAAAAAAGACCCATTGGATTTCGTGTTGTGGAAAGCCTCGAAAGAAAACGAACCGGCCTGGCAATCTCCGTGGGGTGACGGCCGTCCTGGTTGGCACATCGAGTGTTCCGCCATGTCCACCAAATGTCTGGGGAACCATTTCGACATTCACGGTGGCGGACTGGACTTAAGCTTTCCGCACCATGAAAATGAAATTGCCCAGTCGGAGTGTGCGACCGGTGAGCATTATGTGAATACTTGGATGCACTGCGGCTTCGTGCGCATCGATGATGAAAAAATGTCGAAGTCGCTGGGCAACTTCTTCACCATTCGCGAAGTCTTGAAACAATACCATCCGGAAGTGATTCGTTACTTTCTGCTGGCGAGCCATTACCGTAGCCCGGTGAATTATTCCGAAGAGAACCTGAATGTGGCCAAAGCCAGCGTCGGGCGGTTGTACTCGGCATTGGAAGCAGTGGAATTGGCTGGAGACGCGGAAACTTCAACGAGTTTCACCGATGAGTTTGTCGAAGCGATGAACGATGATTTCAATACCCCGCAAGCCTTAGCGGTGTTGTTTGAATTGGCAAAAGAGGTCAATAAACAGAAATCACCAGGCCTGGCCGTTTTGTTGAAACAATTGGCAAACCGTTTAGGCTTATTGGAAATGACGCCGGAAGCCTTTTTCAAATCGCAGCCGTCTGATTCGGCTTTGACCGATGAAGTCATTGAACAATTAATTCAGGAGCGTGCCGAGGCGCGACAAGCGAAAAATTTCGCACGCTCCGACGAGATTCGTGACCAGTTGTTGGAGCAGGGTGTCGAATTGCTGGATAGCCCGCAAGGCACCAGTTGGCGAAGAGTTTAACGGAATCAAACGCTTAGCGTCGGCTTATAACCATTTTAAAAATGTGGAAATAAGTCGCTGTTATTTTTAAACTTTTTTCATATTAGGGTTTGACAATATAAGTTATTTCTAATAAGATGGAGTCATTCATGTTTCTTCATGAGTATCCTCCTCTGATTATTTCTTGTTATTAAAAAGAAATAATGTATTTAAAGCCTCAGTTTGTCCCTGAGGCTTTTTTTTATCTCGAATTTTTCATTAGCTGTTTGGAATCAAGAATTTGGCGCGTTGCGGCCATCGGTTTGAGACAGGGTTTTGTGGTGTCCGATCGGATGCATGAAATTTTCCAGACGGTCATATTTCTTATTCAGCATCGATTTGAAGATGGTGGTGTATTCCAGCACCGCTTTGACGTAGGCGCGGGTTTCGGAAAACGGAATGGTCTCAATCCATTGGTCGGCGGAAAGCACCTTGTCTTGCGGAATCCATTGGTCGACTCGTGTCGGTCCGGCGTTGTAAGCCGCCGTTGCCAAAACGCGACTGCCGTTGTATTTGTCACTTAAATAACTCAAGTAAGCACTGCCCAGTTCGATATTGGATTCGGGGATGGTGAGGCGGGTGTATTGACGTTTTTTCAGGCCGATTTTTCGCCCGATGTAGCGTGCGGTTTTCGGCATGAGTTGCATCAAGCCGACGGCGCCGACCGGTGAACTGATGGTCGGTGAGAAAGCGCTTTCACGGCGCATGACGCCGTACACCCAGGCCGGGTCGATGGTGTTCTTATTGGCGGCCTGCATCACCGGTTCGCGATAAGGGGTTGGGAAGCGTAACGATAAGTCGTCCCATTTTTTGACCCGGGAAATGGTTTGAATCGCCAAATTGTGCTGATCCCAGTCCGCCATGAAGTTGGCGATGGCTTCGAAGTCGTTTTGGTCGATGTTCTTGAGCAGGTTGTACCATTCGCGCTTCAAGCTGAGTTTCCATTGAATTGCGATCAGCTCCTGCATGACTTCCAGTTGCGGGTATTTTTTCACCATCTTCGCCAGGTCTTTTTTCTGGCTGGGCGTCGGATTGAACTGATAGGGCTGTTGCAATCGGTCGGCGGACAGAAAACCATAGAAGCTGCGCTGTTTGGCGAGGGTTTGGAAAATCGGGCGGGCATCCTCTTGTTGGTTCAATTCCACCAGGGCGCGGGCTTTCCAATACAGCCAGCGGGATTCGGATTGTTCTTCCGGCGGCAGCAGGGCGTAAAGGTCCAGATAATTGACCCAGTTGGATTCCCGAATCGTGACTTGCAATTCCCATTCCAGCGTGCGCTCGTCTTTACCGGCGCGGTCGATCTGAGCGAGATATTCGCTGGCTTTCGGGTGATATTGATAAGCGAAACGCAGACTGACCCGGCTTTGCAAATGGCTTTCTTCCTGACGGTTCAAACCGTATTGCTCGGCGCGTTGTTTGAGGGTTTTCAGGGCCAGTTCCGGCTCGGAATAGGACAAGCGTTGAATGCCTTGTTTGAAAATCGCCTTGCGAATCACCGGCGAGACGTACGACGGCATATCTCGGGTGACATTTTTCGGGTGGCGGAAGGTGTCAATCCAATAATTCAGTGCTTTGCGCTCTTGTGCCGAGAGGTCGCGGCCGATGTTTTTGGCGGTTTTGAGTTTGCCTTTTTTCATCGCCAATTGCGCTTTTGTCCACACCATGGAACCGGTAATGAGTTTGTGTTTGCGTAAATATTTTTTCACCGGTTTGCAGGTGCCGGGCAGGCTGAGCTCGCTTTGCCATAATGCCTGCATTTGCCGGTCGGTTTTTTCGGTGTGTTGCACCTGCATCTGAGCGCGCAGGTCATAGCATTTCAAGGTGGTGGAGCTGTATTCGCCCGGCTCATATTGTTTCAAATACAAGGACCACTGATGGGTTTTACCCAGGTAATGCAGCCATTTCCGTTTTAAAAAGAACGGCAAGGGGCTGTTGGGGTGAGTGTCGATGAAGCCTTGAATCAGAGCGGGCGGTGTGTCTTTGATGTGGTATTTATAATCCAGATACACCAGATAAGGGTATAGGGGGTAATCCTTTAACTCCGCCTGGTATTTGGCGATTAACGGCCGGTCGTTGGCTTTGGTGGCTTCATAAGCGTCGAGAAAGGTGCGTTGGTTTTGGGTCAGTTGATCGGGGTCGGGCGTCGAGGCCGCCGCCGGCTGCTGTAAGCCGAAGGCAACGAAAAGCAGTAGTGTCAGGATGTGGTGTAAGCGTCGTTGCTTGTTCCCTAGCATAACCTTTAACTCTTAACCCAAACCTTGAGTTTGGTTCCCGGTTGCAGAACGGCCGATTTCTTGATGCCGTTCCAGTTGCACAGCTCTTGCGTGGTGACGCGGTATTTTTGCGCCACGACCCATAGGCTTTCCCCTTCTTTCAGGGTGTAAGACACTTTTCGACCATACTGGTTGGATTGAATCACCAGTTGCTGGCCTTTGTAAATCGGCTTACGGATGCTGATGCCGTTCCATTCGCATAACTTACGCGGTGAAGTGTTGTAATACTTGGCGATGGTCCAGAGGCTTTCGCCGGAACGAACGGTATGAGTGTGTTTGTTGCCGGTGTATTTTTTGGGTTTATCCGCTGAACGTAATGCGACTTGATGGTTTTGCGGCAGTGGAATCAACAGGGTTTTGCCGGCACGCAGGAAGCTGCCTTTCATGTTGTTAAGCTTTTGGATTTCGCGGCTTGAGGTGCGGTAGCGGTAAGCAATGACGCTCAAACTTTCCCCTGAGCGGATTTTATGACGCACCCAGGTAACTTCGTAGTCGTCAGGACTGGCGGAATATTCCGCCTCGAAAGCATCGGCCACCTCAATCGGCAAGAGCAGCGGGTGTTTGCCTTTTGGCGGGGTGGCCAGGCGAAGGTAGCCGGGGTTCAGCACCTTAAGCATGTCTTGCGGGGTTTGAGTGGCCTGTGCGACCTTCGGCAGGCTGATTTGATCGGAGACCTGCACCTTTTTGAAATAAGGCTCGTTGGGAACCGGCTCCAGGTCGAGCTGGTAGGTTTTTTTGTGGCTCACAAGGTTGGAAATCGCCAGCAACTGCGGCACATAGTGCTGAGTTTCTTTCGGCAGATAAGGGCGGATGTTCCAGAAATTCGGGTCGCCGTTCGGATGTTTTTTCAGGAAGCGTCGTTGCGCTTTCAGGACATTGCCGTAGCCGCTGTTGTAGGACGCCAGTGCCAACAGCCAGTCATAGTCGTTTTGGGCATACAGGGCTTGCAGGTAGTCCAATGCGGCGAGAGTGCTGCGATAGACGTCCTGACGGCCGTCGTACCACCAGTTTTGGTGTAATCCATACATGTGTCCGGTGGCGGGCATGAATTGCCAGAGACCGGCCGCGCTCATGTACGAGCGGGCATAGGGGTAATAACCACTTTCCACGACCGGAAGCAGGGCGATTTCATACGGCATTTGGCGCTTTTTGACTTCTTGCAGAATGAAATATAAATAGGGTTTGGCTCGAACCGACACGCGCTTCAGGTAACGCTTTTTATTGATGTAGTAGCTCATGTAGTCCTGATAGTTCTCGCTGTTGGCCGGAGCCAGGAACAAGTGTTCGCTGATCTCTTGCCACAGGTCGTCGTAAACCGGCGCTTCCTGCGAAAACACTAAAGCACGATCCAACTGGTTGGACAGGTTTTGGTTCGATTTCAGAGCCGAAAACCGTTCGGTGGATTCTTGGATCGAGCTTTCGAAAGCATCCGTTTCGCGGTTTTCCGTGAGAATCGGGTCGGTAATAGGCAGCTTCGGTACCGTTTCCTGTGAGGAACGTTGTGCGGTGGTATCGATGTCCTGATAGGGAAGGTGGCTGCACCCCGCTAACATCAGGAAGGTGGCGGCGGACGCCAGTTTTATAAAAGGGGTGAACAGTTTATGTCGGGTCTCAATCATTCAATCCGGCCTCAAGGGTTCCAGTTTTATCGAGTTCATCTTTCCAGGCTCTCAGGGTCGCATAAGCCTGTTCGTTGCTGAGTTCGGCTTTTCCGGCACGGTTGGCCAGGGTTTCCTTCAACGGTGATTGGTCAAAGCGCAGAAACGGGTTGGTTTTCTTCTCCAGACCGAGTAAGGCCGGAACACAAGGTTCGCCTTGTCGGGTTTTACGCTTGACTTCGGTCTGGCGAGCGGCCATGTCGAGGTTGTCAGGTTCGGCAATCATCGCAAAATTGAGGTTGGCGTAAGTGTATTCATGGCCACAGTAAACCGCACAACTGTCCGGCAGTTCGCGAATCTTTAACAGGGATTGGGCCATGACCCCAGGTGCTTGCGTCCAGGTTTTACCGCAGCCGGCGGTGAACATGGCATCGCCACAGAATAAGGCCTTCGGGTGATAGAAGCTGATGTGTTCGTGGGTGTGCCCCGGTGTTGCCATCACCTTGAAGGTTTCGCCATGCACTTGGATTTCGTCGCCGTCGGTTACCGGGTAGGTAACGGGTTTATAAGGGCCGTGTGCATTGCTGACGATGGGCACGTCGCCTAATTCTGTTCTCACTGCTGCAATTCCGCCGGTATGATCATAATGATGATGTGTTAGCAAAATGCCGACCAGTTCCAGCTGGTTTTGATGAAAATATTCGATGACTTTCCGACTTTCACCCGGATCGACGATCCAAGCCGACTTATCCTGCGGGTTCTCCGAGAGAATGACCCAAGTGTAATTGTCCGAAAGTGTCGGTAGGCCAACGATTTTCATGTCTGACTCGTTAATTGTTATAATGGCCGTATTCTAACAAATCCGCCGGTTAAAATGATGACGAATCCTTCATTTCAATCCTTTTTACATCGGTTTTATCAGACGCCAAAAGGGCAGTCGTTATTCCGGCAGGAAAAACCTTTGATCGATCATGCGTTAGCACACGTTTTCGGCCTCTATTTGGTGCAACTGGGTCGAGTGTCGACCGATAGCCTGCTGGAAAACAGTCGCGTCAACTGTAAAGTCCTTCTGGATGACCATGCGTTGCCGGAAGCCAGCGGCTTGCGTATTCAAGCCGATATGGATTATTTACCGATTCGAAACGATGCGGTTGACGTGTTCGTCTTGCCGCATTCATTGGAATCCGTGACCGACCCTTATCATTTGCTGCGACAAGTGGATTCGGCGCTGGTACCGGAGGGGCATGTGCTGATTACCGGTTTCAACCCGTTGGGGTGCCGTACCATGCGCAATCGTTTCGGCGAACATCGCCGTCATTTCAAATCGGCGAATTTGATTCGCGCTCATCGGGTAGTGGATTGGCTAAGCTTGTTGGGGTACGACATTGAACAGGTGACGTACAGCTCCATCAGTTGCTTGACACGTCAGGATGCCGAGCAGGGCACCTGGCGTTGGGTGGAAGGGTTGGAAAAAACATTGGGGCGCATGGGATTGGATTTTGGAAATGTGTATTGCATTTTAGCCAAAAAACGCATTGCTTCGCCGACGCCGGTTGGTCTGAATTGGCGGCTTTCCAACTGGCTAATCGCCGCGAAGGGCGGGCGGGCCGTCGTTTCGAATCGCGCCAACCGACATCATCGAATGGATAAGGACTCATAACAACATTATGCAGGAAGTGGAACTTTTTACCGACGGCGGCTGCCGTGGCAATCCCGGCCCCGGTGGCTGGGGCGCGTTATTACGTTTTGGCGAATTTGAAAAGGAGTTGAAAGGGGCGGAGCCGGACACCACCAACAACCGTATGGAATTGACCGCCGCGATAGAAGGGCTGAAAGCCTTGAAACGACCTTGCAAGGTGACCTTGACCACCGACTCTCAGTACGTCAAGAACGGTGTCACCCAGTGGATGGCGAACTGGAAACGCAATAACTGGCGAACCGCGGCGAAGAAACCGGTCAAGAATCAGGATCTTTGGCAAGCCTTGGACGAGGCACTTAAACCGCATGATGTGACCTGGGCTTGGGTCAAAGGGCATGCCGGTCACGATGAAAACGAACGCGTCGATGAACTGGCGAATTTGGCGATGGACGAATTGATGGCCGCTCATTAGGGCGGCCAAACGCAGGGCGGATTACAGTTGAATGTGACTGAAATCCGGTTCGAAGAAATCCACTGATTTTAAAATCTTATCTTTACGGTAGGCCTTGCCGTCACGGCCGGTCTGGTCAGACGCGCAACGAATCACGAAAAAATCGCCCACCTGATCGTAGGTAACGTCGACATCCAGTGTGTCGGCGTAATGCTGAACGGTTTGACGGGCATTTTCTTCTGTGGGGCAGAACTTGGAAAAGTTCGAGCGCACCACTTCTTCAAATACCGCCTGACTGACCGCCAGTGGGTCTTGCGGTTGCAGTTTGTCCAGAACATAGAGAATGGACATCTGCGACGCCGCCATCGGTTCCGGTAAGTCAAGGTGATGGGTGATGCCCCAGGCAACGAACAGCATATCGCCCAATGCATCCAACTGTTCGGTCAGGTCGTTGTCCTGATAAGCATCGAAAAACTCTTTGGCTTCTTCGTCATAAAAAAACAAGTGATTGACGCCGTGTTGATGGGAGGCGTCGTTACCGGCGAGCTGGTGCCACTGTGCGGTGGGTTCCAGGAAAATGCTTTTGGCGGAATCGTCACGAAAAAGTTGCTGTCTCAGTTGCATGGTCACCTCTAGTGTATCTTCTTATGTGTCTCTTTTGGGTATTGGAATCGCAGCTTGAAAAACGGCCAGGCCTGGCCGTTTTCGGTGTTAAGCAAGAAGAGTCGTGCGAGCGGTTACCATTGAATGGTGCGGTCGCATTTCTTGCTGATGGCGGCCAGCTTGCTGGCATGGGCCTCAAGCTCCGCTTCGGAAGCGCGTAATACTTTGAGTGGCGCGCGCTGTTGGCTCAAATTGGCCTGTTGATCCAGCTTAGCGTTGGGGTCTTCGTTCATCAGCATCAAGTCGGTCTGTCCGCCGGTCATGGCCAGATAGACATCGGCCAGGATTTCGGAGTCGAGTAAGGCACCGTGCAATGTCCGGTTGGAGTTGTCGATGTCGAAACGTTTGCAAAGCGCATCCAACGAGTTACGTTGTCCGGGGTAGGCTTTTCGAGCCATTTTCAAGGAGTCGGTGATTTGACAATGCGCTTCGATGGTGCCCCATTTGTTGTCGGGCAACATCGACAGTTCATGGTTGATAAAGCCCACGTCGAAGGGCGCGTTGTGGATGATGAGTTCGGCGCCGGCCACGAAATTCATGAAATCGTCGACCACTTGAGCGAATACCGGTTTGTCCTTCAGGAATTCATTGGTGATGCCGTGCACATCGATGGCGTCCTGCGGCACGTCCCGTTCCGGCTGGATGTATTGATGGTAGTTGTTGTGGGTGAGTTTTCGTTTGACCAGTTCCACGGCCCCGATTTCGATGATTCGGTCGCCGGTTTTCGGGTCGAAGCCCGTGGTTTCCGTATCCAGTAGTATTTGACGCATGGTTAAATTGTTTCTCTTAATCTCTGAGAGTTCTTCGGGTAGAATACGCTAAATGTTTTCTATTTTAATGCAATTTTGAGAGTCTGAGTATGAGAATTAAAAAAGGGAGCGAAGTCACGTTTCATTACGAGTTGCGAAACGAGAAAGGTGATTTGCTCGACAGCACTTTCGGTGGCGAGCCGGTGCATTATGTCCACGGTGAAGGTGAAATCGTCGAAGGGTTGGAAGAGTTTTTGGAAGGTGAGGAACCGGGCTTTGAAGCCAAGGTCGAAATTCCGCCTGAGAAGGGCTATGGAACGACACGAGAAGATTTGATCGTATACGCATCGCCGGAAAACTTTGATGACCAAGTGGAAATCAAAATCGGTGAGGTGGTGGAAACCGAAGATCCGGAAGGTAATATGATTCAATTCCGCATTGTGGAAGTGGATGAAGACAAAGTGTATCTGGACGGTAATCACCCATTGGCGAATCAAACGTTGGAATACCGTGTAGAGGTGGTGGAAGTCGCTTGATTCAAGTGCCGCCTGACGCCGGTAAATCCCGGATACAAAAAAGCCCCAAAAACGGGGCTTTTTTTATGGGTGTGTGTTATCCGAAACGAATCAGTCGTCCAGATTACCGCACTTCAAGTTGCCAGGCACCGCGATGTCGATGCGTTTTGGATTCGGCAGATTCAAGTTGTCCATAATGGTCGAGAAGTCTTCAAAAGACTTGTTGCTACCGGCACGGACATTGAACGTTTTTTCTTCACCGATGGTGGATTGGCTGAACCCTTTGTAGTCATGCGCCGGGAACACCATGGTGTCTTCCGGTAGCTTGAACAGGATTTCCGTCAATGAGTGATACATGGATTCATTGTCACCCAATTGGAAGTCGGTCCGGCCGCAGTCACGCACCAACAAGGTATCGCCGGTGAAAACCGCACCGTCAATTTTATAGGTGATGTCGTTATTGGTGTGACCAGGGGTGTGAAGTACATGAATTTCCTGATTGCCCAGTTTGAAGACGTCACCGTCCACCGCCAGAATATCCGCACATTCCGAGCCGGAGTTCTTGTGCACCACCAGTTGCCCGCCAATGCGTTTTCTCAAAGGGCCTGCCCCTGTGATGTGGTCGGCGTGGATGTGTGTTTCCAACAGGTATTTAACGTTCAATCCCAATTCTTTGATGTGCTGCTCGTCACGATCAACTTTTTCGAGTACTGAATCGATTACGGCGGCTTCTTTGGTCTCTTCGTCCCAGATCAGGTAAGTGTAGGTCCAAGTGTCGTAATCAAAAAGTTGTCGAATGTTCATGTAAATCTCCTTTGTCTTCGTTTTCGTTCGTGTGTCGAACGTAACGATTCGAGGGTCTGATTATCGCTTTTTTCAACCGGATAAACAAACACTAATATGTTTTTGGGTCAAAAAAAGTGTAATGATAAAAACAACTTATAATCTTTTATAAAATTAGATTTTAAGTTCCCGATACTCCGTTAAAATCAGCGTTGTTCGCCCGGACGTCCTTATCGAATTGCGAGCCATTATGGCATGCGGCCGCCTGATATGCATATAGAAATAATTAATGGTTTTAATAGTATTTTGCAAGCCGATGCGGCTGACCGCCGCGTTATTTTGCTATCTTAGGCCGTCATTTTTTATTCATGCTTTATCGACGGATTCGGCGTTATGATAGTATTTATAGTCCAAATTAATAGGGGTATAAATATGACTGATAATGAGTTTAGATTACCGTATTTTCCGGCCAGTTTCTTCGGGATGGTGATGGGCGTGACCGGTTTGTCGATTGCACTTTTGGCCGTGAAAACATCGGCGACCTTAATGGCCGGGCAGGCGGTATTGGCGGTCGCCACCCTGTTGTTTGTTGGCTTGTTGGTTTCCTATTTATTGAAAGTGGTACGTTTTCCAGATGCGGTGCAGGCGGAAATACGCCATCCCGTCAAAATGAATTTTGTCCCCGCCATCAGCATCAGTCTGATTTTGCTGAGCATCGCCTTCTATGCCATCGGTAAAACGCAACTTTCGTTTTGGTTATGGTCCGTGGGTGTCGTGGCCCACCTGATATTGACCTTGTGGGTGCTGTACCACTGGATTCATCATGATTTTTTTAAAATCGAACATTCCAACCCGGCCTGGTTCATTCCCATTGTCGGCAATATTCTGGTGCCGATTGTCGGGGTGCATCATGCGCCGGTTGAAATCAGTTGGTTCTTCTTTTCAATCGGTATTGTATTCTGGCCGGTCATCATGGCGATCTTGTTCAATCGCATCATTTTTCATCCGCCGATTGTCGATAAGCTGATTCCGACCTTGTTTATTTTCATTGCGCCGCCGGCGGTTGGTTTTCTGTCTTATGAAGCGTTGAACGGAGGCGTATTGGACGCTTTTGCACGGATACTGTATTTCTTTGCGGCTTTCATGACGTTGCTGATGTTGGTGTCGGCCGGTAAGTTTCTGCAAGTGAAGTTTGCGTTATCCTGCTGGGCTTATACGTTTCCACTGGCGGCCATCAGCATTGCATCCTTCAAACTGTTTGATCTGACGAATCAAGTGGTGTTTCAATGGGTGGGAATCGTTTTGTTGGCGCTGCTGAGTTTGATGATTTTGGTGTTCGCCTGGAAAACGATTCAGGCGATCCGCAATCGTCATATCTGTACGCCGGAGCACTGAAAAGCCGTAGGGAGCCTGATTACAGGGCAAAGACCACTTCCAGCGGGTTGTGGTCGGAAATCTCTTCGACATGAAAGGCGCGGGCGGATTGGACGGTGAGGCCGCGATAGAAAACATAATCCAAAATTTGTCGATTGAGGGTTCGGATAGGACGAGTGTCCGGGTAAGCGACTTCCGACAGGCCGAGTTGTTGCACGGCTTTTTCCAACATGGAAACCCGGGTTTTATTCCAGGTGTTGAAATCGCCGCTGACAATCATCGGTCCCGATTTTTCGGCAATCAAATGCCACAGTAAATTTAATTCCTGCTGAAACAATCGGTTCGGCACAAAGTTGATGGCGTGAATGTTGATGTGGGTCAGCGTTTCGCCATTTTGCAAACAATGCTCGGTCACCAAAGCGGTTTTATGCGTGGTCCAGCCCAGCTCTCGGCTGCGGGTCAGACATTGGTGCTGCGCCGTCATGCCGAATTCGGTGGCGGTCAGCACGCCGAAATGTTTCTGGCGGGTTTCAATATTGGGTGCCATTACAAACGGCAAGTTGAAAAAACGGTTTTGCATCGGGCGGGTGGCGGCTTCTTGAAACGACAGCAAGTGCGGCGGTTCCATACTCAACAACTGTTCGATGGGGCGGTGGATGTAATGCGCAAAGTCGGTTTTGTGCAGGTTCCAGGTCAGGAGCCGGAAGGGGTTCGGCAAGGCCTGGCCGAGCTGTGTCGAGGACAAGTCATGTGAAATGGGGGTCAGCTTGGGTTTGTACATGCGTTGGAAGCCTGCCGGTGAAATCGAAGAATCTTATGTCCGATTATAGAATAGTGACCAGGCCTGGTGAAAACTTTTATAGCCATTGCGTGATTTCGCCAGGCCTGGGCGTTTGTCGGAATGGCGTTGTGCAGGCTTAGTTTATTCGCTCAACCCATTCGATCAAGATTCACGCCCCGGGTTTCAATGCGGTAATGCCAAGTAACCCAAGCGCCGAGCAAAGACGTTCCGGCCAGAATGTAAAGCAAGGTCGCGGTGCCGATGTCGGCCAGTAGAATCGGGAATAAAAACGCCGTGCTGACCGCGCCGATTTTGGCAAAGGAGGCCGAAAAACCGGCACCAATTCCACGAATGCGGGTCGGAAAGACTTCACCGGCAATCAGATAGGTTTGTGCATTCGGGCCGAGGTTGGTCATGAAATTGAACAGCATGAAGCCGACGAATATCAGCAACAGTTTCGAGTCGCCCGATAAGCTTTGTGAGAAGGCGACCAGAATCAGGCCGATGGCGCAGCCGATGAAGCCGATAATCTGCAACTTGATGCGACCGACGACATCGGTCAGGAAAATGGCAAACAGCATGCCGATAATCAAGAGCACATCCAAAAAGGCCGCATGTTTGGCGCTTTGCAGGGTGTTTTCCACCAAATCGGCGATATTGCGGTCGTCTCCGACGGTGTTGTGACCGAAGGTGGCGGTGAGGATAATCGGTGTGAAAATACCGATGCCATAGGTTCCCAAATCCTGTAAGAACCACGGCACTGATGCGAAAATGGTGGCGCGGCGGTGTTTTTTCTTAAACAGTTTGGAGAAAGGCGACTTGCTTTTGACGCCTTCTTCTTCCGGTTCTGCAGACGGGTGGCGGCTTAAGGTGATGCTGTGCGGGTATTGCGGTGTGCGTTGCAACAGACGCCCGAGTTCATGTTCGGCTTGCGCCATATGACCTTGTTCCAACAGCCAGTGGGGCGATTCATTGATAAAGAAACGCCCGACGATGACCAGCAGCGCGGGAATGATCGCCACGGCATACATCCAACGCCAAGCTTCGACTTCCGGGTTGAGGTAAAGCACCAAAAAACCGATGATGGTGCCGACCAGCGCGCCAACGGCCTGGAATCCAAAGGCACCCAACACCAAGCGACCGCGCGTTCGGCTGGGAATACTTTCCGAAATCACCAAATGCGCGGTGGGGTAATCGCAGCCCAATGCCAGCCCGGCGCCGAACAGTGCAATGGCTAGGAAAATAAAGCTGGGGCTGATGGTGAGGGCGGCCAGAAAGAACACGAACAACACCAGCTCGATAATAAACAGTTTCTTACGCCCATATTTATCCGACAAACCGCCCAGCGTGGTGGCGCCGACCAGAATGCCAAACAGAATCGCAGCGCCGATAACCCCTTTTTCCAGCGCCCCCAAATCGAATTCCTGAACAATCAACGGTAAGGCGACGCCGGTCATGAACACCACCATGCCTTCGAAAAATTTGCCGGCGGTGGCGAGCATCCAAATGCGCCATTGCATTTGTGTCATGGGCGACATACGGACTTGCGTGCCGTCCGCCCAAATCGGCGATTCGTCAATGTAATCTTGCGGTGTGCGTTGTGGCATTTTGGTTGCGTGTGTCATCGGTATCGTCTTTTAGAGATAAAGGGTAGAGTTCATGATGGGTTTCATGATAGGCGAACTGAGGCCGAGCAATATAACGGTTTCCTTACGTTTTTTTGACGTTCTGTTTTTCCGGTTTTGGGGCGTTTATCGGTGGCTGGAATTTAAAACATAGAATTTATGGGGTTTGGTATACTGCGAACAAGCTTAAGTGAAAAATCGTACTCATGATAAGCCGCCTTTACGTTGCTCTTTAGCGCTTCTTTGAATCGGGCGTTGTCGCTCATAACGAACCCATAAATTTTTTCGGCATGAAACCAGACGAACATTCTCAAAGTCTTCTTACCCTGAGCTTATTGGCGATTCTCATCGGCATTATGGGCGGTATTGCGTCCTGGGGCTTTCGTATGTTGATCGGTCTGATTCACAATTTCCTGTTCCTGGGTGAATTCTCACCGTATTACGATGCGAATGTGCACACTGCGGCCAGCCCGTGGGGTGTATGGATTATTCTTGCGCCGATGTTGGGTGCATTGGTGGTGGCCTGGTTGGTGAAAAATTTCGCGCCGGAAGCCAAAGGTCACGGCGTGCCCGAGGTGATTTACAGCATTCATTATGAAGGCGGCAAAATTCGGCCGGTGGTGGCGATTGTTAAATCGCTTGCGTCGTCCATTTCCATCGGCAGTGGCGGTTCCGTCGGGCGGGAGGGGCCGATTATCCAAATTGGGGCGGCGTTTGCCTCGGCGGTCGCGCAATGGGTGACCTTGCCGGTGCATCAGCGCGTCACCTTAGTGGCGGCGGGCGCGGCCGCCGGAATTGCCGCCACCTTTAACGCGCCTTTGGGCGGCATCGTCTTTGCCGTGGAATTATTGCTGGTGTCGATCAGTGCCACGACATTACTGCCGGTTGCGTTGGCCGTGGTGGTGGCGACGCACACCGGACGATTCCTGCTGGGCATGACCCCGGCGTTTGATATTCCGGCACTGCAAATGCCGACATTCGAGCAGGTGCCGTTTGGCGAGTTGATGATTTTCATTCCGTTCGGTTTGCTGATGGGTGTGGTGTCGGCGTTCTTCGTGCGTGGCATCTATTGGGCGGAAGACCGTTTCGACAGTATGCCGGGCAATTATTACACCCGCCATGTCACCGGGATGTTTTTCGTCGGGGTGATTTTCTATCTGTTCCAGCATTTCAGCGGCCATTATTATGTGCAAGGTGTAGGGTATGCGACCATTACCGATCTTCTGAACGGCACGCTCGGGAACCCTTGGTTTTTGTTATTGCTGTTCGCGGCTAAGATGCTGGCGACGTTTTTGACCTTGGGGTCGGGCGCATCGGGTGGGGTGTTTTCACCGGCATTCTTTCTCGGCGGCACGCTGGGCGCGGCTATTGGCCAGTTTGCGCAGATGTTGTTCCCGGAACTGTCGATTGAACCGGCGGCGTTTGCGCTGGCAGGCATGGTGGCGATGGTCGGCAGTGCGACCGGCGCGGTGATTACCGCAACGGTCATGACGTTTGAGATGACGCGCGATTACAATGCCATTTTGCCGATTATCCTCAGTGCGGTCACCGCCTATGCCGTGCGCAAACGTTTGTCGCCTGAAAGTATTTATACCTTGAAGTTGATCCGACGCGGCCAGCCGGTGCCGGAAGGCTTGCAAGCCGCCATCGATGTGGCGCGGCAGGTTCGGGACGTGATGACGCCACAATTTCGGGTGGTGTCCGACGGCGACACGGCTCAAGCCTCGCCGCAAATCGGATTACAGTTTCAAGGCAATCGTATTCAAGGCGTGATTCCGCCACAAGTCACTTTGCCGACGGACGCGTCTCCGCAACCTTATGTTGTCGTCTCGCCAAATGAAGGGCTGGTGGAAGCCATGCACCGTATGAATCTGGCGGAAGTGGATTATGCTTTGGTCAGCGACAGTGCCGAACCCTACAGCGTGGAAAGTATCATCGGCATTCTCAGTGCCGATGACATTGCCCGTGCCTCACGGAAGACGGCGGATTTATTGCGCTGACAGGTTTTTCAGAGCGTCACACTAGAGAATCGGCGCGAAAATCCGGGTGAAGTTTTCAAACAGGCGACGTCCACGGCTGGCGGACAGTCGGTAAGGCTGGCTGTTCTCGATTAATTCCGCAACCCATTGCCAGGTTTGCTCAATCAAGTCTTCCCCATAAACCCAGTTGGCCAGTTCGTGGTTGATGAACAGTGAACGATAATCCAAGTTGGCGGTGCCGAACATCAGCGCTTTTCGATCCACTAGCACCAGCTTGGCGTGCAGCATTTTCCCTTTGTAGAAATGCAGCGTCCCGCCGGCCTCGCAAAGTTCGCGCATATACGAACTGCGGCCGAGGTCGAAAATCAAATGGTCGGATTTCTCCGGCGTCACCAGCGTGACCCGCACACCGCGTTTAATCGCAATCATCAAGGCGTTCATCACCGAGCTGTCCGGAATGAAATAGGGCGAGACGATGAGAATGTCGTCTTCCGCGGCATACAGTCCTTGCAGTAAGGATTCGAACAACGCATCTTTGTGGATGTCCGGCCCGGACGGGATGGCTTGCACCAATTCGCCTTGCGCCTCGTGTTTCGGCCATTGATTCGGCAGCGGCAGTTTTTCTTCGGTGGTGTAAAACCAATCTTCATTGAAAACAATGTGATAGTGCGCCAGCACCGGGCCTTCCATGCGGAACAGCAAATCCTTCCAGCGGTCATTGATCGGTTTGTCGGCCTCGGTGCCGAGATAGTCGTTGGACAGATTCATGCCGCCGGTGAAACCGATGTGGTGGTCGAACAGATAGATTTTACGGTGGTTTCGTAAGTTCACCTGGCTATTGAACAGGTTTTTGAACACCGGTTGAAAAAAGGCATAGTGGCCGCCGGCATCGGTCAAGGCTTGAAGCGCTTTGGGGTTGCGGTAGAGCGCGAAGGAGCCGATGGAATCCATCAGCAAGCGTACTTCCACGCCTTGCCTGGCTTTTTCGATCAGGGCATCAAGAATGCGCTGGCCGGTGGCGTCCAGTTCGAGAATGTAGGTTTCGATGTGAATGCATTGTTGGGCATTTTGCAAAGCGTGCATAAAGCGTTCGAAGGTGCGGCAGGAATCGTCGAAAAACTCGACCCGATTATGGCGAGTGGTGCTGGCGATTTGGTCGGCAATCAACAAGCGGTCGATTTGACGGGCCAGACGGTTATCGCCGGGCAGAATCGTGTCATTATCGGTGTTGGCCGGAATGATGATGTTCGGTTTATTGCGCTTGTAAAGGACTTTTCGGGAACCGAAAATCAGGTAAAGGAACACGCCGAGGTAGGGCAGCAGTAATAACGTCAGCAGCCAGACGGTGAGGTTTTGCGGGGAACGCCGTTGGTAAAGCATGTGCACCACGGCCGACAGCACCAGAAAGATGTAGACAAAATAGAAGAGCACCCAAAACTGTTGTAATTCAATTTGCATAGTCGGACGGCATTCGTTGCGATGTCGGTTAGCATACCGTCTTCTCTCCCGGATGAAAAGCTTTTCGGCGGTGTTGTAAAATTCGATATGTATTAAAGTATATTTTGATAAACTGTGCCGATGTCGCAAGGTTGGTTTGCGCAGGAGCAAGTGGCTTTAGGCCACACAATAAACGAGGAGAAATGAAAACGATGTTGTTTCAAAAAGGTATGAAAGCGGCGGGTGTCGCCGTGTTATTGATGGGCATGATGGCGGTAAACGCCGTATCGGCTGCAGATGAAAAAGGCGAGATGAGCAAGGTACTGACCGTGAGCGGCGCGGTGAAAAAACCGTTGACGCTCAGCTTGAAGGATTTGCAGGCCATGAAGCAATCCAAACAGGTAAAGGATATCGCCATCGTCTGCCAAAGCGGAGCCAATAAAGGGCAAATGGAAAGCCTGACCGGCGTGCCGTTGAAAACGATTTTGCTGGAAGCCGGGTTGAATGTGAGCCATCCGAAAGACTTCCGTAAACTCGCCATTATCGCCAAGGCCACCGACCCTTATTGGGTGACCTATTCCTGGGGCGAAATCTTTAACCGTCAGGACGGCGATGGCGTGATGGTGTATTACGCCCGTGACGGAAAGCTGTTGGACGAAAAAGAAGGCCAGTTCGCCTTGATGCCCACCGGCGATGCTCGCACCGGCGCACGTCAGGTGAAATGGCTAACCCATATCGAAGTCCGAAAGCTGGAACCTTAAGATACAACTTTCGAACAGCTAATTAAGTAAGCTGTTCGAGACTTTCAAAAACGCCCAGGCCTGGTTAAATTAATTGAAGAATAATTATATGTATTCATCATACAGTGATGGGTTGCTATATTTTTTTAATTATTAAGATCGTTTAAGTTAGTATATTTACATAAATAACGAAACGATGGTTTTGACGGGAAAAAGTTCAGTACCAAATAAACGGTCAATTTAACGGGGTGATGATAATAGATTGGCTGGTGAATCCGCCTGCAGCAACCTAACAAGCCAATCAACCTGACGTGTTCCACGCCCCAAAAATTAAAATTTTTAGCGCGCGAAGCCACGCAGGTTATCGCCATCCCGTTATGCAATATAGAGTCATAAAAGGAATGTGTTCACTTAATGAAAGTGGGTTATGAAGAAAAGACTTATGAAATCTATTTCAATAATGAATTAGATTCAAGGTCATCTATGTACTTCCCTCCTGGTCAAGTTTTAGAAGGTTTATTAGGGTTCGATGCTGCCGCAAACTCTCGAAACCGAAATCTTTGGAGAATATTTGGGCATCCATTTTGGTTTTGGCCTCACTTTTCAGGAGTTAATCTTTTTGATATAGCGGAAGAACTAGAAGTTGAGATTGAAACATTTACAAATAGAATTCCACAAATAAATGCAAACTTATTACTGCAGTATAAGAGACCTGTTTTTATTACTACTTCAAGTGGTGGTGAATGGCATCATTGGAATGAGCCATACTATAGATATTCAATTGACAAAGATCAGCATGACCTTCTTAATAAAATTGAGGAATCTTTTGGTAATCAAGCACTAGTTTTATATGCTTCTCCAGCCATACGTAGTTTAGATGAATTAGTTTCAGCAAAGCAGAATAAAGAAATTATAGAAAAATCTAATTTTCAAAAACCTTCAGGCTTAGGCAATCACAGAAAAAACACCTATACTCAGGCTGGTATGTATTCCATCGCATGTAGTGAACCTGAAGAACTAAAAAATTTCAATTTAATCTCTGAACTTGAGCGTTTAGATGGAAGTCATAATTTTTCTAATACTCAATTTGTTATTAACACAAGTCAGATTATCGAGGAAGTTATGGCAAGTTCAACAAGTTATAAAAAGCTAATTTCAGAATATGCTGAACTTAAAAAGTTTAAACTTATTTATTCATTTTTAATAATGAAAGTTTTCCGTGAGACTACAGGAATTCAATGGTCATTGAGTATTAAGGCATAACAGCACACCCAGCCCGACTGCGCTAACGCGCAGCCGGTTAGCTTAAACGTTATGTTTGAAGGAGTTAACGTGCACGATATGTACATCTCAGCTGAAGAGCTACAAGAGTGGTTAAATGAGAGCAAATCTGTTGGTAAACACTTACTTCAGGGATACCGTGGTGCTATTTCAAATATGACTAATGACATTGTTTCTGATCCGCGTAGTGCAAATAACTCTCATATAGTTAACAGCGATTTTTCTCTAAATCCTAAGTATATGATGGGATTTACTCCTTACCCCTCCCAATCAAAATTTATTCTTTCATGTTTGTATGTTTTTCCAGAGCATAGGGGGATTGGTTTGGGGACACATCTGATTTATACAGCACAACAGTTGGTAAAAGATAAAGCCTTTATTCAGGTCGCAGTTGAAGAAAAACAAATTGAGTTTCTTGGTCCTTTTTACAAAAAGCAAGGCTTTAAAACTACTGGTGACAGAATCAAAGATCCTGCTGGAATGGTCTATCAAGATTATTTCTGGGCGAGTTTTCCATTAAAACTAGAACGAGTCGGTAGAACAATTATAGTTCGTTGGTAAAAACAATAAACACAACAAGGTGCTATACCCGATCGCAAGCGGTCGGTCTAGCAATGCAATCAACCAGACGTGTTTCGCCTCCAAGAAATTAAAATTTTAGCTCGCGAAGCCACGTAGGTTATCGCCACTAAGTGTTCAAACCACCAACAACCTCAATCAGGTAAAAGGAGAAGACAATGGAGATACAAGAAAATGAGACAAAAACTGAAGCTTTTGAGGCAGATCTCAGCTTTAAGAGTTTTACCGTAGACGTGAATGCCAAATCGGGCTGGAAGGATACAGGAATAGAAGTTCGAGAAGGAGAAATTATACGTATGGAATGGTATTCAGGCACTTGGCGAGGAGATGTCGGTATGACTAACTGTCCAAAACACGGCCCAGCAGGTCCAACCTGTGATGCTTATACCGCCCTCGCAGGATACCCTCTGCCTGGAGTGGTAGAAGATTCTCTCGTTGGTAAAGTAGGAAACGATGTGTTTTTTGTTGGTGAGCAACTTAGAAAAATATCGAGGACAAATGGGCGTCTTCATTTAACTATCAACGATACAGGGCATCATGATAATGATGGCGTCATTACTATGAAAGTATCTATTGGGCGAAGATAGGAATAACAAGGCAAATGAACTTGGGCGCCAAGAAGCACCGCTTCTTGGCGCCGGAGATTTGCGGCGTATTTCAAAGGAAGAGTTGTGCCGGATTCAGAAATAGCCGATACGATTGAAGCCTACCTGCAGGCAAGAAAGCAGTTAATAAAGATGGGCGAAAAGTATCCTGAAAGGATATCTGGCAATGACAATATGATTGGGCGAATCGGGGAGTTCATTGCGCTGAGATTTTTAGAGAGTTTAGGTCAAAGGCCTAAAAAGGTAACTGGAAAATCAAATCCAGGATACGATTTAGAAGATGGTACTATTCTTACTCAAGTAAAAGTGATAACTGATGAAAATGTAAAAGGTCGGAATGTCAGGTTAAAAAAGCCTTGGAACCAACTTATATTAATAGAGCTTGGTGAGCACTACAAACCAATCAGAATAGGTCAGCTGACCGAGAGAGAACACAACAAGGCGCTTGAAGAAAACGCAACTTGGAGCAATCAGCCAACAGTAAAGTTAACAATGCTTAGCGATAAAGGGATGATTGGTAAATACGGCAAGGTATATGCGGCAGAAGAAATTGAAATATAACGATCCGCAGTAGTCGCTCCCGTTGGTCGCAGAAATAGTTAAAACGCTACGCTTATTTTCCGGCTCCTGTGCGCGGCGTTAAGCAGTTATCTTATGACACTTCATGAAAATCAAGCTCTAATAGAAATATCGTATGGAAGAATGGCTTTGAAAGCTCATTCGATAGAACGAAATTTGGCTATGATTTTAGCTCTGTCAATTGGACAGAATCCTGAGGAATATAATAAATTATTAAAAAGGTATCAAAAATTAACTCTAGGAAAACAGGTCAATTTAGCAAAAGAAAAAAACATTTTTGATGAAGAGCTTTTGTTCGCTTTAAATGATGTTGTAAAAACAAGAAATGAATTAATTCACGATATTGGTGGTTTAGTTGCTGATTCTGCTTTCTCGGATAGGAACTCAAAAGAAATAATTGAATACCTAGCAATTTTTACAGCATTTTTAACTGAAGTATCAAATATATTAAGCCTCGAATTAGAACAAAAATTCGGAAAGGATGTTCTTGATGAGCTTAGAAAAATTGCGGAAGAAGTTGTTCTCAAATGGCATGCATAACAAATTACTCAACCCGACCGCACTAACTCGCGGCAGGTTATTAAACCTTATGTCCTGAACTTAATTATTTGATTTATTTGGTAACATGGTTACAATAATATTGCCTGTTGAATAAAAAGGGATTTAGCCATGAGTCAAGTAATCCGGATTTCTGACAAACTATATGACCGATTAAAAAGTCATGCTGAAGGATTTGATACACCTGCAAATGTAATAGAAAAAATCTTAAATACCTATGAAGCTAAAGGCTTCGAACCTATTAAACAAGTCGAGCAAATAAAAGAAGCCGTTAATCTTGAGATTGACTATTCAGGTTTAAGTGAAGAACAGTTCAAAAAAGAATTAATCAATAGTAAACATTGTTTTGTAACACGTTACTACACAAATGGCTCCCAAGACACTAAGCATTGGAAAGCGAAAAAATTTACTACTGAATCTAGTGTTTCAAGTAATTTACGGTCAGGCCTTTTAAGAGGTTGGCGAGAAAAAGGCATTTTCAAGGCAGAGCTGTTTTTTTGAATAACTTAGTGGTACAAACGAACGCTAATGCACAGTCTTTTATGCGTTACCTAACGGGGACAGCTAATTGAACGTATTTCACCCACAAAAAATTAAGATTTTTCGTATGTGAAGACACGTAGGTTATCAAAATCACATTATAAATTTTAGGAGATAGAATCATGAATCTTAAAAATAAAAAATGGCTTCTACTTCCATTTAGCTTATTAATTGTTTCTTGCTCGTCAGTCACAAAAGTTACGAAAGTAGGAAAAGATACATATACAGTCGGTTCCCAGGTTCGAGGAGGAATGACTAGCTGGGCAGAGGTTAAGCAAATGGCGCTAACTGAAGCGGATGCGTATTGTTCTAGTTTAGGGCAAGAGTTGGTCTCTTCAAACATCGAGACTCATGGAGCTCGTGGCTGGACACCGCAGGAAGCAGAAGTTACTTTTAAATGTGGTTCAAGTAAAGAAGCAACTGTAGAACCATAACAAAGTGATCAAATGCATTCTGACTATTGTAGGCTACGTGAGACAAGCCAACTTCGTTCAATTAGTATTATCAAACCGCAAAGCAGAAAATCTATTCTGGATTTTTACCAGGCCTGGGCGTTTTTTTATGTCTGAAAATCAGCCAAACTTTTCTTGGTTTCCATTACAACTTAATGGCCGAAATGGTATGTTGCAGTTCATTGGCGCGTTGTGACATGGCTTGGCTCAATTGTGCGGATTGATCGGAGAGGGCGGCGTTTTCCTGAGTGAATTGGTCCAGTTGCGATACCGCCTGATTGACTTGTTCGACACTGCTCATTTCCTGAGAGGCGGCCAGGCTGATTTGCGCGACGATGGTCACCAACTCCATAATGGTTTCGTTGATTTCCTGAAAGGAACCGGAGGATTCGTCGGTGAGGTCTTGGCCTTGTTTGACCATTGATAGATTCTGCTCCACCAGTTCTTTGATTTCACTGGACGCGTCGGCGGCTCTTTGTGCCAGCGCGCGCACTTCTCCCGCCACGACGGCAAAGCCGCGACCGTGTTCACCGGCGCGGGCCGATTCCACCGAGGCATTCAACGCCAAGAGGTTGGTTTGAAATGAAATGTTTTCGATTAACTGCACAATGTCGGCGATTTTCTGACTGGCGCCGCTGATTTGATTCATGGCTTCCAACGTCTGTTGCACGATTTGCGAACCGTGGGTGACGTGCGTTTTGGCTTTTTCGCCCAGATCGGTGGCGGTTTTGGCTTCGTCGGCGGTGTTGCGGATGGTGTGCATCAATTGTTCCATGCTGGCGGCGGTTTCTTCAATGGAGGCGGCTTGCTGTTGGGTGCGGGCATTTAAGGTTTGGTTGTCCTGCTCCATGGTTTGGATACTGTCCACCACGGTGTTACTGGTGCTGGCGGTCTGGGTCACAATGTGATGCAGGTTGGTCATGGCTTGGTTGATGTCCTGTTTCAGTGTTTCCAGGTCGCCTTGGTAATCGCCACTGATTTGTTTGGTTAAGTCCCCGTTTGAAAAGGCGTTCATGGTGCGATTGATTTCCGACAGGGCTACATGCAAGGCGGAGACGGACTGGTTCACCACGTCTTTCAAATCATTTAAATCGCCCGGAAGATCGCGCTCGATGCGGTGCGAGAATTGGCCGTTGGCCATGTAGAACATTACTCGGGTGACTTCAGCCAGAGCGCCTTTTAACGTCAGCATGGCGTGCACGCTTTTTTGGACGGTTCGCGTGCCTTGGGGCGTCAGACCGTCGGACAGTTCGTCGAGGTGATCCAACAGGGAAATGTCCACGCCGACCACACCGATGAATTGGTTGTTGTCGATAATCGGCACCGCGAAAGTGGTGAGCAACAGTTCTTTGCCATCGATTTCGTAGACATAAGGTGCGATGGTCTGGTCGGTGCGATGTTGTTTCGGTAAAAGATAAAAATCGCCCAGGCCTGGGACATCGTAGTCCATCAGCGCTTCGACAATCACGTCGTTAGTGTCGGAAAACGCACACACCGGCATGAAGCGTCCGGCGGCATCGTGCCAGTCGCGGTTACGGTGATTGGCGTCTTGCCCGTCAAAGGCATCCGGTTCCCAGGCGCACCAGACGGTGACGTAATTGGGATGGTTTTTCAGGTGGTTTTTCAATAGGTTGATGGCGGTGTCGCGGGAAGCGGATTGACGTTTCAAGGCCAGCAATTCCTGGGCGATTTGCTGCACGAGTCCTTTGGCGTCATCCAAATCCTGGCGTGCGCGTTTGAGGGTCAATTGGCCACCGAAGTCGGCGGTTTGAATGGATTCAATGACCTCGGACATTACGTCGGTGGCGCGGGTGTTCTGGTCCAGGTAGTGTTGTACTTTTTGTTTGACGTCTTCGGGAAGGCGGGTCCATTTGCCGTCATCGAGATTGGACGAACCGGAGGCGAGTTTTTCTATGAAGTCGTCAAACGCGGCGACGGGGCTGTGTTGTTGCCGGAAGGTTTCCAAGTGGCTGTGCCATTCCGGATGGTGTTTGGCCAGGTTGTCATTGTCATCGCTCCATTGTTGGAACACCTGTTTTTGTTGCGCTTTTATTCGGCCTTGGAAATACAGTAAAGACAGTCCCGAGGCGAGCAGCATGACGGGAATGATGCTCCAGGTCAACGGCATATCCGACTGAGTATGGAACAGCGCGGTGAGGCCTGCGCCGAACAGCAGGTTAATCATCAGGGCGGCGATGAGGAAAGATGACATGATTTTTCCTTTTAATATAAAAATATTCTTTAAAGGAAAAAAGCAAAAAGTGTTCTTAATGCTGAAAAAGACTTAAAAATAAGGATGATAGCAATAATAACACTATGATTTATATTGAAATATCGGGTTTGTTTTCGCCCGTAAACAGCGCATTTGCACCAAAATAACCGTTTCTATTGATGACTGGAAACCTGGAAACGCCCAGGCCTGGGTGTTTTGGTTGTTTGCGCTTACAGCCACTTGCGGCGTTTGAAAAGCCAGAATTGCACCGCGACCACCAGGATCAGCGCGGCGGTGAACACGATAAACGCATAGGGGCTTTCGCTACCGGGAATACCGTTGAGGTTGACGCCGAGCAAACCGGTGAAAAAGCCTAACGGTAGAAAAATGGCGGCGATAATCGACAGCACGTACATACGTTCGTTCAATTGTTCGGAAATGCGGCTGAGCACTTCTTCATGCGCAACGGCCGTGCGTTCGCGGACGGCATCGATGTCTTCAATATGGCGAATCAAACGGTCGTTTACTTCGCGCAGTTGCATGCGGTGATCCGGCGTCAACCAACTGACTTTTTCCACCAGCAAGCGGTTCATGGCTTCGCGTTTTGGTGCCAGATAGCGTTTGATGGCTATGGTTTGGCGTCGCAAAGCGGCCAGTTCGGATTTCAGCGTCGGATTTTCGGACGTCAGTGTCTGGGTTTCCAGTTCGGCAATCTGGTCTTCAAAGTCGTCAACGGTGTCGCTCATCATCAGAATGAGTTGGTCGGTCAGGCTGATGAGCAAATCGGCGCTATCGTGCGGGCCCTTGCCTTTTTCCAGACGAGTGGCGAGAGTGTTGACCGACACAAGGTTGCGTTTGAGGGTGGTGATGACCCGGTTGTCGTCCGCCCAGATACGAATGGAGACCATGTCTTCCGGGTCGGCGCCCGGGTTCTTGTTGACGCCTCGTAAAGCCATTAACAGGCCGTCGCCGACACCGACGGTGCGCGGGCGGCTTTCTTCACTCAGGAGCGCGTCGGTAATCAAGTGGTCTAACTGGCTGTGATGGCGCAACCAATCCCGGGTGAGGGGGGCGGAATAGTCCATGTGCAACCACAAACAGCCATCCGACGGTTGCCAGTTTTGCGCCTCCGACCAGGTTAAGCGGCGGCCGCCACCGCGGCCGTCCAGTAAAAAGGCATGTAAAAAGCCGGCATCTTGAGGTGAATCGGACATAAGCGGGTTCCTTGCGTTATGAGCGTGGTTTAAAGCACTGTCATAATGGATGCATGAGAAGCATTGTTTTAGATAGATTGTACGAAATTGCGCAGGAAAGGCCAGGAAAATACGAGAAGGGAATACGGCGCTTGAAACGCCGTATTCAGTGCGAAGGATGTCGGATTATCGGTTGTTTCCGCCGCCCATGCCTCCGCCCATTCCGCCACCTTGGCGCATGCCGTTACCTGGGCCCATGCCACCCCCCATACCTTGGCGGTAGCCCATGCCAGCGCCACCGGCCGGTGGGGAGTCTGGCAAGGTAACGCCTTGTTCTTTGGCGCGTTCCTGCATTCGGGCGTGGTTTTCAGCACGGATTTGGTTACGTTCTTCTTCCGTTTTGGCATTACGCATTTTTTCACGGTGTTCCGCTCTTTCCTGCGGCGTCATGAGTTGACTGCCGTACATTTGTTGTGGGCCGTCTTGTGCGGCGACGGAGATGGCTGGCAAACCGGATAAGGCCAGAACGCTGGCCAGTGTGGATGCGATAAGTAACTGTTTCATGTGATTGACTCCTTACTGAATAATGAAATGATCTGTATTTCAGCAGAAGGTGTCGTACCTAAGGGGGAGAATCAGTTCAGCAAGATCTGCATAAAATACTTATGAATCATAAAACGTTTTGAAATTTCGGGTCAATCGAAATGCAAGGCGATGGCTAAAAATTACGATGTGTCGCATTTTTACCACGGTGGGTTTCTTTTTTGAACAGGATGAGATTGTGGGTTCAGCGGTCTGATTCTGGGAAATGAGGCCCCCAGGTGGTTTCAATCAAGTGTCGGATAACGGCGGCATCGTTTGGAAAAAGTTCGGGTTGTTCGCAACTGTCGGTGCATTTGCGTAATGAGAGCATGGCGTAGCCGTGCACTTGCGACCAGGTGGCGGCAATCAACCATTCGGCTTGGGTTTCGTCGGGCATCAGCTCCCGGCAGGTCGAGGCCAGCGACTCAAAGGTGGCGTTGCCGAGTTCGGTCAATTCGTCAAAGGTTTCGGAATGCCAGTCGAAACGACTGAACATGATGTGAAAGTGTTCCGGGTGGTTTAACGCAAAATGTATATAGGCTTCACCGATACGAAACAGACGTTCTTTGGCGGTTGGCGCTTTGATGTCGGAAAAAGCCTGGTGCATTTTTTTGAAGCCTTCCTCTGCCAATTGGGCCAGAAGGGCTTCTTTATTGGTGAAGTGTCGATATACGGCGGCCGGTGTGACGTCCACGGCCTTGGCAAGGCTGCGAATGGTCAATGGCTTTTCCTGCTTGATGAAATGGAGTCCCACGTTTAACAGGGCTTGTTTGAGGTTGCCATGATGGTAATGCGCCACGGGAGTTCCTTTGAGCGATGTTGAGAAAACAGAAGTTAACAGTGTTTACATTTTAATCGACATGATTATAATGTCAATTGTTAACGGTGTTTACATTGGGCCGAATTATGTCTCAGCCAGTTTTGGAGTAATGGATGTCAAAGAAAATTCTCATGCTTTACGGTCACCCGAAAGAAGACAGCTTATGCTGTGCGCTGGCCGAAGCCTATGCCGACGAAGCGGAGATGCACGGGCATGAAGTCAACTGGCTGAATCTGTTTGAATTGGATTTCGACAGTACACCCAACGGCCTTGAAAATCCGGAAGACCTCGAACCCGATATTCGTCAAGCCCAGGCCTTATTACAAGACAGCGATCATCTGGTGTTGGTGTACCCGATCTGGTGGGGCGGCATGCCGGCCAGAGTGAAGGGGTTCTTGGATCGGGCCTTCGCCAGCGGTGTGGCGTTTCGTTATACCGAAAAAGGGCGCTTGGTGCCGTTATTGAAGGGCAAGACGGCGGATATTCTCAATACGTGCGATACGCCGAAAATCGCTCAGTGGTATTTTCTGGCCGGAGACCGTTTACAGATGAAACGGGCCGTGATGGGGTTTTGCGGGGTCAAAGTGCGCCATCACCGCCGTTTTGGCGCGGTGATTGGCAGTGATGCGGCACAACGCTCACGCTGGATTAAACAGGCCGGGCAACTGGTAAAATCCTTATAGACCGGTCAATCGTTTTGCAGGCGCTTGCCGTTCGGATTCGGGCGCATGGTCAGCAGGTTTTCCACCGCGTGTTGGTCGTATCCTTGCCGTAAAGCGTACTGCGCCAGTTGATTGGCGCGCTGCTGCAAATCGACGGGGTCGACGCCGTTTTCAATCGCTTCTTCCAAGCACCCGGACAGCATTTCCAACGTATCGACTTCTTCTTCGTCTTCTCGTAAACCCGTGTCGTTCAAACGGATTAGGTTGAGGTCGAAGCATTCCAGAAGCTGGCGGGCTTTTAGGGTTTGTTTGATGTCAATGACGTCGTGATCGCTAGGAGAATTTATTGATTTCATCTGGTGCCTCCGCTGGTTTCGAACCGGTCACGGTTTCATATTAGCGGTTTTTGGCAGAGTGGTAAATGCAATCGTCTCTTGAAAAGGCGTGTGAATGGCCTTATCTTACCTCCAAAGAGAATGAAACGGGAGAGTGGAACGGATTCCACAGGGTAAGCATCTGAGTGAATGTTATGGCGCGTTTTTTGAAATGGTTGGTGTTGATAACGGTGGTGGCCGGAGTGGTGGCTATCACTTGGTCATTACGTGAGGAATTCCGTGAAACGGACGCCCCCGCCATGACTGACTCGCCAAGTCCGGTTGAATCGCCGGACGTGGATTCCGGGATCGAATCGGTTGCGCCGGTGAAAGTGCCGCCCACCATTGATGAAGCGCCGTCGCAAGAGGAACTGGAGGCGCCCTTGAACTTAAGGTTGCCGCAAAAAGACACTTTGCCATCGCATGATGGGCCGCAAATGAAAGCCGCCGACATTCCGTTGGATGGGCCTGAAAAAGCACCGTCCATCAACGATTTATTGCCGGATAAGCCCATCGAAAAACGGGTGTTCAATTACAGCTATGAAGGGGCGGATAAAGACGATGAAGACAAATACAATGTCAAATTGGGCGTTCAGGATGAGGATGTGAAGGTCAATGTCGGTGTTGGGGTGCAAACCGGTGAAAAACGCACGGATTTGAATTCCATTGATATTGAAATGAAACTGCCGGAATCATCCAAATAAACCAGGCCTGGCTGTTTTGGGGATGGCCGTTTTTGTGTGGAGCCGAATCTGACGAAACTCTCTGACGAAACTCTGAATCCGGTTCGTGTCGGTTTCTTTTTGCCTTGCGCTATGCTAGGGTGCTCATCTGTACTTCTGAAAATACTCGACTAAGGACACACTATGCGATTGACTCTCTCCCTTTCCAGATTTGTTTCGGTCATGGCCCTGGCGGCTTCCATTTCGCTTGGCGGCCAGGTTATGGCTCAGCCGCCGATGCCGCATAGTGGTGGCGGAGGCATGCCGCAACTGACTGAAGAGCAAAAGCAGTTGATGATGGAGGTTCAGCAAACCCAGCAGGCGTTGCAGAAAACCCAAGAGCAGTTGCGAGCGATTCAAGACAAGGTTTATCAGTCAAATCCGGATTTGGTCAAACAAAAGGACGCCTTGCAACAAGCCATTTCGAAAAAAATGTCTTCCGGTGGTTATGATGCCGATAAAGAGTTGGATGCGTTGAAAGCGATGGTGGATAAATACAACACCGGACAGGAAAAGCCGACGCAAGCCGAAATTCAAGACTTCCAAAAACGTCAACAAGCCTTCCAAATGCGTCAGCAGCAAGCGTTTCAAGACCCGGATATCCGTGCTAAGGCAGAAGCCTTGCAACAGAACCTGAAAGCCAAAATCCAAGCGTCCGGTCCGGAGGGTAAAGCGCTGATTGCAGATTTGGAAAAACAAGTCCAAAAACTGGAGACATTACGCGCAAAAGCGGCGACCATGATGAAAAGATAACTTTCTTCGTATTCCAGCGTAATGTTTTAGCAATCCTTTCTGAATTTCCGTTAAACTAACGCATAATTATGCGTGTTACCGGCATGTATCAGACACTCAAATAACCATAAAGACCGAGAGTGGCATGCCGATACAACCCTTTGACGTTCAAACGGAAATTCTCTATGTCTAAAAAAACATTGTTTCTGGCGATTTGTTGCATCTCTTCAAGTTTTCTTTCGACGGCCCAAGCGGCCGATACCAGTGCCAAACCGAAACGCCCTTTGCCCAGTGTGGTGGTGCAAACGGTCGATACCAAAAATGTTTCCCCTGAAATCAAACAGTCCGGTCGAGTCGAAGCGATTCAAACCGTGGACTTGCGTGCCCGTGTGGAAGGCTTCCTCTTAAAGCGTAACTTCGTGGAAGGCACGATGGTCAAGGAAGGGGACGTGCTGTTCAACATCGAGAAAGACACTTATCAAATCGCCTTGAAAGAACGTGAAGCCGATCTGATGAGCGCCAAAGCGACCTTGAAGAACAACGCGGCCGACTTGGAACGTAAAAGGGACATGCTGAAAAAGGACTTGATTTCCCAGTCGGACGTGGATGCGGCCGAAGCGGCACGTGATACCGCCAAAGCACAGGTGAAATTGTCGCAAGCGGCGTTGGAACAAGCCAAATTGAATTTGAGTTACACCGATGTGGTCAGCCCGATTGACGGCGTGATCGGCATTGCCAACTACACCAAAGGCAACCTGGTCAAGACCACCAGTGATCCGCTGGCGACCATCACCAGTGTCGACCCGATTTACGTGTCGGTGGAAATCGGCGAAAAGAAACTGCTCCAAACCCGCAATCTGCAAATGCAAAACGGTGATGAAAACCTCAAGGCGGTGCCCACCCTGGTGTTGTCGGATGGAACGACATACAACCATAAAGGCGAGTTTACCTATATGGGGCCGGAGGTGGATATGACCTCCAATACGGTTAAGGTGCGCGCCACTTTCCCGAACCCGGAACATACCTTACGCCCGGGACAATATGTGACCGTATCCATTGGTTTGAATAAGCAAAACATTCTGCCGGTGGTGCCGCAGGAATCGGTTCAGAAAGACAAAAAAGGCTATTTTGTCTTGGTGGTGGATGCCAATAGTAAGATTGAAGAACGGCGTGTTGACGTCGGGCGTCAAATCGACGGCGATTGGGCCATCAAATCCGGTTTGAAAAAAGGCGAGCAGGTTGTGGTACAAGGCCTGCAAAAGGTCCGCCCGGATATGAAAGTGAATGTTGTTGAGGCGAAGGGAGCAACGAAATAAATGTTTTCAGCTTTCTTTATCGATCGTCCTAAGTTCGCGCTCGTCATTTCCATTGTCATCACCTTAGTCGGTTTCATCACCATGAAACTGATGCCGGTGGCCGAGTTCCCTGATATTACGCCGCCGGTGGTCAGCGTCACCACCACCTACCCCGGGGCCAGTGCCGAGGTGGTGGAAGAGTCCGTCGCCATTCCGATTGAAACCCAGGTCAACGGTGTGGAAAACATGCTCTACATGTCTTCCAACAGCAGTAACAGTGGTTATTATTCCCTGAATGTTTCCTTCGATGTCGGTACCGATCCGGACATTGCCGCCGTAAACGTCCAGAACCGGGTCGCGTTAGCCCAGCCGCAATTACCGGCTGACGTGACGCGTCAGGGTGTTTCGGTGAAAAAGCAATCCAGCAGTATGTTGATGATTATCAATCTGTCCACCAAGGAAGGGGACAAAGACGGCATCTGGTTGAGTAACTATTCATCCATCAACATGGAAGATTCGCTGGCACGTTTGCCGGGGGTGGGGAACGTGTCCCAGTTCATTACCCTGGATTACGGGATGCGGATTTGGTTGGACTCGCTGAAAATGCAAGCCTTGGGCATCACGCCGCAAGACATTTCCAATGCCATCGAATCGCAGAATATTCAGGCCTCGGTCGGACAGATCGGTGCAGCGCCATATGGCGAGAAAAAGCCCGCGTTCCAGTATACGTTGCAAGCCAAAGGGCGCTTGGCGGAAGTCTCCGAATTTGAAAACATTATCGTTCGTGCCAACGACAACGGTTCCGTGGTGTATATGAAAGACGTCGCACGCGTGGAACTGGGGACTCAGGAATACGACGGTTCGACCTACCTGAACAATAAACCGACCGCTTCCATTGCGATTTACCAGTTGCCGGGCGCCAACTCCATGGCGGTGGCCGATGAGGTCTATAAAGAGCTGGAAGTCTTGTCTAAGCGCTTCCCCGAAGGGCTTATGTATGAAGTGCTTTACGACACGACGGCGTCGGTCAGGGCATCCGTCGAAGAGGTCGTCAAGACACTCTTTATCACCTTTACGCTGGTGGTCATCATCACCTTCCTGTTCCTGGGTGATTGGCGAGCGACCCTGATTCCATCGATTGCGGTGCCGGTGTCTTTGATCGGGGTTATGGCGTTGCTTTATGTGTTCGGCTTCTCCATCAACATGATTACCTTGTTTGCGTTGATTCTCGCCATCGGGGTGGTGGTGGATGACGGCATCATCGTGGTCGAAAACGTCAAGCGGATTCTGGCGGAAGGCGAAACCGATGTCCGTCGTGCCACCCGTGAAGCCATGCGTCAGGTGACCGGGCCGGTGGTGGCGACAACCTTAGTGTTGTTGTCGGTGTTCTTGCCGGTATCCTTTATGCCGGGGATCACCGGGGAGTTCTATCGACAGTTCGCATTGACGATTGCGATGGCCGTGGTGATTTCCTCGATTAACGCCTTGACCTTATCGCCAGCACTGTGTCGTTTGTTGCTGCGTCCCGAAGATGCCGAACCGAAAGGGTTCCTGGGCTTGTTTGCCAAAGGCGTGGATAAGGCGCGTGACGGTTATGTGGCCGTGGCGAAACGCATGATTTCCCGTTATAAAATGAGCATGCTGG
This sequence comes from Hydrogenovibrio thermophilus, assembly GCF_004028275.1. Taxonomy (NCBI): domain Bacteria; kingdom Pseudomonadati; phylum Pseudomonadota; class Gammaproteobacteria; order Thiotrichales; family Piscirickettsiaceae; genus Hydrogenovibrio; species Hydrogenovibrio thermophilus. The sequence goes on from NZ_CP035033.1 coordinate 1,142,123, forward strand.
CGTTTTTGCTGTTTGTGTTTGGCGCCGGTTATATGTTCCAAAACGTGCCGTCCGGTTTCTTGCCGACCGAAGACCGTGGAGCCTTGATGGCGAATATCCAGTTGCCGGACGGTGCATCCTTGCAGCGGACCACCGACTTTACCCGTAAGGTGTCCGACAGCTTGGGTCAAATCAAAGGGGTGCGGGACGTCATTGTCATCAACGGTTACAGTATCATGTCCGGCTCGGCGTCCAATGCGGCCTTTGTGGTTTTGTCGCTGGAAGATTGGAGCAAACGCGCGGACAATCCGGCCAAGAAAATTTTGCGTGAAGCCAATATTCGCCTGAGTACATTCCCGGAAGCCGATTCCTTCGCCTTCTCGCCGCCTGCTATCAGTGGTCTTGGGGTGGCGGATGGTCTGCAAGGGCAAATTTTGGATTTGGCCAGCGGGCCTTCCAGTGAGTTGGCTTCCGTGACCCGTGGCTTGATGTTTAAGGCCAATCAGGTTGACGGCATCCAGCAAGCGTTTTCGACCTTTTCCGCGGATGTACCGCAATATTATCTTGATATCGACCGTGAAAAAGCGCGGGTGCTCGGGGTGGAAATTTCCGATATTTTCAATACCTTGCAATCGAATCTGGGTTCCTTGTACATCAACGATTTCAACCTTTATGGCAAAACCTATCGCGTCATTATCCAGTCCGAAGCGGATGAGCGGATGGCGATGTCCGATTTGGACTTGATTAAAGTGCGCAACAAAAACGGCAATATGGTGCCTTTGAGTTCCGTGGTCGAATCCAAGCCAATTATGGGGCCTTTGTCGATTCCTCGCTACAACATGTATCGTACGGCGTCCTTCTCCGCGCAAACCGGGGCGGATTTCAGCTCCGGTCAAGCGATTGACGCCTTCGAAAAGTTGGCCAAGGAAGAAATGCCGAAGACCTATGAAATCGCCTGGACGGGGATGACGTTACAGGAGTTGGAAGCCGGCGACTTGGTGGTGTTCATCTTTGCCTTGGCCATTCTGTTCGCCTATCTGTTCCTGGTGGCTCAATATGAAAGTTGGTCGGTCCCCATGTCGGTCATCACTTCGGTGGCGATTGCGGTCTTCGGTTCCTTGTTGCCGCTGTATTTGCTGCCGGGCATGGACAATAACCTCTATACCCAGATCAGTATCGTTCTGATGATCGGTTTGGCGAGTAAGAACGCCATCTTGATGGTGGAATTTGCCAAAATGCGGCGTGAAGAAGGGGAAACCGTTGTCAACGCTGCGATTGATGCCGCTCACCTGCGTTTCCGTCCGTTGATGATGACCGCTTTGGCTTTCCTGTTAGGGGTTCTGCCGTTGCTGTTCGCCACCGGTGCCGGTGCGGTGAGCCGTTATTTCGTTGGGGTCACGGTCATTGGCGGCATGTTGTTTGCCGCGGCCATTGCCGTCTTCTTTATTCCGGTGCTGTATGTGTTCTTCCAAAGCCTGCGTGAAGGGGTTAAAACCAAGCTGTTCGGAATGGATCCGGACCGGGCCGCGGGTATTCCGGAAGTGCATGACGACGACCTGAAAAAGGCCTGACGGTTTGGTTAAAGAGGCATGAACTGAGTGCTTCGCTTGAATTGAAAAAAACGCCCAGGCCTGGGCGTTTTTGCTATTTGGGGAACCCGTTCTAGCGGGGGAAGGCGCCGTTGTTGATGTCGATGCAGACGCCGTTGATGTACTCCGGCGAGTCGGTGCCAAGCCAGCCAATGGTGTCGGCGACTTCTTTGGCGGTGGCGAAACGTCCGGAAATGGTGTTTTGTTTGAAGGCCGCCCGGCGAGATTCGGGAATGACATCCAGCATATCGGTTTCCGCGGGGCTGGGGGCGACGGCATTAATCAGCACGCCTTGCGGCCCGAAAATTTTCGAGAAGCTTTTGGTGGCGTTGATCAGGCCCGCTTTACTGATGCCGTACCAGACGTCCGGATGGCCGATTTGCCCGGCAATGGAAGCGTTATTGACAATGCGGCCGTGGCCACGTTCGGCCATGCGCGCGCCAATGATTTCCATGAGGCGAACCGGCGCTTCCAGGTTCAAACGCATCAATTGATCGATTTTCGCTTGCGGGTAATCGTGATAGGGCAGGGAGTGCATGACACCGGCATTGTTGACCAGTACATCAATCTGACCGAGATGGTCGATTAATTCCGGCAAACTTTCCAGGTTCTGCAAGTCGTAAGCCAGCGTGGTGACGTGGTCCGAGCCGGAAAGTGGAAAATTGTCGAAATCGCGCGCCAGCACGATTACACGGTGCTGTTTGCCCAAGAAATAACGACTGGTTTCCAGACCGATGCCTTTATTGCCGCCGGTAATTAACACGGAAGGGCGTTTCATGGCCGTCCTCACGGTTTGACAATTGACAGATGATCAACATCGATTTCTGGCGTTTTCAGGAAATCTTTTTCGACTTCGCCACGGATTTCCACCAGCGTGTCGGCTTTAATCGGGTCGGAGGTGAAGAGGTCGTGATCGATTTCGACGCGAATTTCGCCGGTGTCGTCCTTGAAAATATATTTGTCGCTGGACACCTGCTGAGTCAGATACCCTTTCAGGACGACGAATTGGTCATCCTGAGGGTTTGCAAGAATCTGTTTGACGCTTCGAGGTTGGTCTTCACTGGAAGGGCCGACATAAGCGGCATTGACTGAAAAACTCAAAAGCAAGGCGCCGACAAAACCGGCAGCGCGTGTCATGGAACGAAATGGCATGGCGTTTCTCCAAGTGTGTGAAAATGAATCATGGCGGTTCATGGAACCAACAGCATACCCGAAACCGGCCGGTCTGCAAAGCGTCTGAGCGAGGGAAACGGGTTCAAAGCCATTATCGTTGCGTAGAGTTCGGTTATTGTGCAAACTTAATGAAACCCGAAACTTTCTAAACCTGTTTAAATTGTGTACGAGGTCGAATATGCCGTTGATTCAAATCACCTTTCCCGAAGAGACATTCCGTGCCGAGCAGGAAGCGCAATTAGCCGAGGAAGCCACTGAGGCTTTGCTCAAGCTGGAAGGCATGGCACAAAACCCCAAAGCACGGATGCTGACCTGGACCTATCTCAATAAACATCCGAAAACGACCGGATTTGTCGGCGGCAAACCGATGCACAAACCGCATTACCGTTTCGATGTGACGGTGTTTGAAAACACCTTGGACGACGACCGCAAAGCCCGTTTGACCCATGAATTGACCGAGTGCGTTTTACGGTTGGAAGGCACCGATCATAATGTTCTCAATGCCGCGCGTGTCTGGGTACTGTTTCATGAAGTGGCCGACGGCAACTGGGGCGGCGCCGGGCAAATCTACCATTTGGCCGAACTCATGAAAATGATGCAGTCGTAATCAATCGTCCAATTCGTTCGGTTGCATTCAGAGCGGTTGACGTTTCATCAATTGAGCGTTGATGGCGACAATGACGGTGCTCATTGACATCAGAATGGCACCGGCGGCCGGTGATAACAACAGGTCCCACTTCATTAAAACGCCGGCAGCCAATGGAATGGCGACGATATTGTAACCGGCCGCCCACCAAAGATTTTGTACCATCTTGCGATACGTTCGTTGCGACAGACGGGTGATTTTGGGAATATCTCGCGGATCGGAACGCACCAGAACAATGTGGCCGGCTTCCACGGCGACATCGGTGCCTGCGCCAATGGCGATGCCGACATCGGCGGTGGCGAGTGCCGGTGCATCGTTCACACCGTCGCCCACCATCGCCACCCGTTGCCCTTTGGCTTGGAGCGCTTCAACTTGTTTGGCTTTATCCTCCGGCCGAACTTCGGCCATCACCGTATCAATGCCAAGCTGTTGGGCCACGCTGTCGGCCACTGCCTGAGCGTCGCCGGTGAGAATGGCGACATTCAAACCTTGTTGATGTAAGGATTCGATGGCTTCCCGGCTTTCGGGGCGAATCGCATCCGCCACGATAAAGGTCGCGATGGCTTGGCGGTCACGAATCAGAAAGATGGCGGTTTGCGCGTTTTTTGAAGCCTGATCAGCGGCGTCTTTCAACGGCTTGGGCAATTCGATATTTTCACTTTTCAATAATGCATTGCCGCCCATTTGATACGATTTTCCGTCCAGTTGTGCGCTCACGCCTTGGCCGGAAATGGCTTGGAAATGTTCGACCTTCGGCCAGGACAATTCACGTTCTTTGGCGGTGTTCACGATGCCTTGGGCAATGGGGTGCTCGGATTCCGATTCAATCGCGGCAGCGATTTTTAAAAGGGATTCATCCGATTCCGTATCCCGTGTTGTGCAATCGACCACGCGGAATTCTCCCAGCGTGAGCGTTCCGGTTTTATCGAAGACCACCGTGTCGAGTCGACGGGCTTCTTCCAGGCCGCGTCGGTCCCGTATCAGCAGGCCATGTTGCGCGCCCATGGTGGTGGAAATGGCTACCACCAGCGGCACCGCCAAGCCCAGAGCATGCGGGCAGGCGATGACCAGAACCGTCACCACGCGGATAATGGAAAAGTCCAGCGATGCGCCGGCCCATTGCCAAGCGATCAGGGTGACGACCCCGCTGGCAATCGCAACGGCGGTCAGCCATTGAGCGGCACGGTCGGCAAGATGCTGGGCGCGGGATTTGGATTTTTGCGCTTCGGACACAAAGCGCATGATGCCGCTGAGTTGGGTGTTGTCGCCGGTGTGGGTCACGCTGATTTCCAAGGAGCCGGAACCATTCACCGTGCCGGCGATGACCGTATCGCCAGGGCTTTTTTTGACCGGCTGCGATTCGCCGGTAATCATCGATTCGTTGACGTCGCTTTCGCCGTTTTCGATGGTGCCATCCACCGGCAAGCGTTCGCCTGGCCGGACGCGGACACGGTCATTTTCCGTCAGTTCGGCGACGGGCACGTCCTGCTCGCCCTTGTCGGTCAGTTTGGTTGCAGTGTCCGGTAAGAGTTTCGCCAGGGCTTGCAGAGCGCCTTGGGCCTGATGGATGGAGCGCATTTCAATCCAGTGGCCCAGCAGCATGATGACAATCAATGAGGCCAGTTCCCACCACAAAGGTTGGGCGTCCAGCCAGTTCAGTTGTACCACCCAGGAAAACAGGAAGGCGACCAGTATCGCCAGGGAAATCAAGGTCATCATGCCCGGTAATTTGGCCTGCAGTTCGTGCCAGGCCGACTGCAAAAATACCCGACCGCCGTAAACAAAAATCAAGGTGGATAATATGGCGGGAATCCAGGTCGAACCCGGAAAATCGGGGGCTTGGAAACCTAATAAGGACTGGATGTGCGGGGACCAGATGACGACGGGAACCGTCAGCCAGAAGCTCCACCAGAATTTCTCGCGGAACATGTCCGGAGAGTGGCCGGCGTGAGCGTCGTGCTCGGAAGAATGGTGGTGGCTGTGCGTTGCGTCCTGCATGGGGCCTCCTTTTCGACCAAGTTTAATATCAAAACGGAATTCAAAATGGAATTCAAAACAAAACATAGGGTCGAGCCTCTATGCTAAAACACTTTCTTTGCCGGGTCAAAATGTCCTCAGCGGCGAATTCGACGGAACCTAAAAATGCCCAGGCCTGGTCGAAAGTGTTGTTTTTAAAATAAAAGTATTGAGGTTTACGGTTTCATTAGAAATTTTTAAATAAGAAGCGTAAAGTAAAAGTCTCGGCACTTGTGATGCACTCGACCGCTTGTCGGTCATGAGGGCAAAGGAGGCGCGATGCAGCGGTTGGCAAAGTTCTATCGGTGGTTTTTACTGATGATGGCGCTGGTTCTATTGGTTCAGAGCCCTGCGCTGGCGGAGACGTCGGCAAAGTCCAAATCACCGGAAGTGATTCAACTGACGGTGAATGATGCCATCGGTCCGGCCACGGCGGACTACATTGAACGTTCGTTGGCGAAGGCGGAGGCCCGGCGCGCCGAATTGGTGGTGTTGCGACTGGATACGCCCGGCGGTTTGAGTTCGTCGATGCGTGACATTATCAAACACATTGCCGCGTCCAGTGTGCCGGTGGCGACGTTCGTCGCACCGTCCGGCGCGCGTGCGGCCAGTGCGGGCACCTATATTCTTTTCGCTAGCCCGGTGGCGGCCATGGCCCCCGGCACCAATCTCGGCGCCGCCACGCCGGTGCAAATTGGCGGCATTTCATTGCCGAAACCATCTCAAGACCCATCGGAAGAATCTGCGAAACCCAGTCAACCTCAAGACGCCTCAAAACGTAAAGCCGTCAATGATGCGGTGGCCTATATTCGCGGGTTGGCGGAGCTGCACGGGCGCAATGTCGATTGGGCGGAAAAAGCCGTTCGGGAGGCCGCCAGCTTGCCCGCACAGGAAGCTTTGGCGTTGAACGTGATCGACTTGATGGCCGACAACACCTGGGATTTATTACAGCAACTTGACGGGCGTGAAGTGCAATTGAATCAGCGCCGGCTGGTGCTACACACCGCCGGTGCGGAAGTGGTGGAGATGCCGCCGGATTGGCGTAGTGAGTTGTTGAGTGTGCTCACCAATCCGAATGTGGCCTATATTCTCTTGCTGGTCGGGGTGTACGGCATTATTTTCGAATTTCTCAATCCGGGCGGCATCGTGCCGGGAACCATCGGCGCCATTGCCATCGTCTTGGCCTTGTATGCCTTTCAACTGCTGCCCATCAGTTATGCGGGCATGGCGCTGATTCTGCTCGGCATCGGTTTGATGGTGGCGGAAGCCTTTGAACCCAGTTTCGGCATTCTCGGCATTGGCGGGGTGGTGGCGTTTGTCATCGGTTCGATTATCTTGATGGACACCGATGCGCCGGGGTTCGGCATCGATTTGTCGGTCATCGTGACTTTTGCCGTGCTAAGTGTGTTGGTCGTGGCGGCGGTGGTGCATCTGGCATTTAAATCCTATCGTCAGCCGGTGGTCAGCGGCTTGCAGGAATTGGTCGGGAGTGAAGCGGTGGTCTTAACGGATTTCAACGGCAAGGGGCAAGTCATCGTTCACGGCGAACATTGGCAAGCGGTGTCCGAGGTGCCTTTGAAACAGAATCAAACGGTTCGCGTGACGGGCATGAAACACCTGACTTTGCAGGTCATGCCGATTGAAACGGATTCAGCTACAACAGAGGAGGCGACATCATGACGGCTTATGCTTTATACATCGTACTGGCGGTGGTGCTGGTTTTTTTCGTCAGTGCCATCCGTATCCTGCGCGAATATGAACGCGGGGTGATTTTTATGCTCGGGCGTTTCTGGAAAGTGAAAGGGCCGGGGTTCATTTTGGTGATTCCAATTATCCAGCAAATGGAAAAGGTTGATTTGCGGACGGTGGTGATGGATGTGCCGAGTCAGGACGTGATTTCGCGCGATAACGTGTCGGTGCATGTGAACGCGGTGGTGTATTTTCGGGTCATTGAGCCGGATAAAGCCATTATTCAGGTCGAACACTTCAACGATGCCATCAGCCAATTAGCGCAGACCACTTTGCGGTCGGTGCTGGGGCAGCATGAATTGGATGAAATGCTGTCGGAGCGGGATCGGTTGAACGCCGATATTCAGACGGTGTTGGATCAGCAAACCGACGCCTGGGGCGTGAAAGTCAGCAATGTGGAAATCAAGCACGTCGATTTGGATGAAAGTATGATTCGCGCCATTGCCAAACAGGCCGAAGCCGAGCGGACGCGACGCGCGAAAGTCATCCATGCGCAAGGGGAAATGCAGGCGTCGGAAAAACTGTTCGAAGCGGCACAAATCCTTTCCAAACAGCCGCAGGCATTGCAATTACGTTATTTGCAGACCTTGACGGAAATTGCCAATGATCGTTCCAATACCATTGTGTTCCCGCTGCCGATGGAAATGGTGGATTCGCTGTTTAAACACGGCAAATAGCCTCGACACTTATTTCAACCTGTATCAAAAACGCCCAGGCCTGGGCGTTTTCGTTTTCAGGCTAGGGCCGGTTTATTGTTGAGCAGTTTGCGCACGCGCATTTTGATGATGTCGTTAATGACAAACCACACCAACGCATACAGCCAGATGTAGAGCGCGTATTCCCAGCCAATCGGGGTGACGAACAGGCCGTATACCGCAATGAAGGTGGCGAGGATTTCCGTCCCGAAGGTGGCGACCAATAACAACGGTGACGGCCAAGGGCGTTTCCAGAACCAGTCTTCGGTGCGGGTGATGTAAAGGGTGCTGTGCCCGGCCACAATCAGTTTCAAAAACAGCAGGGTTTGTATCATGTCTTCGCTGATGCCCATTTCCAGCAGCACGAAGAATAACACGAAAGATGAAATTACGCCGCTGATGCCCAGCACCGTGGAAACGGTCAACAGCGAATGCATTTCCCAGCGCACCGGTTTGTTCTGCACCTTGGTGTGGTCGTAGGCGATGGCGAGAATCGGAATGTCGTTTAAGAGCGCCAACAGGATAATCATCAACGGAGTAATCGGGTAGAAATTGAACACCACGATGCTCAAGGCCATGAACAGAATGATGCGGATGGTTTCCGCCACGCGGAAGGTGGCATAGCTTTTCATGCGCTCGAAGGTGATGCGGGCTTGTTCGATGGCGTGGTTGATGACCGATAACCCCGGTGAGGTGAGGATGATGTCTGCCGCCGCTCGGGCGGCATCGGTGGCATTGGAGACGGCGAAACCGCAGTCGGCTTTTTTCAATGCCGGTGCATCGTTAACGCCGTCGCCGGTCATGCCGACGATGTGGTCGGCTTTTTGCAAGGTGTCGATAATGGTGTATTTGTCTTCCGGACGCACTTCCGCAAAGATGTCGACGGTTTCCAGGGTTTCAATCAACACCGATTCGTGGGTGTGAATGAATTCGCGGGTCAGCATTTCCATATCGAAATTCTGTTCCAAGGACGCCATGACGTCCTCGGCAAAGGCTTCCGCAGCCTGGTGACTGACTTCCGGGTGCAAGCGTTGATAGAGGGCGTTGCTGAGCGCCTTGGCGAAGCCGATGAGTTCATTGCTGCCTTTGCCAGAGAGCTCGGCGGAGCGAATGCTGCGTTGCCGTAACCCCAGACGATGGCCGATTTCGCGGGCGATGGCCACGTTGTCGCCGGTAATCATTTTGACGCGCACGCCGTTGTGGGTCATATTGAGGATGACGTCGGCGGAATCCTCTCGTTCCGGGTCGATGAGTGGAATCAAGCCGACCAGCCGGACGCGGTCGTTTTCGGTTTGAACCGCGACGGCCAGCGTCCGATACCCTTTGTCGGCAAAAGTGTCGATGCTGTGATGGATGGCAATGAGCTCGTTACCGTCAATGTCCGCCATTTCCAACAACACCTGGGCGGCGCCTTTGAACACGGTCAACTGCTGAGGGCCGCATTCGACCTGCGCCGACGTATATTTGTTCACTGGGTCGAAGGGGGTGAAATCGTGTTGGGTCCATTGCTGCCAGTCGGTTTCGGGAAAGTGTTCATCCAGATAATGGAATAACGGCAGTTCAATCGGGTCGCGGTTTTCCTGGCGGGAAGCCAGAACGGCGTAAGTAAATAACTGTTCTTCATGGTAGCCATCGAATACCAGTGGCGTGGCCACCTGCATTTCGTTTTTGGTCAGGGTGCCGGTTTTGTCGGAACAGAAAATATCCACGCCGGCCAGTTCCTCGATGGCGGTCAGGCGTGAAACGATGGCTTGTTTTCGCGCCAGGTTCACCGCGCCGACGGCCATGGTGACCGACAGGACGGCGGGTAAGGCCACCGGTACGGCGGCCACGGTCAGCACCAGCGCGAAACGGGCGATTTCCAGCATGTCTTCGTGACGGAACAGACCGACCACCAGAATAATGGCGACCAGAACCAAGGTCATCAAAATCAAGAAGTTTCCGATTTTGATGACCATTTTTTGGAAGTGGCTGCGTTCTTCCAAAGAGGCTTTCGCCACCAGCGACACCACGGCATTGAATCGCGTATGCCGTCCTGTATTGACCACCACGGCCACCATCTCGCCCTGTTTGACCACGGTGTTGCTGTAAGCGACTTCGCCTTGGCGCTTGGTGACCGGTAAGGATTCGCCGGTCAAGGACGATTCGTCGATGGACAGAAAGTCGCCGCTGAGCAGTTGCACGTCGGCCGGTACCACATCGCCGATGCGAATGCGGATGATGTCGCCGGGGACCAATTCTTTGGCGGGTAATGCACAATATTGGCCGTCCCGCAGGGCGCGCACCTCCAATGAAACCTGTTGTTTGAGGGTTTTCAGGGCGTTGAGTGCACGGTGTTCTTGAAAGAAGTCCAGCACCACGTTAATCAGCAACATGATGAGAATGACGACGAAATCTTCCCATTTCTGGACGATGGCCGACAAGAGGGCGGCGATTTCAATCATCCACGGAATCGGTCCCCAGAAACGTCGGAAAATACGGTGCCAAAGCGGTTCTTCTTTTTCGATGATTTCATTGGGTCCGAAGGTTTCCAAACGGGCCTGAGCCTCGTTTTTACTCAGACCTTGCTCTGGCGAGACCTCGAAATAGGAAAGGGTGTCCGCCGCTTGCTGGCTATGGTAGTCGTCGGTGTTTCTGAGTTCGATTCTGTTCATCTGGCCGAATCCTGGTGGCAGGGAAGGAGGTTTGGGGTTGTGCCTTCAACAGGATAAACATAATCAAACTGGACCGGACAGTCAAAAATTTCTGACGAAATATCGTCGAACCCAATGATATTTAGCTGTTTTTGAAACAGGCGCCGGCGGTTTCGACATAGGCCATGAAATCCGTGTAAGCGAGCGGTTTGCCGAAATAATACCCTTGGAAAAGGTGGCAACCCATTTCTTCCAGGGCGAGTTTCTGATCTTCGGTTTCGACCCCTTCGGCGATGATTTCCAAGCCCAGCGCTTCACTCATGGTGATGATGGTCTGTGTGAGGGTTTGATTGCTTTTATCTTCCAACAGATTGCGAACGAACGACTGGTCGATTTTCAACTGGTCCAGCGGCAGGGCACGGATATTGGAAAGGGAAGAGTAGCCGGTTCCGAAATCATCCATGGAAAACTCCAGGCCGTGCTGCTTCAACTGACAGAGTTTATCGGCGCACTCGTCCAGGTTCAGCATAACGGCGCTTTCGGTGATTTCCAGCTTCAGTTGAGCGGGTTCGATGCCACACACATTCAAACTGTTGAGGGTTTTAGCGACAAAATCGCGGTGGCGGAGCTGTTGTTCACTCACATTGATGGATAAAGTGGCTTTCGCAAGAGTAGGGTGTGTTTTCCACCCGGCCAATAATCGACAGGCTTCTTCCTGAACCCAGTCGCCAATGCCGACAATCAACCCGCTTTTTTCGGCCAGTGGAATGAAATCGGCCGGGGAAATCATACCTTTCTGTGGATGGTTCCAACGAATCAAGGCTTCGGCGCCAATCAAGCAACCGCCGGAATTGACTTGGGGTTGCAGGTAAAGCTCGAACTGAGCTTCGTTCAAGGCATGTCGCAGGTCTTTTTCCAACTCCAGCTTCTGCACCAATGCCTGTTGAATGGACGGGTCAAAGGTGTAAATGCAGTTTCGGCCGGAACGTTTGGCGTGGTGTAGGGCGCTGTCGGCTTTTTTAAGCAGCTCCTGGGCGGAATGGCGATGATCGAACAGTGCGATGCCGATGCAACAGGCACTGAAGTATTCCAACCCGTTCAAGGTGAAAGGCTCACTGAGTTTGCTTTGAATCCATTCGGCTTGCTGGATGGCGTCGTTCAAGGCCAATTTTGAAGACAGGTTTTCCAGGATGACGACGAATTCGTCACTGCCCCAACGGCCGACGGTGGCGTCCTCGAAATCCAGGCAGGCATGAATGCGGCGCGCCACTTCCACCAGCAGTAAGTCGCCCATGCCATGACCACAGGTGTCGTTCAAGCTCTTGAAGTCGTCCAGGTCGATGAACAGGACGGCGCCACTGGCCTTGGTTTCATTCGGTTTTTTCAATGCTTTTTGAAGGGTGTTTTCCAACAGTTTTCGGTTGGGGAGCAATGTCAGAGTATCGTAGTAGGCGAGACGTTCGATGGTGGCTTCGTCTGCTTTGTTTTGGGAAATATCCGTCAGGGTACCGACGTAATAACGTTGCTTACGGAAAGGGTAGCGAAAAGAGGCGATGGTGAGGCGCTCGGCATATTCTTCACCGTTTTTTCGTTTGTTCCAGACCTCGCCTTGCCAGTGGCCGTTTCGCTGCAGTTCGTACCACAGTTGCCGATAGAAGCTTTCGTCCTGTCGGCCGGAGTTGAAAACCGCCGGGGTTTGTCCGATGACATCTTCCGGCGGATAGCCGGTAATGTCGCAAAACGCACGGTTGACGGTGAGGATACGTGCCCGTTGGTCGGTAATGATAATGGGTTTGGGGAGGTGCTCGAAAGCGAGGGCGAGAAAGTGCAGTTGTTTGTGGCGGTATAACACGAAACCTAAGATGAGCAAGGTGAAGATGCTGAGGGAAATGGCCAGGGTCATGCTGTTTAATTCCATTTAGTCGCCTTGGGTTGCGTTATAAAACGCTCGATTATTTATTTAAAAAAACTACCACGGTTCTACCACTTATTTTCAGACTGCTGATGATTCGTATTTTAAAAGCCAGGAAAAAACGATAATCGTTTACTTGTTATGTCGGTCTTAACCGGCTTTGAGCACGCTTCTTGCATCATTGCCCCCGGCGACGGAGAGAATTTCCCGTTCGTCGGAATTAAAGTTGCTTTGCTCTATTATGGGAGCAATTATGTCTTCATGTTTTGCAAAAATCAAGGTCCAGTGTGGAGCAATACATATGAATAAGATTGGGCCAAGAGTCAAAACCGTTCGGGAAGGTTTCGTTTTTACCCAAGAGCAATTGGTTGCCAAGTGCAATTTGATTGGTTGGAATATTAGCCGAAGCACGCTCGCAAAAATAGAAGCAAGAGTTCGACGCGTGACGGATTTTGAGGTGACTTTTCTCGCCAAAGCCTTGAAGGTGCCGGAGCAGAAGTTCTTCGATATGGATTAGAGCTGAGTCATCCCGGTTGAAACGGTGAATGCTTGAAACGCCCAGGCCTGGGCGTTTCGGGGAAAGGTTTGTCGTTAAAACCGGTGGGTTCAGTCGTCGGGTTTGAATTCCAGCAAATCGCCCGGTTGGCAATCCAGATGCTCGCAAATGGCTTCCAGCGTGGAAAGCCGAATCGCTTTGGCTTTGCCGGTTTTTAAAATCGACAGGTTCTGTTCGGTAATGCCGATCCGTTTGGCCAGTTCATTGGATTTCATCTTACGTTGCGCCAACACAACGTCCAGATTCACGATAATCGCCATTCGATTTCCCTTTACACCGTGTACTTTTGTTCTTCAGACAAGTTTTGCCCTTCTTCCACCACCCATGCGATGAAAAACGTCATGGCGGCGACAATCATAATCATCAATTCGGCGGAACCGAAACCAACCGTTAACAGCCGTTCTCCAGGCGGGTTTTGCCAAGTGAATACAACACTCTTGGCCGATTCGTAAAGCATGGATGTGACCACCCACAGCAGTAACGCCTTGGCGATGTGCTTGAATAAACGCACCTGCTGGTAAGAAAAAATAATGCCCTGTTGGTAATAACGAAACAGTCTATCGATGTTCACCAGCCCGTAAATCAAAGACAGGACCACCGGCAGCGCGGCCAGAAAGCCGAGCCATTGTAATGGGACGGAAAGCGTATTGTCCAGAATCGGTTGTGCGGCGGTATTGACGTTGATCAGGGTTTGGGGCAGATAGTTGATGAACACCCAGTAGATCACGTAATACACCGGTACGGCGACCATCAGAAAGCGGGTGAGCAGCCGGAAGGTTCGGCTGAAGGATTGAATGCGGGATAGGTTTTGGTTCGTTTGGTTCATGTGGCACTCCGTCAAAAATGATTGAACTCAAGCATCAGTATAATTATTAATTATCGTTTTACAATAATTTTTTAATGAAATTTAATTATTTCTATAAATGGTGGCGGTTTGCCAGTCGCGTCTTTTGCCGAAAGGGCCCAACTAGCGTAAAATTCCTTTCTTAATTTTTCATACGATTCAAATCCCCAATGGCCGATTCCATCCAATTCAACGATAAACCGTCGATTATCAAGGCGCTTGAGCAAACCTTGTCGAAAGACCGGTTTGCCTTGAAGCGGCAATTCGAACGCTTCAAACTCGATTCGGACGCGGATGTCGAGGCGTTGCAGGATGATTCGGCCTGGCAAAAATTTCAGGCCCGTTTGACGGCGTCGGTGCAGGCGGTGGCCGCCAACCGGCAAGCGGTGCCGCAAATCACCTATGGCACCTTGCCGGTGGCGGAACGCCGTGAGGAGATTCGGAATCTCATTCAAAACCACCAAGTGGTGGTGATTGCCGGGGAAACCGGGTCGGGGAAAACCACCCAGATTCCGAAAATCTGTCTGGAAGCGGGGCGCGGTATTTTCGGCCGAATCGGCTGTACTCAGCCGAGACGTTTGGCAGCGCGCAGCGTGGCGGAACGGATTGCCGAAGAACTCGGCTCCAAACTGGGCGAGTTGGTCGGGTATCAGGTGCGGTTTCACGACCAGGTGCATCAACAAAGTTTGTTGAAGGTGATGACCGACGGGATTCTACTGGCGGAAGTCCAGAACGACCCGTTTTTGAATCAGTACGACACCATCATCATCGATGAAGCGCATGAGCGGTCCATCAACATCGATTTCTTGCTCGGTATTTTGAAAAAACTGCTGCCGAAGCGCCCGGATTTGAAACTCATCATCACGTCCGCCACCATCGACACCGAACGTTTTGCGCAATTTTTTGAGGGTGCGCCGATTATCGAAGTCAGCGGGCGGACCTATCCGGTGGAGGTCCGCTACAACCCTTTGGTGAAAATCGAAGACGACGACGGCAATGAATTCGAACAGGACATTCCCACCGCCATCGGTTATGCGTTGGAAGAATTGGCGGAAATTGACCCGTTCGGGGATGTGCTGGTGTTTCAGGTCGGTGAACGCGACATCAAGGAAACTGCGGAATACCTGCGCAAACAGCATTTGAAAAACACCGAAATCGTGCCCTTGTACGCGCGTTTGAGCATGGCAGAGCAGAACAAGGTATTTCAATTGTCGCAGAAGCGGCGGGTGATTTTATCGACCAATGTAGCGGAAACGTCCTTGACGGTGCCGGGCATCAAGTTCGTGATTGACCCAGGCCTGGTCAGAATCAGCCGTTATTCGGTGCGCTCCAAGGTGCAGCGTTTGCCGATTGAGAAAATCTCCCAGGCCTCGGCCAATCAACGGGCCGGGCGTTGCGGCCGTGTCAGTTCCGGGGTGTGCATCCGTTTGTACGATGAAGACGATTTCAACAGTCGTTCGGCTTTTACGCCGCCGGAAATCCACCGCACTTCACTCGCCACGGTGATTTTGCAGATGACGCAAATGAAGCTGGGCGCGGTGAAACATTTTCCGTTTATCGAACCGCCGGAAGACAAGGCGGTGAATGACGGTTATCGTCAATTGCACGAAATCGGCGCGTTGGACGAAAACCGCCGCTTGACCGACAGTGGCCGCCAGCTGGCCAAACTGCCGCTGGACCCACGGATGGCGAAGATGGTGCTGGAAGGGCAGAAGAACGGTGTTTTGGCCGAAGTGCTGGTGATTGCCTCGGCCATCAGCATTCAAGACCCGCGCGATATGAATGAAGCCAATCGTCAGGCCGCCAACCAAGCGCATAAACCCTTTGAAGACCCGCGTTCCGACTTCCTGTTTTTCCTCAATCTGTGGCGTTTTTACGAAGATAAACGCCGTCATTTGAGTCAAAACAAACTGCGCAAACTCTGCAAAACCAATTTCCTGTCCTATCTGCGAATGAAAGAATGGCACGACTTGTTTTTCCAGTTGGAGATGAGTTTGAAACGCATCGGTGTGAAAGTCGGCGATCTGCACCTGTATGAAGAAGTGAAGCAGGGCAAGACGGTCACCGAACGTTTGTCGGACATGCATTCGATGGCGGTGCACCGTTCTTTGATGGCCGGGTTGTTGGGCAATATCGCCATGCGCGACGACGAAAATACCTATTTGGGCGCGCGTAACACCAAATTGTTTATCCACCCGAGTTCGGTGTTGTTCAAGCGCAAACCGAAATGGATGCTGTCCGGCGAGCTGGTGGAAACCTCGAAGCTCTATGCCCGTAACAATGCCCTCATTGACATCAACTGGGTGGAAGCGCTGGCGCCGCACTTGGTCAAACGCAGTTACACCGATCCGCATTGGCAGAAAAAGGCCGGGCAAGTCGGTGCCTTTGAATCAGTGACGTTATACGGGTTGCCGATTGTGAACCGACGACGCTGCAATTACGGGCCGATTAATCCCAAAGAAGCCCATAAAATTTTCCTGCGTCACGCGCTGGTGGAAGGGGAAATGCACAGCCGGGTGGCGTTTCTGGCGCATAACCGTCGTTTGATTGACGAGATTCACGACATCGAATCCAAGTTGCGGCGCCCCGATTTTCTGGTGGAAGAGGATGTGCTGTATGAATTCTATCAGGCGCGGATTCCCGAACACATTTACAGCCAACCGGCGTTTGAAAAATGGGTCAAGAAAACCGAACAGCAGGCCCCGGAAACCATTGACGCTTTGAAACTGACGCGTGATTTTCTGCTCAAACAGTCGGTGGACGCCGGGTTGGCGGTGGAATACCCCGACCAGGTCCAGGTCAAGAATCAACTGGAACTTGATGTCGATTACCATTTTGAACCGGGCAAGCAGCAAGATGGCTTGGTGGTGAAAGTGCCGTTATCGGCGTTGAACCTAGTGCAAAAGTCCGATTTCGATTGGCTGACGCCGGGTCTCTTGAAAGAAAAAACCGCTTTCTACATCAAGGCCTTGCCGAAACAACTTCGAAAACAGTTTATTCCGGCGCCGCAGACCGCAGAAGTGGTATTGCAGGAAATGTCACCGACGAAAAAGCTGGACGGGCAATCGGCGGATTACGTCACTCAGTTGGTGTGGGCGCTGAATCGTCGTGGTCAGCAGAAGGTGGCGAGCGCGGATTTTGAAAACGCCGGTCTGCCGGAGGCCTTGCCGGAACATCTGCAACCCTATTTCGTCTTGCAGGACGATAAGGGCAAAACCATTGCCGAGAAGGCCGATCTGGAAGCCCTGAAAACCGAGTATCAACATCTGGTGGACGACCGCATTCAGAAACATCAGGCCAAAACCGCGACCGACAGTCAAAGGGTGGAGGAATGGAACTTTGGCGATTTGGCACCTTCCCAGACCATTCGCGCTAAAGGCGTGGAAATGGTCGCGTATCCCGCTTTGCGTTGCCGGCCGGAGGCGGAAGGTGACATCATCGAACTGGATTTGGTCGGGGATGAGGAAACGGCATTGGCCGAGCATGGTGAAGCGGTGCGGACCTTGTTGGCGTTGAATCTGCCGGATAAGGTCAAGTATTTGCAGAAGAAGTTGCCGATGCAAAAAGCCTGCTTATGCTATGCGCCTTACGGGACGTGCGACGCCCTAACGCAACAGGTCATCGACCGCGCCTTGCGTCAATTGGTGCCGGAACCGGAAACCATCCGCACCCAGGCGGCTTACGAGCAGACGCTGGAAACGGTGCGTTCGAAATGGATTGAAACCGCGCAGGGCATTGCCAAACAGGTTAACGATATTCTCACCGGACATCAGAAAATCGCCAAGCAGGTCAAAGGTAAGGTGAACCCGCGTTGGCTGGCGTCCGTGGCGGACATCCGTGCTCAGTTGGATGCCTTGATTGATAAAGACTTCGTGCGAACCACGCCGGAAACCTGGTTCCGTCAGATGCCGCGGTATTTACAAGGGCTGGAAAAACGTTTAGAAAAAATCGATATCGACCCGACCAAAGACCAAAAGGCCATCCGGGAAATGCAACCGGTGTTGGAAGCCTATGAACGTCTGGCGCAGGATGCCGCCTATCGAAATCACCCAGGCCTGGTGGAAATGCGTTGGCTGCTGGAAGAATTGCGCTTATCCTTGTTTGCCCAACCGATGAAAACCGTCAAGCCGGTATCGGTGCAACGTTTATTGAAACAACTGAAAAACCTATAACTGAAACCGATAAATGATTCGTACAGAGGCCGGATTGAAGCGGGACTCTGTTTTGGTTCGGAGGAATTTGCCATGTCGATTCGTTTAATAAAACCCGGTGACGACCTGACTGCCGTCGCGACCGTGATGCAACAATTGCGTCCGGCGCTGACGGTCGCGGAAATCATCGCGCGAATGCAACAGCAGCAAAGTGAAGGCTATCAATTGGTATGTGAAGAACAGGATGGCGACATTCGAGCGCTGGCCGGTTTTGTGTTTGTGCGTAAACTGGCGTGGGGCAAGGCGTTGTATGTTGACGACCTGGTGACGGAGGAAACACACCGTTCGAAAGGCGCCGGAAAGCGTTTGATGGATTGGTTGAAAGTGCATGCCGTCGAAAATGGCTGCGAGCAACTGCATTTGGATTCGGGGCGTCAACGTGAAGACGCGCATCGCTTTTATGATCGGGAAGGCTTTGAGAGCAACAGCTTGCATTTTGTGTTCCGGGTGGCATCGTCTCAGCCGTCTTGACTTGACGTTTTGACGTTGTTTTAAGCTGACGACATCAAAGCTGACTCAAATCAAATTTTTGTGACTTCACGGTTTTTCACTTTCTCAAATCAACCGGACTGGAGTAAAATGGGTTTTAAACGTGACAATGTTGTCACTTTATTCAACGCGTCCGTTTTCCGAAGCGGCCCGGTCGCCATTCCATTCAGTCAGGTTTAGTAATTTCATCATGTCCTTTTTGTCCAAATTGACGCGTGTGTTCGACATCGGTGCCCATGACGATATGGGGTATCAAGAGCTGCGCATGCTGCGTTTTGTGAATGTGACGGCCACGGCCATTATGGTCCCCGCCATTGTCGGCCCGTTGTTTTACCTGTATGTGTTGGTGTGCCGTCCGGAGTTGCATGCGCCGTTATGGCAAGGACTGGTGCCGTTCTTTCAATTTATCATGGCTTTCGGGGTGTTCTATTTCAATGCCCGGCACCGTTACTGGGCTGCCAAGTTGCTGATTGTGTTTTCCGGCTTGATAACCATCACCTTGATGGGGCTGCTGTTCCAGCAGGCAGGGGGCGATTCGCTGTTTTTCCTGGTGGCGCCCATTGCGATTTTCCTGTTCCTCGGACTGAACCGTTTCTCGATGATGCTGAATATCACGGTGTTCTGTATTTACTTGGGCGTGAATTATTTCCACAATCACTTTCCGCCGATTACACCCATGCCGATGGAATTGGTTCAAGTGAATTACACCATCAATCAGGTGATTATTTACCTGATGATCGGTATGTTGACCTACTTTCTCATCAGCCTGAATCAGGGTATGGAGCAACGGATGCGGACGTTGATGGAAACCGATTCCCTGACCGGTTTGTTCAATCGCCGCAAATACGACGCCTTTTCCCAAAAAGCGTACACCCAAGCCTATGATGATCAGACGCCGGTGTCGGTGATTTTGTTCGATATTGATTACTTTAAAGCCTATAACGATACTTACGGCCATTTGGCGGGGGACGATTGTCTGGTGGAAGTGGCTGAGGTGTTGAAAGCCTGTGTGCATCGTCGCACCGACATCGTTTCCCGCGTCGGAGGCGAGGAGTTTGTGGTGGTGTTGACCAATACCGAATTGAAGGATGCGGTCCATTTGGCACAGACGGTGTTGCAGCAGGTCGAAGCCAAGGGTTTGCCGCACGAGCAGTCCAAAGTGAAGCCGTATGTAACCATCAGCGCCGGTGTGGCGTGCCGTATTCCGTCGCAGGAAGACGATTTCTTCGGTTTATTCAATGCGGCTGACCAAAAATTGTATGAAGCCAAGGCGAACGGTCGGAATCAAGTGGCGGCATAGTGGCATCACAGGGTTGAAGCGCCTTGCTTGCATCCGGCTTGAGCAATGGGTGTTTTGACCGAAACCTGAATCCATCTTGAAGATGACCATAAAAAATTCCCAGGCCTGGTGGATTTTCATTAAGATAAACACAGAACGCTTTTTTCTCTCGAGAGAGCGGTTTTGAATGATTTTCGGCGGCGAGTAAAGTGCAACGGTGTTGGCTCGTCATTTCTGTTTCATAGTGATTAAGGAATCGACTTATGTTTAACTCTTTCTCTCTAGGCGCCGTGTCTCTGGCTTGTTTGCTCGCCTTGGGCTTGACCGCTTGCAGTGACGACGCCAAGCAACTCGAAGAAGCCACCTCCACCGATCAACCGGTGATTGGCAGTGAAACCGGCTCGGACATCAAACCGCCTGCGGCCAATCAGCCATCGACGATGGACGTCAAAGACAAGCAATTGATGGATGCGCAGCCGGATAAGGAACCATTATCCGAAGAAGCGGCCGCCGCCCAACAGGAGGCGGAGCAGGCTGCGGCTCCGGCGGATGAGGCGACCACGGTGATTGAAACCACGGTGGAAGAGACGCCGAGCGAAGAAGCGGTGACCGAAGCGGCTCAAAGCGGTCCGGCCGGTGCCGAATTGTATGCGACTTGCGCCGGGTGTCATGGCGGTTCCGGTGAAGGCGGTGTTGGCCCGCAATTGGCGGGGCAGTCGAAAGACGCTTTGGTCGCCAGTTTGATGGACTATAAGGCCGGCAAGCAGAAGGGCGCCATGAGTGCGATGATGATTCCGAATGCCCAGCAGCTGACGGATGACGAAATCGTCACCGTATCGGAATACATCACGACGTTTTAAGAGCGCCGCATTCAATCCTTTCAGTCATGAGTTCAGGTGTGTTCACCTGAACTCGCACCTTCAATCGCCACTCGGCGTATTCAAGACGACAATGTCAGTCTTTCTTCAATATTCTCCCGGCCGTTTTTTTGTTATACTCGCGACCAGTAAAGTCGTTTTGCGAAGGGTGTTTTGAAGCCTTTCGGACGGATTTACCTATTTAAAACTTTGGCATAAAACCAAAAGGAGAATTTATGCGTTTGAATCAATCTAAACTGACTTCTTTTGCAATGATCTTGGCCATGGCGTTCGGTTCAATGACTTTGGTGGGGTGCAGTGACGACCCACAAGAAGACATGAAAGAAAGCTTGCAAGATGCAAAAGAATCGGCCGCTGATGCTGTGTCCAATTTGAAGGACGCGGCCGGTGACGCGGCGGATGCCGCCGAGGATAAAGTTGACGAAGCCAAGGAATCCATGCAAAACAATTAAGGTTCCAGTCTTCAACGATTGATTGACGCTAGAAGGAACGCCGATGACGATGTCGGCGGATAATAATAAGAAAGCCCGGCCTTGCCGGGCTTTTTACGTTTTCGGGTTTCCTTGCAGACCGCCGGAATGGTACAGCACCACTTTCGAGCCGCTTGGGAGTCGGCCGGATTGCAGTTCTTGCAGAAAGCCGTACACCATTTTGTTGGTGTACACCGAATCCAACGGAATGTGAAACTGGCTTTCAAACCAGTGTTGCGCTGCCTCGATGTCGGGGGCGGTTTGACCGTATCCCGGGCCACAATACTCGGTGAGCAAACGCCAATTGGGCGAATGGGCGGCATTATATGAGACACCGCTGAGGCTTTCGATGTCCGGAATCAGGTAGTCGGCTTGTTTCAAACTGGCGACGCCTAAAATATGGCGTTGAGGATTCGGCGTGGCAAATTTCACCAGGCCTGCCAGTGTTCCACCGGTGCCAACGGCGGTGAAAAGGTGTGTCCAATTTGGGCATTGGAATTCAATCGTCTGGCTGAGCGTTTTAAAGCCCTGTACGGCGGCTTGGTTGGTGCCGCCTTCAGGCAGAATATAAGCCTCCGAGTGCTTGGCGGACAGTGTGTCCAGAAAATCCGATTGGGTTTTTAGCCGGTAATCCGAGCGGGACAAAAAGTGCAGCTGCATGCCGTTCTGCTGTGCGGTGAGCAAGGTGTGGCTCCAACGCTCCGGTCGGCCGGCTAATTCATCGCCGCGAATGTAACCGATGGTTTGGAACCCGTAGGCCTGTCCGGCCGCCGCCGTGGCGGCGATGTGATTGGAATAGGCACCGCCGAAGGTCAATAAAGTCGATTTTCCGGCCGCTTTGGCAGCTTCCAGATTATGTTTCAGTTTATGCCATTTATTGCCTTGAATGGTCGGATGGTTGAGGTCGTCGCGTTTCATCCACACTTTGATGCCGTGGTCGGCGAAAAGCGGATGCTCCAAAGCCATCATGGGACTGTCGTTTGTGCGGTAATCGGGCGTTAATGTGTGAGGCATGCGTCTATGATACCGCACTGTGGTTTGCGAAACGGCCGAAGAACGTCGGTCATAAAATCAAAGGTGATAAGGTCATAAAGGGTTTCTTTTTCCTGTCACAGAAGTTTTGGTAAAATACGCCCACAATTTATAGCGATTTTTACATATAAGAAAACATATCAACAGGGACGAAAGAAATGGAACAATTGACCACAAGTTTGGATGTGCTGTTCATTTTGCTGGGGGCGATTCTGGTGCTGTTCATGCACGCCGGGTTTGCTTTTTTGGAAGTGGGAACGGTTCAACATAAGAATCAGGTAAACGCGCTGGTGAAAATCATGACCGATCTGGGCGTGTCGACCGTGGCGTATTTTTTCATCGGTTACGGAGTCGCTTACGGCGTATTCCTTGGTTTCAACCTGGACGGTCAATTGACTCAGGCCATGACCGAAAAATCCGGTTACGAGCTGGTGAAATTCTTCTTTCTGATGACGTTTGCCGCGGCGATTCCGGCCATCGTCTCCGGCGGGATTGCCGAGCGCGCCCGTTTCTATCCGGTCCTGTTGGCGACTTTTTTGACGGTGGCGTTCATTTATCCGTTGTTCGAAGGCATGGCCTGGAACGGTAACTTCGGCTTCCAGGCCTGGTTGGAATCGTCCTATGGTGCGCCTTTCCATGACTTTGCCGGTTCCATTGTCGTTCACGCGGTGGGTGGCTGGATTGCCTTGGCGGCGATTTTGATTCTGGGTGCCCGTCATAATCGCTATAACGCACAAGGTAAAATGCAACACGTTTATCCGCCGTCCAGCATTCCGTTTTTGGCATTGGGTGCCTGGATTCTGTCGGTTGGCTGGTTCGGCTTTAATGTGATGTCGGCACAAGCCGTCGAAGGCATTCAGGGGTTGGTCGCAATGAACTCTCTGATGGCGATGGTCGGCGGTATCCTAGCGGCGACGGTCGTGGGCGATAAAGACCCGGGCTTTATTCACAACGGACCTTTGGCCGGTTTGGTGGCCATCTGTGCCGGTTCCGACGTGGTCAGTCCGTTGGGCGCGTTGGTCATCGGTTTGGTGGCGGGGGCTTTGTTTGTGAAAGCCTTTACTTGGACACAGAAAACTTTGAAAGTGGACGATGTGTTGGGTGTCTGGCCGTTGCACGGTTTGTGCGGCGTTTGGGGCGCGATTGCGGTGGGTATTTTCGGCAGCACTGCCTTGGGCGGCCTGGGCGGTGTGGCCATGATGTCGCAAATTCTAGGCACCTTGGCCGGTGTGGGTGTGGCTTTGATTGGCGGTTTCATCGTGTATTGGCTGGTCAATAAGTTGATGACGTTGCGCATGAGCGATGAAGACCAGTATCAAGGCGCGGATTTGTCGATTCATAAAATCCACGCCAATCCACCACGAGAAGAGTTTTAACGAGGCCATCAGCCGTCTTGAAATGCATTGTCTTGCAGAAAGACGGCGGCTTTTTCAAAAAACTCGGGCGTATCTTCTATAATAACGTTTATAGAAAAAATCTCGGCCTTTCAAGCGGGCGTTTCGGACGAAACGCCCGCTTGTTTATATCAACCTACGGAAAGCCGTTTCATGCGGTGGGACCCATAATATAACTCACATCTATGCGTAAATTATCTGCACCTGAGCTGTACCGTTTTACTCAAATCAATTCCGAAGAATTTCACGTCAGCGAATCCGATACCAAGGAATTCATGCAACGCTTTCATCCGCGTGCATTTCAGTCGCTGAACTTCGGGTTGCATTTGAAGCGCAATCAGAACCATATCTTCATTATGGGCGAACCGGGGGTCGGGCGCATCGGCATGACCAAATCGATGTTGCGCGAAGCGGCCAAGCGAAAGGACATTCCACAGGACGTTGTTTTGGTGTCGGATTTCAGCGAAGCCAATAAAACCCAGTACCTGTATTTCCAGGCCGGACATGGGCACGGTTTCAAGCAGGCGGTGGAAGAGCTGATTACCCAGCTGAAAACCCAGTTGCCGGTGGTGTTTGACGGCCATGCCTATCAGCTAAAAAACCAGCAGTTGGAAAACGAGTTGGCCCAGAAACAGGAAAGTGCCTTGGAGCCGGCGCTGGATTTGGCGGAGTCCTTGAATATCGAAGTGCAGCAGAACGAAAATAATTTCGTTCTATTCGCGGTGGTGGAAGGCGAACGTTTGCGGATGGCGGACTTGAAAAAACTCGACGAACCGTTGCAACGTTATTTCATGGACGGTTTGGATCAGGTGGAAGAGGCCTTGAATAAAGGGTTGACCCATTTCCCATTCCTGCAGCATGAATTCATGGACGCCGGCAAAAAACTGAATACTCAGGTGGCCAATGAACATTTGGAACCTTTGGTCGATTCCTTGAAAATGGAATTCGGTGAAAACCCGAAAATCAAAGACTATCTGGATTCGTTGAAAGAAGCGATTGTTTCTAAGCTGCATTTGTTCTGGGACCAGTCCGCCGAGCAGGTCACCAGCGCGGCGCAGACCTCGATGGAAGAATTGCTGGCGGAGCAGTCCGGCATGTCGGTGTTCGAGGTGAACCTGCTGATCGATCATTCCGGTTTAAAACACGCCCCGGTGATTTACGAGCAGAATGCGACCATGCCGAAACTGTTCGGTTACACCATCAATTCGGCCAGCGCCAATGCGACCGATACCTTGACTCTGGCGATGAACCATCAGGCCGGGTTATTGCAAAAAGCCAATGGCGGCTTTCTGATGTTGAGCGTGCAGTCGGTGTTGAAAGACCCGGAAATCTGGTCGCACCTGAAAGCGGCCTTGATGAGTAAGCGATTGACGTTTGAAATTCCGTCTTCCAGCAGTGTCGTGCCGTACCATTTACCGGATTATCCGTTGGATGTGACCTTAGTGTTGATTGGTCAGGCGCAGCATTTCTATGCGTTGCAGGAAATCGATGCGCAATTCAATCGCCTGTTCAAGGTGCAGGTGGAATTCGAGGTCGAGTTGGAGCGCACACCGGAGCATGAACTGGTGCTGGCGAAACAATTGGCTTCCGAGGTCGAGGCCTGGGAAGATTTGCCGGTGCGTCCGTCTGCGCTGGAACGGTTGATTGAATACGCGTCTCGTTTGGTGGAATCGCAAGGGCGTCTGTACACCAATAAAGCCATTTTGCGCGATGTCCTGGCCGAAGCCAATGCGTTTGCCCGTGCCCATGATAAGGGCGAGGTGACCCGCGAAATTATCGAAGACACCATCCTGCAACGGGATTTCCATACCGGGTTGATGGAAGATTACTACCATCGTGCGATTATCGAAGAGCAAGTGTTGATTAAGGTATCCGGCCATCATGTCGGCATGGTCAACGGTTTGACCGTGTTGACGGTGGGGCGCCAGTCTTTCGGACAGCCGGTGCGCATCACTGCTCAGGCTTCCGCTGGCGATGAAGGTGTGGTGGATATCGAGCGCGAAATCGAAATGGCCGGGCCGATTCATTCCAAAGGGATGTTGATTCTATCCGGGTATGTGCGTGGTCGTTATATGAAGTTGAAGCCGCTCGGATTCAGTGCGTCCATCGTGATGGAGCAGACGTATGACGGTGTGGAGGGCGACAGTGCTTCTTCGGCGGAATTGCTGGCCTTGATTTCGTCTTTGTCACAAGTACCGTTACGCCAGGACATCGCGGTCACCGGCTCGGTCAACCAGTTCGGTGAAATCCAGCCGATTGGCGGGGTGAACGAAAAGGTCGAAGGTTTTTTCAAAGTCTGTAAGGCCCGTGGTCTGACTGGGCAGCAGGGCGTCATCATTCCGGAAGCCAATACCAAGCACTTGATGCTGAACGCCGAAGTCCGCGGAGCGGTGGAAAAGGGCGATTTCCATGTGTATGCCATGAGCCATATTGACGATGCGCTGGGCTTGCTGACCGATATGCCGGTGGGTGAGGAACGTGAAGACGGCACCTTCCCGGAAGGCAGTATCAATGCCCGAGTGATGAAATCATTGGAAAAAATGAACGAGAAGGATTCCGACCACCATCATTGAGGTGTTGGTCGTTGCGGAGCCGAATCGGCTTAGGCGGCTAAGGTCGCCTCAGGATTCTTGCGCCGCTTTGGCGCGGCGTTGCTGCATGCGGCGTTCCCAGGAACGGCGTACATGAATTTTCCAGAATAAGTGCAGTCCGAAATAGCTGGTGACGGCGAGAACGGTGCCGACGGTGATGCTGCCGAGGTAAAGCGGTAGCCAGAGCTCGTCTAAGGTGGTGACAATCCAGTCCCAGCTCATTTCAAAATGCAGAGAGGCTTCGGCTTCGGTGCCGAGTATCCAGGTGCCGACCAGGTAATTAAAATAGAAAATGGGTGGCATGGTGAGTGGGTTACTGATCCAAACCAGTGCGACACTCAAGGGCAGGTTGGCACGAATCAGGATGGCGGTGATCGCAGAGGTCACCATTTGCGACGGAATGGGAATCGACATCCAGAAAAGACCGTTGGCAAACGCCTTGGCGGTGCTGTGGCGGTGAATGTGCCATAGGTTGGGATTTCCGATCCATTTCGCCAGAAACCCGAGTCCCTTCATGTTTTTGATTTTGTCAGGATTGGGCGCGTATTTTTTAAATATCTTCTTCGGCATATGTTTCGTTACTTCGTACTGGGTTTTGTCTGCTGTGTTTATGCCTTTTATCAGCTTGGGACCTTTCCGAGTGGCTGGTCGCTTGTCTGGCTATTTGCGGGATTGGTGTCTGGCTGGGCAATCTTTCGATTCGCTCGGTTGAAACAACCGGTCAATCACGTCCTTATAGCGGTTATCAGCCCTATTATTATAGGCCTTCTTTTTGGCTATATCTGGGTATTTTCACATTCTTTTTTGACAGACAGGTTACCAAACGCGATTTATTTTAAGCCGGTTACCGTCGTTGGAAAAGTGGTGGATCTGCCGCAGGTGACTGTGCTGACCGAAAAGGGGCAAGCTTCCCGTGTGAAGTTTCTGTTTGAACTGCAACGCCTGACGGAGGAAAGCTCTAAATTTGACCAGGCCTGGTCGTTTTGGCAACCGACGGTTCAGTTGAGTTGGTATGACGCCGAGACGGTGCCGAAAAGCGGTGAGGTCTGGCGTTTTCAAATTAAGTTAAAACCACGCCATGCCAGCCTGAATCCGGGGGCTTTCGATTACGAAACCTATCTATTCCAAAAAGGCGTGCAAGGCTATGGCTATGTGCTGGATAAAGGCGTCGCGCCGGTCCGACTGTCCGAGGCTGGTGTTTTCGGGTTGCGTAATGAGCTGGCGGATCATCTGCAGCGGCTGTTCGCCGAGTCCCCGTTTCAAGGGGTGTTTCAGGCGCTGATAGACGGCGATAAAAGCGATATCGGGGCTGAAGATTGGCGCATAATGCAACGTACCGGCACCATCCATTTGATGGCGATTTCCGGTTTGCATATCGCCATTATCGCCGGTTTGGGATTTGCCTTGTTCGGTTGGATCTGGCGTTGGGGAATTCGTTGGACGAATTGGGCATGGTGGTGGCACACGCCGAAAATCGTCTTTGCCAGTTGGGGCGGCATTCTGATGGCCACACTCTATATGGCGATGGCCGGTTTTTCGATTCCGACGCAGCGCGCCTGGTTGATGGTGGTGACAGTGCTGTTGTTCGTGTTGATTCGCCGAAAATTCCAGCCTTGGTCGGCGTTGGCACTCGCGGCGTTTTTGATTGTGCTGTGGCATCCGCCGTCAGTGTTGAGCCAGGGGTTCTGGTTATCCTTCACCGCAGTGGCGATTATTTTTACCGTGTTGCGTTCGCCGACGGTGCAACGGGCGCCAGGCTGGCAAAAGCTGCTGTGGATTCAACTGGGGCTGACCGTCGGGTTGGCGCCGGCATTGGGCGGGTATTATCACCAGATCGCTTTGGGCAGCTTTCTAGCCAATTTGCTGGCGGTGCCGTTTGTGAGTTTGTTGGGACTGCCGCTGTTGTTTTTGACGGTGTTGGTCAGTTTTGTGTCCGACACTGCGACGCATGGGCTGATGTGGTTGAACGACCAGCTTTGGAGCGGCTTGTGGTGGGCGCTGCAATGGATTTCCGACCGGTTGGGATTTTGGGTGATCGGTCAGCTTCAGGCCTGGCAAATTGTGTTGTTATACGCGGTGTTTTTCTGGACGGCCGGCGTACGAACTGTCGACGGTCAGAAACGCAAATGGTTGGGCGGTGTGGCGTTGGTCGGGCTGACGGTGGTTTTTCTGTGGCATCCGTTCAAGCCGGTGTTGGCTCCAGGCGAATTTCGGGTGACGGTGTTGGACGTCGGGCAGGGACAGGCGTTGGTGTTTGAAACCGAAACCGCCACCGTGGTGTACGATACTGGCGCGCGCTGGAGTGACAAAATGGACGGCGCGAAACTGGCGCTGTTACCCTATTTGAAATCGCAAAACCGTTCGACGCTGGAGCTGTTGATTGTCAGCCACTCCGATTCGGACCATGCCGGCGGCGTGGCATCGTTATTGCAGGATATGGCCGTGACAGAGGCGGTGTCCGGCCAGGCGAAGGTATTGAATCAAGGACTGGAGCAAGCGGTGTTTCAACCTTGCCGAAACGGCCAGGCCTGGTCGTTTTCCGGTGTACGGTTTGAAATTTTGTCTCCGGCCGATTCTTTGCCGCAGCCGACGAACGATAACGATGCGTCTTGTGTGCTTCGGGTCACCAATGGTGTGGGAACCGTCTTGGTGCCGGGGGATTTGACCGAGCGTATGGAAAAACCGCTGGTGGCGGCCTATGAGGATGAATTGCAGGCGGATTTACTGGTGGCTGGGCATCACGGCAGCCGTACGTCGACGTCCCAGGCCTGGTTAAACGCGGTGTCACCGCAGGAAGTAGTGTTTTCCAGCGGTTTTGCCAATCGGTTTCATTTTCCAACCGAAACGGTGTTGAAGCGATTAGAGGCGCAGGGGATTCCCTGGCGAAATACTGCCTGTCGCGGCGCGATTCAGTATAAAATAACCCTCGATTCCGAACGGATTCACCCGTCGTCTTTGCACTTTGTGAATAGCGCACGGCAAGCACGTCCGCGTTGGTATGCCAACGAGTGCGAGGCGTTTGCCGAAACGCGTGATAAAGCCGGGCAGTAATCGTAAAACGGTTTGGATAATCGATCAATGAAACCAATAGTCAACGGATAGAAGAGAGAAAGGGTAAGAATGAGCTGGCCGGATTTCTGGATGAAACCCCCGACACGATCTTGGAAAACGGCACTGTTGTGGCCGTTAAGCCAGTTGACGTGTGGCGTGGCCGCTTACCGTTTGTCGCGTTTTGTGCGCAAACCGCCGATTCGCCGCAGCCGGGCGCAAGTGATTGTGGTCGGCAATATCGTGGTCGGGGGCACCGGTAAAACGCCGTTTATCCAATGGCTGGGACGTGAGCTGAAAGCCCACGGGATTCGTTACGGCATCGTTAGCCGGGGGTATGGCGGGCAATCGCGCCATTGGCCGCAGTGGGTCACCGAGCATTCCGATCCGGCGATGGTGGGCGACGAGCCGGTATTGCTGGCGCATTCGTTGCAATGTCCGATTGCGGTGTCGCCAAGCCGTCCTGAAGCCATTGCCTTGTTGGAATCGAAACATGAGTTGGATGTGATTATCAGTGACGATGGCTTGCAGCATTTCGCCATGGCGCGAGACATTGAAATCGTGTTGATGGACGCGCAACGTCTGCTCGGCAATGGGTTGTGTTTGCCTGCGGGGCCGTTACGGGAGCCGAAAAAGCGATTGGGCTTGGTGGATTATGTGGTCTGGAACGGCGGCGATGCGGCCGAGCTTCAGGCCGATACCAGTACGGTGATGGAGCTGGTGCCGCATCGATTCCGGTTGGTGGCGAAGCCGGAAATGACCTTGCCGTTGCAAGCCTTTAAAGGCGATCGAGTGAATGCCGTGGCCGGTATCGGATCGCCGGAGCGTTTTTTCAGTACACTGGCGGACTTGGGTATCCAGGCGGACACGCAGGGCTTTGATGACCATCATGCTTTCCAACCGGATGATTTTGCCGCCTTCGAAAGTTCAAAACCCTTGCTTATGACCGAGAAAGATGCGGTAAAATGTCGGGCATTCGCACAGGCGAACTGGTGGTATCTCGAATTGCGCCCCAAATGCCCGGATGACTTTACGCATCGTCTGTTTCAACGGCTGGGGCATTATGATTTCACGATTTGAAATCTGCCGCCAGCCCAGCTGACCGTTCACGCTTAAAAGAGGCTAAGAGATTTTATGGATCCGAAATTACTCGACATACTGGTTTGCCCGGTGACCAAAACCCACTTGCAGTTTGATAAGGACAAGCAGGAGTTGATTTCGACCGCCGCCAATCTGGCGTACCCGGTTCGCGACGGCATTCCGATTATGCTGGAAGAAGAAGCCCGCGAATTGACGCCGGAAGAAAAAGAACACTACATCAAATTGAAACGTTAATCCAAAGCCGAACGCTTTGCTTTGTTATTGAGAGACTCGCCGCAACCTATGTCGTTTACTGTCATTATTCCCGCCCGTTTTGAATCCTCCCGTTTGCCCGGAAAACCTTTGATGGAAATCAACGGTCGTCCAATGATTGCCTGGACCTGGATGCAGGCCAAGAAATCCGGTGCCGAACGCGTGGTAATCGCCACCGAGTGTGAACAGGTGCAAGCCGTGTGCGAAGGGTTCGGGGCGGAAGTCTGTCTGACGTCCGATCAACATCAGTCTGGCACCGAACGCATTGCCGAAGTGGTGGCGCAGTTGGGGTTGTCGGAAAATGAGATTATCGTCAATGTTCAGGGCGACGAACCGATGTTGCCACCGGCGTTGATTCATCAAGTGGCGGCCGGGCTGGAAAGCCACCCGCATACTTTGATGGCAACGCTCTGTGAGCCGATTGAAGATGTGGAAACCGTGTTTGATCCGCATGCGGTGAAGGTGATTCGTGATTGCCAGAATTTTGCGTTGAATTTCACGCGCGCACCCATGCCGTGGTCGCGTGACACCTTTGGCGCCGAGTCCAAGACCTTGCCCGCCAATTGGGCCTATAAGCGCCATATCGGTTTATACGCGTATCGTGCCGGATTTGTGAAGCGGTATGTGGAATGGCCGGAGTGTGACTTGGAACAGGTGGAAAAATTGGAGCAGCTTCGGGTGCTGTGGCACGGCGAGCGTATTCTGGTATTGGATGCGGAATGCGATGCCGGCGTCGGTGTGGATACCGAAGCGGATTTGGTGCGGGTGCGTGCCAAAATGGCGTCAGCGGTTTTCGAGGCTTAACGCATGGGGAAGTTGCTGAATATCCTGACGGTGCTGGCGTTGATTTATTTCGTTTACTGGATGTTGAAACGTCATTTCCGACGTCGAAAACTGGCGTCGCAGGGCATTGAAATCAAGGACGAAGGCATTCGTCCCATCACTTTGTTCAGTATTGTCATGGTCGTCATGTACGCCGCTTACATGCTGTATTTCTTTGTCGGTCAAATGTCAGCCGATTCCTAACGTCGATTCTTAGTTGTAACCCTTCAGTCCATAGGCGACCCGAGCCTTGTCCAATGTTTGGCACACCTCCGGCAAGGCGTTGATGAAACGCGCCGTCGGGCGCTGTAACCAATCGCTGACCATCGGGTAAATTTGATGTTTCTCAACGGCGGTCAGGCCGGGGACTTTTTGCCAGGCCTGCTGCCAGAGGGTCTGTTTTTCCGGGTAACCGCCCAGCAGAATCACCTGCGGGTCGGCTTTCAAAATACTTTCCAAACTCACTTCGCCCGACAGGCTGGGCAGGTTTCCAAACACATTGCGGCCATGACAAAGCGCGATCCCTTGGCTGATAAACTGATCACGATTGATGGTGATGTAGGGTTTGGCCCAAATTTGGTAAAAAACGCGAATTTCCGGCGTATTTTGATAGCGTGATTTCAGTGTGGTCAGGGTCTGTTCCAAGGCTTGCGCGGCGGGGATTGCCTGCGACTCGGTTCCGGCGCGTTGACCAATGGCGCGGATTTGGCGGGGAATATCCGACAGACGGTGAGTATCGGTTGTCCAGACGTTCAGGCCCAGTTGTTTGAGTTTGTCTAAATCTTTCATGCGATTGCCGGACTGCCAGGCCAGAATCAAGTCCGGTTTGAGGGCGACGATTTTCTCGATGTTCAAGTGGGCGAAGTTTCCGACTGACGGGAGTGTTTTGGCGGCGTCGGGGTAATCGGAATAGTCGATGACGCCGACCAGCTTGTCACCGGCTCCGGCGCTATAGACTTGCTCTGTCAAATGCGGCGCCAAGGAGATGATGCGTTGCGCACCGTCAGCCGCCCAAATAGGCCAGGCCTGACCATAAATCAGAAAGCCGAACAGCAGGGGAATCCAGCTCGTGTGCCGCGAAAGCATCAGTAGTCGACGCCTTTTTGCGCTTTGATGCCGGCGGTATAAGCGTGTTTTTCATCGCGAATCTCGGAAACGGTGTCGGCGATGTCGCGCAGTTCCGCCAGTGCCGACCGGCCGGTGACCACCAGATGTTGGTTTTCCGGGCGGGCCAGAAGCGCATCCAGTACGGTGTCTTGATCGAGGTAGTCGTAACTGAGCAGGTAGGTGAGTTCGTCCAGTACCACCAAGTCGTAACGTGGGTTTGTGAGCATGCCCATCGCGACTTCCCAGCCTTTTCGGGAGGTGCGGATGTCCTGTTCGCGGTTTTGGGTGTCCCAAGTGAACCCGTCGCCTAACACGTGCCATTCGCAGTTGGGATGGGCGCTGAAAAAAGCTTCTTCTCCGGTGTCGGTCCGGCTTTTAATGAACTGGCAAACGCCGACGTTCAAGCCGTGGCCAAGCGCGCGGGCCACCATACCGAAAGCGGAGGTGGATTTGCCTTTGCCGTTACCGGTGATGACGAGCAACACGCCTTTTTCGTCCTGAGCACGGGCAATAGAAGCATCGATTTGGGCTTTTTTACGCTCCATGCGGGTTTTGTGGTATTGGTTCCGCTTGTCGGTTGTGGCTGAGTGGGTCATGCTTTCTGTCCTAAGATACTGTCGATTTTTTCAATGTCCAAATGCTGTTCCAGGGTGTCGGCCAGGCGGTTCAGTTGGGTTTCCCGGTGCTGGTCCAGATGGAAAGTGGCGGCGTCGCTTAACCCTGCCCATTCTAACAGGCTTTTTTGGCCTTCGGGATGGTCGAATAAGCCGTGGCAATAGGTGGCGAGGATTTGGTTGTCTTTGGAAAGGGCACCGTCCCTTAGATCGTATTCCCAGTTGAGGGCCGGTGCGTAACCGCTGAAATCGGTCTCGCCCTGATGGATTTCATAACCGGAAATCGGGGCCTTGGCCCCGAAATTCAAATGACCCGAATGGCGTTTCAACTGTTTGCGCGGTTTCAAGATGGTTTCGTACTGGAAGCAGCCGAAACCGTTCATTTCCGTTTGGGTGGATTCCAGTTGGTCCGGGTCGTAGATTTTATAGCCCAGCATTTGCAACCCGCCGCAGAGGCCGATGACTTTACCGCCATAGCGAAGGTGGCGTTTCAGGGCGTTTTCCCAGCCTTGTTGTTTGAGCCAGGCCAGGTCAAACGCCACGTTTTTGCTGCCGGGCAGAATCATCAGGTCGGCAGGGGGAATGGCTTCATTGTGCTTGATCCATTGAAAGTCGATGTCCGGGTGCCATTGCAGTGGGTCCATATCGGTATGATTGGCGATGTGCGGCAACAGCGGGCAGACGACTTTGAACCTGTGATTGGCCGAATCTTGAAAACCACCAGGCCTGGTGATTTTTGTGTCGGTGACATCGGCCACTGCAATGGCGTCTTCGGCATCGAGTTTTAAGTCGTGCAGATAGGGCAGGACGCCGAGCACCGGTTTTCGGGTGCGTTTTTCGAGCCAGTCGAGCCCGTCTTGTAACAGGGCGATGTCACCGCGGAAGCGGTTGATGACAAAACCTTGAATGCGTTTCCTTTCAGAAGGTGTCAGACACGCCAGCGTTCCGACGATGTGAGCGAACACGCCGCCTTTGTCGATGTCGGCGATGAGAATGACCGGGCAATCAACCTGTTCGGCAAAGCCCATATTGGCGATATCGCCTTGTCGAAGATTGACTTCGGCCGGGCTGCCGGCGCCTTCGACAAACAGGGTGTCGTATTGGTCGGACAACTTTTGAAAGGAAACCCAAACCGCGTTGGCGGCCCGGGGTTTGTAGCGATGATAGTCTTGCGCGTTGAGCTGGCCGATGGCTTGCCCTTGCAGGATGACTTGAGCGCCGGTATCGCTGTTGGGTTTCAGCAATATCGGGTTCATGTGTACCGATAAGGATGCACCGGCCGCTTGGGCTTGCAATGCCTGGGCACGGCCGATTTCGCCGCCGTCTTCCGTGACGGCGCTGTTCAAAGCCATATTCTGCGGCTTGAACGGAGCGATTTGATGGCCGCGCCGGGCATAGAGGCGGCACAACCCGGCGACCAGCGTGCTTTTGCCGGCATCGGAGGTGCAACCTTGAACCATCAAACAGCGCGCGGACATCGGCTAGAAAGTCCCTCGCAAACCGAACGACACTTGTGTGCCGCCATTGCCATAGACATAGGCGGGCGTGGTGCCGTCACTTTCGTAACTGGCCACGGCACTGGTGTAATCGTCGTCGAACAGGTTCAAGACTTTTCCGTACAGGGTGAAATGGTTGTTGAGGGCGTAATCGGCGGTGAGGTCGGTGACGAAGTATTCGCCGATTTGAGCGCCTTGTTTATCCACTTTGTCGTACATGGTGCCGATGTAACGTGTTTCCCATCCCAGATGTAACCCGGCCAAACTGTAGTTGTCGATTTGCAATGACGCTTGTTGTTCCGGACGGTGGCTGAGCCATTGATCGTCGTCGTTTTTGGCGCTTTGGTAGGTATAACCGAGTTTTAAGTCGGTGTGAATGGCCTTGATATCGGTTTGGTAGGAGGCTTCCACGCCGTTGAATTTTGATTTGCCGGACAGGTTCTCGTAGTAATCGTTCGGCCAGGTGCCGCCGTAATTGATGAGGTTTTTGGTTTCGGTTTGGTAATAGGTCACTTCCAAGCCGTAAGCGCCCAGAGTGATGTCGTAGGCTTCGGTTTCTTCCGGTTGCAGGTCGTGAGTGGCACCGTAGGTCACTTGATAGAGTGTGGGGGCGTTATAGGCCGTTCCAACGTTAGCGCTGGCGTAAATGTCCGCGGTAAAGTAGTTTTTAATGCCGACCTTTCCGGTGACTTTGTTGTCGAATTTGCTGAATTCGTCATAACGCAGGGCTTCGGTAATGATCAGACGGTTGCCGTTGAATTGGTTGGTGTTGTTCAGCGCCACGCCGGTGTTGTAATAGCGACTGGTGTCACCCGAGGAGCTGTTGGTGCCTTCGAACTCCTTAGAGGTCAGGCTGGCGGCCAGTCGTTGATTGGCGGCGTATTCGTAATGGCCTTTGGCACCGTATTCGGTGAGCTGGCCGTCATTATATTGATCGATTTCGTTTTCCAGCCAGTAGATCGATGCGTTGAGGTCATTTTGCTCGTATTGATAGCTCAGTTTTTTGATGGTGTTGCTGTAGTCGCTTTCATAAAAGGTTCCGGCCGCATCCGGATTGGTGCTGCTGTCATATTGACTGGAAGAACTGGTGTTTTTCAAAAAGGCTTCCAGACGATGACCGGCCACCGGTTTGAGTCCGATTTTCATGGAAACGTCGGTTTGTTGGAAGGCATCGTCTTCCAAACCGTCGTTGGAATGATGATATGGACGTACGGCCGAGAAGCCGTCGGTGGAAAGATCTGAAAGTGTGAATAGGAAGTCGGCTTTATCGCTGGAAGCCCCCAAGACCGTATTCAAACGTTGGGTGTTGTAAGTGCCGCCTTCCAGGCTGAATTGCGCTACGTTTTGCGCTTGACGGGTGACGATATTGATGACGCCGGCCGAGGCGTTGGCACCCCACACACCGGATTGCGGACCTTTGATGATTTCAATGCGTTCCACATCGCCCAACAGCAAGGAGGAAATAATGGCGCCGCCGGTGCCCATCGGGTTGGTCATTTCAATGCCGTCCACCATAATCAAGGTGGCGTTGTTGCTTTGACCACGCATGAAGATGGAGGTGGTTGTGCCATAACCGCCATTGCTTTTGACGGTGACGCCCGGCACAGTTTTCAGCGCTTGGGCCAGGGTTTTATATTGTTTTTCTTCGATTTCCTGTCGGGTAATGACATCGTAATCGGCGGTGACCGAATGAGCGCTTTGGTCGGTGTTGTTTGCGGACACGATGATTTTATCGAGCGATTGAGTTTCGGCCGCCTGTAGTTGGCCGGCGCATAGCACGGAAGCCAGGCCAATCGAAATTGGACTGAGTTTGCATGTTACTTTAGGGGTCATGGAAAGTTCCTTCGTTTGGATCAGAACCCGAATATTCCACAAATTTACACTGACCTTGCTGGTTCCTTGATTCCACAAGCAATATTTCTTCAGTCGGTCGTAATCATTGATACGACACTTCTTCAGAAATTTCCTTGTGAAGCCAATGTCCTGCGCAATCTCAGCACAAATTCATGAAACATTCGGGTTTGAAATCTCTTTAAGGAGATTTCTAATAACGAAGGCAAAACGGTTTACGGCGGCCGCATCAGACGGGTTGCCGTAAAAACAGATAAAGGGTCGTTGCTAAAGGAGCATTGCGAACGAAGCCTAGAAATACCTGCCGTATTGCCCACCGCAATCGGTTTGGTGACATCTTTGTCGTTTACTGTCAGGCCGGTATCCGGGCTGAAGAGCAATTCGCAGACGCCTTCTCAAAGCAATGCTTCAATGGCATGGGGTCTGGTTTTCTCTATCACCGTTGCGGGGGCAGCACTGGATTGGAAGATCACTTAAACGTGAGCTTCGCACCAGTTTCCCGTTTAACGCGTTGCCATCCATGCGAATGGCCGCGCACCTGAAGGGCAAATATTAAAAGGTTTGATGTGGTTTATCAATTAAATTTAATTCAAGCTAGTATGAGAGAGCTTTACACGAGATAGATACACGAGTAAAAATGGCTAAAATCCGTCTGATTTTTGTTGAAAAACTGGCTAATAGCGGGCTATTAGCCAGTTTTCCGCCTCAATCAGCCAAATTTTCTCTCATTTTTTCTTCGCGTCCTACTCGTGCAAAGCTCTCTATGAATGAAATTCAATATTAGATGAACAGACTTTGTTCTTGTGGGGTTTGCGCAAAATAGGTGGCGGCGCCGGCAAATTCCAAACCGTCGATTAAGTCTTCCGGCTGATAGCCGAGCAGTTCCATGCTCATCTGGCAGACGGTGAATTTAACGCCAAGTTCCTGGCAGAGGGCGCGCATTTCATCGAAAGGCAGTTGGCCGTGTTTCTGCAGGGTGCGGTGAAACATCCAGGTGGCGGCGCTTGTCATGCCAGGCAGCGACCAGACGATGTCCGGTAGAAAGCGCCAGTCAACAGTTTGCAGCCAATTGGGCCCGATGGGGCTTTTCAACGGCATGCCGGGATTGCCGACCGGGGACACTTTGAGGCGGGTGGTGTCTTTCAACAGGCAGTTGATGCCGTAGAAGGTGAAGAAGATTTCCACGTCTTTGCCCATGGCCACCGCGCTGCTGGCAAGAATCATCGGCGGGTAAGACCAATCCAAAGAACCTTTGGATTGAATGATGCTGAAACTCGCCGTGTCAGGCATTGCATTTGTGTCGGTCATGGGAACATCCTTGTGCGTTGTCTTAAAAATGGCCAGGCCTGGCCGTTTTAGGAACTTCTGTTAGGAATCGCTTGGTTTCTGCTCGTCGGACGGGGCCAGCATTTTTTGCGTCAAACCATAAGACAACCACAAGGCGGGCAGAACGATAACGAGCGTGAACAGCGCCGACATCAAGCTTTCCTGCGGCGTGGAGTCTTGAAGGTGGGTGACGATGCCGACGACGAGGGCAATGAGTATCGCATTGCGTAGGGCACGCCTCAAAGGCGGCTGGCGCGACGGTTCGAAACGGCTTTTTGCCGGTACGGTTTCCTGTGGTTTGGCATCGTTTGACATAAGCGCTCCCAATTAGGATTTCAGTAAATTTTGCAAACAGCTTAAATAAGCGTCTTCATCCGGCATGCCCTGGTTTTGTTGGGCTTGCCAAAGCGATTCGCCCAAGCAGTCCATCATGGCGTGTTCGGTGTCGTGAACATCGCCCAGTTGTTCACCGAGTTGCCGGTAAACGGCTTGAATACCGGCCGGGCGATCCAAGGCTACCTGTTCCTGCAGCGCCAAATGCATGCCCATGTGCAGAAATGGGTTGGTTTCGCCCATTTCCGGCAGGTAATCGCTGCCCAGATGTTTCTCGTTGTTGAGCATGGCATGGTATTCCGGGTGCATTTCAATCACTCGGGCCACACGGGTTTCCATGGCGTCCAAGGGGTCGTTTTGGGTAGCCTTACGCCAGGTATCGGCGTAAAACTGGCGCATTTTGTCGCGTTCGGTGGTATAAAACATGGTCGAAAAAAGTTTGATTTCAATGGGGCATAGTGTACCGAAAACGACTTTTGTTCGGAACGGTTTTTGAGTTTTTTAGAAGACTGTACGGAAAGTCGCCAGGCCTGAACGGCGGTGTGGGCGCGGCTTCATACTCTTTGCACATTTATGTAACAATCGAAACCTATACTGATGATTCGAAATAATCGCGTAAAATACAACGTTAACCCAGTTTAACCCTTCTAGAGAGCTTTGAACGGATGAGACGCGAGCTAAAAATGAGATAAAATTTGTCTAATCAAGACGGAAAACGCAGCGAATAGCAAGCTATTCGCAAGTTTTTCAACGAAGAGAAGGCGGATTTTAGCCATTTTTAGCCGTGAAATCATTTCGAGTAAGGCTCTCTTCTAACATCATTCGGAGAGAGAATAGATGAGCATGAAAAATTCGGCGGACGCCTATGGTTTAGTGACTCGAGCCAACCATTGGATCAGTGGACTGTTATTTATTGGCTTGATCGCTTTGGGGATTTACATGGCCGGACTGCCGAAGTCGCCGGGGAAATTCGAACTGTATGACATTCATAAGGCCTTGGGGGTGATTCTGCTTGGGCTGGTGGTGATCCGTTTGGTTTGGTTGAAGGTCTCGCCAAACCCGGCGGTAATTGCCTCGAAACGTTCCGAAGAAGTGTTGGCGCATATCGTTCGCGGTTTTTTGTACCTTGGTTTGATTTTGATGCCGTTGTCCGGTTGGATGATGTCCAATGCCGGCGGACATGAAGTGTCGGTCTTCGGTTGGTTCATCATGCCGCAAATCGTGCCGGAAAACGAAACCATCGGCGGAATCGCCAAAGCGGTGCACGCCATTGCCGGGCAATTCATTTTGCCAGCGGCAATTTTGTTGCACATTGCCGGTGCCTGGAAGCATCACTTTGTGTATAAGGATGCCACCTTGATGCGTATGTTGGGGCGTAAAGCACCGCAAGAATAAGCGTGTTCTAGCATGTTTCCGATGAAGATTTCCTTAAGGTTTAAACTGATTCTGGTGTTGCTGAGCTTCGGGTTTCTGATGCTCGGTGCGATGGTGTGGAGCAACCAGTATTTGTTGCATGACACCATGGTCAAATACGTCGATAAACGTGACCAGTTGCGTTTGGAACGTTTGAAAAACAACATCGAAGTCTATATGGACGAAAAGGGCATCTTCGACACCAAAGACATTGATTTGGGTGTCTGGCAACGTTTGCTGACGGCCTCGCACCGGGTGGATTTGACACATACCTATATTCCGATGGACATTCTGTTGGAGCGTGAATACCCGACTTTGTTGAAAATTCATCCCGATGAATTCGAAAGCCGCGTCAGTTTGATGAGTAAGGATGGCGAGCTGATTGTCGGGCCGCCGCCGACGGAAAACGGAATGGTGGAGTGTATCCGTGTGGATCGCGAGGAAGCGGGGCACCTGGGGTACAATCACCGTAAAGAGTTGACCGATAAGTCGGATATTGAGTTTGCTCAGAATCAGTCCTTTATTTTTACCTGGGGTGCCATTCTGGTCACCCTTTTGGCTCTGTTGTTCCTGTTGCCGTTCGCCAGCCATTTCCTGATACCGATTCGGAAAATCACACGCGGGATGCGCCGTCTGTCGCAAGGGCATTTCTCGACGCGGTTGAAACAGAACCGTTCCGACGAACTGGGGCAACTTCAGCAGGACTTCAATCATTTGGCGGCGACCTTGGAGCAAAGTAAGCAAAGTCGTAATCAGTGGATTGCGGATATTTCCCATGAACTACGCACGCCTTTGACGGTGTTGCAAGGCAGTTTGGAAGCCATCAAAGACGGCATTCGTCCTGCAACGGAACGTAATCTCCAGCAAATCTACGAAGAGGTGATGTTGTTGAACCGCTTGGTGGATGATCTTTATCAGGTGACCTTGAATGATGTCGGTGGTTTGCACTACAAAATGAACCGGGTGTCCTTCAAGGAAATCCTGTCGCGTTCGCTGGAAACAGTGGAAGGTGCCATTCAGGAGAAGGGCTTGAAACTGTCCTTGACCTTGCCGGCGGATAAGTGTGAAATCAACGGGGATGAATCCCGCTTGCAGCAGATGATTACCAATTTGCTGTTGAACAGCATCGCTTATACCGATGCGGTGCAAGCCGATAAAGATCAACAGCCGGGGCAAATCGATGTGGCGCTGATTTGCGACGCCAAACATGTGCAGTTGGACATCACCGATTCGGCTCCGACCGTTGAACCGGACGATTTGACGCATCTGTTTGAACGCCTGTTCCGAACCGAAGGGTCACGCAGCCGTCGGCACGGTGGGGCGGGCCTTGGATTGGCGATTGTTCAGCAAATTGTTCAGGCGCACCAGGGCGAGGTATCGGCCAGTCAATCCGAGCTGGGCGGCATCAAAGTAACGGTACGTTTACCGCTTTAAAAAAGGAAACAACATGACAGCACAAACGGTTCTCGTGGTGGAAGATGAAATCAAAATCGCCAATATCGTGCAGGAATACCTTGAAGACAGCGGTTTTAAGGTAAAGGTGATTGACAATGGTTTGGACGTCGTGGATTGGGTGAAAAAGCATTCAGTGGACTTGGTGTTGTTGGATGTGATGTTGCCGGGCAAGGACGGATTGCAAATCTGTAAAGAAGTGCGCGCCTTCAGCCAAGTGCCCATTATTATGCTGACGGCCAAGGTAGAAGAAATCGATCGGATTCTCGGTTTGGAGCTCGGTGCAGACGATTATGTGTGTAAACCTTTCAGCCCTCGGGAACTGCTGGCGCGGGTTAAGGCCCTGCTTCGGCGCAGTGCGAACCATAATGAACACTTGAACGACGACATCTGGCAAATGGACGAGGAACGTTATCAAGTGCGTTATCAAGGTAAGACCGTGGGGTTGTCATTGGTGGAGTTTGCCATTTTGAAGCTGTTGAGCGAGTCGCCCGGTCGTATTTATTCCCGTACCCAATTGATTGGCAGTATCTATCCGGATAATCGCGTGGTGTCGGATCGAACCGTTGACAGTCACATCAAGAAACTGCGCCATAAGCTGGCCGAAGAGTTG
The DNA here is from genome assembly GCF_004028275.1 of Hydrogenovibrio thermophilus. Lineage (NCBI taxonomy): Bacteria > Pseudomonadati > Pseudomonadota > Gammaproteobacteria > Thiotrichales > Piscirickettsiaceae > Hydrogenovibrio > Hydrogenovibrio thermophilus. The sequence goes on from NZ_CP035033.1 coordinate 1,183,687, forward strand.
ACCGATAAGGAGCTGATTCACTCGGTATACGGCGTGGGCTATAAGTTCGAAATGCTGGCGTGATTTTTGGTCTGAAAAACGTTTAAGTATTGTTGCGAAAATAAGGGCATCTCGATTAACCCCGAATAAAATTCTGCGGGACTTAAAGGCTACTTATTCTAGGCGCGACTCGCCGGCCTTAGTCATTCTATGGCTAAGAGTCGTAACAACGAAGAAGTGGTCTTTAAGCCCCGCCCGAAGGGGCTTGGCCAAGTTCGTCAGTTCTGCGTTGTGAACGTTTGCAAGGTCTAGACATTCCTTCACGTTCACGCCTTGATCTGACAAACTTGGCGTTGCCAGAATTCATTGGGGATTAATCGAGGTGCCCTAAAAGAGTAAATTTTTTTTAAAAAAACGTTGTGTTTTTATTTTCGATGTCTTAATATTTCACCATCTTAATTTGATAAAGCTAAATTCGTCGCGAGGCGAAGACAGAAAGCCACGGATCTCTCGGAGATGGCCGGGTTGCCTTATTCAGACCGTTCAGGTCACAGCTTTTAGCAAGCTGCTTAAGTCTTCCTTTTTCATATTCCTGTTTTCCGTTTATTTCTGACGCTTCATTCTGTTAAGCGAATCGATCCGGTTCAATTCGTTTTTGGTTTAACCATTTTTCGTTGCGAATTGAAATGTTCGAATTTCCCTTCGGAAGATCGCTCGCTTGGAATGTGTATCAAATTTTTACCTTGTTCAGAGTGCAACTGAATTTCCCCTTTCCCATTTCTGACGTGGGAATACCACACTGGGGGAAATTATTTTGAGGGCTTTTTTAAGCCCTCTTTTTTTGCCCGTCAAAAATGCTTTCCGTCACCTTTACCGCGCATTTGAATATCGAATACCTTTAGGAATCAAAACGCTAATCGGGTATAATCCGTCGCACATTCGACCCGTTGAATAACCAAAACTACCAGGCCTGGTGTTTTTAGTGTTTGGACCTAATTAGCCATCGGGTATCGAAATAGAACTTAAACAACCCGACAGCAATAAGCGATAAGAAGCCAAGAAGAAGTTATGTCCCTGCAGCTTGAAACCAACAAACGACGCACTTTTGCGATCATCTCCCACCCGGATGCGGGTAAAACCACAGTCACGGAAAAACTGTTGCTTTACGGGGGCGCCATTCAGATGGCCGGTGCCGTTAAAAGCCGGAAAACCGACCGCGCCGCAACCTCCGACTGGATGAAAATGGAGCAAGAAAGAGGGATTTCCGTTGCGTCCTCGGTGATGCAGTTCCCGTATCGCGATGTCATGATCAACCTGTTGGATACGCCGGGGCACGAAGACTTCTCGGAAGATACCTATCGTACCCTGACCGCCGTGGATTCCGCCCTGATGGTGATTGACGTGGCGAAGGGGGTCGAGGACCGCACCATCAAATTGATGGAAGTGTGTCGTTTGCGGGATACGCCGATTTTGACTTTTATCAACAAATTGGACCGCGAAGGTAAGGAGCCGATTGAGTTACTTGATGAAGTCGAAGACGTACTGAAAATCGAGTGCGCGCCGATGACCTGGCCAATTGGTATGGGCAAGCGTTTTAAAGGGATTTACCATTTGTATAACGATACGGTACGTTTGTTCGAATCCGCCGACGGTTTGAATGCGTCCGAGGGTGAGTTGATCGCCGGGCTGGATAACCCGGAGTTGGATGCCAAGCTGGGCGGTCAGGCGGAAGAATTGCGCGAGGAAATCGAATTGGTGCGAGGTGCGAGCCATGAGTTCGATTTGCAGCGTTTCCTGAAAGGGGAATTGACCCCGGTTTTCTTTGGTTCCGCGGTGAATAACTTCGGGCTTCAAGAATTATTGGATGGGTTTGCCGATTATGCGCCGGCACCGGTTGGGCGCGGCACTGACGAGCGTTATGTGGAATCCGACGAGCCACAATTGACCGGTTTCGTTTTTAAAATTCAGGCCAATATGGACCCGAAACACCGTGACCGTGTGGCGTTTATGCGCATTGTGTCCGGGCGCTACGAAAAAGGCATGACGCTAAAGCATGTCCGTATCGGCAAGGATGTCAAAATCGCCAAAGCGATTACCTTCCTGGCCAATAAGCGTGATCAGGCCGAGGTGGCTTATCCGGGCGATATCATCGGTTTGCACAACCACGGCACCATTAAAATCGGCGATACCTTCTCTCAGGGTGAAGCGCTGAAGTTCACCGGGATTCCGAACTTTGCGCCGGAATTGTTCCGCCGTGCCCAGTTGAAAGATCCGATGAAAATGAAAGCCCTGCAAAAAGGCTTGACGCAGCTTTCTGAAGAAGGGGCGACCCAGTTGTTCCGACCGATTGCCAATAACGACCTGATTCTCGGGGCGGTCGGGGTGCTTCAGTTCGAAGTGGTGGCGCAACGATTGAAAGACGAGTACAACGTATCCTGTTTGTTTGAGCCGGTGAATGTGAGCACGGCACGTTGGGTGCTGGGCGATAAAGCGGAAATCGATAAGTTCCTCGACAAAGTCAAAGAGAACGTCGCTTACGATGCGGCCGACCAGTTGGTGTACATCGCGCCGACACGTGTCAACCTGTCCTTGATGGAAGAGCGTTGGCCTAACCTGCAATTTGTCGCCACGCGCGAACACTGATTCATTCTATTTCGATAACTCGGCCCGCTATAAGCGGGCTTTTGCGATTCTTTCCAAATGTTCCCCCCGATATTTATTGAATCGGGTGCTTCAAATTTTGTATCCATAAAACGCTGTGGTTTCAAAGAAATGACCAGGCCTAGTTATGTTTATTTGAATTCCAATTCGTAACCAATTGATTCGTTAGAAAAAATTTTGACTCTTTGCAAAAATGTGGTATGGTTTGTGTAGTTAATTTTACGAAATTGTGTCAAAAAGCACGGAATTAACGGATAAAAAGATGGCCAAACCTGTTGTGAAGCAGGGACGGAAAGCCACGGATCTCGTCTCTGAGGACAAGACCGCCGGGTTGCAAAGAAAGTTTAGATAAGCAACGACAAGCTCATACTTTCGGCCCGAAAAACACGTTTATTAGATGAAACCGGTCAGAGAAGGATGTTGAGAGCATGATGAAGCTTAAACGAAGAGAGTATATTTTTCGGAACCCGAAGAAATCGCACTTCAAGATGATTACGTTCGTCGTCTTGTTGATGATTTTGGTTTCTTCTTATCTATATTCCATCGATCCGTCGATGATGGTGGATATGCTTTAAGCGGCGAGCACAATCGTTGCCAGCCCGAGAAAGACAAAGAACCCCAACGAATCTGTGACGGTGGTCAACATCAAGCCCGTCGCCAATGCCGGATCGATTTTCAATTTATTCAAAATCAATGGAATCACCGCGCCCGCCAACGCCGCCGCCGTTAAGTTAATCAGCATCGCCGCGCCGAAAATCGCGCCCAAAAATCCATTTTGAAACCACAACCATGCTGCTATTCCGGTGAGTACACACCAGAGTGAGCCATTCAATACCCCGACCAGCGTTTCTTTTGCAATCAATTTACGACTGTTTTTCGCACCGAGCTTACCGGTGGCAAGAGCGCGTATTACGATGGTTGCGGTCTGGGTGCCGGCCACACCGCCCATGCTGGCCACCATCGGCATTAAAATCGCCAGAGCGACGATTTCCGATATGCTGGCTTCAAACAGGCTGATGACCGTGGCCGCTAAACTGGCGGCAATCAAATTGATGCCTAGCCAGAAAGAACGACGCTTGGCGGAACGAAGCGGTGGGGCGAACAAATCTTCTTCATCGTCGAGACCGGCGCTGGCCATTTGGGTACGTTCGGCTTCTTCACGGATGATGTCGACCACATCATCGATGGTGATGCGGCCCAGAACATGGTTGCGTTCGTCTACCACGGCAATGGAAATCAAATCGTTTTTCTCGAAAATGTTGGCCACTTCTTTGTCGGGCGTGAGGGCCTTGATGGCAAAACGCTTCGGGTCGACCAGTTCACTGACCAGGGTTTCGCCGTCGTGCGTCAAAAGGTCGTTCAGTTTGAGAGCGCCCTGGTATTTCCCGTCGCGGTCACGGACAATCAAATCCACCATGTCTTTGGGCAGTGAGCCGACCTTTCGCAGCAGACGAATCACCACTTCCAGCGTAACGTCGGAACGAACCGCGATGAAGTCGGTGCTCATCAAGCCACCGGCGGTGTTTTCCGGGTAGGAGAGGGCGGTCTGGACCGCAACCCGTTCTTGTTCGGGCAGTTTTTCCAGCAGCCCGGCTTTGTCTTCTTCCGGCAAGGATTGGATGATGTCGGCAATGTCATCCGTTTCCAACTCTTCGGTCAGTTCGACGATTTCGTGCTTGTCCAGTTGGCCGAGTAGGCTGGCGCGGACTTCGTCGTTGGTGTGGCCGAGGACTTCCCCTTGAACGTCGGAGGGTAGTTGTTCCCAAAGGCTGTAACGTTCTTTTGGCGGGGTGGCTTCGAGGATTTCAGCGATTTCTTCCGGAACCAGTCCGTGCAACAACTCTTGGATGTATTCGCTGTTTTGTTCGCTGACGGCTTGGTGAAGGTGCTCGGTGAGTTGAAGTTTGTCTATGCTGTGATGTATTTGCGACATAAAATCTTCTCGAAGCTGTGGATAGGCCTATTTTAGCCGGATTCAGCACCATTTAAAGGTTTAATTTTCGGATTCGGGCTTATTTTAGCGGGGATGCGCGCTTGTAGGATGACAAGCGGATGACAATCGAGGGTGCCAGGCAATAAAAAAGGGCTTGAAAAAGCCCTTTAAGCGAAAGAATCAATGAATCAAGCTTCTTCAGCCGTCGTCATGTTTTTGACCCCACCGGATTTTTGGTGGTGGCTGCCGATTTTTTCTTTGTGTTTGATGATTTGACGATCCAATTTGTCGACCAACGCGTCGATGGAAGCATACATGTCTTCACAAGTGTGTTCCGCAAATAGGTCCTTACCGGATGCGTGCACTGTCGCTTCGGCTTTTTGCTGTTGTTTTTCTACCGTTAAAATAACATGCGCATTGGTAACATGGTCAAAATGACGAGTCAGTTTTTGCATTTTTTCAGAAACGTAATCACGAAGAGAGTCGGTGATTTCGATATGGTGACCAGTAATGTTGATTTGCATGATATCGCTCCTTAGTCGTTGTTTTTTCTGCGATGTTTGGTTGAGGTTTTTCTGTGTCTTACAACCCCGTTCTTTTCGAGTTCAGTATAGCATAGAGTCATAAAACGAATTCGGCCTTTTCGTGAAAAACCGAGTGTCGAATCCTGACGTTATTTGAAGTTTTCGCCGAGGTAAACCCGTTTGACATCCGGGTTGGCAAGGATTTCGTGCGGGGTGCCTTGGGCGAGAATGGTGCCGGCGTGCAAGATGTAGGCCTTGTCACAGACACCGAGGGTTTCGCGGACATTGTGGTCGGTAATCAGGACGCCGATGCCTTTCATTTTCAGGTGCAGGATAATCCCTTGGATGTCTTTGACGGAAATCGGGTCGACGCCGGCAAACGGCTCGTCCAGCAGAATGAAGTTCGGCTCCATTGCCAAAGCACGAGCAATTTCAACTCGGCGTCGTTCGCCGCCCGACAGCGCTTGGCCGAGCTGTGTGGTGATGTGGCCGATTTGCAGGTCGTCAATCAAGGATTCGTATTTTTGGCGCTTTTCATCCAGACTCAGTTCCGAGCGCATTTCCAGGATGGCCAGAATGTTTTGCTCTACGGTCAGCTTTCGGAAAACGGATGCCTCTTGCGGAAGGTAACCGATGCCGAGTTTGGCACGTTGGTCGATGGACAGTTGACTGATTTCCCTGTCGTCGAGATAGATGTCGCCGGCATCGTTTTTGACCAGGCCTGTCATCATGTAAAACGTTGTGGTTTTGCCGGCACCGTTCGGGCCGAGCAGGCCGACTACCTGACCGCTTTCAACATCCAGGTCCACCGAGGAAACGACCTTGCGGCGTTTGTAGCTTTTCGCCAGATTGCGTGCGTAGAAATGGGCCATCAGGGCGCGTCCTTCTGGGCTTCGTCTTCCGGTTGGAAAATGACTTTGACACGCTGTTTTTCGTCACGATCACCGTAGGCGGAAAGGGTCTTTTTCGTCAGGTCATAATAGATTTTCGGGCCGGAAATGCTGTTCTGCCCTTCCTGATTGACATAGGCGTCACCTTCTAATAGAACGGTTTTCTGTTCGGTATCATAGGTGATTTGATCGGCGTGTCCGTTCACCCATTTCTGTTCTTCGGGTAAAAAACGTTTGAACGTGGCGGGTTGGCCGATGACGATGGCCTTGGCGAGCTTGCGATCCGGGTGGTGTAGGGTGACCTTGTCGCCCTTGATGACGGTGGTGCCTTGGGTGATGATGACGTTGCCGGTATAGACACTTTCGCCTTTCTGTTCTTGAGAAACCAGTTTGTCTGCGGTGACTTCAACCGGTAAGGTGGATTCGTCATTTTCGGGTTGCGAATCGGCACTCAAGACGTTGGCTGCCGGTAGGCACAGCAGTGCGGCGAAAAAATAAGAAAGCAATGTCGGCTGTTTTTGCATAGTTCGTGTTGTCCGATTCAAGGCGACTCGGGAGCCCCGTTTTTTTCCGGTGATGCCGGTTGGTAATGGGTTTTGACGTGAGATAGAAACTGATAATCCCCCGTCTCGGTGTTGGCTTCAAACCCGATGCCGCTGATGGTGGCGTTCGGTTGAATAATTTCCGTATACACTGGGCTTGTCAATAGGCCGGTGACGGTATTATATGTAATTTGTTCGGTTTTCAGAATTCTATTTTCACCTTGATCGGTTTTGGTGAAGGAGTGAATGACGACCGCTTGCTTAAGGGTGATTTTATCGTCGTTACGGGTAGAACCAAACTGGCTTTGCAGGACGTATTGTTGTTCCGAATCGTCTTTGATGATGTAAGGAGCCTTGAAGGTGCTGGTTTTATTTTGGTTTTGGTAAAACACTTCTTCGGCGTAAACCCGGGTTTGGGATTCGGTCGGTTTGAGTTTGGACACTTGCCAACTGGTGGTGTCAAAGGCCTGCCAGCTATGATTTAGCTGTATGGGGTCGACTTTGGAATCCAAGGCGTCACCGTTTTGGGTGGTTTGTTTGAATGCGATGACCAGCGTGATGATGGCGGCGAGAAAAATCAGAACGGAAGGGAGTTTTTTCAGCATGTTGGAATTCGTTCACCGTAATCAGTCATTTGGCGCCTCAAACGCTTATAACGTTGTGGCTTAGAGGTGTCTTGAATTCTATCAGAGTTTTTTGCGTAAATAAAAGTCCATGTGGGCTTGCCACAAGTCTTGAGATTTCAAAATCAATTCGCACACCTCGCGGACACAGCCTTGGCCGCCATTGAATTGCGAGACGTAATCCACATGCGGCGGCACTTCTTTATCCGCATCGGCCGGACACACCGACAAACCGACTCGGGTGAGAATCGGTAAATCGAGAATGTCGTCACCGACGTAAGCGATTTCGGAAAAATCCAGCCCGAGCTCTTCCACCAGTTTCAAAAATGTGGGGAGCTTGTCCGGCACGCCTTGGTAGACGTGTTTGACTTTCAAATCCTGCATGCGTTTGGTGGTCAAGGGAGATTTGCGCCCGGTGATGATGCCGATATCGATACCGCTTTTTTGCAGCATGACCATACCGTGGCCGTCGCGGGTGAAGAAGGCCTTGTATTCCATACCGTCGTCACCGTAAATCAATTTATTGTCGGAGAGGACGCCGTCCACATCCAAAATCAGCAATTTGACGGTTTCGGCTTTTTGCATCAACTCGGGGGTAAACGACATCATAATCTTCCTCAATCTTCCTTGAAATTAACCGTTAATCGTTCGAACGTACAGGAATACCATATAAGCGATAAAACTCATTAACAGTATAAACCCTTCGACTTTGGTGATGACGGCTTTTCCTTTTCGTGGCAGCGCCACCAGCAGCATGGCCAGGGTGAGGGCGAGCATGATCGGGTAATCCAGCAAGAGTGTGGTGTTTTCGATGACGGACGGTGCCAATAGAGCGGGCATGGACATGACCGCCAGCAGGTTGAAAAGGTTGGAACCGAGAATGTTACCAATCATCAAGTCGGCTTCGCCTTTGCGGGCGGCGGTGATGGCAGCGGCCAACTCCGGCAAGCTGGTGCCGATGGCGACGATGGTCAAGCCGATGATCATTTCCGGGACTTTAAAGTAAACCGCGACTTCGACGGCACCCCAAACCATCATCTTGGCGCTAATCATCAAAACGACCAGGCCTGCCAGCAGATAAAACCAGGATTTACCTCGGCTGAACTTGGGCATATCTTCCAGTTCGTCGACCGTTTCCTTTGCTAGGGGGTCGGTTGGTGCCATGTTTTTGTTGGCGTGAATCATCCAGGTCATGACAATCAGCAGCAGGGTCAGCAGGATGAAACCATCGGTGATGTCGAGGTCTTTGTCGAGCATCAGCAGGATGCCGATCAACGAGATGACGAGCAGCATCGGGAATTCACGTTTCAATAGGGAGGATTTGATGACAATCGGCGATACCATCGCGGTGACGCCAAGGACCAGGCCGATATTGGCGATATTGGATCCGACGACATTTCCGATGGCGAGGCTGGGGCTGTTATCCACCGAGGCGAGGATGGCGACGAGAATTTCCGGTGCGGAGGTTCCGAAGCCCAAAACGACGACCCCGATAATCAGTGGCGAGATGTTCATGTGTATCGCCGTACTTGCAGCGCCATCGATAAAAATATCCGAACTCCAAACCAGAAGGACCAGTCCAATTGCAAGGACAATCAATGGTAAAATAAGGCTGCTTATCATGGGGTGTCTTTTTTATTTTTCGTTTTGTCAAACAATGTAAAGTCGCCATTATATGTTTTTTTATAATTAAAATAAATAAAGTTTATGGAGTGCGCGGTGGAGAACTTGATGGTCGGGGCTTACGGTTGGAATCAGTCCGGTTGGCTGGAGAGCTTTTATCCGGAGGATATGCCGGAAGATTGGCGATTGGATTATTATAGCCAGTTTTTTCAGGCGGTGCTAGTGCCGGAATCGGAGTGGCAAAGCTGGACAAACGACGATATCGGTGACCTCGCTGAGGCACTGGAAGACGAAACCTTTTATTTTGTGTTCGAGGTGCAAGGAACGCTGGATGCCGTGAATGGCGAACGTTTGCGATACCTGAAAGCACATCTTGGAAATCAGGCGTATGGCCTGCTGTGTCATGGCGAAGCGCCGGCGGCGGCGGAGGGTTTCCGTGTTACGCATGTTTCAGACAATGCCTTGCCGGATTCAGTTGGAGGCTGGTCCTGGCAGTATGGCGGCCTGTTTCTGTGGGGCGAGCCTATGGGGTATGTGGCGACCTTGTCGGAAGACGGTAAGCAGCAAGCGGATATGTTGAAGCAATTCATGGCCTCTTTGCCGGAGGGCCGCGAGGGTGCTTTGTTTTTAATCGGTTCTCCAAAACTGGATATCGCGCAGTTGAAAAGCCTGAAAGTGGTCGGTGAATTATTAGGGTTTTGAGTGGAATATTGAATCGGTATCGGCCCGAAAAGGGTGTTATTGTCTTTGGGTTTAAACGAAAGTTTGTTAATATCTGCTTTCCCATTTTTTATTTACATGAGTGCAGAAGCGGTCTATGGCCTCGGAAACCTTGATTGAAATCCAGAATGTCACCTTTTCACGAGGGTCGCGAAAGATTTTTGAAAATTTTTCGTTGAACATCCCAGTCGGCAAAGTGACGGCGATTATGGGCCCCAGTGGTACCGGTAAGACCACTCTGTTGAAGTTGATTGCCGGTCAATTAAAACCCGAAAAGGGCACCATTCTGGTAAACGGCCAAAATGTACATAAGTTGCGCCGAAGTAAGCTGTATGAGTTGCGACGCACGATGGGGATGCTGTTCCAAAGTGGCGCGCTGTTGACGGACTTGAATGTGTTTGACAATGTGGCGTTTCCGATTCGCGAACACACTAAATTGCCGGAAGAAATCATCCGACCCTTGGTGTTGATGAAGTTGCAGGCGGTCGGTTTACGCGGTGCTCAAGATCTTATGGCCGCGGAATTGTCCGGCGGTATGTCGCGTCGTGTGGCTCTGGCTCGCGCCATTGCACTGGATCCGGATATGATTTTTTACGATGAGCCTTTTGTTGGTCAAGATCCGATTACGATGGGGGTCTTGATTGAACTGATTCGCAAATTGAACGACAGTTTGGGTGTGACCAGTGTGGCGGTGTCGCACGATGTGAATGAAGTCTTGTCGATTGCGGATTTCGCATGCGTGATTTCCGAAGGACGCGTTGTGGCGGAAGGTACTCCGGAAGCTTTGCTAGCGTCGGAATCGGAGTACGTGCAGCAGTTTTTGCAAGGCTTGCCGGACGGCCCGGTGCCGTTTGATTATCCGGCCAAACCCTTTTTGCAGGATTTGATATGAACGCGGTCTTTGATTTTCTCGCGGCCACGGGGCAGAGCTTCATTCGCATCTTCGGCGCGTTCGGCCGTGGCTTTTTCTTTTTGTTATCGCTGTTGCCGGCGATTCCATCCGCGTTTGTCCGCTTGGATTTACTGGTCAAACAAATGTATTTCTCCGGTGTGCTTTCATTGCCGATTATTCTGACCGCCGGTTTGTTCGTGGGGATGGTGCTGAGCCTGCAAGGCTACAACGTCCTGGTCGATTTCAATTCGGAAGAGGCGGTCGGTACCATGACGGCCTTGTCATTATTGCGTGAACTGGGGCCGGTGGTCGCGGCCTTGCTATTCGCCGGGCGGGCGGGTTCCGCCTTGACAGCGGAAATCGGCTTGATGCGTTCCACCGAGCAATTGTCGGCCCTGGAAATGATGGCGGTCGATCCGTTGAAATATGTATTCGCACCGCGTTTTACCGCCGCATTGCTAGTGTTGCCGATGTTGTCCCTGATGTTCATCGCGATGGGGATTTTAGGCGGCTATATGGTCGGGGTCGGCTGGCTTGGCGTTGATGAAGGGGCTTTCTGGACGCAAATGAATCAGCAGGTGGATTGGCGCGAAGACGTTATCAACGGCATTATCAAATCGATTGCTTTTGCCGTTTTGGTGGCGGTGGTGGCCTTGTTCCAAGGGTATGATGCCTTGCCGACCTCGGAAGGCGTGAGCCGAGCCACCACGCGCACGGTGGTGCATTCCTCGCTCGGCGTGCTGGGACTGGATTTTATCTTGACCGCCATGATGTTCAATTGAGCGGCTTAACAAACATGAGAGTTTAAGGTACATGATTATGTCACGATGGAAAATGATCGAAATTTGGGTGGGCGCATTCGTATTGTTTGCGTTGATCTCACTGGCGGTAATCGCTTTGAAAGTCAGTAATTTCGAAGGCTTTCAGGATCGTCCGACCTATCAGGTCAATGCGCTGTTCAGCAATATCGGTGGCTTGAAGGTTCGGTCTCCGGTGAAAATCAGTGGCGTGGTTGTCGGGCGTGTCGGAAACATTTCGGTGGACCGCAACACCTACCAGGCACGTGTGGTGATGGATATTTACCAAGACTACAACCAGTTGCCGCTGGATACTTCGGCGTCGATTTTGACTTCCGGTTTGTTGGGAGATCAATACATCGGCCTCGAACCAGGAGCGGATGAAGAATATTTGAGAGACGGTGATCAAATTGATTTGGTGCAACCGGCTTTGGTGTTGGAAGAATTAATCGGTCAATTCCTGACCAAATTCGCGGACAGTGATTCGGAGGCGAAGTGATGCGTTTGTTGAAACAATTGATGGTGTCGGTGATGTTGCTGACCCTGGCGTTGGAATCGACGGCTTATGCCGTGGATATTAACCAAAAAGATCCGGAAGTAATGGTGAAGGAACTGTCGGAAACGGTGGTGTCCGAGGTCGATAAACAACGTGCCGATCTGGAGACGGATCCGCAGAAGGTCAAAGCCTTTGCTAACGAGTATGTGTTGCCGTATGTGGACACACCCAAAATGGCACGTTATGTCATGGGACAATACTGGAAGCAGGCTTCTGCCAGTCAGCAGAAAGCCTTTACCGAAGCCTTTACCAATACCTTGTTGCGTTCCTATGCCAAGAGCATCTTGAAGTTACGTGTGACGAAAATCGTGGTATCCAAAATGGTGGAAACCCGTCCTGGTCGGGCTTCGGTATCGACCGAAGTGACTCAGGCGGACGGTAATGTGTCCACCGTGGTTTACCGTGCTTATTTGAATAAGAATGATCAAAAATGGTTCCTGTACGATGTGTCCATTGAAGGGATCAGTATGTTGTTGAATTACCGTAAGTCTTTCGCATCCGAGTTTCAGAAAAAAGGTATTGACGAAGTCATCGCCGGTTTGAACGCGAAAAACAATGCGAATCAAGATGTCTTGGACGAGGGCTGAGGCTTGTTAGTGGTCAATTTATCCGAGGACACGGCGGCCGTTCTGGAGGGCGAGGTACTTCGCTTGTCGGGCCAGGTCGATGCCGGAGTGGTGACCCGTGTTTATGACCAAGGGTTGAAAAATCTATCCGCGCCGGTTACGGAGGTGGATTGTCATTCTTTGAAAGGGGCGGACTCCACTTGTCTTGCCTTATTGCTGCATTTGCAATCGCGGTTGTCCAAACCGCTTAAAGTGGTGGGCCTGCCGGATGAGCTTCGGGTGCTGGTCGACCTGTATGGATTACAAGACCTGCTTGAATTGGCCTGAACTCGCTTTTCAAGAAAGTTTCTTTCGTGTAATTCAATCAATTATTAAGTATTTAATGTAAAAGGATTTTTATGTCAGCTGCCGCTGTTTCATTTCAAGCCGTTCAAAAGGATTATGGCTCACTGCAAGCGTTGAAAGGCGTTTCGTTTGATGTCAGGCCTGGTTGTTTTTTCGGTTTGTTGGGCCCGAATGGTGCCGGAAAATCGACGTTAATTAACAGTATGGCCGGTTTGGTCAAGCCTTCTGCCGGTCGAATTCTGGTGAATGGTTATGATGTGGAGAAAGAATATCGCCAAGCCCGTCGTTTTCTGGGCGTGGTACCGCAAGAGCTGATTTCCGATCCGTTTTTCACGATTCGCGAATTGCTGGACATTCAAAGCGGCTATTTCGGATTGAAAAGCCGTGAGCAACGTTTTTGGGTTGACGAATTGCTGGATCGTCTGGCGCTGTCGGACAAGGCGAATGCCATCACCAATGAATTGTCGGGTGGTATGAAACGTCGCGTGTTGATTGCGATGGCGCTGGTGCACAAACCGCAAGTACTGGTACTGGATGAACCGACGGCGGGTGTGGATGTCGACTTACGCCGGACCTTATGGGAGTTTACTAAGGAACTGCATCAAAAAGGGCATACTATTATTCTGACCACGCATTATCTGGAAGAAGCCGAAGCCTTATGTGAAGAAGTCGCCATTGTCAAAGGCGGTGAATTGAAAGCATTGGAAACCACCGGTGAGTTGTTGTCTCGACATAATTATCGTTATCTGCGCGTGGTGTTGGAGTCGTCGAAAAAAGTCGATGAACAGCAATTTACGCCGTTTTTGCAAGAACGTTTTCTCGAGCAGGATGCGAATGGTTTGATGTTCAAATTGGAAAAAGAAAAGCCTTTGAATCAGATGTTGAGTGCCTTGTCGGAAAGTCATTTGGCAGTGAAAGATTTGACCAGCCGCGACGCGACGCTGGAAGAGGTCTTTTTGGATTTGACGGGAGAGAAATAAGTGGAAATGAATTGGACAGGTTGTTGGGCGCTTTTTGTAAAGGAAGTCCGGCGTTTTTATTCGGTGGCGGTGCAAACCATTTTCGCGCCAGTGGTGTCGTCGTTGTTGTATCTGCTGATTTTCGGTCAGGTGATTGTCACTCAAATCGAGGTGTTTTCCGGGTTGAGTTACAGTCAATTTCTGATTCCCGGTCTGGTGATGATGACGATTCTGCAGAATGCGTTTTCCAACACCTCATCAAGCTTGATTCAGTCGAAAATGCACGGCAACTTGACGTTTGTGATGCTCAGTCCGATTTCGCCGTTCGAGTTTTATCTGGCGTTTGTCGGGGCTTCGATTGTGCGTGGTTTGGCCGTGGGCATCGGTGTGTTGGTGGTGGGCATTGTCGGGTTTGACATCGCCTGGCAGTCGCCGGGCTGGATTTTGCTGTTTGCGGTGTTGAGTGCCGCCATTATGGGAGGGGTTGGTATGACAGCCGGGATTTTGTCGGACAAGTACGACCATTTGGCGGCGTTTCAAAACTTCATTATCATCCCTTTGACCTTCTTGAGTGGGGTGTTTTATTCGATTCATGCCTTGCCGGATTTTTGGCAGGCGTTTTCGCACATCAATCCGTTCTTTTATATGGTGGATGGATTCCGTTACGGTTTCTTTGAGCAATCCGACGTATCGGTTTACTTGAGTTTGGCGATTACGGTGTTGTTCTTTGTGCTGATTACGACGATTAATCTGATTTTATTGTACAAAGGCGTTAAAATACGCAATTAATTTTGAGAGGTCTGCCGCTCGGTTGAGTCCGAGTGTAAAAGGGCCGTGAATTCAAGCTGTTGTAGAAAGAAGAATTTGTTATGTCTCCAGAAAAAATCCGTGAAAAAATCCAAGCGGTACTCGATGATGCGCAGGTCACTATGAGTGGCGAAGATTGTAACTTTGCGGTTGAAGTGTCCAGCGCCGCGTTTGAAGGTCAATCGCCTTTGCAGCGTCATCGCATGGTAAACGACATTTTCAAGGATGAATTCGCTACGGGTGAATTGCACGCGCTGTCGATTAAGACCAAATTGCCAGAGTGAGTGAGGAATGGATAAATTAGTCATAGAAGGTCCTTGCCAACTCTCTGGAAGAGTACAGATTTCCGGCGCGAAAAACGCCGCCTTACCCATTTTGATGGGTTGCCTGTTGTCGGAAACACCGGTGACCCTGTCGAACGTGCCGCACCTGAAAGACGTGACGACTACCATTCAGTTGTTGGCGACGATGGGGGTCGAAGTGATGTTCGACGAGCATTTGAACATTGAAATCGATGCGTCCAATATCACCACCAAAGAAGCACCTTATGAATTGGTGAAGACCATGCGGGCCTCGATTCTGGCCATGGGACCGCTTCTGGCTCGTTTTGGCGAAGCGAAAGTGTCTTTGCCGGGTGGGTGTGCGATTGGTTCGCGTCCGGTTAATATTCACATTGAAGGCATGCAGAAAATGGGTGCCGACATTAAAGTGGAGCAAGGCTACATTATTGCCAAAGCCGACCGTTTGAAAGGCGCCGACATCACGATGGAACCGGTGACGGTAACGGGGACGGAAAACCTGTTGATGGCAGCGGTATTGGCGGAAGGTCAAACCATTTTGCGCAATGCGGCCCGTGAACCGGAAGTGTCCGACTTGGCGAACTTCTTGAACGCCATGGGAGCGAAAATCAGTGGCATCGATACCGATACGCTGGTGGTTGACGGCGTGGAGCGCTTGCAGGGCGTTTCTTATAAAGTCATTCCCGACCGGATTGAGGCCGGAACCTATCTGGCGGCAGCGGCCTTGACCAAAAGTTGTGTCACCGTGACGCATGTGGTGCCGGAGCATTTGACCGCGGTGCTCGAGAAATTCACCGAAGCCGGCGCCGATGTTTCATGGACGGAAGACACCATTACACTGGATATGCGTGGCCGCGAGTTGAAGCCGGTGAACGTTGTTACGGATCCGTATCCGTTGTTCCCGACCGATATGCAAGCGCAGTTCGTGGTGATGAACAGCATCGCTAAAGGCAAAGCGAAGGTGGAAGAAACCATCTTTGAAAACCGTTTCATGCATGTATCGGAACTGGTACGCATGGGGGCTGATATTCATGTGGAAGGCAATACCGCTTACACCCAGGGTGTCGACCATTTAGTGGGCGCGCCTGTTATGGCGACGGATTTGAGAGCCTCGGCCAGTTTGATTCTCGCCGGTTTGATTGCGCACGGCGAAACGGTGGTGAGCCGAATCTATCATATCGATCGGGGCTATGAACTGATTGAAGAAAAATTCCATAAGCTCGGTGCCCATATTTACCGAGCGAACTGATAAACGAATGAAGAGGACGTTGCCACGGCAACAGACGAAATAATGGCTGATCAATTAACGATAGCGCTCTCGAAAGGGCGAATTTACAAAGATACCTTGCCTTTGCTGGAAGCGGCGAATATTTTGCCGTCCGAAGATCCGAGCAAAAGCCGTAAACTGATTATTCCGACCAACCACGACAATGTGCGCTTGCTGATTGTCCGTGCCACCGATGCGCCGACTTATGTCGCACATGGCGCGGCGGATATCGGTGTGGCCGGTAAAGATGTGTTGATGGAAGCGCCGACCGACAATTTGAATGAATTGCTGGACCTGCAGATTGCCAAGTGCAAGTTGATGGTGGCGGGGC